>NZ_SRHY01000044.1 GCF_004565465.1 Lentibacillus salicampi
AAACTCTTGGTTTTGTAACATGGAATAATGATCCGACCGATTATTTCGGCTCAAGCACGGAAGAAGCGGTGAAAGAGTTTCAAGAGGCTGAAGGATTGCCGGTTTCGGGAATAATCGAGCCGAATACCAGAGATAGGCTTGAGGAGCTCGCCACCGGACCGTTATCATATGGGATGTATCGTGAAGATGCAGTAGCTCTGAAAGAGAATCTGAACAAATTAGGATTCACATCCTTCAATGGTCCAAATGATTATTTTGGATCAGAGACAGAGCAGGGAGTAGAAGATCTTCAGAGCTATTATGGACTAGAAATAACGGGAGTGGCAAATGAAGCAACAGTAGAGAAGATAGAAGAAATTCTGTCCAGTCCATTCCAAGAAGGTAAAAGTCATGAGGATTCTGTAGAACTCAAGGAAAATTTGGAAACTCTTGGTTTTGTAACATGGAATAATGATCCGACCGATTATTTCGGCTCAAGCACGGAAGAAGCGGTGAAAGAGTTTCAAGAGGCTGAAGGATTGCCGGTTTCGGGAATAATCGAGCCGAATACTAGAGATAGGCTTGAGGAGCTCGCCACCGGACCGTTATCATATGGGATGTATCGTGAAGATGCAGTAACTCTGAAAGAGAACTTAAACAAACTAGGATTCACATCGTTTAATGGCCCAAATGATTATTTTGGACCAGAGACAGAACAGGGTGTAGAAGATCTACAGAGTTATTACGGATTAGAAATGACAGGAGTGGCGAATGAAGCAATGCTAGAGAAGATTGAGGCGATCCTGTCGAGTCCGTTCCAAGACGGTAAAAGTCATGGGGAATCCGTAGAACTCAAGGAAAATTTGGAGACTCTTGGCCTTGTAACATGGAATAATGATCCAACCGATTACTTCGGGTCAAGAACAGAAGATGCAGTCAAAGAGTTTCAGGAATACTATGGTTTACCAATTAGCGGGATAGCTGAAGGTAATACCAGAGATAAAATTCAAGAGATTTTATCCAGTCCACTACAATATGGTAAAAGTCATGAGGATTCCGTAGAACTCAAGGAAAATTTGGAAACTCTCGGCTTTGTAACATGGAATAATGATCCAACTGATTACTTCGGGTCAAGAACGGAACAGGCGGTTATAGACTTTCGGGAAACATATGATTTGCCAGTAAGTGGTATAGCAGACAAAGTAACACTAGAAACACTAGAAGAATTAACAAAGGCTTCAAGATACGCTCAATACGATTTAACATTAAACGAATCAGTAGACACCCAAATGAATGCAAATCCACAAACAGATCAAAATTATGCGTATGTCTCTGGAACTTATATAGAGAATGGTACAGTTACTGCGAGTGCTTTAAATGTACGTTCTGGCCCAGGTACCAGTTATGGAGAAGTTGGAATGCTATATAACGGTGACACAGTAAACATTCTCGATGAAGTGGGTGGCTGGTATGCCATTGAGTATAATGGTAGTTCACAATGGGTGACAGCAACACCTGATGATGTGTTTTTCTATCTTAATCCGGATAACTTTGTAAATGATGAGCAACAAAGGTTTCAATTTCTGGATCTTTCAAGGACAAGTAGTGCTTCTGTAGATATGCTAAATGACTACCTAGAAGGCAAAGGCACTTTGGAAGGACATGGTCAAGCATTTAAAAATGCTAGTGAGGAACACGGTGTTAGCGATATCTATTTGATTTCCCATGCAACACTGGAAACCGGAAATGGTGGTTCTGCATTAGCTCAGGGAGTCACATATGATGGTGAAACAGTGTACAATATGTTTGGTATTGGTGCTAATGATAGCTGTGCTTTGATATGTGGTGCTGAACGTGCATATGAAGAAGGTTGGTTTACACCTTATGATGCCATTGTCGGAGGTGCAGAGTTTATAGGGAACAATTATATTAAAGCTGGACAAAATACCCTTTACGAAATGCGCTGGAATCCTGAAGCAATGGACACCTATGGCTATGCATCGCACCAGTATGCAACAGACATCGGCTGGGCATCCAAGCAAGTGAATACCATGTACAATATGTACCAGGAATTGGGCTTAAATACCCTTGACCTGGAAATACCAGTGTATCAAGATTAATATTGGAACAATTTGCTTGCATAAGCTTTGATAGCTATGCAAGCTTTTTTTGGTTCATATATAGTAAAATATTATGAAGTCCCGTCAGGTTCCTAGGATAACTTATCAAGCATATATTTATAGTAATCAGACTTAACCGTTGCTATTGCTCCCTCTCCGAATTCTGTACCAGGAGCATGATTGACTTCAAATAAATAAAGGTTTGCAGCTTTATCGATACCTATATCAATTCCCAATGAGCTCAGGTTTTGCTGACAAACCTCCTCAATTTTGTATGGAAATGTGTTACCTAACTTTATAAGAGATTCTTTAATCGATTTCCAGTTACTTGCATAGTTATATTTTAAGAATGGGGTCATTTCACTGACACTGCCGCCTTGGACAACGTTTGAAACAACCTTCTGACCGGTACCAATGCGCATGAGATATTTGACAACTTCCCATTCGCCTTTACCGTCCTTTTCCAATCGAATTCTGCAGTCAAAAGGATCTCCAGATATTGTTGTCGAATCAATATATTTCTGGTAAACATAAGATTTTTGGTTTAACACCTCTTTACTAAATCTCTTTAATTTCCTTTTAGTGATTTGTTTCTCATCTTCTTTATAACTTAGGAAATATTTGTTTTTATTTTTTGAAACCTTGTAGATTCCTTCGCCTTTCTGCCCCTTATTAGGCTTGGCAACAATGTGCTTATGTTCCTTCAAAAATTTAAATAGGCTATTGAAGTTAGAATGCGTGACAGTAGGAATCAATAAATCTGCAAATTCGCCATCATCTCTTATTTTTTCTTGAAATTTGTGTTTGGCTATTGATTTGCCGGCGGTAAAATAGCTGTACCTGTGCAAAAACCGAATTTGTTTTTTATACCTAAAACTATAGGTTGTCACATCTACAAATAAAGGGACAGCAATTTCCTTTTGAACCCATTTATTATTTACAAGGATTTTTGCTTTGATCGTTTTTTGATTTAGATCAATATCCTCAGGGTGGAAAAAGGCAAGATCAATACCATGATATTTAGTTGTTTTGGCTAGAAGCTTTGTGAATTTCGTTGGTTTGCGAACGTTTCGCATATATCCTACGTACAAATCTATCTTCCTCTCATGAAATTGTAAAATTATTATATCAGCTCAAATAGTTCAGTCTATGGCTGTAACTGAGATTTAATTAACTTACATTAATTTTTTAACATCTGTAATGTTTCTATAGGTATAAGATACCTGTATATATTCTTCCCGAAATATAAATATAAAAAATATCGAATTGTGATATACTATAGACGAATAATGACTAAATTTGACGAAGAATATATATATTAACAAGAATAGAGGAAAATAAATTGAATATCGGCTTCATGCGTAATTTTAAAAACCCGACAACGATGGCTAAAATAACGGCGATGTTCTGTCAATCGCGTGGAATTGATCTCATCTATCTAAGACCGCGGGATGTGAACACAACTAACAACACGGTCAAAGGAAAGATGTTTGTAAACAATACATGGCAAGCAGTTAATAAAGAGCTGCCAATTATCATTGACGTATCGGCTTATTGCTTCAATAAAAAGAATCAAGAAATCATGGAATATCTTAGAAACAATACAATTTTAACCTTTGATAAGAAAAACGGGGTAAATAAGGAAAGACTGCAGCGTGAATTAAAAAAAGATGAGCATTTCGCCCATCTTGTGATACCTACACGCGAAGTAGAAAGCTTCAGTGACATCGAGGATTTTTTACAACAATACGCGTCAATTGTTATGAAACCAATTGGTGGTCAACGGGGAAATGGTATCTATATTTTAAGAAAAGAAGGAGATACCTACATACTCGGCTATCAAAAGCAGGAAAAAAAGCTATCCAAAGCAACTTTAATCGATCATTACGAGAACCATATGCAAAACAAAAGGTATATTTTACAGAAATATATCACTTCTAAAACAATGGAAAGTTACCCTTTTGACTGCAGGATCCATGTGCAAAAAAACCGTAAAGGAAAGTGGCAGGTCGCCAGGAATTTTATCAGGATTGGTATTGGGCAAAAAGTTATCTCCAATGTGAACCAGGGAGGCGGAATCAGTGACCCAGAACCTTTCCTCAAAGCAAACTTTGGGGAAAAATGGGAAGATATTCATAAAAGGATTAATCAATTAGCCATAACACTGCCATACAAACTGGAAGAGATTAAAAAAACACCCATTATGTCTATCGGATTTGATGTGGGTATTGATCAGGAAGGTGATTTGTATTTGTTTGAAGCAAATGGCGCACCGACGACATCACCTTTATTGGCAGAGTCAGCGATGTTAAGAACCGATTATTATCTGTACTTGCTTGAAAATGAAACAGACAAGGACTTAGTCAATGCATTTATGGGTAGCACTAAAATGAATTTGGAGAAACAGAATAAAAATCTCATGAGGGAATTGGAAAAAGTAAAACAAGAAAAGGCTCAATATGAAAAAAGATATACCGCAATCGAAAACAGCAGGGCATGGCGAGCAACAGCTCCGATACGTAAAGTGGGCAGCTTTTTGAGGAATACAATGAGATCCGGTTAGTGATTAGCATAACGTGACAAGAAAACAATGGAATGGCCGCAACACAGCCATTCCATTTAAATTTAACCAGTCGCCAATCCTTTTTTCTCATACACCTGCTTTCCGCCAATAAACGTTCCTTGAACTGAGATATCTTTTATTGCTATTGGATCCACGGCGGTTGGATCTTTATCCAATACCGCGAAATCAGCTTGTTTGCCAACTTCTATACTGCCGGATTGTTCTTCCTCGAAATTCAATTGTGCCCCATATATGGTCATTGATTTCAGTGCTGTCATGACATCAATGCGTTGTTCTGGTCCAAGAATATTACCATCTCGCGTTACCCGATTGACTGCAGCCCAGACAGAAAAAAGTGGTGAGATGGGCGTGACCGGACAATCGGAATGTAAGGTGAAAAGCAAGTTTTGATCTATGGCATCTGCCAGCGGACTGATTCGTCGTGCACGTTCAGGCCCGAGAAATATACTCTCATGCCGATCTCCCCAGTAATAGACATGATTGATGAAAAAGGATCCGGCAATCCCCAACATTCCCATCCTTCTTATGTCTTCCGGTGTACCTGATTGGACATGCTCAATCCTGTGCTTATGTCCTATTTTGGGGTGTTTTTCCAATGCATAGTCATAGGCGTCGATAATGGAGCCTATGGCACGATCACCATTCCCGTGAGTGGTTACCCGGTACCCTCGCTGATGTAAATCAAGGACTTCTTCTTGAAATGATTCCTGATCATGAATGAGATCGCCATAATGTTTCGCATCATTATAATAAGGACTTCTTAATGCACCGGTCAGACCTTGAATGGAGCCGTCCTGAAACATTTTGGCGCTATCCAGTGTGGCTAACCCACCTGAATTATCCTGTATTTCTTGATTTAATTGATTGGCTGAATAATTGCCAAATGGCGCACCATCGGAAAGAAGATTGTGCATGACCATGAGACGGGTTCGCATTGGATTGAGACCTTGTCTGGCTGCCTTCAGGTGGACATCCAGTTCGTTCAGATTGCTTACTTTAGCATCTGAGTTAGTCGTTATGCCATGTGCTAAATATTCTTTGGCTGCCTTTCCGAGATCGTCAACTTTTTTGTCAATTGTTTTGTCTGGTATCGGTTGGGAAACAGGGTCGGTCGCATCATATTCGTATAAAACGCCGTTTAAATGCCCATCTTCATCCCGGCCAAAATGACCTGACTTTGGATCGGAAATATCATCATGCAAACCTGCGTACTCCAAAGCAAGTGAATTGGCATAGCCCAGATGACCGGAGATATGTCTGATAAACACAGGATTATTTGGCGCAGCGTCATCTAACTCACGTCGCAGTATATGACGCTTTTCTTCAACAAGTGTGTCATCAAAACCGTAACCCTCTATCCAATCGCCGTCCACTGTTTCCTGCGCTCTTTGCCTAATCGCACTTAAAATATCAGTAATACTGTGGTTAGGAGGTGTGCCGCAGTTAATTTTATCGGCCATCAACGCATACATTAAAATATGGTTGTGCGTATCAATAAAACCTGGCAATAACGTGGCTCCGTGCAAATTAATAACCACTGTGTTTTTGGTTATGTCCACCTCATGTTTGGGCGGTTCGGGGTCATTCCATATGCCTGCAATCACACCATCACTGACAGCAACCGATCCAGCTCGGGAATTGGCATCGTCCATCGTTAAGACATTCGCGTTTGTAAATAGTAAATCAACTTCCTGCATCAAATATCTCTCCTTTTTAATTTGGCAATGATACCTCATGCCGTTACGATACGTTCGTCTGTGCCGGGTCTTCCTCGTTTTTCAAATCAAAGTAATAGGCCACTACGTTTTCATCATCCGAATGTTGCGTCATCAGACTGACACTGATAAGTAAAATAAACGATGTGATCATGCCCGGGATGATTTCATGCCAGCCAAACGGTTGCCCGAGCAAACTCCAGATAACAGAAACAATAAGTGAACCAATGACACTGATAATCACGCCTTGTTTCGTTGCCCGCCGCCAAAACATCGCAGCAAGCACTGGGAAAACCATCGTAATTGCTGATAAGGCTAACGCATACGAATAGATGGCGATCACATCTGTGATGAATAATGCGACCAATAAGCCAATAAAAGCCATTCCCGCAACAGACAGTCGTGATATTTTAAGCACTTGCTTACTGGTGGCATCTGGTTTTATCCAGCCTTGATAAATGTCTTTGGAAATATTCATCGCACCACTTAGGAGGAAAGATGTTGCCCCGGTTAATACAGCCGCAAAAAGAGATACCATGAACAAACCGCCAATAGCCGGGTGGGCCACAGCTGCAAGAAATTCGGTATACACTAGGTCAGGGTCTGTGCCAGCCGGCAGAACTTGTTGTGCAATAATCCCGATTCCGATTGAGAAAAAAGCTATGATAAATGTAATAATAAATCCGGTTGATACAGCCCTGACAGCAATTTTTTCAGTTTTTGCAGCCGCGATGCGCTGCCAGGATGTTTGCCATACCAAATAAAATGGCCCGAATATAATCAAGTAGTTAATCAGTTCAGTCGTTTCCATACTGAAAAGATTTAATGTGTCAGATGATGTGTTACTGATAACGACATCGGCGCCACCAACATAATTCAGTCCCAGAACAAACAAGAAAATTAAACCTGCGAGAATCAGAACCGATTGTACAGCGTCGGTCCAGGCAACACTCGGCAAACCGCCCATTAATGTGAACATGACACAAATGACAAACCCGATTAGCATCGCCGTCGTAACGGAGACATCAAAAGCAATCGTTAAAACCGACCCCATTCCGACGATTTGCATCCCGAATGTTGGCGTCATGTATAGGATGCTAATGATCAGGGAGGGGATAATAGCGGAAGCTTTGCCAAACCGCCGGACAAATAAGTCGGGCAATGTATACAGTTTTAATTTGCGAATGGTTGAACCCAATACCACTGCTAACAATATAGAAAATAATGCAACCGGAAATTTCGTCAGTATCCAGCCAATCCCTATTTCGAATCCTTTACCAGAAGAACCAATTACTGCTGCAGAGCCTAAGGAAGTGGCAATAATCGTTCCGCAAATGGGAAAAAAGCCAAGGCTGAAATTGGCCATTGTATATTCATCAGCCGTTTTAATTTTTCTTGAATAATATATACTTATGGCGAAAATGCCAATAAGAAAAATGCCAATCCAAAATATATACCAATTCAAAACGTTTCACCTCTCTCTGTCTCACTATTGGTATAATCGACAAAACTCACATCGTTATCTTGTATTTTACGTGCCGTGTATATTTGAATTCAATATTGTCATAATGTCCGTACCAGTGCACTATGTAACTGGTACGAACATTCCTACCTCATTGAATCCATCTTTCTTTACTATTTATACTTAAGGAAGGATTCAACACGAGGAGGAATTTTTTATGCAGCGACTGATGTGTAAAGGGAAACTTCATAGAGTGCGAGTAACAGAAGCTGACCTGGATTATGTCGGCAGTGTGACGATTGATGAGAAGTTTATGAAAAAAGCCGATATTAAACCATACGAAATGGTGCAAATAACAAGTCTGAAAAATGCGACTAGATGGAAGACATATGCTTTACCGGCGCCGGAGGGTTCGAAAAAAATCTGTCTGAATGGCCCGCCAGCTCATTTATTCTCGCCTGGTGACATTGTCATCATCTTAAGCATGGCGCAGATGAATGAGGAAGAAATTGAAAATCTGCGCCCTAAAGTGGTGTTTTTTGATGAAAATAATGACATTACAGGCATAGAAGAACATGACTTGCATTGGCCTGGGGATGTGAAGGTTTAAGTCCAACTGATAGCCGATCGGTTGGACTTATCGGCTTTTAGTTCGATACCCATTAGGTTGTGATTTTGAAATCGGGAGGTAAAGCATGAAAAAGTTGACATTGATTGTTGTCAGTATGCTGTCTGCGGTATTGGTCTTAGCGGCATGCGGGGCAGATGCCGGTGGTTCAGGAAATGCAGAAAATTATCCGTCTGAATCTATTACATACAGTATTCCTTTTGATCCGGGTGGACAATCGGATGTGGAAGCGAGAAGGCAGCAGCCCTATTTGGAAGAGTCCTTAGGTCAGGATGTTATGATTCAGTACAAACCTGGTGGAGGCGGTTCCGTTGGATGGAGCGAGCTGATTGGTAAAGATCCGGACGGGCATTTCATTTCCGGCATCAATATCCCGCATATCATTCTTCAGCCACTGGCAAACGATGATACAGGGTACCAGACAGAGGATATCGTGCCGGCAGCTATTTTTCAGGCAACACCAATCGGGATAGCCGTTTCCAAGGATAGTGATATTGAATCACTTGAAGCCCTCGTAAACAAGGCAAAAGAATCACCGGGCTCTATTACCGTAGCAGGATCCGGGAGATATTCGGGCCATCACATTGCATTGCTGCAGTTGCAGGATTTAGCCGGCATCGACATGCAATATGTGCCATTTGATGGTGCTGCACCATCCATTCAAGCCTTTCTTGGAGGGAATGCGGAAGTGATTTTCGGAAACTCCAGTGATCTGATCAAGTATGAAGATGATATGAATATACTTGCAATTGGATCAGAGAAGACGTTCAAACCATTGCCGGATGTCCCAACATTTAAGGAATTGGGTTATGACATGACACCGGGAATTGATCGTGGTGTTGCAGTACCTCCCGAGACAAACCAGGAAGTGATCGATACGCTCGAAACGGCATTTTTGGATATCCTGGATGAAGAAGGCGTCGAGGATGAGATGTATAATGAAGGATTTGAGCCTAAACGAATGGGGCATGAGGAATCGCTGGAATACATTGAACAGAAGACCGAGGAGTATAGCAGAATTCTCGAAAATGTTGAGGGTGATTGATTCAATTTGTCCAGTTAGAGTTTGCCTCAATAGAAAATCCCTGAATCAATTGGATAATCATACAGGTATCATTAATTGAACACCGAAAGAAAAAGGATGTACCATTTTTGGAAACCCCAAAAATGGTTTCTCACCTGGAGGGTACGGGAATGCTTGAGTTTTTGCCGGAAGTCCTGAGTTCATTGACACAACCCTTAAATATGCTGCTGTTGTGCGCCGGTGTGTTAGTCGGAATCATCGTGGGTGCATTGCCTGGATTGACTGCCACAATGGCACTCGCATTATTGCTTCCGTTTACGTTTACGATGGAGTCGGATACGTCGCTGATTACAATGGGAGGTTTATACATCGGCGGTATCTATGGCGGGTGTATATCAGCCATTCTGATCAATACCCCCGGTACACCGTCAGCCATTGCGACAACGTTTGATGGCTATCCCATGACTAAAAAAGGACAAGCTTCAAAGGCACTGGCCGCTGCTGCTATCAGTTCGGGGATTGGCGGCATAATCGGCGGTCTGGCGCTTTTATTTCTGACACCGATTTTGGCCGATTGGGCGTTGAATTTTGGACCGCCGGAATATTTCTGGGTGGCCATACTGGGGCTGACCATGATTGCAACGTTATCATCCGGGTCTATGCTGAAGGGGTTAATCGGGGGCTGTATTGGCCTGTTGCTGGGAACTGTCGGAATATCCCCGGTTGGCGGTGAATCGAGGTATACATTCGGCTTTTCCCAGCTTCAATCCGGATTGGAATTAATCGTCATTTTAATCGCATTCTTTTGTATTCCGGAAGTCATTTCGATGATTGAAAACAAGGTCAAATCCCAAAAAAGCGTCAAAAAAGAAAAAGGAATCGTTAAAACGCTCTTTTTCTATATTATCAAAAAGCCATTTTTCCTGATCCGTTCATCCGTCATTGGCATTATAACAGGCATTATCCCCGGAGCAGGGGGCAATGTTGCATCATTATTGTCATATGACGCTGCGGTTCGTTTTTCAAAAGATAAAAAGTCATTCGGGAAAGGTAATGTTGATGGTGTCGTGGCTGCGGAAACATCCAATAATGCCGAAGTTGGCGGGTCGCTGGTACCGCTGTTGTCACTCGGGATTCCGGGAGCGCCGCCTGCTGCTATTATTCTTGGGGCATTGATGATGCAGGGAATTACACCCGGTCCGGATCTGATGAGCCAGCAGCCTGGGTTGGTCTACACGTTTTTAATTGCATTTGTTGCTGCGAATGTGGTCATGATCATTTTTGGTCTTATGGGGTCCGGGTATATCGGGAAAGTCCTCTCCATACAGGTCTCTTATCTGGCGCCTTCGATTGTCTTTCTGACGATCATAGGGTCGTATGCGATTCGGAATAATTTTCTGGATGTGGCATTACTAATCGGTTTTGGCCTGCTGGCATATGTGATGAAAAATGCCGGCTTCAATCCGGCACCGATTGTGTTAGGCCTTATTCTTGGGCCAATTGCCGAAAGGGGACTTGCACAATCCATGCTTTTGGGAGAGGCATCCGGTAACGTATTTGCATTATTCTTTTCACGCCCGATTTCAGTCGTATTGATAGTGTTATGTGTCTTATCTATACTGTTGCCGCTTTTAAGCAACCTTTTCGGGGCTAAAAATGAAGACAGTCAAGAGAAGCTGGGGGCGTAATGATGCAAAAAGTCAACTACAATACGATATCGTCGGTTATATTGATTATTGTTGCCGGTATTGCTATATGGGAAACAAGGGGGCTATCAGAAATGAGTTATGTTTTCCCCCGTACCATTGAGATAATCCTTTTGATCCTGAGCATAGCCTATTGTCTAAAAAGTTTTATAAGGCCTACAACTAACTCTTTATTTGAAGGTATTGATAAGCGAAAAGTTCTGGTCATGAGTTTGGCGATGATCGGTTATGTTATCCTGATCAGCCTTCTCGGATTTTTAATCGCCAGTATAATATTTCTCGGATCATTAACCTGGTACTTGCAGCGGGATAATCACGAGAAAAGCAGCAAAACGAAAATAGTGCATGTCAGCATAAGTGCTGTTGGCGTGAGTGTCTTTTTCTTTGTGCTTTTCCGTTATGTTTTTCTTGTTCCGCTGCCCTCGGGTTTGCTGCTGGGTTAGCGGAAGCAGATTCAGCCGTGGACATTACATGTTATTTGAGAAAGGATAGAAACAATGACATTTTACATCAACCATACAGATTTGGAAAACTATGTTAAAGCGATCTTTCAAAAAGCGGGGTTGCAGGATGACCACAGTGCAACCGTTGCAAGACATCTTGTGTTTGCCAATTTAAGGGGCGTTGATTCACACGGGATTACCCGGGTAAAAAATTATACCGATCGTCTGGAAAGCGGTGTTGTCAATCGGGCGCATCATATGTCCATCACGAAGGAAACACCGTCATCTGTGTTTATCGATGGTGCTAATGAATTGGGTATTATACCAGCAACAGAGGGAATAAAGCGAGCCGTTAATAAAGCGAAAGAGACAGGTGTTGCGATTGCGGGTATCAATCATTCAAATCATTGCGGCATGCTGGCTGATTATACCGGCTATGCAGCTGAACATGGTTGTGTTTGTTTAGCTACAACAAACGCCCCATCCTATATGGCTCCCTGGGGCGGGAAGGAACGGTACTTTGGCACAAATCCTATCTCCTATGGCATACCGGGTGGCGACAAGGGCAATATTGTATTTGATATGGCAACAAGTATAGTAGCAAGGGGTAAAATAAAACTTGCTATTCAAAATCATGAGGATATCCCTGTAGGCTGGG
This sequence comes from Lentibacillus salicampi, assembly GCF_004565465.1. Classification (GTDB taxonomy): domain Bacteria; phylum Bacillota; class Bacilli; order Bacillales; family Amphibacillaceae; genus Lentibacillus; species Lentibacillus salicampi. The sequence goes on from NZ_SRHY01000044.1 coordinate 12,320, forward strand.
CGATTAACAGGGATGGCGAGTCCACAACGGATGCGCAGGAAGCCATGGATGGGCTTGTTTTGCCGGTTGGGGGTCCAAAAGGATACGGACTGGCATTATTGTCGGATGTTTTATCCGGATTGCTTACCGGCGCTGCATTTGGACCGCGGGTTGGTAGACCGGAGAATTTAGGTGAACGGCAGGAAGTCGGTCAATTTTTCTTTGTGATGCGTGCTGATATATTTGAGGAATTGGACACGTTTAAGAATCGGATGGACACCATGGCAAGAGAAATTAAAGCGATACCGACTGCCAAAGGTTATGATCAAATTTACCTGCCGGGTGAAATTGAAAACGAAAGGGAGAAGGAACGCAGGGGAAACGGGATCCCCTTGATGGAGGAAGCGGTTGATGAACTTCAATCTGTTGGAGAACGGTACGGTGTGTCGCCACCGTTAAAGAAATTGGTGTTTGATGGCGTGCTGATGTCATAGCCAAATAAGCGATGCTCCCGCACGAGTTTGGGTAGTTCTTGCACGAGTTCGAGGAGTTCCCGCATGAGATTGAGGTATTCTCGCACGAGTTTCCGACGTACTCGCTCGATTTGATAGCGCTCTCGCTCGTTTTGGGTCGGTTGTTGCACGAGTCTGGACAGTTCCCGTATGAGCTAAGGCCGCACTCCTCGATAAAGCATAGCCCATCCGCTTGACAGGCTGGAATCATTTTTTGCGCGAAAGTTTAATCTTAAACGAATACATATCCGACCGGTAGGCAGCCCGTTCGTACTCGACAAACTCTCCATTAAAGTCAACCAGTATTCTTTCCGCAATTAACATACTCATGCTGGATGACACGTTTAAAAGCTTTGCATCCTCTTTATTGATGCGTTCTGACTTGATAATTTGGTCGGCTTCAATTGAACGCACGCCCAATTCCTGTTCAAGTAGGTCATATAATGATTTTTTATTCAGATCATATGTCATAATTTCTTCACCCAGTTCGATCGGGTAGTAGTTATTTTCAACGCCTATCGGTATATGGTCAGCATATCGAATCCGTTTAATATGCACGCCTTCTGTTAATCCGGTTAATGTCTGCAGATGCTTAGGAAGCTGGACTGTCTCTGCCTTAACCAGCTTTGCTCCTGGTTTCATTCCAATTCGCTGGATAGTCTCAGATGTGCTGCTTAAGCTGCCCAGCCAGTCGTTAATAGGCTTCAGCGCAACAAAAGTTCCTCTGCCTGGTTTTTTATCGAGTGTTCCTTCCCGTGTCAGTGCATCAATTGCTTGTCGGACGGTGCTCCGGCTGACATAGTATTCATCCATAAGCTCGCGTTCGCTGGGGATCTTTCCGGTATAAACCCCCTCCAGGATTTTTTCTTCAATTTTCACTTTCAGCTGGATATAAAGCGGAATAGAATTCGTGTAGTCCAATACCATTAGAATCACCTATTATTTATGGTTTAAATGTTTGATATTTCATAGTTTACCATAAAATGATTCTGTCAGTTAAACCGATTTCATAATTGCCCTTTAAATTTGCTGGACAGCAAGGATTTGAAAAAGCCCCATTCACTTAAAACGAATGGGTCCATCAGTCTTATTTGGTATGCCATGGCATTCTATTTATACAAAATCCATCACACCTAAAAATATAAAAGTAATGAGAACGAAAACGAATATGGCATTATGTATGAATTTGTTGCGGTATCCCGGATGTACTTTCCTGGAATTCAGCAAAACAAGCAGCGTGATCGCGACAAATGGCATAAACAATGAGCCAAGCGCCGAATACAACATTACGATCGATACCGGCTGATCAAAAATAAGCAGGAGCATCGACGGAAAGGTGAGCCAGGCCAGAAAAAATCTGTAGGCCGGATCTTTTTCTGTTACCGGGTTGGCTGAGTTTATTTGCGTTGTATTTTTTAGTTTACGTACACGGATAAAATCAGCAAACAAGTAAGGAATCCCATTCCATGATCCGAGCATGGAAGAGAAGGTAGCTGCCCAAAACCCAATATTCAGGAAAATTTGTGCCCCGGTACCAAATCTGTCGCCATAAATGCCCAGAAAATCTCTCATGCCTTCTGCCCCGGACAAGCTGAGACTTGTACCATATAAAAATTGTGTACTGATAATCATCATCGCTACACAAAAGAGACCTGTGACAATATAGGCGATCGACGCATCAATGCGCATGACAGGTATATCATGTTTATCCTGCCAGCCTTTCTCGCGTACCCAATAGCCATAGGCAGCCAGAGCCATAGTACCTCCAAGGCCACCGACAATTGCAAGGATTTGATATATGGAACTATCCGGAATGCCAGGAATAAATGCTTCGGCAGGAAGATCACTCAAGCTTGGTATTAACATGATGGCAGAGCCTATGACGGTTACAAACATAATACCGATTAAAATCGTAATCATGCGTTCAAATAATTTGTACCGGCTGAACCAAATTAAGATAAACCCAGCTATAGAATGTAAAATTGCCCATGACCAAACCGGTATGGCGGGAAACATTGCATATGCCATTAAACCGCAGGCTGTCGCAATGGCCGCTCCATATATAAGTCCAAATAATGTGACATACAGGAAAAAATAGCCCATTGTCCATTTTCCGAGTGAACGCCATCCTTCCATAATGGTTTGTCCGGTAGCCAGTGTCCACCTGCCGACACCTTCTGTCAGTGCGAATTTTAATAAAGCTCCAAGGACGACAGCCCATATAAGGACAAGGCCAAATTCTGCTCCGGTTACAGCAGAAATTACAACTTCCCCAGCTCCGATTCCTGTTGCAGCAAGTACGATACCGGGACCGATGACAATTTTTTTACGCTTACTCGTATTTGATGCTGGTTCTGGTGCAGATAAATCTACAGCATGGCTTTTATCTTTCATTAACTGACCCTCCGGAATCTAGTTATAAAAAAGCGATTCGTTTATCATGCTACTTCACTGTTTAGGCGGTTTCAACATTGTTCGAATGTTCGTACCAGTTGTAACTTTTGCCGATAGACCCGGGATACATAGGATTCTAAGTATATTTTCCGCAAAATGAAAAGTGTTAAGTCTTATTGTTTTTAGGAGGCTTTCTTGCTATAATACGTAGCAATATCTGGGGGAGGAGTTGCGGTGAAATGGGTTTAAGAAAATTTTGGGTTGTTGCACTTATTATTTTTATACTTGCTGGATGTGGGAATCCCGATGCGGAAACAAATAAAGACTCACAGCGGGAAGCCGAGAATAACAAGGAAACATCTGAAGAAGGGGAAAAGGATACATCCGGCGATCTCGATTATGATCAATTTACAATTGATATAGATGATACGATTGCATGGATGGAAGCAGGACCCGGGGAATATAGTGGTGACAAATATGATGCACAAGCAGTAAAGGAAGAAATCGCTCAGTGGCCTGAAGGGTTAAGCGCGGAAGAATATTTCCACCGTATTTTAGCATTGACAGCGGAGGATTTTACAAAATACCAGGAATTTCTGGATGAAACGGAAGTTGTATTTAATGATATGACGGCCAAACCGGATGGTAGTATTGGTGAAGAAGAACTGGAAAACCATGGGTCACTTAATGTTCAGATTTTACTTGATGCAAGCGGAAGCATGGCACAAGAGATAGATGGTGATATTAAAATGGATCTTGCGAAAGAGACCATTGCCGATTTTGCCAGCAACTTGCCGGAAAATGCGAACGTTTCATTGCGTGTGTATGGCCATAAGGGTACGAATAAGAAAGACGGCAAAGAAGAATCCTGTGCCAATACGGAAGAGGTGTATGCGTTAGGGTCATATGAAGAAGATGATTTTGAAAAATCACTGAACCAATTCGAACCAACTGGCTACACCCCGATAGCTAAAGCGATTGAGGAAGCCGGTGAAGACTTAGCCAATGCTAATGGTGAAGAGACGAGAAGTATCGTTTATGTTGTAAGTGACGGTGAAGAAACGTGTGGAGGAGACCCGGCGGCAGCTGCAAAAGATCTGCAGAAATCAGATATTGAAGCGATTGTTAATATCATTGGACTTGATATTGAAGAATCAGAACGCGAGTCACTTGAAGAGATTGCCAGTGCAGGTGAAGGGGAATACTTCAGTGCAAATAATGCCAAAGAGCTGCAGGAGACATTTGAAAAAGCCAGAAGGGAATTAATCAAAGACTGGTATGACTGGGTAAGTGAAAATGTGGATGTCTATTATGACCAACAGAGTGAGTATGTCGATGATTCTTATGATTATGAGAGTGAGGCAGTCAATCTCAGTTACGACGAGGAAACACGCCAGAAAGACCTGACGCGATACATGGAAGACATCATGGAAGAGGTTGACGCAGTAGAGATTCGCAATCTTATTGGAGATCGGGCATATCATATACGTGACCATGTCAGAGATGAATATTATGATATACGCGAAGAAGCACGGGATACCGGTTATGAATTACGTGAGAAAGCCCGGGATGAGGGTTACGAACAACGAGAAGAATTACGGGATCAAAATAAAAATTGACACCAGGCTTAATCAGAAGAATCACCTTCTTTCATGGTAATGAAGGTGATTTTCTTTCTCAGTATAATTATGATCCCCGTTTAACATCAAACGTACAGGGTAGTTACAAAAATACCAGTGCCTATTTGCAGAAAATGTGATAGAATCAATAAAGAAGTTTCATAATTTGATATGAAGCAGGTGTACTGTACCTATGTTTGATACAGCTGATTTAGTAGTTGCATTTGTCATTTCGGCATTGACAGCATTAATTGTAACGCCTTTCATCAATAAGCTGGCCCTGAGATTGGGGGCAGCTGATATACCGGATAACAATCGCAAAAACCATCATGGCATCAAGGCCAGTTTGGGCGGGCTCGCGATTTTTATTGGTGCGGCTGCCGGGTTCCTATATATACAGCCGGAACATCCGCAAATGACGGCTATTATTGTCGGTGCCTTGATCATGTTGGTGACAGGTATCCTGGATGATATTTTTGATCTGAAGCCGTACATGAAACTGACGGGACAGCTGGCGGCTGCACTGGTCGTCGTGTCTTCCGGTCTGGTCATTGAAAAGCTGACCATTCCTTTCTTTGGCACCGTGTACATGGATGGTTTGGCATATATTATCACGATTATTTGGATACTGGCGGCTGCCAATGCCATTAACTTCATTGATGGGCTGGACGGGCTAGCAGCGGGTGTGTCCGCGATTGGTTTATTCAGTATTCTCATCATGGCGATGATCGATTATCGAATCATTGTCGCATATTTGTGTGTCGTCCTGATCGGCGGGTGTATTGGTTTTCTTTACCATAACTTTTATCCGGCCAAAATATTTATGGGGGATACAGGTGCTTTATTTCTGGGTTATTCGATAGCGGTTGTATCCATGCTCGGGTTGTTCAAAAATGTGGCCCTGTTCAGCTTTATCATCCCGGTCATTGTTATCGCCATTCCGGTTTTTGACACGATTTTGGCGATTATCCGGCGAACGATTAATAAGCACGGGATTGCCAACGCCGATAAGAAGCATATTCATTATCAATTGATGAAAATGGGCTATAGCCACCGTGGTGCAGTTTTGATCATTTACGGGTTCAGTGCCTTTTTTGGCGGAATGGCCATCGTATTTAACAGTGGAACAATGCTGACGTCTGTCATCATATTTGGCATTATTATTGTTGGCTTGCAGGTGATAGCCGAGTTAGCCGGAATCGTCATGCAAGGTCAGCAGCCTGTCTTAAATCGGATTAAACGAATATTTGGCATGGAAAGAGTCAAATAGAATATGTATGCAGTGAGAAACTTTTAGATCATATGACTGGTCTAAAAGTTTTTTTAATGTCGGAAAGTTATCGATTGCTTATAGAGGCTGTTCAAAAAGTCCGGTAAAAATGACACGTTTAATAGGGGGAGCATCTGCTAAAACCGCTCCACGACAATCCCCAGTGAGAAGTCACCACAACACGCGAGAAGCTCGTTGGCTTGTCTTCTCCGCTTCCTGGAAAAGAAAAGCACTAATGCTCGCGTGCGATGTGGATTCGGTGAAGCATTCCTTGTGCTCATGTATCTAAAGGCTTAGGGGATAGGGAATCGTTGCCACAAACTATTATCTAATTCTTCCTGCCAAGTAATCCTTTGGTAAACGAAATATCATCCGTAAAATATCCATCTACATTTAATGCCTTTACTCGTTTCTGCTCTTCTTTTTGTGTTTCCATATTATTAAAAAAGACATGTACTTCTTTTCCCTGCCGATGGAGTTCATTCACACGTTTCATCGTTACATCGGTTGCCTCCATTCCAATAATTGGATAATCCGCCGACAACGCATCGTTAAGATTAAAATTTCCTTTACTAAATAGGAGCGTTAAAGGAATAGAAGGTTCTAACGCTTTGATTTTTTCCAGGCTTTTTTGTGAGAAAGATTGAATGGTGACTAAGTCCTTTTCTATTAAATTGTACTCATGCAGCAATAGAATTAATGGCTCTTCCATCACCGCTTTCCCATTCACCAATCTTGTTTCGATATAATAATGTTCCGTATCGGTAAAGGTATCTATGATTTCTTTAAATACAGGGATGGGTTCCGTATTTATTTCATTGCTAAACACTTCTATTGTTTGAAAATGCCGCAACTCCTCTAATGTATAATCGGCAACTTTTCCGGTTCCATTTGTTGTCCGATTTATTGTTTCGTCATGCATTGCAACCAGTAATCCATCTTCAGTCATTCGTAAGTCTATCTCCAGTGCATCGACCCCATCTTCCGCAGCAATTTCATAAGCTGAAATTGTACTTTCATTCATCCTGTCATTGGCACCGCGATGGGCAATAATTTTTGGTTGTTCTACCACAGAAGGCAAAGGCTTGCGATCCTCTGAAACATATATCGCAGAGAGCCCAATGGAGATGAATACAAGGACAAAAGCGATTCCTTTCTTAAACAATCGTTTGTCGCTCGTTTCTGATGGACAAAGCATCCCCAGGGAAGTCTGTAATAATGGTATTCACATTTAAATCCAGAAGTTGCTTGATGTCATGGCTGTCATTTACAGTCCAGACGCGAATATTTAAATACAAATCCTTCAAATAATAAGCGGAAGATAAAACAGTGGCGGTATCTATGTGAAATGCTTCCAACTCCATGGTTTTAATGTAATCGCAAGGATGTGAAATACACGTATTCAATAGCCAGGCGATGTTTGCAGATGGATTCAATTTTTTTATTCTAAGCATTGTTGGCAGATGGAAAGAAGAATAAATGACATTTCTGCCGTTTCCATATTGATGGACCAACGATAAAACTTTTTCTTCAATCCCTTCATAATGAACCAAATATGTCTTTAATTCGATATTTAATTCAATATCGTAAGGTGTCAATAGTTCTAATACTTCCTGTAATGTCGGGACAACTTCTCTATTCCACATTTCTTCATAATTATGGTAGTGAGAAAAATTGATCCCGGAGCTATATTGTTTAATATCATAAAGGGTGTGATTTTTAATATATCCACTGCCATTGGTTGTTCTGTCCAGTGTTTCATCATGTATGACCACAATCTCGCCATCCTTAGTCATATGCACGTCGATTTCAAGACCGTCTGCCCCTTGGTCAATTGCCTTTTGAAAACCGATTAATGTATTCTCTGGCATTGTTCCCATGCAACCACGGTGTCCATATATTTTTGTTTCCGCCATTTAAACACATCCTTTAATGATTGATAGAAAAAGAGAATAAAGCACAAAACTTTATTCTCTTTCATATGTCCCGTTATTATCCTTCTCTGGCCGCATTAGCTCGTTCAATTGCAGCATTCAGTTGTTCTACTGCGGTATTATACGCTTCATCCACATCACCGCCATTATAAACGGATTCCAAAGCAGTTTCGGTAATTCGGCGAGCTTCCGGAATCATATCCATCACCGCTCCTTGCGTGGCATAAGAAGGTTTGGTTGATTGCAGCTGATCTACTGTTACTTGTAATTGTGGCATTTCTTCATACGAATCCTGTACCAATTGTTCATCATACGCTTCCGGATTAACGGCAAAATATCCAGTGTTTACATGCCACTCGGCTTGAACTTCCGGTGTTTGCAAATATTTCATAAACTCCCATGCAGCTTGTTGTTCTGCTTCTGGTTTTCCATCCATCATCCAAAGACTTGCACCGCCGATCACAACGCCTTGACGTTCTTTATCTTCCGGATATGGCATGAATGCAACGCCAACTTCAAATGGTGCGTTATCAATGACATCTCTGGCACTTGCAGACGATTGTAAGAACATCGCGACATCACCTGCTGTAAACCCTGCAACCATGTTGTCCCCATTCGTCCCATAGTTGGCAAATGTGCCATCATTAATCATCCGTTCGACCCAGTTAAAAATAGATTTTCCTTCTTCATCTGTAAAACCGATTTCCGTTGCTGTTTCGGTACGTCCATTGTCATTGTTCAATAATAGAGCACCTTGGTTAGCCAATAATTGTTCAAATAACCAGCCATACGCCTGTAATGCAAAACCTTTCATATCCGGGTTTGCATCCGCAATTGCTTTTCCGGCCGCTTCCACTTCCTCGAATGTTTCCGGTGGATTTTCCGGATCAAGACCCGCCGCTTCAAATGCATCTTTATTATAGTACATAACTGGTGTAGAAGAATTAAATGGCATAGAATAGAATTGATCATCGATGTTATAGTAGTTTACAATATTTTCTTCCAGTTCGCTCATGTCGTAGCCATCTGCATCAACAAATTCCTGAATTGGCACGATACTTCCGCTATTGATCATGGTCATCGTTCCAATTTCAAAGACCTGCATCATTGTCGGCGCACTATCTGTTCCAGCAACACTTTGATATTTTGTTAAGGCTTCATCATAGGAACCCTGGTATTGTGCATTTACCTGTATGTCATCCTGGGAATTGTTATAATCCGCAACAATTTGATCAAGTGCCTCCTGTGCTGCGCCGCCCATCGCATGCCAGAACGTTACCTCTTGCGTTTCACTGTTTCTTTCTTCATCTGCCTGGGATGCTGATGTTTTATCAGAAGCTGCATCCCCTCCACAAGCTGCAGCAATAAACACGAATACGAACATCATTAAAGAAAATACCAGTTTCTTCATTTGTTATGACACTCCTTTTTATTTAATCGCTCCTTCTGCTAACCCTTGCTGCAATTTCTTTTGGCCTAAGAAAAGCAGGATTAATGTAGGCAAGACAACGATAATCCCTCCCGCCATAATCACGCCCCACTCATTCAGCTGCTCTTGGGACTGCAATTGTTTTAAGCCAATCTGTACCGTACGCACACTATCGTTTGTGGTCGATAAGAGCGGCCATAAGTACATGTTCCATGAGGTTAAAAACCCATACACGCCAAGGGTGACTAAACTTGTCTTCGCAACTGGCAGAACAACAGTTAAATAAAACTTAAAATGACCTATACCAGCTATCTCAGATGCTTCTTTTAATTCCTTTGGTATCTGTTTAAAATTTTGTCTCAATAAAAACGTTCCAAATGCCATAGCAAAATACGGAAGAGACAAACCGGCATATGAATCAATCAGCCCCAAATCACGAATCGTTTGGAAATTCGGGATAACCGATGCTTCAAAAGGAACCATCATCGTTGCAATAAAAATAAAGAACAATACATCCCGTCCTTTAAATTCCATGAAAACAAAGGCATAGGCAGCAAGACTGCATAAAATTAACTGACCGATCATAATAACAATTGATACAATAAAGCTGTTCGCTAAATAATTTAGTAAAGGAAACCGGTCAAACACGGCCAAATAATTGTCGAAAGTCAGGGAGGTCGGTATCATGTTTCCCGCCATAATATCCTGATTTGTCATGAAACTCATCATGAATGCAATCATTGCCGGTGCAAATACAAGGAGTGCCGATACAAATAGCAATGTATAGAATATTAGCTTTCTGCTTAATGGCATGTTCATTGGTAATGAACCTTCCTTTCCCCCAATTTAAACTGCACTAACGTCAAAATAAGAATAATGACAAATAAAACCACCGCCTGTGCGCTTGCTGTACCATATTGATAATTCATAAAGGCTTCCTGATAGATCGAATACACGATTAAATTGGTCTCATTTTGCGGACCTCCTCTTGTCAGCATGTCAATCTGTCCGAATGTTTGGAATGCGTTTATCAGTGACACTGTCAATACGAAAAATAATGTTGGCGAAAGCATCGGAATCGTAATCCTTCGCAGCTTGTAAAAATAGCCTGCGCCATCAATATCCGCATTCTCGTATAAGTAGGAATCAATCGATTGCAGCCCGCCCAATAAAATAAGAAAGGTAAAACCAAGGTTCATCCATATCGTTGTAACTGAGACAGAAATCAAAGCAAAATTGGGATCAGTGAGCCAGCCAATCGACTCCATTCCAAAAAACCCGAGAATCTGGTTCAGCCACCCCATTGTCGGATTAAATAAGAACAACCAAAATACAGAACCTGCCGCCACCGAAATTCCCATAGTGGAAGAGAAAATCGTCCGGAAAAAACCAATCCCCTTCAATTTTTCATTTGCAATCACTGCTAAAAACAAACCAATCAGAACCGTACCCGGAACTGTATAATGTACAAACAGGAAAGTTGATTGCATGCTTTGCAGAAAAACCGGTGATGTAAACATTTGGATGAAATTGTCTAATCCAACAAAAGCAGTTGGCGTTCCGCTTGCGTCGGTAAGAAAAAAACTTAAATAAATCGTACGGACAAGCGGATAAAACAGAAAAATACTAAATAGGACAATGGATGGCATCAGAAACAGCATGCCTTTTAAAAAACTAATGATGCGCTGTTTCTTTTTTATTTTTTCGAAGCTAAGTGCTGTTAGCTCTTCTGAATGGATTGCTGCTTCGCTCATATGGCAACGACCTCTTGCTCTCGTTCTGCTGAGGCCGGTTTGATCAGTAAGCCGGAATCAGCGTCAAAGAAGCTCATGTTTTTCATCGAAATAGATACAGCTACTTTGTCACCTGTATGAACGTTCCATTGTCCAAGCCATTTTGCGGTCCACAGTTCTTTTCCAATTTCAAATGTGATCAACGTTTCATTCCCTAATTGCTCGACATTAATGACTTCCAGTTCATGCGTCGTGTTATCATGCGTGCCAGGGAAAATATGCTCTGCACGAATGCCAATGTTAAGATTTTTATCTTTTGGTATACCGGCTGCTTCAGCACGGTCTAGCGATAGATGAAGTTTATCTTCTATAATGAGCTGCTGATTTGAAAACACAGCTTTCCCCATATTCATTTTTGGTGACCCAATGAAAGAGGCGACAAATAAATTAGCCGGCTTATTGTACAACGTGATAGGTTTTCCAACTTGCTGAATCTTTCCCTCATTAAGCACCATAATTCGATCTCCCATGGTCATTGCTTCCACTTGATCATGTGTGACATATATCATTGTGAGCCCCAACTTTTTTTGCAAACGTCTTATTTCAATACGCATATGTGCGCGCAACTTCGCATCCAGATTTGATAGTGGCTCATCCATGAGACAAATAGGCGATTCACTGACGACAGATCTTGCAAGGGCTACCCGCTGCCGCTGACCACCGGAAAGTTCTTTTGGTTTGCGTTTTAACAATTCGGTTAATCCCATCATGTCTGCAGTCTCTTTTAATCTTTTTTGCTGCTCTTTTTTAGGTGTTTTTTTGACATGTAATCCAAAAAGAATATTTTGTTCTACCGTTAAATGTGGATATAATGCATAATTTTGAAATACCATAGAGAGATTCCTGTCTTTCGGCGGGAGATGATTAACTGTTTTATCACTGATTTTTAATATCCCACCTGTTATGTCCTCAAGTCCCGCAATCATTCGGAGTAACGTGCTTTTCCCTGACCCGGATGGCCCAACAAGAACAAAAAACTCTCCTTTTTCGATTGATAGATCAATTTCATTTAATACGTTTTGTTGTTTTTCAAAAGACTTTGAAACACCAATCAATTCAACATGTTTCACGTTTATCGCCTCCTTTAATGCAATTAAAACATATCTTAATCATAAAAAAGGCAATTTTACGAAACCTTTGCAAAGAATTAATAGTGGGTTAAAAAAGTTATTATTTATTTAATAATTCAACTTTCATCATAGACCGAATCAGCTAGTATACCTTGATATGTATAGATAAATAAATCCGCAATTCCTCATACGTTCTTAGACATTAATAGCTGCGGCATTTCTCGTAAAATGGGATGCTCAGGTCATGAACGGATTGAAGTTAAACAGGAATTTCTACGGATGCCAACCAGAATGCAATCGAACCCGGCCGAGGAATATTTGATATACGGATTTTTTGAAACTGAACGAACAGGAGAAAGAAAAATTGCGCATTGGCAACATGGATGATCGTGAGAAGATAATGGAATATACAATTTCATATGGGGAGAAAGGGAAAAAAGAGGGCAGAATGGTGGGCGAACAGGCAGCAAAGCAGGAAATTGCTGTTGAGATGTTAAGAAAAGGATTCTTAGTTTATGTACGTGTTCAAAAAGGAGGATAAAAAGCATTCCTGTATATAAAGAAATTTGAGGATAAGTGGGGCTAGAATCGGTTGTACAAAAATAGAGCCCTCTTGGTACGATAGAGAGTGTCATTGCAATGACCTCGAATTTAAGTACCAAGGA
>NZ_SRHY01000045.1 GCF_004565465.1 Lentibacillus salicampi
AATACTTGGGGTGGTAACGACAATACACTGACCAAACTTATTGCCAGTGGCATTGTCTATGACTGCCAGTGCGCAGCCATGCCACTGCCACTGGCCATGAAGTCGACAAAGAATAAGACTGCGGACATTATACCTAATATCTATATTATTATATTACTGACTTTTACTACATTTATATTAGGAATCCTAGGTTTTAGAAGTAATAATAATCTTCCTTCTAAAATAAGGAGTTGGTTTACGGTTATTTTATCACTAATTTTATTAATCGTTCTTTTTTTTGCAATGATTTTCACCCAGCTATTTTCAATGGATAAAGAATATCAATCAAGCACAGAATCTCCAGATAACAATTACAAAATTGATTTATTTAAGTTTGATGGTGGTGCAGGTTCTTCCTATGGAATAATTGGAGAACTAAATGGACCTCTTTGGTTTAAAAAAAGAATTTATATAGAAGATCGTGTGAAAACTATTGAGACCGAATGGGTAAATAACTATATTTTATCGATAAATAACCATGAATTAAATGTAAAAAATGGGGAAGCATTTCTAAAGAATTAATGATTTAATAATTATAATCACTTGGTATTGGATAAATGAAATATACTAATTTTCCTTGTATGAATGGTGATTGTCAACCATTATCAACTTTGCAGTAAAGCATTTGCAAGAGAAATAAGATTTATAAAACCAAGTCAAGTTGTTGTTGTACGAAAAAGGTGGAACCTTCACTATTAAAGATGGAAATGGAAGGTTCGATAGGTTAAATGGAAATGCAGAAATCAGAGAGCTCGCTTCGGCGGGCTTTTTTCGTGTCTCTTTCACTACTATAATCGTATCCGGATCCGGAAAAGGGGCATCCTAAAGTAAAACGTTTTTTTCGATTTCATGCCCCCATTTTCAATTTCGTTTCGATAATAGTAGTAGGAGGGGCTTTTATAAGTGCTTCAAAAAAGTGGATAAAAAGGACCCGGCCGCGAGTGGCAATCGGGGGGGTCTGCACCAGGACGAGAGATGCCTTCTCTCTGACGTTTTGACCGCTTCCATGGGGTGTTTCGGACGAGAGATGCCCTCTCTCTGACGTTTTGACCGATTCCAGGGGCCGTTTCGGACGAGAGATGCCCTCTCTCTGACGTTTTGACCGATTCCAGGGGCCGTTTCGGACCGTGGGCAAAATTACTTCAGGGTAAGCCGAAACATGAGCCGGAACCCCGCAAACATGAGCACGAAAACGACAGCATCGCACGGTCTTTTTGAACAACCTGTATAAATACAAATTCAGCCTGATTCATGCTAATATGGATACAGATGGCTATGATGAAAGGGTTTTTATTGATTTATTTTATTTGTGTCATCATTGGACTGGCCGCCTCGTTTGCCGGGAGCCTTGTTGGTATGGGCGGCGGTGTCATACTGATTCCGGCAATGCTGCTTATGTATCAATATTCGGATGCATTTGCATGGGCAACCCCGCAGGTGATTGTCGGTATTTCCCTAATCACGATGGTGTTCACAGCGTTCTCATCGACACTTGCTTTTTACAGAAGCAAACGGATCCATATAAAAATAGGATTGCTGTTTTTAACCGGCAGCATTCCGGGTGGCATTTTGGGGTCATGGCTGAATCAGTTTATCAGCTCTGAGGATTTTTCGCTGTATTTTGGTGTCCTGATGATTGTGATGTCGTTTCTCTTTTTGGTCAAACGGGATAAACGGACAGATGATAACGTGTCACGGAAAACACCTGTCTTGTCCGTATTTATCATTTCCCTGATCATCGGGGCTATATCAGGCCTGTTTGGCACTGGCGGCGGCGCAATGATTGTTCCGGCCATGATATTCCTTTTTGGTTTATCTGTTCATACGGCTGCAGCCACCTCGATGTTTGTAATTTTATTTATCAGTATTATGAGCGCGGGGACACATATTGCTTTAGGCCATATCGTCTGGGAATACGCGGGCTTTTTCGTTATTGGCGCGTGGGTTGGCGGAACACTTGGAGCTAAAGTCAATCAGTTGATGAAAAGTAGTTTATTGGAATGGATACTACGGTTGATGCTGGTTATTGTTGGGATCAGGTTGATTATTGAGGGATTCATGTAAGGAGCATGTCAATGCAGGAGAAGCTTTATTTTTATTATACCAATGATTTGCACAGTCATTTTGACAATTGGCCACAGGTTGCAGGGTTTTTAAAGGGCGCCAAAGAAGAGCGGCTGGCTGAGGGTCACGCATGCTGGCTGGTTGACATCGGCGATCATGTTGACCGGGTCCATCCAATTGCAGAGGCGTTTATGGGGAAGGCAAACGTTGAGCTGATGAATGATGTTGGATACGATCTCGCCACCATCGGGAATAATGAAGGGATTACGATGGCACACGAAGATCTTCATCATTTGTATGATGATGCCGATTTTCAGGTAGCTTGTGCTAATCTGCACAGCCTGACGGATACCGAACCGGATTGGCTGCATTCGACCGTACATATCCAGTCGGACAGTGGTGTAAGAATCGGTGTGATCGGGCTGACCGCTCCGTTTAATGCCTTTTACGAACTGCTTGACTGGCATATATCAGCGCCGTTTCAGACACTGGAAAAACATATTGGCAAGCTGAAGGAAACAGCGGATATCATTGTTTTGATGTCGCATTTGGGAATCAGTGAAGATCAGGAAATTGCCCGCCGCTTTGATGACATTGATGTGATTATCGGCGGACATACGCATCATTTACTAAGAAAAGAAGAAAACGTCCACAATACCATCATTACGGCTGCAGGAAAACATTGTGCATTCGCAGGGGAAGTGGTATTAACGTGGGATCATGACCAGAAACAGCTTGCCGGTAAAGAGGCTTCCGTTTATGATATGACACATATGGCGAAAGATTTAAGCACTGTACAGTCGCTACATGACTTAACGGAAAAAGCAGATGCATTACTCGGTCAAACGGTTGCTGAGCTTAAAAGTGCGATCGATGTTAAATGGTTTCAGCATACCGCCATCATGCAAAAACTGACAGACACGTTACTGGAATGGACAACAGCGGACGTTGCCATATTGAATGCCGGCGTTTTATTGGATCAGATTCCAGCAGGCCAGATCACTTATAAGGATATTCACCGTATCTGTCCGCACCCGATCAATCCGTGTGTCGTGGAACTCGACGGTGACGAACTGACAGAAGTTATCCGTGCTTCTGTGACCAGGGAGCTTACGGAGTTAAAGCTGAATGGATTTGGCTTCCGCGGGGAAGTTCTCGGTAAAATGATTTACGCCGGACTTGAAGTGGATACCGTACAAAGAGAAGACGGCAGTGAATATGTGGGGGCTATCCGCTTCAATGGCGAACCGCTTGATCCGGATCAAGTGTTTAAAGTAGCTACGGCTGACACATTTACATTCGGCCGGCTGCTTCCGGAAGTCGCTAAATCCGCAGTGAAACACTATTTTCTCCCGGAATTTCTAAGGGATCTGCTGGCATACACATTGCGCCACAAGTTCGCTGGTTTCTAGGTTTGTGACATGGTGCCTCCATTCTGCATACCATACCGTATACATGGTGTGAAGGAGGCATGGACAAAAGTGATTACAGTGAATCCATTGGAAGTTGAAGGCATGCATTATACTGCTGTAACAGTGGAACTGCCCAAAACGAATTTGCTGGTCATCTCGAATGAAGTCGGCTATATTATGTGCGGTGCACTGGATGTCGATGTACTGAATCATGTCCTGGCAGACAGAAAGGTGATCGCCGGACGCGCAAAAGGTGTTAAAACGATTGATGAGCTGTTGCATGCGCCGCTCGAAAAAATCACCGATGCATCCATGGCATACGGTTGGGAAGCAGGTATGACAGGGAAAGATGCCTTACTGAAAATAGCATGAAACGATTCTAACCCCCTTAATACAAGCATATGGTGTGTTAAGGGGGTTTCTTATGCGAAGGAAACACATGGTATTCCGCAAAAGAAAAGTATCGAAATCACCACCTCCAATGCAAAACATTTTGGGGATTACGCTGGTCGTATTTGTCTTAATGATTATTTTTAGTATCGTTATTATTGATAAAGGGCTGAAACCGACACTGATGGATATAGCCGAAACAAAAACAACTGAATTTGCAACGCGCGGTATCAATACAGCCGTCAGGTTTGCTGAAAATTACAGCTATGATGAGCTGTTGAATATTACATATAATGAAGAGGGAAACGTAGCCACTTACAACTGGAACTCGTCAGTCATCAGTGAAATAAACCGTGTGGCGACAGACAGGGTTGAGGAGTATTTTCGTTACATGAATTCGGGTGAACCGCCTGATTATGAAAACTCATTGTTTGAGCCCGAGGAATTTGAAGATACAACCGAAAATCTTCCTGAAAAAGATCCGACAGTTATTGAGATTCCGATCGGTCAGGCGACAGGCAATTCCATTTTGGCAAATCTCGGACCCAAAATTCCCGTCAATTTTGAAATTGTTGGCAATGTCCGAACCAATATTAAGCGGGAAGAAGAACCACTTGGATTGAATGGGTCGTGGGTTTCGCTGTATGTGAAGGTTGAAGCTGATGTGCAAATCGTGATCCCATTTTCAACGGACGTGAAAACTGTCTCAACTGAAATATATATCGACGGTGGTGCGCTAATGGGTGATATCCCTGAATTTTGGGGTGGCGGTGACGGCTCTTCAATTGCAGTTCCTAAGGATGACATTACAAAAGAGGAACAAGAAGAATAATGATCCTTATTTGGAAGAAAAACTTTTACGGACGAAAGTTGGCAGGATCAGCGGCGAACCCTTGACAGATAAGAGCAAAAATTACCACGATTCTTTGACATAGTCGAAAAGTACCGGTATACTATAGACGTAAATATCTGAAAAATTAAAATTGCCTTGCTGGACTCTAAAATTTGCAGTAGTCAGCACAGGCACTACTAAGGGGGAGTTTTGGAATGGAAACCCGTTCACAATGGGGAACAAGGGCAGGATTTATTTTGGCAGCAGCGGGTTCTGCAGTCGGATTGGGTAACATTTGGCGTTTCCCGGCAACAGCGTTTGAAAACGGTGGGGGAGCGTTTATGGTGCCATACTTGGTTGCGCTGTTGACAGCAGGGATTCCTATTTTGATTATGGAATTCACCATGGGCCATAAGTATAAAGGCTCAGCACCGTTAACGTATAAGCGGATGAATAGAAAGACGGAATGGATCGGTTGGTGGGGCGTTCTGGTCGCTTTCGTCATTTCGACCTACTATGCAGTCATCGTTGCCTGGGCAATTATGTATTCGATCTTCTCGTTTAATTTGAATTGGGGGTCGGATCCGGAAGCTTTTTTGACAGGCGACTATTTACAAACAGCTGCAGCCGGTGAATTTGGCGGCTTTGTTCCTGGCGTACTTATACCATTAATCGTTGTTTGGCTGATTGTTTTAGGTGTACTTTACCGGGGTGTGAAAAAGGGTATCGAAATGGCAAATCGAATTTTTATCCCGGCACTGATCGTTGTTTTTCTGATTATCGTCATCCGGGCCGTCACACTGCCTGGAGCATTTGAAGGCCTAAATGCGTTCTTTACACCGGATTTCAGTTCCATTTGGGACGGTCAGGTATGGGTAGCGGCATACGGCCAGATATTTTTTAGTATGTCGATTGCATTCGCTATTATGATTACGTATTCCAGTTATTTACCGAAAAAATCGGACATAACCAATAATGCATTTATCGTTGGCTTTGGTAATTCCAGTTTTGAACTGCTTTGTGGTATCGGAGTCTTTTCGGTATTAGGATTCATGGCTGTACAACAGGGTGTTGCGGTTGAAGATGTTGTTGCAGGAGGCGTCGGTTTGGCATTTATGGTATTTCCGGCGATTATTAACGAATTCCCGGCACTTAATGAATTATTCGGATTCCTGTTTTTCGCTTCACTCGTGCTGGCAGGGTTGTCGTCCCTCATATCGATTATCGAAACGTATGTGGCAGGATTGGCTGATAAATTCAACATTTCCCGTCATAAAGCTGTTGTATTCGGAGGCGGGTTTGCCGCGTTAGTTTCATTGATATTTGCGACCCGGGGCGGATTGAACTTCCTGGATGCCGCAGATTACTTTATTAACCAATTCGGTGTTGCATTTGTCGGCCTGGTTGAGGTTGTGCTGGTTGCCTGGGTGTTGCGCAAACTTGGCGAATTCAAGGAACATGCGAATGGCATTTCCGACATCAGACTCGGCGGCTGGTGGACCATCAGCCTTGGTCTTATCACACCGGTTGTGCTGGGATATACCATGTATGATCTGTTCAGAACCAACCTGCTGAAATTGTTTGATACGGAAAATGGGAACTATGAAGGTTATCCGGATGCCTTTATTTTGTATGGCGGCTGGTTCGTTGCCGGCGGTGCCTTGGTAGTCGGTATTATTATGGCACTGTTTAAATGGAAAGAATCCAGAGCCGTGAATGAAAACGAGACACAGAATACCGGGGAGGCGAAATAGTATGACTGGAGGAGCTATTACGTTTATGATCATCTCCATGCTGATTATTTGGGGAGGATTGGCAGCAAGCATAACGAACGCTGTGAAAAAAGGTGCAGACAGGAAATAATTCCACAATGGATATGCCGTTAATGTAAAAAGAAGCGGCAGATGAATAACAAAGAGCCTTTGCCACTCGCGCCAGAGGCTCTTTGTTTCTGGGTAAAAGTCGGAGTGCACCGATAAACGCATTGAAGCGGCCGAAAACGCTGATAAACCGGAGATCACCGCCGATAGAAGGAGGACCACCGCCGATAAAGGGTACATCACCGCTGATAGAATCGGGAGCCCCGCTGATTCCCCGCTCTCTGAACGATCTTATTCCGACATCCTTTCCCATCGTTGCAAATAAGGATACGGATTGAACGACCACTCACTGTAACCGTTGTCCTGGTACAAGCCATAATGCAAATGAGGGGGGAATTTTCCTGAAGTGCCGGGCGGTCCATAGCCGGTTGATCCCACTTTGCCGAGAATGTCACCCGGCTTGACGACCTGTCCGACTTCAACGTCATCACGATAACCACTCATATGGGCATAGTAGTGATAAACATTATTGATATCACGGATGCCCAGCCGCCAGCCGCCGTACAGGTTCCAGCCTTTCAATTCGATGACACCATATGTGGTTGACTTCACCGGTGTGCCGTGATCCGCAAATATATCCGAACCTTCGTGTATTCTTAACCCGCCAAATCCGCGGCGGTCACCATAATTATTGTTGGTGCTGTAATTGTAGTTCGTATCGAGCGGAAAATCCCGGTCTGTCAAATCAAGCTGTTTGAATTGCTGAAAAACCTTAGCCGTATTCATGATCGTTTGGACGGTTAAATCCCGCTTATAATAATTCCAGAGGGCAATTTTCACTTCATCACGGGAAGGACCATATTCCAGCAGAATGGATGCCATGGTGTAGAGCACATCTTCTGGATTGTCCGGATCGGCTTTATGATCTCCATTGCCGTCCTTGCCTTTTCCCTGAAAAAAATCGATGAACGTTTCATCTTGAATCAACGAACTATTTCCTGGACCATACCATGTTTCATCCCGGATGTCGATGGACACAAGCTGGTCGTCTTTATCTTCTTCTGAGCTGTTTCGTTCATACTGGTCAATGGCAGCAATATAGTACCAAGGGATTTGTGTTAAGGTTTCCGTTTTTTTGTATAATAGCATCCGCTTTTCGTGCAGTTCCTGTTCTTCTTCAGCAGCCTGAACGGGACACGCCATGATAGCGGTCAAACATAATACGGACAATAGGAAGGTCATTTTTCTCAGCATTCAGCACACCTCCTTCAGTGACGAATAGGACTAACGAAACAGAATCGTTAGTCCTGATGGTTATTCGTTCGTTCCCTGTGGGGATTTTTTCATTTCCTTGATAATCTGGTTAATTGTATTGTCGTGGTCATGATCCTGGACGTTGGAATTATGCAAACTTTGAATGTCCTGCATCAGCGTCTCGTTATCGGATACATACACATCAAAATATCCGGGCAAAACGGATACGGCCGTCTTCCTGGCAATCTCTGCCGCTCTTTTCTGTTCCATATCATCTTCTTTATCATATGCAATAAGCGCATTCTCATCAGTTACAAGTGTTGCGGTCTCACGAAAGCCATCATTCCGCAAAGTGAGTCTCGTGATCATATTTGCCAGGCTCGTCCGGTCAATATTGACGCTGTGTTCTGCTTCCGTTTCATTATTAATTTGCTCTTTTGTGTAATGCACGTATCCAAGCTTACTGTCACCGGATGGGTTGGATGGTGTCGTTTCCTGCTCGGGATCGAGTTCTTTCACCATCTGATCGCGCTCGTCAGCTTGTGGACGCTCATCGTCCGCTGCGTTATCATTACCGCACCCTGCAAGCACAATACCCATCAACAACACTAGTGGGAATATGATTGTTCTGTTCATGACTGATCTCCTTTTACACAAAATTTCATTCCATCTTAGTTTGCTGTATTCGGTAAAATTCATACAGCAAAATTTTCTCAAAATATTGGTTGATCGCCTCCGGATTATGATAAACTGAGGATATGCAAATGAGGTGAATCTGGTGATTGAGTTACATGGAAAGACATATGACATCATCGAAAATGAAAAAAACGGGTTTCATGAAGAACGTTTAAAGGAACGATTTTCCGATATTTTGTCAAAATATGATTTTATTGTCGGTGACTGGGGCTATGATCAGCTTAGACTCAAAGGCTTTTATGATGATCAGAATCCCAAAGCCGGTTTTGATACAAAAATCAGCACACTGGATGATTATCTTTACGAGTATTGCAATTTCGGTTGTGCCTACTTTATTATGAAAAAAGTGGACAAATAGGAGCAGCTAGCTGATTCAGCCTGCTGCTCTTTTTTATAACGTCAGAAGGATAAGTGATGAACGAGTGAATGCGGGTTTTTCTAATCTTCCGGGTCACCTGGTTCATCATGAATCGGGTGTGCGCCGGGCGTTTGTCTCGGTAGGTCATCATGCAGTCCCTTATCCGGATAAACAAATGCACTTTCCCGCCTCTGCCCATCCTGCCAAGGCGTCGATTTGCTGCCTTCCAATTTTTCATCGTGAACCTCCGAACCAAACGGCCCCTCCGGAAATTCTTCAGGAATCAGGTTGTGCTGATTCCGAACATTCGAAAAATCACTATATTGATTTTTACCGTTTTTCGCCAATGGTATCACCCTTTCTTCATCGATATTATTTCCTATTTTGGTATGTTTATGATACCAAAAGATGTAAATTTAGACTGAATTCAGCCTAAATGAGAATATTTTCCAAAAATGAGCCTTTATGACTATGAAGCATTCATATACGCCTGATATTTGCCGAATAAATGAGTCTAATAGCCTATAAAATTTGATGATTTTTCCGTTTCGAACGACTCATTATGGGGTAACTATACTGTGAAGAAAGTCGTGATACCTGTCACACGTTTGACATATCTTTTTTCTATGTGATAATAACTGAAGAAATTATTTGTTATTGTACTATTTGATAAGGAAAGAGGGTTCGCATTAAATGCTGGAATCGAAACGGAGAGCAATTATATTTTTTTCATTGGCCATAATATTGGCTGCAGTATCCGGATTTCTTGTTTTAAAAAAAGTTCAGGCAATTAATACCGATCTTGGGACTATCGTGACAGTTTATACGGCAGACAGGGAAGTTTCATCAAGGGAAGTCATCACACCTGATGATGTCACAACAGACGAAATACCTCAGCAGTATCTGCGCGATGAACACATAACGGATGTTGAAGAACTGATGAATAAGGTTTCCGTTGTACCTTTGTCAGCAGGTGATATTATAACCGATAACATTTTGAAAGATGCGTCAGCAGTTACAGAAGCTAACAATCGATTAGTTTCAGTATTTAAATCGGAGAAGGTGTCGTTTGATGAGGAATTGACAGCATTGGATCGTGTCGACATTATTGTTTCCCATACGTTTGAAGACGATCCGGTTACGGAAGTATTTATGGAGGATGTGAAGGTTGCCAGAACAGCTAATAATGAGGATGGTGATTTTGCGGGGGTTCAGCTGGAAATTCCATATGAAAGTGTTTCGAAATTAATACATATGCAGAATTATGCAGACAGTTTACGCCTTGTTAAAGCCAATGTGGCCGAAGAAGAACAGCAGAAACAGGGATCGGAGGAAAGCGGTCAGACAGAAAACACTGCTGATGAAAATAACGACGAAACGAATAATGATTCCAATAATGAAGAAGAATCTGAGGAATCAAACGATGACAACAATAACAATGAAGATAAAGATAATGATGATAAAAATGATAAGAAAGATAAGAAAGATAATGATGATGATAATTAAAATTAACAGATATGTTGTTGGAGGAACCGTATGAGTAAAGTAAATGATATATATGTCATAGGGGATAATGAAGAACTGACAGCGGTAATAGAGGAACAATTAAGCGAATATTTTCAGCTTCACTTTCTTGCTTCCGCTGATTTGAAAAAGTCAAATGCACAGTTAATCTTAATCATAAATAATGGCGAAACAGCTGTAGATGATGCTCAATTGGCCTTATCCGAGCATCCTAACTCGTCAATTATCTGTGTGAGTGGTGAAGAAAATTTCAGCCTGCTTAGAAGCCTTAACCAGCTGGGTATCACTGATTTTTATGTGCTTCCGGGTGAAGAGCTTATTTTCATGGAACGCTTGGAAGTCATGGCTGCAGATGTCGGTCTGAGAAGTGCAAATGAGCCGGAATCCGGTTTTAAACGGGGAGGCGGACAGATTTTCGCTTTTTACAGCGGGGGCGGGGGAACAGGAAAATCCCTGATCAGTACAACATTTGCACAAACGCTTAAACTTGAATCAACTGGAAAAGTTTTATTTATAGACTTGAATCTTCATTATGGGGGGGCTGAGACCTTTCTGGGAATTGACAGTACGCGTTCTATCATTGATTTGCTTCCGGTTATGGAGGAACTTGGTGAACACCATATTCGCAATGTTTCGGAAAAGGAACAGCATTCGGATCTGAATGTGCTTGTAAGCCCCAGAGATGCCGAACTCGCGGAAAAGATAACGGAAGATTTTATTGTAAAGCTCTTAAGGGCCAGTAAACGGCATTATGATTTCATTGTCGTCGATTTACCGGTATGGATGGATGAACGAACCTTGGCTGTTTTGGAAGAAGCCAACCGTATTTATTATGTGATGAATCTTGATACAGTAGCCATCCGTGTCCTGAAAAACGTGGAAAATCTGTTTCAGCGTCTGGGTGTCATCACACAGGACCGATTTGAATTTGTTCTTAATTTTAAAGGAAAAGACAATGAACTGACCAAAAAGGATTTGGAACGTTTTTCAACGTATCCGGTAGCATCGGAAATTAGAAAGGATATTAAGAATGTTCAGGCATACATTAATCAGGGTGATCCATTAAGGAAAAAACCTGCGGAAAAAAAGCTTCCGCCGTTTTCCAAAGATATACATAAGTGGGTTCACTCGATGCTGAAATAATAATCATATGGTGGTGGTATCATGTCGCTGTTTCAAAAAAATCCAAGAGCACAATCAGAAGATGACATAGATACTGGATTTATATCCAATTCCGGCTATCTGGATGAGCTCGTGGAACACTATAAATCCAGACTCCTCACTGAGGTTAACCTGGAGCAGATAACAAGTTTGGGTTCTTCTGATAAACGTTTGAGGATTGAACGTTTCATCAATCAGTTCATGTCTGAAGAAAAAGTGGTTATTCCGCGACAGGATAAAGAACGCATGCTGTCGATGCTGATTGATGAAAGTGTTGGTTTTGGGCCTTTGGAACCTTTGTTAAAAGACGACTCAATTACAGAGATACTTGTAAACAATCCGAAAGAAGTATACGTCGAAAAAAAAGGCCGACTTGAAAGGGTGAATGTTTCATTTAAGGATGAAGCACATGTCAGGCATATTGTTGACAGGGTCGTTGCACCGCTGGGAAGACGAATTGACGAAAGCTCACCGATGGTCGATGCCAGATTGCCCGACGGGAGCCGTGTCAACGCCGTGATCGAACCAATCAGCCTTGGCGGAACGCTCCTTTCAATCAGGAAATTCCGTAAGACGCCATTTGTAATGGATGACTTACAGGACCTTGACACATTTACAAATGAGATGTCCAGGTTTATGCAAGCACTTGTGCAAACGAAATTAAGCCTGCTTATATCCGGCGGTACCGGCAGTGGTAAAACAACTTTGCTGAATGCACTTGCCAAGTCAATTCCCAATGGTGAACGAGTTGTCACAATTGAGGACTCAGCAGAGCTGAAGTTCGACCGGCCGAATGTTGTTGGCATGGAAGCACGGCCGCCTAACGTTGAAGGCAGTGGTGAAGTCACCATCAGGAATTTAGTGAAAAACTCACTCCGTATGAGACCGGATCGGATTATTGTCGGGGAGGTCCGCGGTTCAGAAGCATTTGATATGCTGCAGGCGATGAACACAGGGCATGAAGGTTCGCTGACAACCGTTCACGCTAACACACCGTTTGATGCAATTAACCGTGTTGAGGGAATGGTTGTGATGGCAGGGATGGATTTACCGACACACGTTATTCGCGATTATATTGCCGGTGCTCTCGATTATATTGTGCAGGTACAGCGCTTAACGGATGGAACCCGTAAAATTACAAACATATCTGAAGTGGAAAAAACGGGCGACAATAACATTGAAGTAAGAGATATATTCCGGTTCCAGCGTACGGGTGTTGATGGTGAAGGTAATGTAAAGGGATACTTTACGGCAACAGGCATCGTGCCAAAATGTTTGGAACACTTGGAGGTCTTTGGTATTACCTTTAATAAAGCGTTGTTCAGACCAAGGGAGGAGAAAAGCTATGAATCTGACAGTGTCTATACTATATAGCTTAGGCGTTTTATTCTTTCTCCTATGTATCTATTTTTTCCTTGGATACAGATCACAGAAGAAAGAATGGAAGCAAAAAGTAAAGGAATGGTTTCCGGAAGAAGAACGTAAAAGTGTTATCAGTAAGTGGGGGGACAAATTTGATGAGAGAGAGTCTTCGGAAAAACTAAGGAACAAGCTGCATAATGCTAATTTGAAGTTGCTTCCTTCAGAATATCTTGGAATTTTAATTGTAGGATTTATGGTATTGTTTATCATGTTTTATTCGATTTTTGGAATGCCGCTATTGTTGAGTACGGTTTTACCGATAATATTGTTATTTGTAGCTAATTATCTATTATTCTATTTCCGGAAAAACAGTTATGAGCTACGCTTTAATGATCAATTGAGTGAAATTTGCAGGATCCTGGGTAATGCGGCAAGATCCGGTTTGACGATCAATCAGGGAATCGACATTGTTGCCCGTGAAGCAGCTGCACCAGCCGGGAATGAGTTTAAGCGAATCTCTAATGAATTGAAATTAGGAGTCAACCTGGAAACCGCTTTTCGCGCAGTGCAAAAACGCAATACATCACGTGATTTCAACTTGTTCATTGCAACATTACTTATTCAGAAACAAACAGGCGGCAACCTGGCCTTGACACTTGATACAATGGCCAATACGTTTGAAGAAAGAAGAGTGCTCAATCAAACCATTAAAACAATGACGTCTGAAGAAAAGTACATTTCGTTTATCGTACCTGCATTACCGGTATTTTTGCTGCTGGTTATGAATAATGTGATTGATGGGTTCATTGATCCATTATGGTCCGGTTTTGGGTTAGTCATTTTGGTTGTGTTTCTGGCGGCCATTATATTGTCATTCTTTTTAA
Source organism: Lentibacillus salicampi (assembly GCF_004565465.1). GTDB lineage: Bacteria > Bacillota > Bacilli > Bacillales > Amphibacillaceae > Lentibacillus > Lentibacillus salicampi. The sequence continues at coordinate 13,797 of NZ_SRHY01000045.1, forward strand.
TACGTAAAATTACAAACATAAAGGTGTAGCTTATGGATGCATTAATCATTTTGTCGATTATCGCTTTTTGGTTTTGTATATTGTTATTCCTAAAACATTTCTGGTCCTTTTTAAGTGACAAGCGATATGTATTGGGGCACGTTTCAGATGTTACCCATGTTGATCCGTTTGAAAAGAAAGAAAAGAAGAAAAACAGACGTGCTCAAATATTCAGTCGTGTGACGAAGTATGCGGATGATTTTACCGATCTGGGTCAGCGGATAAACTTTTTCAGTGAAAACCACATGGTGGAAGAATGGCTCAGAAAATCAGGGAATCCGTTGAAACTGACAGTGTCCCGATTTCAGGGTTTGAAAATATTTTTATTTATAGTTGGTTTTTTCACCGGAATACTGGCGATTATTATGGGACTTCCATTCTCGCAGTACATGCTTGTGTTAAATCCGGTAATAGGTTATTTCATACCGATTGTACTGATCAGAAGGGAGGTCAAGAAAAGACAGCAGCAAATCAGAGCTGAATTGCCTGATTTTATGGACACTGTAAGTACCAGCTTGCAGGCTGGTGTTAGCCTTGATAAAGCTTTAAGGGAGGTGATTCGATATTTCGATGGTCCCATCCGTGAGGAGTTTTCACGTTTCAATCAGGAAATTGATCTTGGGGTTCCCCGTGAAAAAGCCTATCGTGAACTTCTTAAGCGTAATGATAACGAGGAGTTCCAGTCACTCATTAAGGCGTTGATACAAGGGATGGATCTCGGAATACCGATAGCAAAAACGTTTCAAATCCAAGCAGAGGAATTGCGGGAAATTCGTCAGGAGCAGGTAAAGGAATTGGCAGCAAAAGCTTCGCCGAAGGTTACATTGGTTACAACGTTTTTGATTGCGCCCGTATCTATATTGATGATTGCCGGTTTGATGATCATGAATATGCTGGTGGGTGAGAACAGTATCTTAAATCTTTTTTAAAATGGAGGAATCGAAAGTGAAATTTATGAATGAAATTTATGCAAAAACTTTAAATAAGTTTGCAGAGTTCAAACGGGATGAAAGAGGTTCGCAGACATTGGAATGGATTGGAATTGCGGCTGTCATTGTCATAATGGTAGGTGTGATTTCAACAGCCTTTAGTAATGATACAAGTATTGGGAAAAAAGTTTTAACCAAAATGAAAGATTTGATTGATGAAATTGCAGGCGGATCGGGAGGATGAGAAATAGAGGGTAATATTAGATGATTGTAAGGAGAATTCCCAATATGTGTAAGAAATGTATAGTGTTCTTGGTAACAATATCAATTTGTTTCTTTGTAACGGCCTGTGATCAAAACGATAAAGATAAAACAAACGTTGAAAAGGATGTGCAACAGAAGGAAGAAGAAATCGATACAAAAAATCAAGATGACTCTAAAGTAGAAAATAATGAAAAAGAAACTGAGCAAATTACTCTTTCTGAAATCCAATCTATTCCAACTGATATAGAAGGGCTTGCAAATCAGCCCCCGGGACCACTAGCTAATGCAAAAGATATATATGAAATGGAAGATGAAGTCAAAGATAATTTGGATAAGTTGGGCCCAATGAGTGAAAATCCTGATGATGAAGAGTACGAAAAATATTCACGTTATATGTATTGGCTTGTGGCAGAGGACTATCCGAATCCAGAAGATATCATTAAAAAATGGGAGTTTGCTTCCTTTGGGGACCCTGATTTGCCTGATGCGAAGTTTCATTTTAAGGAAAATTACAACATAGAAATCATTTTGGACTCCAGTGGCAGTATGGCAAATACCGCAGGAAATGGTACGAGAATGGATGTCGCCAAGAATTCCATCAACAGTTTCCTGTCAGAAATTCCTGAGGAGGCGAATGTTTCCCTGAGAGTATATGGCCACAAGGGAACCGGCTCCGATAGCGATAAAGAGATGTCCTGTAGTGCTATTGAACAGGTATATGGCTTTGATTCCTTTGATGAAGGAAAATTCCAGGATGCATTGGATCAATTTCAGCCTAAGGGCTGGACACCACTTGCTGATGCTTTGAAGCAATCTCAAGAAGCTTTAAAAGAGTTTGATTCGGAAAACAACACAAATTTGATATATGTCGTAAGCGATGGCATCGAAACCTGTGACGGTGATCCGGTTAAAGTGGCAAAGTCTCTTTCTGATTCAAATGCGCAACCAATCATCAATATTATTGGTTTCCAAACCGATGCTGAAGCACAAAAACAACTTGAAGAAATGGCTGAGGTATCGGGTGGCATTTTTACATCTGCTAAAAATGAAGAAGAATTGCAAAAAGAATTTGACCGTGCCGAAGAAGTATTGAATGCGTGGAATAAATGGAAAAACGATGCTATGGAAGATCTGGAATCCAAAGAGGTTGACAGTAACACTGATATTATGGAAATGCATAACGTATGGTCCACTACAACAACGTCAATAAAAAACCATTTTCACAGTTTGGCTGATGTTGCTCAAAATGTTGGGATTTTAACATATGAACAAAAAAAAGAACTGAAAAGTAGACTAGATCCGGTAACGGAAGATATTAATAGCAGTGTTGATCAGTTAGAAATAGACCTTGAGGAGCTCAGGGATGCTAACTTTAAAGAGGCGAAACAAGCCATCGAAGAAAAATACAACAAACAATCAGAGGAATAGTACCCAACTATAATGAAAGGCAGCTTAATTACTGTCTGAACTACTTCCTAAGCAAATTATTGTTATTGGTTATTTAACTGACGCTGAAAAACATAAATGACCTGAATAAGTGGCAAGTAGTATTGAGCATACTTACTTATCTTCAAAAAATTACATTAGGAATTTGAAAGCTGAATAAGCACTATAAATCTTGGCTGATTCACATTAAGTGTTTAAAATTATGACTAATTAAAGTCTTTCTGTACAAAGACTTTAATTAGTTAAATGATGTTTCCTGTAATGTTTCAGATTTACTGTTCGAACAGTAAGTTAACCCCAAAGAGATTTGAAGAGGAGAGCTCCAAGAAGAAACATACCTGGAAGGAAACAAAGCGAACATATAACAAACATAGAAATAGCATCAGATGTAATTTGACAATTTCAGAGGCGGTGATGAAGATTGGCAAATGGTTGAAGAAAAGCATATTACTAACTGCCGTTTTGTTAATAGCTTTTTTTCCGGTACTAACTCCAACTGTTCACGCTGTCAGCTCGTGGACGGGTGAATCATGGGAAGGTGAGTCCTGGAGTGGGGACCCGTGGGATGGTTCCAATTTGGAGTGGCAAGGTGAAACGTGGAGCGGAGACAGTTGGGAAGGTGAAGGAACTGAATCCTCTCCTTCAAGTGATTGGTCGAGCATCCCATGGTATATGGAAGGCTGGCAGTCCGAGGGCTGGTCGGTAGATGGTTTCGATGGCAACGGCACGAACGGCCAGGGAACGAACGGGAATGGCACGAATGGCAACGGAACAAACGGCCAGGGAACTGACGGAAATGGCACGAATGGCAACGGAACAAACGGCCAGGGAACTGACGGAAATGGCACGAATGGCAACGGAACAAATGGCCAGGGAACTGACGGAAATGGCACAAATGGTAACGGAACAAATGGCCAGGGAACTGATGGAAATGGCACGAATGGTAACGGAACGAACGGTAATCCATCTGATCCAGGTTCGTTCACACAGCCGGAACGTTTTTATGACACTGATGGATATAAAGCTGCTGACCTTGTTGTTAATGACATAACCCTAGGATCCGCAAACTTTATAAATGACGGTTTGAACGATGGCTTTTCACCAATAAGTTCCAGTTTATTTGCAAGTGACTTATTGGTAAATAGTGTTAAGTTACAGGTTGGCGATCATGATGCTTTTGACGCCTATGACATAGCAAGTAAGTCGAAAGAGGGTTATGATAAATATAAAAATCTGGAAAACTTACGAGAAAATACTAATTTTGATTCTACAGCAACTCAAACAACAAACAAAGCTAATCAAATATCTAAGACATCAAAAATAAGTCAACACTGGTCAATGATAAAGGATTCAAGCGCTCAGCTTGGTAAAAATATGGATATCTCCAAGGTATCCAGCACCTGGAATAACATGAGCGCCCTGTCCAAGTTTAACGGTGTGACTTCCGCCTTGAATGCAGGCGTTTCAGCTTACAAGACGGGTTCCAGTATTGCGGATTTCTCTCAAACACTTCAGAGTGATGCATCCGGATCCGAAAAGGTGAGTGCTGGTGCAGAAATTGGTGTCAATCTTGGTGAAACGGTTATGAGTGCCGGAGGGGTTGCCGCTTCTATCCCTGGAGGTCAGGCAGTTGGTGCAGGGCTGGCAGTAGCAGGTGCCGGTATTTATGCGGTCTCTAAAGGTACACAGCTGATTGCCAATAATACAGAAAAAATTAAAAAGGGATGGAATAAGGCAAAAGATACTGTGAAAAAAGGATGGGATACTGTAAAAGGCTGGTTTTCTTAAATACATCAGCGTGGTTTCTGTTAAACCTTGACTAAGCAATTCACTGATAAAACAGAATAGAGGCCCTGCTCTATTCTGTTTAACTACTCTTTTATTTTCTGATTTTGGATTTCATGAATAATAATAGTTTAAATGTAAGGGGATTTTAATGAATAAAAGAGAAAAAGCATTATTCAAACTGGGAAAAAAACACCAAAAGTGGTTAGAGAATACAGCGATTAATGCTGCATCTTACAAAATAAATGGTAACTCTTATTATCTGGTTAATTACAACGGGAAGTTAAGTAATCAAGTGAAAGCCAATGCAATCATATCACTTGATTCAAATGATGATGGTGAAGCACTGCAATCAGTCAAACCCCATATCTACTATACAATCAGCATAAATAATCTAATTGAAAGTGGTTCGCACCGGGCACAACTAGATTATTCGGTTTGGGAGGAAATCCGGGATTACCTTAAAGCCATTGTTGAATCAGGTGTGTTGGATGGTTGGAATCACGCTGTCTATAAGCGCTCACTTAACATTATACAATCCATGATCGATCTGCAGTATGAGATAATCCAGCTGTGGCACGACGCGAAAGCTTTGGATAACAATGTTGAAGAAAGAGGTTTTTTCACGGATGGAGACGTTGAAAAAGCATTGCACTACGTCATTACAGGTAGTCTGATTCAATATAAGCAATTTAAAGATCGCTATGAAAATTGTAGAGACTTTGATGTAATTTATGAAAAGCGCAATGATTCACGAATTAAGCACTTTAAAGTGGATCATAAACTTCTCAAAGGAATGACCAGTGAAGCTGCAGAACAACAGCTAAAAGATTCGCTTGATTCATTAACACATAATTGGAATGTTAGTCATAGAAGTGAATCAGAGATTTATGACATGCTGATGACAAATTACAGAGAAGGCTTGGACGTGCGGGTTCGTGAAATAAAAGATGTACTATTACGCTATCCGAAATAGAGGAGTTTAAAATGACAAATCCATTACGTTACACATGGCAGTTATATACAGGAAAGTTCGAAAAAATATTAGTGTTGATGTTAACCACTACATTACCTTTATTGATGCTCCATTCCTTTACTACCAATTACATCTACGCTATAACGCCAAGCCTGGATCCTGTGTATTCTTTCGCCGATATCTATTATGGCCAACTAACGATTCTCTTCTATTTATTTGCACAGATACCATATATCCGGTTTGTCTATAATGAATACACAGGCCGGGATCATAGCTTAGGAAACGCAATTTTCCAGTTTCTTGTGAGCAGCTTCACCGTGTTTTTATTTGCTGTTTTGGTTTCAATTTTATCAGCTATTGGGTTTATGCTGTTTGTATTACCGGGGTTGGTATTGCTGACATTGGTTTTCCCAATCCCTTATATCAGCGTTTTTGACGAAAAATCCGTATGGAAAGCTTATAAAGAAGGCTTTCGGATCGGGAAGAAACATTTCTTCAAGATTTTCCTGATTATTGTTATTTCCGGAACGATTGAAGCTATCTTTGGTGTTTTTGTCACCGGCTGGTTATTTACGATTACGGATTCTTTTGCAGCTCAAATTCTTACGCAAATGACATTGAATTTATTAATTTTTCCATTTGTTATTATTTATATAACATCAAGTGTGCTGAAATGGCGGGAAGCACAAGAAATATTAGATCTGAATGATGAAGAGGCAACTTCCTAATGAATAAATAGAGCTTAACTTAAAGGATGTATGGGACTTTTGCTTCGACTATTATATTGGAATAGTTACCAGGTTTAGGCGGTATACCATTTTGGGGAATAACCATTTTTCAATAGCATTTATAGAGGAAGGGAATTAAAAGATGAGAAGACTTTTTTTGTTGGTGATTTTAACAGCCGTGCTAGGACTTGTTGCCTGCAGTTCTGCTGAAGCAGATGAACTGCTTGAGTATCACAATACTTATGTAGAATCAGTGAATCCCAAAGCAGACCATTTGGATGCGGCATTAGAAGAGTTTGCAACGATAGCATCTCCCGAAGAAGCATTAGAATACCATACTGAAAACATCATTCCGGTCGCAAATGACATCATGAATCTCGTTAATGAGATGGAGCCTGAAACAGAGGTAGTAAAAGAATTGCATGAATTGCGGTTAGAACAATTGAACACATGGAATGAAGGAATGGAAATTCGAACCGAGGCAGTCGAAAAAGCAGCAGAAATGGCGGATGAGCAAGAAATCAATCAACTAGTCCAACAATCAGATGAGAAATTTATGGAAGCACAGGAAAATGCGGTAGTAGCTGATGAAAGACTAGTGGAAATGGCTAATGAACACGACATAGTACTGGAAGGTGAGGAATCATAAGATAGAGAATTTGAGATACCCTGCTTTAGATTAATACAGTGTAAGATAAATAAGTCAAGTGGAACTGTTAATTATTTCGATGCGCAGGAGTTGTTGACGCTATGAAATTATTGAAAAAAAAGTTTGAAAATGAAGATGGTTCAGCCACAATTGAATTTATCGGAATTCTGCCCTTAGCTCTTTTATTAATGATGATTATCTGGCAATTCATTGTTGGGATTAATGGTGTGATGGTCACACAATCAGCAGCAAATGAATACGCCAAAGTGTATTCAATTACCCAGAATGCGGGTGAGGCAAGCCAGGCAGCTAATAAAATTCTTTCAACAACAGGTGATTATTTGCAAAACCGGGGTGTCACAGGATCTAACTTAGGCAGTAAAGAATTTACCGCTGAAGCGAACGTGAATATACGAATGGTCTTTTTACCGAGTGAACTATTCGGGTATACGATACCTTCTATCCCATATTCGGCTACAGCCAGCAGCAGGGTGATTGAATGACGTTCAAAAAACAACTTCAAAATGAGGACGGCAATATTGCATTATTCGTACTTGGCATGTTAAGCATCATTATGATCCTGCTGATTTTTGTTGTGAATCTCGGTGGAGCACTGGCTACAAAGGAACAGTCAGGGACGACTGCCCAGCAGGCAAGCATGGCTGCATCAAGCGTCCTGTATGAGGAAGTCCGCCGTGTGATATATGAATATGAGGATGATACACTGGAAGGTGCGGTTCAGGCGTTTTTTGAAGATATTGAAGAAATGGTTGACGATAGAGCCTCTGAATTATCAGGCTCAGGCAATTATGTTGATTGGACAGTGAATGAGATTGAACTGGAAGCGTTTGATCAGGTTTTATCAGAAGAACTTAATAAAGATAAAGTGAGGAGTAAGCTGATTGAGCTGCTGGGGGATGAGGATATTGAATCAGAGGTTATTAATACAACCAAAAATGCAATAGTTGCCAATGATGGTGTACTGGAAGGGGCTGAATTAACCATAAAGGATGACCGTTTTTATGTGCGGGCGGCCAATAAACTTGAATCTGTCTCGTTTGATGGCTATATGGAAGGCATAAAGGAAAATGTCTATCAGGAATCGGCAGGGCCAAAAATTGATTTCCTGGCTATTGTGTGGGATGGCAATTCAGTGACCTCACTTGATTGATTTATTCAAGAAAGGATTGGTTTAATGGGCCGGAAAATGAAGCTATTTATCACTTTAATCACAGTAATGTTGTTGACTGCCTGCGCTTCCGCGGAGGCAGAGGAGCTGGTGGACTATCATAACGGTTATGTGGAAAATGTGAACGGTGAACTTATGGAGATCGATACACTCAATGAAAAATCACTTAGTTCAGCATCTTTTGAAGAAGCACTTAACGTACAGGAAAATGAATTAATGCCGCTTGTCAATGACATAAAGGATTACATGGATTCACAGGAACCTGAGTCAGATGTTGTGAAAGAATATCATTCATTAAGGGCTGATCAGGTGGATACCTGGTATGAAGCGTTTCAAATGAAATTCGATGTGCTGGAGAAAACAGTCAACCAGTCCATTAGTGAAGAAGAAGCAAATGAGGTAATTATGGAAGCCGATGAAAAATATATGGAAGCTGGTGAAAAGGCACAAAAGGCCGATTAAAAAATGGAAGATTTAGCGGACGAACATAATTTGGAACTGGAAGAAGAAGAAGGTTAACCCCAACCATTTGAGAGGAGAGGAGAAGATGTCTAAATCCGAAAAACGGTGGAGAAGGTTATATTTTTATTTAATGATTTTTATCTTTGCCATTTACGTGCCGATAACAGTATTTGAGTGGCTGACAGGCGCTGGCGGATTTCCGCTAACGGCTATAGTAGTCGGGATAGGCATTCCTTTAGGGCGAAAAACTCATTTAAAATCGATAAGGGAGAAAGAAGGCAAAGACACTGTTTAAAACCCAGGAGGGGTATGGTTGATGCCTTCTCTTTTTTGTAGTTCACTAATAATGTGAAAAAAGTGCAACTGTAGTCCACGACAAAATGACTCTATTCATCAATTATCATAATCTATTTTAGGGCGGTTGCACTTTTAAGCATATTCTATCCTTATCGGAGGTGACGTACACTTTGAAAAAAATGAGATGTTTATTGGGCTTTGCCATATTGTTACTGGTCGTATCCGGATGCAGCGGAAGTTCTTCCAGCAATGAAAATAATCCTGAAACTGAAGAAGAGTCTGCGGAAAGTCAGGAAACAAACGATATTCCTGAAGCACCGTCAGATCCTGAAGTGATGGTCGAGCAAGGGGAGGGGCTGTTTGCAGAAGCCAATTCACTGGAATCCCATTTCAGTGATACGATTCAGCCGGAATATGACGATTTATCAGTTCAAGAAGCCTATGCTGCAACAGTCTATTACTTTTCGCAAATATATGATGAAAATGTTAAATCATATGATAATTACCAGGTCGAATACATTGATTTTCCCAAAATGGTCGAAAAACTGGAGGAAATGAGAGCGGAGAAGGACTCGAAAGTGTTCAAAGATATCCAAACGAATACATGGGCAGCCAATTCCGGCATTGAGCTTAATGAAGGACTTTTAGGTAAGTATAGGGAACTTGCAGACATTAAGAGTTCATTTCTTGATGCCATAAATGAAGAATACTCGAGATTCATGGATGTCGGGGATTTGTTGAATGATAACGACATCATTACTTATGATGAGCGTGTTGAGTTAACCGATTATTTTGAGGAACGACGGGAGCAACTGAAAAGCTTCAATCAGAAATTATATATAAGCGCAAAAGAGGCCTTGAATTATGAAAAAAGAAGGGTCTCCACTCTGATTACAGATACACGGGATGAATATCTTGGTGTGGAGAAAGATAACAAAAATGAAGAGGCGGAGACAGAAGGCCAAATAGATCAAAAACCTGACGAGCAGGAAAAATCAATGCTCATGAATATTAAACTGCCATTTTTAAAAGAAGAAAAAGGCTGGGAGGTTGGCTACAGCAATCTTGCGGAAAGCAATATTATGTTTGAATTTGTGCATAATGGTGAGACCGTTCAAAATTGGACAGAATTGGCTACAGTTTCATTTTATTCATATCAATCCACAGTTTTTCCTACTGCAGATGCTTATGCAAAGGAAGTTATGAAAAATGTGGAAGATACAGTGAAAAGCGGAGACGGCGATATAAACGTGAACTTTATGCAGGAAAGTGAAGAAGAAACGATTCTTGAACTTATGGTTACCGACACAGAGGGATATGATGATCAGCATGAACTTCAAAGAGTCTTTCTTGGTGAAAACGGCATTTGGTATCTGCACTATGTTACCAAGGACGATGTGCCTATGGTTGATAATCATAAGGAAAAATGGCTTGAATACCTGAAGAACGTGGAAGTGGAAAATACTGACGATGATGAGCAGGGATTAACGATTTGATTTTTTCCAATTAGAGGTGCCGGTGGTTTGCTTTTTGTATTATGCTTATGTTAACGGACTGCATGATGCAAAGCAAGATGCTTCTGATGTGTGATCTGTAGTGATGCAAGTGGCTGCAGCTGCTGAAGCAGGGGGAAATTTATGAGAGACTTTAATGAACGCCGGCGTTGTGGCTACTGCAGCCCCTGTACCAGGTGCAAGAGTTGCGGGTGGCGTCATGATCATTGGTGGAGTAGACCCTTTGAGGGGCATCAAAGTTTAAGCGGGGATGCTGTAACGGGTATATTTAGTTAACGGAAATGAGCTTTGGCTCATTTCTGTTAACCTAAATTCAATAATGTTAAGAGAGTGATTTGTGTGAAATATGATGATCCAATAGTTGAAAAAGAAGCAAAAAAACATAAAAAATTCCTAGAAACGTTTACGATAAACCCGGGTTCCTATCGAATAAACAAACATGATTATTTTTTTATAAATGAGTCAATTTCATAATTGCTCTTTTTAAAAAAGCACAGAAGTTCAGAATTTAAAAAAGGATTTTTTTAAAATTCTCTAAGCAGCTTGAGACTGATATAGCTGTGCATTGATGCGATCTGCAGCTAATTTGGATGCATTGTAAATAAGTGTTGCCATATCAAAGTGGATCTTGGCGCGTTTTCCCTTACGATAACGGACATTGTCCAGTTGAAAAAATTCCTTTAAGTATGCATTGACACGTTCTACTGCTGAGCGACGTTTATAGATCTCTTCCCAGGCTTTGGAGCCACGAGCGGGCGCCGTGTATCGCCTGAGGTCTTTGGTAATTTTCATCTTGAACACTTTCTGGCATAGTTCTTCATTGGCTAAAGGACAGTCCTTGCATTCTTTTGGGCTGGTGTATTTCAGTGTTT
>NZ_SRHY01000046.1 GCF_004565465.1 Lentibacillus salicampi
GGACTTCTCGCTCGACTTGGCGGACTTCTCGCTCGACTTGGCGGACTTCTCGCTCGACTTGGCGGACTTCTCGCTCGACTTGGCGGACTTCTCGCTCGACTTGGCGGACTTCTCGCTCGACTTGGCGGACTTCTCGCTCGACTTGGCGTTTTGCACCTTCGTATACTCGGTGCAAAACCGGCCAGGAGGTAAACATTGCAGAAAAGGAGGACATCTCATGATTGCCATCATCGACTATGGTGCAGGAAACATTAAAAGTTTACAATACGGCCTAAAAAACGTTGGCCTCGATTTCCAACTAACGACTGACCCGAACATTATCAGGCAAAGCGATGGGATTATCCTCCCTGGGGTCGGCGCGTTTTATGACGCGATGAATGCTTTAATCGAATTAGAGCTCACGGGCGCCCTTCAGGAAGAAGCTACCCACGGGAAACCGCTCCTTGGCATCTGCCTCGGCATGCAACTGTTGTATGAAAAAAGCTATGAAAATGGTCTTTGGGATGGCCTCGGGCTGCTTCATGGCGAAGTTGGCCGAATTAATGATTCCGTAAAAGTGCCGCATATGGGTTGGAACACATTAACACATCACAACAACAGTACCCTGCTTAATGATATTGCGAACAATACGTACGTCTATTTTGTTCATTCCTATGCAGTTACCTCATACAACCCAGATGACCTCATCAGCAGCACCACATATGGCGGAACAGTCCCGGCAATCGTCCGGAACGGTAATCTGATTGGTATGCAGTTTCATCCTGAGAAGAGTGGTGCCGCCGGGTTACAGTTATTACAAAATTTTGGAGCGATGCTATCATGATTCTTTTTCCCGCAATCGATATCCGAAACGGCAAATGTGTCCGCCTGATCCAGGGCGACTACAATAAAGAAAAAATATACAATGATTCCCCTGCCAATGCAGCACAGCAGTGGGAAAAAAGCCAGGCTGAATTTTTGCATATTGTTGATCTGGACGGCGCCAAAGATGGAGCATCAGCCAATATCGAAACGATTCGGAACATCGCGCATGCAACCACTATTCCTGTTCAGGTCGGCGGCGGCATACGTTCAATGGACACCATCCAAGCCTACCTGTCAGCAGGAGTGGACCGGGTCATCATCGGGACTGCCGCAATCAATGACAAGTCATTTCTAGAAAAAGCAGTCAGCACCTATGGCGATAAAGTTGCCGTATCCATTGATGCCCGAAATGGCCGCGTGGCGACAGACGGCTGGACAGAGACGAGTGACGTCACAGCGCAAGACCTGGTAAAAGAGCTGGAAGTCATTGGTGTATCAACGATCATTTACACCGATATTTTAAAAGACGGCATGCTGAAGGGACCAAATTTCCAGGAACTTGAGACAATCAATCGGCTGACCGCCATCAATGTTATCGCTTCAGGTGGTATATCTTCTGCAGCGGATATCCATCAGCTGAAAAAGATGAACCTATATGGTGCCATTATTGGCAAAGCCCTGTATGATGGCACACTATCGTTTCAAACACTACGGGAGGAAACGTAAATGCTCGCAAAACGAATTATTCCATGTTTGGATGTTGATAAAGGGCGGGTCGTCAAAGGGCATCAATTTCAAAACATTCGTGACATCGCCGATCCTGTCGAACTGGCCAAACGCTACAATGAAGCAGGTGCTGATGAGCTGGTGTTTTATGATATCACCGCATCACACGAAGAGCGGCCAATATTTCTCGATATCGTCGAGCAAGTGGCAGCAGAAATCGCTATCCCGTTCACAGTCGGAGGCGGCATCCGGAGCATCCAGGATATCCATCAGACACTCAGAGCTGGTGCCGATAAAATTTCCATCAACAGTGCCGCGGTTAACAACCCTGAACTCATCAAAGAAGCAGCCCAGAAATTCGGCAGCCAATGTATCGTTCTCTCGATTGACGCCAAACAAGTCAGCTCACAGAAATGGCATATTTTTATTAAAGGCGGCCGAGAAGATACCGGCATGGATGCACTTGAGTGGGCTCAACAGGGGGAACAACTCGGTGCCGGCGAAATCGTCGTGAATGCGATTGATACGGACGGCGATAAGAACGGCTACAACCTTGCGTTGACGAAAGCGATTGCCGACCATGTCAATGTTCCTGTTGTGGCGAGCGGCGGTGCCGGGTCGAAAAGCCACATTGCCGAGGTGCTGACGAAAGCGAATGCTGACGCGGCTCTGGCAGCATCAGTTTTTCATTATAACGACATACGAATACCTGAACTGAAAATCGATCTTGAAGAAAACGGCATTCCTGTCAGGAGGTCATGTTATGGATGACAAACAGCTAAACAAACTCACATTTGATCAGCAAGGACTGATCCCGGCCATCATTCAGGATGCGGACACGGCCGAAGTTCTCACCCTTGCTTATATGAACAAGGAAGCATTGAATAAAACACTTGAAACCGGTGAAACATGGTTTTTCAGCCGGAAACGGCAGGAACTCTGGCATAAAGGCGAAACATCAGGGAACCGGCAGCTTGTTAAGGACATCCGCTTTGACTGTGACGCCGACTCCCTACTGGTGACGGTTGGACCATTGGGACCCGCATGTCATACCGGAAACAGATCATGTTTTCATCACCCATTAGAACATCGTGACACTCCCGACCAAATGGGGTTAAGCGAACTGGCCACTCTTATCAGTCAACGGCGCGACGAGGCAAAAGAAGGCTCCTATACCACTTATTTATTTGAAGAAGGCATCGATAAAATCCTTAAAAAAGTCGGGGAGGAAACAAGTGAAGTGATCATCGGAGCCAAAAACAACAATCATGTCGAAATGGTGTGGGAAATCGCTGACCTTACCTACCATACACTTGTCCTGATGGAATTGATGGGCGTGTCCACCTCTGACATTAAACAGGAACTGGCCAAACGTCATGCCGCAAAGGAAGTCAGTACCAATGACTAAATTCTGGAGCGAAACGACCAAGCGTACAGAACCATACGTGCCTGGTGAGCAGCTGAACGATCCGAACATCATTAAACTGAATACAAATGAAAACCCGTACGGCCCATCGTCACAGGTCAAGGAAGCAATTCAGGATGAACTGACACGGAAGTTGCACTTATACCCAGCGCCGGACGCCGATAAGCTGCGCGATGAAATTGGTAGTTATTATAACGTCACTAAGGATCACATTTTTGTTGGGAATGGATCTGATGAAGTTCTTGCCTTTTCGTTCATGGCCTTTTTCGAACCGCATGCCCAAATCCGTTTCCCTGCCATTACGTACAGTTTTTACCCGGTTTATGCCAAACTGTTCAATATTCCCTATGAACAAGTCCCCTTAAACCGTGATTTCACGATCCCGGCTGAAGATTTCTTTGGAGCTGAAGGTGGCATTGTCATTGCCAATCCGAATGCGCCGACAGGGTTATATTTGAATGTGGAAGCTGTCGAGGAAATCGTTATAAATAATCCGGAATATGTGGTGATTATTGATGAAGCTTACATCGATTTCGCACCCGCCTCGGCCGCTCCCCTAGTGAAGCAATACCCGAATCTGCTGATTGTGCAGACATTGTCCAAATCCCGGTCACTGGCTGGGCTACGGGTTGGCTTTGCACTTGGTGATCCGGGGCTGATTGAAGCACTCGTCCGGATTAAGGATTCATTCAACTCCTATACGATCGATCGACTGGCTATTGCCGGCGCCGCGGCTGCCATTAAGGATAGAGACCATTTCCGGGAAACAACCCAAACAATCATCCGTACACGGGAATGGCTAATCTCCGAAATGAAAAAACGCGGCTTTCATGTCCTGCCTTCTCAGGCCAATTTTATTTTTGTTTCGCATTATAAACATTCCGCTAAATCCCTTTATCAACGTCTAAAACAGCAGGGATTTTTAACCCGTCATTTTCAAAAACCGGCAATCGATCACTATCTCCGGATAACAATCGGAACCGATGAGCAAATGGAATCCTTTTTAAAGGCACTGGACAGCATCACTCCGCTTGCTGCTGTTCAAGATTAACTTGTATTTATGTAAAAAGACCAGGCCCCATCCGGAACCTGGTCTTTTTCTTTTTACGCTGATCGTTCGTGTCTGAAAATGAGAGATGATCGACCCCTTACAGGTTTATCGTCACATCGGCATTTTCACGAAGCTGATCAACAAGCGTTTGGGTTGCTTCTGCCTGTTTTTGGTTCTTTAATTGTGTTTTAAGATCTGACTTCATGTCATCATAAGACTTGACCTCTTGCTCGCTGCCTTCCCCATCTTTATTCATTTGTTCCTGCTGTGCTTTAAACTGATCATAAGCTTCCTTCAGCTCTTTCTCCGTAGGCTCGGTATCACCCGACTCTTCCGCAATCAGCTTATCGATTTTCACTTGCGTTGCAGCCTGAGACATGACTTCATCTTTTTTCATGCCTTGTTCTTCCAGCGCCGATATTAGCTTATCTGACGACTCAAGCTGCTGCTGTTGTGCCATTTCATTCAATGTTTCATCGATTTCTTTGTCAGACGCACTATAATCGCGATTATTGGCTTCCTGTACGATAAGCTCGGTCCCAACCAGACCTTCTGCCGTCTGCTGTTTCATTTGATCCTGGTCAATTTCCTGCCCGGTCATCTGTGCCTGCATGGCCATTTGCTGGAATCGCCCTTTATAGGTGCTTTCAAATTCCTTTTTCGTTATTTCTTCTTCATTGACTTTTGCTACAACATCAGGAACGTCTTCTAAGTCAGGTTCGGGCATTTCCTGCTGCCCGGAAGCTTGTTCACCCTGATCCCCTTCAGATCCATTTTCACTATTATCTTTAGAGTCACCGTCGCCGCCGCATGCTGCCAATAAAACAGCCAAACTCAGCGTTATCATTAACATTATAAACTTCTTCATAAGTTGGATTGTCCCTCATTTCTTTACAGTGTTATTTTATTCAAACATATTTTATGGGGGTTCCGCAAGTTTTATGATACAGGCTATCGCCGGTTTATCCCATGACAGCAGCATTGATGCCACTCATTAACATTTCCATTACAATTTGGACGGGTTTTCACTTAATTTTGCCGTAAAAAATGGAGGTTGGCACTATCACCAATCTCCATTTTTTCATTCCCTAAGGACGGCCAGTTAGCTGCCTTTTATCACAAACCCATTCATCCAAATCTAATAACTAAATTTCAATCGGATTTTATCTATTCCAATTCAGCTGATATTTCTTCCATTTTTGCTAGCTCAGATTGCAAACCGGAGCCGCCTAAGTACCATAGTTGGCCGTCTAAGTAAACAATTTGATCATTTTGATAAGCAGTTGTTTGTTTAATAATGTCATTTTCCATGTCAGATTCAATATTTGAATCGCCGCCAATGGCTGCAGTACGGTCTATGACAAATAATATTTCCGGATCGAATTCTAAAACTGCTTCATATCCAAAGTTGGAACCATGGCTTGAAGATTCGATATCTTTTGTGACTGGCTCGAATCCGTACACATCATAAATGTACCCGAAACGAGATGGGGTTGAATAGCCCGATAATTGTCCCTCATTGTATAATGTTACCAAGCTTTCGTTGTAATTTCCAGCAAGGTTATTGATTTCTTCTGCTTTAGAATTTAAATCAGCCATATGTTCTTTAGCTTTCGCTTGTTTACCGAACATTTTCGCTGCTATATCCACGGAGGACTTAAATGACTCCCAATATTGTTCTTGATCAGTACCTACGAATACAACATTAGGCGTAATTTCTTTTAATTGATCATAGAATGCAGCCTGACGACCAGAGATAAAAATGACATCTGGTTTTAATGCTGCAATATCTTCAAGTAACGGTTCTTTTAATGTCCCGATATTGGTATACTCATCGGAATTGTAATCCTCAAGATGCGTTGGTAAGGTAGAACCCTGTGGAACGCCTACAACCCCTTCAACATCAAGTGCATCCAGTGTATCTAAGAAGCCGTAATCAAATACAACAATATTTTCAGGCTTGGACTCAAACGTTATATCTTCAAAATTGTAAGTTTGAGTTCCATCTCTGCTTTCCGTTGAAGTAAGCGTTGAAGAGACGGTCATGGGATATGTAGAACCAGCTTTTTCTGCATTCTCATTTGTATTCTCTTCAGTTGTCCCTTCCTCAGAAGAGTCTTTATTTCCTTCCTCATCAGCCGATTCATTAGAACCACAAGCTGCAAGAAAGAGTACGAGCACCGTAAAAACAATGCCAAGTAATATCCTTTTTCGCATAATATGAATTCCTCCTATTCGTTCAAATCTCTTAATCAATAATGATAATCATTATCAATTAAGGTTGTGATCATTATAGAATGATTAATCATTCTCGTCAATACTTTATAGAAATTTTTTAAAATTTATAAAAAATTTTCTAATTATTTTAGTATCATTTGTCGTATGACACCTTTAATAAAGTGTTTTGTAATATTATTTAGACAGCCCGTACTAACAAAGATGTTTACGTTTATACAGGCTGTCTGGCTTGAATGTTTTGATCATCTGTTAATATGTGCCAATCCCCGATTAATTTGCATGAGCATTAAAATATACACAAATACGACAACCATTCTGTTCCTGAACCGGTATATCCATTTCATAAATTTCACTTAGAGTTTGGGGGTTAATAATGTCATTTGTCGGCCCGTTTTTCACTAATTCTCCGTCCTTTAACGCCACAATACGATCGGAATAGACAGATGCAAAATTAATATCATGTAAAACAATAACAACCGTTTTACCAAGCTCGTTCACAAGCTTCCTTAGTGTTTTCATAATTTGCACAGAGTGCTTCATGTCCAAACTGGCTAATGGCTCATCAAGTAATATATATTCTGTATCTTGAGCAATCACCATCGCGATAAATGCTCGCTGTTTTTGCCCGCCGGATAATTCATCAATCAACTGATCTTCCATATCATGCAAGTTCATATAACCAATAGCCTGATCGACAAACGTTTCATCTTCTGCTGTCAAACGGCCTTTAGAATACGGATAACGGCCAAATGAAATTAATTCACGTACAGTCAAACGCACATTTAAAAAGTTGGACTGTTTTAAAATGGAAACACGTTTTGCGAACGCATTCGACTTCCACTTTTTAACGTTACTTTGGTCAAGTAATACTTCACCGGTATCAGAATCCAAAAACCGGCTCACCATGGATAATAATGTGGATTTCCCGGCTCCATTCGGGCCGATAAATGACGTTATCGTCCCAGGCTTAATGTTTATGGAAACGTTATCCACAACATTCTTCTTACCAAATCGCTTCGTCAACTCTTTGATTTCAATCATTTTACCGCCCTGCTTTCCTTTAATAGTAAGTAAATGAAGTAAATACCACCAATAAAATTAATAATAACGCTTAAAGTCGTACGCAATTCAAATAGATGTTCAACAATAAATTGTCCCCCTACCAACGCAATAATACTTAGAAGACTTGCACCTAAAATTAGGGTCGAGTGCTTATAGGTAACCAAATATTGATAGGACAAGTTTGCTACCAATAGACCCAGGAACGTTATCGGACCAACTAACGCTGTGGACGTCGCAATCAACACCGAAGCTAAAATTAAAATATTCATTAGCATCCGGTCATAATTAATACCAAGACTGATAGCATTTTCACGACCAAGCGCCATGACATTCAGCTGACCCATAATACGATAGCCGTAAATACACGCAACAACCAATATGGCAATCGCAATATACAAAATTTCTGCTTTAACATCCATGAAACTGGCAAATAAAAAGGTTTGTAAACTCATATATTCGACAGGGTCAATTAAAACCTGGAGAAACGTTACCAAATTCCCGAGAAGTGTCCCTAAAATGATACCAATTAATAGCAATAAATAGATCGGATATTTTTTCGTTCTGAATAGAAACCGATATAAAATAAGCGCGAACAGAACCATTGCAATCAATGCTGCACCAAAATTCAAATAGTTATTGACGACCCAAATTGACGTAGACCCCGCCAAGAAGAAAATGAGTGTCTGCACAACTTCATACATGGCGTCCATCCCCATAATGGAAGGGGTTAATATTCGGTTTTGTGTAATGGTATGGAACGCCACTGTTGCATAAGAAATAGCGATCCCTGTCACCATCATTGCTGCTATACGCGTAACCCGTTTTGGAAAGGCGTAATCAAAGCCACCCTTTATATCATAAAATGCATACAATAAAACAGAAATAATGGCTAGTACTGCTAAAAAAATCAACCTCTTACGATTTCTTTGCATATGCTCTCCCCCTAAATAACAAAATTAAGAAGATCGCACTGCCAATGACTGCCACTGTAACATTTACTGGTATCTCATACGGGTGCACGATAGTACGACCAATAATGTCACAAATTAATAAAAATGCAGCACCCGTTACCATTGTAAGAGGTATTGTTTTACGAATGTTATCCCCCTTAAAGATAGATACGATGTTGGGGACAATGAGACCCAAAAACGGAATGACACCTACAGTTAATACGACAGATGTCGAAATAACGGCGACTAGAATAAGGCCTAAATTAAGGACTACCTTATAACTCATCCCCAAGTTCTTCGCAAAATCCTCTCCCATACCAGCTACTGTAAATTTATTTGCATAAATATAAGCGAGTAACACAGCTGGAATACTTATATACAACAGCTCATAACGACCAGCAACAATTAATGTAAAGCTGCCCATAAACCAGGATTGAAGATTTTGCAGAATATCGGCTTCATAACCGAAGAATACGGTAATCGAGTTTAAAATATTGCCATACATTATCCCAATTAGTGGTACAAAAATAACGTCTTTAAATTGAATGCGATCTAGAATTTGTATAAAAAGGAATGTACCTGCTAACGAGAACACAAAACTGAAGATAACTTGCTGTGTGTATGTAACATTTGTGATAAACAGCATCGATATCATGATCCCAAGTCGGGCGGCATCTAATGTTCCAGCTGTTGTTGGCGATACAAATTTATTTCGACTCAGACTTTGCATAATGAGACCAGCTATACTCATCCCGGCACCTGCCATTATAATTGCCAATAACCGGGGCACTCGGCTTATCAAAAAAATTTTCAGCTCATCTGAATCTAAATCCAGCAAGTCACTAAAGCGAATATCTATCGCACCTAAAAATAGCGATATCACTGACAAAATCATCGTTATAATTATTAATATCCACAGTCTCATGCTTAAACCTCATAACTTGTTTGTTTATTCCTGGTTCGCAGCTAGAAATGGTTTTCATTTCATCAATCCATATACGATTTCGTTGCGGCATTCCATTCTACTTACAACTGAACTCAGCACACTGAAACAGACAGATAAACATTTACCTTTCGCCTAGTGTTCAGCTATCAGTCCTGATCATGCCAACTGTCAGACTGAACACACTTTAGAATGGTTATTATTTTTTAATGAGTCCAATCTAATTAATAATGAAATTCATTATCAATTAGAACTACCGTCATTATATCAGATTTCCTGATAACTGCAACTTAACTTTCAATAAAATTGTGAATAAAAAAGAAACCTTTGAAAAGACATGATCTTTTCAAAGGTTTCGGTGTTTGTCTGTTAATCTTCTACGATTTCACAGCCCTCGTCCGTACAGTAGGTGGTTTTGGATTTTTTAGGATTCAATGATTGCAATGGCGATTGTTCCTTCTCTTCTTCCCAAACTTTTTCCAGTACTTCAGTAAAGACCTCCGCTGGCTGGGCCCCAGACACAGCGTATTTGTCATTGAAAACAAAGAATGGAACACCCTCAACACCCAATTGTCTCGCTTGTTCTTCATCCGCTCGGACATGGAGGGCGTAATCATCCACCTTCAGAAAGGCTGTGACGTCATCCTGATCAAGGCCCACCTCTCCGGCAAGCCTGATTAATGTGGCATGATCACTGATTAATTCAGAGTCTGTGAAATAAGCTTTTAATAAGCGTTCAGTCAGTTCTTTACCTTTGCCTTTTTCGGTGGCATATTTGGCAACACGGTGCGCATCAAACGTGTTTGTATGCTGCATCGTATCAAAATTATATGTCAATCCAACTTCCGCAGCCTGCTCTCCCAGACTTTCATTCATACTTTTTGCCTGTTCAAACGACATGCCTTTTTTAGCAGCCAGATATTCATGCATATTCTGACCAGGGTTCACCTCAGCATCTGGATCCAGTTCATAGCTTTTATATCCTAATTCGACATCATCTCGATGGGAAAATTGCTCCAAGGCTGATTCCAATCGGCGTTTACCAATATAACAAAACGGACACACAAAATCTGACCATACCTCTATTTTCATCAAAACACCTCGTTTCTGTGTTTCATTGTAGCACAGCACAAAGTTCTTCAGTAAATATTGTGCTTGTGCGACAATTCACGGGTGTCCATTGGAAAGTAAGAAGAGCAGAAACCGGTGCTCGTATCACTGATTTCCGCCATAATGTCCAGAGCTAATAAGTGTCGTCGTCATCCTCCGTATAACGGCCATAACTTGGTTTAGCCGTTTGATCAAACGTTTGAACAAGCTCCTGCAAACCTTCTGTCAGATTTTCACCTTGCATAGCTGTTCCATGTCCGGGTACGACCATATCGGGATGGATCGCCTCCAATTTTTCCACAGATTTCTTGGCCGCTTCCCAATCTGTCGTTAAATATCGTGGCGGCCCGTTCACTTCGTCGTTTTGCATCAATACATTGTAAAACGAGTCCTGCCTCACGGTGATAAATGCATCGCCGGAAAGCAGCAGGGAATCATTCTCCCGGTAAAATGATACATGTCCCGGCGAATGGCCTGGTGTATGAATCCATTCCCAGTCATCAAGTCCGGGAACCGAGTGGTCATCCGGGAGCGGCTTCACGGCCTTCCCTAAGTTAATAGGTTCGTTCGGATAAATAGCGGATATTTTGGCCAGCATTCCCCCTTCGACACTAGGATCCGGTTCGGGATAACTCTTTTCGCCGGTTAAAAAAGGCATCTCAAGTTCATGAGCGTAGACTGGCACATCCCATTCCTGTACCAGTTCAACCAATCCGCCGACGTGATCAAAGTGTCCGTGTGTCAGAATAATGGCAGATGGTTTCGCGTTCTCGCCAAACCGTTCTGCCGCTTCAGCACGTATTTCGTCCGCGGATCCCGGGAGTCCGGCGTCAATCAACACCCAGTCGCCTTTATCCGGATAACCGATAAAAGCTATATTGGCGATCTGATCGGTGTAATAATACACATCATTAATCACTTCCCGACCAGAACCACTCGTGATGGATGTCATTGGGATGAAGCGATTGTCTCCTGCTTCATGCATTTCTTGATCCATATGGAAAACCTCCTTTTTGCGTTAGTATCTGGAGAATTATCGATAATAACCAGAATGATGATGAGGAAATCATTTGAGGTTGAGGCAAAAGTTTAGAGACTGGGACACAACTAAAACAATCCTATCTAAAAACAAAAAGTCCACTGCCTTAGCGGAGGAAGTATAGTCAGAATTCTGCTGAGAAGTATGTCATCTGACTTCCGGTTGATTTTCATGTCCGTTTGGGCGTTTTGAAGCTTGCGTCCACCCTGTCCGCGCTTTCGGAGTTCTCGAGTCTGTTTCTCCGGAAAATTTCCTGAAAAGGGCTTCGAGAACTGTTCTCGAGTCGGTTTCTACGGAAAAAATCCCGAAAAGGGCTTCGAAAGCTGTTCTCGAGTCGGTTTCTACGGAAAAAATTCCTGAAAAGGGCTTCGAGAGCTGTTCTCGAGTCGGTTTCTACGGAAAAATTCCTGAAAAGGGCTTCGAGATCAGTTCTCGAGTCGGTTTCTACGGAAAAAATTCCCGAAAAGGGCTTCGAGAACTATTCTCGAGTCGGTTTCTACGGAAAAAATCTGAAAAGGGCTTCGAGAGCTGTTCTCGAGTCGGTTTCTACGGAAAAAATTCCTGAAAAGGGCTTCGAGAACTGTTCTCGAGTCGGTTTCTACGGAAAAAAACATGAAAAGGGCTTCGTACAAAAGTCCGAACCTCTCAAATAAGAAATTATCCCGCAAGCCGGGACAGTTTCTTAGTAAGATTGATGCTCCTGAATGGAGCCATCCTGTCTGTGCACGATCAGGTAAGTGCCCTTATTTTCGGCAATTTCCTGGGCACGTTGTATGGCATCATTTTTGTTTTCAAAAACATGGCTTGGCCTTTCTGCGTCACTTGATCTGACAGCCCAGCCATCATTATGCGTTATCACGTGCTCTCCTTCCTCAAGCCGCTCGGGATTGTCATCATATTTTTTCCCTTCTTCTGAGCGTTCAGTCGGTTTGCCGCTGTTTTTAAACCTGTCGCGTTCGGACTGGTTCGCATTTTGCGCCCATTCTTTTGCCTGGCTGGTTGCGATTGGGATGGCGCGGTCTTCATCATAGCCTTCATCGACCATTGAATTCGCAATATCAATGGCCTTTTTGCGTGTTGTGTTATTCAAATTTTTCATAGAGGACGGATAATCGTTCATGGTCCATGGCATTTCGCATACCTCCTGTTTGGTACTATGTTTCCCGTTGCACAAGCTGTAAAACATAGAAAAAGCCGCTTACCGGTTTAGGTAAACAGCTTTTTCAATTAATATTCGAGCAGTGACTGGCCCATGATGGAGACTCGCTTCGTATTTTTCAAATCATCCAGTGTTCTGGCGCCGATCCCGAACATGGTCATTTTCAGTTCGAGTTCAATCTGATCCATTGTTTCAATAACAGCCGCTTCGGATTCTGTTGCAGCTTCCAGTAACTTTCTGGCAAAGCCAATCACATCAGCACCAATGGTTAATGCTTTCGCAGCATCCATGCCGGTTTTCATCCCGCCGCTGGAGACAACGGGCACATCTTCCAGTGCACTTTTGACAGAGACAATGCAGTCTTTTGTCGGGATACCCCAGTTATTAAAAGCTTCCGCGGCAGCTTTTTTGAGTGGATCATTCGACCGGAGCTTTTCCACCTGGCTCCAGGACGTCCCGCCGGCGCCTGCTACATCAATATAGGAAATTCCGGCATCGTATAACTTCTTGGCAATGGTGCCGTCAATACCGAACCCGACTTCTTTCGCCCCAACCGGAACGTTTAGCGTTGAGCAGACTTTTTCAATTTTCGGCAGCAAGTTTTCGAAATTCAAATCCCCGCCGTCTTGAACTGCTTCCTGAAGTGGGTTAAAATGCAGCACAATCGAATCAGCTCCCGTCAGATCAACAATCCGCTGGCATTCCTCTGCCCCGTAGCCATAATTCAATTGGACCGCCCCGATGTTGGCAATCAAGGGGACGCTTGGTGCATGTTTTCGAATTAAAAATGACTCCTGATGGGCATCGCTTTCCAGAAGAGCCCTGGTTGAGCCCAGTGCAACAGCCCACTTTTTTTCTTCTGCTGCTTTTGCCAGATTCTGGTTAATTTTTGCCGCCAATTCCGATCCGCCCGTCATCGAGCTGACTAGAAATGGTGCGTTGAGCGGCTTGTCCAGAAAACGGGTGCTCGTTTCGATATCGGCAAAATTAATTTCAGGCAATGCATTATGGATAAAGGATATTCCTTCAAGTCCTGTTGCCTTATTCACACCTTCCACATTATCTGTCAGACAAAGCCGGATGTGCTCCGTTTTTCGTTTATTAATCCCTTCGTCCATCACGATTCATCCTAACTTAAATGTCATTACTATTATCATACCATAATCTATGTGGATTGAAACAATATACAAACCGCTACCAGGCACAATTGCAGATTTCCTATGTGGCTGGTATACTGATGCCCAACTTCTAATGTCTTGGAGGCCCGTTGATGAAACATGACGCAAGAGATTTTGCAGCAAAAGCCCATGAAGGCCAGACACGGAAAAGTTCCAATGACCCTTATATCACCCACCCCATTCGCGTCGCAGAGCTTCTTGAGAAATCCGGATTCAGCGATGAATTGGTTTCTGCTGGCTATTTACATGACGTCGTGGAAGACACACCGCTTGAAATGGAAGATATTGAAGCAGCATTTGGCATCGAGGTCGCCAAACTTGTAGCTGCCCATAAAGAAGATAAATCGAAAACATGGAAAGAACGCAAACAACATACGATTGATACCGTTCAATACGCTGCAAAGGATGTAAAGTTTCTAATCGTCGCTGATAAATTGGATAACTTATTATCGATGGAAAAAGAATACAAGCTTCAGGGCGATGTATTGTGGGAGAACTTTAATGCCGGATTTGCCTTACAAAAATGGTACAATCAATCAATAGTTGCCAATATGGACGTCGGACTGACTAAAGACGAAATACCCGATTATTTCCAGGCATTTCGGGATGCGGTGGTGCGGGTGTTTGGCTGAGATGCTTACCCGTTATAGGTACTACTTTTTCCGCTTCCCCACCTGCTGAGAAAGCCATCATCGAATGTCAACATCGGCTTGGCCCTTGGCATTATTTTTCCAAAAGACGGATACCCCTTTTCATCCATCGCTCTCCATCCAATTACTTAAACTGCATGATGCCACCCCCATTCTCGCGCCTGTTAGTTAAGCAGTATCTGTTTTTCTTTTTAGTCAATATCGTGTAGGTCACCAGAAAATTTATTGATTTTACCACTATTAATATCTACTGCATATCGCTCATTTGTAGAGGTATGTCCAGAAATTAATGTCGCATATCTTACAATGACGCAATCCTGTATCTCTCCATCATATGCTAAAAAGTGCTCTTTATCTTCCACAAAATCATCATAAGTGTCCCGCAGATAACCCCTGAGCGAAAATAAACTATTATTGTAATCTCTTCTTTATTGATAGATAAAACACAGTGATTTGAATAACTGGAAAAAGCATTAAAATGACGATCGGATACGCAGCAAAATAATCCGAAACAAATGGTTGAAATAACATACATACAGCAAGAAATGGCAATACAATCATCATTGAAATATAAGAGTTTCGAGAGGCTTTAGAAGTAAGCGCCTTTTCTCGCTCATCCCTTTCCCTAAATTCTGGTGGAAAAAGAAGTGCCTCTTTCCACCCCTTTTTTTCTTTCCGTTGCCTGCGGGTGAACATAACTGCGGCCGGCAAAGTGACTATTAAAAAAAGAATAATGGGTAATACATTTAATGTAAAACCAAATCCATTGCTATTTGGATCATCAAAAGTTGATTTAATATCTAACGCAGAATCATAGTATGCTATCATTACCCATCCAAACAAAGCTAATACCGTTAAGCTCAACAAATAACTTCTAAATTTCATTGCTGATCCTCCCCATTTAATTGGAATACTTCTTCGACAGTCATTTGAAATTCCAGACAAATGTTCATCGCTAAGAGAAGAGACGGAATATAATTTCCCTTTTCTAATGCAGCAATTGTTTGTCTGGTAACTCCCACTTTTGACGCAAGATCTTGCTGTGTCCATTGAAAACGGGCACGCAATTCCCTGATTCGATTGGATATGTGCACTTTAATCTCCTTTATTTTCTAATTCAATTTATATATATAATAAACCCTAACAAGTTGTTAAGTCAAGTTAACATTATGTTAGGTTTATTGTTGTTTTTATCAACTTAAAAGATGCAGCCGCGAATGAGATAGCTATTAACTCATTTGACCCCTCCTTCATATTCGGAAAAAGGGAGGCAGCCGGATTGAGCTTACGGGAAAAAACTAAGCAAAAGAACCAGCGAAATATTTTAAAAACCGCCGAGAAAAAATTTAAAGAACAAGGATACCAGCAGACATCGATGACCGAAATTGCCCGGGAGGCGGAAGTTGGCACTGGAACGATTTATAATTATTTCCCTTCCAAGGGTGCGTTGTTAATCACGCTCTTTTCCATGGAAATGAAAACACTGCGCAACAAGATGCAAACAGAGTTGCATGATGATTCAGTGCATTTTATGGAGCAGCTGAAACAGTTTTTACAACGGACGCTGGCATTCATCGAACACTACCCGAAATCATTTTGGCAGGAACTAATGCCTGTTTTGACAGACCAATCCAAGGAGCAGACTGATTTCCGAAACGAGGCATTGCAGCTTGATATGGAGGCAATCGTGTGGTTTGAGCAATTAATTAAAAAGCACCAGGACATGTTTAAGCTATCTGTAGATGCCAAACAAGGGGCATTTGCCATCTACAGTGTGATGGTCACACAAACAATGCTGTATGTTTACGACCAGGATATGACTTATGATCAGCTGCTGGTAAACACCAAGAAGCAAATCCAGTTTTTATTTGACGGCAAACTCAAGGAAGGAGATTCATAATGACGGTATTACAAACGAAAGGGATCGCGAAAACATTCGGTACGTTCCAAGCGCTTGATGGCATTGACATGGATGTCGAGCCGGGGGAAATTTACGGTTTTATCGGCCCGAATGGTGCCGGAAAATCAACGACCATCCGTATCTTGTTGGGCAATATGCATGGTAAATATTTTTAAAGAAATGCCGCACATGACAGGTTTGCTTATCAGGCAGTTGCGCTTGAAAATCTTGCTTTGGCTCGCCGGTTTTGCCGTCATCATCGTAGCAACGGTAACTGCTTATCCAAGCGTTTATCCAGATGAGGAGACAAGGCGCGGATTTGCTATCACGATGAATAACCCCGCCATGGAAGCCATGGTCGGTTCAAGCTACAATTTGCAGGACTTTTTGTCGACAACAGCTGCATTATTCGCACAGGAAACCATGCTCTTTACCCTGGTGATTGCGGCAGTCATGAACATTATGCTCGTCAGTCGCATGACCCGCGGGGATGAAGAAGAAGGACGGACCGAATTCATCCGCTCACTACCGATTGGCCGTTTGTCTTATTTGGGTGCCGCCATGCTTGTCATCACCATCGTTAACATATTATTGGCAGCGATTATCGGAACAGGTCTTTGGGCGACGGATATAGATGGCACCGACTGGCAAAGCGCATACTTGTATGGATCTATTCTTGGAGGCGTAGGGGTCGTATTCGCCGCCATCACAGCATTTTTGGCTCAGCTTGCAGAAACCGCAAGAGGAACAACCATACTTTCCTTTGGTGTTCTGGCTGTTGCGTATCTCGTGCGTGCCTTTGGCGATGTCAGCAATGATACCCTGTCATTAATCTCACCGCTCGGCTGGGGCATGCGGACGAATGTGTTCATCCAAAATGACTGGTGGCCGGTGTACAGCTGTGTGATTGCTGCGTTTGTTCTCACTGCCGGTGCTTTTTATCTCCATCTTGTCCGGGATCTGGACGCAGGCTTCATTTCGCCAAAACCAGGCAATGAACACGCTTCTATATTTCTGAAAACACCAATCGGCTTCACTGCTCACGAGCAGAGAGTACCAATAATCGTATGGGCGGTCTTTATTGTTCTTTTCAGTACTTCATTCGGCTATATTCTGGACGATCTGGAATCCTATTTTGCCGATAATCCATTTCTTGAAAAAATGATGCAAGGTGAATCGGATGTCACGAATCAATTTGTGACGCTATTGATGGCCATGATGTCCTTAATTAGTGCTGTTCCGGCGGTTATAAGCGTCATGGCGTTGAAAAAAGAAGAAACGGCAAACCGGATCGAAAATTTTCTCAGCAAAGCTATCTCCCGTACGAGAGTAATGGGCAACTATCTATTACTGGGGGTGGCCACCAGTATTCTGATGCAAGCGCTAATCGCACTCAGCCTGTGGGGAACAAGCACAGCCGTATTGAATCAGCCACTGGATGCCGGCGACATTTTCCTTGCGGCGTTTACGTATCTTGCAGCCATCTGGGTACTGCTTGGCTTGAGCATCTTGTTGATTGGTCTTGTTCCCAAAATCACCAGTATCATCTGGCTCTATCTCATCTATGGATTTATTATTATTTTTCTTGGCGATGTTCTGGATCTTCCGGATTGGTTCGACAGCTTATCAGTTTTTGAAATCGTCCCGGCGCTCTCATCCGAGGCGTTCGATACGAAGCCTGTTATCTTGTTGCTGGGGATCAGCCTGGTGACGTCCCTGGTGGGATTCATCAGTTATAACAAACGGGATATTCAGAACTGATGGACGATCCAGCCGAGTTTGCTGTGAAAAGGATGAACGATCAAGCCATAAGACTGTCACCCACCTGAAAGGACAGTCTTATTATGCTTATTTCGTATCCATCTGGCATGGATACGGAGCTTAGAATAAAACAGATTTTCGATCCTCTTTACATTGCTTCGATGAAAACCTGTTTGAACGCAATTAGTGAATGACACCGTAGTAGGGCTCAAATTATATACTTTCTTGCCTTTTAAAAAAGAGCCTCTACATCTATTGCTGATGTAGAGGCTCTTTAATTCATCTTGATGCACAGCGCTAATTTCCTGCCCAAACAATTGATATTCCAGCATGTCTATACATATTCGTGATATTCGTTGGGATCCTGCCCTTCTACACGACCGGCTTCCCCTTTATCCAACGAATCAATTGTTTTCATATCCTCAGAGGCCAATTCAAAGTTAGTACTATCGATATTATCTTTTTGATGCATTGGATTACTCGATTTTGGAATCGTCAATACGCCGGCCTGATAGTTCCAGTTTAAAATAATCTGTGCCGGCGTTTTATCGTATTGATCTGCTATTTCTTTAATCGTAGCATTTTGCAGCACGTCATTCAGATAACCCCGGCCAAAAGGACTCCAGGCTTCGGTAAGAACCCCCCGTTTTTTATTTTCTTCAACCATACGGTTATTATTAAAATACGGATGACGCTCCACCTGGTTTGTAGCAGGCGTCACACCTGTTTCTGCGATAATATTGTCCAGATGCTCTGGTTCAAAGTTTGAAACACCAATGGTTCTGATTAATCCCTGTTTTTGAGCATCCACTAATGCTTTCCAAGCTTCTACGTATTTGCCGTCTTTGGGATTCGGCCAGTGAATTAAATACTTATCAAAGTATTTTAACCCCATGCGGCGTAAAGATTCTTGAATAAAGATAAACGCCCTGTCGTATTCGTGGTAAGATCCAGGCAATTTTGTACTGATTAAAATGTCTTCCCTGGGCAATGCCGATCGACGCACAGCTTCACCGACAATACCTTCATTGTCATAGTTTGTTGACGTATCGATTAAACGGTATCCTGTGTTTAAAGCATTTAAAATTTCAAATGTTCCCTGATCACCGTTAATGCCGATCGTACCTAATCCCACAAAGGGAAGCAAGCCACCATCATTTAAAATAAAATCGTTATGATTAACAGCCACACTCTCATCTCCTTTAAAATCTTTGTAATGTAAGTTGAGAATGATAGAAAAACAGATATTTCCTTCTCATCTGCCAATATGAAATCAACAGCCATCCTTCATCAAACAGTGATTCTGGTTAATGAAACTGCCGGACACTCGTTAAGCTCAATTACATTACCAGCATTTCATGTTTTCATCCCTTACTGAGATGTTCATACGTATTATACCCGGTTCAAGAAAATCCTACACCAATCAATTGATGGCATGAGGACATCTTTTTGGTACGAATTTCGTCAAACCATCTCTCATCATATAACCCGCGTGTTTAAGCGATTGGTAAATCCTTGTTACAAAGAAAAATGCCTGTCAAAACAACCTTCATTTTGACAGACATTTTTGCTTGTATATCTAATGTTTGCGATAGCTACCTGCTTGTTACGGATTCTATCGTCTTTTTTTCAAAAAGTGATCGTGATCCTGCCGCTGCTTCTTCAGTTTCTTCCATCTGTTTTTCTCTTCCAGATATGCCCGCTGATCCTGTTTCCGCCGTTCAAAGGCGAGTTCACGCTGCAGCTTTCGATAGCTTTGAAACCGCTCCTCGGACAACTCGCCATTCTCCAGTGCCTCCCGGACCCGGCATCCTGGCTCAGTATCATGCCGGCAGTCGTTGAACTTGCATTCCCGTTCAAATGTTTCCACATCACTGAACGCAGAATCCATGGATGATTCGCCTTCCCAGAGCTGCAGTTCGCGCATGCCCGGCGTGTCAATCAGTAACGCACCATTTGGCAGCACAAATAGTTCCCGGTGTGTCGTAGTATGCCGTCCCTTGCTGTCTGCGGCGCGAATGTCCTTCGTCTCCTGAACAGCCCGGTCGAGCAGTGTATTAACCAAAGTAGATTTGCCGACACCTGAAGAGCCAAGCAACACCGCAGTTTGTCCTGCCGGTAAATGCGCCATTAAATCATCAATGCCATCACACGTTACATTACTGATGGCGACGACAGGCACACCAATGGCCACTTCTTCAACACGGGCCATAACATCCGCCACTTCATCCGCGGCGCATTCATCCTTTTTCGTCAGCACAATAACTGGTGTTGCACCACTTTCATAAGCAGACAATAGATAACGTTCCATCCGCCGTTCATTCAGATCGTGGTTCAGCGAGCTGACGATCAAAACAATGTCCATATTGGCGGCAACCATTTGCGCTTCAACCTTTGTGCCTGCCGCCTGTCTGACGAACTGGCTTTTCCGCGGCAAAACCCTGTTTACAACAGCTTTTTGTTCATCCTGCAATTTATGAACGTCCACCCAATCACCAACGGCAGGAAAATTAAGTGAATCCGTCACCTGATTTAAAAACTTTCCGCTTAGATGGGCGAGATATTCTATGTTACCATCCGAAATACGGTAACTGTTCTTTTGTACGGTCATCACCCGTGCGACCGCTTCACGATTCATATCCTGGCTATCATAAGCCCATCCGATTTTTTCCAAATTACTCAAATTGAGAAATTCCTCCTTGTTTATTGGAGGAAACATCATGCATTAGACCGGCTGTTCCTCCATTTTGCTGTTCGTGTTTTGGTTTATAAAGATTCGCTTGACAATAGCCATAAAACACCACTCCTTTCAAAATGGATGAACCTGAATAACCTCATTTTACTATAAATCTCAACTATATGACAGCTGTTTTGTGAAAAATTCAACAACGCACCCGTAAATTCCTTCAAGAAGACCAGTTCATCCCTTGTCGACACCCTTCACTGCTTTACATACCGCTTTTCCCGTGCAAATGAGTAATTGCCTTCGTATTTCATCAAAGCCCCATCAGCCAGCCAATAGGTTATCGAAAACATTTTGTCGAGAAAATAGCGATCATGCGATACAGCAATAATTGTTCCGGCAAATTGATCAAGTGCTTCCTCCAGCACTTCCCTTGATTCAATATCCAAATGGTTTGTCGGTTCATCGAGTATGAGCAGATTATGATGCTGATGAACCAGCTGTGCCAGACGCAGGCGCATCTTTTCGCCGCCACTTAAACTTTTTACTTTTTGAAAAACCGTTTTGCCGTAAAAAAGAAATGTGGCCAATATATGCCGGGCGTCCCCTTCCGTGACATGCACCTGGTCACGGAATTCGTCTAAAATCGAACGCTCGCCATCCATCTCAAACATATGCTGTGACAAATAGCCGACTGACAAATTGCTTCCAAGCCTGATTTCGCCGTCTGTCGCCGATTCGCTGCCTAAAATCATATTCAGAATCGTTGACTTGCCACTTCCGTTTCCACCGACAACAGCAATGCGCTCTTGAAACTGGACAAGCATATTGATCGCCGTCAACAAGCGCCGGTTGCCGAAAGATTTGCTGACCGCTTCCATGGTCACGACATCTTTTCCGCTCCGCTTATGCATCTGGAAATCGAGAGCCATTTTTTTCTGGTCCAATAGCGGCTTTTTCTTCACTTCGATTCGGGCCAACGCCTTTTCCATACTTTTGGCCCGTCGATGAAGCCCGTCATTAGGCGGATTAGCGCGATTTGCCCACTCTTTCAGCCGCTTGATCGTCTCCTTCATTTTCTTAATCTTCTTTTGCTGGTCTTCATACTGCTGAAATTCACGGAGTAGCCGTTCTTCCCGTTCCTTCACGTAGCCTGTGTAATTCGTATGGTATTGGATCAGTTCACCCTGATCCATCTCCAAAATTGACGTGACGGTTTCATCAAGGAAATAGCGATCATGTGACACAACGATTACTGTCCCGTGGTAGTGATTGATAAAATCTGTCAGCCATTCGATAGCTGATAAATCCAAGTGATTCGTCGGTTCATCCAATAATAATAGATCGGGTGATGTTAACAGCAATCGGGCTAACCCAACTTTTGTCCGTTCACCACCGCTTAGTTGCCGCCATGCCTTCTGTGCTAGATTGTCAACTTGCAGTCCGCTCATGATCCGTCTGATTTGCGAATCGACTTCATACCCGCCGTCTCGCTGAAATGTCTCCTGCAATGTCCCGTATTTCTCTATTAGACGCGTTAATTTATCCGAATCTGTTTCCAATGACATGGCACGTTCCAAAGCTGTCATTTTTTCCTTCAAACTTTCAACAGACGCAAAAACTTCATAAAGAATTGCTTCAACGGTTTTCCCTCGGTCAACATCCGGCATTTGTTCAAGCAGCCCAACCGTCAAATCTTTTTTCCATATGATTGCGCCCTTAGCCGGCTGCGTTTTCCTCGCCATCAAATCCAGGAGTGTCGATTTGCCCTCGCCGTTTCTGCCGATTAACCCAATCCGGTCACCTTGCTTTATTTCAGTTTTTATCTTCTCAAAAATCGTATTGGCCCCGATCACCTGTGTCACATTCTGTATACTGCATACAATCATCATGCTCTTCCTTCCGTTAGAAGAAACACCTTTGCCAGCAGTAAAAAAGACGACAGAGAAACAGACCCTGCCGCCTAACCTATCAAAAATTACCGTTTGTGGTCAGATGTCTCTTACTGGTATTTTTTCCGTTGAATTGTCTTAAAAAAGGACATACGTATCCCCTTAAAAGAAACATCGGAAAAAAGCGCATAACAAAGCCACAAGTATTCAGTGAACTTGGATATGCTGCTCGCAGTAAGATTCATCTAATCCACCTCCTTTTCCTAATATAACCAGTTTATGCGAAAAGTGGAGGGAAGTCAATGAGAGAGGGATGAGGTGAATTTTCATCCAGGAACTTTAATCCTGTTATCAGAGTTATCTCTTCTCCCTAAGTTAATCCATTTCTAATTTTTGGACCTCCTGTTCCATCTTAGGATCAATTATCTCATCATAGTTGAAGACGTTCTTTTTTTATTGAAACATATACAAGTCATATAGCTCAGGACCGATTATACAATGATTAATGCTATTTATTGTAAGATATTTACATTTTTCCCAATTTTAATAAAAGTAACTTAGTAGCTAAAGTATAAATGATAGCAATTTGTTATAATAAAATACAAAAGTCTGACTTCGCATAAGGGGGTTGGCAGCACTGTCACTCGTCGGTAGTCTTCGGTGGGAGGCTTCCCGGGGAGGGAAGTGTCTAATTTCAAGGTTTTTCATATCCCCTAATTGTGTCATGATGCAATCTCGGCTCCAATTCTTATTAGACATTAGTATTCCGGAAATGCGTCCGTCTCTGAGAAGATCATGCTAACTCCAATTCATTAATCATTATCACGTATCTCCACCCGAAGGAGGCGGCCATTGATTCAGACAACGCCTGATAAACACGACCTGCCCAGCATGATAACTATTATGAGCAATTAAAGAAAGAAGATGTTCCGTTTGATCATTCGTAAAATCGTTAACGTATTAACGTGGGCATTTTCCCCGTATAACCCTCTGGTCAGATGACTCAAAATTTGCTCCCCCTTCTTGTATAGTGGTCTCTTGATGCTGTTACCTAACAATCTGTCCTATGTTGCAATATTGGTGCTGATTTATTAAAGATTTGCGCCATTCCTCGAATACAGGCTTTTACATCTTTGGATTTATTTTTTTTCCAATTGTTCGGGTTATACCCCAAAATATAAAGCGATATACACCCGCAATAAGAAAAAACATAAAAACAAATTCGAATCGAGTGAAAGGCTCATAAGCAATTAAATATGAATTAATAAAAATTAATATTAAAGACAACAATTCCATTAAAGAATTCCTAAACCCGTTTTTTTCGTACAAATACTTAGATCCTTCCCCATTAAATACATCTTTTAATTCCTCACTAAGAAACCCTTTGACAAGACATAAACCTATCAAATAAATCCCCAGAGCAGGAGCATAGCCCATATTCAAAAGGTGAGTTATTGCACAATAAACGATGGTTAATAAAAACAAATTCAATTTACTATTCCCCTTATTTTTGTTCCATTAAATGGACCAATGAATAAGTCCTGTTATAAAGCAATCGCGCCCGTTTATGAAATCGTAATAAATGCTTGTGTAGCAATTTTCTTTTATTAAAACTCCCATTAGCGAGATTTTAATTTCTTAACTCGATGTAGCCATAGTCATACCAATTTTAAACCCTATAGGAATAGAAACCCAAGTAAATATAAGTGATATTACAAAAAAAGGTATTAAATCCTTAAAGTACTGAATCAAAACGAACAAGGCACCAATACCCCAAATAACAAGGATGATGAAAAACTCTGGTGCAACAAACGTTTTGTCTGTATAATTTTCGGCAATGGCTCCCCCAGCAAAAAATATAGATACCGCTAGGGCAATAAAGCCACTTATTATAAGGTTAACCAGTGCTATTATCTTTCGTCTGCTCATACTTCTCCCCCTTTCTTAGGCCATCCGTATGGTCTAAGTGCATAACATAATTTATCTTATAATTAAATTGTTAACATTCAGCAAATTATTGTTACATTTATTCCCTAGTTATAAATACATAGTAATACAAAAAGTTATTCAATTAAATGGCCCCATTCAGGCGCAAAGTTATTAGATTATCGCGCCCGATAAAGGAAGATCGTCTGCAATGTTTATTAGGGTGATAATTCAGAAAAGGCAATTATTCAATTATAATTACTTCTCCGTCCCTTAAGGCTTTAAAAGGTATCTTATTATCAATCATATAT
>NZ_SRHY01000047.1 GCF_004565465.1 Lentibacillus salicampi
AAGAAGCGTCCAATTGGGCTTCAATTTTCTTGTCATAAAGAGGCAAGTTGGCCTCTTTTTCAGCTTGTTCTTTCAGCCATTGTTCCCGTTCTTCCTTGGATTTGCGCCCGCGTTTTTTCGGTTCAGGCTTTGGCTTTTCTTCTTTTGCCGGTGCTTGATCACGTGCTTCAAAGTGGGTGGCATCAATGGCGACGGTATCATCCATGATAAATCCCTCTGCGACAGCTTGAAGGATCACTTTTTCTTGTTCCTCTTCCAGGATGTTACACGCCTCCAATTTCGTTACAAGCCGGGAATAGGCGGCTTCAGAAGGGATGCTATCTGAAACGAGAAAACCACAATTCAGCTTAAAAGCAATATCATCATGAAGGCGTTTAACAAGATCTTTGATCGTGGGAATGCGTTCAACATATCTCACAAAAGTGGATATAATCATGGCTGCATAATTCAGTTCTTCCGGTGCGCCAAGCCGTGATTTCTTGGTTACGTTGTGATAAATCGCATCCAAATCTATCGCTGAAATAATCGCTTCGTATTTTTGGGTAGGTTCCATGTCATATAATTCTTGGATGCTAAAAAGACTAGGTTGTCGTATAATGGTCATAGGGAGTACTCCTCCAATCTTTTGGTTGTTTTGCTCAACTACCATTATACAAGATTTGGGGAGGTACTTCCTTTTTTACGTTTTAGACTTCCTGCCGCACAAGGGCTAAGAATTATGAAATTCATTCGCTTCAATAAAAAAATAAAAATTATAAGGAACAAGAAACTGCAAAGAAGACAAATTATACTTTCTACATTGCAAATTAACTTTTCTTTTTCAGTTTCTCTTTAAATTTCCGCAACGGCTCAGTATACCGCCACGACGTACTATCCATAATTTGCCGATTATCCTTCTCAATCCGATTTTTCTGTTTCGTCATATGCTTCAAATCTTTCTCCATTTTCCGCAGTGCGAATTGGGTCGATTTCAAGCTGGTGGTGTTATAGACTTCTGCAATTTCAAATCCTGCCATGACCGGATCATGAAAGTCCTCTTCCTCAATATTTTTTACTTTTGAACTTTGCGGATATTGATCAATCTTTTGTTTGAATGCCGTGATATCTGCCTTATTGGTGCCAGCAACGACGATTTCGATTTCATCGAACACCATATTTTTGACATAGCCGTGCAAGTTGCGATCCATTGCTTGTTTCTTTAACCAGCGATGGTAACTATGCCGTTGTACAGTCCCGGATACAACAAATCGTTTCGCATACAACTTCCCCATGGGAACAGGGGCGACCTCCACCTCGAGGGCAGACCTGTTTTCCAAAGGCTCTAGTACATCGATCAAGTCAAAATAAATCTGGGAATCAGATGTATCCATACCCTTCGTTTCCGGAAAATAATAATCGATAATAGCGCCGGGTATGTTACGTGGTTTCCCTTTCAGCGGGTAAAGAATTCCACCAATTTGTGCCGTGGGGTTTAACTCAATAACGACTGCCTTATTGTCATTCACGATAAGATCAACGCCACCATGATAAAGGCCCGGAACAGCTTTCAGGGCGTTAATCGCTACTTCCTTATAGTGTTCAGGCATTTTATCAGTCACATCAATCGGATCACCGCCTGAGGAAATATTGGTTTTTTGCCTGAGAAAAATTTGTTCACCTTTTTTCGGTATGCTCCCAAGCGAATAATCGTTCGACTCAATAAACTCCAGAATTTCTTTATCCATTTCAATCAGGCAGCTGTTTAATCGTGCATTTCGTTTCCGATCATTATTTTTCAGTTCAATTAATTCTTCAATGTTATGTGTGCCGTCACCGATTATATTGGCCGGGACACGGTTATAAGCGGCGATAACCTCTCCATCTATAACGTACACCCGATATTCTTTACCCGCAACATACTGCTCAACGACAACTTCCCCATATTCCAGTTCATCTCGGACATAGTAAACAGCTTTGATAAATTCCTGTTCATTTTGAATATTGGTCATAACGCCATTACCGAGACTGGCATTTGTCGGCTTTAATACAAGCGGATAACCGAGTGTTTTGGCATATTGAATAATTTCCTCATCTGAAGCATCTTCTTCAAATCCTTTTCCTTGTGGGACAGGAACGCCTGATTTATCAAGCCATTCCTTCGTATCATCTTTTTCAGAGCCGATTTCAACTGCTTCGTTGGTTACTTTGTCGCCTCTAGTTCTGAAAAAATAGTGCGTCCTTTCTTCTGAACTGAGTGAGAATAACCTTCCGGGTGGGTTAACACCGAAAATAATCATATCATCAAA
Organism: Lentibacillus salicampi; assembly: GCF_004565465.1. Classification (GTDB taxonomy): domain Bacteria; phylum Bacillota; class Bacilli; order Bacillales; family Amphibacillaceae; genus Lentibacillus; species Lentibacillus salicampi. Next base: position 2,286 of record NZ_SRHY01000047.1, read on the forward strand.
ATCTTCCGAGTCTTTTGTATACCATTTTAACTTAAGACCTCTGCGCCAGCCTTCCAATGCCACAGCAAATGCATCAAGTCGCGTCTTTCTTGCATTTTTGACGATTTCATTTGTCAGTTGAGGCAGGCTTATTCCCTGTTTCTCTTTCATGCTCAATATGCCTCCGTTATTCATGACGATTTATTTGAATTTCTTAATTAGAGCCCCAAAAAGTCTGACTGGTTTTGTCGCTCTCCATGACATGCTCTCGTAAAGCTTCCTACGTTGAACTTCAGCTTTCTTCATAGCCAATTCAGTTACCTCAAATTCCTGCTTGAACTGCTTAATTTCTTCTCGTTGTGTTTTCAAATCGGCCTTTATTTCAAAACCAACCTTTATGGCCTCATCATAATCATCGACCTGAACTTCCATGACGTTTGCCCGTTCCTCATCTTCCCATAGTCCATTTCTGAAATCATCGACCATTTCAGAATCTGTACCGGCTACTACAACTTCAATATCGCCATTTTCCAAATTCATGACAAAGCCATGTAAATTTCGCTCGAATGCCTGTTTTCGTAAGCCACGGTGATAGCCAATATCTTGAACGTCTCCACTTACGGTATATTTTTTGACATACAGTTTCCCCAGAGGTGAGGGTGTAACGGTAGAGGCACTGGCATCTCTGGAAAGTAGCGGCTCCAGTACATCCTGAAAGTCAAAATATGTTTGCGTTTTATCGATTTTTAACGGCATGGTCTCCGGAAAATAATAATCAATAATGGCCGCCGGTATATCACGTGACTTCCCTTTTATAGGATACAGCAGGCCTCCGAGTTGTGCTGTCGGATTAAGTTCGATAATAAAACCCGCTTCAGCTGCCGGCTTTTCGGGATGAATGATTAAGTCCACTGCTCCGTGCAACAGGCCGGGGACAGCTTTAATGGCGCTGACTGCCGTTTCCTTAATGTCATTCGGAAGTTCATCCAGCACATCCACTGGATCACCACCCAGTGAAATGTTACTTTTATCACTTAGAAAAACATGTTCACCCGCTTCAGGAACAGTAGCCAATGAATAGCCTGACCGGCCGATATAGTCCATCACATCTTCATTAGCAGTGATTGGGCAACTAACAAGACGCGGGTTTAGTTCTCGTTCCTCATTTTTTAGCTCAATTAGAGACTCAATTGATTTAACCCCGTCCCCCGTCACATTGGGTGGAATCCGGTTCATCGCTCCAACTACTTCGTCACCAACGACATAGATACGATATTCCTTACCGCGAATATAATGCTCGATAATCACATCAGGATAATTCAAATCAGTTCGCACATATTCCAGTGAATAGTCCAACTCACCTTCACTTGTAATATTGGAAATAACACCTCTGCCAAAGCTTCCGTCCGTTGGTTTCAGAACAAGCGGATAACCTATTTTAGAGGCGTATTCAATGATTGACTCATTGGTTGCTTCCTCCGAAAATTGTTTCCCCTCTGGTACAGATACGCCAGCTTTTTTCAAGGCTTCTTTCGTTTTTTCTTTATCCTTTCCGATTGCCACGGCTTCGTTACTTACGATGTCCCCGCGTGTCCGGAAAAAATAATGTGTCCGGTCTTTGGAGCTTAACGAAAAAAGCTGTCCGGGGTTGTCAACGTACCACGTATACATCTCACTGAATTTTTCCGAATCCTTAACATGCCACCTGAGCTTTAATCCTCTCCGCCAGCCTTCAAGGGCGACAGCATAGGCGTCCAGCAAATTGCCATGTACATCTGATACAATTTCACTGGAGAGATGCGGTAACCATTCTGTGTTGTTCTCTACCATCTAGACTTCCTCCTAAATCCCTACCCGTTTTGCAACTGTTTATTTCCAGCTTGTTAATCTGTTGTATGCGACAAATTGTCTTCCATTAATTAAATCTTGCGTCAGACGTGCTTCTGCTTCAGCAAAGCAGTCACCGAGCCATTTATCTGTTGGTTCATTAAAATCATCATAATTTCCCGGTTTTGGTGTGAACTCACCGAAAACCAATTCATCCGCAGATCGCAGAAAATCAATCCGGATAAACGGTGCCGGTATCTTCATGCTAATGTCAGCAGCCGAATCAATTTCTTGCTGGGTAACACCTTGACCTTTAAACAAATCCTCATCATATTTGCCTGTGCGGACGCGTTCACCAGTTGCTGTCCACCAGCAATATGTCAGCTCCGGATAGCGGACGATTTCTAGAATGAGGCCGACTTTGCCGTAAAAACAATAAAATTTAATGTCACTGGCAGGTGTCCGGTCATTCTCCAAAATAAGTTCCTCGATAGTCCATTCGTCTTTTTCGACCCAGCCGGTTTCAAGATTCTGTCTCATGTTTGCTTTCAGGTCATCCCAGTTGTCGAGTTTTTTCGACCTTTTCATATCTACTATATCATTATTATCCTGAACAAGATAGACACCGCGAGATCCTGCACCGTCAGCCGGTTTAATGACGATTCCAGATTTTTCAGGCAGGTTTGTCATGCTGAATATTTCAGTTGATGTCCACGGTCGCCTTAGCCTGAGTTCATCTGCAAATTTATAAGCTGTCCGTTTATCATCCAATAACCACTCTGGCAGCAATCCTGTCAGCTGCAGCTGTCGCATGCGCCTATTCAAACTTGAGCGGAACGAAACGGTCGGCCGCAGTGAGATGTCATTCGTCAAACCGGCACGTACCATAAATTCAGGAATATCTTCCATTTTTAAACCAGCCATGACGCTGGCATACACGAGGTTACGGTAGTCCTGCTTTTCGTTCATGAATAAGCGGGCTGCATGGCGTAATGCTCGGTTATAGTTGGCATCATGTTGGTTCTTTTGCGCGATGAGATCGCCTAGATATGCCAGCAATGTGCCATTATTTTTTGCTTCATTGACAGATTGTTCCATTTTGTTGGCATCCGGTTTGCGACTATCCAGTATGAGTCGCTTATTTTCTTCTTTCGTCTCATGTAAGACTTGCTCTGTTTCGTTTAGCTTTTCTTCCAGATGCCTAATATATTCGTTTTGCTCCTTTTTGTATCCGCTTAGCTTTTGAAACGGTTTGTTGTACTGCCAAGTTTTGCTATTTTCGATATGTTTAAGCTGTTTTTGGTTATTCTTGATCGCTTTGTCTGATTGTGCGATTTTCGCTTCTTTTTCCAACAGCTGTTTTGTCAATTCCAATTCCGTTTCTTTTTCAGATGGATAAGCATCATTCGTTTTTGGTACATTATTTAAATGGTTATGATTGTTGTCGATTGTAACCATCCCCTTCAATTCCTCATGTAACTGTGTTTCCTTAATTTCCTGATTCTGTTCAACTAACATGAGGAAAAACGTTCATAAATATACGGGTTCGCATCAACCAGCCAGTTTGCGAGGAACTCACCGTATGCTGTGTCTCCTTCAGCATGAATGGCCGGCCAGTTGTCGTTGGCCAACTTAATAAATCTCAATCCATTAGCCTTGTCAGTCTCTAATATACCACGGATTGCCTGATTTTTCGGGTACCATTTTCCTTTTTTGTCGAAATAGGCGGTGAGCCTTCTTGAACAGGTCCGTAAGTCGGCAAGCGGCTGCTCGATGATCGCAAGTACAGCTCCCGGCGCCATGTCAGGTATATAGTGCTGTTGTTCCTGTAAAATGGACGGATTTTTAATCAGCAGAATATCGCATGTGATCGATTCACCGAACACCAGCATTTGTACATTTTTTCCGTCAATTAATTTCCGTACATCAGCGTTCACCGTTTTTGCTGCGTTCAGATTATATTCCGCCATCTGGACCAACCCTGTTCTAAGTCCCATTTCGTTATGTGTCTGAATTTCGCCGATTGTTTCGTTTAGTTGGTCGGTTGGTGATCGAAAATCGGCTGCTACGACGATATCAAAATGGCGGCTCCCGTTATGCTTCGGTTCGGGCGTTGGCCACATCGGCTCCGGTACGGGAAAAAGCCGGTTTGACTGTTCTGCAGGATAATATAATGAATCCGCTCGTGTATGATAGTATTCGAAACTTTCAACGTATTCTTTGCGCACACCTTTGAAAAAACCGCTGTAACCAAATGCCGAACTGCCGGTCAGAGATGTGACAGATTGTCTTGGAAGTGATAATGGCCCTGTTTTAAGGTCGACAACCGTTTGCTTACCGAACACGTTTATCAGTCTGCGTTTGAATTCGCCATCAGCGGCAAACCGCACACTGTTCCAGTAACCAAGCTTTTTTAATACCGGCTTCCGTCTGAACATTAAAGACGACATATTGGAAAAAATATAATGTCCCGGTGTTCCACGTCTGTAAAATGTGAGATCCTCGGTTAGCCGAGCATGCTCGGATGTATTAGCTATGATGTTTTTGTTGTGCTGCAGATGCTTAGCCTGAATCTCAATTTTTTCCGCATGTGACCAGTCATCGGAATCATTGACGGTCACAAACTCACCGGTGGCTGCTTTCAGTGCGATATTTCGGGCAATGTATGGACCGCTGTTTACCGGTGTGAACATGAGTGTTATCCGGGAATCTTGTTTCATATGATCGCGGACAACATCTTTTGTGTTATCAGAACTGCAATCATCAACGACTAGTAGCTCGATATTCTGCCACGTTTGCGAAAGAATTGATTCAATTGCCGTTGAGATGCCGTCTTCTGCGTTATAAGCCGGCAATATGACCGATACTTTCGGGCCGTTTTCGATTTGTTTGTCCATCGGCTTTGTTGTCAGGTCATCATAGGTGATGGATTTGCTCAGTCCTGTGAAACTCTCGCTTGTTTTCGTGCTGTTTTGGCTCGAATGCGTGACGTTCTCGCTCGTTTTGGGGTCGGCGTCGCACGTTTTGATGCTGCTCTCGCACGAGTTAGTATTGCTCTGGCTCGGTTTGGCTGCGCCCTCAGTATCAGCCGCAAAATAAACCGGCTGCAAACCATAAGCTTTCAGTGTCTTATTAATCCATTCGGTCTTCTTTTCAACCGTCTCTTCCAGATTGGCATAGGCAAGGAATAAATCTCGATGATGCTTCATCTCAAGTGCTGCATTAATCACGTGCTTTGCTTTTTCCGATTCGCCCAGCAGGTCATGGCATTCAGCTTTGATAATGGCTGCTTTCCGCAAACGGTCTACGTCTTTTTCTCCATCCATAACAACAGGCAAATAGTCCAAGGCCTGCAATGCGCCTTGCTTTGAATATTTACCGGCATGCCATAAAGCAAGTTCCCACGCAACCGCTCGCTTTTGATAGCGGTTCTCAGGCTGTTCGTATATGGTTTTCAAATCGTCCAGTGCTTTTTCGGTAAACCCTGCTTCATATAAATAATAACGATATTTCTTTAATTGATTTTCAGCCTTTTTTTGTTTATACACTTTGCTGTAAAGCTGTTTTTTATTCCGTCTGCCAAGCAGGTAAGCAACCGTAGACCGCGGAAGCCTGACAGATTTTCGTTTCAACCGGCTTGCTGCTTTTAATTTGCGCTGGATAGCATCGAATGCCACCTGTCGCTGCAGTAACTGCTGTTCAGACTTCTGACGCTGATCCTGTTTCTCAGCAAGCTCCCGATCCAGTCTAGCCAGTTCTTGTTCCAATTGGGCATTTTTGTTTCGCTGGGCATCAAGAGTTTGGTTATCAATGGGCATAATCAGATACCTTCTTCCCACCGTTTATGAGGCCACTGAGTTTGGTTGCCTCTTTATCCCATGTTCCGGTTTTTCCGAAATAGGATTGCATATGTTTGCGGCAACGGCTGATATCAAGCCCTTCCGGAATATCGCTGGCACTGACAAGGATCTCCCTTGCTGCGACATCGGGTATATATTGCTGCCAGTCTTCCATGACAGTCGGATTCGTAACAACAAGCATATCCGCATCGATTTTTTCACCGTATACAATCATTTGAAGCTTGTTTTGATCCATCAAATCCCGTATCAATGGACTCACCTCATGATCTTCAGCCAAATCATAGTGATAAATTTGAATCAAACCGACTCGCCGGTTTTCAGCCATTAGTGCCTTCATTTCCCGAAGTGTCTTCTCACTTTCATCGATCTTCGTGAAATCAGCCGCTATGACAATATCAAAAAAACGCCTTCCTGATGGTTTTTCCTCGCGTTTAGGCCACATGGGCTCAGGGACAGGAAATGGCCGTTCGGTTTCCGGGAATGGATAATATAATGAATCCGCCCGGCTATGATGGTATTCCAGGCTGTCCACATATTCTTTGCGCACCCCTTTAAAATAGCCATTATAACCAAATGCCGAACTGCCTGTTAGGGAGGCGATCGATTGTCTCGGCAAGGAAAGCGGCCCGGATTTTAAATCAACGTACCTTGACTTGCCGAAAACCTTAACAAGTCGCCGCTTAAATTCTCCATCAGCAGCGAAGCGCACACTGTCCCAGTAGCCGACTTTTTTTAGTACTGGCTTCCGTCTGAACATGATCGATGACATATTTGAAAAGATATATTTGCCGGGTGTCCCGCGTCGATAAAGCTTCAGTTCTTCTGTCAGCCGTGCATGTTCCGAAGTATTGGCAATTACCTTTTTGTTATTTTGCAGATGTTTCGCTTGGGTTTCGATTTTTTCGGCATGCGACCAATCATCAGAATCGTTGATGGTCACAAATTCACCAGTGGCTGCTTTTAAAGCAATGTTTCGGGCAATATACGGCCCGCTGTTTTTTGGAGTGGACAATAGCGATATCCGGGAATCTTTCGTCATGTAGTCACGAATAACTTCCTTCGTATTGTCGGAACTGCAATCGTCAACTACCAACAGCTCAAGGTTCTGCCATGTCTGCGAAAGGATGGATTCAATTGCTGTCGAGATGCCGTCCTCCGCATTGTAGGCAGGCAATATAACCGAAACTTTCGGGCCGCTTTTGATTTTTCTATCCAGCGGTTTTGTTTGGAGATCGTCATACGAAACGGGATCATTATCCGAATTGAAAAAAACAGGCTGTAAATTGTAATATGCCATTGCTTGATTGATCCATTTGGTTCGTGTAACAATCGTCTCTTCAAGATTGGCACATGCCAAATACAAGTCAGGATGCTCCTCTTTTTCAAGCGCATCATCAATAACTTTTTTGGCTTCACCCGGTTCGTTGAGGATATCATAGCTCTCTGCTTTGATAATCGCTGCCCGCCGTAATTGAACAAAATCTGACTCACCCTCTATAACTGCCGGGAGATATTCGAGTGCCTGACGAGCACCTTCTTCAGTATATTTATTGGCATACCATTGCGCGAGTTCCCAGGCAGTCATCCGTTTCAAATCAGCATCGTCTGTATTCAGGTAGAGTTCTTCCAGTTCAGATAGTGCTTTATCCATAAAGCCCAGCGTGTACAGGTGGTTTCGCAATTGTTTTATCAAGTATTTTTGATCATGCTTCTTCCCGTGCCGTACCAGTCTACGCAGTACGTGTTTCTTCCTATCCGTCAATAGGTTGGAAATGGCTTTTTTTTGTCGTTCATTCAATACCGTATATAAAAGCCAGTCTATTATTTTGCTGATTGTTTTCTTTACAAATTTGATCAAATTGTCCACCACCTTCCACGGTCTATCTGCCTATTTGGTGCGGGTTTGCCGTTTCACGGTCTTCTGATTGTTCGTTAACCCCAGTGATTCGCGGTACTTGGCGACAGCTTCTTCAGCAGTCCCATCAAAGCGGACCTGACCTTGCTCCATCCAGAGAGCACGTGTGCATACTTTTTCAACAAAATTCATATTATGCGATACAATGATCACCGCTTTGGCACCTTCAATCATATCCTGAATCCGCTCACTTGCCTTTTCCTGAAAGGCCAAATCGCCAGTCGACAATGCCTCATCAATAATAAAGATGTCCGGCTTAAGGGTTGCCGCAATGCTGAAGCCCAAACGTGATTTCATACCGCTTGAATACTCTTTCACCGGTCTGTCAATGGCTGCTTTTATCCCGGAAAACTCAACTATCTCATCATATTTTTCATCCACACGTTTTTTCGGGATGCCAAGCAACATCGCATTCAAATAGATGTTGTCGCTGCCGGTAAGTTGTGCGTTGAACCCGGTTCCGTATCCCAGGAGGGCAGAGGTTTCCCCGTTCAGTTCAATTTGCCCTTCATCAGGCTGATATATTTTTGTTAACACTTTGCATAACGTGCTCTTGCCGGCACCGTTATGGCCGATAATCCCGACAACTTCCCCGGCTTTAATTTCAAAATCCATATTTTTTAGTGCCCAGAATTCTCCTTTATTTTTCAACTGAAAGGAAACCCCGACATTTTCCGCTTTCACCACGGTACTGTCCTGTACCTTTGTTTCTGTCTTATCAAGCTGCAGGAGGCGCTTTTTCCGGGGTGGACGTGGTGGCAACGTGGCTTTATAGTTAGCAACAACTTCTTTCGGATCACCATCTTCACGGATGACACCACCATCCACCCAGATCAGCCGGTCACAATTCCGCTGCGCATACGGAAGGCTGTGGGTGACAATGATTACCATTTTGGCACGTTTGACTAGCTCTTTCATTTTCTGGGCTGCTTTTTGACTGAACTGAGCGTCACCAGTATTTAATGCCTCATCAAGGATTAAAATTTCTGGTTCCAGATGGGCTGCCACACTGAATCCAAGTCTTGCTTTCATCCCACTGGAATAATACTTCATTGGCTGATCCATAAACTCACCAAGATCGGAAAATACGTGAATGTCATCGATATACTTATTGATCAGGCTTTTGTCAATACCCAGCATCATGCCGTTTAAATACACATTTTCCCGACCGGTCAATTCTTTATTGAAGCCCATGCCAAATGAGAACAGGGCGGTTACTTTGCCGTCGACTCGCATTTCACCCTGGTCATGAAGAAGTATCCCGGTAATGATTTTGCTAAGGGTCGTCTTTCCAGCCCCGTTGGAACCGATTATCCCAAGAATCTCGCCCTGCAGTCCTTCAAAGTTGATATCCTTCAGCGGCCAGATTTCTTTCGGTCTTTCAATTCTGCCACGGTTTTTGAAAAAGCGAAATACCTTTGATTTATAGTCATCCTGCTGCTTGCCGGATTGAAAATAAACACCAATATTTTTCGCTTTAATTACTTTATCTTCTGTTGCCTGATTATTTTCCTCAGCCATGCTAAAACCTCTTTTATCAATGGTCGGTCAGCCACCCTAAAACGGCGGCTAACTGTACTAACATTCAGTAGAAAAACGCACTTTATAAAGCTTTTATAATCTTGTGTTCGTTCCGGCTATAATGATACAACGCCAGGACACCCACCACGATGGATATCACTGTGATGATCCCCAAACTGATAAAGTCAGGTGTCTGGTGATTCATCAGAATATCCCGATAAGCCGTTACGATAATGGCAATCGGATTAATATCCACAAAAAAACTATATTCAGGTGGCAATCGTCCACCCACCCAGATAATTGGGGACGCATAGAAAAATATCCGCGTCACATAGGTCAGGATATTATCAATATCTCTGACAAATACAGTGACATAAGCTAGCACAAAGCCTACCGCCATGAGGAAAATCATCGTTATCAATACGAGCAGCGGCAAATAGATAATGTGCCACTCCGGCATGACGCCGAAGATTGCCAAAAAGATAGCAATAACGATTAACCCGAATAAAAAGTTAAACATCTGTGAAATCGTAAACGATAACGGAAAGATCGATTTCGGCAAATAAACCTGATTGATAATCGAACTGTAGCGCAAAATGGATTTCGCTGATGAATTAACAGCCGAGCTGATCCAACGCCAGACAACAAGGCCGATGACCAAAAAGAGCGGATAGGGATAGTTTTCGACATCGTCACCTCTTCCCAAAATGATAACAACCAAAAAATAATATACGAGAACGTTCAATAACGGGTCAAGCAACCACCAGAAATAGCCCAGATAGCTATTGCGGTGCTCTGCTTTCAGGCCCGATTTCACCAAATAAAATAATAAATCTTTTCGTCTTAGTATTTCCTGTAAATATGTTTTCATAACTATTAATGACACCGCCTGATTCTTACAATTAAGAGGTTGTTCAAAAAGCCAGGTAAAAAGGCTTCAAATTTTTTCGTTGGCTTGCTTTTCCGCTGCTCAAAGGTTCGCCATCTCGAACTTTTCATCCTCCTTTTGAACACGCACTTTACCTATTACGAGCTGACATTTTAAATTTAATCATATTTTGTATTCCTTTGGCTGCGTAATGGACAAAATACCACAAACTTTTCAGGATGTTGTGATTCTCGATTTGTCTGTAAACATACCACTGTCGTTTGGCAGCCTTTAGTTTATTGCTGGAGATCGAGTTTTCGACTGATCTGTATTTCGCCAAAACTTCCGGCAAACCATATGCGCGGAAGCCTTTTTTCGTAATGGCCAGCCAATAAGCATAATCCTGTCTTGTCCGAATATTGACCATCTTGAGATGACCTATCTTTTGACGGTCAATCATGACAGTCAAGCAGCCAATGACACAGTGTTTCAGTAAATCCGTATACCCAACTGATTCGGGTGCTTTAGACACTGTGTTTGTTAATGTACCGTCCTGCTTGATTCGCACATATTTTGTGAATGAAAAAGCAACATTATATGATTGCATAAAATGTAATTGTTTTTCAAGCTTTTCCGGAAACCATAGATCATCACTGTCCAGAAAAGCAATATAACGACCGCGTGCTGCTTCCATTGCTGTGTTGCGGGCAATGGCGGATCCGCTGTTTTCCGCAAGTTCGATGAGTTTAATCCGTTCATCTTGCTGCTCATAATGTTTGATGTAGCTGACTGTCCTATCCGACGAGCAATCATCGGCAATGATCATTTCCCAATTGGAATAGGTTTGAGCGATCACCGAATCCATCGTTTCCATAATAAATTCCTCTGCATTATAAGCAGGCGTTATGACGGACACGAGCGGATTCTGTTCCTGATTCGACTGTTTATTTTCCATACCATCACCTATTCAGTGTTCAGCCGTTAATTGGTCATACCAGGCAACCAGTTTCTCTTCCTCTGCATGCCAATTCAGTTTATCCATGACGGCTTGCTTGCCGTTCTCCCCCATGCGCTTGGCCTCATCGGGGTTGTCGCGTAAATAATCGATCGCTTCTTTGACTTGAGCCCCGTCGTAAGGATCAACCGCCAATCCGCATTCATACGTCTCCACGAATTCTTTCCAGACCGGAAAGTTGGAGCACAGAACCGGCAGACCCGCATTCATATATTCAAAGAACTTCGTGAGTTCCTTCCGCTTATAATGCTCTGTCGGCGGGAATAAAGCAACTCCGGCCAACCAATTGCGGCTGAGATATCTGGCTTCGATATCTTCTTTCTCAATAAACCGGTCGACCCCTTCCAGTTTCAGCCGGTCTATTTCGTCACCGACGATATCATACATTTCTTCCGCCAAATCACCGGGGCATTTCCCGACAAGATGGACAGACACCTGGTCGTGAATCAGCGGAATTTTGGCATGGATCTGAGCTCCTCGTACATATGAGACATTCCCCGTATACAACAGTTTATCTTCCAATGGTTCCTGATTCCGATCATGTTGAACAAACGTTTGATTGACGGTGGGATAGTTCAGTATACAGTATCCCCTTGGGTAAATGTCTTTATAATATTTCTCCGCCAGACATAGTTCCATCTTCCTTGAAAAGAACTTCTCCACATATTTATACGCAAAAGCCGTTAATTTTCTAATGGGCTTACTCAAATAATCTTTTTGCAGAATACTGGTAATATAGTCTTCATGAATATCGTAAATCACATGATTATGTTTCGTTTTCAACAGCCATCCGACAGGCAACAGCTCGGGATCATGGAAATGGTAAACGTCCGCATCCAATTCTCTTGCCTTCTTATAGGCCTCCCGTGTCCCGAAAACCATACGCTTCAATCTGCTTTTATATGTTTTGACAGGAATGTGTCTGATCGATTTTTCTTTTTGCGCACCACTTTCTGCTTCCTGGGCAATCAATGTCACATCGTAGCCAGCGCTTTTCAGTGACATACATTCCTTATGATAGATCCTTGGGTCATATGGATGGTGAACGGTTGTCACATGCACGACACGCTTCCGGGTACTCACACTTTGTCAACTCCTGTCGCTCCAGCCAATTGTTTGAATGAATGTATCTTCGTATTGTTTGGCAATCGTTTTTGCGTCAAACTCTCTGGCGCGTTCTTTGCCTCTATCGACCATTTGCATCAATTGTTCGTTAGTCATTGTCAGTGTTTCATAAAGTTTCGCCGCCATATCTTCAGCATTTCCCACTTCACACATCACACCGAACTCCCCGTCATTTAACACCTCGGCAGCACCCGGCCTGCTGTTGGTAGAAACAACCGGGGTTCCTGTTGCCAGTGCTTCAGCCAATACATGGCCGAACCCTTCATGGAGTGATGAGAGTGCAAACAAATCGGCATGTTTGAAATAAATATAGGGATTGCGCTGAAATCCGAAAAAATGGACTTTGTCGGCAATATTAAGTTCTTCTGCCTTTATCTTCAATGGAGTTTCCAGTTCGCCCTCGCCGAGGATCACCAATTTTGCGTTTAATCGATTGTTAAGCTGTGCCAATGCGCAAAGCAGTGTATGATGATCTTTATCTTTGACTAGTCTGCCGGCTGTTATGATCACTTTTCCTTTACTTTTGAAAATAGCTTGATGTTCCTCAGCTATTTTGCCGTTATCAATCTGACGCTGGATGCCGTCCACATCGACCGGGTTGTAGATCACTTGAATTTTTCTCGGATTGACGTTATAGCGTTTGACGACATTGTCCTTAACACCGTTAGACAGTGCTATAACTTTGCTGGACAGTCGATATAATAATCCATAGGCTCTTAATTTCATATCCATTGAAAAATTACCACCTAAATAAGCCGCTTCCCGGATAACACTTTTTGCTGATGTGAACGACAGAAGTCTGGCCAGGATGGCAATCGTATTATAGTTCGGAATTGTGCTGAAGACGATATCTGCATGTTCATTTCGGATTACTTTAGCTAATGGGAAAATGGCTGAACGCAATCGTTTCGTGTCAAGTTTAATAAACGTTATATCTGACTTCAAATCGTCTTCATAGCTTCCATTATAATTCAAGGTGACCAGCACTGGTTCAAATTGTGTTCTGTCCAGATTGTTGATGATGTTCAGCATTGTTCTGGCTGCTCCGCCGGCACCCATTTCATAAATAAAAAAAAGGACTTTGATCTTTTTCACGGTATTCAGCCTTCCCTAAAGGTCAATCTTTATATTGCTTCTATTAATCTCAAGGCGCATTATACCACAGCAGCGCAAATTAATAAATTGTCGAAATAGTAACGGATTTGAGCATTTCAAATCATTCTTTTAATGAATAAAGGCGTAGATCATGACTAACTTCCGCGTTTAAAGTCATACTTAATCATCTCTGCACTCCACAGACCTGTTTTGACGATGGTAAGATGGAAACCGGTATTAACCTTTCCCAAAATATTAAGCGTTTGTTTACCATCAGATCCAATTGGGGTAACCGATAATCAATTGGCACTATTTTTGATTCGGTAAGAGCAAACAACCTGGTGATTGACCGGGTTGCGCGACTAGTGTTGTTTGTATTACTAAACTTCTCTTCAGCCAAATGGTTCTTAGTCGTCATCTTCGGGAGGGGCTGGATCGCCAGGCTCTTCTATACTATCTTGTTCTAATTCACCAGGGTTTCCATGCGATCCCGGGTCTGGTTTGTCGGGGTTTTCAGGCGGTTCTGTGTCTGGTTTGTCGGGCTTTCCAGGCGACTCTGAGTCAGGTCCATTCGGGGCCAGATCATCATCAGGCTTGCTACTTTTAGTTGCCTTATCTTTATTTTGTTTTTTCTTCTTGATAGTTTCCCCGTCTGACGTTTTATCTCCCTTGCTTTTCTTTTTTTTATTATCATTGGGCGTCGATGATCTCGTTTTTGTTTGTTGTGTCCTAGTTGAAGTACTTTCGCTTGAATAATTGACAATTGATTCCTGAGTATTTGTTACATGATGACCTTCTGTTCCAATGTCTATCTTTTCCTCTGTTGAATCATCAGTCAGGTCCACTGTCTTTTTCTCAGCATCTTCCTTAAAACCGTTTTCCGCTTTGTCTTTTTCAAACCGTACGGGAAGTATATATTCCTTGTTACTTCTTCTGGCATTTGTGACAGGTTGATTGCGCGCTGTCTTTTTATCTAAATAATTAGTCTCTGTTTCCTCAGATGTCTTAATAAATCTTGATGGCGTATATTCATGCAATGACATAATTAAAATAATAGCTATTACACCCATTATATTTCCCACTATCACGATTTTCCTCATTCTCGACCGATCCATGGTGCACCTCCAAATATTGGATTACTTACAGTTTATAAAAAACTTGTTTAAAAGTAAATTAAATGACGAATTTTGATGCAGATTAGCAGGCTCCCACTTATGTTATAGTTACCTTATAAATACTTAATCGCAGGAGATGGTAACATGTCATCAAAACGCTTACTCGGATTTATAGGAATTGGTCTATTTGTATTTTTTACCATCACTGGACGTAAAAGGGTTTTGGCGCCAAGTTTAGATACAAAAATCAAAGGTGTCCCACTCTACCACCAATATCCTGATTTGCCAACGGGATGTGAGGCGACGTCACTGGCCATGCTGTTGAGCTGGGCTAGCAGCGAGCCGGTCAGCAAGTATGAGGTGGCTGATGCACTGCCTAAGGGATCCAAAGTGAAGATGGTCAATGGGAAATGGAAAGGCACTCATCCAAATAAAGCATTTGTCGGCAACCCTTATACCGACTCCGATGACGGCAGTTTTGGCGTATTTGAAGGGCCGATACTGGAAACAATCGAGACGTTCATGCCTGACAAAGGTGTTAATTTGACCGGACAGTCGTTTGAGGCGATTCTGGCTATCATTCGTTCGGGAAAACCCGTGATGGCCTGGACGACGCTTGAACAGCGCGAAACATTTTACGGTAAAACGTGGACAGATGACCATGGTGATGGGGTTGACTGGTACGAGAACGAGCATGCCGTTGTGCTGACAGGGATCGAAGGTGATCATGTAGTTGCGCATGACCCACACACCGGAAAAGCGGAATATTACAATCGGGAGCTTTTTGTGCAGAATTGGCGATCGATGGGTGGCCGTGCTGTAACCTTAGTTGTTTAATAATCTTGGATATAAAACACCCCGGAGCCTTCGAACAGCTCCGGGGTGTTTTGTTTGGCCGGCAAAAGAATTCAGCTGCGGTTTTTGGCTTCGATTTTCTTACTACCAAGAATCAGATAATTGAGCTCTTCTTTTGGTATATTTTTGAGTTCCTCGCGGTTGGCCAGATAAAATGTCATGCCGAGAATAATCCAAATAACGAGCGCGATAAATGATTCCATGCCTAGTGCGGCCGGTGATCCCGGGATTAATAGAAGCCCGAGGAATACCACGCTTGCCGTCATGCCTAGCGTGGCAAAGGTTTTTTTCGCCGGTGCGACGACATGTTTTTTCGGATTGAAATCTTTATCCTTCGACCATTTAAATAACGTAAACGCTGTATAACATGTATAAAAATAAGCAATTGTAACACCGACAGATGACATATCGACCACCCATGTCAATGCCTGGCGGCCGAACCATGGCGCCAGTGCCGATGCGACGACAGTAAAGATGATGCCGACATATGGCGTTTTGTATTTCGGATGCAGTTTCGAAAAGGCCTCCGGGATAATTTTCGCCCGGGACATGGCAAACAACAGACGGCTTGATGAGATGATGAATCCGTTTAAGCCTGTAAAAATGCCCATAGTGAGTGCGGTCACCAAAATGACAAGCCCCATATTGCCAAGCAACCCTTGAATTGCCGCTCCGGTTCCCCATGTTTCTCCTTGGGCAACGAGTGCCTGCCATGGCTCGATCATCGCTGTCGAGAGAATCATCAGGCTATAAAGCAACGCAGCAAAGAAAATCGCCAGGATGATTAATGAGAAAGCTTTTCTGGATGAAAAATGGAATTCTTCCGCCGCCTGTGGAACATTGTCAAAACCGACATACGCCCACGGTGCAATGGCAACAATTGAAATAATGGCTGCGAACGCCGTTGTGTCCGTCGGGAACAATGGGTTAACATTGGAAAACCCTGCCCCGGGCTGTGCACCGACCATGAAGGCGATTGCCACAACGCCAAGAATCATGATGGAGCAAAATACAAATTGCATGCGTCCGGAAAAACTCGAACCTTTTATATTAAAATAACCGAAAATACCTAATAAAACCGATGCGATGATAACTTCAGTGAAATAAACATCCCATCCGGCAATCGTGTACATGTGCATATTTTCAAGCAATGCCGGGAAAACAAATTTAACCATTAACGCAAATGCAGAGGCGTTCAGCGCGACAATGCACAAATAGCCGAGCGTCAAAAACCAGCCGCTAATGAACGCGTGTGTGCGTCCCAGACTGACATAGGAATAGGCGAACTCTCCGCCTGATACCGGAAAACTTTTGATGAGAAACCCGTAGCTCACAGCAATCAGCATCATCAGCAGTGCA
This sequence comes from Lentibacillus salicampi, assembly GCF_004565465.1. Taxonomy (GTDB): domain Bacteria; phylum Bacillota; class Bacilli; order Bacillales; family Amphibacillaceae; genus Lentibacillus; species Lentibacillus salicampi. Next base: position 18,820 of record NZ_SRHY01000047.1, read on the forward strand.
CCAATGCCAAAACCCAGAATAACACCCAGCGGGCCTGCTGTAGACATCCAGGTAGTCGGCTGCACAAATGCTCCCCAGCCAATTGAGGAACCCAGCGCAATCGCCCAGACCCAGTGTGGCTTTAATGACCTCTTCAGTGTCGTTCGTTCTTCCATGCTTTGTCTCCTTTTTGATCTCTTATTCGATACCCCTCTGTTATACCAAATTCCGGGTATTTTCGCAAAATTCATTTGGGTGGGAAAATGTGTGAGATTTGATATGAATTCAGAGCAAATGACTTTGTTATGGTGGTGAGTGTGGATTATCGTCCATTTTGAGCGAATTCAGGGCTAAAAGTATTTGTTGCCGCGAATTTTAGATTGCTGTTCGCGCACGAGTTGGGGCGCTCCCGCTCGAGTTGGGGCGGATCCTGCTCGAGTTCCGCGCACTCCCGCTCGAGTTTGGACCCTCCCCCGAACGCGTTTGAATGCCGGCCGCGCTAAAAGTTACTTTGTACACTGTCAATCACGCAGATTAATGGATGTTTTTCCGGTCCATCTCCTCATGCAACGCATTTAAATAAGCCATCAACGGTTCACGTAAATCCTCCCGTTTCAATGCGATTTCAATGGTCGTTTGGATGAATCCGAGTTGTTCCCCGACATCATAACGGTTGCCGTCAATTTCAAGTGCGAACACACGTTGAATTTTGTTCAATTCCTGAATCGCATCAGTCAGTTGGATCTCTCCGCCGGCACCAACTTTTTGCTCGCCAAGAAAGTGAAATATTTCCGGTGTCAGGATGTAGCGGCCAATAATAGCCATATTGGATGGTGCTGTACCCTGTTTCGGTTTTTCCACAAAATCTTTTACCTGATACAGGCTGCCGGATTTTTCAAGCGGGTCGATTATGCCGTAGCGGTGTGTCTCCTCTTCCGGCACGCTATGTACCCCAATGATCGGGCCTCCTGCCTGTTCATACCCCGTGATCATTTGACTCAAACCAGGTGTTTCACTCTGCACAATATCATCACCTAAAAGAACCGCAAATGGATCCTCACCGATGAACTTGCGCGCACACCAGATGGCATGTCCCAGTCCTTTAGGTTCTTTTTGCCGGATATAGTGAATATCGACATTTGCCGATTTATTAATCCGCTCCAGTTGTTCAAATTTTTCCTTTTTGATTAAATTATCCTCCAGCTCCAGTGAGTGGTCGAAGTGATCCTCAATCGCGCGCTTCCCTTTACCCGTGACGATAATAATATCTTCAATGCCGGATTGAATTGCTTCTTCAACAATATATTCGATCGTCGGTTTATCCACTATTGGGAGCATTTCTTTCGGCATCGCTTTCGTTGCCGGGAGAAATCTTGTTCCAAGTCCTGCTGCGGGGATGATTGCTTTTTTGATTTGCTGCATGCTGACCCTCCTTGTCTGGTTCTATTGTAAATGACTTTTTCTATAAAGTGAAACTTCATTCAGTGGGGCGTGTTTCCCCACTGAAGTAAAAGAGCAAATGCTAAAACCGGCACAGCAAACGAAATTCTATCGCTCCCTCTCCCGCTTTCGAAACAATCGCCCGACCGAATCCATAACAGGCTTTTTGCCTCCCATGACCAAACCGCCCATTTCCGCAAAAATATGCAGCAGGAGCAGAACTAAAAATGTGACGAGCAGGGCGGTTGTCAGACTGGCGTACGAAAAGAGGATGGCCATCACGCCAAACAGGGTGCTGAATCCGTAAATGATCAGTACAGTTTTCCGGTGACTGAACCCGGCTCTGATCAGCTGATAATGAATGTGCTTACTGTCCGGCATCATGATCGGCTCCTTGTTATAAGCGCGGCGGCCAATGGCAAACAGCGTGTCAAAGATCGGCACTGCCAGTACGATGACCGGAATGATGAAACTGAACAAGGCAATATTTTTAAACAGACCAACGATCGAAACAACCGCAATCATGTAACCTAGAAAATTTGACCCCGTATCACCCATATAAATTTTGGCCGGATAAAAATTGTGATACAAAAAGCCAAGGTTCGCACCGATGAGGACGATACATAAGTACGCCGCCAGAACTTGGCTGTCAATCATTGCCATGACGAACATACTTGTAAGTGCGATCGTGGTGACACCTGTTGCAAGCCCGTCCAGTCCATCGATCAAATTAATCGCGTTGGTGATGCCGACGATCCAAAGCACCGTAATGAGCACACTTGCAAATCCAAGATCCACCATACCGATCACCGGGAGTGTAACCCGTTCGATGATCAGACCGGAAGATATGAGAAAAGAGGCAGCGATCAGCTGACCGGTCAATTTGATGACAGGTCGTATGGAGAAGCGGTCGTCCAGTGCACCGGTGATGAGGATGACAATTGCACCAAGAATAATCTCGGGAAGATGTTGGTGGTGTGGATGCAAATAAAGTCCACCTAAAAACACACCTGCAAATATGGCCAGGCCACCCAGCCTGGGGGTAACCGCTTTATGTATTTTCCGGTAGTTCGGCAAGTCAACCGCTTTTATTTTAATGGATAGTTTTTTAACGGGATATGTTAGCAGAAAGGTTGCCATAAGTGCGATGGAAAAAGCAATCGCCAAATCGGTATAATGTAACATGGTCTGTCTCCTCGGAAATACGCGTTGTCGATCGGTGGTGATATTGGTTAAATTATAGCGGAATATGGGTGGTCGGGGCAAATGAATGCAACAACATATTGAGGAGATTGCTGCAATCCAGTAAACTGTAATGGATAACATAAACAAAGGGGGAGCGCCTTCATGGCATACGTTTTTGTGGCAGCGGCCTTGTTTGCCGTCATTTCGATCGTTATTCTTTACAAGGTGAATCTGGAAAAAATACGCGAAAACCCTGAACAGTTCGAGAAGATCCAGACAAGTTTTTTTATTGGGGTAGCCATTGCTGAAGCGATCCCGATTATACTCCTTGTGTTTGGTCTTGCCAGTGCGCAACCGGTTGAAAACACGGGGCAATTGTATGCACCAGGCCTCATCATTATACTATTAGCGGGGTTTGGCGCTTTATTCATGTACCTGCAAAAGAAAGTGGATGTTGAAGAAGAAGCAAGAATGGCGATTCATAAATTTGCCATGATCGCCATTTCATTGGTGACATTCATCCCAATTGCCTCCCTCGTTGGCTTAATGACCATGATGCCATAGGAAGTGCATCCGCTGTTGCGGGTGCGCTTTTTGCTGCGGGACAGGTGGTTCGGCTGGGACATTGCCTCCGTCCCTATGTCCCTCCCACACCGCCCATAATAACCGTAATCGTCTGCTTTATCTCCGCTTCATCGTCCCAATTTTGATCTGGCTTTAAAATAAACCGTGTCATCATAAACCCTAATACGGACGGTACTACCATGCGGATAATCGTCTCGTTCGGCAGGTCCCGGAGTTCACCTTTTTGTTTGTAAAAATCGATAGCCTGATTAAGGGCTGGATAGACTTTCTCGCTAAAAGCCCGCTTATACGCTGTCTGGATTTCCGGGTGAAAAGCCAGCTCCTGGAGCAGAATTTTTATCAGTGGCACGTTGGACTGTGCAAACTCAAAACGATTTTTAATGAACGCATAAAGCAGATCCTCAAAGTGGCCATACTTTTCACGGAATACCTGATGAACGAATTGTTCGGCAAAAAACGACGCTGAGAAGTCCGTAATGACAGGCTTAACTATCTTGATGAGCAAGTCTTTTTTGGTACGGTAATGACGGAAAATGGTTCCTTCAGCGACACCTGCGCGCTCCGCAATTTCACTTGTTGATGTATTGTAATAGCCTTTTTCCGAGATCAGCTCGATGGCTGCTTTCAGAATCTCGATTTGTTTGGGCGTCATTTTTTCGTCATGGCGCAATGTGTCAATCATATCTGACATGGTCATCCTCCTTTTCCAGCCTGTTTTCACAATTTCCGGTGGCGCTTGAGAGCGGTGTTATTCAGTTTGATGAACACCGCTGAAAAACCGATCAATGCGGCAATATCCATGGCGACCGTGCTCAACCCATCGCCCCGTATCATAATCGCTTTTAATGCATCCGCCCCATACGTGAGCGGCATCATTTTTCCAATCGCATTAATCCATTCCACTGATTCAATCGGAAAAACGCCGGAGAAAAAGACCTGTGGTACGATGACAATCGGGATGAACTGGATCATCTGGAATTCATTTTTGGCATACGCCGATAGCAATGTCCCCAGGCTCAGTGCCGTAATAGCCAACAAAATGGCAATGACCATTACTGACAGAAATGAACCTGCCATATAAATATCCAGCACGTAAATGGAAAATGCTGCGACGATGATGGACTGGATAATGATAAAGATGCCGAATCCAAGCAGGTAGCCGATGACAATCTCCCAGCGCCTGAGCGGAGTAGCCATCATCCGTTCCAGCGTCCCCTGCGTCCGTTCACGCAAGAATGACACACCGCCGATAATAAACACGAAAAAGAAAACAAAGAATCCGATTAAAACGGAACCTGTATTATCAAACAAGTTTAAGTCGGATGATCCATGGAGAAACGATATGTCCAAACCAGGTGTGTTCGGGTTAAGCTGTTTGACGGCGGTACTAACGACATTCCGGACGGCGGATGTTGCGGTCGGATTGCTGCCTTCCATGGTTAAGTCGGGCTGGTTGTTCGCAAACAAGAGATGGGCATCCGCATATTGGTCCTCAATCACTTCTTTACCATGGCTGTTATCAGTCTCCAAAATCGTGGCATCCTGCTCCTCCAGTGCTTCCATCAGTGGTTCGGGCGCATCTGTGACAGCGATTGTCGGAACATAATCTTCCATATCGAGAACAAGCCACAGCAACGTCATGATCAGGAGTGGTGCGACCATCATGAGGGCAATGCTGCGTTTATCCCGTAAAAACTGTCGGATGACCCGTTTAACGATGGCCTGAATGCGCATGGCCGGCACCTCCAAAATATAAAAATGCTGCTTCAAGCGTTTCTGTACCACTTTTTGCTTTCAAATCATCGGGACTGCCATGCGCGATGAGATAACCATCCCGCAAAAGTGCCAGACTGTCACACTTTTCCGCCTCATCCATGACATGGGTCGTGATGATGATGGTTGTGCCCGCTTGTTGCACTTTTCGCAGTTCCTCCCAGATCGATGCACGGAGAACAGGATCAATCCCGACAGTCGGCTCATCAAGGATGAGCAGTTGCGGATGGTGAACCAAGGCGATTGCCAGTGACATACGCCGTTTCATACCACCTGAAAATGTCTCCAGCGTGTCGTCAAGTACGTCTGACAGATTGACGATTTTGGCCGCTTCAGCAATTCGTTCTGTTTGCTCACCTTTAGGAATCCTGTACAGTGTTGCGAAAAATTGCATGTTCTCTCTGGCCGTTAGCTCGTTGTACAATGCATCTGACTGAGCCATATAACCAATTTTCTGCATCAATTTGAATGACGGCATTTCGTCACCCGCAATCTTAATTCTTCCACTGTCAGGCGTCAGTAGGCCCATGATAATTTTGACGAGCGTTGTTTTACCGGAGCCTGATGGACCAAGCAGTCCAAACAGCCCGCCTTCCGGAATGGCCAGATTCACATCTTTCAGCACAGTCTGTTTATTGTAGCCGTGCTGAATGTTTTCTATTTTGACAACGTCAGACATGTTGAGCCCTCCATTTGGTTTATGTGATTGGCGCTTGTGAGTATGTATGTATGTGAGTATGTGAGTATGTGAGTATGTGAGTATGTGAGTGATTACTCACTATATTATATGATGAGGATATATTTGTAAAGAAGTTGTTTTTAAACAACAAGAG
>NZ_SRHY01000048.1 GCF_004565465.1 Lentibacillus salicampi
ATACCCTAAAACATACCAATAAAAAAATACAAAGGTTTGTCAAAAGTCAATTACAACAATGGGTTGCGGGTTTACCTAACTATATCAAGGTATACATGCCTGTTTTGGACTGCGAAAGTTGAGTTATTTATATTCAACATGTATTTTTCTCACATTAGACAAGGGCTCCTGCTGTCTGGAAGCCCTTTGTCTTCATCTTTTGTTCATGTACAAAACTTAGTAATGTTACTTTCCAAATGTTTCACTAGGGTAATTCTAATGAAACACATACCGCTTTATACCTTTATAAAACAAAGTAGGAAAATCTCTCAAAGAACTATCATCTCATCAAAGATATAGTTTTATGCTTCGCGTCTATTAGGGTCTGAGAATTGTTTATTATATTATTAATGTAATCATGAAAGTATTGATAAATGAAGTGTCATAACAATTTTCCCTTCTCACAGAGGCACTATATCTTCATCTCAAGTTTCTGTATTTGTTCTTTATCTCTTTCTTTTTCTTCTTTTAAGTTTCGTTCTTTCATTTCAAAATCATTTAACTCCTTCTCAGTCAATTTCCTATCATATGCCACAATGCCATGTTTCCCTTTATCATCATCAAATTCCAAAAATCCTTTCGGCTGACAACCTAACGATACTGGCCGATTACACATTTCATACCAATACAAGCCGTCATCATATTTGTTTTGTGTCTGCTTTGGTTGCTTTTTCTTCATCCACTCATCCATTTCCTGTTTTTCTGTTTCAATAAGACGGTCGTGGTAAGCATCATCTAAAATTGTTTGGTGCTCTGGTTTCATCTCTCCCGCTTTTCGAATATGATGATAAGGATTGACATATGCCCCATCACCAATATCCAATCTGTCTGGCACACTCACAACACTTGGCATGTTTGAATGTTCATTCGCAGGCAAAACGACATGGTATCGAGTTTTACGATAGCCTGTTTCTTGCCCATATTTCTCTTCCAAGGTTTCCATCTTTTCATTAACCTCTGCAAAAGGATACATGGTGTTATCCTTTAATTCCGGTGCTTCTGACCACTGAATCAACAACTGCGGTTCATCAATTGTTTTATCGATAACAGCATATTTATCTGTAAACACTTCATTAAATTGTTTCAGATACTCTTCATCCGTCAATTTCTCAGATGCATGCATTTTGTTAAATGTATCGTCATCTGTACTCTCTTTGGCAAAATCCTTTATTTCCTGTAAAGATATTTCCTTTATGTCAGTAACATGATTAAAACCGTACTCCAGTAATATCATGTTTTTTTCGTGCTCTTGTTCTTTATCACGTTCTTTCACCAAATCTGGTTCCATCTCGTCAATAAATTCAACAGCCGTTTCACGTACGTCCGCCAAAAGTTTTGCTTTATTTTTAATATCTTTATCTTGAGTCCAATTGGCTAAATAACGAAGCGAATAATCGCTTGTATCTATATCAAAATAAGATGCTATCGCATAAGCCGTCATTTCCGCCTGAAATTCTTTTTCTTCTGCAAGCATCGCTCGATATTCTTCGTTCTTTGGATTATGCAGCTTGGCATGTGCCAGTTCATGCAATAATGTTTTAACATTTTGCAGCTCACCATTTCGGGGATTCAAACCGATATGGCCGTTATTTTTATCATGAACGCTATGATAAAAGGCTCCTTTCGCTGTACCAAGTTCGTCAAACGGCTCACCAATTGTGACATCCAGTTTATCGCCGATTCGATGCATACTACCCAGTATCGTTTTATAATTGGCAACATCGCCTTCCATCCACTTATTCGGAAATATTTCTGGCAAATCACTTTCTTTGGCATTCGTCTGACTTATATCAAAGACATTGCCAGTGGAAAAATACAACTGGCTTTTACGTTGTTCGAGTTCCCCTTTATCTATCCGTTCTTTCTCCTGTTCCGTTGCGTACTTTATATTTTTCCACTTACCTTCAGCCGTTTTGAATTTCAGTGCCGTTTTATTTGGCACTAACACCTTAAGAGCTTTTTCACCTTTCTGGACTTGAAACCCTTTTTCTTTCCAGAAGTTATAGCTACCGACAGCCTGTGCACCTTCAAACTGACTGCGAATCAACGCTGCATTCTTTGGTGAGTAATGATAAAACTTCAACATGAACGCCATTAACACATTCATTTGTTCCGGTGACTCAAAATAATAATCAATGGCATCATTCATTTTCGTTGTCAGGTCCTTAACTTCTTCCTTCTTTTGTTCCAATGTTTTACGTTTAACCATACAATATCACCCTTTATAAAAAATGATTGTAAATAAAAGAAGACCTCCACGAAGGAAGCCCTCACATCTCCATATCAAATTGTTGCTGTTTCTCATAAGTTCTCATCTGTTCTTTAGCCAATTCACCTTTCAGTTCATCTTCCAATATTTCGGTCGGATGAATTAAAAAATCTTTTTCAGATAATGCGATCTCAAAATGCGCCTCATAATCAAAAAGCGCACTTTGTAACTGCTTATAGGCATCTGGTGTCAGGATATCGTCCATTTGAAAAACATCTAATGCATCGTCCCAGTCATTCAGCCCTGGCGATTCGTATTCAGCCGGGTTAAATAAGCAAACATACAAGTCATCCCTGTCATCCGGCTCTGGATTCCATATTCCTATAGTCACTTCTTTCTGTTTCTTTCCATCTTTCATGGCGAATTTAGCTGGACAACTTGCTTCAAAGGATGAAACAATCTTATAAGCGTTTTGCACCATCATCACCTCCAAAATAAAAAAGACTCCCTAAATGGAAGTCCTCTTGAAAAACGTCGCTTTATTTAGTTGGCTCACCATCTAAGATGACGGTTTTGGTCTCTAAGTCTAATGGAATCAATGCATCTTCATCCATTTGAATAATCGTTTGAATCGCATCCAGCGTTACAGAATCAATAGCCATTTCGACTTCACCGTCTTTGACAATGAATACAACACTGGATTCTTTAATCTCCTTCACATAACCAATATCTACGGACTGATACTCACCATTCACATACAAATCCATACCATCACCCTTTCGGAAACTCAAATGTTAGTTTTTGCTCTGACGTGTCATAGCGCAAGTACGCATCGAATGTTTTCCCTTTCTTGCTTTTAAACCCTTTGATTAAATTGGTTTTTTGACCCGCCAATAATTTTTTTAGATTCGTTTCACTGATTGCTTTCCCTAAGAATCGTTTAGGAAGTGTAAACGTGCAGCCATCTCGATAACGGGAACAGCCATAAAACTTTCCCTTGTCTTCAATTTTGCCTCCTTCTTTACCACACACCGGACATTCACCAACAATGTTCTGTTCTTTAGCTTCCTGAAATTGTGATTCAAGCGTCTTCATTTTCTCAGGCGCATCCTTCAAAAGCGATGCCAACATCTGTTTTATCTTTGATATAAAGTGTTCCTGTGAACCTTCATTTTGCCCGATTTTGTATAGATAAGTTTCCCATTTTGCCGTCATCTCCGGACTGGCTAAAACGGTTCCTTCAACAGCCTGACATAACATTTGGCCTTTCTTAGTAACCGACACTTTATTCTTGTTTATCTCGATATATTGCTGCTTTTTCAATGTTTCAAGGATATTTGCTCTGGTCGCTTCCGTTCCGATACCTTCATTTTCTTTCAATGTATGCTGCAATGCTTTATCGTTGATTTGTTTGCCAGCTTGTTTCATCACGTTAATTAATTGGCCTTGCGTATATGCCTTCGGAGGTTTTGTTTTCCCTTCAGATATATCAATGACAACGTTACAAGATTCCCCTTCTTGCATTGACGGAAGAACCGTATTGTCTTGTTCAGCCTCATTCTCATCATCAAACTTTTCTTCCGTGAATAAAGCTTTCCAACCTTTCTTTAATTCCACTTTTCCGGTTTTCTCAAAATACAAACCGTTCACATCAACCTCCACCTTTGTTTCTTCATACTCATAATCGTCAGCGAACATCGCAAGCGTTCTTGCCACAACTTCCTGATAAATGTTCCATTCTTTATCGGTCAGATCCTGCTTATTCGGTACCTGCTTTGTTGGAATGATGGCAAAGTGTTCCTGTACTTTGGAACCATCCACATAATGCTTTCGTGCTTCAGAATAGACGATATCCATGGTGACATTTAAACAGGATTGATAGGTTGATAGATGGCTCTTTAAGTAAGCAAACTCACTATTCGTAATATAATGACTGTCTGTACGTGGATAAGATAACAACTTTTTCTCATATAATGATTGTGCAATTTTTAGTGTGTCTGACGGACTATACTTCCATCTTTTATTGGCTGTAGCTTGCAGCGTTGATAATGAATGTAGCTTCGGTGCGTTCTTTTTCTTCTGTTCTTTTGTAACCTGTTGTATGATTCCTTGATTGTTGCCAGATGATAGACTATGAGAACTCAAAATGTTCATAGCTTCTTTTTTTGTTTGATAACGTTCTTTCATTTTGGCATCAAACGAACCATTCTTGACACTTACATTGCCTACCAACTCGAAAAAAGGTTTGGAGACAAAGTTCTCGATTTCCTGTTGACGTTTATACAATAAATAGAGTGTGGCCGTTTGAACCCGGCCAACACTAAAGACGCCTTTCATGCCGTTCTGCTGCAGAAGCAATGTATATAACCGGGACGCATTCATTCCAACCAGCCAATCACTCATTTGTCGCGTTTGTGCTTCATTATACAATGAAACATAATTGTTTCCATCCCTTAATTGCTTAAATCCTTTCTGAATTTCATCAACTTCTAATGAGTTTATCCATAATCGTTTGGTTGGTTTATTGACAGCGTCAGCCATTTTTATAATGCTTCTGGCGATATTTTCCCCTTCACGGTCGCAATCAGTAGCGATAATAATTTCATCTGTTTCCTTCAATAAATGCTTCACAACATTAAACTGTTTCGTTTTATCTTTACTTACTTGAAATTGAAATGTTTCCGGAAAGATTGGTAAGTTGTCTAAATGCCACTGTTTCCACGAGTCGTTATAGGATTCCGGTGGAACAAGCTCCACCAAATGACCAACGCCCCACGTGATATATGTTTTGCCTTGGAAAAATTGGTCATCGTTCACCTCCATATAACCATCTTTTTGACGGACATGTTGAAACGCTTCTGCATAGTGCTTCGCCTGACTCGGTTTCTCAGCTAATACTGTAACGGTCAACTTAATTCGCTCCTTTTCCGTGTGAATTGTTTTGGCTGCTTTGTTGGATTAATTTTCACAATGAATTTTTCTAATTCATATCGGTTTAACAATTTTACACCACATGCTTTGGCTAATGTTGCAGCCTGTTTGGTGAAAAAAGAATTCGTAATCACCCATGCTTCATCTGCCTTATAATAAAACATGGCTGCCAATACCTCTCGTACCGCATCCATGCTGACTTTATGTTTATAGCCATAGCGCTTGGCCTGAATCACAATTTTATTTTTGCCTTTAAGCACCACATCGGCACCATAATTACCTGATTGTTGTGTCACAACCGGCCGATATCCTAGTTCCTTAAACAATACCTTCAGGTATGCTTCAAACTGATAACCTTTCATACGGTCAATATCTCTTATGCCTGACTTTTTCATCAGGTTAAACCGTTTTTTCTTATTAACGTATTTCATGATTATTGGTAAAACAAACAGAATTATCAACATAACACTGAAATAGAATAATAGATTGTTCACATATACCACCACCTTTTTTATTTATTCATAGCCCTCCATTAATCGATCAAATTCCTGCAGATTTCGGTCTTTTTGATAGTCATGAAATGTTCGACGCATGGCTTTACTTAACTTCATCATGGAAGCATTAAATGCATAAACAGTCTGGTTTGAATTAGTAAATGACTGCTGCTGATTGAAAGATTGCCATCGATTTAATCGTTTTGGCTGAAACGATAAATCGTTTTGCGCTTTCGCATAGTTACGCATCTCAGACAGCACCGCATTCCCCATACGCTTCTTCAAATCATCCAGTTTGGTTTGTTTATACTGCTCATAGTCACTTCCTTCACCGTACATCTCTTTCATGACGTTCACTTCATCATCCAATTGTTGATGCAACTGTTCCATATCATCACCATGAAATTGCTGCAGATAAATCGTTGTTATGTCATCTATATACGGTCTTGCTTCATTAATCGATTGATAACCATATCGCCACTGTTTCTTATCCGATGGAAGGTGATTCATGGCTTCTTGAAATAGTGTTTTTGTTTCACGGTAAGTGGCCAAGGAAACACCATTATCTTTTTTATGATGGATTGTACCACGGACAAGGTCATCGATTTTATTCCGTTCATGCATCCTATCCAGAACCATGTTGGCCACTTTGGATTTCATTTTATCCAGTGTCTTGGGCTTCCGTTTGGCACGGTATTCTTCACGCCATGTTTGACTTTCCTTATCGAATACGTCCATTTTTTCACGTGTTGGATAGGTTTCAGTTGAAGCAATATGGACATGGATGTTGTCGGTATTATAATGCAACGATGCTGTCCATACAGCTGATTTTTCCATCCCTTCTGACTTCAATACCGTATCCATTGTTTCGCGAACAACCTTGCGCATGTTTGCTTCATCTACTGAATGTGTTGCCGGATTATAAAGACCTTGTTTGGTCAACCATTCATTATCAAAACTTATGACATCTTGCCACATGGGTGATTCATTTTGTTGTGCTTTTTGAAATTGTTGCTTCAATGTATTTTTGTCATTCGGACTCAACTGATCGTTATCTTTCGTGAATAGATCACCTTGTTTTGCTTCATCATCCATATAATCCATGAAGTTATGAAAGACAAAAAAATCATCCTTATCTTTGGATGACTGGTTCATTTGGATATGACGTTTGGCATCTTCACGATCAATATAGTTAATGTAATCGTTAAAGGTATTGGACCCAGGTGTTACAAATTTACTTCGTAACACAACCGCAGGACTACGCATGTTTAAGCCTCACTTTCCTGTTACTTTTGTGCCTTTCGTTTTTCATAATCTAATTTTTTCTGACGATGTTTATGGATACGTTTTTGGATTAAATCTTCTGCTTGCTGCAGCCCATTCGTTTTATATTTTTCAGTGGTAATCAAATCTTTAAACTCATTCATCAAGTAATAATGATTCATAAACTCCAACAGAATTTTTGTATCACGGTCAACTACATTACCGGTAACTTGAATACGTTGTAATTTGTCTTGCATGGCTGCAAGCTTTTCGTCCATTAAATCCGAGATCATATTTTTAAACACACCATACTTTTCATCACGGTCTGCATAAAAGTGATCAATGGCTTCCGTAATCACATCGGCTTGAGACACATTTTTCTCACCTGCAATGGTCTGTATCTTGTCTTTCGTAACTGGATTTAACAGGAAGTATGAACCTTTCTTTGTTGTCTTTTTTTCATTCATTTGTCATCATCTCCTTATATATTTATCTTGAACACCTTCTCCAAATAATCATCTACTTCTTCAGGGTCAACATCCAACACAGTGGCTAGTAACAAATACATTTTCATGGATTGTTTTTCTAATTGGTCGAGTCGATTGTACGTCATCTCTAATGCATCACCTACGCGACTTATCGTGGAATCCAATTCTTTTTCAGCACGTTTAATGCCATCAAACTGTGCTAGATCTTCAATGTGTCGTTTTAATAATTCATTCCGTGACACGTTTTGTTTTCGTGCTTCGTCATTTAAAACGTTGATGGCACCGGTATCGACATCGCGTACTTTTATTTCCATCACGGCATCATTCCTTTCTGTTTATTTGCTGCATGTTCACACCACAATAGGATGTAAATGCCTTCCCTCATTGGCAAATCCCTTCACTAAATGGAGCCTCTTCATGAGAGCGCAAATAGTGTTGAACAGGATAAGGGGAAAATGTCCCCACAAAAGGTGGGGAACTAGGCAGCGCCTAGTTTTCCGGTAAGACCAATTTTTCAAGCGATTATATAGCTTTTATATAGGTGCCTATATAGGTTTTATATAGGCTTTGGTTGCTACTTTTTATCCTTTTTGGAGCCCTCGTTGTTCTTTTCTTCTTTGTTTTTGTGCGTAGCTTGTTGATCAGTTTTCGCATTTTCGGCATCTTTTTTCTCATTCTTTTGTTGGTGATTGTCATCTTTATTTTGCGTTAAAGCATTCAGTTTTTCTTCACGATTTTGATACTTATCCTGGAGTTCCTTCACTTTCTTTTTCTGTTTTTTGATTTCACTTTTCGCTTCTTCGATAGCTTTATCCTTTTGCTCAATTTCCCGTTTTGTGTCAGTTTTCTCTTCCTTCGTTTCAAATGCCATGTCTTGTTTTAACGTTTGTTTTTCTTCTTTAAGTGTCGTCATCAGATCTTCCTGAAACGGTATATCCTCCTCAATAATGGTGGTGATCTCTTGCTTTGTGCGTTTCATATCGGCCATAATGCTTTCTTTCTTGTACCCTTTATCCGTCTTCGTTACCAACGATTGATTGTCGTCAATTTTTCGGTAATCCCCAACGATAATGACTTCTTCCGGCTCAGGTAAATCCGATTCTTTGATGTTCTGATCGGTCACTGTTGCTTCACCACCTTTGTTTTCTATTTGTGCTTTATACTCCTGTTTCAAGATGTTTTTATCACGGTGTTCCGTCACGAATAACCCAATAACTTGAAAGGATTCAGGGACATCTTCAATCTGAACAACCATGTTATTGTCTGACTGATATACCAATTCTGCATTGTATTTTTGACTCTCATTTTGTTCTTTCGCATAAAAAGAAAATGTCGGTTCGACTGCATCTGTTCCAGTATGATTGCGTTCCAGCGTTACCTCCATCAATTCATTTTTCGGATTATATTCCCAGTCACGGAGCGTTAATGTCGTTTGACTAAGCCCGCCAATTGATTCATTAAATGCTGTTTGAGCTATCGCGCTGTCATCATACATCCATGTTTTGGAGGTAAAAAAAACGCCAAACGCTAGGCCGGCGACCAGCAACAGACTAATATAGGTTTTGTTTTCACGTCCGCGATTCAATTTGTTTTTCACGTCATCATCACACCTTCCTTGTTCACTGTTGACCGGTTAAAAATGGTTTAACGTATGGCATTGGGTCGACTTTTTCACCATTGACAATGACTTCAAAATGTAAATGAGCACCGGTCGATGCACCCGTTGAACCAACTTTGCCAATGACCTCACCTGCTTCAACGTTTGTGCCTACTCGTTTTCCCTTTTCCATCATGTGCGCATATCGTGTCCGCAAGCCGTCCTCATGTTTAATTTCCACATACCAGCCATATCCTGTTCCCATATTGTTGCTGCTTGATTGAAACGTCGTGCCATTTGCTTTACTGATGACTATTTCACCGTCCGCAAATGCCGTGATTGGTGTTCCCCGAATGCCACCCGATGCAACATCAATGGCAGCATGAAATGACGAACAACCACCACAACTTCGATTACCGAATCCCGATGTAATGTTTTTAGAGTGTGATGATATCCACGCTTTATCGCCAATCACTTCCATGTCCGGTTGGGCAGATGGTTCACAATTCATCGTTAAGCCACCCAGCCTTTGAGCAATCTCTTTCGTTGTCGGCACCCAGTGTTCATTCAAATTGTTTGGATCATTTGCAGCACCAACAGGCGCATAGACACTTCCTAATTGTTCAATGGTCACCAAACCGTCGACTTTGATGCGGTTGTATAGTGTTTTGGACATGGACGCCAATCCTTCTTTCAATGTTGGAAAAGAAAAAAGGCCACTACCATCCGGATTCATTAAGCCTCCCGGATTGTTTTTTTGTTGAACCGCATTTGATGTTCCCCAAGCTGTTTCATGCATAGCAATGGAAGCAAACAAGACCGGATCAATGCCTCGCTTTTTGGACAGGTTAATGATGTCATCACCGTAACCTTTTAAGGCACCGGAACGTTCTTTGTTTTGAAAAACAGCATCCCATGTTTCCTGATTAATCTCACCTGTTACCGAACAGACATAACCGGCAGATGGATTGTTTTGTTTTGATTGTTGTTCGTCAACGCTGCCGCCTAATGCGCCAATAATCGCAAACATGATGGTCATTAAGACTAAGCCAATCAGTATCGGAATGATATTCGCTGCAGCAAGACCAATCATCCATCCAATCGCTTTTTTCTTACCAATGGCTTTTACGGCACCCCAAATATGTTTCATTTATTCTTCTTTCCTTCCATGCCTTCATCAGGGGTTACCATGTTGTTAACGAGCCACTGATTGTCGTGTTGAACCATGGTCAGATAAAAAAGCTGCGTTCGTTGATTCGTTATTTGTCCATTTGATGTGACATGCCATGTGGCAAATGCACCGAATACCATGCTGTTGGATTGTGACGTATCTGAAGCAAACAACTCTATGGATTCAATATTGCGTTCAACATTTGCTTCCCTCATTGTTTGAATAGCTTGCTTGATGTCCTCAAGAAATGAAGATGTCACAACCCCTTCCCATTTATCCCAATCGGAGACTTGAGATAAATAAAGAGCAAGCCCTTGTTTCGCTTGCTCTTTTGCACTGGTAACTGCTTGATCACCAAATTGTTTTTGATATGCGGTTTCATGTTGACCTTCCGTTTGCTGGTTATCCTTATCTTCTGCAGCATTTGAATCTGGTTTAGTACCTAATACTTCATCGATTTTGTCTTCCTGAAGTGCTGGTGGTTCCTCGGTTTCCTGCTGGGACTCATCGAATAATTCCTCCGGATTTTGTTTTTCTTCATCATCGGTTGTCCATTTCCAGACATACATGGCTATGATCAACAAAGCAACAATGATGAGAAAGGTAAACTTGTAAAGAACCCGTTTTTCCATTACAAGCCCCCCTCAAACAAATGCAATTCTTCATCAGATGCTTCAATGGATAACATTAAATTGCCAACACCACTGATACTTAATAAGCATTCGCCTTGTTGTAGTTGCGGGACATGCTCCAATTCACTGTCCGTCAGCTGTCCTTCAAAAACAGTCCGTAACGTATCCAATGAATTGGCATCCTGCTGCATCACAAATTTATATTGGGTCAGTTCAAATAACGTCCGTATTTTGGTAACCGTGTCCGTGTCGGAGTGGTCTGGCACAAAATCACGGATGGATTGGCTGGCCAGGATGAGGCCACCGAAATACTTCCGTGCTTCTCGCGCAAAGTCCGTTAAAAACTTAACCGCCAGCATGTTTTCTGAATTAACAAGTCGATGCGCCTCATCAATCATCACCAAAAAACGTGTCGCTTCATCGACATCAAACGCTTCATCTTCATACATTTTCTGTTTTTGCAACGATCCAATCTGTATTAAGTTATCCCAAATTAAGTTCAATGCGTTAAACATCTGAGCATTGAACACACTTTTTTCTAACCCTGTTAAATTACGAATCGAAAAGAAGATCACTTGTTCATTCGTAATGTCAGGAATCGTTGTATGACCATTAAACAAATACGAAAAACTGTTCACCAGATTATCAATCACCAATTCAATTTTTTCGAGTCGCTTAATCCTTGTGGATGACAGTTCTGAACGAATGATGCGCTTCTCAGTATTGTCATAGAGTTGATTACGAATGAACATTAAAAAGTCACTGAAAATGGGGTACTCCTCATTAGCCAGTGACGTAATACCAGTTGTATGAATTTTATCCGTGAAGCCGAGTGACTCATAAAAAAGTCGCAGTATCTTTTTGAACTCTTCAATCTCTTCAGAAGTAGGATCACCTGCAAGAAACATATAAAAGGTTGCCACCTTGGATATGTGCTGCATAAAACTGATCTCCTCATTCTTTTCCGGATTGCTATTATCCTCCGTACGAAAGATTTGCAGTGGATTGATGACACCATCACTGCCATCGAGACTGATTGTGTGTCCATTCACGGACTGAACAAGTGTCTTAAATTCACCCGTTACATCAAAACCGCGAATAAAGTTTCCGCGTGCTTCATTGTCCATCAATAATTTTTTAAGTGTCGTTGACTTGCCGGCACCCATTTTCCCGACAACCACCGCATTAAAAAAGCGTCGCATTTTATCCTTGTGAAAAAGATCAAACAGCACATTGCCTCCGGTAAATGATGTTCCTAAATAACTGCCGGTTCGATCATTTAATTCCGAGAAGTGATAAGGCAAGCCTGATGCGAGTGTCAAAGCCGGAATCCCTTTTCCTTCCCGTTTATTTGGAAAAGCCAGTTGCTGTTCATAAGGTAGGAATAAAGACTGCCATTCCCAGTAAGTTTCATTCAAAAAGATTTGACCTTTAAACCCGAATGACTGTAACTTGGACATGGTTCGCTCCACTTTTTTATCCAGTTCCCATATGGTTGGTGACGCCACAAACAAACGAATGTGCAATAACTTAATAACTTCCCCCATTTCACTTATTTGTCGATACAAATCTTCCATCTCCTGATAACCACGTTGCGCATCCATCCGTTCTGATTCATGTTTGGAACTTCTGAACCGGACATCCTGTTCCACCATACTTTTATTAATCGCGCTTACTGTCTCATCCTGATTCATTGTTGCGACGTCCGTTACAACGGTCACATCATACATGGCCATGATTTTATCGAGCCACAAAACATCAACACTGGACGGATAGTCAAAAACATGAATGCACGCTTCATAGCCATCCCCTTTTTTGATGGTTTTGTCTTTAAAACGAATACCACCTTGCGGTTGAATCGCCGTCAGAAAATCTTTATCCAGTTCAGGTGGTTTCGGTTTGCCTGATTGTTTTGTCTGCATTGCCATCGTAACCATCCTTTCTATAATTTGGTGTTTTGATTGTTTAATAGAAACAGGATCTGTTCCTTTTTTGTTCGTGTTAATTCTGTTAATGGAAAAGCCTGCTGCATCCCTTGTTTCGCATCGTTTTTTCGGTCAGTCAGTTCCTGTTTATCATCGCCATATACAAAAATAAAAAACTCACGGTTTGAACGTTCACCTTCTAAAAAATCAAACTCACGTAATTTTTGGTCGATATATTCCAAACGTATCGGGCTGGCGGTCTGTTCGCGTTTCTTCAGCCAATACGTGCGCTGGGCTTCCGTATTCGCTGGAAAGTTTAAAATGATCTCTTTATAGGACCGGAAATAACTCCGTAAAAACCGGGTTCGATTCATCAATAAAACATTCAAATCCGTATCGTTCAAGGCATGAATGTTTTTTGTTTGAATCTGAAGAATATCCATTACGCCACTCTTCAACAATATATAGTCATCATGCATTTGCATAAATGGCAGTATTTCTGGTGTTTGCCGTAACATTTTGTCTTTCTTGATGTTTGAGGATTTGTCACGCTGTTTCGTTTGAAAAACGCTCTTAATTTTAGTTGTCCATGACCCTCGGTTCGTCTGTTTATCATGAGACTCACCGGAAGTCATTTTATCTTCTTGGCTCATGTTACCTGTTGACCTCCTTCCGTTACGCGTTACCCGCGCAATTGACGATTTTCCTGCTTGTGCCTATCCATGGCATGGTAAACAGCCTTTTTATGGCGAAAAAATAGAATGAGTGATTCATAATGTCTTTTTTTCGGATTGTGACCGGATGGCATGAATAGATAAATCATGAAGCCAATCACGGCCACAAAATACGGCATCATAAAAACACTATGAACCAAATCACGCAGGATTGTTAAGACTAAAAGAGAGCTAATCAATAGAATGACTAGCTCTCGCATTTCCAACCCTAAAATTTTCGGTTTTGCCTTAATCTCTTTTGGAATCTCGTATGTCATGGTCTCTCAGCCCCTTTTGCATGTCTTTTGGTTTTTTCATATCCTTTTTATTCAACCCTTGTTGGATACTTCCACGAACATGATTCATTTTTTGACCGGCATCATAACCGGTGTTATGTGCCCGTGTCAGGAAGTGGCCGGCTCGCTGCACCGTACGATTCCCGCCAAACAAGGTATGCTTTGGCTTTGGATGGATATGACCATCTGAAGCTCCGGCACTTGACTGATTCGTCATTTTCGGTGATGTTGGGATATTAACATGGCCAGATGGTTCTTGCGACTGTCCACCATGAATAGCTGATGGTGTGACACCACCTGAATGATCGGAACGCATACTGGCTGATTGTTGACCTTGTTTTGGCATCGAATTGACAGATGGTCGAGCTTCCTGTGCCGGTTGCCCTTTCCCGACAGTATTTTCTCCTTTGTTTTCATAACGTGGCGCATTTCCATTGGTTATGTTTGTTGAAAACCTGCCTTCTTGACGCGGTGTTTCAGCATGTCGCTGGGAAGGCATTGGTTTCACATGGCTGTCATTTTTCAGTGCCCGTGTCATGCCAGCACCACCAGCAACGGCACCGCCGCCAATCTTGCCGCCTGCTTTCAGGGTCTTACCACCTGCTTCGGCTGCCATTTTGCCACCTGCGCCAACCATACGACCAGCAGCATAGCCGCCCATCATGGCCTGCCAGCCCGAACGCAGTCCGGCATCAATGCCCAGCAACCGTTGCACAATATCAGGCGCATCAATTAATGCCCAGGCACCAGCAATCAACAATAAAATGGTGCCAATAATCCCAATATGTTGTTCCATGTCATTCGCCCATTGCGCATAAATAATGAACATCCGTAACAGCACCATCATTACAAAAATGACGGCAAATGTACTGGCAATCTCCACGAGCACTTTTTTCAAACGTTGGCCGCCCGTTAAATCCGTTGCTGCCGTGAACATGGCAAATAATTGATGGAACGCTAAGTCAAACATGGCACGCCCAATTTTGATGGTTGTGATCACTAATGCAAAAGCCGTCACGGCTAATGTGGCTATTGTAATGCCCCAATTCACGTGGTACCTGTAGTAGCTTTGTTGGCCCAAATTGGTAGCTGGGACTGTGTTTGTGTTTAAGTCTACTATCCTTGTTCCACCATCACCTGTTGAAACAAGGCGTTGTGTTAAGAATCCATATCCATGGCCGCCGCTATCTTGCTTTTCTTTCAATTCATCTACCCACGGCTTCGTTGTCCAACTAAACCAGCCTTCATCTTTTTGAACGTCCAGTTTTTCATTCACTTCAATTGAGGAAGGATCTTCTAATTGATTCCCGTAAGTATAATCCGTTGTCCCAATATCTTTATTTTGGGAATCTGGTGGATGTGGCAGCAAGTTTTCATTGCCTGCCACGTTCTCTTCATTGCTTCCATTTGCATAATTGAAGTCACTTTCAACATAATACATCACATCCGCAATGTTCCGTTTAAGGACGTTATTGGATAGTGTTCCGGGTTCATCTAACGCTGTAATGCCTTCGTTCAACAAATCATCCATCATACTCATAAGATTCGGCAGAATGACAATAACACTCACTGCGATCAAAACATTCATCAGCACGTCATTGCGTTTTTCAATTTTATTCAACATAAATTGAAACCCGACAACGGTTAGTGTGACAACAAACATGCCAAACACGTAGGGCTGAATTGTTTCGATAAAGCGATTCATGGCTGGATTATCATACACGCCGCCAAGTGTGACAACATCCGTTGCCACACCTTCTATCCAATTGTTCATCCAAACTAATGCTTGAATAATTCCCCATCCAATGTTACGGATGAGGCCATCATATAGCCACCCACTGCTGATATCTAAAATGGCAGCTAAATCTTCATAAAGCTTTTTTAATTCATCTTGCATTAATGCATCTCCCTCCTCTCTTTGACACAAAAAAAGAACCTACCTAAAATACAGGTAAGTTCCTCTACTATGACTGGCGATTAGTACGTTAATTCAATTTCTTCATCTTTTGTATAATCAAGGCTATATTGTATACTCTTCTTAATGGTTTTATTCCTGTTGTCATCAAAGAATGTATCACTTTCTGAACCTACTTCACCTATCAATCTATTTAAGTTCCACGATTCCCCATAATAATCAAATGGTGAGCTTATTTTCCCTTCATGAACCACAGCAATTTCTCCATACATGAAAGGATTGTGTGATGAGCCTGAGTGGGATTCATATTCTTCATCCAAACGTGATACTGTTTGTTCATTAGCATCTCTAATATTCAAATGAAAAACTGTCATATCTTCTTTTTTAAATGCTTCATCATACGCTTCAAGTAATTTGGTGCTTTTTATATATTCTTTCTTAGCATCATAAATCAACACATAAAAAGCTTCGCTATTATCCTTTTTCGCCATCACATCCTCTAACGTAATTTCATTCAATCCAGTTTTCGGTGATTCTGTCGCTTCATCGCTATTATCTTCTGCAGCACTATCGGTTCCACCACAAGCACTTAAAACCAGCAAAACAGATAATAGTATCAGCGTTAATAGCCTTCGTTTCCGCATACAGTTACCATCATCTCCCATACAACCTTTTAGCAACAGTATAACAGTCCTTTTTGACACTTGAAATGATTATCTTGTCCTATCCGGATCATCCGGTAATTTTATATCTAGTATCGTTTTTAGCTTACTTAGCTCATCACCTGTAAAGGTAAAACCTTTGCCCAGCCTCGTTTTACCCGGGTTCCACCACCTCACATCATATTTTGGTTCATCGCCATTCCAGCTAATAATGTTAAGTTCTTTTGTCCATCCGGCCTGACTTTCATACAATACGGCAATTTCTTCGATTATATCCCAATCGACACGATATTTTGTTTCTTTCACGATTGATCGCTCCTTTCCCTTTTAAGATAGTGCCTGTTCCCGTAGTTTTTCAGCTTCCTGATCACCATTCGACTGTTCATCTGATGGTTGTTGTTCGGATGCCTGACTGGCTTTCTCATTTTTATTAACTTGCTCTTCAATTCGTTTCGTTGCTTGATCCTGCCACGTTTGCATGACGTCATCCGGCAGATAATCCTGTAATGCTGCCAGTACCTTAAAGTGTATTCTTGAAAAATGAGGATGATAAACCATGAAACTCACATAATGGAGAAATGACCAGTGATCAACCTCTTGAAGCAATGCTTTGGTTTTTTCTTCATCTATCTCACCCTGACTTTGTTCAATCTGTAAAATATGCCGTTTAAAACGTTCAAATGCCTTGTTTGTCATGATGTCAGCCATTCGTAAAAATAAATCATCGTTTGACTTAGCCGAATAAACCATACTGTTCAAGTCCATATCATGATAGGTTTCGGACATGATTGGAAGCATCATGATGGAATGGTCTGTATCAAAATCATCAGCCAAATATTGATAACGGAATTTATGACTGGTTTTATCATGGTTAAAAATCGGTTTTGGCTCAATCTTTTTTCGGTTCTTATCCTGCCGTTTATTCACGCGTATCAACACGGACTGCCCTTCTTTTAATCGCATGAGTTCATCAGATGTTAAAAGTGAGCGTTCTTTTGTCGATTCACTGTGCGACTTATCGAATGAATGATAATCACCACTCCGGCTGACATCGGTAATTGTTTTGGCCCCAAGCATGCTCGAATAGTGTTCGGCCGTACTCTTATCTTCGGTGAGGATATAGACCTGGTTGGAACAGTTACCAATAATCGTATCCGATTCGTCACCATAGGCCGACTTCACCTGGGAATAGGCTTGAACGATTAAATGATACCTGAAGCCGCGTCCTGCACCGACCGTTACCATACTGGCCATACCATCGATGGCCGGCATATTCCCAAACTCATCAAGGATGAATTGCACATGTCGTTTCATTTTGCCGTTCTTGCTTTTGGTTGCCTTTTCTGAGTTGACACGGTACAACTGACTGACAAAGATACTGGCCAATACGTCATTTGACTTGTCCGAATCAGGTGTTGCTAAAAAGACAGCCACCGGTTTGTCGCCGAACCCAATTTCAGTTAAACCCAAGCTGTTATGGCCGGTTACTTTAGCGTTAGGTTCAAGTGTGAAAATTTGCAGTTTATCCATGGCAACACTGAAGATACTGCCGCGTGTATTCCCTGTCGAAAAGTTACTGGTGGCATACATTAACCGGGCCGGATTATTCTCATCCCGTGCCTGGAAGAATTCATCCAATGCATTGTTTCCTTCATCATCTGTTTCACTGCCTTTGCTGGAGAGGAAGTTGGCAACAGAGTACATGGTCACGCGTTCTTCCTTACCGATTTTCACCATGTCCTCGGTTAATGCCAAAATAATGGCCGTGACAAGTGACTTCGCACTGTTTGACCAAAACGGGTCTTTAGCGTTTGGATTATGGTACAAACTGAACGCCACACTGTTGGCATATTTTTGGGCGTCACTCACCCTGCCTTGTTTCCATGAATCAATGACCAACTGTAAAGGATTGAACCCCATACTCATGGCATGTTCAATCAAATTAAATACGTACACGTCATACCCACGTGCCTTTAAGGTTTCATAAGAAGCTCCAGCCAGTTCCCCTTTCGGATCATTAATCACCATGGAGGGTTTCTCTTTCGCCCTGCTTTGAACATCAATCATTGGCACAACAAATGTCTCACCTTTTCCGGAACGGGTAATCCCAATGACCATGGTATGAACAGGCGCATCATCCAGCAGGAGCCGGTATGGTTTACCTGTTTCCTGCAATCCGCCAATAATCGTACCACCTTTTCCGTCGTATTCTGTTTTGGATGCCGGGATAATCCGATACTGTTTCTTCATGTTTTTAACGGATTCAAATTCATTCGTGCCATGTTGCCCATGGTTAATGGTTTGATAATTCATTTTGATGTTATACAAGAGTTTTAGGAGACTAATCCCTATAACGATATAGAAGCCCACGTAAAACTCAAGCCATTCTTTTTGGAAAATAAAGAAGTAATGCCAATCCACGGAAAAGGTATTCAAATTTACTTGTTCAGGATTGCTGGCAAATCCTTCAATCAAATGCAGCACTTGCTGGAAAAAGTGTAATAGAAAGTTTGCCAGAAAGAAACCCATTATGACGATAAGCAGTATGAAAGGCACTATAAACTGCCAATTACTTAATCGCTCGGTCCATGGCTTATGGTTCGTGTTCAATGGCCATCATCCTTTCATGTTGCTTCGTACGTGCTGCCATTTGGTTATACGCTTTCGTGAATGCTTTACGGTTTTGTTGCAGATTTTCATTGGCGTCTTTCGTTTCTGACGTGTAGTCAAAAACGGACCAATTTTCGCCTACACCGTCATCTTCAATGGTATTCACGATATCCCTCGTTGCCTTCCATCCGGCCTGATCATCATCCATGGCGATTAAAAGGTGTTTATTTGCAAACTGTTCTTTGTGTTCGGCCAAATAATCTTTGATTTGTCTTGTTTTGGTTGCGCCTGTTAGAGCCATAATGCCAACATTCTTATCTATCTCACGAAAGGATAACGCATCCAATATGGATTCACTCACCACGACATTTTCAGCATCCTGCGGAATGTCCATAAAAAAATCCCTCGTTTCTTTGGAGGGATTGAAAATAAGCTGTATTTCCTTGGGATCAAGGTTTTCATCGATACTGGAACGGAGTAACACGCGATCCAACGTATGGTCTTCGCCGTACAATGGAAACATTAAGTTTCGTTTGCACATCCAGCTATTATTGGCATAATTTTTGTTCAATAAGGGTTCGGCTTTTTGAAAAACATGCTGCACGATAGCCTCATCTTGTAAGTCAGCTACAAAACCGCGAGTTGTCTGTTTTGACAGGCCACGGTAACCATGATCTAATGCCTCACTTTTAAAATAGTTTTTCGCATATGAAAATACACGGTTTGACCAATCCAGGGCCTGCCGTTGTTCTATCGTCAGGTTTGGGTACTGTTTTTCGATTTCTTGTTCATAAGCTGACATATTCCCTTTTTCATGAAATTCAAGTATCATCCGTGAGCCGCAGTAATTTTCCCGGTTGCACTGGATAAAATGCTTATTATTTTTGTACATGAAGGCTTCATGCTGGTTACATTCCGGGCAGTTGCAGATAAAATAACAGCCTTTATCTTCAGCATTCAAATCACTTAAAGCGTTTTCGATATTTTGAAAAACAAGTTTCTTATAGGGATTCAGCTTGCTCATCATCGTCACCTACTTTGACAACGATTTTAGCTTCAAATCGTTTTAATACAGGTGCAAGGACTTGTTCTTGAATCGCTTGATCTGATGTCAGGACTGTTCCCTTAGCTAACAAGTCATCGAACGTTGTGTGAAATGCCTTCATTAATTCGTTATGAAGATGATAGGCTGTTCTAAATCCATATTGTTGTATGAAGGTCTCACCAAATAACGTCAGTTCGAGATGCTGATAGCCTTCATGTTTGAACACCAATACCTCAATCCTTTGCTTTGGGAGCGATTGATAATTCGTAACGACATGTGTTACAAATCGCTTGAACGATTTTTCATCGCTCATATAGCGTTGAATCGCGTCTTGCTTGGATGACTCACCTTTGCTTTGCTTTTCATCCGTATCCGTAACCGGGTGATTCGGCTGTTTATGCTTTGAAAATGACCTATGACTTCCCAATGTTCCTACATTGGCGTGCTTATCGGATTGATCTCCGTGTTTCTCAGAGGCTTTTGCCGTCTCTTCTGTCACCCAATTGACAAGTGCATGATAAGCGTTTCGTATCGCTGCCAGAACCTCTTCCATTTCCGCATAAATGCTCGTTTCAATAGTGGGTGACATACCATCATAGATTTGTCTTAATTGGTCATCCGTCATGTCTAGTTGATCGCCCATGACGGTAAAAAACCGTTTTTTGAATGCCTCAAATGCATTATCTCCCTGCTTAACAGCTTCGACATTGGCAAGCAGTTTATCTTTCATTCGCATCCATATCACCTCCCAAAAAAGGACTCCCTGATCGGAAGCCCTAGATATCCATCTCTTGTTCATGTGTCTTGTTTTGTTTCTTCCCAAGTTTCATCTTCTTTTCTTGTTCCAAGTCCTTTTCAATCTGGCCTAACTTCTCCTTTTGCACCGGCGTTAAGTCCATATCTTTTATGTCATCCAACACCTCTCGTTTGAGCTCATAGACTTTCTCATAACCGTGTTTTTCTTCAAATGCCGCCATCTCTTGATTTCTTTTTTGAACATCTTCAGATGACGCTTCCTTTTCATCCGGTTGTTTATCTAAGGAATCCAGCACTTGCTGCTTATAAGCATCCTTATAACTGTTTTCTTCCTTTGTGGGCTGCAGCTTTTCCAGTACATTTTGTTTATAAGCCTGCTTAAACTGTTCTGATTGATTCACCTCGTCATCATGTTCTTTTTTCACCTTATCTTCGATTGTTTGAAGCTTTTCCTTTGGATACTTCGATTTCAGAACCGTATCTTGATACAGGGATTCCAGCTTCTGCCGCTTCCATTTATAGCCTGCATTATCAGGATTCAGCATTTCCTTTTCCTTTGCCGCCAGAAAGTCAGCGTACTTGTTTGCCAATTCTGTTTCAAAATCTTGTGTAACCGTCATATCCATCCTCCTCAAAATTTAATAAAAAAAGGCCTCCATACATTGGAACGCCCGTTTGATTAATGGTTTAACTGTATGAAGTTTTGGATGGTGACAGAATCGCCCAGGTCAAATTGATCACTGATGGCCTTTCGACACCACGAATATCATCTATCGATTGAATGGGTTCCGCTAATGTTATATCGACATTGCCGCCGCCATCTTCATAAAGGTAACTTATGAAATATTTGTATGCAGCACTCACAATACTTCACCTCCTTAAAATCCAACAACACGACCGCCCAGCCAAGAAACAAGACTGGCAGCCAAGTAAACAATACCAAAGCCAATTGCCACGTTGACCATCCATCCCGTGTACATTTCCTTTTTCTGGGGATCTTTGGCAAATGTCCATAATAGTCCAATGACAACTAACACCAGTCCGGCTAAGACTGGTGCGATTGGCTTAATCCCATCTGTGATATTTTGTATGGTTTGAATCGCGTCCTGCATGTGTCTCACTCTCCTTTCTTCGCTACGTTCGTGATCTGTTTCTGGTTCGAAACATTAAAATTCAAGATGATGTCTTGGTGTCGTTCATGAAGCCACTCATAGTACGAAGACCCGTCAGCTTCGATAATACCTTTTGCCAGGGTTTCAAATTCCTTGAATCCTTCAGGTTTAACAGGTCTGCGGCTTCTTTTTGATGATGATGCTTTCTTCGATGTTTCAGCAAAATCTTTAGTGGCTGCCTTATCGTCCTGCTTAACGTCTTCGTCCTGATTCTTATCCATTGCATTTCCAAATTCATTATTAGACATGATTCACACCTCCTTATCTGACCAAAATAAAAACTCTTTTCCGTGAAAGAAAAGAGTTAATGGGAAGTGCTAAACTTCCTGATACTAATAATTTAACACCGTTTTTATGAAATTTTGTCACCTATTTTGTATCTTTTTTGTACCCTATTTAGTATCCATTTTGTTTCCTTTTACGTAAAGTTTCTGTGATACAAAGTTTTACCATCCTTGATCTCGAGGCTCAAAAGCTGTTGATTTACTACCGTATAAATAAACTTCTATAACCTTCCTTGTCATGTCTTTTAATTCACCAGGCGTATACGTTATGACGCCTGTATCATGCCTGCTAGACCATCGATAGGAACATTGTGCGATTTGCTTTACGTCTATATGATTTTGCGTGTACATAAGCTTTTTAGTGAAAGATAAATCTTGCTGTAATTGCGTAATGGATGAATCTATCTTGCCCTGATATACATTACGCATTTTAAAATCCGAAAAGTTCTTTTTATCGTGTTGTAATACCCGAATAGCAAGAGGAAGTAAAATAAACTGATGGACAAGTTTATTCATTTGACTCTCCATATAATCACCTCTAATGAACATTAGTATCTCTTTTCATTTTAGAAAATAACATCCACTATTCATTCCACAAAAGCACCATTCGTATTTCTGGTGGGTTCTTTTTGCGAATCCCAATATTGTTAGTTGTTACCTTGAAGGTTCACTTTATAATCACTTCGAAAAGTTTGGATACTCCGAGAAGGGCGGTTTAACAAATTTTATGATTCATGAAGCACTCACCTTCTTAGTGATAACAGTCTGCCGTTCTGGGCATTGATTCATCTTTTTCACGTATAAATACGACCCCGCTAGGTTTAGTTTCAATTTCAACTCCTTCAAGTTCCAACTTCATTATTTCCCTGATACCAAATAGCCATTCTTTTTCCGTTACCCGTCCTCGCTTACAGGAAATGCTGAGAACCTGTCTATTATTGCCGACTTCGTGTAAAAAATGTGTTGATTCACTATCATAAACCTTTATCTTTGGTGATTCATCAGGCGAAAATATTTTAACCATTTTTACTTCGTTTTGACGGTTAGCAGTTACATCTTTAATCTTCATTTATAATCCTCCTAAAAAGAACATTTGTTCTCATTATAAGCAATGAAGGATAAAAAATCAACTATAACAAGTACTTGATTAAAGCTTATGACTTTTATACAATCGGCCCATATATGCGATATTGGTGCGATTCTTATTAGATAATCGCGCCCCGTTAGCTTAATAAAACATAGATACTCACAAAGATACTTACGAACAAGACAAATCCAGAAGCAAAAAGACTAAAAGTAGCTTTTGCCTTTCTATTCTGTCGATTCTCTTGAAACATTTTTAGTCCTAAAGAAAAAACCATTAACCCTGAAAGTAATTGTATATAAGGCTGAATTCCATATTCACCGGTTATTAAACTGTAAATTGATCCAGAAACCACTGAAATGGCCAAAACACCTATTATTATATTTAAGGTAAACAAATAAAACTCCCCATCTTGATGAGTTTAAAGTGATGTATGTACATAATTTACCTCGTGTCCATCTCCAAGTTCGAATTTTAACTTTTGATACAAACTCAATCCTTTTTCATCATGTGATTTCACTAATATTGCCGTATCACGCTTTATTTTTTCACCATAATCGGTCTGTTCTAAAATTTCCCCATACTCGATTACCCAATTCATTAACTCAGATTTCAATTCATCAGAAAGAGGAAAATCATCAATATCAAGGTTACAGCCACACTTTGAACACCACAGAGGATCAGCGCTATAGTCAGCTTCCATCGTATAGGAATCGTGAGAACATTTTAATCTCGAGGAATTTGTCATTATCCACTACCCTTATTTAACAAATTAGTTTCCACTCCATATCCTCGACCTTATATGCAATATAGGCGCTCACCCTTATTAAAGAAAAGCGCCCGATTAATGAATATCCGCTAAAATAAATCTTATCTATGACCAACACACCTCGTTGATTTCATAGTCTTCTGAGGAATCTGCTTCCCCTGTTAAACACGAAAAACAGCTTTGGTAAGCAACCGCACTGCCTATCGCCCAGATTTCCTGACCACAGTTGAAACAAGTTTCTCCATTTTTCTTATCTTTAACTGCCTGTTTCAGATCCTTTCTTAACTGATTAGGATTTTCTTCAGGATTATTTTTGCAATGCTTATTCACAAAAGCTTCTATCGATATGGGTACCATGTATGCCTCCCCTTTCTCATTATAGACTCTCGGTATTCACCGAGTCAGACGGCTCAAGGTTTTCTTGAGTCATCTTCTTTATGATTCCTCCCACATTTCGTGGGAGATTTTTATTCTCAAAATAATATGAACTGGAAATTGGCGTTCA
>NZ_SRHY01000049.1 GCF_004565465.1 Lentibacillus salicampi
ATGTTTATTGGACTTTACATGTAGGAGGTTATTAGATTTTGGGATGACTGGCAAGGCTCTTTTTTATCCTGGCAGTTGTGTATTTTTAGGCTGCCGAATTATGTAATTTTATTTTGCCATAAACACTTCAGGGCTCCATCCGCATCAACAACGTACCACGGACGTCACTTCTAAGTTCTGCTAGCGGGGCCCGACCCCTTCAACGTTCACTAAGAAGTGGCACGGCGGTCAAGGGCAAGCAGCTCACGCTGTTATTACAATGGTCTTGTTTTCAAGTGAGTGGCTCACCTGTGTCATAACTGGCTCATTTTCTTGTCATCGATGGCTCAAAAAAATGGCATAGCCGGCTCAATCCGATGGCAATATTCAAGAATGGTCGGACGATCCTCTAATAATTACTTTTCACTGGTTTTTCCTGTTTTAACGTGTAGTTGGAAGAATTCTTTCAGAATGTGATTTGTATGTCTGATGGTAACGATTCCAATTCCAGTCAAAGTCGTAAATCGCGGCTCTTTTTTCCGCAATGACTGGCTCAAAACTCCACATAAGTTGGCTCAATTCATTCGCAATAATCAATTCCTCTGGGTTTTCAGAGTTTTTTTAAATGGATAGGTATTGTAATTTGGGTTTCTAAATAGTACAATATTTATAATTCCAAAATGTTTTGGGAATACAAATATTAAAATGAAAAGGTGATTTAATGGAACCAAAAAAAAGGCATAAAACCGAAATTATGGAAATTAACTGGAAGCAGCAAAAAGTGATTTCCAATCCCCTGCGTTCAAGAATGATAGCATTGCTTTTCGAACAGCCAATGACACCTAAACAAACAGCCGATTTGTTGGGGAAAAATCCCGGGACTGTTTACTATCATATTCAGCAGCTTGTTAAGCACGATATTTTAGAGATTGAAAGTGTTGATACAGAAAAAGGGGTTGTTGAAAAATATTACAGAGCCAAAGCTGTATCATTTAGGAATCCAGAACAAGAATCTCCACCAGGGTATGTTGATGGTAGAACTATAAATACTTATTTGTCTAAAAAACTTGTTGATCAATTAAGTGAAGATCTGCAGGACCTTTTTTATAAATATGGACACTTATCTTATAAGGAAAAGGATAGTGAGGAACAATCACCATATGCTATAGAATATCTTATAAAAGCATACAAAGAGGAGGATGAGGATATATGAAAAGAATAAAGCCATTTGTGTTTGAAAGAAATTTTTTAATATTAATGACAGGTGTTTTTATTAATGGATTAGGAAGTGGTATTTACTTAGTTGCGGGGATGTTACTTGTTTTAAATTTGAGTGGAAGTGTTCTTTATTCCGGATTTGCCATGTTTGCAATATCCTCAGCGGGTGCATTGTCTTTTTTAATTGCCCCATTAGCTAACTATGCTAAATATAAAAATGGTTTGGTATATAGCAACCTTATAAAAGCGATCATTTTATTTACAATACCATTATTAAACTACACGATTGGATTAAATGTTTGGTATGTAATTATTTTGTTATTTATCACCGCTTTATTTACACAATATACGTATCCAATCGAATCAACCATACTACCAATAATTGTAGGAAAAGATAATGTGGTTGAAGCGAATTCATATTTACAAGCGATTCGTGAAGCTATGGATATTGTTTTTATTGCAGGAGCAGGTATTATCATAACATTCATTGGTACTGTTCCGGCTATTTCAATTACTGCTATCTGTATATTATTAGTAACCATCTTGTATGCATTTTTCAATTTCCAACAACCAGATATTTCTAAAGAAAAATCTCAGTCTATTGGATCTGCCGCTAATTTTTATTTTATAGATCTTAGAGCGGGTTTTAACTATATTAAAAACTCATTAGTTCCTAAAATGATTTTTTCTTTAGTCTTTATTAACATCACAATGGTTATCATGACAACAAATTTACCTGCATTTTCCCTTATAAAAGGTCATGGTATAGAAGCTGCGTATGGCTTTTATCTGGCTTCAATGTCACTGGGAATAATGATTGGTACTATTATTACGCCAAAGCTAAAACATATAGATTTTGGGAAATTAATTATAATTTCTTATATTGGTACGGGTATCTTATGGATGGGTACTGCAACTTTACCATTAATCGCGTCCATCATTTTATTCAGTATAGGCGCCATTTCGATTGGGATACTAAACATCCTTGTATTTTCATCAATACAGAAACAGGTAGAGACAGCGTATATAGGAAGAGTAATCACCTTGTTAACTAGTGCAGCATCTCTAGGAATGCCTGTAGGTTCTCTAATTGGTGGTATTTTAGGTGAAACGTCCACACCAGAAATCCCTGTTATGATCTGTGGTATTTCGATGATTATCTTCAGCATTTTTTGGTTAAGTAGTTCCGCTTTACGTAAACTCCCTAATATTGATAGTGTAAACCTATTTAATAATAGCAAAGTTAATGTAAAATAAAATGTCCCCTGTTGTGGTTTCCAATGTCATAACAAAAAAGGAAAAGCAACAACAAAGAAATAACGAAAAAAGAGCAAGCGGTGAACGCTGTACATTACAATGCTTTTAAAACCTTTCGAAAAATGGAAAGGTTTCTTTCTTTTTAGCAGCGTGTTGTATGGTGTACAAATAACTGAACTAAACAGAAGACATTAAAACCCTTTTGATAATAGGAATTGACAACCCCGTTTCGTTCTCCTTCTCAATCAACCTATAATCTGATATATTGACCATAAACAATATGTACTATTATTGGACGTCTCCAGTGAAGTTGTTCCCGCAATTTCACATAATCTGGAGGTGTCCTTTTTCCTTTCTCGAGAATTTATGCCTCTCGGTCATTATACCAACCCCAGAAACCCTCGGAAGGAAGGAAAGTGAACAGCAATCATTAAAAATTTAACAGGTAGGCTTCTTTGATTCCAAATAAGTATAATGTGCAATTATCACCAATGTTAAGTTTAGGTGACAACGCTTGGGTTAAAAGCAGTTTAGGCTTTACGTAATTTAAAATAGCAACTACATTTCACACTCAGCAATGTAGTTGCTATTTCGTATAGTTACTTTAATTTGATTCCAATTTATATTGTAAATCTAATATTTAGTTTATAATTCATTCTCACCGATATCCAAACGATGTTTCCGTACTTTGCTTTTTTTAGCCTTTTGACGCTGCCGTTCTAATTCATCATGCTTGTTGCTTCCTTCATGTTGAGCGTTATTTATAATACTACTGAATAAATCTCCAGCATTTCCCTTTGATGAAGAATCAGCCGTATCATGCTGCATATTCGATTCCGCATCTTTCTGTAAATCGGTTTTTATATCTTTTTTAACCTTAGCAACATCTTTTGAAAATTCACCTGTACTCTCACCTTTCACATAAATTTCTAAGACTCTCGCTTTAGATTGTGACGGCATCTTCGACAATGTATTGTCAGTGATGGCAGGATAAATGGTTTTTAATTCACGATCTATTTTCACAGATAAATTATCTTTTTCATTTTCTTTTGCTTGTATTTGTTCTTTTGTATTAGTAAATTTCAAGGACTTATTAAAAACCTTTTCAGCATCCCAATCACGATATTGCTCGCCATATTCGCGTTGATGTTTGGCTTTAGTCCTTTCTAATATTAAAAGACTATGGTTTGTTTCCTTCCATTCCTGTAACACTTTATTTGCTTGAACATGCGAGTCTGTATATTCCATTCTATCGACCTCAGGTATATCATTTGATAATAATTGTCCACCTTGCTTAAAATTCTCAATATAAGCGTTCTTTAGCTCCATTGCTTTATCATTATCATCAAGACTACCTGCAAAGTTCGGATACAAGTATTTAAACTCCTCGTTTGTAAATACCTTTTGGATCTCAAACGCACGTTTCGAATGTTTACTCACTTCATTGTAGGCGCGGACTTTGGTGTTATAATCATCAATCTTAGATTCATATTCATTCATTTTTTCCCTATACTGCTGTTTAAATTTATTGGGAATGAACCCATACATTAAGACATCTTTCGGATTATCCTTATAGACTAATTTGGCCTTTTCTAACGTTTTACCCATTGCAACGATTTCATGCTTCTCATTCATAATTTTTTGTTTCCAATAATCAAGTCGGTCTAAAGTTTCTTTTGCGTTTGTAATATCAACAAAGCCATTTGTCCGTTTAGCAACGATCTTCAGCGACTTCCAATCGTTCTCAGATAAAGAGATTTTATCACGTATGGATTCAAGTTCCTCAACAGTTTGCTTCTTAACATTTTCCCGATAGTTACTGAGGTGAGCAACTTTCTTATTTAATAATTCTATTTCGGAATTTGCTTCTTCAATCTCTTCATTTAGCTTTGCAAAATATGTTCTAGGCTTATATTCCAATCCATTGATGGCAGCATCCTCTTTTAATCTTTTTTCAGTTTGGTATTCAGTTCGATTTAAACGATGTTTCGGAATTTTATCCAATCCCTGTTTTTCATAGCTCTCATGGGAAACTTTCTCATTAATACCATTATCTTTATAATATTGATTAATTTTCTCAGCTAAATTTTTTCGCCATTCAACAGTCGTCTTTTTATAATCCCAGTCAGTTAGTTCCACTTTTTTAAATTTCTTCTTCCCATTTTTATTTAAAACATAGTCTCCATTTTCATCTTTGATATACTCTCGTTTTTGTTTATTCCCCCACTCCCCATTTTCTTTAAATGGACGAGTGGTTAGCAGGACATGTGCATGAGGATTATGCGCAACATCCCTGTGTATAGAAACGTCTGCAACCATACCTCGATCAGCAAAGTTTTCTTTCACGTATTCTTCTAATAATTGATGTTGCTGATTATTGTCTAATTCAATCGGTAAAGCTAATCTAACTTCTCTGGCTAAACGACTCACAGATTTATTTTCATACCACTCTACTTCATTCCATAACCTCTCACGATTATATACCCATTCTGGTGCATTATCAGGAGCTTCAATGAACGTTTCGGGCTGTACAGTTCTTTTCTTATATGACTTCATTTCCATATCCAATTCGGAGTATAAAGGTTCTCCACTTCGATAAGAAGCACTCGCTACCGCAGATTGCCCTTTTCCCCTACTAATCACATTAACGCTACAATAATATGTGCTCATGGAACAACCCCACTTCTAAATAAATTTTTGTTTTTCCGCAGGTTATTGGCAAAGCCAACGTCTGAAAGAAAATATCAATATTTTCTTTCACCCATTGGTACACCTGATAAGGGGTGTACGTAAATGGGCACTCTGTGAATTCCTATTTTCATTAATTAGCCCATAAATCTACGCTTGACTATTAATTCCTAAACGTTTTAAACAACAAAAATATAATTTAAAAAGCTACAATGGTGCGTTCTTTACAAAAAGAATAACTATATCTACAAATGACGAATTATTTGCCAGTTTCACTTATAAATGCACTTGAATTGTGCTATAATATTAATATCAATTTTATTAAGATAGGGTACTACAATTTGTGGTTGTAATACCTTAGCCACTTAAGCACCTTTAAAGCTTTGAAACTTTTTAAGAATATGCCCTCTTAAAAGCCGTTTTTAAGGTTTATATAAGGTGTTTTTTCTTATTTTATTTTCATTTTTTGTATATCCAATTTTTATCTTCTTACTTTGATAATTAAGCATAAATTTCATCAAACTCTTGCTCCTCAATTTCAAATTCTTGTTCCTCAGTTTTATTTAGTTCGATACAAATATTTTCTAACCCATTAAAAACAGAAGCGAAAAAATAGTTATCAGGGTTCTCAACTTTGTTTTTATTTTTGTATATACCACGGAAGCCAGATTTCACGATATTATTTAATTCATAATCTATTTCTTCAACTGGTAAGAATACTTGGTGTTCTTCTTCAGCCTCTTTTTTTGCTCTTAGTATAATCCCAAACCAATGGGACATTTGGTAGTAATCTTCAGAAAAAGCAAGAAGTGTTGCATGCGTTTGCTTAGGTATCCAACCCTCTTTAAGGCTATCTTTATAAATTTCTTCCTGCACTATTTCTTGTGATCTATTAGCTGAATCTGCATCTTCCGTATCTTTATATGTATCATTATTTATTTCGTTTCCTTTACTTTCCTTTACTTTACTTTGTGTACTTTCGTTATCATTATGACTTCCTGATGACTGGTTATTGTCGTCATTAACTCCGAAAATACCGTCAATAAGTAAGTATTCCTCAATCACTTCGACGTCCTTTCTGCGTCTAACAATTTCCCTATACCGTTTTTGTATGCCTCTTGAAGTAAGTATTTTGTATTTGTTGTATAGTTCTTCATTGAATAAATCGCGTTTCAGACATTCCGATACTATTTCTTGTAGTGTATTCAGATCTATATTTGCTTCATTGGAAAATAACAACTGCTCGTCTTCAACCCAAGAACACCAATAACCTTGTGCATATACTCTCTGTAGTAATTTAATACCGATTGCGAGTCCAGTTAAACCAAATTTGATTTCAAGGAATTTGAACTTATCATCTAAGTAAACATCTAACGGAAAATAATCTACACCCTGTTTTTTAGGCCTTACCATATTCCCACTCCTTATGAATTTTTGAACTGTATTATATTAAATCTTTTCCTTCAACATTCAGTTGATTTAACCAATATTATCTGCCACTAATTGAACCTTACCTACATCCCTACTTTCAACTTTAACAACTGCAATTAGACCATGTCTTTCTTCATATTGGTAAAAACATAGCGAAAAACGATTCACTGAATGATCTGTACTAATACGCTTTAAAAATTTTGTCATTTCAACGTAATCCTTTGCATTTAGCTTTTGCAAAGCTGTTGCCGGTTCTACTTGCTTCAATTGCTTTTTAGTATTATTTATAACTAGCACCTTCCTTCAATTTATTGAAAAACTTAATATCATTGTTGGTAGCTGTCATAGAAGCTGTCATATCATCTAAGAATTCGTCTACTTCATCAATTTTGAATAAATATTTACTCCCGACACGATAGTACTTTAATCCATTTTTAATTAAGCGATCTTCAATAATAGGTTTGCTAATGTTAAGATACTCAGCCAATTCACTATATGTCAGAAAATATTTTTGCTTAACAATTTCATCCACTCTCTCATTGATAGCTTTTTCAAGCATGCTATTAACAGTTTTCTGATCAACTTCAATGTTAATCATCGACTTCACCACCTTTATTATCCCCATAAACTTCTTTTGCTGTTTCAATAGCATCCATGATTTTTGATAGTTTATACGTTGAAGGATCTTTACGTAATAAACGACAAAAATTCCCTTCACTTAGCCCATAAAATTCTGCAACATGCCACTGTTTTAAGCCTTCTCTTTTGATAAATTGTTTGATTTCGTTTGCTGTCAAATTCTTCACCTCTCTTTCAAACACAGAAGTAAATTGATTAATGTGTTTTTTGTTGTTATTATAATTTTAAGAAACCAAATAAATAATAGAAACAACATATAATTATATTTTTATGTCGTTTGTTATTATCGTTGTTGTTATGTTAGCACAATTCTATAGATGTATCAATATAAATCGACATTAAATTTCATATCAATTTAAGGAGTTATTTATAAACATGGGATATACAGACGGATTTATAGTCAATAAACCATATAAATTATATAAATTGGAAAATTACTTCAAAGGAATTAACTTAAATGATCAGTATGTCTACAGAAAAAACTTAATAGACGATTTAATTGATCATTTTGACTCCACTATGTCAATTAATAACAATGCTAATGATGAGGAATTCGGAGCCTACCTAAGTAAAGTGGAAAAAAAATTGAATCTGGAAGTCGAAAATTGGAGAGCTTTTTCAGATTATACAAAGAAAAATATAAATGAAGTTAAAAACTTAGTATCCAAAAGGATTTACGCAAACAATAGAGAAGCTTTTATCAATCTATTTGATGAATCAAAGGTAATTAGCGTGGATACTAAAAAGATAAAAAGATTTGGAAATATCTTAGACACAGACGGGGACAAAAAGGAATATCATCTAAATGAAAGTGGAGAAGGTATATTTACTGAGTTAGCAAAAATAAAGCCTTTCAATGATGAAGATTTGATTAACTTCTCTAAGAAATTCGGATTGCCCACCGGAAAAATAGTAAATAGAGGAAATGAAACTATTGAATTTCTTTCGTGCCCTACATTCCACATTCATTTAAATTTAGTGGAATTCCAGTTTATTTTTAAAATATACGTTGCAATATGTACAAATGACACTGATTTAATCAAAAGTATATACCTTAATCTAAACTCACAATTTAAAGGTGAAAGTGAGTATAGACTAGATAATTTGAATAAAGGGGCAATGTTAGCCCAGCTTAAATATGATATAACAATCTACCTAAATAACGTATTAGCCAACCGTCACGAAAAGGTTTTTAATTATAATTCACTAACAGATAATTTTGTTGAAACAGAAAAAATACATGACCTCTTTCATTATGCTTATATTCAACTAAGACACTCATTAATTGCTAAAAGTCAAATCAAGAAATGTATGTACTGCGGGAATTATTTTGAATTGCAACACGGAAAACAAAGGTTTTGTCCACCTTTACCATTTAGGAAACGCTCAAGTTGTGAAATGGCTTATAATCGTGAAAAAAATAA
The DNA here is from genome assembly GCF_004565465.1 of Lentibacillus salicampi. Lineage (GTDB taxonomy): Bacteria > Bacillota > Bacilli > Bacillales > Amphibacillaceae > Lentibacillus > Lentibacillus salicampi. The sequence continues at coordinate 8,637 of NZ_SRHY01000049.1, forward strand.
ATAATCTTAAATACATTAAATTAATGAATTCAAAAGGTGATCTAATGGCTCGCATATACAAAAAGAAAACAAAAAAGGGTATAAGCTGGGGCTTTCGTGCCTACATGGGGACCGATCCAGTAACAGGCAAGGATATACGAAAAGCTAAAGAAGGCTTTTTAACTCAGAAAGATGCCAAACTTGCAGCAGCCCTATTTGAAAGGCAATTTCATAACGGAGAGTATATTCAACCATCTAACATTACTTTTAGTGATTTATATACTGATTGGGAACACCATTACCATTCTCAAGGTGCAAAAGACAGCAGCGTAAGGGCAAGAAAGATTGCTTTAAAACATATCCTTAATGAATTTGGCAGTACACCAATACAAAAGATAACAAAGAAAGCTTATCAGGACACCATAGACAAATTAGCCGGTAATTTTAGCATGAATTATGTTTCAAGTATTCATACCTCGGCAAACATGGTTTTCCAGTATGCAATTCAAAATAAATTAATTAAGGTCTCCCCAACAGAGGAAATTGTATTACCAAAGAAAAAAGAAACCGTTGAGGATCTCGAAAAAGATAATTCAATAATTGAAAAGTACCTTGAGAAAGAAGAATTAGAGGAATTTTTAACAATCACAAAGGATGAAGGTTTAGAAAGCGACTTAGTCGTTTTCACAATGTTAGCTTATACAGGCTTACGTGTAGGTGAATTGGTTGCATTGAGATGGACTGATATTGACTTTGACAACCATACCTTACGTGTTATAAGAACGTATTACAATCCAACTAACAACAAATTAAAATATCAATTACTAACGCCAAAAACAAAAACATCAAGGCGTATAATAACCATAGACGAACTACTAATCACTTTGCTTCAGCAGCATAAAGAAGAGCAGGATCTGATCAAAAAGGAGAATAAACCCTTTTATAACGATCATGACTTTATCTTTGCTACGAACGAAGGTTATCCCAAAACAATAAAAGCTATTTCCATTCGACTTCAACGATTGCTAAAAAGGACATCTATTAAAAAAGGTATTACACCACATTCATTTAGACACACTCATACATCATTACTGATTGAAGCTGGTGTCCACATTAAAGAGATTCAGGAAAGACTCGGTCATGCCGACATACAAACGACTATGGATATATATGCACACATGACAAAAAACATTAAAAAAGAGGCGTCTACTAAGTTTAGTAACTTAATGGAAAATACCTCTAAAAAGCTTATTAATTAATAACTGTATACACAAACATTGTGTATACTATATGTAAATTTTATGTGAATTTTAGGTATAAAACTCCTAGATAGAATCTGTGACAGTTTCATTAGAATTTGGCATGATCATTTTTAAGTCGTTGATATTTAACAATTAGTATATCTAATTCTTGACTATATTTCAACGTCTTCTCGTTTCCAATACCGTATATTTCAGCTATCTCTAGCATTTGTTCACGTTTCTGTTTAATCTTTTTCAATAAGTTTTCTTGGGTTCCAAATATAAATGACATAATTACTCCTTTAAGATTGCACTTTCATAGGACTTTAATATCGAATCTATTATACCATGTTTGGGTTTATACTTTTTGACAATAATATGATATTAAGCCGATTTACAAAGGCAGCGAGGTGGAAAAAATGGCTAAAATGTCAAATAGGAAGAAAGAAGCAATTGCTGTAAATGCAATTGAAAAGGAAACATTTGAAGAGACATCATATTTGGAAGCCGACATCCCAAAAAGTGATAAAAAACCATCTTTTGACGGGTTAATTACAGTTTACAAGGATGATTCTGAACGTAAAGAGAGCTACATGAATGATGTACCTACTCAAGTGAAAGGAACCAAAGTACAAAAATTCACAACCGGCACCAGAACTTTTCCTTTAGATTTATCACATTATCAAAATTTTTATCAAAGAGGGGGCTGTTTACTCCTTGTTATTGAAATACTAAGCCCAACCAACACCAAGATTTTTTATAAACAGCTATTACCTGCCGAGTTGAAGCAAATTATTGATACCTGGCAACACCAAAAAACTTTTAGTATAGGACTAAGACCACTTGAAGAAACAACGTTATACATAGTGTGTAGAAAGTTTATTGATCAAATGAAAAAACAACCCCAAGTTTTAATTGAAAATAATCAATATAAAGAAGAGGATTATGAAAAAATATTATTTACTAGTCTTACGTTTAACCCTGATACTGAACCAATTCAAGACATAGTTAATCATGACTTTATTCTTTATGGCTTAAAAGATAATATTCAATATCCAATCAGAAATATGAGACCGGAAGCAATTGCAGTTGAAGACTATGAGGAAATTGATATAGGTGGGAAGAAATTCCAGGTAAGAGTAGAATCAAGGTATATGAAACCTAAAATGATAAAAATTATCGAGGGCTGCCTAGAATTTATAATTCATGAGGGTGAAAAGAACTTTAAGTTTAACATAAGAGGAGTTTACTCTCTTTCTACACAGCTAAAAATACTTCCTTTAATTATTAAGTTTTTAAAAGTAGGCAAAATAGAATTCAGCGATTTTTACTGGGAAATTTCTAATGAGAACAATATAAAAGAATATGTACAAAGGTTAGAAAATTCCTATTCATTGTTCTTAGAGCTTAAAGTTCTCTTTTTTGAATTAGATGTTAATCAAGATGTCCAGTTTGGCAATAAAGATAATATAATTTTGGAAATCAAAAAAATAATCAATGTCATGATTAATAAAGATTACAGTGGTTTCAAGATAGAAAGGCCCGAAAGTCCAAGTTTCTTTAAATATATGATAGGGGATGTATATTTACTATTATTTTATAACCCACATTCAGATAATAAATTGATCAATCCATTTTCTCAGGAACTACTTGAAATGCCAATTCGTGTCTTTAGTGATGAAGATGGGCAAAGTGCTAGAGTAAGCCCATACTTAATGCTAGAAGAGGAATCACTAATCAACGCTGATAATCTGAATATAGATTATATTATCAAGTCATTTGAATATATAGAGTTTGATAAATATGAACTGACATTTTCCCCACTTAATAAATTTTCACTTGCATGTTTAAATGCGTATGATGTGACAAGAAATAAGGAGTTTTTAAGAATTCCTTTATACTTATATAAGCAATTAAAAGAAGTCATACCAGATTCCCCTGAAAGTGGAATTATAACAGTAAATTTACTGCAGACAGTGTTCAGAGAACAATACGGGTTAAAATCCGAAGATTATAACGAGCTTATGAAACTAAAGAAAGAAAATACACCTTTAGAGGATAGTGAAGAACTAATATTTTGTATAAATGTTTTACTTGAAAGTAAGAAAGAAGCTGCAATCTTATATGAAGAATTTGATGAAGATAAAAAAGAATTTTATAAGACACTTCCGATTTATACTCTTTACAAAAACTTGTTTAGCCAATCATCGAAGCGATTGTAAACCTTAAACATGAACACTTATAGGAGTATCTGACTGTAGGAGATAAAAAAAGAGGTTTCCAAAAAGTTTAGTAACTCAATGGAAACCTCACTAAAATCTCATCAACTAATATCGGTCACTTTTTCGGACACTTAAATCAGTTATAATGGTTGTGAACGTTGATATAACAAGGTTTTGAAACCTATTTTACATCATGCCGCCCATTCCGCCCATGCCACCCATGTCCGGCATGCCGCCACCGGCACCGCCACCTTCACTTTCGTCTGGGTGGTCAGCGACAACTGCCTCTGTTGTTAAGAACATGGCTGCAACAGATGCGGCGTTTTGCAGTGCTGAACGGGTAACTTTTGTTGGGTCAATGATACCGGCATCGACCATGTTGACCCAGTCGCCATTTGATGCGTTGAAGCCAATGCCGACTTCTTCGCCTTTCAGTCGCTCAACAACGATCGAACCTTCAAGGCCGGAGTTGTGTGCGATCTGACGGATTGGTTCTTCAAGTGCACGAAGCACGATTTTGGCACCTGTTTCTTCGTCACCGGTCAGATTGAGCTCACCGATTTTGGATAGTACGTTGATAAATGCTGTTCCACCGCCGGAAACAGTTCCTTCCTCAACGGCAGCGCGGGTGGAGTTCAACGCGTCCTCAATGCGGAGTTTACGCTCTTTCAATTCGGTTTCGGTTGCTGCACCAACTTTGATGACAGCGACCCCGCCTGCCATTTTAGCCAGACGTTCCTGCAGTTTTTCTTTATCAAATTCGGAAGTTGTTTCTTCAGCTTGTGCACGGACTTGGGAAACACGCTGGGAAATAGCTTCCGGATTGCCTGCACCTTCAACAATGGTTGTGTTGTCTTTGGTTACAACGATTTTGTTGGCACGGCCAAGCTGTTCCATTGTTGCGCTCTTCAGATCCAGTCCAAGATCTTCTGTGATAACTTCAGCACCGGTCAATGTTGCAATGTCTTCAAGCATTGCTTTACGGCGGTCACCGAATCCTGGTGCTTTGACGGCTACTGCGTTGAATGTGCCGCGCAGTTTGTTGACAACAAGTGTTGCCAGTGCTTCGCCTTCAACATCTTCAGCAATGATCAGGATCGGCTTGCCTTGCTGGACAACTTGTTCCAGTACAGGCAATACTTCCTGGATGTTGCCGATTTTCTTATCAGTGATCAGGACGTATGGATCTTCCAGTTCCGCTTCCATTTTATCCTGGTCTGTCACCATGTATGGTGAAGAATAACCACGGTCGAATTGCATCCCTTCAACAACTTCAAGTTCGGTGTTGAAGCCTTTTGATTCCTCAATAGTAATGACGCCATCATTGCCGACACGTTCCATCGCTTCAGCAATCAGGTTTCCGACTTCATCATCATCGGAAGAGATCGCTGCAACCTGAGAAATCGATTCTCTGCCTTCAATTGGTGTGGAAATGCCTCTCAGTTCGTTGACAGCCACTTCAACAGCTTGTTCGATACCGCGGCGGACACCAACAGGGTTAGCACCGGATGCTACGTTTTTCAAGCCTTCACGAATCATCGCTTGAGCCAAAACAGTCGCGGTTGTTGTACCATCACCGGCTACATCGTTTGTTTTGGAAGCAACTTCGGATACGAGCTGAGCACCCATGTTTTCAAAATGATCTTCCAGTTCGATTTCTTTTGCAATCGTCACACCATCATTGGTGATGAGTGGTGAGCCGAATTTTTTATCCAATACAACATTACGACCTTTTGGCCCCAATGTAACTTTGACGGCATCTGCCAGTGTATCGACACCGCGCAGCATGGCACGACGGCCTTCTTCACTGAATTTAAGTTGTTTAGCCATTCAAAAACGCCTCCTTGAATTTTCGTATATGCTTCGACATTAAATCTGCTATAGATTAGTCCACTACAGCTAAAATATCGTTTTCACGCAAAATTAAGTATTCTTTTCCGGAGTAGTTCACTTCAGTTCCGGCAAATTTAGAGAAGATGATATGATCCCCTTCTTTGACCTCAAGCGCAACTTTTTTACCATCGTCTGCTGCACGTCCGGGACCGACTGCAACAACATTACCTTCCTGTGGCTTCTCCTGGGCTGAATCCGGAAGCACAATGCCGCTTGCTGTTGTTTCCTCTTGCTCCACAAGCTCAATTACTACACGATCTCCTAGTGGCTTAATCATGCCGACAACCTCCTTAATTCCTTTTCAGTATTTGAAGGATCCTGTTAGCACTCCAACATGGTGAGTGCTAATTCCAATTAATATATTAAATAATTCATCTAAAAAATGCAAGTATTTATCATTGGATTTTTCCAATTTTACAATCACGCCCTGCTCGCGATCTCACGGACTCGTTCTATTATAATGCTTGTACAATATATGGTAAAATAAAGACTGGCATTTTAGAATCACACATAACTGCATAGACTATATCAATTGAAAAGGTTGTTCAAAAAGTCCGGTAAAATTCCGCATCGATTTTCGTGGTCCTTTTTATTCCCCTTTTTGAACACGCACTTAAAGACTAAAGGAGTCGTTATATTTTGCCAAAACGTTACTGGTATGTGATTTTAACGTATATCATCATGCAGCTTTCTGTATTTGTCTTTGTACCCATTATTTATGCACTGACGCCACTCGGACTGATTGATGCGAATATCTATTGGTCCATATTCAGCTTCATTGCCGCGCTGTTCGTCGTATCATGGATCATGCGTCCGGATATGAACACGCCGCAGCACCGCAATGCGACACCAGCTGGCCAAACCATTCTGTGGGCTGCTGCCGGCCTGTTCATGGCATATGCTGCGAATTATATTGCGTCATCGATCGAGACCTTCGTGCTGGGCATCAGTCCCGGCTCCGAAAATACCCAAATGATTATGGATTTAACCCGCTCAGTACCGCTTTTCATGGTGATAACCGCAATTATCGCACCGATATTGGAAGAGATTATTTTTCGTAAAATCATTTTCGGGGAACTATACAAACGGATGAACTTTTTTCTGGCCGCACTACTGTCTGCGTTGGCTTTTGGACTTATTCACATGGAGCCGGAACACATTCTCGTTTACGCATCAATGGGTTTTGTGTTTGCGTTCCTTTATGTGAAGACTAAACGGATTATCGTACCCATCATCGCCCATATGGTCATGAATTCCGTATCCGTGATCGTTCAGTTATCACTCGATCCGGAAGATCTTGAAAACATGATGAAACAACTGGAAGAGATGCAGATGATTATTATTGGAGGCTAATGTCTTATGAAAATATCACCAAAAGTGATGGGGGGCGTTTACTTCCTGCTTGGCATTTTATTTACGTATGTTGCCATTCGAAGTGCGGACGAAACGATCTGGAACTTCATTACCATCCTGCTTGCCTTTTTTGCCACACTCGATTTCGGTGTCAGCATACGCATGTTTATCATCCATTTCAAAATTAAAAAACAAAAGAAGTAGTGCGGTAGCAAGCACTGCTTCTTCGTATCAACAACTTCTTTTCCAGCCGCAAGTGGGTATGACCCGTCATGCTTTCAACGGATAATGCTTCAAAAAATAGACAAGCGACTGCAATTCCACCGCCAGATCAATATGATGCACACGAATCACTGAGGGCACCGTAATCCGTGCCGGGGTAAAATTTAAAATGCCGGATATGCCATAATCAACAAGCTGGTTTGTAATGGTCTGTGCTTCATCCGATGGCACTGTCAAAATCGCCACTTCGACATCACCCATCCGCTCTTCCAATTCATCGATGTGATAAACCGGAACGCCGCCAATATCTGAATCAACTTTATCTGGATCCGCGTCAAACGCCATGATGATTCTCGTATTGTTGTTTTTCAGGAAGTTATAATGTAAAAAAGCCGTGCCAAGATTGCCCGTCCCAATTAGTGCAACATCTGTCAGTTCATCCTGATCGAGCGTTTTCCGGAAAAAGCCGAGCAAGTACTCCACATGATAGCCATAGCCCTTCTTACCCAACGCGCCAAAGTAGGAAAAATCTCGTCTGATAGTGGCTGAATCAACTTTAACCGCATCACTTAATTCTTTTGACGAGACACGTTTTTTGCCCTGCTGATTCAGGTTATTTAAAAACCGGTAATACAGCGGCAGCCGCTTAGCCGTTGCCTGGGGTATTTTATTTTGCTCCACTGTCAGTCCTCCCTGGCTTGGCGATGATAGTCACCCGTTTTACCGCCTGTTTTGGTCACTAAATAGGTTTGGCCGATTATCATGCCTTTATCAAGCGCTTTACACATATCGTATACGGTCAGTGCCGTTGCAGAAGCCGCTGTTAATGCTTCCATTTCCACACCTGTCGATCCTTTCGTTTTAATCGACACTTCAATTTGCAGGTTGTATCGATCACCGGCAATCTGCCAACTGAACGAAATATCCGTTCCTTTCAACTGCAGTGGATGGCACATGGGGATCCAGTCGGAGGTATTTTTGGCAGCCATGATTCCCGCTACCTGGGCGACCGCCAGTACGTCCCCTTTTTTCATGGTGTTCGCTGTAATCTTTTCATAAATTTCTCTTGTTAATTGAATGCTCGTGGCAGCTATGGCTGTCCGTTCTGTTTCCTGTTTATCACTGATATCAACCATGCGCGCTCTGCCTTGTTCATTAAAATGTGTGAAATCCGCCATATCATCAACCCCCCGCTTACTCGTGTATGTCGTTGTCCTTATTCTATCAGAAAAAGACCGTGAAGTCGTCCGAATATCACAATATGATTGCCCTTCCAAATCGTAATGCGGTACACTTGGATAGAATGGAGTGAACATAGATGATATTAATGCAGCTCAATGACATAGCCAAGTCATTCGGAGCCGAAGAAATTTTAGCGAATATTAAACTTGAAATAAATGAACATGATCGAACCGCCATCGTCGGACGGAATGGTGCCGGCAAATCGACACTGTTAAAAGTGATGGCAGGGGAAATTTCCTATGATGAAGGGGAGATTTTCAAGCCAAAAGACCTGTCCATTGGTTACCTGACCCAGCACACCAGTCTCGAATCGGACAAAACGATCTGGGATGAGATGCTTACCGTGTTTGATCAATTGCTCAAGCAGCAGCAGGAATTGAGGCAGTTGGAAGAAAAAATGACCCAGGCGGAATCATTCTCCAATGCAGATTATGAACAGCTTCTTTTGGACTACGATAAGAAACAACAAGCATTTGATACCGGCGGCGGCTACCGGTACGAGGCCGATATTAAATCAGTACTCACCGGGTTGAATTTTCACGACGATGATCACGACACACCGATCAATGAACTGAGCGGCGGACAAAAAACCCGACTAGCCCTTGGAAAGCTGCTATTGAAGAAACCGGATTTGTTAATTTTGGACGAGCCAACCAACCATCTTGATATCGATACAATGGCATGGCTGGAAAACTATCTGGCCGGTTATCCTGGCGCGGTAACGATTGTGTCGCACGACCGCTATTTTCTGGATAAAACGGTGTCGATTGTTTATGAAATCAGCCGGCACCATTCCAAAAAATACAATGGCAATTACAGTTACTATTTAAACCAGCGAGCACTTGATTATGAGAAAGAAATGAAAGAATACGAAAAGCAGCAGACCGAGATTCGAAATATGGAGGATTTCATCCAAAAGAACATTGTACGCGCCTCAACAACAAAACGTGCCCAAAGCCGGCGGAAGCAGCTGGCGAAAATGGACAAGCTGGACAAGCCTAAAGGGGATGAAAAGTCAGCCTCCTTTTCATTTGGCATCAACCGATCAAGCGGGAATGATGTATTAAAAGTAGACCAGCTCGCTTTTCAATATGAAAACGAGCCGGTGTTTGCCAATGTGACGATACATGTCAACCGTGGTGAGCGGATTGCGCTGGTCGGGCCAAACGGTGTTGGAAAAACAACCTTATTAAAAGCGATTCTCGGCCAGCTCACGCCAAAATCAGGCTCGATCAAGATCGGGACCAATGTGCAAATTGGCTATTACGATCAGGAACAACAGATGTTAAGTACAGCCAAAACCGTTTTGGACGAGCTGTGGGATGCGTATCCCAACATCGATGAGAAAGATATCCGGACTGTATTGGGCAATTTTTTATTTTCAGGTGACGATGTCTTAAAGACGGTTCACTCATTGAGCGGCGGTGAAAAGGCACGTCTGTCGCTGTCCAAACTGATGATGCAAAACGCCAACCTGCTTGTGCTGGACGAGCCGACCAACCATTTGGATATTGACAGCAAGGAAGTTCTGGAAGCTGCCATGTCAGATTTTCCGGGTACGATTATTTTCGTATCCCATGACCGCTATTTCATCAACAAAATAGCTGATAAAGTCGTGGAAATGCAGCGTGACGGCGCAACAGTCTATCTGGGCGACTATGATTATTACATCGAGAAAAAGCAGGAAGAAGTCGAAATTGAGAAGTTGCTGCAAAAAGAAGAAACGGTCCAATCGGAAGACCGCGGCAGAGCAAAATTCCGTGAAGATAAACTCGAGCAGCGGGAAAGACGCAAAAAAGAGCGTCGGATACGTGAACTCGAAGAAACCATTGAACAGCATGAAGCGGAATTGGCAGCACTTGAACAAAAAATGACCGAACCAGAAGTGTATGAAGATCACGAAAAGTCACTGGAGCTCACGAAGCAAACGAGCGAGTTAAAGCAAGAGATTGAGCAACTGATGGAAGAATGGACATCGTTGCAGGAATAAATCATATTTAGTGCATTTACAAAGGCCCCGCATGTAGCGGGGCCTTTTTGTACGTTAATAATACACATAATCCACAGACCTATACACAGATTAACAACGTATTTACCGTTTTTCATCCGGGTTATGCACATTTTCCACAAACAAAAGCCGGTTTATCCACATTTTTTGTCCACATTTTTGGATGTACACAGGTTGGTCCTCATAAAAAAATATCCACAATGCAGTGAATAAGCATGTGGATATTATTGAAGCACCAGTGATGGATTTGCGTTTAAATCCCAGCCGGATCGTTTCCCCTGTTTATACGAGACAAATCCTGCCGCTGCAATCATCGCTGCATTGTCGGTACATAGTTTCAGCGGCGGAACTAACAAAGGGATACCCGTACGTTTGAACTTTTCAGTCAGTGCTTGACGCAAACCTTGATTGGCTGCAACCCCGCCGGCGACAATCACCTGTTTCACATGATATTTTTCGGCAGCTTTCCACGTTTTAGTGATTAACACGTCTACAACACTGGCCTGAAAACTGGCGGCAATATCGTGCTTATCCAAGTTCTCTCCACGCTGGGCTGCATTGTGGGTCTTGTTGATAACCGATGATTTCAAGCCGCTGAAGCTGAAATCAAAACTGTCTTTATCCAGCCATGCTCGTGGGAAGTCAATCGATTCTTCGCCTTCAGCAGCCAGACGGTCAATCTGCGGGCCGCCCGGATACGGCAATTCCAACACTCTTGCAACTTTATCATACGCTTCACCTGCAGCATCATCACGGGTCTCACCGATTAATTCATACGACCCGTGCTCCTTCATCAGCACAAGTTCCGTATGCCCGCCTGACACAATCAATGCCAGCAGCGGAAATTCGAATTCACGTTCAAATCGATTGGCATAAATATGCCCGGCAATATGATGGACACCGACCAACGGCTTCTGCTTGGCAAACGCCAATGCTTTGGCAGCATTCACGCCGACAAGCAGCGCACCGACAAGCCCCGGCCCTTCTGTGACCGCAACCGCATCAATTTGCTTCCATGTCATATCAGCTTTTTTAAACGTTTCTTCCAAAACCATGGTAATTTGCTCGACATGATGGCGTGATGCAACTTCCGGGACAACACCGCCAAATCGCTTATGACTGTCAATTTGCGATGCCACCACATTGGCAATAATCTCTTTGCCGTTCTTAACAATGGCAGCAGCCGTTTCGTCACAGCTTGTTTCAATGCCGAGAATATAGTTGTCTGTTTTCATGATAAATTCACCCACATCACAATCGCGTCCTCCTGATCGTCCGTATAATAATTTTTACGGAGACCGCCAGGCACCAGCCCGAATTTCCGGTACATCCGTTGTGCAACCGTATTGGAAACGCGGACTTCCAATGAAAGCCTCTTTGCACCCATCTGTATCGCCTGTTCCAGTATATATAAAAATAATGATTTGCCCAATTTTCGCCCCCGAAACGAAGGCGCAACCGCAATACTGGTAATCTGCGCGTCATCAATTACATGCCACATGCCCGCATACCCGACCAATTGCTGATCAATCAGCAGAACATAATAATGCGCATAATCATTATCAGTCAATTCCTGTACCATGATATCTCTTGGCCATGTTGTCATAAATGAATCTTTTTCAATTTGCAGCACGTCGTCAATATCGGCTAATTCCATCTGGCGGATTACCATCTCAGCCATTTTTTGCTTGTTCCTTTTTCAGCCAATTTGCTTCCGCTTCAGCCAGCCGTAAATAATTCGGGGTTAAGGCATGTGTACTGTCAGGCTGCAGATGCAGGCCAGCAAAACCTAAATGTGATGGATTAGCCAAATGGAACGGCCCCTCCGGAATAATCGCTCTGTCCCCTAAATAAGACCGAATCAGCTCCTCATGCTTGTTGATATCCGGGCTTAAAAATAATACGTCTTTTCCGGTACGATCCAACATTTTCAGCCAGTCTTCCATCAATACATTTTTCTCGTCATCGACTAACTCAAGTTTGTTATCCTTCGTTTGATATAAACCTGTGAAAACCAACCCCCGGCGTGCGTCAAAAAACGGGCAAATATAGGCATCATAAAAACGCCCCTGCCAGGCAAGTGCTTCAAGACTGGATACCCCGACAACCGGTATATCCAATGACCATGCCATCGATTTTGCCGTTGTCAGCCCAATCCGGACACCAGTGTAGGAACCGGGGCCCTTGGCGACAACAATTTTATCCAATTCTGTTGGGGTCATGTTCACTTCATGCATCAATTGATTAACGGCTGGCATTAATCGCACGGAATGATTCTTTTTGATATTCGTGGTGATATCCCCTATTAACTGACCATCTTTCAGTAAAGCGACACCAAGTATTTGGTTTGATGTATCCATCGCAAGTATATTCATGACAGGAACTCCTTACAGTTTACCGATCAAATCGGCTGCCACTGTGTTAAAATGTTCACCTTTTGGAAAAAGCTTCAGTAAACGCGTGTTTTCACCATAAGATGTTATATGGATATTCAAATACTCAGGGGGAAGAAAATCGCTAATAAAGTGCGCCCACTCGACGAGGGAGACGCCATCGCCATTAAAATATTCCTCAAAGCCAATATCCTCATCCGAATCCTCCAGCCGGTAAACGTCCATATGATAGAAAGGCAGTTCTCCCTGATATTCTTTGATTATGGTAAAAGTCGGGCTGTTGACAATACGCTTAACACCAAGTCCGGCGGCAAGTCCTTTGGCAAAGGTTGTCTTGCCTGCTCCGAGGTCGCCTTCCAGTGTGACGACATCACCCGGTTTTAAACATAATGCTAACTGTTCAGCTACATGTTTCGTTTCCAGCTCAGAATGTGTTTCGATTTGATAGTCACTCATTTTTTTTCACCTGCTTCAGGTGGGTATAACCCTTTTTCTCTAACCGCTTTTTAATCTGATTGCGACCGATCAGAAATGCACCATGGTCAGAATTTCCGCTGCTTTCGACATATCCAATGTCAGTGACCTGAGTTTGTGTTGATGCTGCCATTTGCTTGACGTCTTCCCAGCCGCTTGCCGGAACAGTTCCCATCAATTCAAAGTCTTCACCGCCAAACAATTTCCATTTGAACTGCTGGTCTTCAGTGAATTGATGAAAATGTGTACTGACAGGGAGTTTGTCTTCATAAATGGTCAGACTTACGTGTGATGCTTCAGCCAGTTCGTTTGCCTCATTGGCTATCCCGTCACTAATATCATTCAATGCCAATCTCGGCAGAAATTCCAGTTCACTGACAAAATCAGCGTGAATGGCCGGCATTCGGTGTTTGCGATAAAAATAGGCCTCATCCGTATACTCATCGGGATGATTCAGCATAAAAAGGCCTGCCGCGGAATCCCCAAATGTACCGGTGACAAATACAATATCACCCGGTTTCGCCATACTCCTGTATCGTGCTTTGTCCCGAGGCACATAACCAATGACGGTGATGGACAGCGTCAACACTTTCCCTGAAACCGTGTCCCCACCGATCAGATCCATGTTATAGGCGTTTCCCATATCCCTCATGCCCTGATATAGACCATTCAGCTCGTTCTCATTCCAGGATTGCGGTATAACAATGGATACAAGGTAAAATGCCGGATCAGCTCCCATGGCAGCCAAATCACTGATATTGGCTGCAAGAGACCGGTATCCGATATGAAACGGGTCCATCGTTGATCTTGTAAAATGCACGTCTTCAACAAAGGTATCAACAGCAGTGACAATATCCTGTGCCGATTGCCGAAAAATCGCTGCATCATCGCCAACACCTTTGATAATTGAAGGCTGTTTATACGTTTGTTGTTTTATCGAATCGATCAATGCAAACTCATCCATTTAAACCACCAAATTTATCATCATTATATTTCATGATAGCAAAAACAGCGTAAAAAGGAAATTTGCTGACGTTGTAGTTCTTGCTTAATTTTAAAATATTATATTCTCTTCTAAAAGTAAATGACCGTTTTCATATGAAAACGGTCATTCGGTATTATGTATTGTGATGATAACCATTCTATTTTATCCAAACAATATTGATGTATTGAAAATGGCGGTCCGGACGGGACTCGAACCCGCGACCTCCTGCGTGACAGGCAGGCATTCTAACCAACTGAACTACCGGACCAGCTGGTTAACTTCTCTCTGGATGTCAGAGAACAGCTGCTTTTAAAAAGCATCGATGAAGTTCGATGCAGTTAGCTGAATAAATTTGGTTGCGGGGGCAAGATTCGAACTTGCGACCTTCGGGTTATGAGCCCGACGAGCTACCAGACTGCTCCACCCCGCGATATGAAATAGTATTAAAATTGATGCATGCAAATTCGAATCGACTGTTCGTCGTGTTGGATGTTTCTCAGGGGAGTATCACTCCTCACAAGCCTGCACATAGATGAATATTCAGTGATGCTGGCGGTTTGCTCCACCCCGCGATGTAAGATAACACACCGTATTACATATATGTCTTTAGAAACTTTAAAATAAGACACAAGACATATTATAAGGTATTTTTAATAAAAATGCAAGGGATTTTTATCATTTGTACCCTAAAAACTAAATAAGAGAGCCATTCAACGGCCAAACGTTAGTTAAGTCCTCGATCGATTAGTATCCGTCAGCTTCACGTGTCACCACGCTTCCAC
>NZ_SRHY01000004.1 GCF_004565465.1 Lentibacillus salicampi
CAAGCCATATTTTCAATTATTTACCATCTCCCTATGCCCTGTTATGACAGGGATACAGTACATTCTCAGTCCGCTCAAGCTTTGAGAAAACTGGAAATTTATACTGTAATTCGTAAACTTATGCTAGGAGGAGTTTAGAATGGATTTAGCACGTTATTCAAGACAGATGTTATTTGAACCGATTAAGGAAGATGGGCAGCGACACCTCTCAGACAGTACCGCACTCGTGGTTGGTGCAGGTGCACTAGGGACGGTCATCTCCAACCAGCTGGTTCGAGCGGGAATTGGTAAACTTAGAATGATTGACCGCGACTATGTGGAGATGAGCAATCTGCAGCGACAAATGCTGTTTGATGAAGAGGATGTCCAACATGTATTGCCAAAAGCCGTTGCAGCCAAAAATAAATTGGAAAAGATGAACAGTCAGGTGACCATAGAACCGATTGTTGGGAACGCTTCAGTTGAATCGATAGATGACCTTATAAAAGATGCACATGTTGTTCTTGATGGCACTGATAATTTTTCAACACGTTATCTATTAAATGATGCCTGTTTTAAGTATCAGATCCCGTTTTCTTATGGTGGTGTTGTTAGTTCACGCGGAATGACTGCGTTTTTTATGCCGGGAAAAACGCCTTGTCTAAGATGTATCACAAAAGAGGGCGGGGGAAACGCTCAGACGTGCGATACAGTCGGCGTTATTTCGCCTGCAGTTGATATGGTTGCTTCTTTTCAAGTAACGGAAACATTAAAATATTTGACCGGGAATGAGCGATCATTGCGGAACACCCTTAAGACCTTTGATGTTTGGCACAACCATCACTATGATATGAAACTGGCCACCGCTTCCCCGGACTGTCCGGTGTGCCGTCATCATGAATTTCCTGCATTGCAACAAACAGCTCAAAGTGAGGAAACTGTATTATGCGGGCGGGATACTGTTCAGATTCACCGCAAGCCTGGTATAAATCTGGACCAATGGGAACATACATTACGAAAGGTTGCCAATGTCAAGCGTACGCCTTTTTTATTAAAAGCAACGTTGCAAGAGGGGATTCACTTTGTCATGTTCACGGATGGGCGTGTGCTCGTCCAGGGAACAGAAGACCCTGTTCAGGCGCGTACCTTGTATGATCGATATATTGGTTCCTGATGCATAATCTCTTGTGTTTGGCAGATAACTATGAATACCACAATATGAGAAAAGGGTGTCAGGTAATGAGAGTTTTTACAGTACTTACTGTCATCATAACCATCATGGCCGTGATTTTTAGGTGGCGGTACCGAATCATGAATACACTATTAGCCATCAGTTTCTTGCGACGCGCGGCAGTTGTGATTTCAATGAATATGCCGGTTATCCGTGAGAAAATCATGCCGGCTTTATTTCAGCGGCGGCCAACTGAATAACACCTTTCTGGAAGCTGTTAAAAGAGCAGCTTCTTTTTATTGTCTAGGAAATTATAGTTTGGAGGCGCTGTGGATAACTGGCAGCCTTGTCAGTCACGTCCAGCTCCAGCGCCCAGCGACTAGCAAACTTCACACTCCTCCACTACGATAAGTCAACATCGCCTCACCCAGGCTCACCGTGTTTCCTTTATCTCATTGCGGAGTGCTCCAGTTTGTAAGTCGCTGAACGGGCGCTTCCGCTTTTGTTCTTGATCAAGAAATATGATTTAAACGATAAATTTTGGTATCATGGCTTCAAGGGGGAAACTGAATGTACCTGGACGAAAGCTATATGATGTATAAATTGGCCAATCATTTGACTGTTATGGATGGCTTTGAACTCATACATATGAACGAGAACGAGGAAATATGGCTGGAAAAACGTGAAGGCAAAACATCACATGTTATCCGTTTGTTCCATGCTGGTTTTGATTGGAAAAATCATTTAAAGAAGGACATCGCACGGGTATTTCAGAAGTCAAAGGCCATAAAACGGTATTTACAGGGAAAGCATATCGAAATACATAATGTCTATATTGCTGAGCATGCGCCAGTTGATGACTGGGAAATTCTGAAAAAACCGATGCAGCTAAACGAAAAAAATCCAATCAAAATGAACGTGTATTATTTATCAGAA
Source organism: Lentibacillus salicampi (assembly GCF_004565465.1). Classification (GTDB taxonomy): domain Bacteria; phylum Bacillota; class Bacilli; order Bacillales; family Amphibacillaceae; genus Lentibacillus; species Lentibacillus salicampi. Next base: position 2,087 of record NZ_SRHY01000004.1, read on the forward strand.
AACGAAAAAGAGGAAGAGTTGGCGCGATTGCAAGAGGCTGTCGGGAGTACGTTTCAGCGGCCGGAAACACAGCTCCCCGAAGCCGATCAAGAAGCAGACGTGAATAACTTCCGAAAAAAATTAGCCGGACAGATTAAACAGAAGGAAAAGGAAACGAAGGATATTTTCGCATATGGTAAACCTTTTCTGACCTATATTTTGCTGGCCGTCAATGTCTTAATTTATTTGCTGCTGGAACTAAACGGAAACAGCACCTCAACAGAAACATTGATCAAATTTGGAGCCAAATACAATCCGGCCATTATTGAAAATGGGGAATGGTGGCGGGTTGTGACCTCGATGTTTTTACACATCGGGTTATTGCACCTGTTCATGAATATGCTGGCGGTTTATTATCTGGGGACGATAGTGGAACGAATCTATGGTTCGCTCAGGTTTCTGCTGATTTATTTTCTGGCAGGAATCGGGGGTGGACTGGCAAGTTTTGCCTTTACGACCAGCGTATCAGCAGGCGCTTCCGGGGCACTGTTCGGTTTATTTGGCGCCCTGTTGTTTTTCGGATGCATCCATAAGCGTATCTTTTTTCAGACGATGGGCATGAACCTGTTGATTATTATCGGAATCAATATTGTATTTGGACTCAGTGTTCCACAAGTGGATAATGGTGCACATATGGGCGGTTTAGTTGCGGGATTTATTGCATCAGCCGTTTTGTACTTGCCGAAGAAAAAGAATGGAATCATTCAATTATCGGCTTTCGTTTTATATTTGCTGATAACCTTCGGGCTGGTCATCTATGGCGTGGATTATAACAGGAACAGCCCAGCTTATCAGTTAATGAAGGCAGAGCAGTTAATCGCAGAAAAGCAATATGAAGACGTAGTGGATACTGCAACAAAGGGACTGAGTTCGACACAAATAGAAGATGAACTGGAAAGCCATTTATTGTTTCAGCGATCATATGCCTATATCCAAATGAATCGCATTGATCAGGCGATAACAGATCTGCAGAAATCAGTCAAATTGAATGATGCGTTCGCGGAAGCACATTATAATCTGGCTATTTTATACGGCAATAATAGTGCAGAAGAAGATAAGGCACTGGAACACATTAAAAGAGCATATGATCTCGATCCAGAAAATGAGGATATTGCGACATTATATGAGCAGCTGATCAGAAGCCAAGGTAAGTGAATGCAAAATAATTGCAACCCCCGTTTTGTTTATGACGGACAAGACAGGGGGGGTATGGAATAGTCAGAAATGATCAGGATATTGCTGTATGAGTCTTTCCTTTTGACCATTCCATTCAAACAAAACCAGTAAATGGTCATTTTGTTTATCGAATAGTAGTAACGGTATATAACTTTTTACGGTATTGTTTGCATTCTTTACATTTAAGACATAGTTTTTATAAATACCTTCCCACAATTGTCCCATGATCTGATTTGTCTGTGCCTGTGTCAAAGATGGTAGAGGTTTGGTGTTAAATTTGTACAGGTCTGTTAGTGGTACGGTATGGTAAGCTTCTTGATCAATGTTAAAGTGTGTCATCAGCTGTTTCCATTTGTAAAGCAGCTGCTGTTGTGTTGTATGATCCAAAAGGTGGGACCATTCATGCTCGTAATCTGTTTCAGGTGTTCTGAAGGATTCAAGGTCTGTACTGGGTGAATCAATGACATATAATTGGTCATAAGTCATATCATGAATACTTTTGATTTCATCGTCAGGATAATGAACTTCGCCATGGTGAAAGGAGATTGACTGAAAATAATTGCTGTCTTCTCCATTAAACGTTTCCTTTAGTTGAATGGCGTCTGTGTTTTCCTTCCATTTACTCTGTACTCCGAGCAGTTGGCCGTTATTGAATAATATGGAAGCATCCTGGCGCAAGTATAATTCACGGTCACTTACAGACTTGCTTGACCAAATCATTTCATAAGAATCCCGCGTTTTTTCCGAGACCATTTCGAGCATGGTGCTTGTCTCAGCGAATCCGGTTTGCTCATCTTCTGGAAAATAAGTAATCGCCGGTGCAGAATCCATCTGCCACAGAACTATCAACAGGGTTGTACAGATTAATGGAATGGTAAGCAAAAATATTAATTGTTTCTTCATCCTGACCATCCTTTAGAGCGTTCGTCAATTCGTGATTTTAAAAACATCCTTTTCACAAAATGTATGAAACGGTACATTCCTTTATGTCTATTTGTGCATAGCTGTGGTTATTTCACACAGACTATGATTAAACATATAACCATAAAAGGTGAGCATATGGAAAAAGAAAAACAACCCTTATTTTCCGCCTATTCGAAAAATGTGTCGTATATAAAGGATCGGCTGGCTGTGGATAAAAGTTTTGATGTCATCCATCTTGATTTGAAATATGCCGGCCGGAATATGGCCATGTTTATGATTGATGGTTTTGCCAAAGATGAAATCATGCACTATATTATGAAACTGCTGGCAAAGCTTGAACCGGGACAACTTGAGCCGGACCCACTGGAAAAGCTGTTTAAAACATATATTCCATATATCGAGATCGATCATGTGAAGGATTTAAATAAAGCATCAGACCTTGTACTTGGTGGACCGGCTGCGCTGGTTGTTGAGGGTATTGATGAAGTGATCATGATTGATGCACGGACATACCCGGTAAGATCTCCTGACGAACCGGATCTTGAGCGGGTTTCCCGAGGTTCCAGGGACGGATTTGTTGAAACGATTGTGTTTAATACAGCTCTCATTAGAAGGAGAGTGCGTGATCGTTCACTAAGAATGGAGTATATGCAGATAGGCAGACGTTCCATGACTGATATCACGGTTTGTTATTTGGAAGATATAGCAGACAGCAACCGCGTCGAGGATACCAAAGCTGTATTGGACAAGATTGATACGGATGGTTTAGCGATGGCGGAAAAAACAATCGAAGAATATATCAGCGGCAGACATTGGAATCCTTATCCGACTGTCCGCTATACAGAGAGACCGGATACGGCTGCCGCTCATTTGTTTGAGGGTCACGTGCTCATTCTTATCGATGGTTCACCAAGTGTGATGATAACCCCGGCAACGATTTGGCATCACCTGCAACATGCAGAGGAGTACCGGCAGAAACCACTTGTCGGTGCGTATTTACGCTTTGTACGTTATTTAGCAGTATTTGCATCAATTTTTGTATTACCGCTGTATTTTCTGCTGGCTACGAACCCAGATCTTCTGCCGGCAAACCTATCGTTTATCGGTTTGAGCGAAGAAGGAACTGTTCCGCTATTTTTGCAATTTCTGTTGGCTGAATTGGGAATTGATGTACTCAGGCTAGCTGCCGTTCATATCCCGTCCGCCTTGGCTACAGCTCTCGGCCTGGTCGCGGCCATATTGATTGGTCAGGTCGCAGTGGAAGTTGGGTTATTTTCGTATGAAGTTGTTCTTTACATTTCGATTGCTGCTATCGGAACTTATGCCACACCAAGTTATGAACTGAGCCTGGCAAACCGGCTTGTCAGGATATTCCTGCTTATCGTGACCGGTATGTTTGGCGCAATCGGCTATGTAGCTGGTATTACGCTCTGGCTGCTTTATTTAACACGGATGTCGTCTTTCCGGGTCGCCTACTTTTGGCCATTCATGCCATTTTCTTATAGAGCGTTCAGGGCCGTATTTGTCCGGTCGCCGATTCCATTGAAAAACCGCAGACCTGTATTTTTGAATCCAAAAGATCCGGACCGCTGAACGAGGCGTCTGGATCTTATTTGTAGATGAACCGGGGGTTTCTTATTCACTATCGTAGCCCGTTTTGGTATAATAAGGTCTGGTGATTCAAATGAAAACGGTATATGATGTACAGCAAATGTTGAAACGTTTCGGAACAATCATATATGTGGGTAACCGAATAGCAGATCTTGAACTGATGGAAGCTGAGGTAAAAGAATTATACCAGTTTCAGTGCATCGGCGTAGATGATTACAGGGAGGCATTGCTGATACTCAGAGGGGAAGCAGCCCGTCTGCGTGATGAAAAAGGAGCGGATTCCTGATGGAGAAGTCAATTATTGGGGTGGACGTTGGCGGTACAACGATTAAAATTGGCATAATCGATAATAGTGGAAATATACTGGATAAATGGGAAATAACCACTGACCGTGCCAATTCGGGGGCATTGATTGTTTCGGATATTTGGAAATCGATAAGTCAAAAACTGGACCAGCATAACATGACAAAAGAAACAGTTGAAGGGATTGGCATCGGTGCGCCTGGCTTTATTGACAGTGCTTCAGGCTATGTGTTTGAGGCTGTTAATATTGGCTGGAAAGACATGTCATTATCCGATGACCTCCAGGCTATTTCAGAGCTGCCGGTATTTGTGGCGAATGATGCCAATGCCGCGGTGTTAGGTGAAAACTGGAAAGGTGCCGGCGGAAATGTCAAAAACCTTGTTGCTCTAACGCTTGGTACAGGTGTTGGCGGTGGCATCATTGCAAATGGTAATATCCTGAACGGAGAAAACGGCATGGCTGGTGAAATAGGCCATACTACAGTTGATCCCGGTGGGGTTTTGTGTAACTGCGGACGAAAAGGATGCCTTGAAACCATCGCATCAGCAACCGGCATGACACGCCAGGCTATGGCGAAGATGGAACACCATCCGGAAAGCTTGCTTGCATCAAGATATCAGGCATCAGGAAGTATAACGGCGAAGGATATTTTTGAGCTGGCACATGAGGGAGATGTGTCGTGCAAGGAAATCATTGCATATACTGCTGATGTTCTCGGTTTAGCAATAGCCAATGCCGCAACCATTATTAATCCTTCTAAAGTTCTGATTGGCGGCGGGGTATCGAGAGCCGGCGAACAATTTATTCAACTTATTGAAGCGGCATTCCACCGATACGCGCTATTCAGAGTCAGTGACATTTGTGAAGTAAAAGCGGCTCAATTAGGAAATGATGCCGGTATCATAGGCGCGGCATTTCTTGTCAGACAAAAACTGAAGAATTTGACATTCTAGGCTTTACTTTTCCAACATATTCTATTAAAATAACTATTCATTAAGTTGTGTAAATTCTATGAAACTTTTTATAGATTAAAAACGTCATATACGAGTACAGATGTTTTTAAAATATATAAGTTTGTTATGAACACCCGAACCGGGAGGAAAGAATGATGGACTTTAAACGGTTTAAAATGCCGCTATATATTGTGGCAGCATTATTATTCGGTATTAAAACCTATATCATGTATCGTTTTATGTTTAGCCTGGAATTGGAAAACAGGATGCAGGAGTTTATCTTGTTCATCAATCCCTTTATAACGGCGTTTTTGATTTTTGCTATAAGTGTTTGGTTTAAAAAGCAATCACGGCAAATGAAGTTTTTACGTTATAGTGCGTTGGTCGGAAGCCTGATTTTATATTTAAATTTGGTTTTCTATCGATCGTTCGATGACTTCATTACGGCGCCACAGCTATTTCAAGCAAGCAATATGGGCGATTTGGGGGCGAGTATCCTGACGCTTACTGAAGTGCATGATGTGTTGCTTTTCCTGGATGCTGCGGTTATCTGGTATTTGAGCAGAAAGAAAACGGATATTATGTCGGTCAGCTACCAAAAGAGCGGGAAAGTTTTCGCACTGGCTATGTCATTTTTGTTGCTTGCGGGTAACTTTTTTCTAGCCGAAATGGAACGTCCCCAATTGTTCACCCGCGCATTTGATCGGGAATATCTTGTCAAAAACATTGGATTATTCAATTACCATGTGTATGATATGGCCGTTCATTCCAAGGTAAAAACACAGCGCGTATTTGCTGATGGCAACGAGCTGCCGGAAATAAGAGAATATGTTGACGAAGAAGTCCAACGAGATGCCAAACCCCCGTTATACGGTATTGCCGAGGATAAAAATGTTATCTTCATTTCATTGGAATCCCTCCAAAGTTTTGTGATTAACAATGAGGTGAATGGTGAGGAGATTACACCATTTTTGAACAGTCTAACCAATGATGAAAGTACGTATTACTTCGAAAACTTTTATCATCAGACAGAGCAAGGGAAAACATCGGATTCTGAATTTCTGGTTGAAAACTCACTCTACCCATTATCCAGGGGAGCCGTGTTCTTTACACACGGCCAAAACGAGTATCATGGGTTGTCAGAGATTTTAGGGGAAGCGGGCTATTTTTCATCTGTCTTTCACGCCAACAACAAAAGTTTTTGGAATCGTGACCAAATGTACGGCAGTTTGGGTGTTGACCAATTTTATGGAGAAGAAGCCTATGAAGTGAATGTGGACAATTCAGTTGGCTGGGGACTGAAGGACAAACCTTACTTTGAGCAATCGATTAAGTACCTGCAGTCAATGGAAGAGCCGTATTATTCGAAGTTCATTACCCTGACGAACCATTTTCCGTTTGGACTGAGTGAAGAGGACAGTTCAATCGACAAGTATGACTCAAATTCGAGTACACTGAATAATTTTTTCCCTACTGTACGTTACATGGATGAAGCAGTGGAGCAATTCTTTGATCAGCTGAAAGCATCCGGCCTGTACGAGGATTCCGTAATTGTGCTGATGGGTGACCATTACGGCATCAGTGAAAATCACAATAAAGCCATGAGTCAGTATTTGGATAAAGATGAAATCACACCATATGATCATGTGCAATTACAACGGGTGCCCATGTTTGTTCACATTCCAGGGCATGAGGATGGTGAAGTCATTTCAAAAGTAACCGGGCAAATTGATGTGAAACCGACATTATTGAATTTGCTTGGTGTCCCGGCTGAAAATGATATCTTTTTCGGCAATGATATGTTCGCACAAGACCGTAAAGGTTATATTGCTTTAAGAAATGGGGACTTTGTCAGTGATGACTATATCTCGACCAGTAGTATTTGCTATAATCGGGAAACTGGTGAACCCGTCGAATCGGAAGTGGATTCGGAAGAAAGGACGGCAGAAAATACTGCTGCATCTGCTGCAAACCAGAACAACAATCCATGTGAACCCATACAGCAAAAAGTGGAACAAGAACTCGAGTTGTCCGATACCATTATCTATGGTGACTTGTTCCGGTTTGCAGATTTTCCCGGCACGAGTGCCCCGGCAGAAGATAATGAATAACGCACAAATAAAAAGCTGACCAGACAAGAGGTCCGGTCAGCTTTTTAGTGTGCTTTTAAAACGGTGATTTTCTATTGCTTACACGATTTAACGTTGGGAAATGTTACATATTACCTATTTCCGTAACAAATGTGGCAATCGAAAAGAATCCGAAGACCAACACAGCTACTGCTGAAAAACCCAGTGCAAACAAATTTTTAATTTTAAGTTGACGAATGACAGATACAATCGCCAATAAAGTAACTAGCAAAAAGATAAGTGCCAGAACCATTTGTAACACATCCTCCTTATCATTAAAGCATGGAAACTTATCTGTATTATTATGTAATAACTGTTTTCTATACTCATTTTATAGTATAAAATGAGTTTTGTCGAGGTATAACCACTTGAATCAATAACAATTTATGAATGGAGGAGACTATATGAAGATAAAGGGTATACCAGCAGGTCCGCTGGGAACGAATTGTTATATCGTACATAACCATGTGGATGCCTTGGTGATTGATCCGGGCGGAGACTCTGAAGAAATAATGAATTATTTAGCGAAAGAAAACGTAATTCCAAGTGCCCTATTGTTAACACATGCGCATTTTGATCATATTGGCGGTGTCGATGCACTAAGATCGTATTATGATCGGAGTGTCTATCTGCATGAAAATGAGGCATCCTGGCTGGAGAATCCAACATACAACGGTTCATCTCTATTTCCAGTGAGCCCCATTATTGTCAAACCTGCAGACTATTCACTGCACCAGGGAAACATGCAAATCAACACCATACGATTTGAAGTCATTCATACGCCGGGGCATTCACCGGGAAGTGTCACTTTTGTGTTTCATGACCAAGAATTTGTTGTCAGTGGAGATGTTTTATTTAATCAGGGTATTGGAAGGACTGATTTGCCAGGTGGCGATATGAATGAGCTGGAGCGGAGTATACGTGATTCGCTGTACCAGCTGCCGGATTCGTATATTGTTTATCCCGGCCATGGCCCTGCCACCACAATTGGAGATGAAAAACAGCGCAATCCTTTCTTCCCTGTTTAAAATTGTAGTTTTCACAAGTTGCAGATCATGATAAAGAGCTTACTCCAGAATGCTGCTTTTGTATAGGAAGACCGGAGCAACAATATCAAATAAAATGCCAGCCATTCAACATGGCTGACATTTAGGGGGGATGTGCTCTGCTCTTTTGTTGGTTAGGGATAAAAGTTAAGCTACTACTATAAGTATAAATGGCATGTTCGAACATGTCAACCGTCAAAACGAAAAACATAAAAAAACCCTGCATTCTTTTATGTAAGCAGGGTTTTTTTCAAGCTAAATGGTTGTGATTAATGCCCGAATCCCGGTATTAATATAAATTCTGAATACCAGGTAAATCCGACCATAAATATAGTACAATAAGCTCCGAATAAATACATATACATACGTTCTGATAATTTCAGATAGCTTACTGCCAGGAAAAATGCCGTTTGAACAAGAAACAATAATGCAACGTTGTTCATATCTCCTACATAAAACATGACGGTAAATATACCTGTCCAAAAGGCAAGGACCCGAAACATTCGATCCATATTTTCCCCTCCTTTAAGTAACCTTGACAATATCATTATAAACGACCTGATGCATAATGTAAATAAATCATGCGGCACAATTGAAAGTTTTGCCTTGTTCGTGCAATTCTTACGGCTGTTGCACATGTTTACTGATGCATCCACCGAAATTATCTCACAGCCGTTTGTCATGCTGTGAAATGGTTGAAGTGAGGGTGTAGTTGAAATCAGTCAACTATAGGATGACACGGACTGCCCATTTTTATTCAGGATGAGTTTTCATTCGATTGATGAAAGTATGAGTTGCACCATTATCCGTCCGAATGCTGAAATATAAATGATACATCTCTTCGTTGAGTTGCGTATACTGAACGACGACATCGCCATATGGAAAAGTGTAGGTCAATTCGTCCGTTTCAGAACGGTTAGCAACATCTTCCTTAAATTGTGCCCGGGCCATTTGTAATAGAGTTCCGATTTTCAATTGTTCTGCCTGATTTTGCGTAATGTGGGTTTCGTCTTGATAAAGATTAACATTTGCGGTTATGATCATGAACGCTAACGCAATGAAAAACAGAACATAGGGAAGTACGAATCCTTTCTGGTCAGTTGTAAAACACAATGTTTTTTTCAAATTGATCACCATTTATCGTTGTAATAGACACGCGTAAACCATAAGATGAGGAGCTGAACTGAACATCCTCCACATCCCGTAAGTATACTTCAAACCCCTCACCATCAAATTGTCTTATAATCAGGTTTTTATATTGCTCAAATGAAATGCGGGATTCGTCTGGCTGCAGGAGTGTTATTTTAGATGATGCAACATTTACTTCGGAAGCCTGAATGACTTCATCACGCAAAAAAAAGTAAAACTGCTGCACCGCCAACTGATCATAGTTGGACGAGAAATCAACCGTTCTAATAAGATAAGCCGTAAACGGAATGGTCAAAAATATAATGCTGACGGCCAAAAAAACTGAAATAAATGTCAGCCCTTTTTCATTTTTCCGGATACCCGTATAAACAGAATTGATTTGCTCTATCATTGACATTTTCCCAGGAGACACATCCTTTCAGTAAATTGTTTTCAGCAGTGAATCGGAATTCCGCTTCATCTCCATCTACTGTTTTTTGCAGACGTTGGGGAAGAGGTCTCTTATTCTCCCGCAAAAAAGGCTGCAATTCATTGTGCAATTCATTGGCCATCTCCCGCTTTTGCTGCAGGTTCTCCCGTTCGTTCAGCAAAAGGCTCGTGAGCGGGACCAGAGTTGAGATTACCATCATGAGAACGCTGGCTGCCACAAGGGCTTCAATCATTGTGAATCCTTTACTGTTCTTCAATGTAGCACCGTCCTTTTCCGAGAGGACAAACAAGATTATACTGCCTGGTAGGTGTTTTAATGGCCATTGTACCCGGTTTCCGAATTGTTCCATTTTTATTGAATGAAATGTTGGGTAAAGTGCGGGTTTCAATTTCCCACCCTTCAGGCACTTTTCGTTCAAGGATGTTTTTGCCACTTTTTTTGATCGTGTATTGTTTATTGCCGGTAAATGCCAGACGATAACGGGATCTGGAATTATAGGACAGGCTTTGCATATACAACTGATCCATTTCCAACGTTTCCAAAAAATTTTCCTCCGTCTTCTTATCAAGCACCGACAATTGAATCGGTGCACTGATAAGTATTAAGACAGACACAAGACCCAGAACAAAAAGGACCTCTATAAGGGTGAAGCCGTTTTGCTGTGTCATTCGCCCTTCGAAACTGATTGATCGTCAATGATTAGGGGTGAATCGTCCGGACACGTTGTTTGATCTTCAGTTATATAACCTTCACTCTCTAATTCATCCAGGCTTGGATACTCCTTTTTAGCAATATAATAGGCATCCGCCTGGGCCTGCACCATACTTACTAAAGCCTCACATCCTTTGTCGTTGACCTCCTCACTTTTGCTGCTGAGGTTGGGAATGATTAATAGGATCAACACGGAAATAATCATTAGGACAATCAGCATTTCGATTAACGTGAAACCTCGCTGGTTCTTGAACATCGTTTGCATCTCCTCTTCAAATAGTTTCGATTAACTGGAACATCGGCCACATTAAGGCCACGTAGATAAAAATAATCAGAGCCGCCAATACTGAAAAGAAAACCGGCTGGATATAGTGGATCGCTTTCATAATTTTTCGGTGTATTTCCTCGGTTTGAATTTCCGCGTAAATGGATAAGTCTTTTTCCAACGCTTCTGTGTCAGCGTTTTTTTGGAAAATATGGGAGATTTGCTGATCCATTAGCGGCAGGGTGGCCAGTAAATGTGTGACATAAATGCCTTTGGATAATTCAGCAGTCAGCAATGAAGCGTAGTAGGCAAGAATCGGCTGCTTCTTCTGGTTGGACATATTCATCAATATTTCCTTGATGGACAATCCAGTTGTCAGCAGTGAACTAAGATGTGCGGCAAACAAGAATGAGGTTTCCATCTTCTTATACTTCCGGTAAACAGGCAACATGCTGTAAAACCTGATCCGTTTGTCGATGCTTAATTTCTTTTCATTCAATCGCCAGATCAGAAATCCGATACCAAAAATAAGACCCAGGATCATGATGAATTGGACGGCGAAATCAATCAATCCCATTGTTAGCATAACGGTTGAAGCTGTTTCCGCACTATTTTGAAACAGGTCGATAAACGAGGGGAGAATCGACTGTTTGACAAAATATAAAAGAACTGCGAATACAACGAGCAGTATGGCTGGATATCGTACAGTTTCCTGGAATTTTTTCGTGTAAAGTAAACGTTGCTCGAACATCGTAATGCATTTCTCAACACTCGATTGGAGGTCGCCATTGTTGCGCACAAAATACAAATAGGCTGTAACGGTTTGATTGAAACGAATATGTTCCAATGCCTCATCAAAATGACGCCCAGATTTCAGGGAACTCTTGACAGACGATGCCATTGGTTTTAATTGACTGTCCCATTGGATGATATCAAGCGCTTCAATAATGGGATAACCATTGTTCAGTAAACGGGAGAGACGCCGCAGGAAACGTAATTGGAGCTCTTTTTTAGGGGCACTAGTGACCGGCCTCCAAAATCGTTTCTTCTCCGATAAATCCATACGCATAAGCCTTCTTTCGTAAATGATGAAATGAGTGAAATGGTTCCGCAGATGATATATCCCCTCCATTGATCGTATTTTCAAGCAGATTGCCATCGAGCAGTTCCATGATGGCGGCACGTCTTCTCACATGCTGATTGATTTCAACCGGGACTAATTGCAGGGCTGCAACCGCTATTAATGATTGCTTCAGATCCGCTTCCTTTATGCCCATTTCGAGTAAGCGATGAACCGTACCGGCAGCGTTTTTGGCATGTAATGTACTTAATACCAGGTGGCCGGTCAATGAGGCATCAAATGCAAATTGTGCCGTAAACCGGTCCCTGATCTCTCCAATCATAATGATATCCGGGTCATGCCGGAGAGCCGCTTTAAGTCCGGCTTGGTACGTAACGCCCGCTTTTTCATTTACTTGTACTTGCAGGATATCGTTCATTTCCTTTTCAATCGGATCTTCTAATGTGATCGTCTGATAGGATTTTTCTGACAGAATGGTTTGCAGCAATGCATACATAGTCGTTGTTTTCCCGCTGCCGGTTGGACCGGTCAGCAGAATGATGCCACTGCGGCTGGTAATCCATTTTTTTAGTTTTTTTAATTGATTGGGAAAAAGGAAAAGCTGATCAAGGGTAAGATTACTTTCCTGCGGGAGAATGCGGATCGCCAGGCTTTCTTCATGGTTAACCGGTAGTGTGGATAAACGTAATGCATAACGGTAGTTGAGTTGTTCATGGATAATGGTACCATTTTGCGGTTTACGGACTTCCCCTATATCCATTCCTGATGTAAACTTGTAATATGTTAACAAGAGCTGGTATTGGTTGGCTGGAATTGTCTTGTGAAGGATTCTTTTTCCAAATACACGGAAGTAAATGTTGATCTGATCGGAGAAAGGGTAGAAATGAATATCCGAAGCATTTGCGTTAACAGCAGATTGCAACAGTCTCTCTGAGAGTCTGGAAGCTGTGTCCAATCATTTGTCACCTCCTTTATTAGACTGTATTCGACACGATTCATGAAACTCCTTCTTTTTTTTAGAAATTATTTTTTAAATTTTTTAAGGTGGGTTGTAAGACATGCGAACACTTTACTTAATCGGATTCATGGGAAGCGGAAAAAGCACGGTAGGGAAGCTGCTGCATGAAGTATTAGGAATAACACATCTGGATACGGATCAAATGGTCGTTGAAAAATATGGTGAAATCGCGACGATCTTTCAGCAGGAAGGTGAAAAACAATTTCGTGCTTACGAGACCGGGATGATGAAACAGACACCGGATGAGAATACGGTTGTTTCGACCGGTGGTGGGGTTGTGGAAAAACAGGAAAATCGTGTGTTTATGAAACAGCATGGATTCATCGTTCATTTGGATTCGTCATATGAGACTATTGCGGACCGGTTGGGAAGCGACCCGGAAAGACCATTGTGGCGTAAAAACGATTCGGACAAACAGCAGTTGTACCAGCGCCGGAAAAAATTGTACTCGGAATTAGCTGACCTTAAGGTTGTGACAGATCATAAATCCCCACAAAGCGTTGTTGAGGAAATACTTGGGCATTTGTACTGATTGTGTATCATTTTTAATAAAGCCGGAAATACTATAAAAACAATCTAAATAGAAAGGTGTTGCTTATGCCTTTTAATGATTATGTAAAGTATTTGACCCAGCAGATAACGGCGTATATGGATACACCCGCTAAGGAAAAAAAAGATCAGAAGGCCAAAGATAAAGAGAAACCGCCCGTTTATTCAAACAGGTGGCTTGGCATTTTGCCTTTCGCTTTTAAAGTGGCCAAAAAGAAAACCAACTGACAGGCTCACAAAATACGGAGCCTGTTTTTATTTGGCTTCATCTTTTAAATAAAAAATACCACCATTGATGACCTTAAATGTAATATACGGCGAATAGCGCTTTTTAATTTCGTCAATTTCTTTTTTCATGTCTTGTTCTGCTGTTTCCCCTTTATAAAAATGACGGAGCAGATTGATTTCTTCTTCCATTGTTTGCCGTGATGCTTCCGCCCACTCATGATTCTGGTCCAGAACATAGTTTTCAAGCACCTTTTCAATTCGTTTAAATCCGCTGTGTAGTTTGATCATTGGAGAAATGGTATAACAATAGTCGGGAATCGTGTTTTTTATTGTTTTATGCTGGAGTTCATCCATCATTTCCAGTTTCATGATGCCATTCACAAGGTGAAGTCCAATCGAAATCATTTCATCCATTTTTTGTTTTCCCTGATAGCTGATTTTGATATTTGTGACAAGCCATGGGAATAAAGCTGTTTTGTGATCTGTATCGACATGTTCAAAGAGTTTCGTATACTTTTCATTTGTATGCAGGTGGCTGATGATCTGATGTACACGCGGACTTCCATAATGAATCCATTCGTGCTTTCCGTCCCGTTTTTCCGGGTCCGTAATCAATGTCAGCTGCTTAGGGTCGCCGGGGTGGCCCATTTTTTTGATATAATGCCAGTAAAAGGGCCTGTTCATTAATGCCCGGTCCATTTCTTCTGTCAGCTGGACGGTGAGCACGCCATTTGTGTCATGTAGTAATTCACAATGATGGGCTGAGAAGTAAGACTCTAAAAAGGCGTGTAAATGGTTAATTGCCATATTGCTGTTCCTCCTGTTGGGTTTCTTCATGTGTCAGCTGGATAACTGAGGACAGGTTATCCAATTTTATTTTGGCTTCACCAGTTGAAGCTGATTCCGAAAAGATTGTCTGGATTTCGGATTCAATATCGTTTATATTCAGCTCGGCAAGAATACTGTCCAAATGGCCAATAACTTGTTCGAACAAATTGATTTTCTCATACAAAAGGGTCATGATATGCTCTTCTACCGTACCGCGGATAGCAACGTTGTATATATGGACATCATTTGCTTGACCATACCTGTGAATTCTGCCGATACGCTGCTCAAGCCGCATCGGGTTCCAAGGGAGATCGTAATTAATTAAATGATTGCAAAACTGTAGGTTAATGCCTTCCCCGCCGGCTTCAGTTGCAATCAGAACCTGAGCATGGTGCTCAAATAGCTGTTTCATCCAATCTTTTTTTCCTTTTTTAAACCCACCTCGATACGGAACTGAGGTAATCCCGTTTTCCTTCAGATACCATTGAAGGTATACTTGTGTTGCCCGATACTCGGTAAATACTATGACTTTTTCCCCACCTGCCTGGTTAATCAAATCGACAACCTTGGCAGCTTTGGTATGCTGGGGAAGTTCTTCGATTGCCTCTGTTATTGGTTTAATTATCTTTTCCCTTGGCTCGTCCGTTATCATTTTTTGCAGTGACAAGTAGCATGCTTCACGGGAGGAGCAAAGTTCTCTAAGCAATGTGATTTTTGAAAAAGCAGGGAAGACGTCAACAGCATTTTCCAGTTGGGAATAAACCGCTCTTTCTTCCTCGGCAAAGTCAATCCAGATGGTCTCAATGTTCCGCTTAATGGCATCAAATTTTGCGTTTTGGCGTGTATTGCGGATCATCACTTTTTGGATCAATTGTTTTAAATAACCATCTTGTTTCAGTTTTTTACGATCCTTGCCGTATTGTTCCAGAAAGCTGTCATAGTCGCCTAAATGCCCGGGTTTCAGTATGGAAACAAGGTTAAATATTTCCACCAGCCGATTTTGAACAGGGGTGGCTGTCAGCAGCAGACAATACGTTTTCTTCAGAGACTTCACGAAGTTAAAATTTTTCGTTTTGTGATTTTTTAATTTATGCGCCTCATCCACCAGCAGAAAATCATAATCCTGTTCGAGAATCTGTTCACGGTGTGGTGAACGTTTTGCGGTATCCATTGAGGTGATAATCACATCATATTGGTCCCATGGATAGCTTTTCCGGAATGTCACTGCTGGGATATAAAATTTTTCATTCAGCTCCTGTGCCCATTGATTGACCAAAGAAGCCGGGACAATAATCAGTGCTTTTTTAACCAGGCCTCTGAGCATGTATTCTTTTAATATCAGACCAGCCTCAATTGTTTTACCAAGACCTACTTCATCGGCTAAAATCGCTCGGCCGTTCATATCCTCAACGACTTGTCTGGCGCATGATAACTGATGGTCCAGAAAATCCATCTGCGGTAAATAATCCAGCGCTTTTAATCCGTTAAAAGAAGGGGCCATCGTTGTCAGTGCCGCCTGGTAATTCATCATGAAAAGATCCCATGAAGAAAAGGGACCCTCTGTATTTAAACGTTCTTCAAATCCGTTGATAAACATGGAATCCTGTTGTATATCGATTTGGTTCATCGTTAACTCCTTTTTCACAAAGTTATGATTTTCCCTACTTTTAGTATGGTTCATGTGGTATAATGCGAGTAACATAGATCGTGTTTTCTGGGTCCTACATAGTATAACCAAAAAATTCAATATCATGATGCGAATGATTACAAGGGGAGAGTTTACTGTTCAGCAGCACAGTAACGCCGAAGGAGCAAGCATTCCGTGAATCTCTCAGGCAAACAGACTCTTGTAGGACGCAGCTCTGGAGAGTGTTTACCATGGTAAACCACCCACGAAGCAAGCACTTTTGATGAATGGAGGCCTTTACAAAAGTGTGCAACTTTCTGGTTGAAGGACAGAGATTTCCCTGACGGCAGGGAAGTCTCTTTTTGTGTGCACCTGCAGAGGTATGAGGCAACAAATATTGGCTGTTTTCTGAGGTTGTTGTTCATAACATAAAATCCATAAACTGCGACTTAAATCAAAACGACGGAGTTTTACTGCCGCTGCGCAAATGCCCTTCGCTTTCCGCGGGCGGCTGGTGAGCCTCCTCGCGCTGACGCGCTGCGGGGTCTCACCTATGCCTGTTTTCCCGCTGGAGTCTCCGGGTATTTCCTCCGCTGGGTGATGTGTCTTTTTAAAGCAAACAAGCGCTATCCACTATGTAGCTGGTTGATTGGAGCGAAGGGAAGCCGACTCCTGCGGGAAAAGCAACAGCTGAAGACCCCGCAGGAAGTGGTTTTCTTCCGGGGAGGCTGAAGCGTTGCCCGCGGAAAGCGGCTTCCCGTAGCGGAAATCAACAAACACCAACGTCGCAGTTTATCTCAACAGTGAAGATAAAAACAACAATAATCATGAAAGAAGCCAAAATATTAAAACAGAAGGAGCTGATGAAATGAGTGACTTAAAGCGGACACCTTTATTTCCTGAATATGAAAAATCAGGAGGCAGGACAATTGACTTTGGCGGATGGGATCTGCCTGTTCAATTCAGCGGCATTAAGCATGAACATGAAACAACCAGGACGAAAGCGGGCTTATTTGACGTTTCCCATATGGGAGAAATCATGGTCCAAGGGCCGGCGAGCGAGAAGTTTTTACAGCAGATGGTCACAAATGACGTTTCCAAATTAACGCCCAATCGTGCCCAATATACGTTTATGTGTTATGAAGACGGTGGTACGGTTGATGATTTTATCGTCTACATGCTTGAGCAGGACAAGTATTTGCTTGTGGTTAACGCGGCAAACACCGAGAAAGACTTTGCATGGCTGACAGAGCATAAAAGTGGCGATGTTTCCATCGAAAATGTGACCCCGAATTATGTTCAACTGGCACTGCAGGGGCCGAAAGCGGAATCCATTTTACAGCGGTTGACGGAAACGGATTTGAACCAAATTAAATTTTTCCGGTTTGAAAACCCTGTGTATTTTTCATCGATTGAGGCTGGGGGGATTGTATCCCGAACAGGATATACGGGTGAAGATGGCTTTGAGATATACATTGAAGCAGCTGAGGGCAGAAAACTTTGGCGGCTTCTCTTGGAAACGGGTGAAACGGACGGACTGGAACCAATCGGCCTCGGGGCAAGGGATACGTTAAGATTTGAAGCCAACTTGCCTTTATATGGTCAGGAACTTTCCAAAACGATTTCCCCGGTTGAAGCGGGCATGAAATTTGCGGTTAAGATCAATAAAGCAGAAAATTTTATCGGTAAAGATGCCTTGAAACAACAAATTGAGAATGGCCCATCACGAAAGCTTGTTGGAATCGAAATGATTGATAAAGGGATCCCGCGTACAGATTATCAGGTTTTTGCCGGTGATGAAAAAGCAGGTTTTATCACAACCGGCACTCAATCACCAACATTACAAAAGAATATTGGACTCGCACTTGTAAATAGTGAATTTGCATTAGAAGGAACCGAATTGTACGTACAAGTCCGCAATCGAAAACTAAAGGCGACCGTTGTCAAAACGCCATTTTATAAACGTGAACAATAAGGGGGAAGGTTTATATGGAATTCCGTTATTTGCCAATGACCGAATCGGATAAAGCGGAGATGTTGACGACCATTGGTGTTGAATCGACCGATGCGCTATTTGCGGATATCCCGGAAGACGTCAAGTTTAAGGGCCAATTAAACCTGAAAAAGCCGGCTAACGAGTCAACACTGATGAAAGAATTGACAAGCATGGCAGGAAAAAATGCCAATTTAAAAGAATACAGTTCATTTCTTGGTGCAGGGGTTTATGATCACTATATTCCCTCCGTGGTCCATCATGTTATCTCTCGCTCAGAATTTTACACGGCGTACACACCGTATCAGCCGGAAATTTCTCAAGGGGAATTACAGGCGATATTCGAATTCCAGACGATGATTTGTGAACTGACCGGAATGGAAGTGGCCAATTCCTCGATGTATGACGGGGGCACAGCACTCGCTGAGGGTGTAACATTAAGCGCCGGGCAGACGAAGCGGAACAAAATTATCGTCTCCAAAACCGTTCATCCGGAAACAAGGGCCGTGGTCCAAACGTACGCAAAGGCGCAAAACCTTGAAATCGTTGAAATCGAACCTGAGAATGGGGTAACCAATCTGGAACAACTGGAAAAAGAAGTGGATGAAACTACAGCAAGTGTTGTCGTTCAGTACCCCAACTTTTTCGGCCAGGTTGAACCATTGGATAAAGTGAACGCGATTATCCGGCAGCAGAAAAAGACGATGTTTATTGTTTCCAGCAACCCGCTGGCATTAGGCTATTTAACGCCACCAGGTGATTTTGGCGCCGATATTGTCGTTGGTGATACACAAGTATTTGGCATTCCAGCTCAATTCGGCGGGCCGCATTGCGGTTATTTTGCCACGACAGACAAGTTAAAACGCAAAGTTCCTGGTCGCTTGGTCGGCCAAACAACAGATGAGGATGGCGAACGCGGATTTGTGCTGACACTGCAGGCAAGAGAGCAGCATATCAGACGTGACAAAGCAACATCCAACATCTGTTCTAATCAGGCATTGAACGCGCTGGCCAGCTCAGTTGCCATGAGCTCAATTGGAAAATACGGTTTACGCAAAATGGCCGTATTGAATATGCAAAAAGCACGTTATGCCAAACAACAACTAGCGGCAGCCGGCATGCCAGCTGTTTTTTCGGGTCCATTTTTCAATGAACTGGTGATACAACTGCCGGGAGATGTTGCCGATATTAATGACAGACTTGTGAAGAGCGGCATTATCGGCGGATATGACCTTGGGTTCACGTATCCGGAATGGAAGGGCCATATGCTTGTGGCTGTCACGGAAAACCGTTCAAAAGAAGAGATTGATACGTTTGTCAAAGAATTGGGGGATATCCATGGCTAATCAGGATTTTTCGTTAATTTTCGAACGCGGCAAAAAGGGTAGAACCAGTTACAGTCTGCCGGAAATGGATGTTCCGGAAATGGATCTTGACAATGAATTTGAGAATTGTTATGTCCGTTCTGATGCACCTGACTTGCCTGAAGTCAGTGAACTGGATATCATGCGGCACTACACGGGACTGTCAAGAAGAAACTACGGCGTCGATTCCGGCTTTTACCCGCTCGGTTCTTGTACCATGAAATATAACCCGAAAATCAATGAAGATGTTGCAAGTCTTGATGGATTCAGCCATATCCATCCACATCAGGACCCGAAAACGGTGCAGGGTGCGATGGAAATGATGTATGATCTGCAAGCATCACTGTCCGAATTGACCGGTATGCATGATTTTTCCCTGCAATCGGCTGCAGGCGCACAAGGGGAATGGAGCGGCTTGATGATGATCCGGGCATTCCATGAGGCCAATGGGGATGATAACCGGACAAAAGTGATCGTACCCGACTCGGCACATGGCACCAATCCGGCTTCGGTAACAGTTGCGGGATTCGAACCGGTCACCGTTCAAACTAACGAAAATGGATTGGTTGATCTCGAAGATCTAAAACGAGTGGTTGATGAGGAAACAGCCGCCATGATGCTTACTAATCCCAACACGTTGGGTCTCTTTGAAACCGACATTATGGAGATGGCAGAGATTGTTCATGGTGCAGGCGGGAAGCTTTACTATGATGGAGCCAACCTGAACGCAATCATGGGCTATGCCCGTCCCGGGGATATGGGGTTTGACGTTGTGCATTTGAATTTACACAAAACATTTACAGGGCCGCACGGCGGCGGAGGACCGGGGTCAGGACCGGTTGGCGTAACGGAAGAGTTCGTTTCTTATCTGCCAAAACCGGTGCTGACTAAAAAGGATGACCAATTTGTATTTGATTATGACCGTCCGGCGTCCATCGGCCGGATAAAGCCATACTACGGAAACTTCGGCATTTATTTGCGGGCTTACACGTATATCCGGACAATGGGTGCTGAGGGGCTTAAAAAGGTGAGCGAATATGCGGTACTGAATGCTAATTATCTGATGCGCAGGCTGGAAAAAGAATACGTGTTGCCATATCAGCAGCATTGCAAGCATGAATTTGTTTTATCCGGCAAAAAGCAAAAGCAGCTTGGCGTGCGCACGCTGGATATTGCTAAGCGTTTGTTGGACTACGGCTATCATCCGCCGACCATCTACTTCCCATTGAATGTGGAAGAAGCTATGATGACCGAACCGACCGAAACCGAGTCAAAAGAAACGTTGGATGGTTTCATTGATGCCATGCTGCACATTTCCGAAGAAGCCAAAAATGAGCCGGAAACGGTTCAGGAAGCACCGCATCAGACGGTTGTCAAACGGATGGATGAAACAACGGCTGCACGGAAACCGATATTGCGTTATCAAAAATAAAATGGACGGGGAAAGACTCCCTGTCCATTTTATTTATCACTTATCACGTATGTAAGGATAAGCGTGGGACCCCGATGTTAAAGAGCCCCACTATTGAAGTATCACCTTATTAAAATAAGCAACGTTACTTTACTTTTACTTTCCCAGTCCATTTTTTAAAGCCGCCCTTGAGCTGGCTGATGTCTTCATAGCCTTTTTTATGGAGCAATTGTGCAGCTCGTCCTGATCTTGAGCCGCCTTGACAGTACAAATAAACTGGCTTATCTTTCCTCAACTCCACCAGCCGCTGTTTCATTTGAGTCAGTGGAATATTCCGTGCACCAAGGATATGGCCTTTATCAAATTCATTTGGTTCCCGCACATCAATCAATTGTGCTTTTCGGTAACCCTCTCGGAACTGGTCTTCTGTTAATGTCTTCAAAAAGTTTTTTTGTCTGAAGTACCGGAACATACCGAATGCTAAAAGAGCTACAACAATTATGATTAAAATTTCCATTATGAATCCCCCGTCAATCGAATTCTTTCCACCCTCTATTATATGGCGGATGTTAATTTTTTTCAAAGTATTTTTCTCCTCGGAGACAATGATATTGTATTGCCCGACTTTTTAGGGGGGTGCTGGTTTACCGGGATCTGTCGTATTTTTGTCGAATGCTAAAAACAAAATTTAAAAAGGTTAAAAACGTTATATTTTTAGTAGTTAACTTGAATTTGCTTAATCATTCTTGATATATTAATGCTTTACTGTAGTTGACAAATGACAATTCCCTCATTTTTCCCTCCATATATTGTATTGTTTTAGAATTTATACACCATATATTGTTTTAATGGTTCAAAATGTGGTATGTTAATAATAGCAGATAAGTTAAGGGAGGGAATCAATATGTCGACTGCTGTTGTAAATCAGCATGGTATTGATGTAGGAGCGTTGAATGAAGATATAAAACTGTTCGAGCCGGTACACCCGATTACAGACGACATGAAATTGACACACAAAGGTGTATCACGTCTGGTTATGCTTGACAGGTATGCATTTAAAGATACCACAAAAACGACGTTAAAAGCAGGGGATTTTGTTGTATTAACTGTAAAGGCCGATCCCAAGTTTCCTGCACGAGGACTTGGATTTGTCACGTCTGTTGATTGGAATCACATGGAGGCAATGGTTCAAGTCGATTCTGAATTTGTCTCTGTCCTGGATGATGAAGAGGAAGCTTCTACGGGTATCGTCAGAAGGGCACTGAGCGTAATTGACAAACCATTGGAGGTTTATTATGAACAGATTGCCAAACGAAATGCGACGGGGCTCGCAGGTGTAGAGACAACTAAAGCACAGCAGGACGAGTGGTGTGAAAAATTCAATGAAGAACTGAGCAGCATGAACTTTATTCCTGCAGGCCGTGTCCTTTACGGGGCAGGGGCAAATACAGATGTAACTTATTTCAACTGTTATGTCATGCCCTATATTAAAGATTCCCGTGAAGGCATTTCAGATCACCGCAAACAGGTGATGGAAATTATGTCACGCGGAGGCGGTGTCGGAACAAACGGTTCGACACTCAGACCGCGAAACACATTGGCAAGAGGTGTGAACGGCAAATCATCCGGATCTGTCTCATGGCTGGATGATATCGCCAAATTGACACACCTTGTAGAACAGGGCGGTTCAAGACGTGGTGCTCAAATGATCATGTTAGTCGATTCGCACCCTGACATTATTGAATTTATCATTTCAAAAATGCAGAATCCGAGAATTTTAAGGTATTTGATTGAAAACACAGAAGATGAACAGATTAAAACATTGGCACAGGAAAAACTGAAATTCACCCCTTTGACTGAAACCGAATCAGACCTTTATCAGGGCATCATCAATTACCGAACAATGCCGGGACAAGGTGGTTTCACACAGGCAGCATTTCGTGAAGCAGAACAAAAACTGGTCACTGGGGGCTCATACGATGTCCATAATCCGGAGTTTTTGACCGGTGCCAATATCTCAGTCTGTATCACAAAAGACTTCATGGAAGCTGTGGAAAATGATGATGTTTATGAACTGCGCTTTCCTGATGTGGAGAATTATACCGAAGAAGAAATGAAAGCCTACAATGAACAGTGGCATGAAGTCGGTGATGTCCGCAAATGGGAAGAAATGGGCTACGGTGTCCGGGTCTATCGTAGAATTAAGGCAAAGGAATTATGGAACCTGATTAACATTTGCGCGACATATTCGGCCGAGCCGGGAATTTTCTTTATTGATAATGCCAACGAAATGACAAACGCCCAGGCCTATGGTGATCAGGTCGTTGCAACGAATCCGTGTGGTAAAGTGGCATAGTTTGCCTCACGTAAAAAATCGGATGAATTGCTGGGAAGCTAAGGATTTTTTATCTAAGCCGATCAGCAGCCAAGCTAGCCAGGGATGGTTAGAAGGTTCAGAGACTAGTCATACACCACTGGAACAGTGATGAAATGGCCACGAGCGTCCGATATTCCGATCTGATAATCGGAGTAAAGATATAGTCCGACACTCCATTGAAAAGTGGAGAAGTCCAGGATAAAGAACCTGGAATAGAACAGATGGAACAACCGCTCGCACCTTACTCTGTTTGTAACCTTGCCGCTGTCAATTTGGCAGAAATGGCTGACAAGCAGGCGAAAAAGGTCGATTTTGAGAAACTCAAACAGACGGTTCAAACAGGAGTCCGCATGCAGGACAATGTGATTGATGCAACACCATACTTCCTGGAAGAAAATAAAAAACAGGCGCTCGGTGAACGCCGTGTTGGTCTTGGTGTGATGGGACTGCATGATTTACTGATCTATTGCGAGACCAAATATGGATCAACTGAAGGCAACGAAATGGTGAAAGATATTTTCGAAACCATCGCAACGACGGCTTATCGTGAATCGGTAGAACTCGCCAAACAGAAAGGCAGCTTTCCGTTTCTTGTCGGACAAACCGATGAGGAAACGAAAGAATTGCGGGAAGCGTTTGTTCACACCGGTTATATGAAAAAAATGCCGGAAGATATTAAAAAAGATATCTTAGAATACGGTATTCGTAACTCACATCTATTAACTGTTGCGCCAACGGGTAAAGTCATTGCCCCCTATATCTGTAAAGATGTAGCGTAAACTTGGCTATATGCGGGAAACTCTCAGTATCCTTTCATACTCGCGTCTTGCCGGCGCATTTTGTCCGAGTAAAAACTGAAAGGTGGAGACAATCCGCAGGGAAGTCGTGGCTGACCCCTCAACGACTCTACGCCAAGCAACCATGTTTAAACACCTTGGATTTATATGAGAAATATAAAAGAGGTGGAACGAAGAAAAGCTGAACTAAGGGATGAATTTACTTGTCAAGATTGTGGTTTGACTGAGAAGAAATATGGTAAAGAACTACCAATTCACCATATAATTCCATTTAGAGAATTTAACGGAGATTGGGAGCGTGCAAATGCGCTTTCACATTTAATCAGGTTATGTGAATATCCGTGTCACCGCAATAGGCACAAACGTGGTTGATGATATAGTCTGATCCGCATGGCGACATGTGGAGTGGGTACTAATATTCCCACCCTCTATAATAAATAGAGAGTAACAAAAATGAGTACTGGCACAATGGCCGGCGTCAGCACCGGATTGGAACCCTATTTTTCCTTCTCCTATTTCCGAAGCGGCCGGTTAGGGAAATTCATAGAAGTCAATGCAGATATCGTTCAGGAATATCTTGATAAACATCCTGAGCAAGACCCGGAAAATCTTCCTGAATGGTTCGTATCAGCTATGGACCTGGCACCGGAAGAACACGCAGACACGCAATGTGTGATTCAGCGCTGGGTGGACAGTTCCATCTCCAAAACCGTCAACGCACCTAAAGGCTATACGGTTGATCAGGTGGAAAGTGTGTACCGTAGATTATATAATGGCGGTGCAAAAGGCGGTACTGTTTATGTTGACGGAAGCCGTGACACACAGGTATTAACACTAAAAGCGGAAAAAAACGCCTTTGGTGAACAGACAGAGCTTTTTGAGGACGAAAAGCCGAAAGTGGTTCTAATGGATACCATTCAGGAATTGGACAAGACGAATGTTACGATTGGATCCGAAGTTGGGGACACCTGCCCGGTCTGTCGAGAAGGAAGTATCGAGGATATCGGCGGCTGCAACACATGTACAAGCTGCGGCGCCCAGCTCAAATGTGGTCTATAGGCAAATTTAAATGAGGGACTGGTATGTGGCCAGTTCCTCATTTAAATGCCACGGAACTTGTCTCAGCAGTGGAAATCCTGTATCCTTTATAGAGAAACACTTTTGCATTGACTAAAAAATTATTCCGATGAAATGAGTGATTCGATGCCAACGCCAAGTATGGAGGATTATATTGAACAAATTCATAACCTAATGGAATCAAAGGGATACGCGCGTGTATCTGATATCGCTGAAGCTTTGCTGGTACACCCATCGTCTGTCACAAAAATGGTCCAAAAACTGGACAAGGATGGCTATCTTAACTACGAGAAGTACCGGGGATTTATTTTGACGCCAAAAGGCGAGAAACTAGGTGAACGGCTTGTCTACCGGCATGAATTGCTGGAAGAATTTCTCGAAGTTATTGGTGTTGACAGAGACAAGATATATGAAGATGTGGAAGGAATCGAGCATCATCTTAGTTGGAATTCCATTGACCGGATTGGTGATCTTTTGCAGTATTTCAAAGCTGACAATGAACGTATTCATGATTTACAAAGCATCATCCAGACAAGTGAAGCGTGAGTTGATAAATTGTGAGTTCTATTTTCCCCAATGTGTTCTTACATATATATAGAGTGGCTCTATATCCGTGGTCTGCGAAGGGATCTTTCGACACGGATTCAGAGTAATCATACACGAACCGTCAGTTAGAATGCGGTGCACAGCGGGGAGAGGACAGATGAAAATTGATGGGGTATTTTCGGGCGGCGGTGTAAAGGCATATGCATTTGTTGGCGCGTTACAGCAAATTTCCGAACACAATCTTACGTTTGAGAGAGTGGCGGGGTCGTCTGCCGGTGCTATGATAGCGGCCTTCCTTGCAGCTGGATATCGGTTTGACGAAATAGATGAAATCGTACAGGATCTGGACACTCGGAAACTGTTGGACCCACCTAAGTGGACAACGATCATCCCTTTTTCCAAATGGATAAACCTTTATTTCCAGCTTGGCTTGTACAAGGGAAATAAACTTGAAAAATGGATTGCTCAACATTTGGAAAGAAAAAAAGTCCACACCTTTTACGATCTGAAACCAGGCTATTTAAAAGTGGTTGTGAGTGATATCTCGCTCGGTAAACTTGTTGTTATTCCAGATGATTTGAACAGAATTTATGGGTTGAACCCGAATTATTTTCCGGTTGCAAAAGCAGTACGGATGAGTGCGGGTTTTCCATATTTGTTTATGCCCAAAAAAATACCAGGAAAATTGAACAGGAAAAGCCTGATTGTTGATGGGGGCTTATTAAGCAACTTTCCATTATGGGTTTTTAGAGACAAGGGGCACCGGAGCAAACGCCCGGTCATCGGATTAAAATTAAGCAACTGGCCAGAACAGAAACAACCGCGCGATATTCATCATGCACTTGATATGTTTCATGCGCTGTTTTCCACGATGTTAAATGCTCATGATGCCCGTTATGTTTCCAAATCGGATCAGGATAATATTATTTTCATCCCAGTGGACCATGTGGAACCAACAGACTTCGCACTGACGCCGGCCGCGAAGGAATACTTGATTGAAACAGGAAAGAAAAGAGCAGATTCATTTCTTAAATACTGGCCGAACTAAAAACCGGGCACGTCTAAAAACTGGCCCGGTTTTTTCTTTTTGATTTATTGCCATCAATAACCCGCAGATGGGATGGGCGTTTATGCGATTTCTTTTTCAATGAAAACGACTGCGGACGTTTAGAAGGAGTGGTTGGTTTATTTTGTTGCCGGCTGTATTTGGCTTTGGATTGTTTAACCGCTTTTTTATACTTTTTGGAATCGTTTCCTGGTGTTCGTTTTCTGAAAAAGAGAAAATAGATTAACGCAAAAACAGCAATCCCGAATCCAACCATCGTAAATATACTGGTGAGAAAGGAAGCTGTATTGGTAAACAACTGTGCGACAACACCAATAATGGCCAGGCCAATAACCGCATAAACCAGCAAAGCACCTTTATTTTGACTCAACTGAATATCCTCCTTTCACGCTTATAGGACTGCCTGCTATACCTATACCACGTTTATCGCAATTTTATCATCTTCTTAAAACATTTTTTGTGCTATTTATAATTGTTACCGTTCCTGTATAAAATATGCACGATTTACCAGAGTATTTTATATGTCTTATTTTACTAGAAATTTGGCTTGAAAACCAGTTAATTGACCGCCCAATCACAGGATTGGTTTTGCGGTATTCGGTAACAATATAAATGGAGGTGTTTTTAATGGAAAATCAAGATAAACTGGAGCAGGATAAACAGGAAGAACCGGTCAGTTTATTGTCCAGATCGTTGGTGACAGGGTTTGTCGGCGGATTACTAGGGGGTTTTTTTGGGATCGTCCTGTTCTATTTTAATTTTTCAGAAGTATCCCCGAAAAGCTATCTGCTCCGTTCATGGCTTACGGCGAGCTGGATCGACAGTTGGCTTGGGACCGTTTTGTCGATTTTGATGATCGGGGTCATTTCATTGCTGACAGCGTTTATTTACTATGTACTCTTTAAAAAAATCAACTCACTCATGATGGGCATCGCTTATGGGATTGTTATGTGGTTTATTGTTTTTTATATCATTCAGCCAATTTTTCCGAACATCCCCCCATTGATGGAATTGAGTGCCAATACTATTGTTTCGACAGTCTGTTTATATATATTATACGGTACGTTTATCGGATACTCTATATCGTATGATTATAACGATACCATGTATAAATTAAGAGCTGATAAGGAACGAAAAAGCTAAATGATGATCCTGCTGTTACGCAATTGTTTTAGTTTATGGTACACTGGAACAGTCCATAACGATTAAAGTTGTTCAAGAAGCCTGGTAAAAATGACACATCGAATTTTTGGGTCTGTTTTTATCCTATTCCTTTTTGAGCACGCATTATTCTGATTGTTAAAGGAATGAACAATAATATGAACCGTCTTTTACTGATGAATGGTCCGAATATTAATTTATTGGGCAAACGGGAAAAAGAAATCTATGGGGAATTCACATTACAGACGATCGAAGACAATTTGACCGAACTGGTTCAAGCTTACAGTGGGGAACTGGATTGTTTTCAGTCAAATCATGAAGGAGATCTGATCGATTATCTGCATCAGGCAAATGAATTGGCGTATGACGGGATTATTTTTAACCCTGCTGCATACACCCATACGAGTATTGCACTAAGAGATGCGATTGCTGCAATCAATGTGCCAGTTATCGAAGTGCATATTTCTAACGTGCACAACCGTGAGGCTTTTCGACACAAGTCGATGCTAGCAGCTGTTTGTTATGGACAGATTGTCGGCTTTGGCATGAATAGCTATCGGCTTGCGGCACTAGCTTTTCTGGAAAATAAATAGAAAGGGATGATCTTTTTGGGGAAATTGACCAAACTTCGAAAAAAATTACAGGATAACAACCTGGATGCTATTTTAATTACCAGTGCTATCAATCGAAGGTATATTACCGGTTTTACTGGAACGGCAGGCGTAGCCGTTATCAGTGAGAATGATGCGCGCTTCATTACAGACTTCCGCTACATAGAGCAGGCAAATAAACAGGCGACCGACTTTACCGTTGTCGAACATAAAGAATTCATTCATAAAGAAATGAATGAACAGTTAAAACAAATGAATGCAAAACGCGTCGGCTTTGAAAAAGACCATGTGACGTTTTCCACCTATGAACGCTATGAAGAAACGTTTGACGCCGAGCTCGTTCCGGTCAGTGGGCTGGTTGAGGAGTTGCGTTTAGTCAAATCAGACGATGAACTGGCTATTTTAAAACAGGCAGCCAAAATAGCTGATGATGCATTTCGGCATATCCAGGGCTATATTAAACCGGGTGTCAAGGAAATAGATATCTCTAATGAACTTGAATTTTTCATGCGCAGACAGGGCGCAACGTCATCCAGCTTTGACACGATTGTTGCATCAGGTTACCGGGCTGCTCTTCCACATGGTGTTGCTTCTGACAAAGAAATTCAATCCGGCGAACTGGTAACCATGGATTACGGCGCTCTGTTAAATGGCTACTGCTCTGATACGACCAGAACAGTTGCTGTAGGAGAGATTAATGATGAACTTAAGACGATCTATAACACGGTTCTTGAGGCACAGCTGCGTGGTGTTGACGGAATCAAACCGGGTATGACCGGTAAAGAAGCTGATGCCGTGACAAGAGACTATATAAAAGAAAAAGGGTTTGGTGACTATTTTGGTCATTCAACAGGGCACGGGCTCGGTATGGAAGTGCATGAGGGTCCGGCATTGTCTTTTCGATCTGACAAAAAGCTGGAGCCCGGCATGGTCGTGACGGTTGAGCCCGGAATTTATATTCCTAACGTTGGCGGCTGCCGAATTGAAGATGATCTCGTCATAACAGAATCAGGCAATGAACGATTGACAAATGCAGAAAAAGAACTAATCCAACTCTAGTTAAGGAGGATTTTGATATGATTTCGGTAAATGATTTTAAGACTGGCCTGACCATCGAAGTCGATAATGATATCTGG
This sequence comes from Lentibacillus salicampi, assembly GCF_004565465.1. Classification (GTDB taxonomy): domain Bacteria; phylum Bacillota; class Bacilli; order Bacillales; family Amphibacillaceae; genus Lentibacillus; species Lentibacillus salicampi. Next base: position 31,694 of record NZ_SRHY01000004.1, read on the forward strand.
CAAGTAATGGATTTTCAGCACGTTAAACCAGGAAAAGGTGCTGCTTTTGTCCGGTCGAAATTACGGAATCTGCGGAATGGCAATATTCAGGAAAAAACCTTCCGTGGCGGTGAAAAAGTGAACAAAGCACATATTGAAAACAGGAAGATGCAATATTTATATGCCTCCGGTGACAGTCATGCGTTTATGGATACAAACACTTACGAACAGCTGGAACTGCAGACAAGTCAGATTGAAGACAAGTTAAATTTCTTGCGCGAAAATATGGAAGTGTCTATCATAACCTACGAAGGTGAAATAATCGGTGTCGAACTTCCTAAAAATGTTGAACTGACCGTAACCGAAACAGAACCGGGTTTAAAAGGTGACACAGCAAGCGGTGGATCGAAACCGGCGACACTGGAAACCGGTTATGTTGTCCAAGTTCCCCTCTTTATTAACCAGGGAGATGTATTGTTGATTAGCACGTCGGAAGGTAAGTATGTATCAAGAGCTCATTAATCATGAATGTTAAAGCGATCCTGCAAAACAGGGTCGTTTTTTTAATGTCCAGGAAATCATATTTTCAAAAACGCTGTAGATAACTGGTAACCTGGTCAGTCATGTCCAGCTTCGACGTACAGGACGTACTAGTGCCGGCGTTGGCACAGGACGTGCCGAACTTAGCCGGCCAGCGCCTACTCCCTCGAGGTCTTAAGCAATTCGTGGCAAAACCGCCATTACAAATTCTTGCTTAAGCTTTTCGGGGATGAACAAGGCGCCCCGCGCTTTTCTTAGGGGCTTTTTTACTGTATGCCGAGTCATAATTCGCGTTTTTCAACATACATTTACTAACAAGCTATTGTAAAGGTGAGGGCATTTGAATGGACGAGATATTGCGCTTATTTCCAGAAAACTTTAGACAAGCCTTAAACAAAAAAATCAGCGGCCGCTGGTCTAAGATACAGGAAATCCGCTTCCGGCTTCAACAACCGCTTGAATTAGTCTTTGACGGCCATACAGAATGGCTGGATCGCCTCAAACCTGACAAGAATGACGGCATGTTTTTGCTGAATCAGCTGAGTGAATTTTCCCTCTACCGGATGGAAGATGAATTAAGGGAAGGGTACGTCACCATCGAGGGCGGACACCGTGTCGGATTATCCGGTAAAGTGAATACACTAAATGGTCAGGTGAAAGCAATCCAGAATATTACGTATTTCAATATTCGCATTGCCAAACAAACAATCGGAGCGGCACGTCCACTTATACCATATTTATATGATCATCAGTATCTTAATACACTCCTGATTGGTCCGCCGCAAACAGGAAAAACAACGCTGGTCCGTGATCTGACCCGTCTGATCGGGACAGGCTGGGATAAAGCAGGCGCGCATAAAGTTGGGGTCGTGGACGAGCGTTCGGAAATTGGCGGTTCAAAAAAAGGAGTCCCCCAGCATGATTTAGGCCTGAGGACCGATGTGATGGACGCCTGTCCAAAAGATGAGGGGATGATGATGATGATCAGGTCGATGTCACCTGAAGTACTGGTCGTTGATGAAATCGGCAGTGAATCTGATGTAGCGGCATTAATGGAAGCCATTAATGCCGGTGTGGCTGTCATCTGTACCATCCACAGTAATTCACTGGAGGCGTTGAAGAAACGTCCGTCTTTAAAGCCGCTGTTTACACAACACGTTTTCCAGCGGTTTGTCCTATTAAACAGGCGGGAGGGCCCAGGGGCTATTTACCGGATTTATAATGAACATGAAGAGAATCTTTTGCAGAAATCGAGGTGCGTAACAAATGCAGTGGATTGGCGCGCTTCTTTTCATAGGCACCACAACACTGATCGGGTTTGATATTAGCAGGAAATTAAACGAACGGCCAAAACAGATCAGGCATATGAAAAATGCCTTGCAGATTTTGGAAGCAGAAATATTGTACAGTCAATTACCTTTACAGGATGTATTTGCGACGATCGCGATGCAGATTCCGGAGCCGATCAGCTCATTTTTTAATCAGTTGGATATTTCACTAAGTCAAAATAATCGTGATTTGTACCACGTATGGACAACGCATTTAGACGAATTAATGGCTTCCTCAGCGTTTGATGCAAATGAAGGGGAAATTCTTAAACAGTTTGGTAGAACGCTTGGTCAGCACGATTTTGATCAGCAGCAGAAGCATATTCATCTGACCATTAAACATTTGGATCGTGAACTCGATGACGCACGGGATAACCAATATAAATACAGTAAAATGGCGAAAAGTTTAGGACTTTTATGCGGTCTGTTTATTGTATTGCTGCTCATATAAGGTTGTACAAAAGGTCCGGTAAAAATGACACATCGACTTCTTGGTTCTTGGTTCTTTTTATCTTCCTTTTTGAACACGCTCATTTAGAGAGGGAAGGGGTACGTCTATGGGTATTGATGCTTCCATGTTATTTCAAATCGCGGGAATTGGAATTATTGTTGCACTGATTCATACCATTCTGAAGCAAATGGGAAAAGAAGATATGGCCCATTTTGCAACCATTATCGGGTTTGTCATCGTCATGGTAATGGTTGTTAATCAACTTTCAGATCTTTTTCAACAGATTAAATCAGTATTCCTTTTTCAGGGGTAGTCATAGATGGAAATCATTCAAATCGTCATGATTGGAATCATTGCTAGTATTCTTTATATGGTGTTAAAAGAAATCAATGCTTCCTTTGCGTTTTTTTTAGTTCTTGTAACAGCTATCCTGATTTTTTTAGCGGTCATCCAACAAATCGGTATTATTTTCAGAATGATTGAGTCATTGGGAAATAAAGCAAATGTTGACGGCATGTATATGCAAACGATTTTAAAAATCATCGGGATCGCTTATATTACGGAACTTGGAGCAAACCTCACAAAGGATGCCGGGCTCGGCTCAGTGGCAGCCAAGATCGAACTGGCCGGAAAGATATTCATCCTCCTGCTGGCTGTTCCGATTATTACTGCTGTTATCGAGGCGATATTAAGCTTCGTATCTGCGGTTTAGGAAAGGGGTAATGGGCTCGCATGATACAAACTAAGCGGATAATTGCCGGCGTCTTGTTAATTCTATTGTTGCTTTTTGTAGGACAGGCAGCCGTGTCTGCAGCGGAAAATCAGGAGGAACTCAGGCCAGAGGATATAGAAAACCAGCTGCTGAATGATATCTCACTTGATGGTATTCAATCCTATTGGAAAACCCTAACAGATGATTATGGAGGGTATGTGCCGGAACTGGAAAAAACAAGTATTTATGAATTTGTTAAAGATGATGGTTCATTTTCGATTAAAAGTACATTATGGGGTCTTGTTGAGTATTTACTTCATGAGCTGATTCTGAATGGAAAATTATTAGGCACCCTGTTGATGCTCACACTATTTTCAACGATTTTACAGACGATGCATACAGCTTTTGAAAGGGGTGCTGTCAGTAAAATTGCTTACTATGTGGTTTATATTGTCTTAATATACCTGGTTTTAAACAGCTTTTATCTGGCGGTGTCCTATGCCAATGATGCGATTGACATGATGAGCAGTTTCATGATTGCGTTATTGCCGTTGATGTTAGGAATCATGGCTACACTCGGGAATGTTATAACGGTTTCTTTTTTTCACCCGATTATCATATTTCTGATTAACGTGAGCGGCGTGCTCGTATCCAGATTTATTTTACCCTTATTATTTCTGGCGGCTCTTTTATTAATTGTGAGCGATTTGAATGAAAACTATAAAGTAACAAACTTGGCCAATTTGTTTAAGCAAGTCGGGATGGGAACGTTAGGTGTATTTTTAACCATCTTTTTAGGTGTTATGTCAGTACAGGGAGCAACAAGTGCTGTGCAGGATGGCGTGGCGATGAAAACCACCAAATTCATTACCGGTAATTTTATCCCGGTAGTCGGGAGGACATTTACAGATGCAACCGACACGATTTTAAGTGCTTCCCTGTTATTGAAAAATGCTGTCGGGATTGTCGGGGTCGTAATGATTGTATTGATTGCCATATTTCCGGCTATTAAGATATTTGCCATCGCCCTGGTTTACAAGCTGTCAGCAGCCATTTTACAACCAATTGGAGCGGGGCCTGTCATATCAGCACTCGAGACCATCAGTAAATATATTGTATTCATTCTTGCTTGTCTATTAGCCGTCACCTTAATGTTTTTTTTAGCAATTGTTATCTTAGTAGCTGCCAGTAATATTACAATTCTCCTGCGTTAGGGGTGGGACCATGGATATGCTGATTAATTGGGTGACCCAAATCATTATATTTTTGCTGCTGGCATCTGTGGTGGACTTGCTCATTCCGGCAAATTCAATGAAAAAATATGTCAAGTTGGCAATGGGTCTGATCCTGATCCTCATTTTTTTAAAACCGGTCTTTTATTTGTTTGAGTTCGATGTGAGACAGGCGCTGGAAGAGTCTTTCACAGAGGTGAATCACATGCAGAATGAAAATAATCAAGCAGAAAATTTAATGAAAAAGCAAAAAAATGAAATACAAGCCTCCCAACATGCATATATTTTAGAACAAATGGCTGTCCAATTAAAAGATTTAGCAAACGACCCCTTGCAAGCGAAATATCAACAAGAAATCGCGCATATCGATTTTCAATTTTCTGCAGAGACTGAACTTAATTACGACAATTTGAATGAACATTTGGATGAAGTCGAGGTAACATTGAAAGAATCCGAATCCAGGGAGGGGGGAGTGGACGCTGTTGAGGATGTGGTCATTAACACGGATAAGCCGTTGAACAACGAAACGGAAATTGATGCGGATGGGGTTAAACAGCTATTACACAATGAATGGGATGTAGACAAAGAGAAGATCACCATTTTAGGGGAGGGAGGGTCATTTTGAAAAATCTTTTAAAAAAAATATTACCGCATTCGAGTTCATCGGAGAAGGTGTCCAAAAAAGCCGGATACATTATCGTGATAGGGTTAATAGGACTATTGCTGCTCATTATAGGCAACGTATTCTCATCCAGTGATGAAGATGACGATCCATCCATGAATTATGATCCTTCAGAGAATGCAACAGAACAGAAGACAGATGAAACATTTTCGGATAAATCATCCAAAACGTCGGATGTAGATGAAATAGAAACAAGTTATGAAGACGACCTCAGGGGTTTGCTGAACAAAATAGAAGGCGTTTCGGAAGCAGAGGTGATGGTCAATCTTGATTCAACGAAAGTAAAGGTATACGAAAAAAACCTGATAACCAGTCAGCAGGTAACCGAAGAGTCGGATACAAATGGGGGTACGAGAGATGTTGAAGACAGCCAAAAGGAAACACAGGTTGTACTGGTGAACCAGGGGGACAAAGAAGTCCCATTGCTGATCAGGACGAAGAAACCGGGTGTCAGAGGCGTCTTTGTTGTTGCGAAAGGAGTGGATCATGCAACAGTTGAACAGTGGGTAGTAGAGGCGGTTTCACGCGTGCTTGATGTTCCAACACATAGAGTTTCAGTAATGCCAAAAAATTAGGAGGCTGTAAATATGTTAAAAAAACAAACTGTCTGGCTTTTGACGATGCTAAGTTTAATGATTGTGCTGAGTGTTTATTACATGACTTCACCCGGAAATAGTGGTGACCTTGCGTACGTCGATCAAGAAGAAAATAATTCAGAGGAAGCAGCATCTTCTGATACATCGGATGGCAAAACAACTGAAGGGGACACGGATGCAGACGTGAATGACATATCCGAATTGGGTGATGATCAGCTGTTTGCATCAATTCGAATGGAAATTCAGGACGATCGCAGTGAAACCAAAGACCGGTTGGATGATGTTGTTGCATCAAGTACAGCAAGTGTCGAAGAAAAAAGCGATGCCAGAGACGAGATGAATCAACTTGATGAGAGGTCGAGGAAGGAATCTATTCTGGAAGACTCCATTATTGCAGCAGCAGACTATAGCGATGTCCTTGTCCGGCATGAGGACGATAAGGTGATTGTACATGTTCAGGAATCTGAACCGTTGAGCAACTCTGAAGCTGCCAATATCATGCAAATGGTCAATGATGAGTTTGGGGAGATCCCGGTTACGATTGATTATCAGACAGTTGAAAGCTAGATACGGGATAAAACCGGGTGGAGCGACACCCGGTTTTTAAATGGTACCCGTGAGTATGATTCGCATAAACAGCTGAACATTGATATAATGACTGTACTGATAAGGTTTATGTTTTACATAGGAGGAATGCTTTTCAAGAGTCCGAGTTGAAGTTTTGACTCTATTTATCGTAAGATGTTAAGAGGCATTGTTAGGATCTGTTATTAATTTGGAAATGAAAGGGTGCGAGATATGTTAAAAGCACAAGAAATACGCGAACTGATTCAATTAATTGACCAGTCAGAAATCGGTGAATTTACTTATGAAACAGACGGTGTGACGGTTTCGATGAAAAAATCCAATAACCATTCGGCTGTCACTGCAAACACAAAAACGGAAACAGTTCCTGATCAGCCATCTGAGCCGGTTAAAACTGCCGGGACCGAAATCCGGACTGAACCCAAAGAAGCCAATGCACCGAAAGAAGAACCTGCTGCAGAAAAGACAGCCGAGGCAGACAAGGAAATTGTTTCACCGATGGTTGGGACATTTTATACAAAACCAACGCCTGAGAGCGATATATATGTGCAAAAAGGGTCAAAAGTTGAAGCGGATACGGTTGTTTGTATTGTAGAAGCTATGAAACTGTTTAATGAAATTGAAGCAGAAACAACCGGAGAAATTACAGACATATTGGTTGAAGATGGTGAATTGGTGGAATACGGCCAGCCATTATTCAGAGTAAAGACAAAATAAGGGGATGTCGTACACGTGATTAAAAAACTGCTAATTGCGAACAGAGGGGAAATAGCGGTTCGCATCATACGAGCATGTAAAGAAATGAATATTGCGACTGTTGCTGTATACTCTGAAGCAGACAGAGATGCATTACATGTGCAGCTGGCTGATGAAGCCTATTGTATTGGGCCTGCACTTAGTAAAGAAAGTTACTTGAACTTTACCAATATCATGAGTGTTGCGACACTTACAGACGTTGATGCTATCCACCCCGGCTATGGATTTCTTGCTGAAAATGCTGATTTTTCAGAGATCTGCAAAGCTTGTAACATCACGTTTGTCGGCCCTTCCGCCGAAGCCATTCAAAAGATGGGTGTGAAGGACGTTGCCAGGGAAACAATGAAAGCAGCTGATGTGCCAATCGTACCAGGATCTGAAGGAATCATTGAAAATGAAGAAGAGGCGATCAGAATTGCAGAGGAAATAGGCTATCCACTCATCATTAAAGCAACTGCTGGTGGCGGTGGTAAAGGGATACGTGTTGCCAAAACAGAAGAAGATCTGATCAAAGGCATACGTGTGACACAGGAAGAAGCTGAAAAGTCGTTTGGTAATCCTGGTGTTTACCTGGAAAAGTTTATTGAGGATTTTCGTCATGTGGAAATTCAGGTGTTGGCTGATCAGCATGGTAATGTTATACATCTTGGTGAAAGGGATTGTACGATCCAGCGAAGACTCCAAAAGTTAATTGAAGAATCGCCATCACCTGCTTTAACACCTGACATACGCGCGAAGATGGGGGAAGCAGCTGTCAAGGCTGCTAAGGCTGTTGATTATGTTGGAGCTGGAACCATCGAGTTTATCTTTGACCGTTCAAGCCAATCATTTTATTTTATGGAAATGAATACACGTATTCAGGTAGAACACCCCGTCACCGAAATGGTAACCGGAGTTGACTTAATTAAAGAGCAGATCAACGTCGCCAACAATGAAAAGCTGGCCCTTCATCAGGATGACATCAAATTTGAGGGGTGGGCAATGGAATGCCGTATAAACGCTGAAAGTCCATTTAAGAACTTTATGCCGTCCCCCGGGAAAATTGATTTGTATCTCCCACCAGGCGGTTTAGGCGTACGGATCGAATCAGGAGCGTATCCCGGCTATCGTATCCCGCCATTCTATGACTCAATGGTTGCTAAATTAATCACGTACGGAAAAACAAGAAAAGATGCCATTGATAGAATGAAACGTGCACTGGATGAATTTGTTGTTGAAGGTGTTGACACAACGATTCCGTTTCACCGGCAAATAATGGATCATGCTGTTTTTGTGAATGGCGATTTTAATACAAAATTCCTTGAGGAAAATCCGATTATAGAAAAGGATGATGAACGATGAGCGAACAGCCTTTACTGAATGTAAGTGATGGTTCAAGTTTAGGAAGAGTCGAGATTGCTCCGGAAGTCATTGAAGTCATAACAGGCATTGCAGCATCTGAGGTAGATGGTGTGTCATCAATGCGCGGGAATTTTGCAACAGGGGTTGTTGAGCGATTCGGCAAAAAATCGCACGGTAAAGGAGTTAAAGTTGATCTGACTGAAAACGGCATTCTCATTGATCTGTTTGTTGTATTGAATTTTGGCGTTTCCATACCTAAAGTAGCTCAGCAGCTGCAGGAAAATATTCGTCAGACGTTAAAAAATATGACTGCCCTGGACATTGATGAGATTAATGTACATGTTGTCGGTGTCCAGATGGAAGGTACAGAAGAAAGTGAATAGAAGTGAAAGGTCAAAAGATTGATTTCTTTTGGCCTTCTTTCGTTAAATGTTGTTCTGGCTTTTGGGTTTTCAAACGTGTTATGATTTGAATTAGGACACCAATCAAAGGAGTTATGCATGATGAACCGGCACGCAGCAAGAGAAAAAGCATTGCAAATATTATTTCAACTTGATATGAACGATATCCCACCCGAACAGGCTATGGAAGAACATCCCGAATCACTTGAGGCCGATGACTACCTGAAAGGTCTTGTCAAAGGAGTTGCGGGCCATAAAGATGCTATCGATCAAACAATCGTGGAGCATTTAGAGAAATGGTCCATTGATCGCATTGCCTCTGTGGAAAAAACAATCTTGCGTATCGCCATTTACGAAATGAGCTACCGAGACGATATCCCGGAAAATGTGGCCATTAATGAAGCAGTGGAACTTGCTCATTCGTTCGGGGATGCGAAATCCGGCAGGTTTGTTAATGGGGTGTTATCAAACATCATGACATAAACAAAGCATTACTTCTATTATCAGTTTGAAAAAGAGAGGGGAATGAAACGATGCCGGCAAAAATAATTGACGGAAAAGAACTTGCTCATAAACTCAGGGATGACATGGCAGGGGAAGTAACAAAGTTAAAGGAACAAGGGATCATCCCCCATTTAACAGTCATTATTGTTGGGGAAGACCCGGCATCTAAATCGTATGTAAACGGAAAAAAGAAGGCATCCAGTCAAACTGGTATTTCCTCCGATGTGATTGAGTTGCCATCATCTGTTTCCGAGCAGGAACTTCTTGAAAAAATTAACACGCTTAATAACGATGACCATGTTCATGGCATACTCGTCCAGTTACCACTTCCAGCCCATATAAATGAACAGCACGTTATTGAAACCATCAGTCCTGACAAGGATGTTGACGGGTTTCATCCAATCAGCATCGGAAACATGATGAGGGGCAATGACGCGTTTTTGCCATGTACGCCACATGGCATTATTACCATGCTGCATTCCTATGATATTCAAATAGAGGGCAAACATGCCGTTGTCATCGGACGAAGCAACATTGTCGGAAAGCCGGTGGGGCAACTGCTTTTAAACGAACATGCAACCGTTACATATTGTCACTCGAGAACACGCCAAATGGAAGATTTTATCAAACATGCTGACATTCTTGTCGTAGCCATCGGGAAGCCGAACACCATTCGCGCTGAGAACATTAAAGAAGGCGCCGTCATTATCGATGTTGGCATCAATCGTATGGATGATGGGAAGCTGACCGGTGATGTGGATTTCGCATCAGCAGCTGAAAAAGCTTCATACATAACCCCAGTCCCAAAAGGGGTAGGGCCGATGACAATTACGATGCTGCTGCAAAATACGATCAAAGCTGCCAAAGGATTGTCAGACGTTGGAAAATAAATATTTGACCGTAACAGCGCTGACGAAATATATAAAACGTAAACTTTCGGCAGATCCACATTTAAAAAACATTTGGCTAAAAGGTGAGATATCGAACTTTAAACACCATAGCCGCGGTCATATGTACTTAACCATCAAGGATGATCAGGCCCGCATTCAGGCAGTTATGTTTGCCGGCAATAACCGCAGACTGAAATTCAAACCGGAAAATGGCATGAACGTACTAATACGCGGAGAAATTGGTGTGTTTGAACAATTTGGTCAATACCAATTATATATCCAGCAAATGGAACCGGATGGGCTTGGTTCGCTCTATTTAGCTTTTGAACAGTTAAAAGAAAAATTACATAAACAGGGTTATTTTAACAAAAAGCACAAAAGGATTCTGCCAAAGTTCCCTGAACATATCGGTGTCATCACATCACCAACAGGAGCTGCTGTTCGCGATATCATTACAACCATCAAGCGCAGATATCCAATCGTTCAAACGACGATTATCCCTGTTCTTGTACAAGGTGTGAATGCTCCCGGCTCAATTGCTGATGCCATTAACAGAGCAAATAAACAGATGAATTTTGATGTTTTAATCATTGGCAGGGGAGGCGGGTCGATAGAGGAACTGTGGGGTTTTAATGAGGAGATCGTGGCGAATGCGATTTTTCATTCGAATATCCCTGTTATTTCTGCAGTTGGTCATGAAACAGATATAACCATTAGCGATTACGTGGCTGATGTCAGAGCGCCGACGCCAACTGGTGCAGCTGAAATCACCGTACCATCACAGCTGGAACTTTTCGATAAAATCAACACTATCCAACGCTCACTGACAAGAATACTCACAGAGCAAATAACAGCTTCGGAAAAAAACGTAAAACGAATGACACAGTCCTATGCGTTTCGCTACCCTGAACAATTAATCGTCCAAAAAGAACAGGAATTGGATAAACATGTGGAACGGCTTGGAAAATCATATCACCGTGAATGGAAGCGGAAATATGAATCCTTGGCACATTTGAATTCAAGGCTGTTGGCATTGCACCCCAGACAGCAAATTGACCGTACAGGCAAGGAATTAAAACAATTGAAAAAACAAATGCATTATTTGATGACCAACCATGTTGAACAACATTCAGACAGATTGCAAATGGCGCTTGAAAAACTGTCACTGCTAAATCCGCTGGAAACGATGAAACGCGGGTATGCCATCACATATTCCTCATCTGGCGATATGATTAAATCAGTTGAACATGTAACTGAAACAGATAACATTACGGTTAAGCTGGCAGATGGCACGTTGGATTGTCATGTGTTGGACATAAAGGAGGAGAACAATGGAAGAGGAGAATAACCAGTCATTTGAAGAGGCCATGCTTGAGCTGGAAAAAATCGTGGAAAAGCTGGAAAAAGGTGATGTCCCCTTAGAAAAGGCTATTTCATACTACCAGGATGGGATGAAGCTGTCCAAAATCTGCAGTGACAAATTAACGAATGTGCAGGAACAAATGACAAAAATTATGAATGAGCAGGGTCAGCTTGAAACCTTTGAAGTACGGGAGGAAGAATGATCGTGCAAGAGAAACTTAATCACTTTATCAATACCAACAGGGAACTGATCGGGCAGGAGTTACAGTATCACTTGAAGCAGCTGGATATCCCCGAGCAACTGAAGGCTTCCATGATCTATTCGACTGAAGCCGGGGGAAAAAGGCTGCGCCCAATCCTTTTAATGGCAAGTTTTGACGCCTATAATCATGATAACAATAAAGTGCTTTCTTCGGCTGTTGCGCTGGAGATGATTCATACGTACTCCCTGATTCACGACGATTTGCCGGCAATGGATGATGATGACCTCAGGCGCGGACAGCCGACAAACCATATTAAGTTTGATGAAGCAACGGCTATTTTGGCCGGTGATGGACTGCTGACCTTAAGTTTCGAACTGATTTCAAATGATCTCCATTTAACAGATGGCGAGAAAGTGCAAATCATTCAGCTGCTTTCAACAGCAAGCGGTCCCAAGGGGATGGTAGCCGGCCAGATACGTGATATGGAAGCGGAGAGAAAAGCTGTGACACTGGAGGAATTGGAAACAATTCATACACTTAAAACAGGTGAGTTATTCCGCTTTGCTATTCGTTCAGGGGCATATTTAGGGGGAGCAACGAACGAACAAATTAAACACCTGGATCAATTTGCTCACTATCTTGGACTCATTTTTCAGGTTCAGGATGACATATTGGATGTAACCGGGGATGCGGCGAAAATCGGGAAACCTGTTGGAAGTGATGAAGCAAATGACAAGAATACGTATGTCAAGTTATTAGGGATTGAAGGAGCAGTCGAAAAGAAGGAGAACTATGTAACCAAAGCGAAAAAGGAACTGTCCGACGCTGATGCAGATACATCTCATTTGATGTCATTAGTGGATTATTTCAGTAAACGGGATCATTAATAATTATTCATGGTTTATTTTTAAATCCTATGTTATAATGAAAACACATGAGGAATGGTGCAGTATTCTAGTCAGCCCTCCGTTCCTGAAGGCGGGCCTAAAAATCCGCTAAAGGGCATATCGATGAAGTTCCTTGTGCCGGCTTGAGGCGCCCAGCCTTGGGTCGGTGCTGGGAGTTAAGGTTTTCGGGCGATCCGCAAAGGCATGTGGGCGTTGACCCGATTACCGTGGAGGCCCATATCTGTCGTGTGACCTAAGCCTAGGTGATATGATGGAATGGGGTATGAACCTGTGTAATAGGGTGAGGGTGACCTTATGTACAGCGTAGCCTGCCTTGAGTGGTGATGAGGGAATTAGAGTTTAGATTGACAGTCCAAAAGGCCATTGGATTGCCTGTGTGTCTCTATGAAATCATCCCTGCAAAAGAGGATAGGGGACGGTTAAAGGCTGCCGAGGAAAACTCCTAGACTGTTCTTTGACGTTTAAAAGGCATTATAGTGCGGACTAAGTGGCAATCCAGTCCGGCATTCGGAAACGATGTCGAGGTGGATTTAAAGGGGAACCGCTCTTATGGCAACATAGAGTATCCGCCTGGGAAAACCTACTGGACCTAAGCCGCAGTTTTTACCTTTTGAATGACCATTCCTTCTTATACATATTTTTATGAATAATAGGGGTTAAAATGAATCCACAAGTCAAAAAGTCTTTAAAATTCAGTATTACGATTGCCGTTATCACGTTTGTGCTAGCGGCTATTTTTTCAGTCGTTTCAGAGTCAGTTCTCAGTAATGTTATCTGGTTGATTGGACTGCTAATCGTAATCATTATCGTGTTTATAGGTGTCATGTTTGATATGATGGGGATAGCAGCAACTGCAGCTGTTGAAAAACCGTTTCACGCGATGGCAGCAGAGAAGGTCACCGGTGCAAAAGAGGCCGTCAACATTATCCGTAATGCTGATAAATTTGCCAGCTTTTGCAATGATGTTATTGGTGACATATCCGGTGTCGTCAGTGGTACAGCATCAGCAACAGTCGTATTGCAGATTGCCATTATTTATGGTGAGGGTGACGGATCAGCGCTTCAAATTATTTTGTCAGTGATATTGACAAGCTTTGTTGCTGCACTGACTGTCGGTGGTAAGGCCCTAGGAAAATATGCAGCCATTAATGCCTCGACGAAACTCATATTTTTTGCCGGAAAAGTGGTCGCCTTTATTGAGAAAAACTTTAAAATACGATTGATTCCCAATGAAACGAAAGAAGCAAAAAAATAAACTGAACCATAAAAGGGTCTGAATAATGTCAAAAAAACGTTTAGATGTTCTACTGGTAGAACGCCAATTGGCTGATACCAGAGAAAAAGCAAAACGAATGGTCATGGCTGGACTCGTTTTCAGCGAACAACAGCGCATGGACAAGCCCGGTGTGAAAGTCGATGAGGCAACTCCATTAAATGTCAAAGGAAAATTACTTCCATATGTCGGCAGGGGCGGTTTAAAACTTGAAAAAGCACTGGACACGTTTTCCATCGGCCTTAAAGACAGGATTATGATGGATGTCGGTTCCTCGACCGGGGGATTTACTGATTGTGCACTGCAGCATGGTGCACGGCTTTGCTATGCCATTGATGTCGGTTATAATCAGCTGGACTGGAAACTGAGAAATGACGACCGGGTGGTGGTGATGGAGCGTACGAATTTCCGTTATGTGACACCTGATATGATCAAGCATGGATGGCCCGAGTTTGCGACCATTGATGTATCATTTATTTCCCTTAAATTAATCTTACCTGTGTTGAACCAGCTGCTAAAGAATGACAGTGATGTGATCGCTTTAATCAAGCCGCAATTTGAAGCCGGTCGTGATCAGGTTGGCCATAAAGGGATCGTCCGTGGCCAAACAGCCCATTTTAACGTACTGAAGAAGATGACGGATTTCGCCCGGGAACAAGGCTATCAACTGCTTAACTTGACCTATTCACCGATAACAGGCGGTGATGGCAATATCGAGTTTTTGGCGCATTTGGGCTGGAAACAAGATAAAGCGGAAACCACGATTGGCGATAGCGAATTGAAGGCATTAGTGGAACAAGCCCACCATACATTTCAGTGAGATTCCGGAGGCTTCGTATGAGTAAAATTCAGCGTCATATCAAAATACGCGAACTAATAACCGAAAACGAAATCGATACCCAGGATGAGCTTGTTGATGAGCTGAAATCACTTGGCTATAATGTCACACAGGCGACAGTTTCCCGTGATATCAAAGAGCTTCATCTTGTCAAGGTTCCATCATCCAGTGGTCATTACAAATACAGTTTACCCGCGGATCAGCGGTTTAATCCGTTAGAGAAATTAAAGCGCTTAGTCAGAGACGCTTTTGTGAAGATTGAGCATACCAGCCATTTCATTGTTTTAAAGACACTTCCGGGCAACGCACACGCTATTGGTGCACTGATTGATAATCTTGAATGGGACGAGATCATGGGTACGATTTGCGGTGATGACACATGTCTAATTATTTGCAGGACAGAAGAGGGCTCGGCGGTTATTCAGCAACGTTTCCTGAGTATGCTTTGATGGGGTGACAGATGTGCTGACAGAATTATCGATCCAGGATTTCGCTATAATTGATAAAATAACCATTACGTTTAATGAAGGTCTGACGGTTTTGACGGGTGAAACAGGCGCGGGGAAATCCATTATTATAGATGCTGTTCAATTATTGGCCGGCGGACGCGGATCCGTCGAATATGTACGGCACGGCGCAAAAAAAGCTGAAATGGAAGGCCTGTTCACATTAGAAGCGGACAATCGGCAAATTTATGAAACGGCCGATCAATATGGGATCGACCTGCAGGATGAAATGGTGGTTCTTCATCGTACGATTACATCGGGTGGAAAAAGTATTTGCAGGGTTAATGGCAAATTGGTTACACTGGCCATTCTTAAAGAATTCGGGAAGCATTTAATTGATGTCCACAGCCAGCATGAAACCCAGTCGTTATTGAATCCGGACAATCATATTCAGTTATTGGACTTATATGATGAGAAGCAAATAACAGAAGCAAAGAAAGCATACACACGTTTATATGAAGAACTGACAGCGTTACGAAAGCGATACAGCGAATTAAGTGAAAATGAGCAAGAGATCTCACACCGTCTTGACCTATTAAATTTCCAGCAGCATGAAATTGAACAGGCCAACCTGCTTCCAAACGAGGATGACCAGCTGGAAGAAGAACGCAGTCAATTGGCAAATTTTGAACACATTTATAACGGTCTGCAGGATGCCTATAGTGCGATTTACGGTGAACAGAGAGGATTAGAATGGCTAAACATAGCCAATCAGGCACTTCAGAACAGCAAAGAATATGATACGTTCATCAGTAAAAAGGCTGAGGAGATGTCCAATCATTATTTTTTAATTGAGGAACTGATGTATGAGTTGCGCAACTATGCAGATACTTTGGAATATGATCCGGGGCGTCTGAACGACATCGAATCGAGATTGAATGAAATCAGCCGATTAAAGAAAAAATATGGACCGACAGTAAATGATATTTTGGAATATCTGGGAAAAATTGAGGAAGAGATTGAACAGATTACTGATAAAGATTCGCATTTGTCCAATTTGGAAACACAAATTGACGATACGTACCAGGATGCTTATTTAGAAGCGAAACAGTTGCATGATTTGCGCGAAAAAGCTGCTCAAGCTTTAACACAGAATATTCATCAAGAATTAAAAGACCTTTACCTGGAGAAAACGTCTTTTTCAGTTTTGTTTAATACCAAGGAAAAACAGGGAGAACGTACAAAACTGCATCACAATGGTTTTGATGATGTCCAGTTTCAGATCGCAACGAACCCTGGTGAGCCGCTGAAACCATTACATAAAGTTGCCTCAGGTGGTGAACTTTCACGGATTATGCTTGCATTAAAAGAAATATTCGCTAGACATCAAGGGATAACAAGTGTCATATTTGATGAGGTGGATACCGGGGTCAGCGGCAGGGTCGCTCAAGCGATCGCTGAAAAAATCCAGCAAATTTCCAGTCAGTCACAAGTTTTATGTATCACCCATCTGCCGCAAGTGGCTGCCATGGCTGACACGCATAAACGGATTCAAAAATACGCGGAAAATCATCGGAGTTCAACGATCGTTGCGGAATTGTCCAAAGATGAGAAAATCAATGAATTGGGTCGTATGATTACCGGTACCAAATTGACGGATACTGCCAAAAGTCATGCAACAGAACTGCTTGAATTAGCCTGCAATTATAAAAAAAACAGTGGATAAAGTCATGGAAAAGCCAGAAGCTATATTATCTGGCTTTTTTAAGCAGGAAATGTTACACATCTTTTCTTGAATTTCACCAGTTTAAAACAGGTTTCGTTCGGTCAAATTAGAAGTACAGAGAGAAAAAATTAAATGGTGTGGGGTTAGGATGAGGAGAGTGAATCGGGTGAAAGATCATCGGAAAATGAGGCTATTAACAGGGATACTGCTCTTGATAACCGTTCTGGCAGTACCTTTTATTGCACCAGTTAACCATTACCTTTCCATTCCTAATCAGGTTGTGGCTTTTGATAATGCATCAGAACCAATCGATATACCTGCACTTGGCAATAATGTGTCGGTTGCTTCTTCCGACAAAAGTTTGCAGGCAATTGATTCAACAGAGTTTTATGCAAAAGAAACCGGAAATAGTGAACTGATTTATCAGGCTGCCGGTCTCCCGATCAAGAAAGTGGATGTATCAGTACTGGAAGATATTAGAGTCGTACCAGGGGGACAATCCATTGGAGTGCAGCTTCATACACTCGGAGTACTTGTTGTCGGTCATCATCAAATTGAGGGAGAAGATGGCATGATATCACCTGGTGAGGATGCAAATATTCAAGTGGGTGATGTCATTTTAGAAATAAACGGGGAGAAAGTTAAAGAAATGAAAGATGTGAAGCCATTTGTAGAAGAGGCCGGAAAAGAAAATAAACCATTGGATATAACGCTGAAACGCGATAATGAAACCATTGAAACGACATTGGATCCGATTAAAGATAATAATGAGGAGGAATATCGGATTGGATTATATATCCGTGATTCAGCAGCAGGGATTGGAACCATGACGTTTTACGACCCGGAAACCAAAAATTATGGAGCGCTTGGTCACGTCATTTCCGATATGGATACACAAAAACCGATTGAAATCCATAACGGCTCAATTGTACGTTCAAATGTAACATCGATTGAAAAAGGCAATCATGGAACGCCAGGTGAGAAGCAGGCAAAATTTTCCGTTAATGATAAAAAGATCGGGACCATAAGTAAAAATAGTCCCTTTGGTGTTTTCGGGCAATTAAACAAAAAAATATCGAATGGCAAATATGATGAACCAATGCCGATCGCATTGTCACATGAGGTCAAAGAAGGACCAGCAAAAATTTTAACCGTTCTTGACGGAGAAGAAGTTGAAGAATTTGATGTCAAAGTCGTAAGCAGTGTACCACAAAAGGTTCCGGCCAAAAAAGGAATGGTCATCCAAGTTACAGATGACGAACTTTTGAATAAAACCGGTGGGATCGTCCAGGGAATGAGTGGCAGCCCGATTATCCAGGATGGGAAAGTTATTGGGGCCGTAACACATGTTTTTGTTAATGATCCGACAAGCGGTTATGGTGTTCATATTGAATGGATGCTCCAGGAAACAGGTATCGAAATAAAAGACAGCGCGGATCAAAAAGAGGCCAGCTAGGAACTCAAAATGACTTGTTGTAGAAAAGTTCTACAGCAAGTCATTTTTTGACAGAGCCATGTCCAGCTCCAGCGCCTACCCCCTCGAGGTCTTAAGCAATAATTTTACGTGGTAAAATCCGCCACTACAAATTCTTGCTTAAGCTTTTCGGGGGTGAACAAGGCGCCCCGCGCTTTTTTTATTTGTTAAACGCCAAACTGTAAGATCACTATGCTATAATGAATTTTGATAAAGATTTTTCGACAATCGGTGAAAAATCCTGTCATATTTTATCAAAATATATCGATATTTAAAGTAAATAAGCGCAAAATTAAGCATGTATAAAAAAATATAAAGTTTTTCAATTAAAAAAAGGATATTTGGAACTTGTGTCGAATACATTACGTGGAGAAAGCTCGAATTAAAGGAGGAACTTGACGTGGAAAAAATTTCAGTTTGCTTAGTGGATGATAATAGGGAACTCGTTCAATTAATGGAGGAGTACTTTGAGGGACAGGAGGATATTGAAGTAATCGGGATAGCCTATAATGGACGGGAATGTCTGGATATGCTCGATGAATTGGAGCCGGACGTACTTGTATTGGACATTATTATGCCACATATTGATGGATTAGGCGTTTTAAATACGATACGCGAAGAAGGAAGAAGCCATGATCCAAACGTGATTATGCTGACCGCTTTCGGACAGGAAGAAGTCATGAAAAAAGCGGTTGATTTAGGGGCATCTTACTTTATTTTGAAACCATTTGAACTGGATAATTTAGCGGAGCAGGTCCGCCAGGTGCAAGGTACAAACACGGTGAAACGGGCAGCACCGAAAAAATCCGGCAGCAAAGAACGCAGGAAAAAGGATTTGGAAGCAAGCATTACCAATATTATTCATGAAATCGGCGTGCCAGCACATATAAAGGGTTACATGTACTTAAGAGAGGCCATTACAATGGTTTATAATGATATTGAACTGTTAGGATCGATTACCAAGGTATTATATCCTGATATTGCTAAAAAGTTTAATACAACGGCTTCCCGTGTGGAGCGGGCGATACGACATGCGATTGAAGTTGCCTGGAGCCGTGGGAATGTTGAATCCATTTCAGCGTTGTTTGGCTATACTGTCAATATTTCCAAAGCAAAACCGACCAATTCCGAATTCATCGCCATGGTCGCCGATCGGCTGCGGCTGGAACATAAGGCGAGTTAATTTCAAATGAAAGATACGTGACACTTGAGCGGCTGTTTGATGCCGACAAAAGTACAGCATCAAAATAAAAATCCGAACCATGATTTAAAATTCCTTAGAGAAATTTAGAATCTGTTCGGATTTTTATTTTATAGGGATATGTTAGCGAAGTACTTTTCAGGAGCGATGGTTAACACATGCTAAACTTTTTAATTCATTAGTTGAGTTTTGTCCCAGCTGGTTCTTTACTCAAAAAATTTATGATACAGCGATTTGACAGCCAAATCCAGTTTATCTTTCCGGATACCGAACATGACGGATACTTCAGACGATCCCTGATTGATCATTTCGATGCTAATATTGGCTTCGGCAAAGGCAGCCGTTGACTTTTCGGCAATTCCAACTGCATTCATCATGCCTTCTCCGACCACCATGACCATTGCAAAACCATAATCGATGGATATGGTTTCAGGATTTAATTCCTGTTTAATACGATTGATGACGTTTATTTCTTTCTCGGCAGTCAGCTGATTGTCACGGATGATAACAGACATATTATCAATTCCTGACGGCGCATGTTCAAATGAAATGCCTTCTTCTTCTAGAATTTGCAGTAGTCTGCGTCCAAACCCTAATTCCCGGTTCATCAGATATTTACTGACGTATAAATTTGAAAATCCTGTATCAGAAGCAATACCGACGACACATCGGGATTGCTGGTCTTTTTCCGAAACAATCATGGTGCCGGGGCTTTGAGGGTTATTCGTGTTTTTGATGCAAACAGGTATTTCTCTCTGAAAAGCGGGCATAAGGGCTTCATCATGAAATACGCCAAAACCGGAATAGGATAGTTCACGCATTTCCTTATATGTCAGCTCCGTAACCTTTTCCGGGTTTTCGACCATTCGTGGATCGACCACATAAACTGAATCGACATCTGTGAAATTCTCATATAAATCCGCTTGAACACCTGCGGCAACGATTGATCCGGTAATATCTGATCCACCTCTAGGAAACGTCATTAACTGTCCCTCTTGTGTAAAACCAAAAAATCCGGGTATGACAATTATGCCATCCCTCTGCCGCATGTTGTATAATTTTGCAAAACTTTCCGGCAGTACTTGTGCATTACCTGGTTCATTGCTAACGATGATGCCCGCTTCTTTGGGATTGACGTACTGGGCGTTCAGTCCAATCGTTTTTAAATGTGCACTCACAATTTTAGCGCTACTATCCTCACCAATTGATTTCAGCTCATCTGCTTTTGCTCGATCAGACATTTCGCTGCTTAATGTACTTTGTATGGATTGTTTAATGTCAGTGAGAATCACCTGTGAAAGATTGAGCTCACTCGTTATTTCTGAAAAACGCTCCATAATTTCTGTTAATTTTTTATCAAACGATTTGTTTCTAAGAGCAAGATCGCTCAGCTCGATTAAAAGGTCGGTTATCTTCACATCATCTTTAAACCGTTTTCCAGGAGCTGATACGACTACAAATTTACGGTCGCTATCATCCGCAACGATGGAACCGACTTTTTTAATTTGTTCGTCATTTGCTACAGAACTTCCCCCGAATTTTACTACTTTCATGTGACACCTCTCCGTTGGTTAAATTGTTAAGGATCATGTGATCATTTGCGCTTGTTCTTATGTTTTTTTCTGTCACGGTATACAATAAAACCGCCAATAAATGCAATCCCGCCCAGAAACAACAAAAAACCTGCAATAAATTGGACGCTTATATGAAAAAAAATAGCGTAAAAATCATTAAACAATGCATCACGCATCAATTTAATGCCAAAAGCGGATATAAATCCCGGTATAAGCAACATTAGCACTGCAATCATACGCATCAATTGTGGTTTTCCCCTTTTTGAATATCCTCTTTAAAAAAACCTGCATTCACTCGTTCTTTAGTGAATGAGTAGTTTTTTCTTATAAGGTTACCCATAGCTTATACGTTCTATCGTTATAAGTAAAACAGGCTCATCCAAGTATAGCAAAGTTAAAGGAAAATATGAACTAGTAACTGGATATTTGTATGACAGCATATTTGCTTAAATGTGCACAATAGCGTATCCTTGAATCATGCAAATTATTGCAAGGATGGGATGACATGAAACGTGTGCTGATTGTGGGGGCGGGAAAAGGCGGAAGTGCACTGCTGGAGATTTTACATAATACGGAAAAAATGAATGTTGTGGGGATCGTGGATGTTAACCCTCGTGCCAGGGGATTACAAGCTGCCGAACACTATGGGATCCCCACCGGTACCAATTATGACAATTGGGTGAATGGCAGAATTGATATTATTATTGAAGCGACCGGCAACGATCATGTACTGGCACAATTGCTTGAAATGTGCAGCAGGAAGACAGTCGTTATTCCAGGCAGTGTCGCCTGCATCATTTCGGAATTAATGGAAGAAAAAGAAGAATTGCTGGAGCGATTAAAGCTACAAACAAATAATCAGACGTTAATTCTTAATAATATTCATGACGGTATGATTGTTGTAAACGATCAGGAAGTAGTCCAGTTCATTAATAAAAGTGCCGAACGGATTGTCGGCATTACCAAAGAACAGTTCGTTGGACAAGATATCAGGCATGTCATTACGGACACAAGACTTCCCGACGTACTGCGGAGCCGGAGAAAAGAAGTCAATCAACGGCTCATTCTGGAAAATGACAAAAAAATTATAACGACCAGAATTCCCATCATCAATGCTGACGAAGAAGTACTTGGAGCTTTCGCCGTTTTTAAAGATATTACGGAAGTCATGAATCTCGCCGAAGAAGTTACAGATCTGAAGGAAATTAAAACAATGCTTGAAGCGATTATCCAGTCGTCAGATGAAGCCATTTCTGTTGTTGATGAGAACGGAACTGGCATTATGATTAACCCAGCTTATACACGTATCACCGGTTTCAGGGAATCGGACATTATTGGCAAACCCGCCAGTGTGGACATTTCAGAAGGTGAAAGCATGCATATGAAAGTACTCGGGACGCGCCGTGCAGTACGCAGAGTTCATATGAAAGTAGGACCGGCTAAAAAGGATGTACTGGTTAATGTGGCACCTGTTATCGTCGACGGGAAGATAAAAGGGAGTGTAGGTGTTCTACATGATGTATCCGAAATTCAGTCGTTAACAAGCGAACTGAAACGCGCCCGCCAGATTATTCGTAACCTTGAAGCAAAATATACATTTGATGATATTATCGGCTCGTCAGAAGAAATGCAAATAGCCCTCGAACAGGCCAAAGTCGGTGCTAGGACGCCTGCAACGGTTCTTTTACGCGGTGACTCTGGTACAGGGAAAGAATTGTTTGCACATGCCATTCATAATGAAAGTGACCGTAAGCATAATAAATTTATCCGTGTCAATTGTGCAGCGATTGCCGAAAGTATTTTGGAAAGCGAGTTGTTCGGTTATGTGGAAGGTGCTTTCACAGGCGCAAAACAGGGTGGCAAAAAAGGGTTATTTGAAGAGGCAAACAGAGGGAGTATTTTTCTTGATGAGATTGGCGAACTTTCGCTTCATATGCAGGCAAAGTTGCTGCGTGTGCTGCAGGAGGGCGAAATAATCCGTGTTGGCGGAACCACGCCCATCGCGATTGATGCACGGGTGATTACAGCAACCAATATTAATCTTGAGAAAGCGATTATGAACAAAACGTTCCGGGAAGATTTGTACTATCGTTTGAACCGGCTGCCGATTTATATTCCATCGCTTAAAGAACGGAAAGGGGATTTACCGGAACTGATTGATGATCTTATTCAAAAAATTAATCAGGATTATGGAAGAAACGTGAAATCCATTGACGATCGCGCCACCGCTTATTTAAAAGATTATGACTGGCCGGGGAATGTCCGAGAATTGGAAAATATCGTTGGACGGGCAATGATCTATATCGGTCTAAATGAGGAAGTGATCCAAAAGGAACATATTCCTGCATTGATGCCTTATAGAGAATCGCCTCAACGGCTGAGTAAAGACAGTGTCAAAAATCAAACATTGCAAACCGCTATGGAACAGTATGAAAAACAATATATTACGGATGTTTTGCATGCGTATCATTATAATAAAACGCATGTTGCCAAGCATCTTAATATTTCGATCCGCAGCCTTTATTATAAACTTGAAAAGTATCGTATTGAAAAAAACAGCACGCAAAAGTTTTCATAGTGCAAATTTATGCATCCCTTCAAAATGCGCGGATAAAGCGCTTACAAAATAAAAGGGTTGGCACGGTTTTTGCATATAGATGAATGAGTTCTAAATAACGTTGATTAGATTGATTAAGGGGGAAATAACAATGGAAATGTTTAGCTATATGGAAGAATATGATTATGAGCAGCTGGTGTTTTGCCAGGATAAAAACTCTGGATTAAAAGCGATTATTGCTATCCACGATACAACACTCGGACCAGCTCTTGGCGGAACTCGCATGTGGACATATGATTCCGAAGCAGATGCAATTGAGGATGCGCTGAGACTAGCCAAAGGCATGACCTATAAAAATGCCGCTGCGGGTTTGAACCTTGGAGGCGGTAAAACCGTCATTATTGGTGATCCGAAAAAGGATAAAAACCCGGAAATGTTCCGCGCTTTCGGAAGGTATATTCAAAGTTTGAACGGCCGATATATTACTGCAGAAGATGTCGGTACTGATGAACATGATATGGATTTGATTCATATGGAGACAGACTTTGTGACAGGCACCTCTAGTGAATCAGGCTCATCAGGTAACCCGTCACCGGTGACCGGCTATGGTATTTATAAAGGGATGAAAGCAGCAGCAATGGAAGCATTCGGCAGTGCGTCACTTGAAGGCAAAACGGTTGCAGTACAAGGTGCGGGCAACGTGGCTTACGCTTTGTGTGAACAATTGCATGCAGAAGGCGCCCGTATCATTGTCACAGACATCAACGAAGCTGCTGTCAAACGTGTGGTGGATGCATTCGATGCCGAGGCAGTCGGTCCAGATGAGATTTATAGTGTCAATTGTGATATCTATGCACCATGTGCGCTTGGTGCAACCATAAATGACGACACCATTCCGCAATTGAAAGCAAAAGTCATCGCCGGCTCAGCGAACAACCAGCTGAAAACGAATGAACACGGTGACCGGATCCACGAAATGGGGATTGTTTACGCACCGGATTATGTGATTAATTCAGGTGGCGTCATTAATGTTGCGGATGAATTAAATGGCTATCATCACCAAAGGGCGATGAAACAAGTGGAAACCATTTATGATAATTTAATGCAAGTGTTTGAAATCTCCAGACGTGATCATATACCGGCCTATATTGCCGCTGATCGCATGGCTGAGGAACGCATTCAATCTCTCAGTGCATCACGGAGCCAATTTTTAATGAATGGGCATCATTCATTAAGCAGGCGGTAAACGAAACGAGACGGGTAGTGAGGCAAGATAATCCGCAAAATATGTCCATGCAAACCAAATGGAGAGGAGAATGCAGTTAATGTCAAAAGAATATGATTTAGTGGTACTTGGAGGAGGGACAGGTGGCTATGTAGCGGCAATACGTGCATCACAATTGGGAATGCAAGTGGCTATTGTTGAAAAAGGCGAGCTTGGCGGAACCTGTTTGCATCGCGGCTGTATCCCGTCCAAATCGCTGCTCCGGAGTGCTGAAGTGTTTAAACAAACAAAGGAAGCAAACGAATTTGGAGTGGAGACTGATGGTGTCACGTTAAATTTTCCGAAAGTGCAGGAACGTAAAAACCGAATTATCACAACACTGCACCAAGGTGTACAAGGACTTATGAAAAAAGGTAAAATCGATGTGTACGAAGGGTTCGGTCGCATACTGGGTCCCAGTATTTTCTCGCCGATGCCAGGTACGATATCAATCGAATATGCAAATGGTGATGAAAATACCATGCTGGTACCCAAAAACGTGCTGATTGCTACGGGTTCTAAACCAAAGTCACTCCCAGGCCTTGAAATGGATGGGGAGATCATCATGAGTTCTGATGAAGCACTGCAAATGGAAACATTACCATCTTCCATCATGATTGTTGGCGGCGGAGTGATTGGTGTCGAATGGGCGTCAATGCTTTCCGATTTCGGTGTTGATGTAACGGTAATTGAATACCTGGATCATATTTTGCCGACAGAGGATGAAGCTGTTGCAAAAGAAATTGAAAAGCAGCTGAAGAAGAAAGGCGTCCACTTTGTCAAGGGTGCTAAAGTCATGCCGGATACTCTGCAAAGAGATAGTGGTGTGCAAGTAGAAGCTGAAATCAATAACACAAACAAGACATTTTCAGCTGAAAGAATGCTTGTTTCCGTCGGCCGTGAAGCTTTCACATCCAATATCGGACTGCAAAATACAGATATCATCGTTGATAAAGGTGTAATTCAGACAAATGAATTTTACCAAACCAAAGAATCCCAAATCTATGCAATCGGGGATGTGATCGGTGGTATGCAGCTGGCACATGTTGCATCACACGAAGGTATTGTAGCAGTGGAACATATGGCAAATGAAAACCCACTTCCGTTGAATTATGACACGATTCCATCTTGTATTTATTCCAATCCTGAAGCTGCCAGTGTTGGACTGACCGAAAAACAGGCGGCCGGGCAAGGCTTTGACGTCAAAATCGGCAAATTTCCATTCCAGGCGATCGGAAAAGCGTTAGTCCATGGTGAAGCTGATGGCTTTGTTAAAATAATTGCCGATAAAGACACAGACGATTTACTTGGTGTACATATGGTCGGACCGCATGTTACCGATATGATATCAGAAGCTGGCCTAGCTAAAGTGCTTGACGCCACACCCTGGGAAATGGCGCACAGTGTGCACCCGCACCCGACACTTTCGGAAGTGATGGGTGAAGCAGCAATGGCTGTTGAAGGTAATCAGATACACGGATAATAACTTATCTTTCGTATAAAGGGGAGGGAACGTAAATGGCACAAAATCGCCATCAATCATTAGGTTTAACGGATGAACAGGCAGTAGACATATACAGGCACATGGTCTTAGCCCGTAAAATTGACGAGCGGATGTGGCTGTTGAACCGTGCCGGAAAAATCCCGTTCGTCATTTCATGTCAGGGTCAAGAGGCCTCTCAGATAGGTGCCTCATTTGCGCTCGACCGGAATGCAGACTATACTGCACCTTATTACAGGGATCTGGGAGTTGTCCTGGCATTCGGGATGACGGCTAAAGAATTGATGCTTTCGGCGTTTGCAAAGGCTGAAGACCCCAATTCCGGTGGTAGACAAATGCCAAGTCACTTCGGGCAAAAGAAAAATCGGATTTTAAGCCAATCCTCACCAGTGACAACACAGTTGCCGCATGCTGTGGGTATTGCGCTGGCAGCTAAAATGGAAAAGAAAGATTTTGCATCGTTTGTAACATTAGGTGAAGGCTCATCAAACCAAGGTGATTTTCATGAAGGTCTGAACTTTGCCGGCGTTCATAAACTGCCTGTCATAACGATGGTCGAAAATAATAAATATGCCATCTCTGTCCCGCTGGATAAACAAATTGCAGGCAAAAATGTGTCCGATCGCGCTTCAAGCTATGGCATGCCAGGTGTGACGGTCGACGGCAATGACCCACTGGCAGTATACGAGGAAGTTAAAAAGGCAAGAGAACGTGCCATCAATGGTGAAGGACCGACATTGATTGAGGCTGTATCGTACCGGTTTACCGCCCATTCAAGCGATGATGACGACCGGCAATACCGGGAAAGTGCTGAAGTGGAAGAAGCAAAGAAAAACGATGCGATTATCTCATTTGCTGCTTATTTAAAAGAAGCTGGCATTATGACAGACGACCAGGAACAAACGATTCGCAGTGAAATCGATGCGACGGTTAATGAGGCGACTGATTACGCGGAAAAAGCCGCGTATCCTGAACCAGAGTCTGCATATCAATACGTCTATGAAGAGTAGGGGGAATTTGTCATGCCAGTCATGTCATATATTCAAGCAGTTACGGCTGCGTTACAAGAAGAAATGCAACGTGATGAAAAGGTATTTATTTTAGGGGAGGATGTTGGAAAAAAAGGCGGTGTATTCGGTGCCACCAAAGGCTTGCATGATGCATTCGGCGATGATCGCGTCCTTGATACACCTCTCGCGGAGTCGGCTATTGCAGGAGTCGGAATAGGTGCTGCCATGTATGGGTTGCGTCCCGTTGCGGAAATGCAGTTTGCCGATTTCATTATGCCGGCTGTTAACCAAATCATTTCTGAGGCTGCCAAAATGCGCTATCGCTCCAATAACGACTGGAACGTGCCAATGACGATACGAGCGCCCTTCGGTGGCGGTGTGCATGGTGCCTTATATCATTCGCAATCAGTCGAGGCTCTGTTTGCGAACCAGCCCGGATTAAAAATCGTCATGCCATCCACACCATATGATGTGAAAGGACTTTTAAAAGCGTCTATCCGCGACAACGATCCGGTTCTATTTTTCGAACACAAACGAGCATACCGGCTGTTAAAAAGTGAAGTTCCGGAAGAGGATTATGTCCTGCCAATCGGTAAAGCGGATGTGAAACGAGAAGGTTCTGATGTGACAGTTATCACGTATGGCTTATCCGTCCATTTTGCGCTGCAGGCCGCCGAGAAACTGGAAGAAGAAGGAATCGATACACACATTCTTGATTTGCGTACGGTCTACCCGCTCGATCAGGAAGCGATTATTGAAGCAGCCCAGAAAACAGGAAAAGTACTGCTGATTACTGAGGATAATAAAGAAGGCAGTATTATTGGGGAAGTGGCAGCGATTATTGCAGAAAACTGCCTATTTGACCTTGATTCCCCAATCCAGCGTCTTGCGGGACCTGATATACCAGCCATGCCATTTTCACCAACGATGGAAAAGAATTTTATGATCAACCCGGATAAAGTCGAACGGGCCATTCGCGAATTAGCAGAATTTTAATCTCAAATTAGGGAGGGAATTGCAGGATGGCAGCCGAAAAAATCAACATGCCGCAACTGGGAGAAAGTGTCACGGAAGGTACGATCAGCTCCTGGTTGGTTGGCCCAGGTGATAAAATTAACAAATACGATCCAATTGCAGAAGTCATGACGGATAAAGTCAACGCTGAAGTGCCGTCGTCATTTACAGGTGTTATCAAGGAGCTGGCTGCACAGGAAGGGGACACCGTTCAGGTTGGCGATCTCATGTGCTATATCGATGCAGAAGGCGAACCGTCCAGTGATGATTCCGGACCATCTGATCAAACGGAAGAAAAACAGGATGAAACAAAATCAGAGACTTCTACCGACCAGTCTATGAAAAAACGCTACTCGCCTGCTGTTATGAAGCTTGCACAGGAAAATGATATCGATTTGCAGCAGGTGAATGGTTCAGGCAGAGGTGGCCGCATCACGCGAAAAGATATCGAAAAGTTGATTGCTTCCGGTGACAAGCCGGAACCAGCAGCCGATACGGGCAGTGTGAAAGAAACCGCACAGTCAGCATCACCGCGGCCTACGCAGTCACCTGTGGCAGCTCAAACAGGTGATATCGAAGTTCCGGTTACAGGCGTCAGGAAGGCAATCGCCCAAAATATGGCGAAATCCACTCAGGAAATACCTCACGCTTGGATGGCGGTTGAGGCAGATGTGACGGATTTGGTCAGTTACCGCAATCAGATGAAAGACGAATTTAAACAACATGAGGGGTACAGTCTGACATACTTTGCATTCTTTGTAAAAGCTGTGGCCAGGGCATTGAAAGAATTCCCGCAGTTGAACAGTACATGGGCAGGAGATAAAATCATTCAGCATAAAGACATCAATCTGTCCATCGCGGTAGCAAAAGACAATGAACTGTTTGTACCGGTTATTAAAAATGCAGATGAAAAAAGTATTAAAGGCATCGCCGGGGATATTCATGATCTGGCAGCACGGGCGCGTTCCGGGAAATTGACATCAAAAGACATGCAAGGCGGGACGTTTACGGTCAACAATACTGGGTCTTTTGGCTCTGTACAGTCCATGGGGGTCATCAATCATCCGCAGGCGGCTATCTTACAGGTCGAATCGATCGTCAAACGCCCGGTCATTATCCAGGATATGTTCGCAGCGCGTGATATGGTGAATTTATGTTTATCCCTTGACCACCGGGTATTGGATGGATTAATTGTCGGACAATTTTTAGCAAGGGTAAAAGATATTGTGGAAACTATTAATGCTGAAACCACCAATTTATACTAGAAATGGCTGAATATGTTTACGGCTTCCGGGAGCATCTGCTGGAGGATACCGGCCAGGCGTCAATCATCACCAGATTTTAATAAACTCACTGGGACATTAATTTAAAAGTTTTCTAAATTGAATTTGGCCAACAAACTTGATAAGCTGACTTTAGGCAATACCAATCATTATTTAAAAGGAGATGGATTCACATATGGATTTCAACATATTCATGAACGATGTCGTCAACGCAGCCCGGGAAGATGTGCGGGAAGCAGGTTATGAAGAATTAACGACATCAGACTCTGTTGATGAGGCAATGAATCGTGAAGGCTCAACATTAGTTATGGTTAACTCAACTTGTGGCTGTGCCGGTGGTGTTGCGCGCCCTGCAGCAGTCAATGCAATCCATTATGATAAACGACCTGATCATCTGGTCACAGTCTTTGCTGGCCAGGATAAGGAAGCGACTGATAAAGCACGGGAATACTTTGAAGGGTTTCCACCTTCCTCACCATCTTTTGCATTTATGAAGGATGGCGAAATCGTTACGATGCTTGAACGTTCTGACATAGAAGGATACAGTGCAATGGATGTTGTCGGCAAACTGCAAAAAGTGTTCGATGATCATTGTGAGGAAGTCTGAGCATAATGATATAGTATGGGGCTGTCTCAACAACGGGTCAGCCTCATTTTTTAAATCATTAGCTGTATCACCGTTTAAGGAGAGTCTAACGTGAAAATTGGCACCCGTACCCTCAAAACAGCTATAGGAACACCGATTGCCATTTCAATTGCGCAGGTTTTGGGCTTGGCTAATTTTGTTTCCGCAGGCATTTTAACAATCCTGTGTATTCAGCCTTCCCGAAAAAGGTCTGTAATGAGCGCATGGCACCGTTTTTTAGCTTGTGTGGTTGCTGCTTTATTTTCGATGGTATTTTTTGAGCTTTTTGGTTATCACCCAATTGTGATTGGGATTATGCTTGCATTTTTCATCCCGGTAACCGTCCTGTTGAAAGTCACGCCGGGAATTGCAACCAGTTCGGTCATCATTTTGAATTTATACAGTGCTGAATATATTTCATTTACTTTTTTGACAGAACAATTTCTAATTATTATTATCGGCATTGGTACAGCGTTGCTCCTGAATCTATATATGCCGAGTATGGAAAACCAATTAAAGCAAAAACAGGATGAGCTGGAGCATAACTTTCAGATCATATTAAACGAAATCGCCTTGTACATACGCAATAAAAACGAAAATTGGGATGGAAAAGAGCTGCGGATTTGCGAGGAAGTATTACAGGATGCTATGGATTTAGTATTATTGGATAAAGAAAACCATTTGCTGCGAAATGAGCATCCTTATCGTGATTATTTTCAGATGCGTGGCAAGCAGCTGGAATTACTTGAAAGAATGCTTCCGTTGGTCAGCAAACTGCCTAACAGAGATGCCATCTCATTAAAAATAGCTCGCTTTTTTGAAAACCTGGGTGATAATGTTCATCCTGGCAATACAGCATCGTTTTATTTGGATGAATTGGAAGAACTGCGTCGAACTTTTGACCGGGAAAAATTGCCGGAAACACAGGAAGAGTTCGAAACCCGTGCCAATTTATTTCGCCTGCTTCACGATATAGAGGATTATCTGCTGCTGAAGAAAAAATTCAAAAAAAGTGATATGACCGATAAAAAAACCACCCAAAAAAGACCGGAATAACATACGCTCCAGTCTTTTCATCCTGTGGACCCGCTGTGTTTAAAATTTCGGCATCTGACTTTGCATAAACAAGGACATGTCCGTTTATTCCCGCCTTAACGGGTAGTAAAACCCCTGTTTTAAGATATTGGGGTGACTCCGAAAAAGATAAGTAGAGGATCAACTACCCGTAAAGGTCCGATTCTGTTCAACAAGCATTCAGTGGGAGTGGAAAGGAAACCTCCACTGAATGAAGTTTCACTTTATATAAACATGGACAGCCCCATTGTTAATGTCGAAAGGATCATAGCCAGAATCATAATATATATGATAACTTTTAATCTGCGTTCACGTTTTGATTTTCTTTTAGGTGCTTGCGATTTGGTTTGGTTTTTAGCCATTTTAAGTCCTCCTTAAATGCTTTGCCTGACTTGTATTTTACCGTTAATTAACGATTTGGACAAGTGCGATCATACAATAATTGTTAGGAACTGAAAAAAGAAAGCCACGTGATAATACTTCGAACGCTTTTCTGGAAAACAGCAAAGCCGTTCACGATTTTATCAAGGTTGAGCAGTTAATCTTCCCGGCTGTTCGGGGAATATTCAACAATACATGGCACATCGCCATAATCAATTCAGGAGGTATCGATAATGATTTCAATCAATCAAGACAGGCTGATCAACGAATTTTTTGAACTGGTTCAGATTGACTCAGAAACCGGTTATGAAGCGGAAATGGCAGACGTGTTAACAAAAAAATTCAAGGATTTAGGTCTGGACGTAAAAGAAGACGGAAGCAAAGAGGAAACAGGTCATGGCGCCGGCAATTTAATATGTACATTAAAAGGCAATCAAGCGGGTGTTGATCCGATTTATTTCACCTCCCATATGGATACGGTCGTACCTGGCAAAGGTATCAAACCATCAATCAAAGATGGTTATATTGTCTCCGACGGCACAACGGTTCTGGGCGCAGACGACAAAGCAGGGCTTGCTGCTATTTTGGAAACCATCCGTACGTTAAAAGAACAAGACATCACGCATGGTGATATCCAATTTGTCATTACCGTCGGCGAGGAATCCGGTCTGGTTGGCGCTAAATCCATCGATGGTTCACTCATCAATGCAAAGTACGGTTACGCAATCGATAGTAACGGCGCTGTCGGCGATGTTGTTGTAGCAGCACCGACACAGGCTAAGCTATATGCTGTTATGAAAGGAAAAACGGCACACGCTGGACTTGCACCTGAAAAAGGTGTTTCAGCGATTACACTTGCAGCAAAAGCGGTTGCCAAAATGCCACTAGGCCGGATTGATGATGAAACAACAGCAAATATCGGTCGGTTTGAAGGCGGGAAACAGACAAATATCGTTCCTGATCGGGTTGACATCTTAGCCGAAGCCCGTTCACTTGTTCCTGAAAAAATGGAAAAACAGGTTGCAGAAATGAAAGAGGCTTTTGAAAATGCCGCCAATGAATATGGGGGTAGTGCGGAAGTAGATGTTCAAGTTATGTACCCCGGTTTCAATCAAAAATCGGATGATGACGTCGTGGCAGTTGCCCAGGATGCAGCCAAATCAATTGGCCTTGAAAGCAACCTGCAAAAAAGTGGTGGTGGTAGTGACGCAAATATCATTTCCGGACTGGGCATTCCGACTGTCAATCTAGCTGTCGGTTATGAAGATATTCATACAACGGGTGAGCGGATTCCGGTTGACGAACTAGTGAAAATCACCGAGCTTGTGACTGCAATCGTGCAGGGAGTGACTGACAGATAAGAATAATCATCAAATGATCTGTGCCTGGGAAAGAGATAAATGCCCGGGCACATTCATTATGGTTATTTTATAAAAAATGGTTGCCTGACACAAAATCCATAAACTGCGACGTAAGTCAATAGTTGAGTGGAATGACATCGCTACGGAAATACACTTGGTGCTCGTCGTGTTGCAAGTGATTGCGGGAAGCAGCACTCCTTGCAACTCGCAGCTAACTCGGCGGATGTTTTGCTCGTCGCTTTCCGTGGGCGGCTGATGAGCCTCCTCGATCCGGCGCTCTGTGGGCTCTCATCTAGGCCTCTGCTCCCACAGGAGTCTCCGTGTATTTCCTCCGCTAGGTTTTATTGACTGGACTAAGAGTCGAGATAGAAATAACACCACTTCACTAGTCCGGGTGAGCGGAGGGCGGTGATTCCTGCGGGAACAGCACGTGTCCGAAGACCCCGCAGCGGCGGTTTTCCGCGAGGAGGCTGAGGCCGTGCCCGCGGAAAGCATCCGCCCGCAGCGATTCCGGACGGTGGGTTGAAAGATCGCTGTTTATCTCAACTACGAGGTTAAGAGCAACAAAATTTACGAAAAGACTTAAATAAAATACTTTTCCGAAATTAATGTAAAAAATGTTAAACTAACAGGGTATCGACATGAACTGTGATAGGGAGGAGAAGTTGACATGAAGGATGGGCTAAACAGACCAAAAGGATTCGGAGAAATACTTGATGCTGCCTTTACGTTATGTAAACAGTATTTCTCAAAGTTTTTTTTGATTGTACTGACAATCATTGGTCCCCTTTATTTACTGCAATCAATCATTTTACTATTAACCGGCACCAGTTTCTTCAGAGAAGCCGGCAGCGGTGATAATTGGTTTGAACAGACGTTGAACGGTTTTGAGGCAACGGCCAATACAACACTGGGAGAGGATTTGGTGAATATGGCTGTGGGACTTTTAACGTTTGTTTTCATCCCCGTTGCTCAAGCTGCCGTACTATTCGCCGTTTCCCAATTAAAAAAGCATGACACGTTTAAAATCGGTAGTGTTATGAAACAGGCATTTTCAAAATTCTGGCTTATTTTAGGCGGAAGTTTACTATTTGGAGTCATCTTGTTTGCGATGATCTTTATCCCGACGGTTGCCATTACAATTATCGGCTTTCTGAGTATTTTTGCTGATCCAGTTTCCGGTATCGCCGTAACGATTATTCTTTTATTGGCTGTGGGCTTAACGGCGGCTTATTTTCTGTCACGCTGGAGCTTTTATCTGGGAACAGCCGTTTTTGAAAATAACATACCAGGGCTTTCGAGAAGCTGGCATCTGACTCGTCAAAACAGCTGGAAAGTATTTGGAATCTATATTATCTTTTTTCTGATATTTTTAGCCATCAGCATAGCAGTTGAATCCATCGCCATCGCAATCCTTGGCAATAGTGTGCTCTACTCGATTATTATTAATCTAGTAACGCTGTTCACAACGACGATATTTATGGTTGGGTATGCCATCATTTATTTTGACTTGAAAATCCGGCAAGGCGGCGATGACTTAAAGGATATGATTGAGGACTATCAGAATGCCGGCGATAAAAAGTAGTGCAGGCATGTATAGCCAAGCTGGGTGGTGATCTTAATCGCAAATGCAGACAAAGCAGCGAAACAACTGCAGGAAATTTTAGATCAAAACGAATATCAAATGTACTATGAGGACGACCGGAATTTTCTTCAAATTTGGTGGGATCGTTTGACCAACTGGATTGGTGAGCAATTAGCTGAATTATTTTCCGGATTGGAGCCGTCCAGCGGTTTTGCCGACTTGGTTCTGTTTGTCGTCATTGCTGCTGTTCTTATCCTTATTGGAATGGTGGTTTTTCAGCGTGTCCGTCGTTCACGTAGAAGCCGTGGGTTTACCGAATATAAACCATTGCAGTCGCTGAATGAAGCAAAATGGGCGTTTACCGATCATCTTGAGGCAGCACGTAAGCAGGAGGAATCCGAAAATTATACAGATGCTGTTCGGCATACGTTCCTATCGCTCTTGCTTTATTTTCATGAGACAGGAAGGCTTAAGGCGCGTAATTGGAAAACAAACTGGGAATATTTGACCGAGTTGCAACAGGTGGACAGACAACTGGCGGACTCGTTTCATCAGCTTGCATTCGTATTTGATGAAGTGGTCTATGGCGAGCGGATACTAGAGAAAGATGAATACATCCATTACCGGGATGAAGCGTTTAAGTGGCTTCATGACGGATCAAGGGAACCGGATGTTTCCGGGGAAAGTTAAGGGGGGCAGCAGCTTGCAAACATCAAAAACGGGCAGAAGGACACTGTTATGGCTGGTTGTTGTTCTTCTGTTATTTATCGGAATCAGTTATATGTTCGTACCGGATACACCGGAAGAGTATCCCGGCTTTGTTTCGGAATCCCCATCCCCCACTGGTGTGAAAGCTTTTTATACATATATGGATGATCAATTCGGTGCCGTTAATAGATGGGACCGTTCGCCGGAACAACTGACTGAAAAAGGCGGAAATCAGTTATTGATGATGATTGGACCGTCTTTCACTCCGAATTCAAAGGAGATGGATGAATATATTTCCTTTCTGGAGTCCGGCAATACGATTTTGCTTATGAAAGAAAATCCGGACGGGATGTTTGGTGTGGAAACCGTGCCAGTACAGGGTGATGAAACCGGGAGTATAACCGATCAGGATGGGGACGGGTATCAGGCAGACTTACGTTCAGCGTTTCGAATCGACCCCGCCACACATGATAACGTACTCGTGTATGATAATGCCGGTGCCATCGCAGTTGAAAGCACGTTTGGAAAGGGTAGATTAATCACGTCGACAGCCCCCGAGTGGATGACGAACGAAAGCATCTTGGAGCAGGACCATTTGGAATTGGTTCTTTCACTCACACAGACCACCGAATGGGATACGGTTTATTTTGATGAGTATATGCATGGGTCCGGAAATGCACCAGCCATCACAACACTTTATCCGGACTGGCTGCTGGTATTGGCATTTCAAGCCATTTTGCTAACAACCCTATGGCTCATGTTCAAGGGGAAACGCTTCGGTTCTGTCATCAAACCACGGGAAGAAACAGTCCGGTTTAGTGATGAGCGTATCCAGGCTCTGGCAGCATGGTATCAAAGGGGGAACCGATATCGTGATGCATTGCGGCTTCAGGCGGATTATTTGAAACGCCTTCTGCAGGAACGCTGGGGGATTCCGTATTACAAGGACTGGCCGGATATTCATGAACAACTTGAGCGAAAAACGGCGGCAGGGCCGGAGATGGAAACATTCATTGATGAATTAGCAAATGTTTTACACCAGGATCACGTCAGCAAAAAAACGTACCTGTCATGGTCGAAAAGAATTGATCGATTACGGAAAGAGGTGGAAGAAGGATGAGAAATGAGCTGGTATCATTATTGGAAAAATATGAAGAGCGAATTCTTGGTCAGACTATGAATCTGAAACTTTTATTATCTGCTGTGCTGGCAGATGGCCATGTATTAATCGAAGGTGTGCCTGGTACAGGAAAAACACAAACGGTTAGGACACTGGCCGAATTATTGAACGGAACCTTTAATCGGATCCAATTCACACCAGACCTGCTGCCAAGTGACATTACCGGAAGCACCATTTACAATATGCAGGAAAGTAACTTCCAAACAATAAAAGGGCCGATATTTTCAAATATACTATTGGCTGACGAGATTAATCGGACACCTGCCAAAACGCAGGCAGCCTTATTAGAGGCAATGGAGGAGAAGCAAGTGACGATCCAAGGAGAGACGTATAAACTCCCGGAAGTCTTTTTTGTCGTGGCTACCCAGAACCCGATTGAATTCGAAGGCACCTATCCATTACCTGAAGCCCAGCAGGACCGATTCTTGTTGAAGCTGAACATTGACTTCCCATCGTTTGAAGATGAAACGAGTGTATTAAAGCATGTACTAGAGGGTAAAAATGCCGGGATAGTAACGGATTCGGTGCTGGGCATGGACACGTTTTTATCCATACGCCAGGAAGTAACGGCCATTACGTTGAATGATGATATTCTACATTACATTATGCAAATGATTCGCCGGACAAGAGATATGGAAGCTGTTCGATTCGGTGCCAGCACAAGGGCGGCCATCTCCATTGCTAAAGCTGCAAGAAGCTGGGCGTATTTAACAAACCGGGATTATGTAACGCCTGATGATGTTAAAATGGTTGCCAAACCGGCATTGCGGCATCGTTTGCAACTAGCGCCGCATATGGAATTGGAGGGAGTTGGACTGGATGAAATCATTGAAGAGCTTGTGGGATCGATTGCTGTTCCGAGATAGGGGCATTTTACCGGCGGGTCGGCTGCTTGTTTTGTTTCTCATTTTTTCCTTTGGTGTTACTGTCCTGGCGGCTTTCTCGACCATGTCATGGCCTTGGCTCTTTGTCGTCAATGGCCTCTTTCTTTTGATCAGTCTGCTGGATGTATGGTTGGCACCGAAAAGGAAAGACCTGTTGTTTAATCGGGAGGTTCCTGATGAATTGGAGCGGGGCATGACGTATGCTGTTCAAATTGATGTTGCCAATGCCTCGGCCCAAGTCTGCCACGTCCGACTAATCGATGGATTACCGCAATCATTCCGGGCGCCTTTTCCACTGAAGGGAACGGTTAAAGCGCGCGGAACTTCTGTATTGTCTTATCAGGTGAAGGCACCGGTAAGGGGAAACTATGCGGCAGATAAACTGTTCATCCGTTACAAAAGCATCTTGGGACTATGGGAAAAACAAATGGCTGTTAACATCAAACAAAATGTGAAAGTCATTCCTGATTTAACGGAAACCAAACAATATCTGGAAAGCCCGCAGCGGTTTCTACTGTATGAAGGTATGAAAATCCGTAAACAACGTGCGGAAACAGGGGAGTTCGCGCAAATCCGTAACTATGTCGTTGGTGATGATCCGAGAAAAATCAACTGGCGTCAAACAGCAAAATGGCAGGAAATCATGACCAATGAGTACGAACCGGAACATGGGAAGTATGTCACGATTTTAATCGATTGCGGACGGATGATGGGAGCCGAACTTCAAAAAGGGAACCGGCTCGAAAAAGCCTTGGAAGCAGCATTGACAACGGCTGCAGCAGTACTTAAAAACGGGGACTACGTCGCAGTGCTTGCGTTTTCTAAAGATATCACCCGGTTTGTGCCGCCTGCAAAAGGTATGAACCAACTACAGAAGATATTACAAGCTATCTATAATGTAAATGTCGAGGCAAGTGAAGCCAATTATTCAGCAGCCATCAATTATTTGTCTGCCACGCTGAAGAAACGAAGTCTGATCCTGTTATTCAGTGATATTCAGACTTTTCTGCATGAAGAAACGGCTCTGTTGTATTTGAAACGGTTGCGCAGGCAGCATTTATTTATGATGATTGGCATCGAAGACGAAACGCTGCTGGCAGCTGCAAGACAACAACCGGACAGTGTCAAAACGGCCACGGTCAAAAGTATTGCGCAACAGCAAATACACATCAAAAAACGCGAGAAAACAAACTGGGAAAAACAGGGATTCTCCATGGTGGAAGCCAAAGAAGAACACCTGGCATCCGTTGCCGTTTCACAGTATATCCGTATTATGAATGAAGGCTTGCTTTAGCGTCGCTTTTTTGCAGCAGTATTTTTCCACTTAAGATATATAGAATTAAGCCGGCCATGGTCAGGATCGCGACGGCATATTTTGTTTCCGGTGAAAGGGAGGCGGGGGTGATGAACCCTTCAATGATACCGGCGATGATGAAGAGCGGAATCGTTCCCAGCAAGAGCTGGACAGATCGCTTTGCCTGTCTTTTTAATTGATAACCGCGCGAAAACGCACCCGGTACAAACAATTTATAGCCCATCAAAAGCCCCGCGCCACCTGCAATGAAAATGGCTGAGAGTTCAATGACACCGTGCGGAACAATATAAGCCCAGAATTCATAGGAACTGCCGTAATGCCAATATAAACCGGCTAGTGCACCAACCATGATACCGTTTGACACCATAATATAGACCGTCAGTATGCCAAACGTGATGCCGCCTGCAAAGGCCAGGAAAGCCACTTGAATATTATTCGTCATGATTGAGGCGGACATTAAAGAAGCATCCATCGACCCGGTGTTGGTATTCAGCTGTTCCGGGTCGACTGATTGTGCCACTTGTTCCGGCAACAGCGAATAGAGGTTCAGCGGGTCATCCAGTACAGAAAGA
Organism: Lentibacillus salicampi; assembly: GCF_004565465.1. Classification (GTDB taxonomy): domain Bacteria; phylum Bacillota; class Bacilli; order Bacillales; family Amphibacillaceae; genus Lentibacillus; species Lentibacillus salicampi. Next base: position 71,010 of record NZ_SRHY01000004.1, read on the forward strand.
AATGCTGCCAATGCGCCGACTGCAAACAGGACCATGGCGACGATGACCGCCTTCCATTGCTCCAGCAGCAGTCCAATAAATGTTGTGCCGAAAAATGTGCACATTTGCCGGAAACTGGACACTTGGTCCTTGTATAATAAATTGTGGGCCTTGGCAACCAGTTTGTTCAAATAATCTGTTACATCTTCATTCGGAAAATAAGTTTGACTGTAGGACAAATGCTGGGTTGCTTTTTGGTAAAGCCGGTTAAATTGGTCAATATCATTTCCAGACAAGTGTCGTTTATTTTTACTTAGCTTCGTTATGTATTGTTCAAGCGTTTTCCAGCTCCCGCGGTTCTGTTTGATAAATGGTCTGATGTCCATGAATGCACCTTCCTTCACGACGTTAAATCTATTATAATTTGTCTCGAAGCTAATTGAAACCTATACAGACAAAAAAGGGGAAAATAGTGATGAATCAGGAGAACGTATCTGTCAAGACACCGGAATTCGTATCATTGGATTTTAAACTGGCCGGTCTGGGCAGTCGTGCAGGAGCCATGATTATTGATCAACTTTTACTGATGATATTCAACATCCTTACGATTCTTATTTTGGTATTTGCGACCCAGGCAGATTTTATTACATTTATGAATGGGTCAACAGTGCCATTGGCAATAGGTATTATTTTGATATTTATCATGAATTGGGGCTATTTTTTCGTAAGTGAATATTTTTTTGGCGGAAAAACACTCGGCAAACGACTATTGGAGATCAGGGTTATTCAGGATAACGGCCACAGCATCACATTGCTTTCCAGTCTGATCCGCAATCTGCTGCGCATTATCGACATGATGCCACCTGCATATTTTATCGGGATAATCATGGTTTTCTTCCATTCGAAACATAAACGGCTTGGCGATATTGTTGCCGGAACGATTGTTGTGCATGAACGAAAAGGAAAGAGCGCTACTAAATCCAGTTTGATTGAAAAAGAAATAGAGGCAAGAGGTCTCACAAAAGAAAGCTTATCCATTGATGATTGGGCGCTTCGTTCGTTCGGAATGAAAGAATGGAAACTAGTAAGAAGGTACAGCGAGCGACTGTTGCAATTAGAGGAGGCCGATCGCCTGCAGCTAACGAAAGAATTAGCCACCGTTCTTTTTCCGAAAATCGGACTTGAACCGGAGAATATGAACAACCAGGAGATAGAGGATACACTGCTCGCTCTGTATCTGATTTTTAAAGACGAATGGGAATTTGAGTTGTGAATGGAACAACAATTTCTCTCGGATTTGTCCATTCTTCCTTTAGTGGTATAATAAAATTAATGATGTTTGAAGGTGGGTGCAGCTCATGGATAATAACGAGAAGTTCGAACATTGGCAAGATATTGCGGAGTATGATTTAGAAACTGCGGAAGCCATGTATAAGGCTGGCCGATATTTATACGTGGTGTTCATGTGTCAACAAGCTATAGAAAAACTCACCAAGGGACTTCATGTTTTACACAGGGAAGAGGAAGCAACCAGGACGCATAATATTTATTCGGTTTTTAAAAAAGCTTTTGATCCCAGTCAAAAGGATGAAAAGTTTATTAGGAAAGAAGAAGAATACGCACCTTTTTTTGCAGAACTTTTAGCGTATTATATTTCAGAGCGATATCCCTCTTATCGGGAAAAACTCTCAAATACCATTAAACAAGGAAAAGCTGAAGAAGTATTGAAACAAACGAGGGAGGTGTTCACATGGCTGCACTCCCTCCGAAAGTTATAGAATCCATTGAACAGTTTCTTTCAAATATCTCCTCGGAGATTCCTGTAAAAAAAGCAGTTCTTTTTGGATCGTTTGCCAAAGGAACATACGATGAGGATAGCGATATAGATTTGGCGATCTTTTCCGACTACTTCGAGAACATGTTGAGAGTGGAAGGAACAACCTATCTGCTGATTCAGGCTCAGGAATTTGACTTGGATCTAGAGCCAGTTGCTTTTACCGGTAAAGAATACGATGAACGTTTGGGTATCGTTGATGAAATTTTAAAAACAGGTATAGATGTTCAAGAGACGATGTGAGAATCAGAAGTTAGAGTATTGCCAGCCTTTTTCTTTTTAATAGGTCTTAGCAATGTGCCGGTATATTTTTGCAAGGGTTATATTGATAAAATGATCTGGCAGACTGTTGTAATCTATATGATATAATAAGGGAAACACGTTTAAAGGGATGTCTACGATGTCACAATGGTATCCGAAAAAAGGAAGGGTCATTTTTCATGTGGATATGAACTCATTTTATGCTTCCGTTGAAATGGCCTTTGATCCAAAACTGAAAGGCAAACCGCTCGCCATTGCCGGTAATCCGGAAGAACGCAAAGGCATTGTCGTCACAAGCAGTTATGAAGCCAGGGCTAAAGGTGTCAAGACAACGATGCAGCTATGGCAGGCAAGAAAGCTCTGTCCGGAATTGATTGTTTTGCGTCCCAATTTTGACCGATACCGGACAGCATCGAAGGAAATGTTTCAAATGCTTGCGGAAATAACGCCATATGTCCAGCCGGTATCCATCGATGAAGGCTATATAGACGTAACCGGCACCGAACAGCACGGCAGTCCGATTGAAATCGCCCAAAATCTGCAGCAAAAAATCAGCAGTGAATTAGACCTCCCCTGCAGCATTGGCATTGCACCCAACAAATTTCTGGCAAAAATGGCCTCGGATATGAAAAAGCCGATGGGGATCACGATTTTACGCAAACGCGATATAAGTGACAAGCTATGGCCGCTTCCGATTGAAGAAATGTATGGTGTCGGGGAAAAAACGGCGGAAAAACTGCGTGCAGTCGATATCAATACAATTCGTGATCTGGCCAATGGTGATGCTTATCAGCTGAAACGGATCCTCGGCATCAACGGGGAACGGCTGCAAAACAGGGCAAACGGGATTGATGTGCGGCCGGTTGACCCGGATGCGGTACATGAATTTAAAAGTATCGGCAGCTCCCAGACACTGGCGGAGGATACGACAGATGAAACAGCAATCCGTAAATTGATGCACCAGCTTGCCGACAATGTTGAGCGGCGGATGAAACGGAAGCAAGCGGCAGGTCAAAGTGTGCAGATTATGATTCGGTATCACGATCACAAAACGATTACCCGGAGTAAAAAGCTCCCTCATTTTATTGAGAATAAAGATGATATCCTGCATTTTTCCAATGAACTGTTTCAAAAGCACTGGAATCTCGAACCAATCCGATTACTGGGCATCACCGTCCAGGATGTTGACGAAAAAAAGAACCTAGCCAAACAACTGGATTTGTTCACGTATGAAAAAGAAGCCGGAAAAGAAAAGTTGTATGAAGCGATGGATGAATTATCGCAAAAATACGGTAACAATATTTTTAAACAACTCCATAATGATGACAAAGACGAAGAAAAGCCACGGACAAGTTTCCAAAAAGACTTTCTGGATGATTTCAAAAAATAAGCGCTCCCGCCGGTTAAAAAGCAGGAGCGCTTTCATTATTTCATGAGCCGTTCGACAATCGCTTTGGACAATCTGCCGCTTGGGTATCTGAATGGAATGTCGAATTTGGTTGTCTGTTTTAAGATGCTTTTTCGGTGTGAGAAGGTATCAAAGCTGTATTTGCCATGATAAGCGCCCATGCCACTATTCCCGATACCACCGAATGGCAGGTGCGGGTTAGCCAGGTGGTAAAGCGTATCGTTGATGCATCCGCCGCCAAAGGGTACGTTTGTCATGACGTGCCGCTGTTTCTGTTCAGTTTCGCCAAAATAGTAAAGGGCGAGCGGCTTTTCCATCTGTTTCATTTCTCCGATGACATCATCAAGTGACCTGAACGTCATAACTGGTAATAGGGGGCCGAAGATTTCATCCTGCATAAGCGCGTCATCCCAGCTTATTTTATCCAGAATGGTCGGTTCAATGGATAGCTTTTCGTCATTGACGTTACCACCATGAACAATATCACCATCCGCCAGAAAGGCATGAAGCCTGTCAAAATGATCTTTGCCGACAATCCGTACATAATCTTCATTTTGGAGCGGTTTTTTACCGTAAAATGATTGGATATGTTTTTTCATCGCCCTTAACAGCTTTAATTTAACTTTTTCATGCACATAAACATAATCCGGGGCAACACACGTCTGGCCGGCATTCGTGAATTTGCCCCAGACGATCCGCTTGGCTGCCAGGTCAACCTTCGCATCCTTATCTACAATGACCGGGCTTTTGCCACCCAGCTCCAGTGTAACCGGTGTTAAGTGTTTGCTCGCTTTTTCCATGACAATCTTGCCGACGTTTGTGCTGCCGGTGAAAAAGATATAATCCCACCGTTGTTCCAGTAATTGCTGGCTGACATCCTTAGCACCTTCAACAACCGTAAAATAACCCTCGTCAAACGTTGCTCTGATCATGTCTGCAAGGATGGCTGATGTTGATTGCGTCAATTCGGAAGGCTTCATGACGACTGTGTTTCCGGCTGCAATAGCGCCAATTGCAGGAGCGATGGCCAATTGCAGCGGATAATTCCATGGTGCCATAACCAACGTGACACCATAGGGTTCTTTTTGAATATAACTTTTACTCCCTTTGTGGGTGACGGGTGTTTCCGTTTTCTCAGACTTCATCCAATTCTTCAGATGTTTCAGTGCAAAATCGATTTCCGTATGAAGGAAGCCTAATTCGGTTGTGAGGGCTTCATATTCGGATTTGTTCAAGTCATTTTTCAGAGCTTGGTATATTTCTTTTTTATAGCTTTTTAACATGTCCTTCAATGCGGTCAGCTTTTGTTTCCGAAATTCGTACGCTAGTGTTTCACCGGTTTGAAAAAAGTTTCGCTGACGATTGATGATTTTCTCTGCTTCTATCGTCCCCATGTAATAAACGCCTCCTATTTGGATCCAATTATTACCTGATAAAAATCACGTGCAAGCTCTGTTTCCGGAAAAATGTTTCGGGCTTCCTCCACTAGCATTTCATCATCACCTTGCTGATACCGGGATGATATATGTGTTAATACGAGTTTGCCAACATGACTTTCCCTGGCAAGCATAGCCGCTTGTGTCGTTGTGGAATGAAAATAAGCATGTGCTAACGTCTCTTTTTCCTGTCCGAATGTTGCCTCATGAACGAGCACATCAGCCCCCTGGACAAAGGATTCATGTTGATCCGGTACTCGTGTATCACCCATGATTGTTATGATGCGGCCTTTTTTAGCCGAACCGAGATAATCATCACGATGGATAACCTGGCCATCGTTTGTTCGGACAACCTCCTGTTCTTTGATTTGCTGATAGATTGGGCCAGGCTCGATCCCGATGTTCCGTAATTTATCCACCAACAATTTTCCGGGTTTATCCTTTTCAGTGATACGGAAACCATAACTTGGAATCCCGTGATCAAGCTGTTTACAGGAAACCATAAATTGTTCATCTTCAAATAATGGTCCTTCCGTATATTCGACAATGGAAAGGGGATAAGTCAGGGTTGTTCCGCTGACAGACAGACTTGTTTCAATAAAATCTCTAATGCCTTCTGGACCGTATACGGTTAAACGATCCTCCCCCCCCTGAAACGACCGGCTGCTTAAAAACCCCGGCAATCCGTAGATATGGTCCCCGTGCATGTGGGTAATAAAAACTTTCGTAACTTTCCGCGGCTTGATGGTCGTATGCAAAATTTGGTGCTGGGTTGCTTCGCCGCAATCAAACAGCCAAATACTGTTTTGCTCCTGCAGCAGTTTCAAAGCGATTGCGGATACATTCCGCTCTTTGGAGGGGACACCTGAACCAGTCCCGAGAAAAACGAGTTCCATTATTTCCATCCCCGTTCGTACTGTTTTGGTGCTGGCAAGGTTTCGTTTAATTCATCAGCAGCAGCTTTTGGCCAATACGGGTTCCGTAGCAGGGCGCGGCCGATCACCACAAGGTCGGCACGGTCATTTTGCAGGATTTCTTCTGCCTGAATGCCAGTTGTAATCAGACCAACCGCGGCGGTGGCAATCGATGCTTCCTGCTTAATGGTCTCACAGCGTTTCACCTGGTAGCCAGGATAGGGTTTGATGGATGCCGGCACAACCCCACCAGAGCTGCAGTCAATTAAATCAATGCCTTGCTGTTTCATTTGCCCGGAAAAATAAAGCATATCGTCCAATGTGTTGCCGCCCTCAGCATATTCATTTGTTGATATGCGGACGAAAAGCGGCCCGTCCCATATGGTTTGAACAGCATCAATCACCTGTGACAGGAAACGATAGCGATTTTCTTTGCTGCCGCCATAGTCATCAGCACGTTTATTGGTTAACGGTGATAGGAACTGATTGATTAAATAGCCGTGTGCGCCATGAATCTCAATAATATCAAAGCCGGCCTCTTTGGCACGTTTGGCCCCATCTTTGAACGCTTCAATCGTCTGATCAATGTCTGCTGCAGTCATTGCGGTTGGTGTTTTCGATTTTTCATTGAATGCGAATGCTGAAGGAGCGTAGATAGTTGAATCAAGCTGGGCTTTTCGGCCAGCGTGGGCAAGCTGAATGCCGGTTTTGGCGCCATAATTGTGAATTCGTTCATTTAATTTCTTCAAACCATCAATATGTTCATCATCCCAGATACCCAAATCCTCATGGGAAATTCGCCCCTCTGGCACGACAGCGGTTGCTTCTGTCATAACAAGCCCTACCTGACCGACTGCACGGGAGGTATAATGTGTTTCATGGAATGGTGTTATCTTCCCATCCTGCTCCATGCAGGAATACATGCACATCGGTGACATGACAATCCGATTTTTAAGCGCGACATTGTTAAATTCGATTGGTGTAAATAGTTTGGTCATTATGATTCCTCCTCATTACTTCCTTGAGTGGTTTTGAAATTGATCCCGGTAATGGACCGCCATTTCCGGAACATCTGCGAAAACTCCGTCACATCCTATGGATAGCGCACGCAGCATTTGCCGTGGTCTGTTCACGGTATACGCACGGATGGCCATATTTTCTTGATGACTTTGATCCACTAGAAGGTGATCGAGCAGTCTGTATTTGATATGGATCGCGTTCGCACCTAAGTCTTTGGCAGCCGATACAAGATTTCTGGAACGTTTTGATGTTAATAAGGCTACACCGATATTCTGATTCAAATGTTTAAGCCGTTTGACACTGATTGGATTAAACGTTGACAGTATAGTACGATGTAATAAGTGATATCGCGATAGTTTGTCATACACGATGGTTTCCAAGTGTTTATAATCTATTTTATTATTTTTCAGTTCAATATTTAAATATAGTGACTTATCCTGAGTCCATTCGAGACATTCTTCCAGCGATAAAATGCGTGATCCGGCAAACTCGGGGGAGAACCAGGCGCCTGCATCAAGCTGTCTCAACTGTTCGAACGTGTAGTCTTTTATGTAGCCACTGCTGTTCGTCGTCCGGTTCACGCGTTCATCATGCATCAAAACCGGGATATGATCTTTTGTCAGATGGACATCTGTTTCGATTCCGTCTGCACCTTGCTGATGGGCTAGGCTGAAGCTGGCCATCGTATTTTCGGGCGCGTACTTGCTGGCACCCCGATGTGCGAAAATATTCGCCTGCAATTAAATCACCTCGATTTGATTGTGTTTGATTTTTGTGGAGAAGTCAATTTATACAAGGAGGAATTCTATGAAAACCTGGCAGACGAAAGAGCAATTATTGGATTTATTATCTTCTCTTGTTAACCACCAGAGTATTACCGGAAGCAATGCGGAAATCGCTCTTGCTGAATATTTGCAGCATTTGCTGGCACAAAAACCCTACTTTCAGGAAAATCCGGATCATTTGCAATTGCATCCACTGGAAGACGGACGCCGGCTTCTCACCGCATTGGTGAAAGGGAACGACTCACCGGAAACAGTCATTTTGCTGAGTCATTTTGATGTAGTTGGCGTGGATGATTATGGTTCGTTAAAAAATCTTGCCTTCTATCCGGAAGAGCTGACAAAAGAAATGGCAAACATGAAAGAGCGGCTGCCGGAAGCTGTCCAAACTGATATCTCATCCGGCGAATGGCTTTTCGGCCGCGGTACAATGGACATGAAAGCGGGTATTACCCTGCACCTGTCCATGCTGGAAAAGGCGATGGATGGCGAATTTAATGGGAATATTTTGCTGTTGTCTGTCCCTGATGAGGAAGTCAATTCACAGGGCATGATGACATCCCTGCCTGTTTTGGAGCAAGTAAAAAAAGAAGAGAACCTGACATATAACGCTTGTTTGAATGGGGAGCCAATGTTCAGTAAGTATCCCGGTGACAACCATTATTATGTTTATGCCGGTTCGATCGGTAAGGTGCTGCCCGGTTTTTACTGTTATGGTCAAGAATCACATGTCGGCGAACCATTTGCTGGCATCAATCCGAATTTGATGGTTAGTTTCTTGTCCCAACAGCTGGAGTTAAATGAAGCATTCATTGAAAAGGTCGGCGATGACGTGACACCGCCGCCCGTCAGTCTGATGCAGCGCGATTTGAAGGAACACTATTCAGTTCAGACACCGAATGCAGCGATCGCCATGTACAATGTGCTGTATTTGAAGCAGACTTTCCAGGAAATAAATGACAAACTCCTGGCAGGTGCCCGTACTGCGGCCGGTAATATTGAACGTTATATACAGCAAAAATCGAATCATTTTGCGGGTGTCGTCAACGATTTTACCATGCCGGATTCCCATGTCGCTGTCATGATGTACGAAGATTTATATAGAGAAGCAGTCAAACGTCACGGGGAAGAGGAAGTGACACGACGGCAAAACCTGCTCGTCAGCCAGCGTGATCAGGGAGACCGTGATTTCTCGACCATATTAGTTCAGGAACTGGCAGCCATGTGTAAGGATTTGGCACCCATGATTGTGCTGTTTTATAGTCCGCCATTCTATCCGGCGGTTTCGTCGTTTGATGACCCGTATATTCAACACGTGATGGAGGACATCAGGGATTATACCCGCGCCCATTACCAGCTGGATCTGACCGTGGCCGAATTTTTCACAGGGCTTTCTGACTTAAGCTTCGTCGGCCCCGTTTCATCTGAGAGTAGATTACAACAGCTGACGACGAATATGCCTTTGCAGCATAATGGCTTTTCGTTCCCGGAGAATATCATGGAGCAGCTGACAATGCCCATTTTAAACATTGGGCCTCTGGGAAAAGACCCGCACCAATGGACAGAACGTCTGGAGCTGACATATAGTTTTGATCATTTGCCATCCATATTGACTGAGGCCATTCATCGTTTGTTCAAGTAGACGTATGTGACTTTTTGGTGAAAAAGGTATATAATAGCCATCATAAACTGAACCGCTATTCATTTTTTGGAGGATCAGCCATTATGAAAGTATTGGACAAAACAATCAGTCAGCTGACCATACCAACACCATTTGCGGTAGGTGATACACATGTCTATCTGCTTAAAGGTGATAAACTGTCATTAATCGATGCCGGTGTTAAAACGAAAGAGGGTTGGGAAGCTCTGAAAACACAATTAAATGAATTGGGCTATGCACCAAACGATATTGAACAAATCATTTTAACACATCATCATCCGGACCATATCGGCTTAATTGAAGGGTTTCCCCGTGCCCAAACGATGGCAGCACATCGGAATGCTGCCCCATATTTAACACGTGATGAAGCGTTTTTCGCGCATTATGAACAATTCTTTCAACAATTTTTTGTTGCTTGCGGTGTACCTGGAGCGTTGATGCCAAGCTCCGGTGAGTTGCGTGGGACCATGCATTTTGCAGGGAAGGGACAGTTGACGGATATGCTGGATGAAGGGGACACGCTGCCGGGGCATGACGATTGGCATGTCATCGAAACGAAAGGACATGCACAAAGTCATCTGTCGTTTTTTCGCAAAAGTGATGGGGCGTTTATCGGGGGAGACCATTTGCTTCACCACATTTCCCCGAATCCGCTGATGGAATCGCCGATAGGGAAGGAAACGGTGCGCCCGAAGCCGATGCTGCAATACCGGGCCAACTTAATGAAATGCCGGTCGCTGGCTATTCAAACAGTTTATCCCGGACATGGTGACATTTTTTCGGACGTGGGCGACTTAATTCCTTTACGTCTGCACAAACAGGAACAGCGGGCTGAAAAAGTATACGCATTTTTACAGGAAAAGGCCCAAACACCTTTCGAACTGTGTCAGCAACTGTTTCCGAAACAGTATGAAAACCAATTAAACCTGACTATGTCTGAAACCATCGGACAGCTCGATTATCTTGAAGATGAAGGGCGTGTTACCGAAACATTGAAAGACGGTGTGTATGTGTGTGATGCTGTAAAATAGCCATGAATTAAATCGGGTTTTTTCCGATTTCTTCCTGTTCTGACCCCTGCTATGCCTGGTGCCCGCCAATTTTGCTGCTGCGCTCGATGGTGATGCCTGCATCAGTATAGCTTGTGGCCCGAAGTATGGCAGTTGACCCGTATTTATTCCGGATGGCATCCATGACGTAGCCAATATCTTTTTTCTTTGGCCGGTCATCGAAAAGGTCCAATTGGGTTTCGCCGTCTTCATACAGGTTATCAAGGGTGACATAAACATGTCGGATATCACTTGCGCCATCGTAGAATTCGTGAAATAACTGCATACAGATATTGTACATATCCATAGTGATATTGGTGGGAAGGCTGACAGACCGTGATCGGTTGAAGCCACCGCCTGTTTCTTTGGCGTAGAGAATACCAAGATGGATGGTCTTGCCGGCCTTGTTGGCACTTCTTGCCCGGCGGCATGCCTCTTCACACAAATCAAGAATACAGATGGCGACTTCATCACCGGAATAATCACGCAATAACGAGATGCCATGACCAAATCCTTTTTGTTCCGTTTTGGTGAAATTGCCGAAAACAGGGCTTAAGTCGATCCCCCAGGCATGCCAATAAAGCTGTTCACCCATGATACCGAATCGTTTGGTTAAGGACTTCAAGGAAAAATTAGCCAGCTGTCCAAGTGTGACGATGCCCATCCGGTTTAAATTACGCTGCATCCGCCGGCCAACTCCCCAAATGTCCTGTACCGGGAACGGCCACAATTTTTCCGTGACGTCTTCATAGGCGCATTCCGCGATACCGTGTTTTTTAGCGTGCAAATCCATGACCACTTTGGCCAGAAATTTGTTATCGCCTATTCCGATAGAACTTGTGATTCCGAAATTTTCCAGAATGTCTTGTTTGATGAACCAGGCCACCTGCCACCGGTCACCTGCCAATTTTTCCAGCCCGTTCACGGTTACCCAGACTTCATCAACCGAATACTGGTGAATCGCTTCTTTCGGGACATACTGTTTAATTAATTTGGTAATTTCCATCGACACCTCTAAATAATCAGCCATATGTGCTGATGCAATCACAATATCGGGGTCATCAGGCAGCTCGAAAAACCGGCTGACATTGCTGATGCCGTGTTTTTTCTTCAGAGGTGGGGAGGCAGCGAGGACAATGCTCCCCGGTCTACTCACATCACCAACGACAGCCAGTTGAACCGTCAACGGATCAAGCCCCCGTTTGACCGCCTCAACACTTGCATAAAAGGAACGCATATCAATACACAAGACATCATTTCGCGGATAACCGGAATAATCCATCTGTATTCACTCCATCATAAGGAACGTTTGTTCTAATATTATATGCCCCTCGTTGAATATTATCAATGGAAATTAGTGTCATTGATCTGGATGGAAACCCTCTTTCGTGACTATAATCGTCTCTAGACACTAAAAGGGGGCATGAAAAAAATATTTTTTCATGCCCCTTTTTCCAGAAAACTTTCGATTATAGTGATGAAAAGGCCTCTATCGATGTTTGGTATATTGAATCGCTTTTGTGATGTCTTGAATGTTCCGGTACGTTTCATCGGTTAATGGCGCGTGATGAAAATCGGTGTTGTCAAGAACCTGGCTGACAGAACTTGCACCAAACACAGCACTCGCAACTGTGGGATGTTTCAAAACATAGTTTAGCGCAAAAGCATTCAGTGATTCATCGCTGTTTATGTTTTCGAGTTCACGGTGGATGGTTTTCAGTTCATCATAAGAATAATCGAGAAAACCGTCCGGGCCTTTTTTCTCAATTTGTTCGGAAGCTCGATTGCTGAGCATACCCTTTGCTAACGGTCCCCGTGCCAACACACTGATATGGTTTTCATGCAGCAGGTCCAACACTTTCTCTTCCGGCCGGCGGTCCAGCATATTATACTGCATCATGACCGCGTCAATATTGGAACGTTCCACATATTCACGGATGACGTTCGGGCGGATGGAGGAGATCCCGTAAGCTCGAATCCATCCTTCTTTTTTCAGACTTTCAAACGCTTCAATCGTTTCATCGATCGGGTCATCTATGGTGCCGCCGTGCAGCATATAAAAGTCGATGTAATCCGTGCCCAATCGGTGCAAGCTGTCTTTAGCACCTTGTTCAATATGCTCTTTAGACGGATCCCAGAACCAGTCCTGCTTGTCTTTGTTAAAATGATTACCAACTTTTGTTGTTAAAATAACCTGGTCTCGTTTACCTTTTATCGCGTCACCGACCATTGCTTCATTTTGACCAAAGTCGTACAAATCTGCCGTATCGAGGTGATTAATGCCGGCGTCCAGTGCACGATCGATAATCTCATTAGCTTTTTTGCTGTCCGTTCCCAGCGACATACACCCCAGTGTCAGTTCGGAAACATATAAATCCGATTGTCCCAGCTGATTCTTTTTCATTGTAACAACCTCCATTGCCATACTGTTTAACTCTATTGTAAAAGAGTGATGGCGGCAAATACAACGAATTAATAAATGTGCTAGAATAGATATAGTATTTTTGCCAAAAAGGGTGAAGCCATTTATGAAAAAATTTGAGGAAAAAACGATCCAAACCGAAACCATATATGACGGCAAAGTTGTTAAACTGCAAGTGGATGAAGTGATGCTGCCTGATGGGAATACTTCCAAACGTGAACTGATTAAGCATCCGGGGGCAGTAGGGGTTATCCCGATTACACCGGAACAAAAAATCATTTTTGTTGAACAATACCGGAAACCGTTGGAAAAGCCACTGGTGGAAATTCCAGCTGGTAAACTGGAAGACGGGGAAAAGCCGGAAGTGACCGCACGGCGTGAATTAGAGGAAGAAACCGGGTATACGGCAGGCCCTCTGGAATTCGTCACATCATTTTATACATCACCCGGATTCGCGGATGAACTCATGTATCTCTATATAGCTGATGGGCTGGAACCTGTGAAGGATCCGGCAATAGGTGATGATGACGAGTTTATCGAGTTGCTTGAATTAACCCTGGAAGAGGCAAAACAGTACGTTCAAAACAATAGGATACATGACGCGAAAACAAACTATGCGATCCTGTATTTAGAAACACTTGAAATGTGTGTTCAAAAAGGAGGATAAAAAGGACCGAGAAGTTCGAGGCGGCGCAGTTTCGAGCAGCGGAGAAACAAGCCAACGAGCTTCCACAGGATGTGGTGACTTCTGCGTTGCCCACAGGACGTGGGCGCTTTTAGCAGAAGGTCCCCTTTCGAAGCGTCATTTTTACCGGACTTTTTGAACAACCTCTTGAAAGGATGCAGACAATGCTGGAATCATTTTTTGCCGATATGCATATTCACATTGGACGGGATATATACAACCATCCCGTCAAAATTACCGGAGCCAAAACATTAACCCTGACCAAAGTTCTAAAAGAAGCAAGCCGGAATAAAGGGATCCATATGACAGGGGTGATCGACAGCCACGCACCTGCTGTACAACAAGAGATTAAGGAACTTATTTCAGCAGGTCATGCTTATGAGCTGGAAGGCGGTGGGGTTCGTTTTGAAAATGTAACCTTAATACTTGGATCGGAAATTGAGATTTATGACGAAAATTGCCGGGGGCCGATCCATGTCTTGTGCTTCCTCCCGAATTTGGAAAAAATGGAGAAGTTTTCGGAATGGCTAACTACGAAAATGAAAAACATTACATTGAGTTCCCAGCGTTATTATGGAACAGCAAAAGAGCTGCAGTATAAAGTAAAAGAGCTTTCCGGTCTGTTTATTCCCGCCCATGTGTTCACACCGTTTAAAAGCATGTATGGAAAAGGAGTGGAACGGTCACTGAGGGAAGTCCTTGATCCGGATCTGATTGATGCGATCGAATTGGGACTCAGCTCGGACACAACGATGGCTGATCAAATCAGTGAGTTGCACAACTTTACGTTTGTATCAAATTCCGATGCTCATTCTCTTCCCAAAATCGCACGGGAATACCAGGAAATAATCATGGAAGAGCCGTCATTTGAGGAATTCAACCGTGCGCTTCACAATATAGACGGGCGGCGAATTAAGCGGAACTTTGGCATGAACCCCCATCTTGGAAAATATTACACAACAGTTTGCAGTCAGTGTCTGGAGCCTCTTGCAGCTGACACAGTCAAATGTCACAAGTGCGGATCAACAAAAATTATAAAAGGTGTGTTTGACCGGATTCTGGAGTTAAAAAGCACTGATGAGGCAAACAGAAATCGGCCGCCTTATTTATACCAGGTTCCACTGGAATATTTGCCGACGCTTGGACCCAAGACGTTCACGAAGCTCCTGGAACATTTTCAGACAGAAATGAATGTGATCCATTACGTCTCCTTCGACGATTTGAAAGAGGTCGTACCTGAAAAACTAGCAACGGCCATTATAAACATGAGAGAAGGTAGGTTATCAATTAAAGCCGGTGGCGGTGGGAAATATGGGACAGTCACAACATCTTAATTTCAAGTATCAAAAATAAGTTGGTATTTTTACATGGAATTCTTCATAGTTTTTATCAGAGGCCATTTTAAGACAAGCCGCTGGAAAAGACATTACATGTGATGGAGGATTCTCATGAATACTAAACGCACACTATTAATAGACCATGTAAAAGAACACGCAACCATCTATATTTTTATGACAATTCTTTTTCTGACCGGGATTATTTTTGGAGCAATCATTGTAAACAGTATGAACTTTGTACAAAAACAGGATTTATTCTTTTACCTCGAGCGCTTTTTCGGCGATATTTCTGAGGAAGAACAAGTGAGCAGTCATGAAGTACTCAAGAGCAGCTTTTTATATCATGTGAAATATCTATTTATGCTGTTTGTTTTGGGACTATCGGTTATAGGTCTCCCGCTTGTATGGGTTTTACTATTTTTAAAAGGCTTGGTGGTCGGCTTTTCGGTCGGTTTCATGGTTAATCAGCTTGGGGCAAACGGACTCTTTTTGGCTTCGCTATCGGTTGCACCGCAAAATTTGCTGGTCATTCCGATTTATATCATCGCTGGCAGTTTATCCATGATTTTCTCAATGATATTGTTAAGAAAACTTTTTTCGCGGCGTGTCTCTCAACCTGTGCTTCAGCCATTCGGCAAGTATGCGGCAGTGTTTGCTTCGTTAATGGTGTTTTCCCTGGCTGCAGCAGCAATGGAAGCATATGTGGCAAATGAAGCAATGGAAATGTTCATTAAATCCCTTTATAATAAGTAATAAATGTTATATAATAATAATTATAAATAACAAATTATAATCATTATATTTTGACATGGTTCATCTGTCCGCATATAATGAGGTTGGGGATAACAGGGAGGAGACTTGCCATGGAACATCGAATCGAACATATAAAAAAACAGCTCCATGCACAAAGTTATAAGCTTACTCCACAACGGGAAGCCACACTCAGGGTGCTGCTGGAACGTGAAGAAGATCACTTGAGTGCTGAAGATGTCTATCTGCTGGTAAAAGAAAAAGCACCTGAAATAGGTTTGGCTACGGTGTATCGGACATTGGAATTATTATCAGAATTGAAAATTGTGGACAAAATAAATTTTGGTGACGGTGTTTCACGCTATGATCTGCGCAAAGAGGGAGCAGAGCATTTTCACCATCACCTTGTTTGTATCGAATGTGGTTCTGTAGAGGAAATAGTGGATGACCTCCTCGGGGATGTTGAAAAAATAGTCGAGAAAGATTTCAGCTTTCAGGTGGAAGATCACCGGTTGACTTTCCATGGGATTTGTAAACAATGTCAGGAAGCAGCAGTGCAATCAGCAAGATAATAAATTTAACACGATGCCTTTTTTCTATTTGGAAAAAGGTTTTTACTTTCTGTGGTCATCATTTACATTTTCAAAAAAATAGAGTATTTTGGTGATAGGCCAATCGCACTTTAACAGTACCATGTATATTATAAGCCTTTTTAGGCATATCTTTACTAGTAACAAGTAGTGATAGAAGCTGAAAGCCACATTTCAAACAGCTTCCACTGGATATGCAGAAGAGGTGAAAATATATGGTACAATGGATACGAGACATTTTGAAAGTCTTTATTCTTTTTGTTGGCTGTACATGTCTGTTTTATGTTGGTTTACGGTATATGCATACCGAGTATGAACAATTTCACCGGTATGATCCGCCGGAAGGGCCGTCTGTAAAAGTTTTTGAAACGGATGATGAAAGTTTCGTTGATCGGCTCAACTTATTTTTACGTCTAGGGGAGTAATGATGATGCTTAAGCCCGCTTTTGAAGATTTTGTCCACTATTTAATAGTCGAACGGGGCGTAACGGACAATACGTTAAACTCGTATCAGCGGGATCTGAAAAATTATATGCATTATCTGGAAAAGGTGTCTCGGAAGTCAGTATGGAACGACATTGGACGAGCCGACATTATAGGATTCCTCTACAAGCTTAAAGAGGACGATAAATCGTCTGCAACAGTCGCCCGAACGATTTCCTCGATCAGGTCATTCCATCATTTTCTGATCCGGGAACAGCTTGTCAACCATGATGCCAGTATACATATCGAAACACCAAAAAAAGAACGGAAATTGCCTGTTACGTTATCATCACAGGATGTAGAGGCTTTACTGACAATTGACAGCAATACCCCCTTGAAGATCCGCAACAAGGCAATGCTTGAGTTAATGTACGCCACAGGCTTACGTGTATCTGAATTAGTGTCCTTGAACGTAAGCGATCTTCATTTGACAATGGGGTTTGTGCGCTGTATGGGAAAAGGTACAAAAGAAAGAATTGTTCCGCTGGGTGATGTCGCCAAAAAAACGGTAGATGATTACTTGCAGGATGCCAGACCAGCCCTTGTGAAACGGAAACAGGACGGAAATAAGTTATTTGTTAACCAGCATGGAAGGCCATTGTCACGGCAGGGTTTTTGGAAAATATTAAAAGGGATTGCACGGGAGGCTGGCATCACGAAAACGATCACGCCACATACGTTGCGACACTCATTTGCGACACATTTACTGGAAAACGGCGCAGATTTGCGGTCTGTTCAAGAAATGCTCGGTCATTCTGATATTTCCACAACGCAAATTTATACACATATCACAAAAGCCAGATTAAAAGATATTTATCAATCGTATCATCCACGGGCTTAATTTACATATCAATATAATTAGCAGTGGGCGATTCATTTGTCTATCAAGTCGTCAGACATCCTACGACAACAAGGAACTGACATATGATTCAGCAAAACCGGGAAGAACAACTATAGGAGGTATCAATTATGGAACGATTTAAACGTGTTTTTTTGATTGTAATGGATTCCGTTGGGATTGGAGAGGCCCCGGATGCTAAGGCGTTTAATGATGCAGGTGCCGATACACTGGGACATATTGCGGAACGAATGAACGGCCTAAACATGCCGAATATGGCAAAATTAGGGTTGAGTAATATTAGGGAAATAGAGGGAGTTGAGAAAACAGAGCCTCCAATGGCCTATTATACTAAAATGCAAGAAGCTTCCAACGGTAAAGATACCATGACAGGTCATTGGGAGATTATGGGGTTGAACATCCAGCAACCATTCCGGACATTTCCGAATGGCTTCCCGGATGAACTGATTGCTGATTTGGAAGCGAAAACAGGCAGGAAAGTTATCGGTAATAAACCAGCGTCAGGTACGGCTATCATCGACGAATTAGGTAAGGAACATTTGGAGACAGGTGCATTGATTGTTTATACGTCGGCAGACTCTGTTTTGCAGATTGCCGCTCATGAGGACGAAGTGCCGTTAGAAGAATTGTACAATATTTGTGAAATTGCCCGTGAGCTGACATTGGATGAGAAATACATGGCGGGGCGAGTTATTGCACGCCCATTCGTCGGTGAACCAGGTGCATTTCAACGGACAGCCAACCGGCATGACTACGCGTTGAAGCCGTTTGGGCGTACCGTGATGAATGAACTTGAAGATCATAGCTACGATGTAATTGCTCTAGGCAAGATTTCAGATATCTATGATAATGAAGGGGTTACAGAGGCCATCCGTACAACCGATAATGACGATGGTATGACCAAATTGATCGACTCGATGTCAAATGATTTTACGGGATTAAACTTTCTGAACTTGGTTGATTTTGATGCTAAATACGGACACAGACGTGACCCTGAAGGCTATGGCAAGGCACTTGAAGCATTTGATGCAAGATTGCCGGAAGTTCTGAACCATCTGAAAGAGGATGATTTGCTCATTATAACAGCAGATCACGGAAATGATCCGATCCATCACGGGACTGATCATACAAGGGAATTTGTTCCGTTGCTTGTCTATCATACGAACGTGGATAAAGGTAAAAAGCTGCCATTAAGGGAAACATTTGCTGATATCGGAGCCACGGTCGCGGACAACTTTCATATTAAAATGCCGGAACACGGAAAAAGCTTTTTGGATGATATAAAGTGAAACTTCATTCAATGGGAAGTCTTTCCCCCATTGAATGTTAGTTGAGCAGAATCGGGCATTTATGGACAGTTAGCCGATGTTTTCCGGCGGGTTACTGTCCATTACATGCGGGACAAAGTAAGGGGGATATCATGAATCAGTCAACGATAACAGAGGCAGCCGCCTATATAAACGATAAATTAACAAATACTCCCTCCATCGGTCTTATTTTAGGATCGGGACTTGGGGTTTTAGCTGATAAAATTGAAAATCCGGTTACATTTTCCTACAAAGACATTCCCCATTTCCCGGAATCGACTGTATCCGGGCATAAGGGGCAGCTTGTTACAGGCGAACTGGAAGGAAGACACGTTATCGCGATGCAGGGACGCTTTCATTACTATGAAGGCTATTCCATGCAGCAAGTAACATTTCCCGTTCGAGTGATGAAAGAATTGGGAATTGACTCAATCGTTATTACGAATGCAGCCGGTGGAATTAATAAGATGTTTCATCCTGGTGACTTAATGCTGATTACTGATCATATCAACAATATGGGTGACAATCCGCTGCTCGGACCGAATGATGACGCGTTGGGTGAACGTTTTCCGGATATGTCACAAGTATATGACGAAGCCTATTTGCGCCATGCAAAGGACTGTGCGGCAAAACTCGGGGTGACGGTTCAGGACGGCGTTTATGTCGGCAATTCCGGACCAACATACGAGACACCGGCAGAAATAAACATGCTTCGGAAGTTTGGCGGAGACGCTGTCGGGATGTCAACTGTCCCGGAAGTAATCGTTTCAAGACATGCAGGGCTGCGCGTCTTGGGTATCTCCTGCATTTCCAATATGGCTGCGGGGATTCTTGATCAGCCGCTCACCCATCATGAAGTGATTGAGACAACGAAACAGGTGCGTGAAGACTTTCTCACGTTTGTTAAAGAAATCATCCGCACACTACCACATTAATAATGGACTAAAGGTGATTATATGCGAATGTATGATATCATTGAAAAAAAGCGTGACGGCAAAAACCTTACGAAGGAGGAAATCCGTTTTTTTATTAATGGCTACACAAATGGTGATATCCCGGACTATCAGACGAGCGCTCTTCTGATGGCGGTTTTTTTTCAGGACATGACCGCAGCGGAACGTGCAGAATTGACCAGTGCGATGGTTGAATCCGGTGACCAGATTGATCTTTCTGCTATCTCCGGTCTTAAGGTGGATAAACATTCGACCGGAGGAGTTGGTGATACGACAACCTTAATACTGGCCCCACTGGTTGCGTCCGCCGGGGTCCCGGTTGCCAAAATGAGCGGCAGAGGTTTGGGACACACAGGCGGAACAATCGATAAACTGGAAGCGGTGCCGGGATTTCATGTTGAAATTTCCAGTGATGAATTTATTAATCTGGTTAACCAAAACAAGGTGGCTGTCGTCGGCCAGACCGGTAACCTGACACCGGCCGATAAAAAACTCTACAGTCTAAGGGATGTCACGGCAACGGTTAATTCGATCCCCTTGATTGCCAGTTCGATTATGAGTAAGAAGATAGCTTCCGGTTCGGATGCGATTGTTTTGGATGTCAAGACCGGTGCCGGTGCTTTTATGAAGGAACTCGACGATGCCAGGGAATTGGCTCAGGCAATGGTATCAATCGGCAATCGCGTCGGGAGGAATACGATGGCAGTCATTTCTGACATGAGCCAGCCGCTTGGGTACGCTGTAGGTAACGCACTGGAAGTCAGAGAGGCAATTGATACCCTACAGGGAAACGGGCCTGACGATTTAACCGAATTATGTCTCGAATTAGGCAGTCAAATGGTGGTGTTAGCAAACAAAGCAAACACACTTGATGAAGCACGGAAACAGCTGACCGACAACCTGAACACTGGAAAAGCAATTGAGCAATTTAAGTTGTTTCTAGAGTCACAGGGGGGTGATTCGCGTGTTATCGATCAACCGGACTTATTGCCGCAAGCATCGCACACATTTGAACTACCTGCAGAAAAATCCGGAACTATTTCCAAAATCAGCGCTGATGATATTGGAAACTCTGCCATGATGCTTGGTGCAGGAAGAGCAACCAAAGAATCGGCCATTGATTTGTCTGTCGGACTCGTTCTTCATAAAAAAATCGGGGATTACGTAAATCATGGTGAATCACTGTTGACCATTCATGCAAACACCTCGACCATAGAAGACGTAAAAGAAACATTATACCAAAGCATTGTTATATCGGATGAACCCGTGAAAAATCCCCCGCTCATCTATGAGAACATCACGAAATAAGTTATACCTGAAGCGAAAACGCATGCTGAAATCAGCATGCGTTTTCCTTGTATAAGAACACCTTCTAATGGCAATCCTAAAGCTATATTGAATGTTGGAGGTTGAACAATGAAAAAGTTTGTTTTATTGACTAGCATCATATTTTCCATTCTGTTCATGCCATTTACTGTGTTCGGTGAGGAGAATGAAGGGGATAATACGGATCAGGAGCTGAATTTAGCCCCCGACGCGCGTTCGGCTATTTTGATTGAGCGTGATACCGGTGAAATGCTGTTTGACAAAAATGCACATAAGAAATTGCCGCCGGCCAGTATGACAAAAGTTATGACTCTACTATTGATAATGGAAGCCCTTGATCAGGGTAAGATTGAAAAAGATGAGACGATCAGAGTCAGTGAGCGCGCTGCCTCGATGGGAGGTTCGCAAATATTTCTTGAAGCGGGAGAAGAAATGAGTGTGAATGATCTTTTGAAAGGTGTTGCAGTTGCCTCCGGGAATGATGCAAGTGTTGCTTTGGCTGAACGAATTTCCGGAAGTGAAAAAGCGTTTGTGGAACAGATGAATAAAAAAGCTGAAGCACTCGGGCTGGAAAACACCCAATTTCAGAATGTAACTGGATTGCCGACCGAAAACCATTACAGCACCGCCCACGATATGGCGGTCATGTCCAAAGAATTATTAAAATATGAATCCATAACCAACTATACATCGATTTATGAGGATTATTTACGAAAAGGTGAAGAAAACGAATTCTGGCTCGTAAATACCAATAAACTGGTAAAGTCCTATCCGGGGGTTGACGGGCTGAAAACTGGTTATACGAATGAGGCAAAATATTGCTTAACGGCCACAGCGGAAAAAAGTGACATGCGTATGATTGCAGTGGTCATGGGTGCTGATACAACCAAAGAACGAAATGCATCGATTTCCGGTATGCTTGATTATGCCTTTAATCATTACGAGACAAAAAATTTATACGAGAAAGGGCAGACGATTACAACGTTAGATATGTTGAAAGCGGAGGATCCCTCCATTGATGTGACAGCATCTGAATCCATCAGTACGATTCATCGGAAGGGCGAGAAGGATAAAAAGGTGAGCACATCTGTGAACCTGAAATCCGACATTGAACTGCCAATCAGTAAAGGGGATGAGGTTGGTGAGCTCGTGATCAAAAATAACGGAAAAACTTTGTCAAAATCACCATTGATTGTGGATTATGATGTCGAGGAAGCTTCTTATCTGACATTACTGAAGAGAACCGCTCAAAATATGGTGAAATAGCAGAGTCTCTGACGAATTGGTTCTTATTTTGTCAAGAGGCAGGAATCAATGTGACTTGTAACGAAAAAGTACGTGGAATGAATTTAAGTGGGGAGGAAAAGACATGAGTCTGTCTACTGCGTTTAACGTCAAGCAGGATGTCCTGGTCGTCAGAATGTCCGGGGAATTAGATCACCATGAAACGGAAGTATTACGGAATGAATGGAAGGAAATGATGTATACAAATGCCATTAAGCATGTTGTGCTGAACCTTGAATCGGTAACATTCATGGACAGTTCAGGGCTTGGTGTTGTTCTTGGGAGATACAAAGAAGTACTGCAGCTGGGAGGGGAGATGGTTGTGTGTTCCGTTTCAGCGCCAGTCCGGAGATTGTTTGAAATGTCAGGTATGTTTAAAATTGTGAGGTTAGAGGAGAACGAAGAACATGCGTTATTTACGTTGGGGGTGGCATCATGAAAAATGAAATGTTTGTGGAATTTTCGAGTGTCAGCGAAAATGAATCGTTTGCCAGGGTGACAGTCGCTTCGTTTGTCGCACAGCTGGATCCGACAATGGATGAGCTGACTGAAATTAAAACGGTCGTTTCGGAGGCCGTAACGAATGCCATTATTCACGGTTACAACAATGAACCGGGTAACCATGTTTCCATATCCTGTGTACTTCATGAAGATGAAGTTGAACTGACCATTAAAGATAACGGTATTGGCATCGGTGATGTGGATGAAGCCAGACAACCGCTTTATACATCAAAACCTGAATTGGAAAGATCGGGCATGGGTTTTACGATCATCGAGAATTTTATGGATGTATTGGAGATTATTTCTTCACCTGAAAATGGCACATCTGTTCACATGACAAAACAACTTTCAAAAAAAACGGTTTCTAAATAGGGTTGCCTATGGATGTAAATGTTAGTCACAGAAACCTGCAGGAATCGTTAAATGATGAACAGGTGAAGACATATATTCATAAAAGCCAAGAAGGCGACAAAGAGGCACGGGATATACTTGTTGAAAGTAATGTCAGGCTAGTATGGTCGGTTGTACAACGATTTATCAATCGCGGATATGATTCGGATGATTTATTTCAGATAGGAAGTATCGGACTTATTAAAGCCATTGATAAATTCGACTTATCTTATGACGTCAAGTTTTCCACATATGCTGTCCCGATGATCATCGGTGAAATACAGCGTTTTATCCGGGATGATGGCAGTGTTAAGGTGAGCCGTTCCTTAAAAGAAACCGGCAATAAAATACGTAAAAAGCGGGATGAATTGACTAAACAGCTTGGACGAGCGCCAACCGTTCTGGAAATCGCCGAATCACTTCATATTACACCTGAAGATGTCGTTCATGCTGAAGAAGCCGCAAAATCACCACACTCCATCCATGAAACAGTTTTTGAGAATGATGGTGATCCAATCACATTATTGGATCAAATCGCCGATGATGATACAAAGTGGTTTGATAAACTCTCCCTGCAGGAAGCGATCAGACGGCTGAATGAGCGAGAACGGCTGATTTTGTATTTACGGTATTACAAAGACAGGACACAATCCGAAGTAGCTGACAGACTTGGTATATCACAAGTGCAGGTCTCCAGGCTTGAGAAAAAGATCCTGGAAGAAATGAAAGTGAATATGAATCCATGATTTAAGGCTGTCCTGATCACAATCGGGACAGCCTTTTCTGATGAATCTTTTCTCTATTTCGCATCGTTGACCTTTTCAGCATCACCTTTTTGGTGTTTGCTAATGACTTCTGCCATCACCTTAGCCGTGTTGCTAAGGTCTTCGCGCGTATTATCAATCCCCCCGAATTCGACTAACAGTGACCGTTCTGAAACATCCTGGTTATAAACGCCATTCCCATCAGATTTACTTTTTTCATATATCCCTTTACTGAGCCCGGGATATTTCTTTTTAAGCAGACGGTGCAACTCTTTTGCAAATTGAAGATTTTTCTTGTAGTCCTCATGTTCAATTCCCACTATGAAGTATACTCTGGCATAATCCTTACCGTTGATGGTAACCGTTGTTTCATCATTTCGTTGTGCATCACGGTGTATATCAATGAAGTATGATAAATTGTCATTGGCTGAGGCGACGTCTTCAATCGTTTGACGGGAAAATTTATACGAATCACTGTACCCCCAGCCTTTATCATGCAGCCCCGTGGTGACGTTTGTTTTATCATGAATTGTGTTTATCCCTTTTTTCTCCAGTTGTTCAGTGAGCATCGAGCCAACATGTATAACATTTTGATTATTGTTTGTGGTTGAAGCTTCACTCGGCTTTTTCTCTGCATTATCCATTAGCGGCAAATAAGCTTCCCAGGCATGACTGTGATAAATGAAGACATCTGCGTCAGTTGAGTCCTGAATTGATTCATCCTCTTGTTCGGGCTGGTCCTCTTCAAGTAATTTATCAAAATCAGGAGGCGGTGACTCTATCGGCATGGTCGTTAGATCAGATTCCTTTCCCACCAAATACGCGCCACTGGAAAATGACTTCCTACCAGGCAATTCCAGTTCAAGTAAGCTTGTGAAACTTTTTGGTGTTATCCCGGAGGTAAATTCAAATAGCAATGACGAAAAATCCGGTGTTTGTCTATCATTTTCATATAAATTCCCTTCCAGTTGGGGGACTTCCGCGCTCATCATGAACAGTAATGATTCTGATATCAAATCGGACGCTGTTAATTCATTAATCATGGCGAAACGAAAAAAATTATTTTGGCCTTTGGATACCGAAATAAATGATACAAGCAGCAATAGAAGGGAAAAACTCACGATATACGCAACGATAGGATGCTTTATTTTCACCAAAACCAGCCTGCCTTTAATTCATCGTTACTAAAAATAATATGCCGGTTTGATTGGATTAGAATGAAATTCAAAACATTTAACAATGATAAGCCAGCTTTTTCTGTGATAATTATAGTACTTTAAACAAATACTATTTTGTACAACATCGTAAAGAGGATGAGTCCTGCATGTCAGAAATCGTATACTTACGCATGAAAAAGAACGTCGAAATGACTTATTTGAAAAAAGTTAAGCTGAAGGATATTGCCTGGATTTCCACCACATCAGCATTGAAAAACGAATTGGAACAAACACCGATTTACCGGATTACCAAAAAAGACTTGAATGTGGTGATTGTGGACAGTTTCTTAGTCATTGATCATTTAAATACACATTACCGTGACCTGGAATTTCAGCTTGTCGGACCATCTCATACAATTATCCGGATTCAGAAGTATAAAAAATCGCCAAACATATTAATAACGGCTATTGTTTGGCTGCTTCTCTTTATTGGTACTGCCATGACCATTATCAATTTTCATTATGATGTCAGTATGCAGGAGGTTCAGCAAAAACTCCATTATATGCTGACAGGTGAACAAAGCCAATATCCGTTGTGGATTCAGATACCGTACTCATTCGGACTCGGAATCGGAATGCTGTTATTTTTCAACCACTGGTTCCAGAAACGTATTAATGAAGAACCAAGCCCTCTTGAAATCGAAATCTTTAATTACCAGCAGGATATGGATCACTATCTCACCCATTATGAGAACACGCTGAATGATCACAAACATTCTCACGAGTCTTCTTGAAGTAACGATCGGTTTTGCTGCTGGTGTTGCTGTCGGGGGCGGGTTTGTCGCATTTTTAACGGTATTGGGAATAATCCCTAGAATCATCCAATTGAGTAAGACGGGGCAATTTATACCTGTTTATATTGCTGGTATTATTCTTGGCTCTTTATTTGGGATATACATGTCATTCTCGGACGTATCCTGGAATCAGCCGTATATTTTACTCATCATTTGGGGCGCTTTTCACGGCGTATTTAACGGCATGATGGCCGCTGCTTTGACCGAAGTATTGAATGTAATTCCAATTCTTTCAAAACGTATCCGAATGGAAGAGAAATTACTATGGTTATTAATGGCTATTGTATTTGGCAAGATTGCCGGATCCCTTTTTCAATGGACGGTATTTGTGAAATAAGTGATTTCCGAAACAAATAAAGTGGAGAGTTGAATGTTATGAGCCAAAATAAAACGAAAAGTCCAATATACGCAAAAATAGATAAAAACAAGCAGTACATGAAGGATCGGGTCGGGCTGGATACTTCATTTGATTTTGGTTTTCGTGAATTAACCGTTTTGAAAACAAAAATTCAGCTGTATTACGTGACCGGACTCTGTGATGGTGAAGTTGTCCAGCAAATCATGCGCCAGCTTGTTCAGATCAATGATGATGAAGTTAACACGAAAAAAGTGCCGGAAATCGTTGAAAACCGAATCATTTATCAGCAGGTGGAACGGACCGAGTCCCTGGATGAATCGGTCGACCAAATATTATCCGGCTTGATTGTTATTTTTATTGATGGCATCAAATATGCCTTTATCGTTGATGTGCGCAATTATCCCGGACGATCACCTGAAGAACCTGATACAGAACATGTTGTAAGAGGTTCTCGTGATGGTTTTACCGAGAACATTATTGAAAACACGGCACTAACAAGGAGACGGATCCGCGATGCCAGACTCCGGCATGAAATGCTGAAAGTCGGGGAACGCTCAAAAACGGATATTTGTTTGTGCTATATTGATGATATCACTGACAGAGATCTGATCGCTACCGTTAAGGAAAAATTGAACCGGATTGAAATCGATGGCCTGACGATGACAGATAAAACTTTGGAAGAATTTTTTTCCGGCCCCAAATGGAAACCCTATCCTTTAGTCAGATATACCGAGCGCCCTGATGTTGCCGCGACGCATCTGATGGAAGGACATGTCGTATTAATTGTAGATACGTCCCCAAGCGTCATTATTCTGCCGACAACTTTTTTTCATCATATACAGCATGCCGAAGAATATCGTCAGACACCATTGGTCGGAACGATTATGCGCATATCCAGGATCCTTGCCATTATGATGTCGATATTTCTGATGCCTTTATGGCTGTTATTTGTGATAGAGCCATCACTGCTGCCGGCGGAACTTTCGTTTATCGGACCTAAGGAAGATGGGACCATCCCGGTCGTGATACAAATTCTGTTGGCAGATCTGGGAATTGAATTTTTACGGATGGCCGCTATCCATACACCGACGCCCTTGGCCACTTCAATGGGACTGATCGCTGCTGTTTTAATCGGTCAGATAGCTATTGATGTCGGCCTGTTTGGGCCGGAGATTATTTTGTATGTCTCCATTAGTGCGATAGGTGTGTACGTTACGCCAAGTTATGAACTGGGTGTCGGCAATAAGATTATTCGAACGATATTAATCCTTGCTACGGCGCTGTTCAGTATAGTTGGTTTCACCATTGGTGCGACACTATATGTGCTCTATATGGTTCATTTAAAATCTTTGCAGACACCATTCTTGTGGCCGTTCATTCCGTTCAATGGCCGTGGATTAGCTGAAATTCTATTTCGTGTTCCCATTCCATATTCCAAAAAACGTCCAAGCATTGTCCACCCTAAAAATGATTACAGACAGCCAAAATCGAAAGCATGAACTTCCCGGATAACCAGAAAAATGGCCGCCTGTTTAAGATAGCAAATCAGACGTGGGTCAGCATCCAAGCCAATTTCAGGTGCTTAGCTTCCTCTTTCGTTTTTGGCTTTTGTGTGGTAAAGTATCTTTACACTTGGGATTGAGCGGGGGAATTTTATATGATACTGGATCATCATCCATTCAACATAAATGACGTGGGGCATTTAGCAATTGGCGGAATTGACGCAGTGGGCCTTTCGGAAAAATATGGTACACCGTTGTATGTTTATGATGTTTCGTTAATACGGGCGAATTGTCGCCGTTTTGTCGAAACATTTGAGGCACTTGGGGTCCGGGCGCAGGTGGCTTATGCAAGCAAAGCTTTTTCTTCTGTCGCGATGCTTCAGGTTATTAAACAGGAAGGTTTAAGTCTTGATGTCGTATCACAGGGTGAATTGTATACAGCACTTCAGGCTCAATTCCCTGTCGACAGAATTCACATGCATGGCAATAATAAAAGCGCCAATGAACTGGAAATGGCCATCGATTATGATATAGGGTGCATCGTAGTCGATAATTTTCATGAGATTGAACTAATCAACGAAATTCTACAGCGGAAAAATAAAACAATGGATGTTTTAATGCGTGTGACACCTGGAATTCAGCCGAATACACATCAGTATATTGTAACTGGCAATGAAGATTCCAAGTTTGGTTTCAATTTAGCTGATGGACAAGCAGATGAAGCGTTTTTACAATTGCAGAACAGTGAAAATATTCATTTTAAAGGTTTGCACAGCCATATTGGCTCACAGCTATTTGAAACTGATGCCTTTGTGCTGGCGGCGAAAGTCCTGTTTCGTAAACTAGCCGATTGGCATGCTGAATATCATTATTCCCCGGATGTTCTGAATCTAGGGGGAGGCTTTGGCATCCGGTATACAGAGGGCGATCAGCCGCTTGATTATTCTACGCATGTTAAGGAGCTGACAGCCGTCGTTCAGGAACAAGCAGCTTACTTCAATATGCCTTTACCGGAAATATGGATTGAACCGGGCCGTGCTATCGCCGGGAATGCCGGGGTAACATTATATACGGTTGGTTCCATAAAAGAAATCCCCGGTGTACGCAATTATGTTTCGGTTGACGGGGGAATGACTGATAATATACGTCCGGCGCTTTACCATGCGAAATACGAAGGTGTGCTGGCAAATAAGGCGGGAAAGACTGCGACGGATACAGTTTCGATCGCTGGTAAATGCTGTGAATCAGGAGATATGCTGATGTGGGATCTTCCAGTGCCGGCCGTCGAAAGTGATGATATTCTGGCCGTGTTTTCGACCGGTGCATATGGCTATTCAATGGCCAGCCATTATAACCGCTTTCCAAAAGCAGCAGTGGTTTTTGTGGAAAATGGCCGGGATCAGTTGGTCATAAAACGTGAAACCTATCATGATGTTGTGAAAAATGACATTTCCTATGAATGATACAGTTGTTTTCTATCGTAACGTCAGCTAAAATAATAAAATAGGTTGTTCAAAAGTCTGGTGAAAATGACACATCGATAGAGGACCTTCTGCTAAAACCACCGACGTCAATCGTCAACGCGGAAGTCACCACATCCTGTGGAAGCTCGTCGGCTTGCTTTTCCGCAACTCATGAATTGAAATGGATCCATGTCGTTGCTCAAAGTTACGCCGCCTTGAACTCCGACGTACAGGACGTGCTAATATCAGCGTTGGCGATTGACATCGCAAACTTAGCCGATGACGGTCATTTTTATCTTTCTTTTTGAACATGAACTATCAGTACAATAAAGGGGATGAAAGCATGCGAAAAAAAGGATATATTTTAATGGAAAACGGGAACAAAATAGAGTTTGAACTTTATCCGGATGAAGCACCAAACACCGCAGCAAATTTTGAAAAGCTGGCGAACAGCAATTTTTATGACGGTCTGACGTTCCACCGGGTAATTGACGGATTTGTCAGCCAGGGGGGCTGTCCGAATGGTGATGGTACTGGCAATGCAGGGTACACAATCAAATGTGAAACTGAAGGGAACCCGCATAAACATCAGGAAGGTTCGTTGTCGATGGCTCATGCCGGAAAAGATACAGGAAGCTGTCAATTTTTTATCGTTCATGAAGCCCAGCCCCATTTAGACGGTGTCCATACGGTTTTTGGCCAAGTTACCTCGGGCATTGAGTTTGCCAAAGCGATGGAAAACGGCGATGTTATGAAGCATGTAAAGGTTACGGCAGAATAATAGACATGTATGGATATTTATACGTTTCTATTCCTGATTTTTGTTGTTGCGCCGGCTGGAACGACAGTCCATGAATTAGGCCATGTGCTTGGCGCAAAATCAGTCGAAGCTGATCAAGTTTTTTTATCGATAGGTGCTGGCACTACCGTTTACCGCACGAAGTGGAAGCATATCCATATGACGATGCGCATCCTCTTCTTTATTGGAGGTTTGACGAGCAGTAAACGAAAGGTTCCGTATCAGCGGCACGAACAAATCAGGATAGCTGCTCTTGGGCCTTTCAGCAGTTTTTTGGCTGCAGTTCTCTGTTATGCCTTGTATACCGTATACCCCAACAATTATTTAATGTTATTGTTACTGTTTAATTTATGGGTAGCCGTTGTTAATATCATTCCCTTTCGTTTTAAAGGGAAACCATCAGATGGCTATACGATCTTGAGCGTTATCAGACAAAAATAAGAAAGCGTATGTTTATCCGCAAGTATGGTCATGATGATAAAGGATGAACACCAGTTCAAATTAGCATTAACAGAAATTTGCTGTGATTATACCGGATCAAGGGATAACTGGGAAGATGGGTTTGTCATTGTTTTTTAACAAAAGCAACGGGTATTTTGAATATTATAGCCGGCCGATGTTGACAAATCATGCCTTGTGTTGCATAACTATATATACAAACCCTATCGGTAAGGAACCCATTCAGTATGGTATGTTCTGCTCTTTTTGATTGGTAAGCTATTATCATAATGAGGGATATCTATGTTTATTCGTTATAAAAAAAATTATGAAAAGATTGCGATGGGATTATTATCTTTCATGCCTGAAGAAAAAGATGTTAAGAAATTGCAGCAAACGATTAAAGAGTATGAGACAAATCCGAATTGGTACCTTTTCCTCTGGAAGGAGGAAGATGTACTGGGTGCGATTGGCGTGCGTATTGAGAATGATATTGACGCAGTTGTCCAACACATATCTGTTAACCCCTCACATCGAAACTCGGGGATCGGCAAAAAGATGGTGAAAGAAGTGCAGAATATGTTTGGCGATAAGTATGCCGTTTGTGCCGATGAGATAACACAACAATT
Source organism: Lentibacillus salicampi (assembly GCF_004565465.1). Lineage (GTDB taxonomy): Bacteria > Bacillota > Bacilli > Bacillales > Amphibacillaceae > Lentibacillus > Lentibacillus salicampi. The sequence continues at coordinate 102,204 of NZ_SRHY01000004.1, forward strand.
TTTGAATAAGTCAATTGATGAAGGACAGCACAAAAACGAAGAAAGTGACTAAACAAAAGCCAGCTCTCTTTAAGAGGTGGCTTTTGTTTGTAAGAAAACTTACAGAATGATATTGTCAATCAGCTCGGCATGATTACATCCATGCAGCACCGACAATAATCAGAAGGATAAACAGTACAACGATTAGCGCAAATCCTCCGCCGTAACCCATAATGAAATTCCTCCTTTTTCGCTTAACGGATAAATGTTTTTTTGGTAACATTTATCTTACGTTAATAACATATGATGACAATCGCAAAATTGTATGGGCGTATACGCAATAAGGAAAACTTTAAACGCCTGGAATGTGAATGCCCCTTAATACGGGGGTTTTTCCGCTCATGAAAGGAGAACTGTTGTGAATCAGCCATATCAAGTGAAATTGGATGGTTTTGAAGGTCCTCTTGATCTATTACTGCACTTGATCAACCAATATGAGATTGATATATACGATATACCTGTGGCACAGATAACCGAGCAATATATGCACTATATTCATACCCTGCGGCAGCTCGAACTAAATGTCGCGAGTGAATATTTGGTAATGGCTGCCACGTTGCTTGCTTTGAAAAGTCAGATGCTTTTACCAAAACAGGAGATTGAAGAAGCAGATGAGGAATACATGGAAGATCCACGTGAAGAATTGATGCAGCGTCTGATTGAATACCGGAAATACAAAGATGCAGCTCAAAAATTGCATGATCGGGAAATGGAAGCGAATCAGACGTTTACAAGGCCACCGGTTGCATTCGATGATGATGAGAGCAAACCGCCTGTAAACAAGGGGGATTTATCCATTTATGATATGCTTCATGCTTTAGGAAAAATGTTCGAACGCAAGAAATGGAACGACCCGTTGGAAACAAAAGTTAAAAGCAGTGAGATCCCGATCGAACAGCGCATGACTGAAGTCCTTGACTTGGTGAAACACAAACGGTCGGGGATAACGTTTGATCGGTTATTTGAATATCCCTCTCGTTCACATATTGTGGTGACATTTATGGCAATATTGGAGCTGATGAAAAATAATGAGGTGAGATGTGAGCAGGAAAATCATTTAGATCAATTGTATGTTTTTTATATGGGGGGTTAATCGTGGAAATTAATGAACTGAAAGCTATAATGGAAGGCTTATTATTTGCAAGTGGCGATGAAGGCATTACTGTGACACAAATAGCGCGTGTTCTGGATGCTCCGGATCATACAGTTAACCATTTACTGCAGGAATTAAAGTACGATTATGATCATACGAACCGCGGAATGCTCTTAATGCAATCGCATGAAGTGTTTCATTTGACAACCAGGCCTGAACACAGTCCGTATTTTAAAAAACTTCTTGAAACACCACAAATGACAAGAATGTCACAGGCTGCTTTGGAAACATTGGCAATTATCGCCTACCAGCAACCGATCACCAGAACCGAAATTGAAGATATACGAGGTGTAAAAAGTGATCGGCCTGTACAGACATTGATTGCCAGATCACTAATTGAAGAAGTCGGGAGAAAAGAAGGGGCTGGACGGCCCATGTTATTTGCAACAACAACAGACTTCCTGACTTATTTTGGCTTAACATCGCTTGAAGAATTGCCGCCGCTTCCGGAAGATATCAGTACTGATCAGCTTGAACAGGAAGCAGACCTGTTTTTTGAAAAGTTTTCGGAACAGATTGATGGAAACAGTTATGCATAAATACATTTTACCATTATTCAGTAATCCTTACGTTCATCGTAAGGATTTTTGCCTCCATAGGATTCACGATCCCGGAGACCTCCAGTTTACGAAACCCCGATGACCACTATTGGGGTATTATTAGCATATTCACTTGTATAACGCGCATAAACTGTATAGATAAATTAATCATCTGCAGGAGGAAAATGTATGCGTTATGCTGTCATAACACTTGCCTGTCTTATCCTTGGCTTTTTTTTGTACCCGGCAGTTGGACAAGCAAAACCGGGTGTATCAGCTAATAATGCCGTATTGATCGAACAATCGTCAGGAAGGGTGCTCTTCGAAAGACAAGCACATGAAGAACAGCCCATAGCCAGTATTACGAAAATTATGACTGCCATTATTGCCATTGAATCAGGAAAACTCGAGGAAACCGTAACGGTCAGCAATCGTGCTGTCAATGCGACCGGATCTTCCATTTATTTGGAAGAAGGCGAACAAATGCCACTCAAGGATCTTGTTTACGGATTATTGCTGCGTTCCGGCAATGATGCAGCTGTTGCGATAAGCGAACATGTAGGAGGAAGCAAGGAAGGTTTCGTCCATTTAATGAACCAAAAGGCGCAGTGGCTTGGTATGACCAACACTTCGTTTGAAAATCCACATGGACTCGACGCCGATCATCATTTTTCCACTGCATATGACATGGCCACCCTAATGCGCTATGCGATGGATAATGAAACATTCAGGCAAGTTACCAAAACAAAAAACTATAAATCAGAGAACCGGGCGTATGCTTGGAAAAATAAACACAAGTTGCTGACCGGTATGTATGAATATACAAACGGCGGGAAAACCGGATTCACCCGAATCGCTGGAAGGACCTTGGTAAGTTCGGCACAAAAAGGGGACATGGAACTAATCGCTGTAACGCTAAATGGACCTGATGATTGGCAAGATCATATCGGAATGTTCGAATGGGGGTTTGATAACTATGATATGACAACGATTGATCAAGAAGGGGAAAATCGTTACCAAATGGCCAAATCCGGCAATCAGGTTACAGGCTATTTGCATCATGATATTACATTACCGCTTCAGAAAAATGAACAAAAACAACTCGAACGTCAATCATTTATATTACGTGAGCATCCGGAGACAGTGGAAGATGTTATCGGAAAGACCATATATTTTGTGGATGCTGTGCCGATTACAGAGACCCCAATTTATTCCGAACGGCGTGAAGGGGACTTTTTAAAAAATATTATTTCGGTATATCAACGGTTTACCGGGTTTGATCCAAATGGTTAATATCATTTGGGCGTTTATGGCAGCTGTCGGAATCGTTTATGCCATGTTTAATGGAACGATGGACGAGGTCAATAAGGCTTTATTTGAAAGTGCGGAAGAGGCTGTTACGTTGACGATTGGACTGATCAGTATATTGGTATTTTGGCTTGGCATTATGAAAATTGCCGAGGAAGCAGGGATATTAACATTTCTCGCTAACCTGTTCAGGCCAATTATTGTCCGGATTTTTCCTGACATTCCAAAGGATCACCCGGCAATGGGCTATATATTATCCAACATTACCGCTAACATTTTTGGTTTGGGGAATGCTGCGACACCAATGGGGATTAAAGCGATGGAGCAAATGAAGGAGTTGAGTGGGACAGATACGGCTTCCAGATCTATGATCACATTTCTCGCTTTAAATACATCCAGTCTCACACTTATTCCAACAACTGTCATTTCTATCCGGATGCAATATGGTTCTGGATCTCCAACTGAGATTGTGGCAACTACCATTATCGCAACACTTATTTCATCAGTCAGTGCACTGATCATTGATCGTATCTTTTATTACAGAAGCCTTAGGAGGTGATAAGTTGGGTGTTATAACGCTAATCAGTACGTGGCTGATACCATGTTTCCTTCTGGTTGTACTTTTTGTGGCAACATGGAAGCGGGTGCCTACATATGAAATGTTTGTGGAAGGGGGGAAAGACGGTGTCAAAATGGCATTTTCTTTACTTCCCTTTTTAGTAGGTATGATTGTGGCCATATCGATACTTCGGAGCTCAGGGGCATTGGACGCATTTATTCAGTTTATTTCACCTTTGCTCATATTCATCGGTGTACCACCGGAAATCATTCCACTGGCAATGGTAAGACCCATTTCCGGGACGGCAGCTTTAGGGATGACGACTGAATTAATCGGGACACATGGTCCTGATTCATTTATAGGCAAACTGGCGTCCACCATGCAGGGAAGCACAGATACAACCCTTTATATATTAACCATTTATTTCGGTGCAGTTGGTATCCGAAAAATGCGATACGCGCTTAAAGTTGGACTGTTAGCTGACCTGGTTGGTATAATTGCTTCGATCATTATTGTAACGTTAATATTTGGATAAACTGTTGAAATAGCGTTAACATATGATTAACGCTATTATTATGCAGAAATTAAAGAAGGCTGTTTCAAAATGCTGTTGTTCTTGACACAAAAAACCATAAACTGCGACACAAGTGCTGGAATGTTTTCTATAAGTAACTTTTCAGTCCACCGTCCGGGATCGCTACGGGCGGATGCGCACCTTAGGGCACGGCCTCAGCCTCCTCGCGGAAAACCGTCGCTGCGGGGTCTTCGGACTCGTGCTTTTCCCGCAGGAGTCACCGCCCTCCGCTCACCCGGACTAGTGAAGTGGTTTTAAACGTATTTCTATCACGACTCCTGGACCAGTCAATAAAACCAGCGGAGGAAATACACGGAGACTCCTGTGGGAGCAGAGGCCTGGATGAGACCCCTTAGTGCTTAGCTCGAGGAGGCTCATCAGCCGCCCACGGAAAGCGACGAGCAAAACATCCGCCGAGTTAGCTGCGAGTTGCGAGGAGTGCTGCTTCCCGCAATCACTTGCAACACGACGATCACCAAGTGTATTTCCGCAGCGGTAGTTTAACACTCATAAAACGTTACGTCGCAGTTTATCTCAACTATGAAGAAGCAACAATATTTAAAAAAATGACTTTCAAGAAAATGGTGATATGATGACACACTCATTGGAACGACTGCAAAAAGTAATTGCCCAAAGCGGTGTAACATCCCGCAGAAAAGCGGAAAAACTGATAGTTGACGGTAAAGTAAAGGTCAATGATAAAACAGTAACCGAATTGGGGTCAAAAGTAAGCCTGCATGATAACATCGACGTTAACGGGGTGCGTCTGGAGAAAGAAGAACCGGTCTATTATATTCTATACAAACCAAGGGGCGTTATTTCCAGTGTACAGGATGATAAAGACCGAAAAGTTGTAACAGATTATCTGGGAGAAATCCCAGAACGTATTTACCCAATCGGCAGACTGGATTATGACACATCCGGCATTCTGCTGTTGACAAATGACGGGGAATTTGCCAATCTGCTCATGCATCCGAGATATGGTATTGATAAAGTTTATGTTGCGAAAATTAAAGGGATACCGGACAAGCGTGAGCTGAACACGTTGCGGAAAGGTGTCCGTTCCGAGGGCGATCTGTTGAAAATCATTCGATACAAAATCCTTGAAACAGACAGGCAAAAAAATAGCATGATTCTTGAAATGACTCTTCACGAAGGAAAAAACAAACATATAAGACGGATGATGGATGTATTGGGCTATCCGGTTTCCAAGCTGAAACGGGAAAGATATGGTCTCCTGACACTTAAGGGAATGCAGCCAGGTGATTACCGCCGTCTTACGCCACATGAGGTAAAAAAAATGCGGTTGTCAGCCCGCGATGAAATTGTTGATTAATAGACAAATTTACAGCAATGATAACATGGTATAATGGCGTAGGGAGTGAGCATGCATGAATACGAATCAAGCGAAAGCCAGCAAAAAATACAAAAAAAGAAACCGTCTGATTTTCAGAACAATTGTATTTGCAGTACTGCTTGTCGCCGTTATATATGCTTTAGTGACCAATTTGAGGCAGGACGAAACAGCTGTTAATGCGGGAACGCAGGCACCCGATTTCAAACTTGAACAAATAAACGATCACAACGAACGTGAAACCGTTCAATTGAGTGACCTGAATGGCAAAGGCGTCATGCTGAATTTTTGGGGCACATGGTGTGAACCATGTGAAGACGAGATGCCCTATATGGAAAAACTTTATCCTGAGTATAAAGAAAAGGGAATCGAGATTGTTGCGGTTAATCTTGATACGACGCAATTTGTTGTTGACCGGTTCATTAACAAACATGATTTGACATTCCCTGTACCATATGATTCCACCAAGGAAGTCATGCACGCTTATAATATCGACCCACTGCCAACCACATTTTTCATTAACCCTGATGGGGAAATTGAAGAAGTTGTTGAAGGTGGCCTGACGTTGGACAGGATTGAAGGGCACCTACAGCAGATACTGCCTGAACAGTAGGAAATGTGTTAATTGTGAGGGATTCAAATGGCGAAAATAAAATGTGAATGCGGGCATATTAACCCGGAAGGTACCGTTCTTTGTGAGGCATGCGGTAAACCAGTGGAAGAAAACCAGCATATCGACGGCAATGATAAACAGAAGCTGCTTAATATGCGGTATGATGGGAGCGCCCGCAGGTCACAGACATACAATAAATCAATTATCGATAAGTTATGGAATTTCTTTTCCTCGGTAAAAGTTGGAGTCTGGCTGATTGTGCTGGCTTTAATTGCTTCGGGAATTGGAACCATTTTCCCCCAGGAACAGTACATACCGGCAAATGCCGTTTCACGCGACCCGTCCATTTATTATGAGGATCAGTATGGTATTTTCGGTCTCATTTATTATCAATTGGGTTTTCATAATTTATACAGCTCGTGGTGGTATTTGCTTTTAATTGCGTTAATCGGGATTTCACTTGTTGTGTGCAGTATAGACCGGTTTGTTCCATTGTACAAAGCACTGAAACGACAGAAACCGAGGCGTCATACGCAATTTCTAAAACGGCAACGATTATTCAGCCAAACAGATGACGTGACAGATGACGATAAAGCAAAACTTAAATCTAATCTCAAGAAAAAACGATACAAAGTATATGAAGAAAATGGTCACCTATTGGCTGAAAAAGGCCGTTTTTCCCGCTGGGGCCCCTATGTGAACCATATCGGACTGATTATTGTTCTGATTGCGGCCTTGTTACGTATGACACCGCTTATGTATATGGAAGAATATGTCTGGGTCAGAGAAGGCGAACAGACCGTCATTCCCGGAACAGACAGTGAATACTACCTGGAGAATAAAGAATTCGTTTTGGAAACATATGACAAGGATGACGAACGATACCAGGAAGCACTTGAAATGCAAGGGGATGTCGTCAAAAATTACCAGACGAATGTCGCCATATACAAAGATAGTGGGGAACAAGTGGCAGGCGCAAAACCTGAACTCGACAAAGTAACGGAAGACGAAATCCGCCTTAATCATCCATTGGAAGTTGACGGCTTTACGTTGTTCCAGTCCGGCTATCAGAATAATGAATTCAAAAACATGACGTTCAAGATCCACGAGACAGACGATAATGATGAAAAGTCTCTTGGTTCATTCACGATTGATTTATCATCACCTAAAGATAAATACGAATTGGACAACGGCTTTACTGTTGCTGTGAACCAATATTATCCCGATTATGAATTGGATGAAGGTGAACCAAGGTCGAAAACCAACTATCCCAGGAAACCAGCTTTTGTCTTCAGCGTTCATACACCAGATGGCGAAGAACCTGAAATGAGTTTCGTCGGGGTTGGTAATAATGTTGACCCAACCGGAGAAAATGATTACAAACTGGGTATCGAGGATTTTGATATGCGCTATGCCAGTGGATTGAGTGTGAAACGTGATTACACATTACCATTCTTTATAATTGGGGCAGCCATCTTCATGATCGGTGTTATCCAAGGCATGTACTGGCAGCACCGCAGAGTATGGATACATCCGGAAGGTGAAGGTGTTATGGTGGCTGGTCACACCAACAAAAACTGGTTTGGCCTAAAAAAAGATATTGAACAGGTTATAGAAGATACAGATGTGGAAATGGTCACTGATCAACAAGAACTTAAGTAATTGATCACAGGCCTAAAAGGAGGGCATATGAATGGATTCGATGGCAAATATCAGCGGTACAGCGCTGTATATCGCGTTTGTTCTTTACTTTATAGCCACCATATTTTTTGGTGCGACCGTTAAACAAAAGAAGCAGGATACCAGCAAAAGCGTAAGTGGCGCGATCGGTATTACAATCACCATGATTGGTTTTTTGGTACAAATCGTTTACTTTGTAACGAGGTGGATAGCAAGTGGACATGCTCCTGTCAGTAACTTGTTTGAGTTCATGACATTTTTCGGTATGGGGTTGGTGTTTGCATTCATTATCCTCTACTTTATTTACAAATTGAATATACTGGGATTGTTTGCACTCCCGATCGCGATGATTGTGATTGCCTATGCCAGCGTATTTCCGACTGAAATATCACCGCTTAGTGCATCACTTCAAAGTCACTGGCTGTATATTCATGTGACGACCGTATCATTGTCATATGGCATTTTATCAATCAGTTTTGTGGCAGGTCTTATTTATCTGATCAGACAGATTGATCAGACAAGACGAAGCAAACGGACGACCTGGCTGGAAGTTGTGTTGGTTTCCTTATTCGTTTTTGTCGGATTCAGTATCATATCTCTCGTCTTCAATGTTTCAGGATACAGTGCCGAATTTGAATATTCATTCAATGGTGAGACCGTCACAACAGATTATCACCTGCCACCCATTGTTGGACCAAATGAAGGAAATTTATTGACGGGTGACAGGATGAATCCGTTTTTTGAGGCACCCGGATGGATGCAAGGTGTTGAGGCATCCCGTAAATTCAATACAATCATATGGTCAACGCTCACCGGGCTACTGTTGTATGGGGTTGTCAGATTGATTCTTCGTAAGCGTATTGGAGCAGCTATTCAACCATTACTGAAAAAGGTCAAACCAGACCTTCTTGATGAAGTGTCTTACCGGGCAGTCGCCATCGGTTTCCCATTGTTCACATTGGGCGGACTCATCTTTGCATCTATTTGGGCTCATTATGCCTGGGATCGCTTCTGGGGCTGGGATCCGAAAGAGGTATGGGCTCTCGTCACCTGGTTCTTTTACGCAGCGTTTCTGCATTTGCGGCTTTCAAGAGGATGGCATGGCGAGCGATCAGCCTGGCTTGCTGTTGGGGGATTTGCGATTATTTTGTTCAATCTGATTGCTGTCAACCTCGTTCTGGCAGGGCTTCACTCGTATGCATAACCATTAATGTTCAAAGGAGGGTGAAGATAAATGAATACAAATCCGAGAATCCTGGTTGTAGATGATGAAGAACGGATACGCAGGCTGGTGCAAATGTATCTTGAAAAAGAAGATTTTCTTGTTGAAGAAGCGGAAAACGGTAAAGAAGCATTGGAGCTGGCATTAAACACCGACTACGATGTTATATTGCTGGATATTATGATGCCGGAGATGGATGGTATTGAAGTTACAAAGGAATTGCGCAAGGAGAAAGAAACGCCCATTATCATGCTGACGGCAAAGGGGGAGGAATCCAACCGCGTCCAAGGATTTGAAGTCGGAACGGATGACTACATTGTTAAACCGTTCAGCCCAAGAGAGGTCGTTCTCCGGGTAAAGGCCGTTTTAAAGCGGGTTTCTTCCAACAGTTATCATGAAGCGGAAAAACCGACGAAAAATTTGCTCGTATTCCCTCATTTGACGATTGACTATGATGCCCATCGTGTCACATCCGATGGTATCGAAGTCAGTCTTACACCGAAAGAATATGAACTGTTATGTTTTCTGGCTGAAGCACCTGATAAAGTGTTCAGCCGCGAAGTTTTACTAAAGGAAGTATGGGAATATGAATTCTTTGGGGATTTGCGTACAGTTGATACACATGTGAAACGTTTGCGGGAAAAATTAAATTATGTATCCAAGCAAGCAGCAGACTTGATTGTGACTGTTTGGGGCGTCGGATATAAATTTGAGGTAGATGATGCATAATGTTTTGGCGTAGTGTTGTAGGCAAACTAGCAATAACGATATTATTGCTAGTTTCTTTTGTATTATTTATTTTAACAATTTTATTATTGGAGTTCTTTGAAAGCTTTCATGTCGATGAAGCTGAAAATGATATGATGCAGACAGCAACAAAGATATCCCAAATGGTTGAACAATATGATGATCAGGAACTGGCGTTGGAAAATGTAGAATTGGTTAAAGACCCGGTAAGTCGGATTACCATTATTTATGGAGATGGAACATTACAGACAACGGACAGCGCTGATAATGATTTAAATGAGTTTAGTTCACAATGGCTGCGGAATGACGACGAGCTAAAGAATGTTTTTACGAATGGTGTGGATGTCAAGAAAGAGATTATGCTTCCAAATAGTAACGTTGAAGCCATGATTGTTGGTACGCCAGTCAATCAGAATGGGGCTGTTTTCATTTACCAGTCATTGGATATTCTGAATCAGACAAAAGCGGAAACGACAAAAATCATTTTTTTGGCGGCCGGTATTGCCATATTTTTAACAACGATTTTTGCCTTTTTCCTGTCTACACGCATTACCTCGCCCTTAATTAAAATGCGAGAAGCGGCTCTTGATCTGACAAGAGGGGAATTCAATACAAAAGTGCCGATTTTGACACATGATGAGATCGGTGAACTGGCGGTGGCCTTCAATCGAATGGGGAGACAGCTAAAATTTCATATCAATGCATTAAGGCAGGAAAAGGAACAGTTTTCAAGTATTGTCAGTTCAATGGCCGACGGGGTCATAACCTTGAATCGGAATGGTGATATGCTTGTGATTAATCCGCCTGCAGAAAATTTTATCGAAAAACTTTATTTTGAAAACGGCATTGAACCGGATGAGGATCATCAAAAATCTCCTGAGCCATTAAACGAAATTTTGCAAACTGTGATCAAGGACGAAAAAGAGGTGATCCGGGAAATCAATACACAGGGCCGGACATGGGTTATGATCATGACGCCTTTGTATGACCAGTCTTATGTGCGCGGCGCCGTAGCTGTCATCCGTGATATGACGGAGGAAAGACGGCTGGATAAAATGCGGCAGGACTTTATTGCCAACGTTTCGCATGAATTGCGGACGCCTATATCAATGCTGCAGGGGTATAGTGAAGCAATTGTTGATGATGTTGCGGAATCAAAAAAAGAAAAAAATGAACTCGCACAGATTATTCGTGAAGAATCACTCCGTATGGGAAGGCTTGTCAATGAGCTCCTGGACCTTGCCCGTATGGAAGCGGGTCATATCATATTAAACAAGGGAAGTGTTGATCCGGGTAAATTTATGGAACGCATTTTAAAAAAGTTCAGAGGGATAGCTGAAGAAAATGATGTGCAGTTAATTCCGGAACAGAATCTTACAATTGCCGGCATATCAATGGATGCAGACCGGATGGAACAAGTATTCACGAATCTGATTGATAATGCCATCAGACACACGGAAGAAAAAGGATATGTCAAAGTTGCGATTGGAAATACAGATACAGACCTTCATATATCGATAGCGGATAATGGAAGCGGCATACCGGAAGAGGATATTCCCTTTGTTTTTGAACGTTTTTATAAAGCCGACAAATCACGAACACGAAACGGCAAGAAAAAGGGGACTGGGCTGGGTCTTGCGATTGCTAAGAATATAGTTGAAGCTCATGAAGGTACGATTAACGTTAAAAGCATGGTGGGTGAAGGCACAACGTTTGAAATCAGAATCCCGTTGTATGTTGAATAGAGCCTATCCTCAATCGTACTGGAAAAAACAATTGGTTTATGATATTATATTCCTGAAATTTTAATAGGAATAACAGATGTTGGTGTATTTGCTTAAAAGGGAATCCAGTGAAGAACTGGAACTGTCCTCGCAACTGTAAGTGATATACGAAATAAGCGTCAGCCACTGTATGACATACCATATGGGAAGGGCTTAGAGTAGGTGAAAGTCACAAGTCAGTAGACCTGCCAATGTCTTATGTTTCAATGCTTCGGGGATTTGAGCGATTGGGGCAACCGAAAACGTGATATGGTTTCAGTATATATGTTTCGATTGTCTTTTGAGCTGACCTTTGAAGAGGGTTGGCTTTTTTTCTGGTACTGTACTGTCATTCCAGTAATGCTTTTGGTTTCCATCGCACGCAATTCCTTTAAAAAACTATGGGGAGGAAACAGAAATGAACAAATGGTTTTTACGTCTTGCATCATTATTTGTGGTGATCGGATTGCTGGCCGGCTGTGGTGCTGGTGAAGAGGATCAGACTGGATCAAACAATAGTAACATGCAGCCCGATACAAATGAAAGTGTAGACGGTGAGCTCAGTGAAGATGAGGTCCGCATAACAATAAGCAAGGATAATCAATCAGAATATATTGCTGAAGAAGAAATTGAAATTGAAGAAGGCGCTATTTTAATGGATGTCCTGCAAGAAAATTTTTATGTGAAGACTGGGGAAGACGGGCAATTTATCACGTCCATTGAACGGGTTCCAGCTGAAGAGGACGAGAAAAAAGCATGGCTTTTCGAGGTGAACGGCGAAACGGCCAATGTAGGTGCCGCCGAATATGAGCTTTCTCAGGGTGATGAAGTATCATTCGACTATCGGGCATGGGAATAATGAATGAACACTTATAAACTGACTTTGCTGGCATTGCTTGCTTCACTTGCAGTTGTCGGGAGGAGTGTGTTTGCGTTTCTTCCTAATGTACAGCCGGTCACATCCTTGATTATCATTTGCGGGCTGCTGCTTGGGCCTATCGCTGCTATGATTCTCGCTTTATTAACAGCGTTTTTATCAAATATGCTGCTGGGAATGGGCATTTGGACTGTATGGCAAGTCGTTTCCTGGGCACTGGTCGGTCTTATAAGCGGCTGGATTGGAAAGTATCCGGGAAGGATTCCGGTATATGTAATCGTTATATTTGCAGTTTTCAGCGGTTATTTATATGGGTTTGTCATATCATTGACAACGTATTCGATTACCGGGAAATTTTGGCCATATTATTTGGCGGGGCTGCCCTTCGATACGTATCATGCGTTTGGAAATGCCGTTTTTATCATATTGCTATACCCAATTATCAGCTATTACTTTAAAAAATATGCCAATAATCGCTTTCATTTGCAAAATACCAACTGAATCAGGTTGGTATTTTTTCAAAAGATAAGATAGTATAAAATTTTTGGCTATATGAAGCTCTTTGTCAGCAATAGCCATGTCCAGTTCCAGCACCTGCCCCCAGCTTTTCTGGGGTGAAAAAGGCGTCCTGCGCTTTTCTTGCTTTTTTCTTTATATTAGAAATGAGTGTAACGTGATACTATTTATGAACGACTATTGCGAATGAATGAATGGGGGGGCTTCATGGAATCCGTGTTCGAGAAATTTTATGAGAATTATCATCGTGATTTATATCATTTTGTGTTTTACATGGTAAAAGATAAAGAAACGTGCGAAGACCTCGTCCAGGAAGTTTACATCAACGTGATGAAATCCTATCATTCATATAAAGGTGAAAGCAGTGAGAAAACATGGCTCTTTTCAATTGCCCGGCATATTACGATGGATTACTTTCGAAAGCAGAAACGAAAGCGTAAGCGAATAGCAGAATTCTTTGACTGGGGAAAACGAGGTGCGTTCATTCGGGATGAGAACCCCCTTCCTGAGGAACTGACACTTCGTAATGAAATGATCCGCAATGTATATTGTTACCTGGATAAATGCACACCCGAACAAAAAAGTATCCTCATCCTTCGATACATTCAATCATTTTCCATTCAGGAAACAGCGGCTATTTTGAATTTTAGTATAAGTAAAGTTAAAACAACACAACATCGCGGATTAAAAGTTTTGCGAAAATACATCCATTTAGAACAACAGAAAGGAGGGGATACCTAATGCACAAGTTTAGTGACAATGAAGAGCGGATTAAAGAGTCGTTAAAGCATATGCCTGAAATTAAAGATGATTTGGATAAAAGCCAGTTATATCAGCGTATCTCCTCAGAAATAAAACAGCCGGAAACATCACATACGAAGAAGCGATTTGCATTTGTTCCAGTTTTCGCTGCTATTATAGCGGCAGGGGTATTATTACTGTTAGCTCCGCTGGTGATAGATGAAACAATGGTCCAGGATCAAAGCGAACATACTGCTGACCAGGCCCTGGATAAAAACACGTCCGATAAAGGGACAGAAGTCAGAGAAGAATCCAAGTCGGCAGCTGAGAGTGAGACGGACCCGGAAACGTTTGCGAAGTTTCAAAATGCTTCTGATTCACACGTGATTCAAGATATGAAGAACCATGAAACAATCGTTTATGGAGCGGTCACCGATTTACAGGGGCAATATATCATACCCTTATCATTGATTGTTCCAGAATCAGCTGACAAAAATCAGTATTACAGTGCACTCGGTCATTATCTGAACGAGGAGGCGTGGGGGATTAGGAACTACATGTTTTCCGAAGCGGATTTCCAAATGGACCAGGCGAATCACCAGGTTCAGATCGATTTTCCAGAAGGTTTTTCGCCTGCTGGTCAAGAAGGAGCTATAGCGGCAGGACTGTTTGAAGACTTATTAGCGACTATGTTTCTCCCGGTTCAGATTAATCAAGCCGTATTTAAAGAGCCGTTAAACATGAAGCAAATTGGAACGGTTAAAGAAATACCGTTACACCCACAAAAAACGATCTATAAACGCTATCAGGCAACAGGAGTTGACAGAGGTTTCCTGGTGCAAGTGCCAATTGACGGCCAGTCTGATTTTAAAACAGCTTTAGCCGAGATGAAACAAGATGAGGAAACATATCATGTAACTGGAACGGTTCCGGATGCAGCCGATTTTTCAGTAAAGGAAAATGGCTCGCAGCTTCAACTCCGTTTTATTGATTATGCAACGATACCCAAGGGTCAAACAATGATAACCATGATTGATGCCATTCTGATGACAGCTAACAGTTTCGGGTATGAAGAAGTGATGTTTTCCAATACTTCCGCAGAAAAGATTGGTTCATATGATTTAACCGCTCCTGTTAAGGTTCCTAAAGGGGCAAATCCGATTCACGTTCCATAGTTCGTGTGTGAGGACTGGCCGCGATAGCGACAGACACATTCTCCGCGGCGTTCCCGGCTTCTTGCTTTTCATCAAATGTAAAGCGCTTCTTATGAAGACTTTCTAAGAAACGCATATCTCTGCTTTTGTTTTTTGCTAATCGTCTTCATATTTTAATGGATCACCGTGAAAAGGTTGAGAAGCGATTTTAATCGAATCTGTTGGACATCCTTCATAAGCGTCTAACACATCGTCTTCTAAAGCCTCAGGTACCACGGCTGTTCCTTCGTTGTCATCCAGAACAACATAAGACAGCGCTTCATCATTATAATCATATATATCGGGTGCTGTGGCGCCACATGCCCCACAGGCAATACACGTTTCCTGATCCACAATCGTATATTTCGGCATGTTATCTCTCCCTGCATTTATAAACCAGCTTATCTTCTATTCTATTGTAAAAAAGAATATTATAGATTTCAATTGTGGCGTGACGTGTTATGATTGGAATGAAAGAAAATTTGAAGTTTCACTTTATCGTAAAGGAGTTTATCCATTGTTGTTCGATTATATCGTGATTTCATGCTGCTCCAGGTTTCGCGATGGACGAAGCATTTCCGCCGTCTATCATTTACTTAAAGGGAAACGGTCAATTCAGACAGTTCAGGATTCACATATCTATCAATTGAATCATTTTTATGGTATCTACCCGACGCTGCAAAAACAGGATTTTGACGAACAAATACATAAACTGGTTGACGACAGCTTACTGGTCCTGAACAATGACAATACTGCAGCATTAACTGATTCGGGTCAACACTTACTCCATAGGCAGGCAAACCATGGTATCGTTCACTATTTTAACGGTATGGATTATTATCAGAAAGCACCTGTCTTTCTAGAGCGGCTGTTACTGCTTATTCAGACAGTGACAAACAGCGCTGAAAATAACTTTCAATTTATCCCGGTCATCGATAAGCCAATCATAACGAACTGGGTTAAAAAACAATACCATCAATTGCGGCATCATCAGGCGGTATTTCGGAGCCAATTATATAAAGAACTTTATCAGTTGCTGCAATGTTGTTCAGAGACGGAGGCAAATATTTTTGTTGATAGTTTGTCCGGCTATAATCATTATGGCATGAGCAGTTTTCAAATTGCTGATTCCTATGGGTTGAAGCGGGTTGATATCCCGTTAGTCAAAACGGCTATGATTCATCAGATGCTGTCTATCATCACCCGAAATACAACAGCATACCCTATTTTCGCGCGTTTCTTTCATGACCTGCCACAGGCTTCTGGAATCACCAATTCGGCGAGTAAGACAAAAGAACTGTTGGACAAGCAGTATTCTGCAGAAGAGATTGCCGCCCGACGCCATTTAAGGCTGAATACCATCTATGATCATGTGGTTGAAATTGCGCTGTATGAGGATGAGTTCCCGCTTGAACAATATGTAACAACGGATAAACAGTCTGAAATCCTTGCTGCTGTTAACGATACATCATCCTACAAACTAAAGGATATCAAATGGAAAGTAAGCGAAACCATCAGTTATTTTCAGATACGACTCGTTTTAGCAGTAGAAAAAATATCATGACAAGGTGAGTGTATTGATAAAACGTAAACTGGAAGAACAGTTAAAAAGCCAATTTCATATTTCCTCATTCCGCCCGGGCCAGGAAGAAATTATACAAGATATAATGGACGGGCATGATGTACTGGCAATTCTCCCGACCGGATCGGGTAAGTCACTCTGCTACCAGCTGCCCGCAAGTTTGTCTGAAGGGCTTACGATTGTTGTTTCACCACTCATTTCATTGATGGAGGATCAGGTCAAACAATTAAAAGCAATCGGGTTTAAAGCGGTTGAGGCATTGAACAGTTTTATGGATCCCCGTGAAAAAAGACGTGTTTTACAGCAATTGGATCAATACAAACTGATCTATCTGTCGCCGGAAATTTTGCAGCAGAAAGATATTATTGGGCGCCTGAAGCAGATTACTGTTGATTTACTTGTCATTGATGAGGCACATTGTATTTCACAGTGGGGACATGAATTCAGACCGGATTATTTGCGGCTTGGTGATGTCTTAAAGCAGTTGCATGATCCGGCTGTCATGGCCTTAAGTGCAACAGCTACCAAAGAAGTGCAGCACGATATAATCGCGTCGCTGGACAGACCTGATATTGTCCGTCATATTTATCCAATGGACCGAGAGAATATAACGTTTACGGTGAAAAAGGTGGAGAATGACAGGCAAAAACAGGATACGATCACTCGTTTATTGAAACGATACCGCGTTCCAACACTGATCTACTTTTCCAGTAAACGAAAAACGGAGGAAGTGGCTGCCGTGCTATCCAAACATCTTCCGTCCCATCGGATCGCTTTTTATCATGGGGGTATGGACCAGTTAGACAGGGTTGCTATTCAGCAGCAGTTCATGAACGATCAGCTTGATATTATTTGCTGCACAAGTGCATTCGGTATGGGCATCAATAAACAGGATATCCGGCTGGTATTGCATTATCACTTTCCGTTACAGATTGAGTCCTATTTGCAGGAAATCGGGAGAGCTGGACGGGATGGCCAATCAAGTGTCAGTTTGTTACTGTATTCGCCTGGTGATGAGGCGCTTCCGAAGTCGATCATTGCCAATGAACTGCCACAGGCGGACGATGCAGATCAACTATTTAGAACGCTGTATCAGCTGTATTTAAAAGAACCGCAGCTGCCGTCAACAGATAAAGTACTTGACCTATTAGAGGTAACTGAAATTCAGTGGCGATTTTTGCACTATCAGATGGAAAAGCATGGTATGATTAAGAATAATCAGCTGGTTTTTCAAAAACAGGATTGGGAGCAGTCTATCAGGGAAATCAAACAATTTATGATTGCAAGAGCTGCTTTAAAACAAAGAAAACTTGATGAGATAACGAGTTGGATACATGAAGAGCGGTGCTTGCGCGAACATCTTTATAAAGGGTTCCAGAACAATTATAAGTCCCCCACGTACGCGTGCTGCAGTAACTGTGGTTTCTCTTTTAAAAACTGGGTGCCGGAACAAACGCGAGCTGAGAAGACCATTTATTCATGGGAAACCAAACTAAAGAAGTTGTTTTTCATTGGAGATTATGACAGTGAAACAAAGTGAAATCGTTAAACAACTGACAGATAAAGAATTAACGAAACAACTGATTTTTTCGCAACTGTTACTATTGCTGTTAAGTATCCTTTTAAGTTTTTTGCTGTTTGACAATATAGCAGGCTGGTTGGACTATTTCAGTTTAGACATGAGGGACTTCTTTTATTATGGTGTATTGACCGGCATTGTCATTGTCGTACTTGATTTAATGCTTATGTACATTTTCCCGAAAAAATACTATGATGATGGCGGTATTAATGACCGGATTTTTAAGAATCGTTCCATCAAAGGAATTTTTGGCATTGCGTTGCTTGTTGCCATTACGGAAGAACTGCTGTTTCGGGGACTCATTCAGGCATCATTCGGGTATGTAGCTGCAAGCACGTTATTTGCACTTGTGCATATTCGTTATTTGAAAAAGCCGGTATTGCTGGTTTCTGTATTGGTTGTAAGTTTTTACATTGGGTATATTTTTGTCCTTACAGAAAATTTAGTTGTTACAATTATTGCCCATTTTACAGTGGATTTTGTGTTAGGGATGATCATTCGCTTTCAGAAATGAGGTGCAGGTAATTATGAGTGAACCCAAGGATTATCATGATCAGGGGGCAGAGTTACGAAAGCTTCTGGAGGAAGTGGAAGACGGTAGTGAACAAAAAGTTCAGGAACAAACGCACACGCAAGAATTAGACAAAAAGACTCAGCGCGAAGTTGACATCTTAGACTTACCACCGAGAAAAGAAGTGCATAGCCACCACCATAACCGCACAAAACTAAAAATTGGCCGTGCATCAATACGATTAATATCCGTCATTATCATTTTAATTGTTGTACTCCTTGTGGTGTTTAATTTATGGGGAGAAGAGCTTATCGATGCGTTCAATCAGATGTAGCAGAACAAAGATGGCAATATTTCCGGCTCGTAGGAACGTCCGCATCATTTGTCTAAAAACGCTGGAAAAACGCGCATTCACTCGTTCTTTAGTGAATGATTCGTTTTTCTTTTATACTTTCTAACATTATTTATAATACATACGATTCATTTGGTCGTGACGTTTAAAAATAACGTGCTGTGTTTTTATTCTTTCATTACGGGCTGATCATCTGTATAATAATGGTTCGGTTATAACATATAAAAACCTTATAGACAATGTAAAGTGACAAATAATAATTATAATGTTCAACAATGGCAAGAGACGCATATAGTATAGTAAAGGAATAACTGCTATTGTAAACAGGCATTTTGAATACAATACCGAGAAGGTTTTAAAATGTAAATGGAAGCAAGAAGGGGGATGCTTTATGCGCGTGGAGCGGATGTCCAATAACCAATTCACCATATTTTTGACATTTGACGACTTGATAGATCGAGGTTTCACCAAAGAGGATTTATGGTACGATGCCGCAAACGTACGTCACTTGTTCAGTGATATGATGTATGAAGCAAGCAGCGAATTGGGATTTGAACTTGAAGGTGTGCTGCTTGTTCAAGTTCATATCATGCAAGCACAGGGTATGCACGTCGTTGTAACCCAAAAGGGGATGAATTCAGATTGGGACGACGATTTTGTGGAGATGAAAGTAACATTGGACGAAAGCAAGGAGTTAATGTTCGCATTTGATGATTTTGAGGATATTATTCAAGTGACACCCAGTTTGGTAAAATTAGGTATCAATGGTGGTCAGATATATCATATGAATAAACGTTACTACATGCTGTTCCGTGAAGCAGAGCTTCCTCAAAGTAACAAGGAGAATGTGATTGCGGTCATGTCAGAATTCTCTTTCCCGAGCATTATCACATCCTACAGGTTGAAGGAATACGGCAATGTGATTATGGATTCATCTGCTGTCATACAACTATTCGATACGTTTTGCCGTTAAAGAACGGGTACCACAAAGCCTGGTAATGGAAACGTTTCCATGGGTGGTTTTTAAGTTAAGGAAATCCACTGATTATATTGCATATTCAGTGGGAAGGTGTATACTAATCTCTGAGTAAAGCTATAATAAAAATATTTTTCGATTATCTAGGAGGTAAATTCATGGTAGCCGATAATGCAGCAGATTCTACCAAAGAAAAGAACGAAAATACGGATGTGTTAGCATCAACACGGACTGTTGTCAAAAATGCATTGGAGAAATTGGGTTACCCTGATGAAGTATTCGAATTGATGAAAGACCCTATGCGTATGATGACAGTAAGAATCCCTGTCCGGATGGACGATGATTCAATCAAAATTTTCACTGGGTACCGCGCACAACATAATGACGCTGTCGGACCTACAAAAGGCGGGGTCAGATTTCATCCTAACGTTACGGAAAAAGAGGTAAAAGCTTTATCCATCTGGATGAGTTTAAAAGCTGGTATTGTCGATTTGCCATATGGCGGCGGCAAGGGTGGTATCATTTGTGACCCGCGCGAGATGTCATTCCGTGAACTGGAAGGACTCAGCAGGGGGTATGTACGGGCAATCAGTCAAATAGTAGGCCCCAACAAGGACATCCCTGCCCCTGATGTGTTCACAAACTCACAGATTATGGCGTGGATGATGGATGAATACAGCCGTATTGATGAATTTAACAATCCGGGTTTCATTACAGGGAAACCAATCGTTCTTGGAGGGTCACATGGCAGAGAATCTGCGACTGCAAAAGGTGTCACAATAGCCATAAATGAAGCTGCCAAAAAAAGAGGTATCGATGTGAAGGGCGCAAGAGTGGTCGTCCAGGGTTTCGGAAACGCCGGAAGCTTCCTGTCGAAGTTTCTGTATGACGCGGGCGCCAAAGTCGTGGCGATTTCGGACGCTTACGGGGCACTTCACGATCCTGATGGCCTTGATATTGATTATTTATTGGACAGAAGAGACAGCTTTGGAACAGTGACGAAGCTATTTCAAAACACACTGTCCAATAAGGAGTTACTAGAGCTGGATTGTGATATTCTTGTCCCTGCAGCAGTTGAAAATCAGATTACTGAAGAAAATGCAAACAACATCAAAGCAGATATCGTTGTGGAAGCTGCCAACGGGCCAACCACACTGGCAGGCACCCGAATTCTGTCAGAACGTGGCAAATTGCTTGTTCCCGATGTCCTTGCATCTTCCGGAGGAGTCACAGTTTCTTACTTTGAATGGGTGCAGAATAACCAGGGGTACTACTGGACTGCAGAGGAAATTGATCAAAAGCTCCATGAAATTATGATAAAATCCTTCAATAATATTTACGATACTGCGGAAACAAGACGTGTTGATATGCGATTAGCAGCATATATGGTTGGCGTTCGAAAGATGGCTGAAGCAGCAAGATTCCGCGGCTGGGTCTGATACAGAAGCATTACCAGAACAGATTCTGCCCGAGTCCATAAAACGAAAAAAGTGACGAAAAAACTCTTATCATGTATAGTTGGATAGGAGTTTTTTAATGGTAAGTTAAGAATTTACAAAATTCATCCGGCAAATAATCTGTAAAACCATCATGATAAGGAAGTGCGTACGATGCAAAATGAAAATACAATTATTGTGGGCGGCGGACCTTGTGGCATGGCATGTGCCATCGATCTTCAGGAGCGTGGGATTAACCCATTAATCATCGAAAAGGAGAATGTCGTCAACACTATTTACAATTTTCCGACCCATCAAACATTTTTCAGTTCAAGTGATAAGCTTGAGATTGGGGGCGTCCCTTTCATAACCGAAAAGCAAAAACCGGTTCGTAACCAAGCCCTGTCTTATTACAGGGAAGTCAGCAGCCGAAAAAACCTAAGAGTACATACGTTTGAAAAAGTTACCAGTATCACCTCTACTGACGAAAAATTTAAAACGGTTGAAAGCCAAAACAAATATGGGCAAAAACAAACCTATTCAGCAGAAAATATCATCATTGCAACTGGTTATTATGACCAGCCAAATAAGATGAACATTCCCGGGGAAGAGCTGCCAAAGGTCATGCATTATTTTAAAGAGGCTCACCCATTCTACAATAAAAATGTAGTTGTGATCGGCGGGAAAAATTCTGCGGTTGATGCAACACTTGAGCTTCATAAGGCAGGAGCAAACATTACTGTACTATACCGTGGGGAACAGTATTCCAAAAGTATAAAACCCTGGATTTTGCCGGAATTTGATTCACTTGTCCGTAAAGAAATTGTTAAAATGGCGTTCAATGCGCGAGTCGAAGAAATTACCGCCGATAAAGTTATTTATACGGTTGGAAACGAAACCAGGGAAGCCGCTAATGACTTTGTATTTGCCATGACCGGTTATAAGCCTGACCTTCAATTTATGAAAATGGCGGGGGTCCTGACTGATGAAAACAGCGGCCGTCCATATTTTGAACCGGAAACGATGGAAACAAACGTACCTGGAATTTATGTAGCGGGTGTCGTCGCGGCAGGTTACAATAACAATGAAATATTCATTGAAAACGGTCGTTACCATGGCGAAACAATCGCCAGGGCCATTACATCGAAAGGGTAACAGCCCGGATGGAGCTGTTTCCCTTTCTTCGTAATAAGCGATAAAATCTGCTTGGCTATTTATTTAATTATTTTTCTCAAAAAGGTCCTTTAACTTTGCTGCATCTTTTGTGGTTTCCAGGGTGATCAGTAATTTAAGCCTTGCTTTTGGGCCGGTTAATCCGTTGGCCAAAATGACGCCCATTTCTTTTAGTTGTTTTCCGCCCCCATCATAACCGTATGTGGGCTGCACAATACCCTGATAACATCTCGACACCAATATAACAGGTATTTGATCATCCAAAAATTGTTTCAGAGATGACAATGCTTGTTTTGGCAAATTTCCCTGGCCAAATCCTTCCAATACCAGTCCTTCCGGTTTTAACTGGCGAATAGCGTCAAAAATTTCCCCATTCATACCCGCATATGCCTTTAGCAAAAAAACATTGTGAGTAATTTGGTTTACAGGCAGGGTGTTCCTTGCCAAAATGGTATGATGGAAGATGATGGATTCTTTTGTAATAATGCCAATTGGTCCATATTGTGGACTTTGAAATGTAGCTACGTTACTTGTTGACGTTTTCGTGACATTCTGTGCCGTATGGATTTCATCATTCATGACGACTAATACACCTTTATCCCAGGCTTCATCACTTGTTGCCGTTCTTAACGAACTGATGAGGTTGTAAAGGGCGTCAGAGCCAATTTCATTTGTCGACCTCATTGCACCGGTAATGATAACCGGTTTATCGGTTTCTAAAATCAGATCAAGGAAATATGCCGTTTCTTCCAGTGTATCCGTTCCATGTGTGATCACGAAACCATCATAGTCATTCATCTTTTCCTGAATAGTAGTCGCCAGTTGCAGCATGTGCTGTGGTGTGATCTGCGGCGATGGAACTGAAAACGGCGTGATTTCATCAGCATGTGCATAATGCTCAAACTGATATGATAAACCTGACAATGGGTGCTTATTTGTTGTCGTCACTTCTCCTGTTTGCTTGTTTTCCAACATTGATATCGTTCCGCCAGTATGAATAATGAGTATACGTTTCAAAATAATCACCTTTCTTGCTCGTTATTTTCATTTTCATAGCATCATGATATGATAAAGTGAAACTTATCGGCATATATGGACAGTCAGTCACCGTTCTCCGGCGGGTTGATTACTGGCCGTTATATCCGGGAAATGTGAAACTTCATTCTCCCAATGTTCATAAGGAACAAATGCTTAGAACGCAACTTCCTGTGCGGACGCCCTCCGAGACTTACATTGGACCGATGGTTTTCTTTGCAGTATCCTTTAGAACTTGAAGCGAGGAGAATCCGCTCAGTTAAGGCGCGATAATTATAATTAAGTCTGGAAGAGGTTTTAAAATGCTTGCTCTTTTTTCAGCAGGTATTGCGCCTGCATTTACATTAATGGCTTTTTTTTATTTAAAAGACCGCTTTACTGAACCATTGTCATTAATGGTTAAAACATTTTTGTTCGGCGCCCTGCTTGTATTCCCGATCATGTTTATTCAATATGGCTTCTCGACTGAAAATCTAAGCGAGAGCAGCTTTGTTGAATCCTTTTTCCTATCGGGTCTGCTGGAGGAATTTTTTAAATGGTTCGTTTTTATGTACATCATTTTTCACCATACAGATTTTGATGCGCATTATGATGGTATCGTTTATGCCGTTTCCATCAGTCTGGGTTTCGCGACGGTTGAAAATGTTCTATATTTATTTACCAATGGTATTGAATATGCGTTTTCAAGAGCGTTATTTCCAGTGTCATCGCATGCATTATTCGGTGTGTTGATGGGCTTTCATTTTGGTAAGGCTAAAATGGGCCACGCTCATAAAAACAGGCATATCATACTTGCTTTATGGGTGCCATTCCTCTTGCATGGTACCTACAATTATATCCTTCATGCGATCACGAGTGACTGGTTGATATTACTGACCCCGTTCATGATTGGGCTATGGTTCCTTGCCCTGCACCGAATGAAGACAGCGAACCAACATGTTAGACAAAAAAAGAAAATGCAAGCCTGAAATCCTTTGTACCCTATGGTATAAAGGATTTTTTAAAAGATAACAAAGTATAAAATTTTTGTCTATATGAAGCTCTTTGTCAACAATAGCCATGTCCAGCTCCAGCGCTGCCTCCTGCCATCATTTTACGTGGCAAGACCCGCTACTATAAATTCCTGCTTAAGCTTTTCGGGGCTGAACAAGGCGCCCTGCGTTTTTCTTAAATTTCATTTGTCTGCGGATAGATATATTTTTCTAAAAAGACATTCCGAATGAATAAAAAGGCAGTTTCGTAAAAAAATAGGTGCAACATGACAATGCTTAGCAGGAGGAAACGATATGACCTATAAAAAAATGATCCTATTTATCATTATATTCCTTATCGCAATAGGACTGCAAACCACTCATTCCGCGAAGCCAGCGTTTGCATTTACTGAACAAGTCATTCAGCAAGGTGCCGCAGGGGAAGATGTGATTGAGTTGCAGGCAAGATTGCAATATCTTGGGTATTACAACGGAGATATCGATGGCGTGTTTGGATGGGGGACATATTGGGCATTGCGGAACTTTCAGTATGAATTCGGAATGGAAATTGATGGTCTTGCCGGTGCAGAAACAAAGGAAAAATTAGCCTCGGCAAGTGAATATGACAGGAATTTTGTCATGAGCCAAATTAACCAGGGAACGGAATTCACACATTATGGCGGCGTCGATCAATCGAAACAGTCCGAATCAAAACCTGACAACAATAAAAATACGGCGAATAATAACACAACCAATGATAATGCCAATGCTGCCGAGCCGACAGCCGTTAATGTACCGCAGGGTTATTCGCAAAATGATATTCAATTAATGGCCAACGCGGTTAATGGAGAAGCACGAGGAGAACAATATGTAGGAATGGTTGCAGTAGCTGCTGTTATTTTAAACCGGGTCGAGAGCCCATCATTCCCAAATTCAGTTTCGGGTGTCATTTTTGAACCGCGGGCATTCACTGCAGTAGCTGACGGACAAATTTGGCTGACACCAGGTGAGACTTCCAAGGAAGCTGTTCTTGATGCGATTAATGGATGGGACCCATCGGGGAATGCCATCTATTATTTTAATCCGAATACCGCCACATCAGACTGGATCTGGTCGAGACCGCAAATCAAGAAAATTGGAAAACATATATTTGCCAAATAGGAAGGAGTGAAGCAAATGGGACGTTGGATTTTAATTGGTATCCTGACGCTGGGGATAGCAGGCGTTGGTTTCTGGGGGTATCAGGAGCATCAGGAGAAAAATGCAGTATTAATACAAGCCGAAAATAATTATCAAAGGGCGTTTCATGAGCTATCTTATCACATGGATCTCATGCATGATAAGATTGGCACAGCACTGGCAATGAACTCAAGAGAGCAACTCTCACCGCAAATGGTAGAAATTTGGAGACTGACATCAGAAGCGACTTCTAATGTCGGACAGCTTCCGCTGACATTAATGCCATTTAACAAAACAGAAGAATTTCTTTCAAATATAGGTGAATTTACCTATCGCACAGCTGTTAGAGATTTACAGGAAAATCCGCTGAACGATAAAGAGGTAAAGACACTGCAAAATTTATATGAACAATCCGGTGATTTGAAAGACGAATTACGAAACGTCCAGCATACCGTATTGGACGAAAATCTGCGATGGATGGATGTTCAATTAGCCTTAGCTACCCAGGATGAACAGGCAGATAACACAATTGTTGATGGGTTTAAGACTGTCGAGAAAAAAGTGGAAGGTTTTGCTGAAAGTAATGTAGACTCCGCATTAACAGGAACCTCTGCTGAAGAACACGAATATCGGAATCTGAACGGTGAAAAGATTAATAAAGAAAAAGCAACGAAACGAGGTCAGGAGTTACTCCAGGTTAAAAATACAGATAACCTGACTGTGACAGACAGTGGCAAAGGTGCTGATGTACCGGTATACAGTATTTCCTATCAAAACGGAAATAAACATGGTTACCTTGATCTAACAAAGCAGGGAGGACATCCCCTTACACTGTTGGTTAATCGCGAAGTTCAGGAACAAAAGATTAGTCTGAATGAGGGGCTGGAAAAGGCAAAAGGATACCTTAAACAATATGACTTTGAAGATATGGACGTCTTTACTAGTAATCAGTTTGACAATATCGGTGTTTACTCTTTTCTTTATAATCAGAATGGTGTACGGATCTATTCGGATGCTATTGAGCTGAAAGTCGCGCTGGATAATGGTGATCTACTAGGAATGACGGCGAGGAATTACTTTATGAACCATAAGGAACGGGATATTCCCGAACCGGAGCTTTCCATTGAAGAAGCAAAAGAAAAAGTCAATCCGGATGTACAAATTAACGAGGAATATATGGCAGTTATTGACAATGACGTCGGCGATGAAGTGCTGGTATATGAGTTTCTTGGTGTACTTGATAATGAGACATATCGGATCTTCATCAATGCAATGGATGGTACAGAAGAAAAAGTGGAAAAACTCGATGGTACTGAAATTAATTTTGCATCCGTTTCACAGGGAAGGGCTTAGGTCTTTCCCTTTTTTTGCTTTTTTGTAATAATAGGTATAAAGACTCAGTGCGGAGGCGTTTATATGAAGATCGGCACCTTACTTACTCTAGAGGCAAAGAACCCTGAGACAGGTGAAACACATAAGTATCGCAGTCAAATTATCGAAAAAAACGCGCACTATTTATTGATTGATCTCCCAATTCACCATGAAACAAATAAAACTGCATTTTTTATGAAAGGCACCCATTTTAAAATGACTTATATTGGTACCGATCAAGCCGTCTATATGTTTACTGCAAAATTGATGAAAATGGTTAAAGGGGACATACCCTCACTTGCTGTCCAGGCTCCTGAAAAAGAAGCGATCAGGATTATACAGCGACGGGCGTTCGTCCGGATTGACACCGCAGTTGACGTAGCGGTCCATTATACAAATGATTCGTTTACGACAGTGACCTCGGACATCAGCGGTGGCGGTATGTCCATTATTTTGCCTGAGCCCCATGAACTCAATGTAAATGAACGGACGGATTTATGGATGGTGCTGCGGATGCAATCAGAGCATTACCAATATGTACATGCTGCAACTGAAGTTACCCGCATAGTTGATGATAACGGTATCAGAAAAGCATCCATGAAGTATCTGTCGATTAATCAAAAAGATCAGCAGTTTATTATTCGCTATTGTTTTGAGAAACAGCTTGAAGCAAGGAGAAAGGAATTATCATGAGTTAGCTGGGATTCGAAAAACAGTAGAACTTTTTTATTGATGTATGTTATGATTTTAAGTATAGGCCTACATACCTTAAACTTGGAAGGCTTCATATTTGGTTTTTCTTTTCCCACCTACATATGAGAGGACTGAAAGGAAGTAATGGTTACAAAGCAAATAGCGATCGCAATCGACGGTCCTGCGGCAGCCGGGAAAAGCACTGTTTCCAAAATTGTCGCTAAGGAGCTTTCATTTATTTATATTGATACGGGAGCCATGTATCGGGCGTTGACATATAAAGCACTCCGGGAACAAATTTCTTTGACTGATGAACAGAAACTATCCGCACTTCTGGCTGACACCACCATAGAACTTGTGCAAGGCAAAGACCAGCAGCGTGTTCTCGTTGATGGAACGGATGTAACAGAAGATATTCGTTCTTCGACGGTGACCAATCAAGTGTCTTATATAGCTAAACACTCGAGTGTTCGCAAGGAAATGGTCAAAAGACAGCAGAAACTCGCCCAAAAACGGGGGGTCGTGATGGATGGCCGGGATATTGGAACCCAGGTTCTGCCTGATGCGGAAGTAAAAATCTTTTTAAAAGCCTCCGTTGAGGAGCGGGCAAAACGCAGATATGATGAAAACGTCAAAAAAGGGTTTTCCTCAGACTTTGAGAAATTAAAGCAGGAAATTGAACAAAGGGACCAGATTGATTCAAAGCGTGAAGTTGCTCCATTAGTAAAAGCGGACGATGCAATCGAACTGGATACAACCGATTTATCGATCAATGAAGTCGCTGAATCGATTCTTAACGAGGTCAAAAAGGCAACACAGGATAGAGGGAATACTGATGAGTCTATATAGAATCGCCAAAGGGGCCGTATCAGCCGTGTTTTTTCCTCTATTTCGTATCCGGGTTATTGGAAAGGAGAACGTTCCCGAAAATGGTCCTGTCATTATTTGTTCAAACCATATTTCCAACTTCGATCCCCCTGTAGTCGGAATCACATCACCCCGTGATATTTATTTTATGGCAAAAGGGGAATTGTTTGAAAAACCTTTTTTGGGCAAATTATTGACGGGTATTCATGCGTTTCCGGTAAAAAGGGGGATGAGCGACAGGAATGCATTGCGAAAAGGACTAAAAATATTGGAACAGGGCAATACCTTGGGGTTATTCCCCGAAGGAACCCGAAGCAAAACGGGACGGCTCGGAAAACCATTGGCCGGCGCCGGCTTCTTTGCACTGAGGTCTAAGGCGGCGATTATCCCATGTGCCGTCATCGGTCCATATAAACCAGGAAGTAAACTGACTGTTGTTTATGGTGAGGCAATGAATATGGAAGCTTACCGTGAGAAAAAAGCTTCAGCGAAAGAGGCAGCGGAAGCAATTATGGAGGAAATTGGAAATTTGATTGAAAATTATTATTCCCAACATGCTTCGCTTGACAAATAATTATAATTATTAGAAGTTATAAAAAAGACATTTTATTTTTGTTGTTATGTATTTTAAGGAGGGCTAATGGTATGAATGAATCCAGCAATGAACTAACGCAATTGAATATAGGAGATATTGTAACAGGAACGGCTATAAAAGTGGAAGAAAAACAAGTTCTTGTCGATATTGGCTATAAAACGGAAGGTATTGTTCCGATTGGCGAATTATCAAGTCTTCACATTGAGAAAGCGAATGACGCCGTCGAAGAAGGTGATTCACTGACTTTATACGTGAAAAAGCTGGATGATGATGAAGTTATATTATCCAAAAAAGCAGTGGATGCTGAAAAAGCCTGGGAAAGCCTTGAAGAAAAATATCAGGATGGCAGTGTTTTTGAAACGGAAATCAAAGAAGTCGTGAAAGGCGGACTTGTTGCTGATGTCGGTGTACGCGGATTTATGCCGGCTTCACTGGTGGAAACGTATTATGTTGAAGATTTTTCCGATTATATAAACAAACCCCTTCGAGTTAAAATTGTTGATTTGGACAAAGAACAAAATCGTATCATTCTATCGCATAAAGATGTCATCCAGGACGAATTGAACGCAAAAAAACATGATGTACTCCAATCTTTGGAAGAAGGACAAGTACTCGAAGGCACTGTCCAGCGCCTGACTAATTTCGGTGTTTTTGTTAACCTTGGCGGGATTGATGGACTTGTGCACATCTCACAACTTGCACATGAGCATGTCGAGAAAGCATCAGATGTTGTCTCAGAAGGGGAAACGATAAGCGTAGAAGTGCTATCCATTGACCGGGACAATGAACGTATATCCCTTTCACGCAAGAAAACACTCCCAGGGCCGTGGACAAACATTGAAGATCGGGTTTCACGAGGAGACGTACTTGAAGGTAAAGTTAAACGTCTTGTGAATTTCGGTGCCTTTGTTGAAGTATTCCCAGGGGTTGAAGGATTAGTCCATATTTCGCAAATTGCAAACCGGCATATCGGAACGCCACAGGAAGTACTTGAAATTGGCCAGCAGGTTGAAGTGAAAGTTTTGGATGTCAATGAACAAGACGAACGTATATCACTGAGCATAAAAGAACTGGAACAAGAACAGGAAGCTTCAGAAGTGAAACAATATGAAAAAGACGACGACCAGTCAGGATTCCAGCTCGGTGACTTTATCGGTGACAAACTCAATAAATACAAATAATACTCGAACTAAAACTCTTTCCATAACGGAAAGAGTTTTTTTGCTATTTATTGTTCAAAGATAAGAGTGTATAAAATTTTTGGCTATATGAAGCTCTTTGTCAGCAATAGCCATGTCCAGCTGCAGCGCCTATCTCTCGAGGTCGTAAGCAAGAATTTTGCGTGGCAAAACCGCCACTACAAATACTTGCTTAAGCTTTTCGGGGGTGAACAAGGCGCCCTGCGATTTTTTTTATGGTGTATTAAAAGCCCTTTGTTTAAAACTTATAAAAAAAGCCATAATGGTAGTGGCAGGTGAGGTTAATGTACAGCGGACTTCTTTTTTATTGGTTCTCCTGGATCTTATGGGTTATTGTCACTTTTTTTATGAAGAAAAGTCGATATAGAGCAATACTGGCATGCTGGCTTTTACTATTGGTACTATGTTCTGAGTTTCACATATCATTTGAACCCTACGAAATGACCCTGAGTTACCTAGTGATTTTGTCGGGAGCCCTTATGCTGCATGCCAGGATCCCCGGCATATTTTTTCATTTGTTTGTGTCATTCACGATCATGATTGGATATACCGCCGCCCTCATTTGGGAAAGCCACGTTCCGCTAAAACATTTTTTCTCACCAACGTTGGCCATTTCATGTTTTCTTTTCGTGCTAATTGTCTTAATGACTTCAGGATTATGGCATAGACTCGCTTGTGGTCTGCTCGGAATGGCCGGTGGGGAAATGCTTTACAGTCTTATTATCGCCAATTATTCCATACTTGACGTTACCGGGGATAAACGTTTTTTGGATTTAGTTTCTGTAATTATTTTATCTTTAGTCTGTCACGATTCTGTTTTAAGGCTAACACAGACAATCGTAAAGAGGTTTCGCAAATCCATTGCAAAATCAAAACCGCTTTTCAGAAAGCAAGCCCAATAATGATTGTGGTTAAGTTGTTCTTTTGCTAAAATGAATAAAGTGCGTGTTAAAAAGGTTGGTCAAAAGTCCGGTAAAAATGTCGTATCGAATTTTATTGTTCTTTTGATCATCCTTTTCGAACACATATTTAACGAAAATGAGAGAGAGACGGAAAGGATGTTCCTTTCATGAGAAAATCTGTTGCAGCAATAGTAGGAAGACCAAATGTAGGAAAATCAACCATTTTCAATCGGCTTGTCGGAGAGCGCATTTCAATTGTTGAAGACACACCCGGTGTTACACGTGATCGGGTTTATGCAGAAGCGGATTGGCTTTCAACTGTCTTCAATGTCATTGATACAGGAGGCATTGAAATGAGCGATGAACCATTGCTTGTGCAAATGCGTCAGCAGGCCGAAATAGCCATCGCTGAATCGGATGTAATTATCTTTTTACTGAATGGCCGGGAAGGCATGACCGCTGCCGATGAAGAGGTGGCAAAAATTTTATATAAATCCAATAAACCGGTTGTTGTGGCAGTGAATAAAATCGATAATCCGGAAATGCGCGAAAAAATTTATGAATATTATGCATTAGGTTTTGGAGAACCCTATCCAATATCGGGGGCTCATGGTCTTGGGCTTGGTGATTTATTGGATGCGGTTGTCGGATATTTCCCGGAAATACAAGGTCAAGCGTCCGATGAGGATACGGTTTACTTCAGTTTGATTGGAAGACCCAACGTCGGAAAGTCATCACTTGTTAATGCGCTGTTACATGAAGAACGCGTGATTGTAAGTGAACAGGGCGGAACAACCAGAGACGCGGTTGATACACATCTACATAAAGATGGACAGGACTTTGTGATTATCGACACGGCCGGTATGCGTAAACGCGGTAAAGTTTATGAAGCAACTGAGAAATATAGCGTGCTGCGTGCATTAAAAGCAATCGAACGATCAGATGTTGTATTAGTTTTAATTGACGCTGAAACAGGTATAAGGGAACAGGATAAAAAAATTGCCGGTTATGCACATGAAGCAGGGCGGAGCATCATTATTACAGTTAACAAATGGGACACGGTGGAGACGGACGAAAACACAATGAAAGAATTTGAACAAAAAGTCCGGGCACATTTTCAGTATTTGGACTATGCTCCAATTGTTTTCCTGTCGGCTAAAACAAAGAAACGTTTACATACACTGATTCCTGCCATTAAAACTGCCAGTGAAAATCACGCAAAACGTGTGCAGACAAACACATTGAATGATGTGATCATGGATGCGCTGGCAATGAATCCAACACCGACAGTTAAAGGGAAACGGCTGAAGGTCTTGTATACAACTCAGGTTGCTGTCAAACCTCCAAGCTTTGTTGTATTTGTTAACGAACCTGAATTAATGCATTTTTCGTATAGACGTTTTTTGGAAAACCGGATCAGAGATGCTTTTGGATTCGTGGGGACGCCCATTAAGATATTTGCTCGAAAACGGCAATAAGGAGGAACAACATTGACTAAAATAGCAGTATTAGGTGCTGGAAGCTGGGGGACTGCATTAAGTATTGTGCTGGCGGATAATGGACATGATGTCAGATTGTGGACACATCGCCAAGAGCAGGCGGATACCATTAACCAAAAACATAAAAATGAAAAATATCTTGATGCAACCATCCCTGAACAGGTCAAAGCATTTTATAGATTGGATAAAGCAATAGAAGATGTTTCTGCCGTTCTTATCGTCGTACCTGCGAAAGCAATTCGTGATGTCAGTATGGAATTGGACAAGGTACTGAAAGACCCTGCAGTCATTATCCATGCAACGAAAGGAATTGAACCAGAGTCACTGAGGCGAGTCTCCCAATTGATTGGTGAAGAAATGACCGGTTATGACTATGAGGACGTTGTCGTGCTTTCGGGGCCAAGTCATGCGGAAGAGGTTGGCAAACGACAGCCAACAACGGTGACCGTTTCATCCATCAACAGTCAGAATGCCGCATTTGCACAGGACTTGTTCATTAACGAATCATTTCGCGTGTACACAAGTAATGACATGGTTGGAATTGAATTGGGCGGTGCATTAAAAAATATTATTGCATTGGGGGCAGGTATCTCCGACGGTCTGGGATACGGTGACAATGCAAAGGCAGCTCTGATTACAAGAGGACTGGCTGAGATCACCAGGCTGGGGGCATCGCTTGGAGCAAGCCCTTTAACGTTTCTTGGATTGCCGGGTGTCGGTGATTTGATCGTCACATGTACAAGTCCTCACAGCCGAAATTGGCGAGCAGGCAACCTGTTGGGAAAAGGACAGAAACTGGACGAGGTGCTCGAGCAAATGGGTATGGTTGTTGAAGGTGTCCGAACAACAAAAGCAGCTTATCAGTTCGCCAAGGAACAACAGATTGAGATGCCAATCACGGAAGGATTATATCAGGTTCTTTTTAATGACGAAAAACCCAAAGATATTGTCGAACAATTAATGAACCGGAATAAACGTGACGAAATGGATGATATTGCTTCGTTCATACGTACAAGTTTACCGGAATAACACTTAATCGCCCGCTTTGCATATAATATGTTGAACTAAATATGCAAGGAGGCGAGCATGTGAGTAACTCTCAAGACAATATTTTTGATCAGGTTCAGCAGAATTCTGATATCAGCCCAAATGAAATCTATAAAGTTGCAAATTCTGTAAAAAATGCCGATTTTTCGGATGAAAAAACGGTTAGATCGCTCGTGCAGCGATTGTCAAAATTAGCAAACAAACCGATTCCCAAAGCAAAAGAAGACAAAATTGTAGAATCCATAACTAAAAATAATATGCCAGTGGATATACAGACGCTAAATAAAATGTTTAAAAAATAACTATAACTGGGCAAGTGAGGATACAATGGTTCGTATGCTCGCATAAAATAAATCGCACAAGCATTCATGGATAGAGTTGCTGTGGGTATTATTTAGTCATACCAGGATGAAGCAAGCCCCCTTCATCCTGGATTTTTTGTTGCTTAAGATATATATGTTGGTGACTCAAGAGATCTCCCTGTTGATAGGTTTGTTCTGTCTCTGCATCATTTCGTATGTTATAATACGCTGTGGAAGTTTTAAATAGAGGTGAATGACATGTCCGAAAGTATGCTGAATATGTGGATTTCATTCGTTGGGATGGGCTTGTTGCTTCTGGCGATGGGGCTTATATTGCTCAGCAGGTATAAATTAAAAGGTGTGTTGTCAGGGATTATAACATTGCTGGCATACCTGTCACTATTATCTGGTGCTATTATTATTTTATATATCGTTTTTAGCGGACCGACCGCATAGGAGGTTCAGGGTGATGAACAATACATATATCCGGTTTCTTTGGCCATTGCTGATAATAATTCTGCTGTCTGGCTGTCTCTATCCGGAAAGTGAATTACCAAAAAACAAGGAGCCGAACGAATCTCAACTTGAAGAGATGCAATCGGCTGTCGATCAATATCGTGAACAGACACAGGGTTTAGTACCGATTAAAACAAAACCCAGTGATACACCTATTTTCCAAAAATATTTAGTTGATTTCCAGTCGTTGAAAGAACGGAACATTATGACTGAAATCCCAGGGACTGCTTATGAGAATGGTGGCGTTTATCAATACACCATTTTAACACCTGAAGATGACCCACGCGTAAAGCTGATTGATCTCCGCATTTCAGATGCCGTCAGAGAAGTGGCTGTAAAACTCAACGTCTACCGCAACGAACATATTTATCCGCCATTTGGCGAGGAAATTGCTGACGGTGTTTTTCAGGTGGATCATGAAAAACTGGGACTTGAATCCCAGCCGTATGTGGTCAGTCCTTATTCACAGGAAAACCTGCCAATCGTGATGGACACTAAAGGGGATCTTTATGTTGACTATCGAATTGATTTAGCCAGTGCACTAGATGAATATGAACATGATTATAAAGAGGGCGATGATATTCGCTATCTCCTGGCAGAAAACACGCCATTCGTACCCGCCTATTCGCTCCCATATACGGTACAGGACGGTGAACCTGTTTTCCAATTACCGTCTGGTAAATAGACAAGAAGTACAGCGACATTAAAATAAATCATCATAATCAATCCCTTGCGACATATATTGTGTTGCAAGGGATTTATTGCTTTTCAGATGTTGTTCAAGAAGTGCGGTGAAAATGTCATATCGACAGAATTGTCGTCGCGAGCTTAGCCTGCAGGTCCTTTTTCACACTCCTTTTTGAACATCCATTTTAAAACCCTTTGAATCTTTTTTGCCTCTTTTAGGAATAATTAAGTCATAATTTGATAGGACAACATCATAGACTTGTAATGTCAATAATTCGCAGGTTGCTTTTGATTTTTGAAAAGGAGATCGGGAGGGGATCGTTTGGAAAGAGTTGATATTTTCAATGATATTTCGAAACGGACGAATGGAGATATTTATCTTGGAATTGTAGGTGCTGTCCGAACAGGTAAATCAACGTTTATTAAACATTTTATGGAACTGGGGATCCTGCCGAATATTGGGGACGAGAGTGAGCGAGGCAGAGCGCAGGATGAACTGCCGCAAAGTGCCTCCGGTAGAACAATCATGACGACCGAGCCTAAATTCATTCCCAATCAGGCTGTTTCAGTGCATGTTGACGAAGGACTCGATGTCAATGTCAGGCTCGTAGATTGTGTCGGATATGCTGTTGAAGGTGCCAAAGGATTTGAGGATGAAAACGGCCCAAGAATGATTAACACACCCTGGTATGAAGATCCGATACCATTCCACGATGCAGCTGAAATCGGAACCAGAAAAGTAATCCAGGAACACTCTACAATTGGCGTTGTTGTAACGACTGATGGCACATTCGGGGAGATAGAACGTGGGGATTATCAGGAACCGGAGGAACAAATTGTAGAGGAAATGAAGGAAGTTGGCAAACCGTTTATCATGGTGATCAATTCAGCACAACCGACCAGCCAGGAAACAGAACATCTGCGCCAGGAACTCACGGACAAATATGACATCCCGGTGCTGGCAATGAATGTGGAAACCATGACGGAACATGATGTCTACAATGTCATGCGTGAATCTTTATACGAATTCCCGGTATTGGAGGTGAATGTGAATTTACCAAGCTGGGTAATGGTTCTTAATGAAGATCATTGGCTGCAACGAAATTATCAGGATGCCATTCAGACGACTGTTAAGAATATCAGAAGACTGCGCGATGTAGATGACATAGTAGGTGATTTCACTGACTATGACTATATCGATAAAGCAAATATCGCCGGGATGGAGATGGGGGATGGTATTGCTGAAATCGATTTGCATGCCCCGGATTATTTGTATGATGAAGTGCTCAAAGAAATCGTCGGCGAAGAGATCCGCGGAAAAGACCATCTGCTTGAGCTGATGCAGGATTTTGCACATGCCAAACGCGAGTATGATCAAGTAGCAGGGGCTCTGCAGATGGTGAAGCAGACTGGCTATGGCATTGCTGCACCAACTTTGGAAGATATGGAATTGGACGAACCGGAAATTATTCGTCAGGGGTCCCGGTTCGGTGTCAGACTAAAAGCCATTGCACCTTCCATTCACATGGTAAAAGTTGAAGTTGAATCTGAGTTTGCGCCTATTATCGGGACAGAAAAACAGAGTGAGGAACTGGTCAGATACTTAATGCAGGATTTTGAAGAAGATCCACTATCCATATGGGAGTCGGACATTTTTGGCAGGTCGTTGAGCTCTATTGTAAGAGAAGGTATACAGGCAAAGATTTCACTGATGCCTGAAAATGCAAGATACAAATTAAAAGATACACTGGAACGTATCATCAACGAAGGTTCCGGCGGGTTAATAGCCATTATTTTATAGCAGCTATACGTAGTTGCTATTTTTTTGTTTTGAATGACATAAGAAAAGCGCAGGGTGCCTTGTCCCTCCCGAAAAGCTTAAGCAAGAATTTGTAGTGGCGGGTTTTGTCCCGTAAAATGATTGATTAAGACCTCGAGGTAGTAGGCAAGTAGGCGCTGGACATGGCTATTGCTGACAAAGAGCTTCATATAGCCAAAAATTCTATACTCTCATATCTTTTGAGAAAAAAATTAAATTTTTTTCTGTGAGAGGCAGGAGTTCAGGAATTAATGTCGTATATCATAACTAAGGGATTTAACAGAAGATTTCATTTTCGATTGGATTATGTAAACAGCGATACCAAAAAGGTGGAAAATTATAGTCGAAAATGAAATTAAACCTGATAAATTAGGCATTTATTGTTGAATTTTGTTCCAATCTCGGTTAATATAAGCCATGTCATCAATGATTTTGGTGGTATTAAGTATAAAAAAAGACAAATCGGGAACAAATGATGATATATTTACAGTTTGTTCCAATGTCATTGAGACACTCTGGGAGGAGGTGAATGTCATGAATAAAACAGACTTGGTTAATGCTGTTGCAGAAAAAAGCGACCTTGCCAAAAAAGATGCTACAAAAGCTGTCGATGCCGTTTTTGAATCTGTCATGGATTCACTTAAAAATGGTGAAAAAGTACAACTGATTGGATTCGGGAACTTTGAAGTACGCGAACGTTCTGAGCGCAAAGGACGTAATCCGCAAACCGGGGAAGAAATTAAAATTCCCGCAAGTAAGGTTCCTGCATTCAAACCAGGAAAAGCCCTTAAAGAAAGTGTTAAATAATTTTTTCTTACATAGGGCCGGCTTAAAAAGGGCACGTGATTGCGTGCTCTTTTTTCGCTTTAAGCAAGAAAAATATTCCCAATATCAATTATTTGGTACGATAGTTGATTGAACTATGGATAACATTATGCAGGAGTGGTTGCTGTGGAACATAATGATTATTTTGTCATTAAGGCCTTAGAAGACGGTGTAAATGTTATCGGGTTAACAAGGGGTTCGGACACCCGGTTCCATCATTCAGAAAAACTGGATGAAAATGAAGTGATGATTGCACAATTCACCGAACATACCTCTGCGGTAAAAGTCAGAGGAAAAGCTGTAATACAGACCGATCATGGTGAAATCAGTAATAATTAGAGTATAATGCGAACGCTTATTTCATACGCATGGCTTATTTATCCCGGCAGTTAACTGACCCTAAGCGGTTCGGGTCAGCACGATATTGATCACAAAGGCGGTGGCGCTGGGTGTAACGCTTTTAGCCTTTGTTCTTATGATCGGTGTCCAGAACCATCCCACTGAATGAAGTTTCGCTTTATAGTTATGGAACGCACACATAATATGCTATAATATCAATATGATTTTTGAAATGGATGGAAGGGTACAGGTGGTTGTTTTGCAGACACCCAGTGTGGAGGTAAATAAGCTTAAAGCATTAATAAACGAAAAAATGCATCATTCCTATATTGAACAGTATGTACAGACGCCTCATTTGAACGAAGATAAATTATATATGTTGGCTTTAATTTTAAACAACACGGGTTTACCGGAATACAAAAAAAATCAATACATCGTCACGGCTATGCTGGTACAGATGGCGCTCGACACGCATGATTTAGTATCGAACACGGATCGTGACGTGTTAACCGATAACGATGAAAAATCAAAACAATTAGCCGTTCTTGCCGGAGATTATTACAGCGGATTATATTATTTTCTTCTATCGGAAATAGAAGAAGTCAAAATGATTCAAGTTCTGGCAACTGCCATTACGGATATTAACGAGTACAAAATGCAATTATATTATAAAGACATACATTCCCTTGAAACGTTTTTTCATGTCTTTAAAAAGATAGAGACACTCCTGATCACCCGTATTGCTGCATTTGCAGGAGAAACGGACATTAGTGAGGTAGCAGCGGAATGGCTATTGGCGAAACGATTACTAAACACAAAAAATATCTCCGGCTATTCCAGACTTGATAGGTCTTTAGGACACTGGTCTGAACAAATCCCTGTCAGTTGCCGCGAGGAAGCCTTGCATGCCATTGACAAATTCATCCACGAAGAAACCTCACTGGTTGAAAAGGGGCTTGCTCATTTTCCGGCATATCTTTCATCCATTAAAACCTGTATGCTGGATACGTTAAGGGCATCTGCGTCAAATAAAAGTTCAATGGCGGAGGAAGGGTAACTTATGCAGCAGGAAACAAAAGAAGAACGTGTACATCATGTTTTTGAAAAAATATATGGCCAATACGATTCTATGAATTCCATTATTTCTTTCAAGCGTCATAAAGCTTGGCGGAAAGACGTCATGAAGCGTATGGACGTTGAAAAGGGAGCAAAAGCCCTCGATATATGCTGTGGCACCGGAGATTGGTCCATTTCTCTTGCCGAAGCCACCGGCAGTACCGGAGAAGTAGTTGGACTTGATTTCAGTCACAATATGCTCTCTGTTGCCAAGGAGAAAAATGCTTCTTTACAATTTAATCAGCTGTCATTTATCCAGGGAAATGCGATGGAACTTCCATTTGATGATAATTCATTCGATTATGTAACAATTGGGTTTGGCTTGCGTAATGTTCCGGACTATCTAACGGTTCTAAAAGAAATGTACCGGGTTGTAAAGCCTGGGGGCAAAGCAGTATGTCTTGAAACATCCCAGCCAACGCTGTTTGGATTTCGTCAAGGGTACTACCTCTATTTCCGTTTTATTATGCCTTTATTAGGAAAAATGGTTGCCAAAAGCTATAAAGAATATGCTTGGCTGCACGAATCGGCAAAGAACTTCCCGGATAAACAAATGCTTAAGCAAATGTTTTATTCTGCGGGATTTTCACAGGTAAATGTCAAACAATATACAGGCGGTGTTGCTGCCATGCATATGGGTTCAAAAGAATGACAATAAAAGGTGACATGCATGAAACTAACGAAAACATACGGACATCTAAAAAAAGAACTGGATATCATTGAACATGCGTTAACTGAGGCCATTCAGTCCGATCATGATGTTTTGCGTGAATCTTCCACAAAATTGCTCCAGGCAGGGGGAAAACGGATCCGCCCTGTTTTTGTCTTGTTATGCGGCCAGTTCGGAAATTTTGATATTAACCGGATAAAAACAGTTGCTGTATCACTTGAATTAATACATATGGCATCACTGGTACATGATGATGTGATTGATGATGCCCCTTTACGCCGCGGAAAACCAACCATCAAGCAGTTATATGGGAACCGTGTTGCCATGTACACCGGTGATTTTATCTTAGCGCGGGCACTTGAGAACATTACAAGACTTTCAGATCCCGAAGCTCACCGCGTTCTCTCTAAAACAATGGTTCAGCTTTCTGCAGGTGAAATTGAACAAATCAGGGACAAGTACAATTGGAAACAAAATTTACGTGATTATTTGCGCAGAATTAAACGAAAGACTGCCTTATTAATCGCGACGAGCTGTCAGCTGGGGGCTATTGCTTCAGATGCTCCAGTAGATTACGCCAAAAAATTATTCCGTTATGGCTATTATGTCGGAATGTCCTATCAGATTATCGATGATATACTTGATTTCACGGCATCTGAAGCAGAATTGGGCAAGCCTGCAGGTAATGACCTTCTGCAAGGAAACGTCACACTGCCGATTTTATATGCTATGGAGGATCAAGCCTTTTACAAGCTTTTGAAGGGAAAGTTTTTCAATCCGGAACAGGTAACTGACAGTGATATGAACCAATTACTTGAAAAACTTAAAGAAACCGATGCCATCCCGCAATCCTATCGGGTCAGTGATCATTACCTGCAAAAAGCATTAAAGGAACTGGATGGTATACCGGACCACAAGGCCAAACATACTTTGCAAAGCATTGCAAAGTATATCGGAAAAAGGCGCTCTTAGAGTCATCTTGCATAGAAGGATCACCAATTCGGCAGTTAACTGACCTTAAATGTCCGATTGGGCTCTGAATAACAGGAGGTTCGTCACAAACGCGTTGACGATTGACGACGGGCTGAGTTCTTAGCCCTTGTTCCTTTACTTTAGTGGTGCAAAAGCGTCCTGCTTCATTGTTATTCAGATGAAAGTTTGTTAAAATTTCTAACGGTTGATATACAAATACATACAAACGAGGTGCAGAATATGGAACAAACATTTTTAATGGTAAAACCTGATGGTGTCCAACGTAACTTAACAGGAGACATTGTTAATCGATTTGAACGTAAAGGATTCAAACTGGCCGGTGCTAAACTAATGCAAATATCTAATGAATTAGCTAAAACACATTATGGTGAACACAAGGACAAGCCCTTTTTCGGGGAATTGGTTGAATTTATCACATCCGGCCCCGTTTTCGCTATGGTCTGGGAAGGTGAGAATGTTATTGCGACTGCCCGAGGCATGATGGGAAAAACAAACCCGCTTGAAGCAGAACCGGGAACGATCCGTGGCGACTTTGGCATGACAGTAGGCAAAAATATTATTCATGGATCCGATTCAGCAGAAAGTGCGGAAAAAGAAATTAACCTGTTTTTCGAAAGCAGTGAAGTGCTTGCTTATTCGAAACAAGACAGTGAGTGGATTTATTAAGAACCAAGGCTGCTGGTTGCTTCAAAAGATAAGAAAGTATAAAATTTGAGCTTTATTTTTATTCTCGGACAGAACAAGTCATGTCCAGTTCCAGCGCCCAGCAATAGCAGATCTTTTGGTGGGGCGAGCTTTAGCGCAGCCCCAAACTTCACACTCCGCCACTACGATAAGTCAACATCGGTTCGCTTGATAAAGGAAGGCCGACTAAGAACGGCCTTGCCGGCCAACGTCGGCATACCCCTGATGCAGGGGCATGTTTCCTTTATCTCATTGCGGCTAGTGGGGAGGATCGGCTAACCCCGCCGCGATGCGCGGCAACGCCGACCCACCTGTGATGCACAGGCGCAGTTTGTACGTTGCTAAACGGGCGCTTGCGCTTTTCTTATAAATTTTATCCTCAGTTACCTGAGAAACATAAAGACCTTCGTGTTAAGCGAAGGTCTTTATGAATAAAACGGGGGGATGAGGCCCCCATGTTGTCGGCAGTATGGAACAATATTCACACTTATATTAAAAGATTAAGAATAGCAATACGTTTGTTATGACAGCAAGCGTATTTTTTCTTGAACCATTCCGATGTTTATCTCATTTTTCCGATACATGAATCTCTGGAAGTTTTGAAACTTTTTTAAAGTGTAACAAAAAATCGGTCATTTATGATATAGTAATACAAAATTCATCTTCAGAGGAGGCTGCTCACATGCGTTATTTGACAGCGGGGGAATCACATGGCAAACAATTAACTACGATTATTGAAGGTGTTCCATCCAATATGCCGCTCGTTCAGGATGACATTAATCAGTCATTGCGCCGCAGACAAAAAGGTCATGGGCGTGGTAAACGGATGCAAATCGAAAAAGATATGGCCGAAATCACCAGTGGGGTTCGCCATGGTTATACATTGGGCTCACCTATTTCCCTTATCATACATAATGATGATTTTAAACATTGGGTGGATATCATGGGGGAAGATCCAATCGAAGAAAGGGCAGACAAAAAACTAAGACGAACTGTCTCACGCCCCAGGCCGGGTCATGCTGATCTGAATGGTGCTTTGAAATATGGCCATCGAGATATGCGCAATGTGCTGGAACGCTCTTCGGCAAGAGAAACAGCTGCCAGAGTAGCTGCCGGAGCTGTTGCTAAAACACTGCTGAAGCAGCTGGGAATTGAAGTCTCCGGGTATGTTAAGGAAATAGCCGGTATTGTTGCTCACGAT
This sequence comes from Lentibacillus salicampi, assembly GCF_004565465.1. Lineage (GTDB taxonomy): Bacteria > Bacillota > Bacilli > Bacillales > Amphibacillaceae > Lentibacillus > Lentibacillus salicampi. The sequence continues at coordinate 145,201 of NZ_SRHY01000004.1, forward strand.
CAATCAACTCTTACAATGGAACAGCGGCAGCACGTGTCTGAGGAATCTCCTGTCCGAACGTTGGATAAAGGTGTCGAACAGGAGATGATGGATGCCATCGATCAGGCTAAAAAAGATGGTGATTCAATAGGTGGTGTTGCAGAAGTTTACGTGGAAGGTGTCCCGGCGGGTCTTGGATCGTATGTTCAGTATGACCGGAAACTGGACAGCAGGATAGCTGGCAGTGTGGTTAGCATCAACGCTTTTAAGGGGGTCGAATTCGGTCTTGGATTCGAAGCAGCGCAAAAAAACGGCAGTGAAGTACACGATGAAATAGCCTGGAATGAACAAGCTGGCTATCACCGTAAATCAAACCGCCTTGGCGGATTTGAAGGGGGCATGACAACCGGTATGCCAATTGTCGTGAAGGGTGTCATGAAGCCGATCCCAACCCTTTATAAGCCGCTCCAAAGTGTCGATATCGAAACGAAAGAACCGTTCAACGCAAGTATTGAGCGGTCAGACTCTTGTGCAGTACCCGCAGCTTCAGTTGTTATGGAACATGTTGTCGCGTTTGAAGTGGCCAAAGCCATTACCGAACAATTTCCAAGTGATCATTTTCCAAAATTGAAACAGGCAATCAATGATTATCGAGAGGAAATAAGGTGTTTCTGATGAACGAAACGAGTGTAAAATCAGCGGCCCATTTGTATCCTGTGTATATCGGCGAAAACCTCCGTCACCAGACAGACCACTATTTGTCGAAGTCCTATTCCTCTGTTCTGATCATTACGGATGAAACAGTGGCTTCTCACTATTTATCGGATGTTCAGGAAAGCGTGTCACAGGAAACTGTGTATGTTCATGTGATTCCGGCAGGGGAAAAAGCAAAAAGTGTTGATACATTTTATCAGCTGCACACGAAAGCCATTGAATATGGTCTTGACAGACAGTCGCTCATAATCGCACTCGGCGGTGGCGTTGTTGGCGATGTGGCAGGTTTTGTTGCTGCCACCTTTATGCGCGGAATTGATTTTATCCAAATGCCGACAACCATCCTTGCACATGACAGCAGTGTTGGTGGAAAAGTCGCGATCAATCATGAACAGGGAAAAAACCTGATCGGCAGTTTTTATGCACCTGTTGCTGTTATTTATGACGTGGGGACGCTTCATACATTACCTGACAACGAAATCAGATCCGGCTATGCAGAGTTATTGAAGGAAGCATTGCTCGCGGATGGAGATTTATATCAATCACTCATCATGAAAGATCTTTCGTCGCTATCCAATAAGGACCTTGCCGATAAATTACTTAAAGGCATTGAAATTAAAGCTGGAATTGTCGGGATCGATGAGCGTGAATCAGGTATACGGCAACATCTCAATCTTGGGCACACATTGGGACATGCTTTGGAATCTTTACTCGGTTACGGCTACCGGACACATGGTGAATTAGTCGCTCTAGGCTTATTATTTGCTTTTAGAGTCAGCGAAAAAACATTTTCATCACAGCTGCCGTACGAACAATTATATACTTGGCTTAAAAGCAATGGTTATCCATTCAAATTACCATTTGTTGAGCCGGCGAGAATTCTGTCAAAAATGAAAAAAGATAAAAAAACATTGCGCACCACGATTCAAATGGTCCTTTTAAAGGATATTGCCAAACCAGCATTAGTGGAAATAAGTGATGAAGATCTATTGAACTACTTGCATGATTTCCAGAAAGAGCTTGAACAAAGAAACGATTGAATGAGAGGCGGTACGGCATGAAAAGCAAACATATATTAACGGAAATGACGCCTTATCAGCCCGGGAAACAGACAGAAGAAGTCAAAAGAGAATATGGGCTGAACCGGATTGTCAAGCTGGCATCAAATGAAAACCCATTTGGTTATTCCAAGAAAGTCGATGATTATCTTTCCGAACAGAAACCAGCACTTAACATTTACCCGGATGGCTATACATCGGAATTAAGACATGCCCTTGCAAACAAGTTGGGCGTTTCGGAAAAACAGCTGATTTTCGGAAATGGCACAGATGAGGTTGTGCAACTCATCGGACGCGCTTATTTATACCCAGGCGCCAACGCCGTTATGGCAACCCCGACATTTCCGCAGTATAAGCACAATGCACTCGTTGAAGGTGCTGACGTAAAAGAAGTTGCAACCAGAAACGGGTATCATGACCTTTCAGGAATGCTGGATGCCATAGACGACAGTACGAACGTTGTCTGGCTGTGTTCACCGAATAACCCGACAGGATGTCTTATTCCCAATGATGATTTTTACGACTTTATGGAAAAATGTCCATCAGACGTTTTGGTTGTTGTGGATCAAGCTTATCTTGAGTACGCTGACAGAGTGCTGTCCCCGGATAGATTATCCGATTTGGATCAATACAAAAATTTAGTGATTCTGCGTACGTTTTCCAAAGCATACGGGCTGGCAGGCTTACGAATCGGCTATGGCATTGCAAACGAAGAGTTAATACCGGGACTTGACGTTGTCAGAGGTCCTTTTAATACGTCATCTATCGCCCAAAAAGCGGCATTACTGGCACTGGAGGATGACGCATTTATTGAAGATACGTTTAGCCGGAATCGTTCGAATAAACAATCATTCGAACAATTTTTGGATTCAATCGGCTGGCATTACTATGATTCCCAAACAAATTTTTTACTCGTTTCCACGCCTATCAGTGGTGAGAAGGTGTTCCATTATTTACAGGAGAATGGTTTTATCGTCCGTCCAGGTGAAGGGCTTGGTTCCCCGAAAACAGTGCGGGTGACCATCGGCAATGAAACGGACATGGAAGATTTACAAGAAGTATTATACAAACTGCACCAGAAGGTAAATGAGGGATTATTAACGTGAAAAAGACAGTAGTCATTATCGGACTTGGCCTGATTGGCGGCTCTCTGGCCAAAAGTCTTCATGAATCGAAAGATAACTATATTATTGGCTGTGACGTTAATCAACATACACTTGAATTCGCGTTGATGAATGAAATGATTGACGAATCCAGTTCGAGTCTAGCAGAAGCTGCCAAAAATGCCGATATTATTATTTTAGGAACACCCATTACCGAAACCATTGATTATATGACCCAGTTGGAACAGATCAGTTTTGATCATGATGTAATTGTGACAGATGTATCTTCAGTTAAAAAGCCAGTCATTGATAAAGCGAACACATTGACCAATCAGCACATCCAGTTCATCGGCGGCCATCCGATGGCAGGGTCGCATAAAAGAGGGGTTACAGCAGCCAAAGGACATCTGTTTGAGAACGCCATATACGTGCTGTCCCCGGCCACGAATTGTCCGGCAACAGCAGTAGATACCCTGGAAGAGCTGTTGCAGAATACAAACAGTCATATGATCACGTTAAAGGCTACTGAACATGATGAGATGACAGGGGTTGTTTCCCATTTTCCCCACCTGATTGCCTCTGCACTCGTTCAACAAGCCAAAAAGTGGGAGGAAACACATGAATTCATTCCAAAGCTTGCTGCCGGTGGTTTTCGCGATGTGACAAGAATAGCATCAAGCAACCCGGAGCTGTGGCAGGATATTTTCTATCATAATAAACAAAAAATGGTGCGGATGATTGATGATTGGACACACGAAATGACTGCCTTAAAGCAGATGCTCCAAAATGATGGCAGGACAGAGCTGACAGACTATTTGAAACAGGCAAAGGATTACCGCGATGGTCTCGGTGCCAAGAAAAAGGGTGCTATCCCGTCTTTTTATGACCTGTATGTCGACATTCGCGACCAGACTGGAGCCATTGCTTCTGTTGCAAATTTGCTGGCGGAAGAAGAAATCAGCATTACCAATATAAGAATACTCGAGATACGCGAAGGCATTACGGGTGTTTTGCGATTAAGTGTATCCACGAAAAATGAGCAGCTGAAAAGTCAACGGATTTTACAGCAGTATGGCTATGAGTTAATGCTTGAAGAATAATCAAACAGAGGGGAAGGGATTCCAGTTGAAAGAGGTAACATTAACACCATTATCAGTCCCACTCTCGGGGCAATTGCAAGTACCAGGGGACAAATCAATCTCTCACCGCGCCGTGATATTGGGATCTCTTGCAGAGGGGACGACAAACATCACGAACTTTTTAACTGGTGAGGATTGTATGCGAACGGTACACGCTTTTAGACAGTTCGGCGTATCAATTGAGCAGAACGGCAGTTCGCTTAAAATTAACAGCAGCGGTCCCGCGAGTTTTAAAGAACCGTTAGCGCCTCTTTATTTCGGTAATTCGGGAACCACTGCCCGACTGATGCTTGGTGTACTTGCTGGTTTGCCATTTTTCACGTCCGTATATGGTGATGTTTCTTTGGCAGCACGTCCTATGGATCGGGTGATTTCCCCGCTGAAAAAACTGGGGGCTTGGTTTGATGGACGTGCAGGTGGCTCCCGTTTGCCGATGGCGGTAAGAGGTGGAAATCTTGAGGGTATTCACTATACATTGCCGGTAAAAAGTGCACAAGTAAAATCAGCGGTGCTGCTGGCCGGGCTATTTGCCGAAGGGGTAACAGAAGTGATCGAGGAGACCCCTTCCCGAAATCATTCTGAAAACATGCTACAAGCATTTGGTGCCGATATAACTGAAAAAAATCACCACATCCGGATCACAAACCATAAATCGTTGAAGGCGACCGATGTTGACGTCCCGGGTGACATTTCCTCAGCAGCCTTTTTTATGGCAGCTGCAGCGATTGTCCCTGGCAGTAAATTGACGTTGACAAATGTTGGGCTTAATGACAGCCGTACAGGAATTATTGATGTTTTGCAGGAAATGGGAGCATCGGTAGCTATTTCAAATAAGCAAGTGACTGGCGGCGAAGCATACGGGGATGTTACGATTTCCTCTCAAAAACTTAAGGGGGTTGTCATAAAAGGTGACATCATTCCAAGGTTAATTGATGAGATTCCGGTTATCGCGTTAGTGGCTACCCAGGCAGAAGGTGAAACGGTTATCCGTGACGCAACAGAACTGCGGCTGAAGGAAACAGACCGTATCAAAGCAGTGACAGATGGCTTAACTCGCCTTGGGGCCAATGTCAAACCAACAGAAGATGGCATGATTATTAAAGGTATTACTGCACTGACTGGCGGAAGGGTAAAAGCGTATCATGATCACCGGATTGCTATGATGCATGCCGTTGCATCTTTCATTACAAAAGAGAACGTTATAATCGATGATATTTCATCCATCGCTGTATCCTACCCAGACTTTTTTGAGCATCTAAACAGGGTAACCAATAAAAACTAAAGTACGAACTTCAATCAGTGGGGGATTTCATTAGCCCCCAATTTTTTGTCCTTGAATAAACAAAGTGTTTCCGATATGATAAAAAAATCAGAAGATATGTATGAATGAAAGGATGTTCTTCATGGACAGCACGATAATGGAAGCCGTTCATCTGATGGAGGCAAAACAATCGGACAAGGCGATTTCAATGCTTGAAGATTATTTGCCGAATGCTGATGATGAAGAAAAATTTACCATTGCCGAATTATACATTCAATGGGGGTTTTTAACGGAAGCAATTGATATCCTCCAGGAATTAACGCAGCGTTTTCCAAACGAGAGTGAGATAAAAATTATGCTAGCGGACGTTTATATTGAGCAGGATAATGATGGGGAAGCGATAAACATGCTGAATGAAATCGATGAAGATGACCCCGCCTATGTACAGGCCCTGATGCAGCTGGCAGATTTATATCAGGCACAGGGATTATTTGAAGTTGCTGAGCAAAAATTATTAGCGGCCAAGCATTATGAACCTAACGAGCCAATTATTGATTTTGCACTTGGCGAATTGCTCTTTTCGAATAGTGATTACCGCGAGGCGATTACCTATTATGAAAAGATACTACCTGTTGCAAAAGAAGTAGCCAACGTATCGATTAATGACAGGCTGGCAGAGGCATACGCGGCATCCGGAGAATATGAGAAGGCACTGGAAACCTATCAGGATATCGACAGTGAGGATCCGGATACATTGTTTAAATACGGCTTCACTGCGCTGCATGCAGGACGCCGGGACATTGCCATCCAAGCGTGGAAACATGTCATCGAACAGGACATGTACTATCATACAGCCTATTACCAATTGGCAAAAGCTTATGAAGATGAAGAAATGATTGACGAAGCGTATGAAACAGCCAAACAAGGCATCAAGGTAGATGAATTTAACAAAGAGCTGTACTTTTTCGCAGGTTCAATGGCACACCAGTTAAATAAAGACGATGAAAGTGAAAAATGGGTTCGGGAAGCTGTCACACTTGATCCGGACTACAAAGAAGCGATTTTGTTCTTAATTGAGTTATTTAAACAACAGGAAAAAGAGGACAGCATTGTTGACCTGGTGAATGATATTAAAAAGCTGGGTGCAAATGATCCTCTCTACGAATGGGAGCTTGCTCGTGCGTACAATGAATTAGAATCATATAACGATGCATTAAAGCGCTACCAGGAAGCATATAATAGCTTAAATCAGGATAGTGATTTCCTGAAAGAATACGGCTATTTCCTGACAGAGGAAGGGAGGATCGATAACGCCATCCAAATATTTGAGGAATATTTGCTTCAACAGCCGCTGGATCCTGAAATCGAAGAATTTGTACAACGGCTAAAGCAGACCGGGGAAAATTAGTCCACATGAATGCATATAAAAGGATGTGTTCAAAAAGAAGGATAAAGTGAAACTTCATTCAGCGGGACAATTTGCTCCGCTGAATGTCGGTGACCAGAATCGGGGGTTTAGAGGTAGTTAGTTGCCCCTGGGATTTTTGAATAGTCTATAAAAGGAGGTTCGTTACATCAATGCAAACTCCTGTTTCTATAAAAGATAAAAAAAGTTTTATTCAATGGTTCTTGAATCACTATCAGTTAAAAAAGCGGGAAAGTGTATGGATTCTCAATTACATTGTTAACCATCAAAAGCTGCTGTCAAATATCCATTTTGTACGAGAGGCTAAATTCTGCCCGCGGGGATTAGTCATGACCAGTACTTGTTCCGATGAAGTCCCGTTCCGCTTTTATAAGAAGCAATTAGTAACGACCGATGCGGAAAAGTCTTTTCATGACATACGGATGAATCAGCATGAGCCATTATACATTCAATTGAATTTTAATAAATCCTACCAGAATATCTTCTATGCAGCGGTACTTGTTGAAAATCCGTTCATTCCTGATGAATACTTCATAACAGAGAAAGATCAGAAAATGGCGAAACAGTTATTGGATAAAACCATTTATGACTCTCGACGGAAATCCCTTCAAAAAGAAATAGACAACGCTTTAGATGAACGTAATCAGCAAACTTTCATCGAGCTGTCCAAACAACTACATAAACTGGAAAACGCTAAATCAGATCAACCTTTTTGACATATGCAGAGGTTGATTTTTTTTGTGGCATTAGGATAAGATGTAATTTATATGGAGTTTTTTCTTTTGAAGTATAGACAGAAGGGCAGGTTGTATACTATGAAATGGATACAACAGGATTTACAGCAATATGTTCAAGCAAAAGCGTATGTTGATACCATAATAGTGCCGTTAATACCCTTTCATTTTTCAGATGACGCGAGTCTCGAAAAGGATGCTTTTCAGCGTGAGGTACTATCCGTATTCATGCGTGAACTGGAAAAAGAATTTAGCGGCCGGATTCTGCTCTCGCCGGATTACCATTATTTAAAGTCAGCTGATAAGGCTGAAGAAGTTAAACGGGTTCGGTCATGGGTTGAAGATTCCTGGGCACAGCCCTTTCATCACATATTTTTCATGACAGTCGATTCCAGCTGGAAGAAGTTTGAACAGGATATGAATGGAACATTAATCTGGCTTCCGCAAATCGTGACAGAATCCATGCAATTCAGTGAAAGGCAGTCGGTTGTCCACAGTCAGGTACAACAAGTCGGTGAGTTTATACGTTCCTATTGGGAGGATGACAAATAGCGTTCTTGCTTATCAATTTCAGACAAAGTTTCTGAATAGCTTGATGAGATTCTGGTAAACATACAAATGGATTTATATTGACCCGTTTAACGGATTGCGCTATCATGGTATTGTCCTAGTAATCTGATTAATAAACTTGTCCGTGAAAAATGTATAGAGGGGGGAAAATCATGAGCGAAGACAAACGACCAGTGTCCCGTCGACAATTTTTGAATTATACACTCACAGGTGTGGGCGGATTTATGGCAGCCGGCTTAATGGTTTCACCGTTGCGAATGGCGATTGATCCCGTATTGCAGAAAGAAGCAGCTGATGGTGATTTAACCAATGTTCAGCTTGCGGAGGGTGATATCACAAATGAACCTCAGCGTATTGACTGGGAAATTGATCAAGTGGATGGCTGGTATGAATCCAAAGTCAGCAAGACAGCATGGGTTTATAAAGATGACAATGGTGATATAGTTGCACTTTCCCCGATTTGTAAACACCTTGGCTGTGTTGTTTCATGGGAAGGCAGCGAAGATTATCCAGATCAATTTTACTGCCCATGTCATGACGGACGCTATTACAAAGACGGTATGAATGTTCCGGGCACTCCGCCGACAGCCGGACTGGATATCTATGAGCACAAAATTAAAAACGGGATGTTATTCCTTGGTAAAGCACAACCAAGAGAGGAGGCGTAAGGGGTAATGCTGCAAAAAATATATGACTGGATAGACGAGCGTGTCGATATAACGCCATTGTGGCGAGATATTGCAGACCACGAAGTACCGGAACATGTTAACCCGGCTCATCACTTCTCAGCATTTGTTTATTGCTTTGGTGGATTGACATTTTTTGTGGTTGTAATTCAAATACTGTCCGGTATGTTTTTGACCATGTATTATGTTCCGGATATTGAAAATGCATGGCGTTCTGTTTATTACTTGCAGACGGAAGTCGCACATGGTCAGATTGTACGCGGTATGCATCACTGGGGAGCCAGTGTTGTCGTCGTCATGCTGTTGTTACATACGATGCGTGTATTTTTCCAGGGAGCCTACAAAAAGCCGCGTGAACTTAACTGGATGGTTGGTGTTCTTTTATTCTTCATCATCCTTGGCTTAGGATTCACAGGTTATCTGCTACCTTGGGACAATAAAGCATATTTCGCTACAGAAGTGGGTTTGAACATCGCACAGGATGTTCCGATAATTGGGGATGAATTAAAAACATTACTGTCCGGCGATGAAGAAATTGTCGGTGCACAGACGTTGGCACGGTTCTTTGCCATCCATGTTTTCTTCCTGCCTGCTGCTTTGTTCGCCTTATTAGGTGTACACTTTATATTAATCCGTAAACAAGGAATTTCCGGACCACTATAATTTAATGGAGGAGGTTAAGCTGTGCATAAGGGTAAAGGAATGAAGTTCGTCGGGGATTCCCGAATCTCCGCAGAACGCAAACCGAACATACCAAAAGATTACTCAGAATATCCCGGCAGGACAGAAGCTTTTTGGCCCAATTTCCTATTGAAAGAGTGGCTGGCAGGATCTGTATTTTTAGTTGGATTTTTATGTCTGACGTTAGCACATCCATCTCCACTTGAAGGAATGGCCGATCCGACTGATTCAGGCTATATACCTTTGCCGGACTGGTACTTCCTGTTCTTATATGAATTGTTGAAATATGACTTTGCCTCTGGGCCATACATTTTATTTGGCATCATTATTATCCCTGGATTGGCATTCGGCGGATTGTTGCTGGCGCCTTTTCTGGATAAGGGCCCGGGCAGACGGCCGCACCGGCGTCCGGTCGCAGTTGGTATGATGCTTTTGGCACTGACCTCGGTTATTTGGCTCACTTATCAATCTGCATCACATGTTGATTGGGAATCACGTGCAGAAGCAAATAAACCGGTCCCGCCATCCGAACAAGTAAATATTGATACGGATTCCGAGGGGTATGCCGTATTTGAGAATAACTGTATGAGCTGTCACGGCGAAGATCTTCAGGGGGGAGCCGCCGGACCTTCGTTGGTTGGTATCGATCGCTCTGTTGATGAAGTCAAGGACATTGCCCAGAACGGTACCGGTTCAATGCCACCGGGGCAGTTCTCAGGTTCTGACGAAGAATTGAATAAACTCGCTGAATTTATTATTTCAGTGAATAAAGAAGAATAGCTTAATTAAAAAACACCTTTGCCAAACAGAATTGGTGAAGGTGTTTTTTAATATGCTGTTTTCTAAAAGTACGTCCACTTTTCACCCCACCGTCCGGGGTCGCTTCGGGCGGATGCTTTCCGCGGGCAACGCTTCAGCTTCCTCGGAAGCAAAAACCGCTTCCTGCGGGATCTTCAGCTGTTGCTTTTCCCGCAGGAGTCACCGTCCTCCGCTCACCCGGACTAGTGAAGTGGTGTTAAACGTATTTCTATCACGACTCCTAGACCAGTCAATAAAACCAGCGGAGGAAATACACGGAGACTCCTGTGGGAGCAGAGGCCTAGATGAGACCCCGCAGTGCGCCAGCTCGAGGAGGCTCATCAGCCGCCCACGGAAAGCGTAGTGTATTTCCGCAGCGGCAGTTTAACACTCATACAACGTTACGTCGCAGTTTATCTCAACTGCGAAGGTACAAAGCAACATTTTTTAAGAAGGGACTTTGTGATGATTAAATACTTGCTCCTTGATAAATGGTTTTTATTCCTTTTGTTTATCATTAACTTATTAGGGACTGTTTATGGTTTTTTTTGGTATCGCTATCAGTTATTCGATACGCCGGATATATTTCTGCTGTTTGTTCCTGACAGTCCGACTGCCAGTTTATTTTTTACAATCGTTTTATTGTTTTTTCTGTTTAAAAAAAATGCACCTTACATTGAGGCACTTGCCATGATTACATTATTTAAATATGGTATATGGGCTGTCGTGATGAACCTGCTCACCTTAATAGTTGAAGGATCACTGGGCGGGATCGGCTATATGCTAATGTTCTCACACGGGGCGATGGCCATCCAGGGTTTACTGTACGCTCCTTTCTATGCGATTAAACTGCGACACATTGTACTTGCTGCTATCTGGACATTGCATAACGATGTCATTGATTATGTGTTTGGCCAGATGCCGGTATATTCTTCGTTAACAGAATACATGGACGAGATTGGCTACTTTACGTTTTGGCTGAGTATGCTATCAATAGGGATCGCTTACGTATTGACCGTTAAGCCCAAAAATTCGATGACCTGACCAAGTTATATATTGAATCACCCTCACATACATTAGTGGTGAAGATGTTATGTGAGGTGATCTCCATGAAATTCATAAAGTGTTTGCTGATTGCCTTCATCGGGATATACATATACATTCAATTGTCAGCACCGATCGTCGCCTCAGCGCATCAGCCCTTAACATTAACTGCAAAAACCACTTCCAGCATAAACATGGTCCCTTTTTATTGGATGGTGGGAATAGTTGGCGGTTCGATAGCCATTACTTTATCTTATGTCAGCTGGAGAAAATACAGAGCAGAAAAAAAGAAACAAACAGACGACGATTCAAATAGTTGACTATCCATGTGTTTTTAACTAAACTTGACTTTAGGGCAGTATATGAAAAGGTATAAAAAATGATGGAGGAATAAACATGCTAGGTGGTCTCGGCGGATATCTAATTTATATCGCGCTTTTGATGATTATCCCTTTATGGGCACAATCCAAAGTAAAAAACACGTATAAGAAATATTCCAAAAAAGCAACATCGTCTGGTATGACAGGTGCCGAAGTGGCGCGGAAAATATTGAATGACAATGGTATTTATGATGTACAGGTTCTGGAAACAAAAGGGGTATTATCGGACCATTATCACCCAAAAAAGAAGACAGTTAATCTTTCAAGCGATAATTTCCATGGACAATCCATGGCATCGTCTGCTATCGCAGCACACGAGGTGGGGCACGCGATTCAGGATGCACAGGATTATGCGTTCCTGCGCTTCAGATCCTCGCTGGCTCCCTTGGCTGCAACTGGTTCGAATATGGCGATTTTCCTGATCATCGGTGGTATGATTTTTAGTCAGGGATTATTTTTACTTGGTATTATTTTCTTTTCGGCAGCTGTCTTATTCCAGTTAGTAACACTGCCGGTTGAATTTGACGCTTCCAACAGGGCAATGGCACAGCTTGTATCGACAGGTGTTATCCGCAATAATGAAGAACGGGAAACGAAAAAAGTACTAAGTGCTGCAGCCTTAACGTACGTTGCAGCTGCCTTGGTTGCTGTTGCTGAACTGGTTCGGTTTATCCTGATTTACGCTGCAAGTAATGAATAAGGAATCGAATATGGCAGGGGATGGCATTCATGTGCCATCCCTTTTTAAAAAGATAAGAAATTTTTGGCTAACCTTGACGTTTGGGCGAGGACGCCGACCCACTTGCAGTACTGAACGCAGTTTGTACGACGCTAACCGAGCACTTTAGAAGGCCGTCTTACTATTACAATCGAAAAATACAAGGAAAAGGGGGCATCTTTTTTTAAAAAAAAGATGCCCCTTTTTCCTGTTTCAATTCGATTATAGTCATGAAGATAGGTCCCGTGTAAAAACGCTGAAATATAGTCGGTTTAATCTATTGGGTTTTTATTTTCATCCAGTGTGAACCCTTCTCCAACGACGTCATGAACCGAACTCATAGCGACAAATGCATGGGGATCAATCTCATTTATAATATTTTTCAGCCGGACAATTTCATTCCTTCCGACAATGCAGTACAGCACATCCCGTTTTTCACCGGTAAAACTGCCTCGGCCGTTTAAAACCGTCACACCCCGATCCATTTTTTTAATAATGGAAGCGGCAATCTGATTACTTTGACCGGATATGATGGTTGCACCACGTGCTGCATAGGCACCTTCCTGGATAAAATCAATGACTCTTGCTCCAATATAGACAGCTAACAACGTATACATCCCCTGCACCATGTCAAGGTAGGCAGCAATGGATGTAGCAATTACAAAAAAATCAAAGAGAAACATTGTTCTGCCCATGCTCCACCCGGCATATTTGTTGACAAGCCTTGCAATGATATCGACACCGCCTGTTGTGCCACCATACCGAAAAATAATACCCAATCCGACACCAATAAACACCCCTGCAAACAGTGATGCCAAGGTCATATCCGATTCCAGGTCAATCGCAAATGGGTTGATCTGAAAAATAGCCAGAAATAATGAAACGGCCAAAGTTCCAATAACCGTATAAATAAAGGTATTGCGTCCCAGGAATTTCCATCCAATAAAAAAGACCGGAACATTAAGGACAATATTGGAGACGGCAGGATCCCAGTTCCATAAGAAATAAAATAGCAGCGTTATCCCGGTAAATCCGCCTTCACCGAGATTGTTTTGCATATTAAAATGAACAATGCCAAATGAAAAAATAGCAGACCCAATTAAAATAAATAAAATATTTTTAAGTTTTAAACCAAATATCATAAATGAACCTCCCATCTGAATCAATACTTTTTCTATTATAGACAATTTGCCTGTAAAGTCAAAAGTCCAATGATTTGTCAAAACAGCACCTTTTAGCTAACATAAAAAGAGATTCCATGTAAACAGAGAGGGGATTTAAATGACAGCAAAAGATCCATGTTTTACAACGGAAGAAATCCAAAAAAGAGTCGATGATTATATTGGACAATTTAAAGAAGGTTATTTTTCCCCGCTGAGTCTGATGGCTCGGCTGAGCGAGGAAACCGGTGAATTAGCCCGTGAAGTCAATCATTATTATGGCGAAAAACCGAAAAAGCCGACAGAAAAAGTGAAAACAGTAGAAGATGAGCTTGGTGATATCATTTTTGTTTTAACGTGTTTTGCCAACTCATTGGACATTGATTTATCAGAAGCGTTTGAGCTTTCCATCGGTAAAATAGAAACACGTGACAATAATCGCTGGACACATAAGAAATAATAACGATAGCGAGGCAATACAACAGGAGGTATGAACAATGCAAATTAACATCATTATAGCAGGGCCGCGCGGGAAAATGGGGTCTGAAGCTGTTCGGATGGTACATAATGAAGAAGCGTTCGAACTTGTAGCTTGTATTGACCGTAAAAATGGCGGGAAAACATTAAAAGATATTGAAACACTGCCCGCATTGGACGTTCCCGTATTTGAAGATCCCGAACAATGTTTTCAGGAAATAGATGCCGATGTATTTATTGATTTAACTGTTCCAGAGGTTGGCTTTGAGCATACGAAGTTGGCACTTTTATACGATATTCGACCGGTTGTGGGGACTTCAGGCTTCACAAAAGAACAAATTGATGCATTAGAAGACTTGTCCATTACCCACGGGACTGGATGCATTATAGCTCCCAATTTTGCAGTTGGGGCCGTTCTAATGATGCAGTTCGCCAAAACGGCAGCAAACTATTTACCAGATGTCGAGATCATTGAAAAGCATCATGATCAAAAACTGGACGCGCCCTCAGGTACGGCCGTCAAAACCGCAGAACTGATTCGAGAAACCCGCGAAAGCAAACAACAGGGACACCCTGATGAACAAGAAACGCTCGACGGGGCACGGGGGGCGGATAAAGATGGCATCCATATTCACAGTGTACGTCTGCCCGGGCTAATGGCACATCAGGAAGTGGTTTTTGGCGGTCCCGGCCAGACACTGACCATCAAGCACGACTCCTTTAACCGTGCATCATTTATGGAAGGGGTCAAATTGTCAGTCAATAAAGTCATGACATTAGATAAACTTGTCTACGGGTTGGAAAATATTCTTGAATAGGCGGAGATACAATGAATATTGCATTGATTGCGCATGATAAAAAGAAACAGGAGATCCTTCATTTCACAATCGCGTACAAGCACATTCTGAAAAATCACCAGCTATTTGCAACAGGGACAACCGGCGGAAAAATTACTGATGGGGCTGGACTGGCTGTACACAGGTTCCAGTCAGGACCATTGGGTGGTGATCAACAAATCGGTGCAAAGATTGCCAACAATGAGATGGATGCCATTATTTTTTTTAGGGATCCGTTGACTGCACAGCCGCATGAACCGGATGTCAGTGCGCTAATGCGATTGTGTGACGTTCATTTGATTCCGCTGGCAACCAATCCCGCAGCAGCTGAAATCATGATTCAGGCACTTGCCAGGGGTGATTTTGAATGGCGTCAGATTTTAAAACACAATAGGCAGGAAGGTAAGAACATATGATGAAAATTGGTATTACATGTTATCCGACAGTTGGCGGTTCAGGTATCATTGCCACTGAACTCGGCATGTTGATGGCGGAACAGGGACATGAAATTCATTTTGTAACCTCCAGTCTTCCGTTTCGATTAAACCGGATTCACCCAAATATTTATTATCATGAGGTAGAACTTAATCACTATCCTGTTTTTCAATACCCGCCGTTTGATCTGGCACTTGCCAATAAAATGGCAGAAGTCATTGACCAGGAAGAGCTGGATGTTCTTCATGTCCACTATGCCATGCCACATGCAATCTGTGCTATACTGGCTAAAGATATTGCCAAACATGACGTAAAAATTGTGACCACATTGCATGGCACTGATATTACAGTGCTGGGGATCGATCATTCCCTAAAGAAAATGATCCGGCACGGCATCGAACAGTCTGATGCGGTCACTGCGGTATCCGAAAGTCTGGTGGAACAAACACGAGATGTGGTTGGTGCTGATAAAGCGATTCAGGTTATATACAATTTTGTGAATGAAGCAGACTATAGAAAAAACCCTGCCGGTTCGATCCGTGAACAATATGGTATTAACCCGGACGATAAAGTGATCATTCACATTTCAAATTTCCGCAAAGTAAAACGCGTCCAGGAGGTCATTTATACCTTTCAACAAATTCAGGAAAAAATGAATGCAAAGCTTCTTCTTGTAGGGGATGGACCGGAATACTCTGAAATGCATCGGCTTGTAAACAAATTAGGGCTGGCTGACGATGTATTATTTTTGGGAAAACAAAAAAACGTCCGCGACCTGTTATCGATATCTGATTTAAAATTATTAATGTCGGAAAAGGAAAGCTTCGGCCTTGTGCTGTTAGAAGCCATGTCGTGTGAAGTTCCCTGTATCGGTACAAATACAGGGGGCATCCCTGAAGTGATTAAACATCATGAAACAGGTTTTATCGTCGACGTGGGTGATACAGATCAGGCTGCGGCGTATGCCATTGATCTGCTGCAAAATGAATCACGTTTACAGCAGTTTTCTCATAATGCTTTAATACATGCAAGAAATCGTTTCTATTCACAGGACATTGTCCAGCAATACATTGATTTATATGATCAGCTTATTAATTAACACTGGAAAATGGTGATGCTGATGGGACTGACCAAACAGTTCGGACAGGCAGTTAAGGTATTGGAACAAATTGAATCATTTGGCTATGACGCGTATTTTGTTGGTGGATGTGTCCGGGACTCATTGCTGCATCGGCAAATCGGTGATATCGATATTGCTACATCAGCAAAGCCCGGCGTCATTCAACAAATTTTCAGCAAGGTAATCCCGATAGGTCTGGAACATGGCACGGTCATTGTGCGGCACCATCATCAATCATATGAGGTGACAACATTCCGGGTGGATGATCATTATACGGATCAGCGGCATCCTGACACCGTTCAATTCGTCCAAACGATTAATCGGGACTTAGAGCGGCGTGACTTTACGATCAATGCCCTCGCGATGGACAAAAACGGATACATCATTGACTTATTTCATGGAGAAGAGGACATACGAAATGGCATAATCCGGTCAGTAGGAAACGGATATGACCGGTTCACCGAAGATCCTTTACGTATCATGCGGGCGATCCGGTTTTCCAGCCAATTAGGGTTTTCCCTTGACGATCACACGCTGAAGGCCATGCAATCTGTTAAAAACGAATTGAAATCCATAGCCGTGGAACGAATTTTACAGGAAACGTCGAAATTTTTTGCTGGGGCATACATTAAAACCGGTATGTATTACTTCAAACTGATAAACTTAGCGGCGTATTTGCCTGTTTTGCAGGATAACGGCCACATTATGAAACGTTTGCCGGAACAGATCAAACCTTTGAAGTCTTTTGGAGCGGTTATTGCAATGTTTCACGTTGTCAAACCAGATATATCCATTCATACATGGGTAAAAGAATGGAAATGTTCCAATAAAACCAAATTCGAAGCAGAATCCTTATACGAGGCATTATGGCATTATAAGCATGACGGGTTGGATCAATGGCTCGTTTACCGTTTACATTCCAATAGTTATAATGATTTTGTCAGGTTAGTTAATATGTTGTTTGGGGAGCATTTGACTAAGCAAAAGATAAATGAATTGCTACGTTCTCTCCCGATTCATTCCAAACAAGAATTGGCGGTGAATGGTGATGATTTGTGTCATTTGTTCCCGGAGAGACAGAAGGGTCCGTGGATCGGGAATACATTGAAACAAATCGAAAAACACGTCGTTACGGGAAAACTCAGTAATCATAAGAATGCACTAAAGGAATGGGTAAAATGGAATCCACACGTTACCGGTTAATTGAACTTTTGGAAGCAAGCAGGGAACAATATGTTTCAGGACAGTTTCTCTCGGAAAAATTGAATATATCCCGCAGTGCAATATGGAAGCATATGAAAGAATTGAAGAAAGATGGTTATGTCATCGAAGGCATACGCCGAAAAGGATACAGGATTGTCAAATCACCTGATAAAGTGAGTGAGAACACAGTGCAGTGGGGCTTACAAACCAATTGGCTGGGCAAACAGATCATACATAAAGCGACAACAAACTCGACACAGCAAGTTGCCCATCAGGCTGCCCGTGAAAATGCTGAACATGGTACTGTCATTATTGCCGATGAACAGACAGAAGGAAAGGGGCGGATGGAACGTCATTGGCACTCACCAAAAAACAAAGGAATTTGGATGAGTCTGATACTCCGGCCGCCTATTCCTCCTGCTGCTGCACCGCAACTAACATTATTGACAGCTACTGTGCTGGCCGATGTTATAACGGAATACACGACGGCCAGTCCAAACATTAAATGGCCAAATGACCTGTTAATTCGTGATAAAAAGACAGCCGGTATTTTAACTGAAATGCAGGCAGAACAGGATCGTATCAAATATGTCGTTGCGGGGATCGGGATAAACGTGAATCATTCATATGATAATTTTCCTTCAGAGATAAGCAATAAGGCAACCTCTCTTAAATTAGAGACTGGCCAAGACCTGCAAGTCGTACCAATCATTCAACACATATTACGGTGTTTTGAGAGGTCCTATGATGCGTTTATCCGGGATGGTTTTTCAACGATTAAAAATAAATGGGAATCCTATGGTTACAAAATTGGAGAAGCCATTAAGATCCGTACAAACCACGAAATACTGGAAGCAACCTTTACAGGCATTGCTGAAGATGGTGCATTGCTTGTACATACGGACAGCGACGGGACCCGAAAGATGTATTCGGGGGAAATTGAATGGTTTCGGAAATAACATTGGTAAATTTTTATTGTAATACGTTTAATTGAGAGTAAGGTGGCATTATGAACGAAAGGTTTGTTGTCGTTGATTTAGAAACGACAGGACATTCACCGGTAAATCCTGATAAAATTATTGAAGTTGGAATAGTTGTCATCGAAAATAATGACATCACAGGTGAGTTCTCCACTTTTCTTAATCCAAACAGGCCAATACCGGCTTTTATAACAAATTTAACCGGGATTACGGATGCGGATGTTTATGAAGCGCCTGCATTCCGGGACAAAGCGGCTGAAATAACGGCTTTGTTTGAGAATAGTTATCTGGTGGCGCATAATGTTCCATTTGATTTAGGGTTTCTGAATGGGGAACTGGCGGCAAGTGGTTTTTCTCAACTGCACAATCCTGTATTGGATACGGTGGAACTTGCCCGAATTCTCTACCCGCAGGCTCCCGGTTTTAAACTGGGGCAATTAGCAGACTATCTGGACATCACACATAAAGCGCCGCATCGTGCAATAGCAGATGCGCACATGACTGCAAAATTACTATTAATTTTGTTGCAGAAACTTAAACAATTGCCTTATGAAACCATCGCCCATTTGCTCAATTTGGAAAAAAGATTGAACTCTGATGTACATGCCATACTGTCAGAACAGCATCAGGCACTTGCTTTTTCAAGTGATGAAAATGAACAAATGGATATATACAGAGGTCTGGCTATGAAGGCATTAACCGATGTCAAACCGGAAAAGCAACACATCGATACTTCTTTCGGTAGCTATCTTGATGGTATATATGAAGTAGAAGGGACCATGGAACAATATATGCCTGGATATGAAAAGCGGAATGGACAACGCGAAATGTCTGAAACGATATTCGACGCTTTTCAGGCAAAAAATCACGCACTGATCGAAGCAGAAACCGGTACAGGGAAATCATTGGCTTATTTGCTCCCGGCAATTTATGAAGCAGTGTCCCGGAATAAAAAAATCGTTATTAGCACCTATACAACCCAGCTGCAGTCCCAGTTGCTTGACGAGGAAATCCCATTAATGCATCAACTCGTATCATTTCCGTTTCATGTTGCGTTACTCAAAGGCAAGCAGCATTATATCAGTCTTGATAAATTTGAACGTGTATTAGCTTCTGAGGAGTCGGATAATTACGATGTAGCGCTAACAAAAGCGATGCTTCTCGTATGGTTGACAGAAACTGAAACAGGGGACATTGACGAGATTCAGCTGCCATCAAGCGGTTACTTATTTTACAGGCAAATATCCACCGATACGGAAGGTGCTATTGATCCATCATCTCCATGGTTTTCCCGGTCATACTATCAGAGAGCCCGCAGAAAAGCACAACAAGCAGATATTCTGATTACCAACCATGCCTTACTATGCACGGACATGTTTAATGATTATCAACTACTGCCATCTTATGACAAAGCCATCATTGATGAGGCACACCACTTGGAAGAGACTGCTTCAAGAAACTATGGCTTAACACTAAATTACGTTCAGATTCAAAATACGCTGAATCAAATCGGACGAACGGACGAGGGTAACTGGCTTGGGAAACTGCTTATGAAGCCCCCGATTGACGATAGTTATGATTTTTCAAAAACCGATTGGAATGATATTTTTGGGAAAGCGAAATATGAAGTAGACGATTTATTTCGGATGCTGTTTCAATATGTTGTTGAACAAAAACAAAAAAGTAAATCGCTGAGTGATACAGGCAGAATTCAATATCGTTTTGATGGTGAAAAAGAAGATCCTGCCCAGTGGGAAGTTATTGTGGAAATGGTGAACAGATTATCCTTTTATCTGCGCGATCTAATCCATTTGCTTTCATCGTTATCGCAGCCGTTTGTCTCCAATCATTCGTTTAACGACTATTATTTGGAAGACTTGAAAACAACTATGGAGGCACTGCAATCAATTATTGACAGGATGGAGCAATTATTTTTAACAGATGATAACCATCCCGGAGTAAAATGGATTGAAATGGAGACGCGTGGTGCCAGGAATGCTGTCTATTTGTACAGTGAGCCAATAGATATATCGACCTTACTGGCAGACGACTTTTTCAGTCGAAAAGAAAGTATTATTTTAACAAGTGCCACGTTGTCAATTCGGAATTCTTTTTCATTTAGCCAAAAACGGCTTGGCCTGTCACCGGAAAACCTGATGACAGCTAAAATTCATTCACCATTTTCTTATCAGAATCAGGTGCAGTTAATGATCCCGGATGACTTCCCTGATATCAGACACAGCACAATAGATGGATTCATACAGGCGGTGTGTGAAGCTATTATTTCGCTGTCTGACATTACGGACGGCAGAATGCTCGTTCTGTTCACATCATACGATATGCTCAGGAAGGCCTATTATTTGCTGAGAGAAACAATCGATACCAGCCAGTATATGCTGATCGCCCAAGGGATATCCAGCGGAAGCAGATCCCGGTTAAAGAAGAATTTTCAAACGTTCAGTCAATCGATTTTGCTTGGCACGAGTTCCTTTTGGGAAGGCGTTGATATTCCAGGACAGGATTTATCGTGCCTCATGATTGTACGGTTACCGTTTCAACCACCGAATCATCCCGTATATGAGGCAAAGTCGAATCAGTTTAAAAACGAAGGGAAAAGCCCATTTTTTGAATTGGCGTTACCAAATGCTGTTATTCGTTTTAAACAGGGTTTCGGAAGGCTGATTCGGTCCACAGATGACCGGGGGATTGTATTTGTGTGTGATGCGCGTATCATGAAAGCAAGGTATGGAAAATATTTTACCGAATCAATCCCGGCTGTCCCGATAACCCATGATTCAACAAAATTGATCATGAAACGAGCGGAAGAATGGTTTTAAAGACTTCAGACCATTGAATCGACAGAATTAAAAAAATACTGATGCACCGGCTAATGCATCAGTATTCAAGAGAGGTATGGGGCTGGAAAAAATATTTGTTGAAATAAATAACAAATTTGTCGCAATGCTTGTTATACTATATAATGTGTCTGCTTATTTATTTTCAACGATACTTATATTGTTGGCATTGCCACCAACAATATAAGTAGCAAAATATGATAACACAAGCAGTATTTATAACTGGAGGACAATTAATGGATTTAAAAATCAGGATTTTATCAGCGGGATGAGATAAATGAGGAACAATCGATTGTTACAGTTAACGATGCCGGGATGGCTCAAATGGGTATTGGGAATCGCTGGTTTTCTGATGGTTGCGATTTTTATCTTTGGCATTTATTTGTACCAGGCGATACAGGAAAATCGTACAGCATCATTTGACCAAGTTGAAGAACAAGTGTTGCAGGAAACGGCATTAAACAACATCAGCAAAATCAGACGGTTTCATGGTGAAAATGCATATTATACAGTTTACGGGGAATCGAATCAAAATGAGGCTATGATAGTATTTTATCCGTTTGATGGGAACCAAACCAATATCATAAGTGTGCATCAATCGGAAATCATAGCTGGAGACGAGGTTAGAGCTTATTGGTATGATCAGTGTGATGGCTGCACGCTGTTTAATATGAAACCGGCTGTTATTTTGAATGATGGGAAACAGCCTGTGTGGGAAATGACGTATGAAGATAATACAAACCATTATGTGATGGAATATTTATCTTTCCAAGATGGATCAAGAGTTGAACTGATTCGTTTCAACCAGTTATATGATTAGGAAGGTGATACTAAAAATGGATCTTGCAAATCGGGTGAAAACATTGACCCCCTCATCTACATTAGCGATTACCGCAAAAGCGAAAGCGTTAAAAAACCAGGGATATGATGTTATCGGACTTGGTGCAGGCGAACCCGACTTTAATACCCCTGAGTACATACTGGAAGCTGCAGAAGAGGCTATGCGTAATGGATTTACAAAATACACACCAGCCGGTGGTATAGCAGGGCTTAAACAGGCTATAGCCAATAAATTCAGCCATGATAACGGGCTCACTTATACAACTGACGAAATCATTGTTACGACAGGTGCCAAACATGCTTTATATACACTTTTTCAAGTTCTTGTAAATCAAGGGGATGAAGTGATTGTACCTGCTCCTTATTGGGTCAGTTACCCGGAACAGATTAAACTGGCTGAAGGAAAGCCTGTCATCATTAACGCAGAGGAAAAAAATGAATTCAAAATAACGCCGGCACAGCTTGAGGCAGCTATTACACCGAAGACAAAAGCAGTTATTATCAATTCGCCGAACAATCCAACCGGGATGATGTATAGTCAGCAGGAGCTGCAACAGCTTGGCGAAATTTGTCTAAAACACCAAGTTCTAATTGTATCAGACGAAATATACGAAAAACTCATTTACACCAATGACAAACATGTTTCAATAGCCGAAATTTCCAGCCAACTGAAGAATAACACCATTATTATTAACGGGGTATCCAAATCACACGCTATGACCGGATGGCGGATTGGATATGCTGCTGGCTCTGCTGAAATCATTAAACCCATGACAAATCTGGCGTCACATTCAACGTCCAATCCAACGTCAATCGCCCAATTTGCAGCTTTAGCTGCTTATAATGCCGATGAAGATCCCAATGCTGAAATGCGGGCAATATTCAGTGAACGGCTTGAGCTGCTGTATGATTTATTAAAAGACATACCAGGCATTTCATGTGTTAAACCAAAAGGGGCTTTTTATATGTTCCCAAACGTGCACGAAGCTGTCCGACAGAATGGTTTTGATACGGTTGATAATTGGGTGAAGGCATTACTTGAAGAAGAAAAAGTTGCCCTTGTGCCCGGGACCGGATTCGGTGCTCCGGAAAACGTCCGGTTATCCTATGCTGTATCAACTGATTCACTAAAAGAAGCAGCAAAACGAATCAAACGATTTGTTTTAACTCATCAATCATAGCTTTGGAGGGTCTATTTTGAAAACAACGATTACACAAGTACCAGCCTATGAAGGGCAAGTTGTAACCATTGGTGCGTGGCTTGCCAATAAACGATCAAGCGGTAAAATTGCTTTTTTGCAGCTGAGGGATGGCACTGGTTTTATTCAAGGTGTTGTCGCCAAAAGTGACGTAACGGAAGACGTCTTTCAGCTTGCTAAAAATATGACACAGGAATCATCAATGTACATTTCAGGAACCATTGTAGAAGATAAACGGTCTCCATTTGGCTATGAAATGCAGGTGAGCGACATCCAACTGATTCAGGAAGCAGTCGATTATCCGATAACACCGAAAGAACACGGCACCGAGTTTTTAATGGACCACCGCCATTTGTGGCTGCGTTCCAGCCGCCAGCATGCCATTATGAAAATAAGGAATGAAATCATTCGGGCAACTTATCAATTCTTTAATGATCAAGGGTATGTGAAGGTCGATCCGCCTATTTTGACAGGTTCCTCAGCAGAAGGTACAACTGAACTTTTCCATACACAATACTTTGATGAAGAAGCTTATTTGTCACAAAGCGGCCAATTGTATATGGAGGCCGCAGCTATGGCATTCGGTAAAGTTTTTTCATTTGGTCCGACGTTCCGGGCGGAAAAATCCAAAACGAGACGACACCTGATTGAATTCTGGATGATTGAACCTGAGATGGCCTTCGTCGACCACGAAGAAAGCCTGGAAATCCAGGAACAATATGTCAGTTTTGTGATACAGTCTGTTTTGGAAAATTGTCAACTTGAACTCGACACACTCGGACGGGACACCTCTAAATTGGAAGCAATTAAGGCACCGTTTCCGAGAATCAGTTATGATGATGCCATTGCTTTATTAAAAGATAAAGGATTCACTGATATTGAATGGGGAGAAGATTTCGGCGCCCCGCATGAGACGGCCATTGCCGAAAGCTTTGAGAAACCTGTTTTTATTACCAATTATCCGGCAGCTATCAAGGCATTTTATATGAAACCAGATCCCGCGCGACCAGAAGTTGTATTGTGTGCAGACCTTATTGCTCCGGAAGGGTATGGGGAGGTTATCGGCGGCTCCCAGCGTATTGACGATCTTACACTTATGGAGCAGCGTTATGAAGAGCACAACCTGTCCGGGCCTGCTTACAAATGGTATCTGGAATTACGCCAATATGGCAGTGTGCCACATTCTGGTTTTGGGTTAGGCCTAGAACGGACGGTCGCCTGGATCGCTGGAGTGGACCACGTTCGTGAAACAATTCCTTTTCCAAGACTCCTGAACCGTCTATATCCTTAATGCGATTGGATATGTTTCGTCACAATCCCTTGCCGATGATAAAGCAAGGGATTTTAACATCTATCATAGGGTAAACATGCTATAATTGGAAATGAGGTGGCCATTTATGAAAAAATTCATTTCATTTCAGGATATTGTATTAAGTCAGGTGCAAGTGCCTGTTCAGTTACTTGATAAATATACAACGTTAGGGCTTAAGGAACAAGAAGTTATGGTTATCCTGCAGCTGCTGCGCTTTCTACAGGACAAAAATGATTTTCCGACACCAAATGACTTGTCCAGCCATCTGACAATCAGTGAAAAGGAATGCGCTAATATTTTACGGCGGTTGATTCAAAAAAATTTATTATCCATCGAACAATTAAAAAACGAACAAAACCAGATAAGCGAAGCATATAGTCTTAATCCGCTTTGGGAAAAGCTTTTTGCAGAGGAAGCAGAAGACCGTACAGAAAGTGATGGAACACTATTTGTTTTATTTGAGCAGGAATTCGGCAGACCGCTGTCACCGTTTGAAATCGAGATGATCAACACGTGGCTGGATGAAGATGAGCTGGCACCATCGCTTATAAAAGCGGCATTAAGAGAATCTGTTCTGATGGGGAAGCTTAATTTTAAATATATTGATCGGATTCTCCGTGACTGGAAGAAGAAAGGAATTCACACTGTTGAACAGGCCCGTGAAGCAAGCAAAGCTTTCCATGAAAATCAGTCAGCAAAGAAGGGACCTGCACCCGAAAAACGGGATACATCCATTTATTACAACTGGCTGGAGGAGGAGTAGGGGATGCTTAATAAATCACAGGTTCAGCATTGTCTGGATGTCATGAAAGAAATGTACCCAGAAGCACAGTGTGAACTGAACCACGCAAATCCTTTTGAACTTGTTATTGCCGTGTTATTATCCGCCCAATGTACGGATAACCTAGTCAATAAAGTAACGAAACCATTATTTAAAAAATACAAAACGCCTGAAGATTATTTAGCAGTATCTTTGGAAGAACTACAGCAGGATATCCGATCAATTGGGCTTTACCGGAATAAAGCGAAGAATATTCGAAAGCTCTGTCAAATGCTGATTGATGATTACGGCGGAGAAGTGCCACGAACAAAGACAGAATTAATGAAACTCGCGGGTGTAGGGAGGAAAACTGCAAATGTTGTAGCATCTGTTGCATTCCGGGAACCGGCGATTGCCG
The DNA here is from genome assembly GCF_004565465.1 of Lentibacillus salicampi. Lineage (GTDB taxonomy): Bacteria > Bacillota > Bacilli > Bacillales > Amphibacillaceae > Lentibacillus > Lentibacillus salicampi. The sequence continues at coordinate 171,087 of NZ_SRHY01000004.1, forward strand.
TTGATACACATGTTGAGCGTGTCGCCAAACGATTGGCTATTTGCCGGTGGAAAGACTCTGTTCTGGAAGTGGAACAGACCCTGATGAAAAAGGTTCCAAAAGATGAGTGGGCCGATACCCATCACCGAATGATTTTTTTCGGGAGATATCACTGCAAGGCAAGAAATCCGCAGTGTTCGGAATGTCCGTTGCTTGATTTATGCCGGGAAGGGCAAAAGCGGATGAAGAAAGAAAAAAAGGCCGGGGAAAAATAAAGAAGAGGCAGTCTCCAAAATTGGATGACTGCCTCCTTTATTATGGGCGGCGATTAACTTTCTTCATCATTTTCATCTTGACCGTTTCCTTCCTCACTTTCATTCTCGTTTCCGCCTCCGCTGTCTTCTCCATTATCACTGTTACTCTCGTCGTCGCCTTCAGAGCCACCTGAATTGTCTCCGCCAGGAATGCTGACTTCTGTACGTGACGGTTCCCCTCTAACACCTTGGTTGGCGCCGTTTTGGCCAACAGGCGTAACAACTATCGAATAGGTTCTGCCCGGCTGAACACCGTCACCTTCAATGACAATTCCCTCTGAGTCGACCGTTTGTGTCTGGAGCTGGCTGCCGTCTTGCTCAACAGATACTTCAAATTGAGCAGGCGGACCATTGTACTGCCAGGAAACATCGATAGCCGAATCAGCTGCAGCAGCATTTAATCCCTCGACAGGTGGTACGTTTCCGCCTTCGTCTTCCTCTTCATTCTCGTCCTCTTCTTCGTCTCCCGGCACTTGAACAGAAGTTGTCGCAGGTTCGCTGGTACTTCCCTCAGTTGTGGCGACTACCTCAATTTCATACGTTGCACCAGGTTCAACATTGGAAATTTCCATTGATGTTTCGTCGGTGGACGAAAGATTCTGCATTTGGCCACCATCAATACTGGCGCTCACGTCATAGGACACATCTTCTTCTGAATCATAATCCCATTCAACTTGAATAGCTTCAGATTCCTCATCATAAGCTGCATCAAGTCCATCTACCGGGTCAAGCTGGTCATATTGCTCTGAAGTCTTGGTTGGTTCCGTTCCTTTTACAAACAACTCTGTTACGGTTTGAGATTCAGGCGTGTAATCACTTGGCAGTTTGGCAGGGTTTGATCCTTTTTCCACGGCCACTTCCACAACCGAATCAGGTTTTGTAAAATCTGCTGTGTCAACGTCTTGTGACAGCTCCATCATCGTGCTTTTATATAACGCATGCGGAATTTTCGTATCCGGCAATGTTATATTATTGTCATTGTAACCGGTCCAAACCGAAATCGTATAATCTGTCGTATACCCATTGAACCAGGAATCGGGGGAGCCGTCCACCTTTTCTCTTGTGGTCGTACCTGTTTTACCAGCATCCGGCAGACCAGGTACATTCGCTTGGGCGCCTGTTCCTTCTGAAATAGCGGTTTTGAGCATATCGGTTATCATGTATGCTGTCGACTCTGACATGGCCGCTTCAGGTTCCGGTTTTAATTCAACGGTTCTGCCGCTATCCGGAAACTCTACTTTTGTAACAGCGTATGGCTCGTTATAAATACCACCATTTCCAAATGCACGGTAGGCACCTGCAAGATCAAGCGGGTTCGTTCCTATACCACCGCCAATCGCGTCTGTCAGACGAATATCGTTGTCTCCAAATGAAATACCTAAGCCCTCTGCAAACTGTTTAGCATTACTGGCACCAACTTCATCAAACGTTTTGACTGCCGGAACGTTCAATGACTGCTGAAGTGCATACCTCATGGATACCCATCCATAATACTGGCTGGCCCAGGTATTAATTTTTTGGTCACTGCCAGCGATGTCATATGGTCCATCATCATTCAGCTGATGATACGTGGACCACTGATTTTGTTCAATGGCGGGGCCATAATCAATAATCGGTTTGAACGTTGATCCCGGCTGTCGGCTTATATCTGTTGCATAATTTAGTCCGTCATTCTCCAAACCACCACGGGCGCCGCCGATTGCGCGTATCGCTCCAGTTTCCGTATCCAGCACGGTCATACCGGCTTTCATCTCGTGTTCATCACCATCCTCGTCGGTGACGGGAGCCGGATAGTTGATCGGGCTGTCATCGGAGAGCAACGATTCAACATGGTCCTGGGCATCTGTATCAATTGTGGTATGAATTTCTAATCCGTCTGTATAAATATCCACACCATCGATTTTTTCTTCAACTTCCTTGCTTACCTGCTGCAAAAATGCCTGATATGGTGTCGGGTCCGGCGTATCTTCGGTCAGCAGGGAAGGGATATCCACCTGTCTCGCTTCTTCAGCTTCACTTTCTGAAATTTTTCCATTATCAACCATCAGACTCAAAACAGTATTCATTCGGTCTTTTGTTAATTCGGGATTTTTAAATGGATTATATCCGGACGGCCGTTGGGGCAATCCGGCTAGTATGGCAGCTTCAGGTAATGTTAGTTCACTCAGATCCGTTTTCCCGAAGTAAAGTTCTGACGCTTTCCCCACGCCATAAGCCTGATTCCCGTAATAAATTTTATTCAAATACATCTCCAATATTTCTTCTTTGGAATACTTTTGTTCCAATCGTAGTGCCAGCCACATTTCCTGAACCTTAATACTGATTTTCTTTTCGGGTGACAGGAATGATTTCTCAACCAGCTGCTGGGTAATCGTACTAGCGCCTTCAGAACCGAATCCATTTTTTAAATTCGCAACCAGGGCACCGCCGACCCGCCATATATCAACACCAGGATGATCGAAAAACCGCGCATCTTCAGTGGAGAGGACGGCATTAACCAACACTTCCGGCAGTTCTTCATATTCAACCTTGGTTCGCTGCTCGGCCCCTAGGTTAGCAAACAGCTCCCCATCTTTATCATATATTTTTGATGGGAACGGCGTATCCAATTTTGATGCATCAATGTCCGGTGCTGTAATAATATAATAGGTAAACAGCGCACCAACACCGATTCCTATAGCCAGTACGGCGATAAAGGATATCATTAATATTTTTTTCCATAGCGGTTTTTTGGCAGCTTTTTTTTGTTTGCGCCTTGCTGTGCGAGAGTGGCCGTTTGTTGCCATAACTCTTTCTCCTCCAATCTAAAAATAAAGCTGGTCAATAATGGCCAGATAATGAACTCTTGCCTGATAATGAAATGGAATTCTGTATCCCGTATTTTGAATGGTTTCATACGGAATTGATTTTTTTCCACCGTTAAATTGTGCTTCCCAATAGGGGAAAAATGTTTCAGCAGGCATATAGTATGTTTCATTATAGACGGAAAATCGTATAATTAAAAAACAAATACCTCCGTGGTTTGCAATAGATTGCATATGTTTAATCTGATGTTCATGTATGTTAGCCAACGGAAAACGTGTTTTGTTTTTCGTCTCCTTTGCCTCAAAATCCACATGTCTGTCACGGTATATGCCATTATAATCAGTCGTAGAGGGCTGTTTAAAATAACCCTCTGTTATGACAGCAGCACTTCTTTTGGGATAATGTACATTAACAACTTGTACCGGTGTTGGTTTCTTATGGATAACTGCCTTATCTGCACTCCGATAAAAGACATTCGTAGCATTGATATCCTCTTCCAGCGTCATTCCGCGGTTGCTGAATCCCATCGAACGGGTTTTTTTGGACGCCATACTTTTGTTTTTTTGACCATTTGGGTAACGCATTGATTCTCCCCCTAGTTTATTACAGTATCATACCAAATAATGCAGGAATTGACTATCTAACCAGTGAAATTAAGGTTATATAGGGTTGTCGCGCGGGGAAAACACGCCTGCATTCATTATATTATATTTGACAGGAAAGCGCACAATTTTAATGACTTTTCCCTGACAAAAGCTTGCCAAAACTTTTGATCGTTTTTTTCAAAATAAAACGGTTATCAGGATAACTATTCGGAACGACTGGTAGATAAAGGGGGGATAATGAAATAAAGAAGTAAAAATGGTTTGTGGCATTCCAGTCCAATTAAGAAAAGCTGAGGGCACCTTGTTCACCCCCGAAAAGCTTAAGCAAAAATTTGTAGTGGCGGGTTTTACCACGTAAATTTTTACTTCAGACCTCGAGGGGTTAGGCCCTGGAACTGGACATGGCTATTGCTGACAAAAAGCTTCATATAGCCGAAAAATCTATACTTTCCTATCTTTTTAAAAAGGATTTGCTTAAGAACAAATCCTTTTTAAATACTTGTTTATCATTATTTACGTTGATGGACGGTTAGGCCCGTCTATTTTCTTGTTGCGGCTCTTATTTTCCCTTTTACGATGATGTTTTTCAGTCTTTTGCTGTGATGGTTTTTCAGCCATTGTACCTACCTCCTTTTAACCTTAGTTTGTCTAAATTAAAGCGAATATACACTTGTTTTGCCGTTATACTTCTAGTTTTGTCGATGGGGGAGGGGAGTACTGTTTTTATCACGAACTAGTGATTAACAAATAATAATGGGAGGATGAGTTATAATGGTAAAGTTCATAACAGCCAACTCAAAAGCGGAAAATATCCGGAAGCGGGACTTTAAAAATGCATTATCAGATATGGCCGACCAATTACGGTTAATGGATCAAAAAATTACCGTGGCTGCTGATAACAGTATAGAGCAGGAATTCCAGAGTCACCAGCAGGAACTATATCACTCCATATACACGTTAAACAAACTGCAGCAAAACCCGCAATTAAAACGAAAAGAACTTGTTCACAATCGTTTTATCCCTGACCAAGCGGATAAAAGACTGTCATAATGGATGCTTTTTGGTGAACCAAATGATAAAATAAGCCTTACAGTTAAATTATTGCAAAGGTCAGGATATTTTATGAATTTAATGCAACAAACCGAACAGCTTAAGGAGCATCTCGAACATTTAAAGGACACATATGAAGCGAATAATCCTCCCGAAAGTAAAAAGGATAAGCAGTTTTTTCAAATGGTAAAGGAACGTACAAAACCTGTTTATGAACTGCTGGCCGAATGGGAGGAAAATGCACTTCAGACTGTCAAAGAACGAAAAGTAAACCTCCATCCGCAGCAAGTTACGTCAACACGGGAAAATATGGAACTTCTTTTGCTGAACAGCTATTATGTTGATGTCAAGCGGAAGCGGTATATGGAGTTAAATCATTCGATACATTTTATTTTTAATCAGCTGTTATCTGATTTGTAAAGCGCTTTACAAATCATGCTCCTTTCGATTATAATAGTCTCCCGCTTATAATGGACCATAACCTCCCATAAAACGGGAGATAACTGTCCGTAAATGTCCGATTCTGTTCAACTTATGTGAGGGGGATACGATGAGTAATTCCGAATTACTTAAGGAAGCAAAAGATATTAAGAAGAAGGCGTATGTTCCATATTCTAAATTCTCTGTCGGTGCAGCAATTTTAACATCTTCAGGAAAAATTTATACGGGATGCAATATCGAAAATGCCGCCTACCCGGTCAGCTGTTGTGCCGAACGGGTTGCCATTTTTAAAGCGATTGCCGATGGTGTACATGATTTTTCTGAGATGGCAGTTGTGGCTGATACTGAACGGCCTGTTCCGCCGTGTGGCTCCTGCCGTCAAGTGATGAGTGAGTTTTTTGACAGCAGTATGAAAATCCATTTAAGCAATCTGCATAATGACACCAAAACCGTAACGATGGAAGAATTATTACCATTCTCTTTCCAGGCGGATGATATGGGTGATTGAAGCTGATAAACGCAGCTTCTTTTTTTAAGTCTGTTAAATGGTATTACGGAAATTCTTAATAGTAGGAGTGGAAGCCCGGGGCGCCTGCAGGAGAGCGGACGTCCGGAGTTGAAATCCGACAATAATGATGTCCGAAGCTTTGTATTCATAAGACAACTATTTGGAATCATGTTATACTATCAACAAGAGAAAATGGTGCATATATCAATAGGAGTCTAAATACACATATAAACGGACATGCTTTTTTCTTCTTTTTGAAATGATTAAGAAAAGATTAATTTGAGGTGACTGTAGATGAGTACAAATCGGATTCAACTTACAGGAAAGGACATACTGGAGAAAGAATTCAAAACGGGTATGCGGGGATATAATCAGGAAGAGGTCGATGAGTACCTTGATACCATTATCCAGGATTATGAAGCCCTCCAACAGGAAATCGACAAACTTAGTCAGGAAAATGAACGGCTCAGGAAACAATCGGATCAGACAAGAAGCAGGCAATCGGCGCCAAATCATCAGGTAAATTACGATATTTTAAAACGTGTATCCAACCTTGAAAAAGCTGTTTTCGGCAAAAAATATGCTGATTCCGAGTAATGTTAGAAATTACTAGTGAATATGTTTCTTAAATGTGCTATAATGCTATTAGAAAATAAAAGTTGAATGCTTGCGTAATCGCTGTATATACCATATATACAGAGGAAAGTCCATGCTCACACAGGCTGCGAGGCCTGTAGTGTTCGTGCTTGACGAAATCATAAGTCAAGGTAACGGTTAACGTTAACGGCAGTGGAACGTCCTAATTCGAAAGATATGGGTCAGTACACTTGAAAGTGCCACAGTGACGCAGTCGGGTTGGAAACGATTCGAATGGAACGCGGTAAACCCCACGAGTGAGCAACCCAAAAATAGGTAGGGGCATCCTTGATTAGGGAAGTGAACCGAAAAAGGGACGGGTATTTATGCAAATACCTGCAGATAGATGATTACGACCGATGTACAAGGCTGACCACCGTCCAAGTACAGCGGAACAGAACATGGCTTATCAAGTATTCATGGTCTCTGAATTTGTTAACACAAAACCTTTCTGATACTTTGTCGGAAAGGTTTTTTAATTGCTTGCATGTTATGGTAAACTGGTACTGATTTTAATTCAGAAAATGAAAGGAATTACTGTATGTCTGATGAGGTTACGTTAGTTGCAACAGCTGCCATGGGCCTTGAATCAATTGTTGCTGCAGAAGTAAGGAAACTTGGTTATCAAGTGAATGTCGAAAATGGGAAAGTTATTTTTAATGCACCTCCATCAGCTATCCCGCGCTGCAACTTATGGCTCAGAAGCGCTGATCGGGTTAAACTGCTGGTTGGACAATTCAAGGCGGTGACGTTTGATGAATTATTCGAAGCTACAAAAGCCCTGCCGTGGGAGCATTTTATCACAGAAGAGGGAAAGTTTCCTGTTGCAGGAAATTCTGTAAAATCCACCCTGCACAGCGTTCCGGACTGCCAGGCGATTGTCAAAAAGTCAATAGCTGAACGTCTGAAATTAAAATACGGTGTTGCAGGAAAAATGCCTGAAACCGGGGCTTTATATAAAGTGGAAATTGCGATACATAAAGATCATGCCACGTTAACGATTGATACATCCGGTACAGGATTACATAAGCGGGGTTACCGCCTTGGACAGGGAGAAGCACCATTAAAAGAAACAATGGCTGCCGCATTGGTTCAACTGACCAACTGGAAACCTGACCATCCATTTGTGGATCCTTTTTGTGGTTCTGGAACAATTCCGATTGAAGCTGCATTAATCGGTCAGAATATTGCCCCTGGCTTTAATCGGGATTTTGCTTCAGAAAACTGGGATTGGGTTAAAAGCCGTCACTGGGAAAATGCCTTTGAAGAGGCTGAGGATCATGCAAATTATGACCAGGAACTTCATATAACCGGATCGGATATCGATCAAAGAATGATTAATATTGCCAAAGAGAATGCAATGGAAGCTGGACTTGGTGATCTGATTTCCTGGAAACAAATGCAGGTACGTGACTTGTCCATCCGAAAACCAAGTGGTTATCTAGTCGGCAATCCGCCATATGGACAGCGTATAGGTGATCAGGAAGACGCATCGAAGCTCTATCAGGAGCTGGGAAAGGTTATGAAAGATCATCCCTCCTGGAGCGTCTATATTTTATCAGCATTTGAAAGATTCGAGCAAAAATATGGTGAAAAGGCCACCAAAAAGCGAAAACTTTTCAACGGGTATATCCAAACCAATTACTATCAGTATTTTGGAAAAAAACAGTAAGTATCGCAGCAGACAAAGAGGGCGGGACACCAAGTGTTTGTACCAAGCAAAAATCCGAACAACACAACTGTGATAACCCACTACGGAAATATACTTCGCTAAATCAATTAATTGTCCGGTTCTTGTGCTGAATTTTTCTTTTGTCCCGCCCTCTTTATGTAATGTGGACGGAACCATTGTATTACCAGGCATCCTGATTAAATCAAAATATAAAAAAGCAGCGGCAATCGTGATTCGATTACCGCCGTTTTGTATATGGTTCAAAAGTTTATTTTTTAACTACGTTTGCAGCCTGCGGGCCACGGTCACCTTCTACAATATCAAAGGAAACATCTTGACCTTCTTCAAGTGTTTTGAATCCTTCTTCCTGGATTGCAGAATAATGTACAAAGACATCATTTCCTTCTTCCACTTGAATAAAGCCATAGCCTTTTTCCGCATTAAACCATTTTACTACGCCGTTTTCCATTGTGATTAATCCTCCTAAAAACTTTCACGTAAAACGTGTTAATACAAAGCAGACAAACAGAATTTAAAAAACGACTCCCTGCAGAAGTGCTGGATCACTATTGCATCCACTTCCATAGAAGCCGCTTGTCATTAATGATTCCATACATCTTCTTTGCTTGTGTCTAATATAGCTTATATTAAGCCCTCAGTCAAGAATATGCCTTTATTTATTTCGTTTTTTTATAAATATGTCGACAAATGACGGACAAACCATGAAGTCGCTTTATATAGTACTGAAAAGTATGTTAAAAGTGCACCAGATAAGTTACACTGGAATTATATTGATACGGAGAGGAGCATTTTAGATGAAAACAGACATCGAAATTGCGCAGGACGCTGATTTAAAGCCAATTGAAGAGATTGCATCCGGGCTTGATCTAGCAAGGGAAGACTGGGAACCGTACGGACACACAAAAGCAAAACTCTCTGATACATTACTGACCAAACTGCATGATAAGCCAGACGGTAAAGTTATTTTAGTAACCTCCATCAACCCTACACCTGCAGGAGAAGGTAAATCTACTGTAACAGTCGGGTTGGGTCAGGCACTGCGTAAAATCGGGAAGGAAGCGGTGATTGCTTTACGTGAACCATCATTAGGCCCTGTTATGGGGATGAAGGGTGGTGCTGCAGGCGGCGGATATTCACAAGTACTGCCAATGGAAGATATAAACCTTCATTTCACGGGTGATCTGCACGCAATTACAAGCGCCAACAACGCATTGTCTGCCATGATGGATAACCATATCCACAGGGGGAATACATTAAATATTGACCCCCGCCGTATCGAATGGAAACGGGTTATGGATATGAATGATCGCGCTTTAAGAGAGATCGTTGTCGGTCTGGGCGGGCCGTTACGCGGTGTCCCAAGGGAAGAGGGCTTTAATATAACCGTTGCTTCGGAAATCATGGCCATTTTATGTCTGGCAACAAGCTTAGAGGATTTAAAAGCACGGATCGCCGAAATTGTGGTTGCCTATACATATGATGAAGAACCTGTAACGGTTAAAGATTTGCAAGTGGAAGGAGCGCTTACACTACTGTTAAAGGATGCCATCAAACCGAATCTGGTTCAAACAACCGAAAACACACCTGCGATCATTCATGGTGGCCCATTTGCCAATATTGCTCACGGATGCAACAGCATTATGGCAACTAAAACAGCCGCCAAACTGAGTGATTATGTCGTAACAGAAGCAGGATTTGGAGCTGATCTCGGTGCCGAGAAGTTTTTGGATATTAAATCCCGTGCAGGAAAGTTTGATACAGATGCAGTTGTCATTGTTGCCACAGTACGCGCATTAAAGATGCATGGCGGTGCCAAGCCGGAAGACCTTAAAACAGAAGATATGAACACGCTGAAAACAGGCATGGAAAATCTGAAAAAACATATAGAAACGATTGAATCATTTGGATTGCCCTTTGTCGTAGCCATTAACAAATTTCCAACTGATACAAAGGCAGAAACTGATTTTATCAAAACATGGTGTGAATCCCTAAATGTTGATGTTGCCTTGACAGACGTTCATGCAAATGGCGGGGCGGGTGGAACGGAACTGGCCGAAAAAATTGTTGAGAAAGCTGATACGCCTGTTCAAAAATTAAATTATGTATACGACTTGAACGATTCCCTTGAGGTGAAAATCAGGAAGATAGCACAAATGGTTTATGGTGCTGACAATATCGAGCTGTCGTCTACAGCCAAAAAACAACTCACATTTTACGAACAGCAAGGATGGGGAAGGTTACCGGTTTGTATGGCGAAGACGCAATATTCATTGTCAGACGATCCTGCCCTGTTGGGAAGACCGGAAAATTTTACGGTAACCATCAGGGAATTGCGGCCATCGATTGGGGCGGGATTCATTGTTGTATTAACCGGTAATATGATGACCATGCCAGGGCTTCCGGAAAAACCTGCCGCACTCAACATGGATGTGGACCAGGATGGCAAAATAATCGGGCTGTTTTAATGAACATATCTGAAAAGACAACAGCCATCAGCCATTATGTATATAGAATATTTAATGATGACGCAAGCGGCCATGATTTCTTCCATATGAAACGGGTTGCCCTTATGGCAAAGGATATCGCCATTCGTGAACAGGCAGATTCATTCGTTTGTGAAGCGGCCGGCTGGATTCATGATGTCGGTGACCGAAAGTTATTTTCCGACAGGGAACAAGCTCTTAGTGCGTTGGATCATTTTTTGCAATCGATTCATTGTACGCCTGATGAAATCAGCGAAATACAGGCAGCTTCAGAGGATATTTCATTCAGCAAGGGGAACATACCGACAACATTGGAGGGAAAAATTGTTCAGGATGCAGATAGACTTGATGCAATTGGAGCTGTGGGCATTGCACGAACATTCGCGTATGGGGCAGTGAACGGCCAATTACTCTGGCATGACAGCGACAACAATCGACAACACACATCGATCCAGCATTTTTACGATAAATTACTGCGTTTAAAAGACGCGATGAACACGGCAACCGGTAAACAAGTAGCTGCCAAACGCCATCAAATTATGGAAAGCTATTTACAGCAGTTTTTCATGGAATGGCGATAACTTAACAATCAAATCGGGCAGTGTGTGTTAGACACTTTCTGCCCGATTTGATTAATCACGTGCAACTTCTTCTTTGTCAACACGGTCATTATCCAGCAGCCAGTTATGCTGGAATATTTCCGTTACAGCCACCAATGCACCTGTCAATATTGCTCCCAAAAACGTGACAGCTGTATCGGCAAACAGCAACGCGCCAAAGTAGACAATCAATGTCGTTACAATAAAGTCCATGCCAACACTAAGCCAATTCGTCTCTTCTCGTAACATGGCCCTTTCCATATAATAACCGACAAAAGCTAATACAACTCCAAGAATAATTGGCTGGTACCAATAGCCGAAATCGACATTCGGAAAAATCCAGGAAGCAACATACAATGCAATCGGGCAAACGAATAATTTTACGATTAATCCTGCCATAAACAATCCCACCTTTATTATTATTATATGGATAGCATTCGCGATAAAGGTGGAACTTATTCAAACTGGTACAGGCACTTACTGAATCCTTCCCGCACCTAAATAACGTTCTTTCCAATAAGAATTACTCAATTTGCTGGATTCAACACCACGGGATTCTCCGGCATGAATAAATTGCCCATCTCCAATATAAATCCCCATATGGGACGGGCCTGGTTTATATGTCTCAAAAAAGACAAGATCCCCGACAGACGGACTGTCAACCTGTGTAGTGAAATTCCACGTCTCACTTACTGTCCGCGGCAGGGAGATGCCTTCCATCTGAAAAATGTATTGAATAAATCCGCTGCAATCAAACCCGCCCGGCGATTCGCCGCCCCAGACATACGGTGTACCAATTTGCGCACGTGCTGCTTCAATTGCCTGTGAATGATTCGTACTTGTGACGCTCACTTGTTTGACTTCTTCCTGTGATGATATCTCTTCTGTTGTTTGTTCATTGTTTCGGTTTTCTGACGGTTTTTCATTCTGTATATTTTGTTCCGATTGGTTTTGTTCGTACAACCTTTTTAAGGCATCATCATCGACCAGTTCCATGTCATGTTCCTCTTCAGCTATTTCAAGCGCCTGCTGGGTCAGTGGTCCGTAAAGGCCGTCTATTTCGCCTTTGTAGTAACCAAAATAGTCAAGAGCGCGCTGGACGATTTTAACATCAGACTTTTTCATACCCGGATAAATGGAACCGGACATGTCTTCCAGCTGTTCTTTGTGTTGTTTTTTTTCTTCATCGACGACGGTGTTCAGTGTTTTTTGGTTCGCCTGACCGGTAATTGCCAGATTCTGCTGTTTTTGAAAGTTCTTTAGTGCGTGTTCCGTTAAAACACCATAATCGCCGTCAATTTTATCATCAAAATAGGATAAATTATTCAACTTATGTTGCAGGATTCTGACGGTTTCTCCATGCTGTCCATATTGCAGCTGTTCAGCTTCCAGCAATTGCTCATTTTGAAGTGCAGGATATGCATCAACGTAGACTGCAAACGGCTGACTTAACACGTAGCTGAATAAGACAGATTGTTTCACTACATGTTCGATCGTACCATTCAGCATGCAACTATCCCCTTTCATGTGTGACTGCTTTTAAAGATTTATGTCTGATTTAGCCTAATTATGTGCCAGACAGCTTACGATTGTGTTACAAAAAATTAAATGGCCGTGACGACAACAGAGATTTGTATTATGATTGATAAAAGAGGTGAGAAAAATGCTGACAGGTGAACAAGGCTACTTGGATTTATGCCAATACATACTGAAACACGGGACAAAAAAGACTGATCGGACCAATACCGGCACCTATTCGGTATTCGGTCAACAAATGCGCTTTAACCTGAGTGAGGGGTTCCCGCTGTTGACCACTAAAAAGGTACCATTCCGGCTGGTTGCCAGTGAGTTGCTCTGGTTCATAAAAGGCGATACCAATATCCAATATTTGTTGCAGCATAATAATAATATATGGAATGAATGGGCTTTTAAGCGGTGGGTGGAAAGCAGTGACTACGATGGGCCAGATATGACCGACTTCGGCAACCGTCGCCAGCAGGATCATGAATTTAATCAGCTTTATCAGGAACAAATGAACATTTTCAAGGATAAAATCTTAAATGATCAAGCGTTTGCCGCGAAATTCGGTGATTTGGGGAATGTTTACGGAAAACAATGGCGTGCCTGGAAAACGTCACAAAATGAAACCATTGATCAGCTAAAAGATGTGATCCAGTCAATCCGTCATAACCCTGATTCACGCCGGCATATCGTTTCAGCGTGGAACCCGGAAGATGTCCCGAATATGGCATTGCCACCCTGCCATACGCTATTCCAGTTTTATGTGGCAGAAGGAAAACTGTCATGCCAATTATATCAGCGCAGTGCCGATATGTTTTTAGGCGTGCCGTTTAATATTGCCAGTTATGCACTGCTGACGTATTTAATCGCACATGAATGCGGCCTGGAGGCAGGGGAATTTGTCCATACATTAGGAGATCTCCATATCTATACAAACCATCTTGAACAAGTTAAAACCCAGCTGGGGCGTCATGCGGGATCATTCCCGAAACTAAAAATCAATGGGGAAAAAGCGTCTGTTTTTGACTTTGAATTGTCTGATTTTGAAATACACGATTACAACCCACATCCTTCGATAAAAGCACCAATTGCTGTTTGAGAGAAAGGACGACGTGAATAGATGATCTCATTACTTGTTGCTATGGACCGAAACCATGTTATAGGGCACCAGAATGATTTACCGTGGCACCTGCCGAATGATTTGAAGTTCTTTAAAAAGAAAACAACCGGACATACGATCATTATGGGACGGAAAACATTTGTGTCAATCGGCAAACCATTGCCTAACCGCAGGAATGTCGTCATTTCAAAACAGCGCAGCGACAGCGAATTTCCTGATGGGATGGACGTTATACACGATATCGGGACCATTATAGATTGGAATCACCAAGAACCCGCAAAAGAATTGTTTGTCATTGGCGGCGAAGAGATTTTTAAACAGGTCTTACCGCATGCAGATCGCATGTATATTACGCTGATTGATGACGCTTTTCAAGGGGACACATACTTTCCTGATTTTTCGGAGATTGAATGGCAATTATCAGCTCGCGAAAAAGGGGAAAAAGATGGTGAAAACCCCTATGACTATTTTTTCCTGCAATATGATCGGCAGGTGCGTAAGTGATGCGTATTTGTGGCGTGATTCTTTCCGGTGGTCAATCATCCCGAATGGGGGCGACTAAATCATTTCTGGAAATTGATGGCAGACCTGCTATCGCACATATTGCTGATGAATTAAAGCGTTTAAGCGATCGTGTAGCAGTGATCACGAACGAGCCGGCAGATTATCAATTTCTTGAATTGGATTTGTATCCTGACAGGTACAGGAACAAGGGGCCACTGGCTGGTATAGAAACAGCCATATATCATATGGATGCTGATGTTTATGCATTCGCTGCATGTGACATGCCATTTATCCATTATGGTATCTATGAGCATTTAATCCAGTCATTGAATCATCATGATGCTGTTATTCCGATGTATGACGAAAGAGTGCATCCGTTATCCGGCATTTATACAAAAAATGTGCTGCCGTATATCCAGATGTTGCTTGACAGCGACCAGCGGAAAATACGAACATTATTCGACCATATCACGGTCAATTATGTAACCAGTTATAATGGAATCTCAAAGCATACATTGGACAAGCATTTTTTTAATATGAATGATCCGGAACAATACGAAATGGCCAAACGGTTATAAGTGATGATTCAGTTCCTGCTTTTAAGTTGCCTAAAAGCGATCGGTCGTGTTACACTTTTATCAGTTTATAAGCTTTATTCAGTTGAATTTTGAACGTGAATAACATAAATTTTCTGCCGGAGTGCACTATAATATATACTTAAAGAAGGTGTCATATATGGGACTGGGCAGTATCGGTTTCCCTGGACTTATTCTGATTTTGGTAATTGCATTGATTATTTTTGGCCCTAAAAAGCTGCCGGAAATTGGGAAGGCTGCCGGAAATACGCTGCGAGAATTTAAAAAGTCAGCACAGGATTTAACGAGTGATGTGTCTGATGAAGTTAAAGAAACAAAAGAAATTGTGAAAGATGATCAAAATAAATAGTCATGCGGAGTGATAATTCATGGGATTAGGCAGTATCGGTATACCTGGTCTAATTTTAATTCTGATCATTGCCTTAATTGTTTTCGGACCCTCGAAATTACCCGAAATCGGTAAAGCTGTTGGCGGTTCATTGAAAGAATTCAAAAATGCGGCGAAAGATATCGGGACAAATGATTCCGGTAAAAATGATCAATCATCGAAGAAATGAGCTGGTTAACGAAGGTGTAGGGTGGTAACCTTACATCTTCTTTTGTGCTTGGATTGGGAGCGTGAACAGAACAATGTCTGAAGAACAGCAGTTTGATTATGAAAAAGAGATGAATGTCGTAGGGCACTTATCTGAACTCAGAAACCGGCTTATCGTCACAGCTGTTTTTTTCATAATACTTTTTGTGATTGGTTTTATGTATGTTGACATCATTTATGGTTTTATTGAAGACGATTTGCCGTTTAAACTGAGTGTCACCGGTCTGACTGATTTAATATCCGTTTATTTAACGCTGGCAGGCGTAGTAGCTATGATTGGTACGTTGCCGATATTGTGTCTGCAGGTCTGGCTGTTTATCAGGCCTGGTTTGACCAAACCCGAACGGAATGCGACCTTGATGTATGTGCCGGTGAGCTTTCTTTTATTTATCGCCGGAATCCTCTTCGGGTATCTTATTTTTGTGGAACTGATCATACCGTTTTTGCTTTCATTGAATGATGGGATGTTCAATGAAATCTTTACATACGACCGGTATTTTAAACTGTTATTCCGGATTGTTATCCCGTTTGCTTTGTTTTTTGAAATACCAATTATTGTGATGTTTCTTACCCGTCTGGGAATTATGACCCCGGATTTCATGCGGCGGACACGAAAGTATGCGTATTTGATCCTTGTCATTATTGGTGCGTTCATCACACCGCCGGATTTTATGTTGCAGCTTGTCGCCATCGTTCCATTAATTATTTTGTATGAAATCAGTATTTATCTTTCCGGAATTGTTTACCGCAAGAAGCTGAAAAAGCATCGGGAATTTTTGGAGAATGACAGTGCTGAATAATGGGGTGTTCTGAAATATGCGTTCCTTTTATCATTATGCATTAACATACAGAGGGGGAAAACAGCCAGATGATAAAAGTCGTCTGGCTGACTGGATGTTTTATGATCACGATTTTCCGAAGCAGTCTGCAGATTATCATGAAATCAGCAATTATCTGGAATGGAATAGTCCGTTTACAAATGCTTTGGCCGTGTTTGATCAGCTATGGGATGCATATAAGCTGAATCATATGGACTAATTCCACAACCTCTTAAAATACAAGCTGTAAAATATTCTGAAAAGCGATTCGTTTATCCGGCCTATTAAACCTGTTTAATAGGACACTGCTTGTTTGGTTGTCCAGCTTAGCGACCACTCCTGTCAACTCAATCATTGCGTCATTTTCATAAATACGCAGACAGACAGTGTCCTGGTCTTCAAATGCCTCCTGAAGCTGGACATTCAAAAATTCAACCTGCTGTTCATCAAGAACGGGTTTTGAATTTTTGTCGTCTTCCACCCACATTTCTTTCAGCAGCTCAATATGTTCCGGCATCATTAATGACGTCCACTTAATGCTCCCACGATCGTTCGGCATCGACATCACCTCATAACTAGTATATACGAACTTATATTCTACATCAAGTCGGGTTTGTTCTGGAAATAATTCAACCAAAAACCGGCATAAGTTAAACAAACGTTTGATCAATTAGTTGAAAATCGCCCCTTTAAACAATCCATTTATCACCAGGGTGGTCGGGATGCAAAATAGAAGTCATTTCCCGGTTTTTCGCTAAAATTTTTCAGTAAGATGTAACAATATGCAGATTCATGCGGTTACCCGGGAAATATTATGATATTCATGGATTCGTCATAAATGAATCGCTTTAAACAACCGTTCATCATTTATACTTGATTTAAACATAATGAAAGAGGGGATACAATGTTTCCAGTAATTGTGTTTGGGGTTATTCTTGCAGGATCAATCGGGCTGGTAATTGCAGCGGAAGTCACAAGTGATTAACGAATGAGGCCTTTGCTGTTCATCAGCAGAGGCTGTTTATTTCACATGAACATCCAAATAACTGATAACGGTAATAACTTCCCACCCGGCGACTGATTTTTCCAATGAATTAGCGTAACAGCCTACACCTTTATGGATCGATCACGTACAATAACCTAAGGGACTAATCCCGCATGTAACGGACACTATTCTCCCGAAAAAACGGAAGAAAACTGTGTGTAAACGTCTGATTCGGTTCTGGCCTGCACGATACAGGTCTCCGGAGGCGTTGGGATTGTCACGGCGTTCTTAGCCTTTGTTCCCCTCATTCAGTGGAAAAACCACCACTGGATGAAGTTTTACTTTATTTAAGGAGGAGAGCGATAATGGTATGGCCGATTCAACAGCAGCCAACGAACAATATGCTGCCACGCCAAAGCTTTTTTCCGGGTGGGCCGCCCCAGCAGCCTCCAGTGGGCGGCATACAAAAATTGTTATCATCTCAAACTGCCCAAAATTTGTTATCACCGGAAAAAATAAATGGCTTCTCACAAAAACTGGGTAATGTGCAACAAGTCCTTAAGGTCGTTCAATCCACCGCTCCAATTGTACAGCAGTATGGACCAATGGTAAAAAACCTGCCAGCCTTATTCAAGATGATAAAGGCATTAAATGAAAGTGATCCTGAAGTTGATGAAGACGCTGCAGACGGCGATCAGACTGATAGTATAAACGAAACAGAGACATTGGATTCATATGCAGAAGAAACGGATCCGATTGATACCGACCCTGTCGACACAATGAAATCTGGTGAATCAACCCCCAAACTGTTTATTTAATTTGTCAAAGATCGAATTCATTCAAGCAAACCATTTGATATTTTTTATTAAAAACGAAAAAATAAGGGTAGGATAAACCTGAATGGAGGTATACTATGACGACCGAATTAGCTACATTTGCAGGCGGTTGTTTCTGGTGCATGGTTGAGCCATTCGATCAGCGCCCCGGTATCGAAAAGATTGTGTCAGGTTATACAGGTGGACACATTGAAAACCCAACTTATGAACAGGTGTACTCAAATACAACCGGTCACGTGGAAGCAGTCCAAATCACATTCAATCCTGAACTCATGCCGTATGAAGAACTCGTCAATACATTTTGGCAGCAAATTGATCCAACTGACGCCGGGGGGCAATTTAATGATCGCGGGGAGTCCTACCAAACTGCCATTTTCTACCACAATGAAAAACAGCGACAAATAGCCGAACAATCCAAACAAAAACTGGATAAAAGTGCAAAGTTTGCAAAACCAATCGTTACACCCATTCTCCCTGCTAAAACCTTTTATAGGGCAGAGGAGGAGCATCAGGACTACTATAAGAGGCAATCATTTCATTACCAGCTCTACAAAAAAGGATCTGGAAGAGAGGACTTTATAAAAGAAAATTGGAAAAAGGGAGCCGATCAATCCGACTTATCCGACTTAAAGGCAAAACTTACACCGATTCAGTACAGCGTCACACAGGAAAACGGAACCGAAAGACCTTTTACCAATGAATATTGGGATAACGAGGATGAAGGAATCTACGTGGATCTTATTTCTGGAGATGTTCTATTTTCGTCACATGATAAATTTAATTCGAACTGCGGCTGGCCAAGCTTTACTAAACCGGTAGACCCATATAAGGTTGAAGAAAACACCGATACAAGTCATGGTATGGTTCGAACCGAGGTCAGGAGTAAAAATGCCGATTCTCACTTGGGCCATGTCTTTGAAGACGGGCCACAGGATAGAGGCGGACTTCGTTACTGTATGAATTCGGCAGCCATGAAATTTATACCAAAAGAGGAAATGAAAGAAAAAGGGTACGAAAACTATTTATATCTTTTTAGTTAAGTTGACAATAATATAGTTATGTAAACTAAATCGAGGGAGGCTAACCGTGATTCACTTAAACTGGGAAAACAATGAAACAATTAAAACGATCGAATGCGTTCATGCCAATGCAGAAAAATTTATTATTCACAATAAATTAACACCTGGTAAGCAATATGACGTCAAAAATGAAACGGATGAATTTTACTTTATTATTGATAACAGTAATCGGGTTGGCGGGTTTTATAAAAACTATTTTAAAGAAGTGGAATAACAGGCCGCCCAGCCTGTTATTTTTCTACTTCTTCTACATTCTCCCAATGATCTACAAATATAAATTTGCTAACATTATCCCAAGTGTTTCCTGATAAATTTCCTCGAATTGACCAAACGGCAATGGATTGACACCAGTGCCCAATTCAACCGTATAACCGGGACGTCTGAATTCCTGGATAAACCAGTCTTTATAACCGGCATAGCTGTCTACATAACGTACTGGCTGATAGCCGCTCACTCGGGCGTACTCATGAACGATTGATTCCGATACGGGGGGTTCCAATCCTTCAAGACTCCAGTAAATCACTTCTCCTTGTGTATGGAAAGCGTTCATACGTACAAAGTCTCGTTCTTCGGCCAACGCTGCCATGGCAACAACCTCAGGTTCTGATAACGGGCAGGACCCGGGATAGTCCCTTGGCTGCGGTGAATTGGGTTTCCGTGCAGCTTCAACTTCCCAAAGTGCGGGATACTGATTATTCAGATCCACTCCAGCAATATTTGCTTTCCAGTTGGAAAAATCCGTGTCCTGGTTATTGAGCGTCAATACGTTATTCTGGTAAGCAGCAGCCGCAGATGCGCCTTCAAGCACCAGATTCACCCCGTCCGGATTGACCATTGGAACGATTGATAAGTTTGTCTCAAAGAAGTAAGGAAGTAAATTCAGCCCGCGTATTGGCATTTTGTTTGTCAACGAGCGTGCGTATTCATTGATAAAGCGCATAATGACAGAAGTTGTTATCCATTCATTGGCATGAAACGATCCATCCAAATGGACTTGTTTATTTCCAGTACCTATCTGTAATTCAATCATATCTTTTCCCATGACTGAGCTGCCGACCGCCTGCTGAAAGATAAATGGATAGAGAGCAGTCAGCTGGTCAATATCGCGAACCATTTTATCAAATGTGTAGTGATTCAAATCCGTTACTATTAAATTATCAACACGTTCCGGGATGGCTAGTTGCCAACCGACTTGCAGGCTTTGTGGGTCAATCGAGGGGTTGGTCGCCTGCAGCATATCGACTGGAATATTTCGCTCTATTGCAATACGCCACAATGTTTCATCTGCAGTTATTTGATGCTGATGTACCATATATCCAGGTATTTTTACTGTCTGGCCGATGCTTAGTTGGTTAACGTCTAATTGCGGGTTTGATTGTTCAATCAGAACCAGTGGAACATCAAATAAGTTACTGTAATACCAAAAGGAATCATTTGGGCGAACGGTGACTTCCATTCACAACGCTCCTCCTCAATTTTCTAGTTAATATAGAATATGTATAAACGCCCGCGTCTGTGTTATCTCGCTTGAAACAGAGGATAATATTTTGTAGTATAATGAATAGGATTGTGTGGCTTTATTCTTGAAGGAGGAGATTTACGTGGCTTTTGTTATAACATCACCTTGTATAAATGAAAAATCAGGAGAATGTGTCGAAGTTTGTCCTGTTGACTGTATAGAAGAAGGCAAGGACATGTTTTATATCGATCCCGATATTTGTATCGACTGTGGCGCATGTGAAGCAGTTTGCCCAGTCGAAGCCATATATATGGAAGATGAGGTGCCAGAAGAGGAAGAAAAGTTCATTGGCTTGAACGCCAAGTTTTTTGAAGAAGGTTAGATAAGAAAGGAGCAGGGCGCCTTGTTCACCACCGAAAAGCTTAAGCTAGCATTTATAGTGGCGGTTTTTGCCACGTAAAATGATGGCTTAAGACCTCGAGGGGGCAGGCGCTGGAGCTGGACATGGCTATTGCTGACAAAAAGCTTCATATAGCCAAAAATTTTATACTTTCTTATCTTTTAAAAAAGGAAAGTGCTGAAATTCATGCCCCTATCCGAAATAAAAGCCGCTATCACTGATGATAGCGGCTTTTACTTTATCCTGCATCATCCATTTATCGCAGGAAAGCACACCACACGATTGAAGGATCACTTTATGGAAAAACCGCTGTAACCTTTTTCATCCTGTTGCGTGTCCACCTGCATATCTGTCACCTTAATAGACGGACTGAATCCTTTCTTCAACTCATTTAGAAATGTATGAACCTGTCTGTCTCTACCTTCAACTTCCAATTCAACTGTACCATCAGACTTGTTTTGAACCCATCCATTTAAATGATAGTGGCCAGCCTGTTGCTGAGTGGAAAATCTGAAACCGACGCCTTGTACGCGTCCACTTACAATGACATGTGCCAGCATATTTACCGTCTCCTTTCCTACTATATTGTATATCCGTCCATTGCATAACGAAAACCATCCGATTTTACTGCCCACCAAACGATTAAGCTTATTCTTCAATAAATTCTTTTCGACAATACTGTTACTGGAATTCCGTGATAATTATCACATAAATAGAAATTTTCTTCGACATCAATTGTCCCTCGTATAAATGGATGATATCCTGAAGTCAATAACAGAAAACAAATCAAATGATTATATTCATTACAAAACAAACACAGTGAGGTGAATCGAAATGTCCGGTCCTGCACTCAAACATGTCGATAGTCATACCGCCATTCATGATGCAGCATTAAATGAAGCCATCGAGTTGACGAACATGCTCGACAAACTTTATCAGGATAACCAAAAGGAAAAGGCATTGGAACTGGCGTATGTTGTTATTGAACAATGGGAAACAAGAACATTAGCACATGCCGATGCAGAAGAAGAAGGGTTATATAAGGATTTGGTTGAGGAAAACCCGGAAATTAAAGATGATATTGTCGCTTTGACACGGGATCATGATTTATTGCGTTTAATCGTCGATGACATTAAACAGGAACTTCCGGAAAAAGGGATTAACGATGCGACCATACAGCGTTTTCAATCCTTAATTATTGTTGACGAACTCCATAACGAAAAAGAAATGGACGTACTTCCTGACCACGATCATTAACTGACACATATCAAACTGGAGGTGAAATGATTGAGCTTTGAACAAACATCATCCAAACCGGAACACCCGATGCGTATCATTTTACCAGACTTGTACAACGAGCTAACCGAAAAACTGGATGAACATCACAACATTCACCAATACGATATTCAGGCACGGGTATTGGAGGATCATTCGGGATTTGAAGCCATCATTTACTTTGGAGATGGTTTTACACATAAGGAGTCACACTATTTTTCAAATGAAGCAATTGAAAATTCATATGACGGGCTGCCTGAATTCACAGAAAAAATCGGAACTGCCTGTAAGGAAGTTATGATTGCCGATTACTATAAAATGATGCGTCCGAAGTAACTTCCAAACGAGAGGAGTGTATCAATTTGTTTTTATTTGAAGATGAAGCCAATACCGTCCAGGACCGGGAAGATTTGCTTTCCATTTTAAAAATGCGTTTTGGCGAAATCCCTCCGAAAATAATAGAATCCATTTACGATATTAAAGCATATGAAACATTGGAGCGCCTAATATTGGTAGCGTCCAATGTTCCGAGTTTGAAAATATTTCTGGAGGAACTTGAAGAAGGAGAAGGAAGTTTCCGGATATTAGGCGACCGTTTTAACCCAATTGAAGCACAGTATAAGGGAGGTGGGGCAGATGGAGAAAAATAAAAATAAACTTTTTGAGAAATTACGGCACCTTAAACCGGGAAACCGGCTTAATGACGGCTGGACTGAAGAAAGTCCGCGTCCGCGTGATGCAGAGGACATATACCGTAGAAGATGGCAGCATGATAAAGTTGTCCGTTCAACACACGGTGTGAACTGCACAGGTTCGTGCAGCTGGAAGATTTATGTGAAGGATGGCATTATCACCTCCGAAACACAGCAGACCGATTATCCAAGTACCGGTGATGACTTTCCGGAATATGAGCCGCGCGGATGTCCAAGAGGGGCAAGTTTTTCCTGGTACACGTATAGTCCCATCAGAGTAAAATATCCGTATATACGAAGTGATTTATATGAATTATGGAAAGAAGAACGGCAAAAAAGTTCGGATGCTGTCGAAGCATGGGCTAATATCGTCAGTGATCCAGTGAAACGTGATAAATATGTAAGTGCCCGCGGGAAGGGTGGTTTTGTTCGGGCAACCTGGCAGGATATGTGTGAAATGATCGCAAGCGCCAGCATTCAAACAATTAAAAAGTACGGTCCTGATCGTGTCGCAGGCTTCAGTCCTATCCCAGCCATGTCGATGGTTAGTTATGCAGCAGGAACCCGCTTTCTGTCCTTAATCGGTGGGACGATTTTAAGTTTTTATGACTGGTATGCTGATTTACCGCCTGCATCTCCACAAGTATGGGGTGAACAGACTGACGTCCCGGAAAGTGCCGACTGGTATAACTCCAAATACTTTATTATTTGGGGTACCAACCTGCCGCAGACACGGACACCGGATGCCCATTTCATGGTGGAAGCTAGATATAATGGCACAAAGGTTGTCGGTGTCAGTCCGGACTATGCCGAATATGAAAAGTTTGCTGATATGTGGCTGCCGGCAAAAGCAGGAACAGACGCAGCACTGGCGATGGCCATGACACATGTGATTTTAAAAGAATTTTATGTCAACAAAGAAACGCCTTATTTCAATGCTTATACCAAAAAATATACCGATTTGCCATACCTGGTTACGATAGATGGACAAAACGGTGATTATCGCAGCGACCGTTTTCTCCGTGCATCCGACATAACTGACGCACATGAACTGGGAGAATGGAAAACCTTGGTATGGGATGCTGTAACAGATCAGCTGGAAACACCGAATGGCAGTTTGGGCTTCCGCTGGGATGGCGGAAGCAAATGGAACCTGCAACTGGATAAAAAGGATGGCGGTCTGATCGAACCGGAGCTAAGTTTCATCGACAAATCCGATGAGACCGTAATGGTCAGCTTCCCTTACTTTGCCGAAAAAGACGGAGACCTTGTCAAACGCGGTGTACCGGTAAAAACCATTCAAGACAAAGATGGGCATATGCTTAAAGTGACAACGGTCTATGACTTAATGATGGCCCATACCGGTGTTGATCGGAACCTGCCTGGCGACTACCCGACAGACTATGATGATCCGAAACCATACACGCCTGCCTGGCAGGAATCGATTACCGGAGTTAATAGGAACCATGTAATTAAAGTTGCCAAAGAATTTGCAGACAATGCAGAGCGCACCAAAGGTAAATCAATGATCGCACTTGGTGGCGGGACGAATCATTGGTTCCACAGTGATCAAATTTACCGGGCTATTTTGAATCTGGTCTTGTTAACAGGTTCACAAGGTGTTAACGGTGGAGGCTGGGCGCATTATGTCGGTCAGGAAAAAGTCAGACCTCAGGAAGGCTGGCAGCAAGTCGCCTTTGCCGGTGACTGGCAAAAAGCGCCCCGGCATCAGAACGGTACATCGTATTTCTATTTTGTTACTGACCAGTACCGTTACGAAGCATTGCCTGATGACAATGAGAGAACGGAATGGGGAGGCAAGTATAATTCGATGCACCCAGCTGATTTGAACGCGTTATCAGCAAGGCTCGGCTGGCTCCCTTCGTATCCGCAGTTTTCACAAAACTCGATTGATCTCGTGAAAGAAAGCCGTGAGCGGGGCGCACAGTCTGAGCAGGAAATCATCAATGATATTGTCAGCAGGATCAAAAACGAGAAAATCGATTGGGCCATAGAAAATCCGGACGATCCACGAAACTTCCCGAGAGTATTTTTTAATTGGCGATCCAACCTGCTGGGGGACAGTGGAAAAGGACATGAATTTTTCGTGAAACATCTGGTTGGTGGCGATAATCAAGTACTGGCTGAACCGGAGAATTCATGGCAGCCGGAAACTGTTAAAACAGAGGGGGAAGCACCAACCGGAAAAGCTGATTTACTAGTCAGTGTGGATTTCCGCATGACAAGTTCAGGCCTGTTTTCCGATATTGTGCTGCCGGCTGCAACATGGTACGAAAAATTTGATATCAGCAGTACGGACTTGCATCCATTTGTACACCCGTTCAACGCGGCCATTACACCTCCATGGGAAGCTAAAAGTGACTGGAATACGTTCCGGGAAATCAGTAAAGTGTTTTCAGATCTTGCCGACAAACATCTGCCGGCAACCGAGGAACTTGTTGCATCCCCGCTTGGACACGACACGCCAGGGGAGATAGCCCAATCACTTGGGAAAGTTAAGGACTGGCGGAAAGGTGAAGTGGAAGCCATACCAGGCAAAACAATGCCAAACATGAAGATTGTGGAACGTGATTATCCGAATCTTTATCAAAAAATGACGACAATAGGGCCTTTGATCAAAAAAGGTTACGGCGGAAAAGGTGTCATCATTCCAGGTGAAGAAGTATACGAAGACCTGGAGAAGCGACTCGGAAAATCAAAACGGGAAGGAATCGGAAAAGGGAATCCGGATTTATATACGGATGTTCAGGCCATCAATGCCATTCTGTCCATGTCTGGTGCTACCAACGGCAAACGAGCTGTTGCCGGATGGAAGTCACTTGAAGCTAAAACCGGCCAAAAATTGGAGGAGATCGCAAAACCTCGGGCAGAGGAAGATCATACCTTACGAGACTTAAGTATTCAACCGCGCAATGCCATTTCAACGCCGGTATGGAGCGGACTTGAGAAGGATCACCGACGCTATTCGCCATTCACCGTCAATACCGAGTATAATATTCCGTGGCGCACATTAACCGGACGGCAAAGTTTTTATCTCGATCATGAGGTGATGCTTGACTATGGGGAAGGGCTCCCGCTGTATTTGCCGCCTTTACGCTATGGACCATTCCTGAAGAAAGAGGAGGGCGTGGAAGAAAACGAAAACAAATCGATTACGGTCAGATATCTGACGCCACACCAAAAATGGGGCATTCACACAATGTTTACGGATACAACCCATATGTCGACATTGTTTAGAGGATGGCAGACTATCTGGATGAACGAAGAAGATGCTGCTTCCATCGATCTGAAGGATAACGATTTTGTTGAGGTCTACAACCGTAACGGTGCCATCGCAGCAAGAGTTGTCGTGACCTATAGGATACCAAAAGGAATGGCTTATATGTACCACGCTCAGGACAGGACATTAGGTGTACCGGCAACTACCATTAACAAGCAGCTTGGCGGAAACCGCAACAAACGCGGCGGAACCCACAATAGTGTTACGCGGGTAACGCTGAAAGGAACGCATATGGTCGGCGGGTACTCACAATTAAGCTATGGGTTCAACTACTACGGGCCTACTGGTCATCAACGGGATACAATAGCCGTTATCAGAGCTTTGAAGGAGGTTGATTGGCTTGAAAATTAAAGCACAGGTCGCAATGGTAATGCATTTAGACAAATGTATCGGTTGTCACACATGTTCTGTAACGTGTAAAAACACATGGACGAATCGCCCTGGAACCGAATATATGTGGTTTAATAATGTCGAGACCCGTCCCGGCACCGGTTACCCGAAACGCTGGGAGGATACGGAACGTTTTAAAGGGGGATGGACGCTAAAAAACGGAAAGTTGCAGCTAAAAGCGGGCGGACCCATTTCCAAGTTGATGAATATTTTTTACAACCCGGATATGGCAACCATGGATGATTATTATGAGCCATGGACCTATAACTATCAAAATTTGATTGACAGCCCTAAAGGTGAACATCTGCCGGTAGCAAGACCTCAATCTGTTATTACAGGGGAATATATCGACAAACCGGAGTGGGGCTCCAACTGGGATGATGACCTGGCTGGCGGAACTGAAACGGTATCACAGGATCCGACTGTCGAAAAGCTCCAGGATCACATTTCGATGGAATATGAGAAAACATTCATGATGTATTTGCCAAGAATCTGTGAACACTGCCTGAATCCATCATGTGTTGCATCCTGTCCTTCAGGGGCATTATATAAGCGTGATGAAGATGGCATTGTTCTGGTTGATCAGGAAGCATGTCGAGGGTGGCGCTTCTGCATGAGCGGATGTCCATATCATAAAGTCTATTATAACTGGAACACACATAAAGCCGAAAAATGTAATTTCTGCTACCCAAGGACTGAAGCGGGGCTGCCAACAATCTGTTCCGAAACGTGTGTCGGACGCATCCGTTATATCGGCGTAGTATTATACGACGCCGATAAAGTTAAGGAAGCGGCATCTGTCGAAGATCCACAAGACCTGTACGAATCACAGCTTTCTGTTTTCCAGGATCCATTTGACCCTGAAGTAATTGAAGCAGCAAAGAAAGCAGGCATTAATGATGAATGGATTGAAAGTGCGCAAAATTCACCGGTCTACAAAATGGCTATGAAATGGAAAATAGCACTCCCGTTGCATCCAGAATACCGTACATTGCCGATGGTCTGGTACGTGCCACCGCTGAGTCCCATCATGAACCATATTACAAATGAAGATGATTTAAGCACTGATGGCTATATCCCGGCGGTGGATCAAATGCGGATCCCGGTGGAATATCTCGCGTCCATTCTGGCAGCCGATGATACAAAACTCATTCGCAGAGTGCTGCTTAAATTAACAGCCATGCGGGTGCATATGCGTGGAAAAACAGTCGGTGGTATTGATGCGTTCAGACAAAGTGAATTGCTGAAAGAAGCGAATACAACACCTGAGGAACTGGAAGACATGGCACGTTTATTAGGAATTGCCAAATATAATGAACGATTCGTTATTCCCACCGGAAGAAGAGAAATGGATGATGACCTTTATTATGCGCAGGGAGCATGCAGTCTTGAGGATCTGGCACCGCCGGAAGGTATGGCATCCCTTATCGGAGGGAATAGCTAATGGACAGCCAAAACCGCACGCTGCTCGTCATTGGTTCTCGATTGCTGGCATACCCGTCTGATGATTTTAAAAGCGACCTAAAAGATATTAACGTCTGCATTGACGAAAATGTACCATCTGCCGGATTCAGCAGTAAGCTTAAGACCATCGTAACAACCTTTAACCTCTTCACACGTGAAGACTTAAGGAAACTCTATGTTTCGACTTTTGACCTCAGGGCCAAAAATGGTTTATACCTAACTGCTCATGAACTTGGTGACAGTAACAAAAGAGGCGCCGCTCTGATTAAATTGCAAAAGATCATCAATCAGGCCGGGTATGAGCGAACCGACGATGATTTGGCCGATTACATTCCAATGCTGTTTGAATTTTTGGCTGTTGCGCCTGAAAGTCAGGACAACGAACGGTTAACGCGGCGTCTCGCTGTTGCCGTTCAGCGAATCATGAACAATCTGCCCGATGAGAACCCGTATTTCAACTTTTTGCAGCTTTTAATGGAAAGTGTATTTCCACAACCAACCAAACAGGAAATTGATAGACTGGAATTTGATCGGGAAGAAGCGGATTTAGAGGAATTACCGTACCCGATTATGTACGGGTAAGGGAAGCATTTCAGTGGTCAAGGGACAGCCTTCCACTGATTATTCCTTACCCAAAAAAGGAGGGGTAGCGTGTGGGTGACGTTTTCTGGTGGGTTATTTTCCCTTATGCATGCTTAATTATTATGGTGTTTGGCTTATTATATCGCTTTGCATTTCGTCAATTGACGTGGGCTGCGCCATCAACAGAATTCTTTGAGAAAAAATGGCTGCGGTTTGGTTCACCCTTGTTTCACTGGGGGGTCATTTTCGCATTTATCGGTCATTTAATGGGAATTGTCGTTCCAATGGGATTTTATGATGCACTGGGTATTTCTAATCATTTATACCATTTGGGTGCTGTTTATGGTGGTTCGCTGGCTGGCTTAATGATGGTTGTCGGGTTAATTATTTTACTGATTCGTAAAATAGTGTTTAATCCTGTTCGGGTTCATGCCACATTTGCAGATTTCTACTCTGTCATCGCACTTCTGATTATTGCAGGTATTGGGACGTATATCACCATGTTTGGAAATTTTACACCAGAGGAGTTTGACTATCGGTCAGCTATCGGACCATGGTTCAGAAGCTTATTCGTTTTAAGTCCGCAGTATCAACTGATGACGAGTATACCATTTATCTTTAAGTTGCATACGTTGCTCGGTTTTGGACTCTTTGGTTCGATACCATTTACCCGGCTGGTGCATTTTTATAGTATTCCCGTGGCATATCCAACACGTGCACCGCAGCAATATCGCTCAAGAGCACAATATAAAAATAAAAGCAGCTGATATTTCAATAGGAAAAGCGCAGGGCGCCTTGGTCCCCCCGAAAAGCTTTAGACCTCGAGGGGGTAGGCCTGGAGTTGGACATGGCAATTGCTGACAAAGAACTTCATATAGCCAAAAATTTTATACTTTCTTATCTTTTAAAAGAACCGAAAGCAAATCATTATTGCTTTCGGTTCTTTTTTGAATCTGTAACCATTTTAGGATATTTAAGCTTATGTGATTGGCAAATAAAACAAACGCATTTAAAATAGAATTATGAAACTTTTTGCTGATTGTATACGTATTGATACTGTAAACACTGTGTTTTTTTCAGAAATAATGGGAGCTGACGACTATGCGACGATTTTTTCTATTTATATTACAGACAGCCATTGCTGCCCCAACAGCTATCCTGACAGGCGTGGTCAGTTTTTTCGCCTTTGATGCCGCTTTCTTGATGTCAGGCTTGTACGCTCTTATTGGGGGAAGTACAGGTTATTTTTTCACGAAACAGATCATGCATTTGCGATTTTTAAGACAAAAAGGATTAACACGGAAGGAATATAAATATATCAATGAGAATCTCGATGAAGCCAAATTAAAAATAAAACGCCTGCAACGGACCTTACGTAGCGCCCGCAGTTGGCAGCAGGCAAAAAAATACGTCGACATACTGGTAACGGTCCGAAAAATTTATGCCAATACGAAAAAGGAACCACAGCGCTTTTACCAAGCGGAGCCGTTTTACTATAAACATCTGGACTCACTTGTGGCCTTAATGGAAAAATATGCTTACCTCAGATCACAGCCATCCCGTTCAAGGGAAATGAATGAATCACTAAAGGAAACACGTCAAACCATCACTTCCATGGATGGAATCATTAAAAAAGACTTGCATGTGATGTTGAATGACGACATGAACACCCTTCAATTTGAACTGGATGTAGCCAACCAAACGTTTGAACACGTGCGTAAACGCGAAAGTGAGGCATTAAAATGACTGAACAAAACGCATCAAAACAACTATCTGACATGGACGACCTGCTCGCCAATCCATTTGGTAAACAGAAGAATCAGGACACCGACACTAGCGAAAAAGATCGTTCAAAAAAACTGATCGACACGTTGTCTGAACAAAGCCGGCAAAAAGCATTGCAACTTGCCGATCAGATTGATCCAAACAACTATCAGTCGATTACTCAATATGGCACAGAAGCTCAATCGAAGTTGCTTAATTTCTCCCATTCGATGCTCGAGCATGTGCAAAAAAATGATACAGGGGAAATCGGCAGTATCCTAGAAGATTTGATGAAAAAGCTGGAGCAGGTCAACCCGGAAGAACTGAAACCGGAAAAACGAGGCATATTTTCCCGTATATTTGGCAGGATTTCAAACTCAATAAACGAAATTCTTTCCAGATATCAAAAGACAGGAGCGCAAATTGACAGGATTAGTGTGAAGCTCGACAATTATAAAAGTGTGCTGACAAATGATAATGACCTGCTGCAGGAAGTGTTTGACAAGAATAAAGAGTATTTTGATGCACTGAACATCTATATTTCAGCGGGAGAGCTGAAACAAGAAGAATTGGAAGCTCAGCTCATTCCAAATCTGAAACGTAAGGCTGAAGAATCCGGTGACCAGATGGACGTACAGGAAGTCAATGACATGATGCAATTCGCCGAACGACTGGACAAGCGTGTGCATGATCTAAAGCTCAGCCGCCAGATCACCACTCAAAGTGCACCACAGATCCGGCTAATCCAAAATACAAATCAGGCACTCGTCGAAAAAATCCAGTCTTCAATTTTGACCGCAATACCACTTTGGAAAAACCAAATTGCCATCGCCCTTACACTTATCCGGCAACGTCATGCTATGGAAGCACAGAAGCAAGTATCCCAAACAACGAATGACCTGCTCTTAAAAAATTCAGAAATGCTTAAAACCAACTCTGTCGAAACAGCAAAAGAAAACGAACGAGGACTTGTCGATATCGATACATTGAAACAAACTCAGGAAAATTTGCTTACCACCATAGAGGAAACAATGCAAATTCAAACTGAGGGAAGAGAAAAACGCAATCAGGCTGAAAAAGAACTGATGGGAATGGAAGATGAACTAAAAAATAAACTGTTGGAATTAAAGTAATGCTAAAAATCGGGATAATACCCGATTTTTTTGTGCCAACAGCAAACGGTAACAGGAATAAAATTTTATCAGTGAGTGACACTAACTTCAGGAAATATGAAACTTGGAAGGATTGATAACATGGCTGATTCTGTTAACGTCCCACAGTTTCCGCAAGCATTCTGGCGGGATTCCGTGTCACTCCCTGATTTTCCGAAATTAAGCGAATCTCTTAAAACGGAAGTCGCTATCGTCGGCGGGGGGATCACCGGTATTACAGCAGCTTATTTGCTGACGAAACAAGGCATGAAGGTTACACTTATGGATGCCGGTAACCTTTTAAACGGCGTTACTGGTCATACAACAGCCAAAATAACCGCCCAGCACGGTATTATTTATGATGAATTTATACAGCATTTTGGAGAAGAAAAAACGTCATTATATTATGAAGCCTGTATGAATGCCAAACAGTTGATTGAAGATGCCATCGAAACACATCATATCGAATGTGATTACCGTCAAGAAGATGCTTATATCTTTACGAATGAAGGTGCTTACGTATCCCAGCTGGAAACGGAAAAAAAAGCATACGATCAGCTTAATATCCCAGGTGAATTAACAAGCGATATGCCACTTGAAATTCCGGTTAATTCTGTACTGAAAATGAACAACCAAGCACAGTTTCATCCACTAAAGTATTTAAAAGTTCTTGTAGATGAAGCTGTCAATAATGGACTGGAAATATACGAGCAGACAACAGCGACTGATATTGAATACAGCAAACATCCAACAATTGTTACGAGAGATGAACACCGCATTAACTGCAACTATGTCATTCAAGCAACCCATTATCCATTTTATGACGGGCAAGGGTTTTATCCGGTTCGAATGTATCCGGAACGCTCTTATATCATTGCGGTCAAAACACCGGAAAACTTCCCCGGCGGCATGTATATTAACGCTGAATCACCAACACGTTCGATCAGGTCGGCCAACATGAATGGTGAAGATTTGTGGTTGATTGGCGGCGAAAATCACAAAACAGGGCAGGGGAGATCAACGATGGACCATTATGAAGCTCTCCACCAATTTGCCGAAAAACAATTTGGCATATCCGATTTTGTTTACAGATGGTCAGCCCAGGATTTAACAACCATGGACAAGCTACCCTATATCGGTCCGGTTACGAAGAATGAGGATAACGTCTTTGTTGCGACCGGTTATCGCAAGTGGGGCATGACAAACGGTACAATCGCAGCCAAAATCATCAGTGATCGGATTCTTAATAAAGAGAATCCTTATAGTGATTTATACACACCATCCCGATTTCAGGCTGATCCTTCCGTTCGAAAATTTGCCAGGATGAATGCAGATGTCGCCAAACATATGATCCGGGGAAAACTGGAATATACCAACGGTCAAGTTAAGGATCTAAAGCCGGATGATGCGACGGTGACCAGAGTAAACGGTCAGCGTACCGGTGTTTATAAAGATGAGAATAATCAGCTTTATGCTGTAGATACAACATGCAAACATCTGGGCTGCGAGGTTAACTGGAACTCGGGTGACCGGACATGGGACTGTCCGTGTCATGGATCGCGATACACCTATACAGGTGAGGTCATCGAAGGGCCGGCAAAAGAACCATTGAATAAAGTTAAATTGGAATAGTAAAAAGCAGCCAAATTTAATGGCTGTTTTTTTAGCAAAACAGATGTGACATAAAAAACTTGATGGGATTTGAGTACATGCGTACATGCAATGAAACAAGCAAATGATAATACGATATTCAGACCAAAAATATTTAAAGGCGTAATTTTATTTGCTTTGTCTCACTATCATAAGTATACTTCATTATGAGATAGATCATTCATTTAGTTCCTATAATATATATTATGTAAACTAAAATATAAAAAATAAGATAGATAACCAGCTATCTATCCCTTTCTTTCAATGTATGACCGTAATTAACCAAAGTTAATTCTAAATAAATAAACCAAACATTTTAAATCAGTCACATTCCACCACGCAATTCATTTTTAAACTTCACGGAAATCAAATGAAATAATCCGGTTATTTCCGGGATCATAAACGACGCTGGCATGGACGGTCATCGTTTCGTGATCTGACTGAAGGATATATTCATATGTTTCTCTTGTCCGTGATGCGGATTCCTCTTTTTTATCTATAAAAAAAATTGTACGCCATCACATGATATTCGGGGTATGCTGTTTGTGTCAGTTCCAGCAAATAGCGTCCCCACCGTTGCTGTTCAATTTGTGATACGGAAGAAAACTGAATGTCGATAACGCCCGCCTGCGGATTTGCTCCTAATGTTTCAAATACCCTTCGGTGCACATTAATTTCATTATCCGGAAAACCCGGTACCTCATCAACAACCTCCACTAGAATAGATCTGCCGGTTACTGGATAATAGACGCGCAATAACTGACCGCATTGATACGGTGAATTCTCTCCGACCGCCGCTGTCATGTACCAATTATCGGACCACGGAATACCGCATTTAGTCAGCTGCCCCCCTTCTGTCCATGTCGCCTGACCGCTGACGGATTGCTGCCGGTAATGAGAATACTGAAAATTTTGGCGGTCCGGATAAACGTCATACGGGTGGTAAGCATAGGGATACATGTTTTTAAAATATGGATTTCCTGGATACATGTTTCTCCTCCTGTCTGAGTGCAAACTTTTGGAATACAATATGCATCTTTACAACAACATGTGACAGACGCCCTCGATTGTACAGTTCTTAGACAGGTTTGTTCGAAAATAGAATAATCAAAAGGAGGCGAATATTAAATGAAACAGCTTGATTGGCAGATGATTCTTTTTGTCGGTGGTTACTTCTTGCAAGATGTTTGGCTTTATTGGGGGCTGCCTCGGGTTTATTATTGGCATTCAAATGAAAGCTGATGAATAAACAGCTTTCAAAACTGCTCATTCATCAAATAGGCTCATACTGAGATATCGTTCACCTGTATCAGGTGCCATACATAATACCTTTTTGCCTTTCCCAAGTCGTTTGGCTACTTTTGCAGCTGCAGACACTGCTGCAGCACCTGATAACCCAATGAAGATGCCTTCCTTCCGCGGAAGTGTTTTAAACATATGGACCGCATCCTTATCGTCAATCTGGAAAATGTCATCATAAATAGATGTATTCAGTATATCCGGGACAAATCCGGGACTTGTGCCAACTAATTTATGCGAGCCTGGTTCCCCACCGGATAATACCGGAGATCCCTTTGGCTCAGCAACTGTAATACACAAATTCGGCCATTTTTCTTTCAACACTTCCCCCGTACCGGTGATCGTTCCACCGGTTCCGGCAGTTGCTACAAATGCATCCAGCTCCCCGCCCATCTGTTCATAAATTTCCAAAGCAGTTGTTGTGCGGTGGATATCAGGATTAGCCCGGTTTTCGAATTGCTGGGGTATAAAACTGTTTGGTATGTCCTGTTTCAACTCATTCGCTTTTCTGATAGCGCCGGGCATCTTGTCCTCACTGGGTGTTAATACTACTTCTGCACCATATGCCCGCAAAATATTCCGGCGTTCCTGTGTACTGTTATCCGGCATAACCATTATGGCCCGGTAGCCTTTTGCGGCCGCATTCATTGCAAGGCCAATTCCAGTATTGCCGCTCGTTGGTTCGATAATCGTTGCACCGGGCTTGATCAATCCATCTTCTTCCGCCATCTTGATCATATTGAACGCTGCCCGGTCCTTGACACTTTTGCTCGGATTAAACGATTCCAGTTTCAAATAAACGTCAGCCGCATCTTCCGGAATGATACGGTGCAGCTGAACGATCGGTGTTTCTCCGATTAGCTCTGTCATGTTTTGCGCTACTTTCATAAGAACACCCTTTCTACTTCAAACGCTTTCCCTTATTATAAAACATTTGCATATCCTCTTCAGGTACAAGCGAACCCCCGGTTGACCAGGCGATATGTGTGGCATTGCTGATATCGATATTACGCTTCCGGATATATGGGGTTATCTGTTCAGGGCCGGTTAGTCCCGCGGTTGCTGACGGTTCCAAGTAGATCCCTTCACTGTCAGCAAGTTGTGCCAGCAGTCGATACAATTCATCATCCTCGATTGTATAGATCCCGCTCACCAGTTGATTGCTAATGCCTGTTGCAAAATGGGATGGCCGGCCGACAGCTAATCCGTCCGCTTCCGTCTGATTGTCAATCCCAATATCCTGTACACTGACATGTTCCATTTTCCCGGTAGCAAGACCAAGCAAAACGGACGGCGAATGAGTCGGTTCAGCATAAAAACAATGAACATGATCACCGAAAACCTGCTTCAGTCCAAATGTAATACCACCTGGCGACCCACCGACACCGCAAGGGAGATAAACAAATAATGGATGGTCAACATCTACTAAAATGTTTTCCTGCTTCAGCTGTTTTTCCAGCCTTAGCGCAGCTGTACTATATCCTAAAAATAAATGTCTGGAATTTTCATCATCGACAAAATAACCCTTGGAATCAGCAATAGTCTTTTCCCTGCCTGCAGAAATGGCTTCACTGAAATCCCCCTCAAATTCAAGGACCTGAGCGCCTTTTTCACGCAGCAAATCTTTTTTCCATTGCTTTGCATCAATAGACATATATACAGACACATTGAAACCGAGTTTGGCACTGATAATACCGATACTCAGACCCAGATTACCCGTGGACCCGACACCTATTGAATACTGACTGAAAAATGTCTTGAATCGTTCGCTTGAAAAGATGTCATAATCATCATTGATATGCAACATACCAGCTTCCAACGCCAGTTTTTCGGCATACTGCAGAACTTCGTAAATACCTCCCCTAGGAGCCTTAGACAGAAGTATAACGGGTTTTATGTAAAAATATGTAAATTAGCGAGTGGAACATCAGATTTTCAATGAAACGGCTTGATCTCCCGCCAAGACAGGAGTAATTAGGTTTTAGACA
>NZ_SRHY01000050.1 GCF_004565465.1 Lentibacillus salicampi
AGCTCCGCCAACTCGAGCGAGAGCTCCGCCAACTCGAGCGAGAGCTCCGCCAACTCGAGCGAGAGCTCCGCCAACTCGAGCGAGAGCTCCGCCAACTCGAGCGAGAGCTCCGCCAACTCGAGCGAGAGCTCCGCCAACTCGAGCGAGACGCCAAGGTGTTAAAATGCAAAAAGGTCCCCCATCCAAAAAGGACGAGGAACCCGTGGTGCCACCTTTATTAGCCGAAAAACAGCTCACTTTGGCCATATTAAGCAACGATGCTCAATCATTCGTCTCGTGTAACGATGAGACTTGATCGCCAAAGCCTACTGCAAAAATTGGTTCGGTCCGGAAGCTCAGAAGTCCATTCATCTGCCCGACACACCGGTTCACACCAGCCACCGGCTCTCTTCAAGTGTAACGGATAGATTACTACTCTTCATCATTGCTCAAGTTCTGAATTTAGTTATTGTTCATAATCATAGTGCTGTTTTCTCTTTATGTCAAGAGGTTTTTGAGAAAAATTTGATTTATCCCGCCTTAACGGGCAGTAACCCCCCACTGCAAGGTTTTGAAGTGACCCCGAAAAAGGTGAGTGTGGGGTCAACTGCCCGTAAAGGTCCGATTCTGTTCAACTAACATTCAGTGGGGGTGAAAAGGAAACCCCCACTGAATGAAGTTTCACTTTATACTGTTTCGAACAGGCCTTTTTGTGCTATTTTAGATATATACATTTTAAAATATAAAGATAGGAAAAGTCACCGGAGCAGGGGGCTTTTTGAGAAATAACGAAAAGGGAGTTCTGAACATGCCAAAGAAAAAAGTTGGAATCATTTTTGGCGGGAAATCGGCGGAGCATGAGGTGTCATTGCAATCAGCTAAAAATATTGTCGATGCGATTGATAAAGATAAATATGACGTTGTTTTGCTCGGGATTGATAAACAAGGGAAGTGGCACATCAACGATCAGTCGTCCTATCTGATTAATTCGGAAAACCCGAAATTGATTCAATTGAATAAATCGAATGAGGCAGTAGCAATCGTACCCGGTGAGACAGATCACCAGCTTGTGAAAGCGACAGATGCAGGCATGCTTGATCAGTTGGATGCCGTGTTTCCGATCGTCCATGGCACACTGGGAGAGGATGGCAGTCTACAGGGGATGATGCGGATTGCGAATCTTCCTTTCGTTGGAACCAGTGTGCTGGGTTCAGCGATTTGCATGGATAAGGATATTGCCAAACGGTTGCTGAAGGCTGCAGGGATCCATGTAGCAGATGGATTGGCGGTTTCACGTGCGCGGCGTAACGAGATTAATTTTGCCGAGGTGAAGGAACAGGTGGGCGTGCCGATGTTTGTGAAGCCTGCCAACCAGGGCTCTTCTGTTGGGGTCAGCAAAGTGTCAACGGAAGCGGAATTTAATAAAGCGATTGACCAGGCATTCCAGTATGATCAAAAAGTGGTGGTTGAAGAGACGCTTAAAGGTCGGGAAATCGAGTGTGCTGTATTAGGAAATGAGGATCCAAAATCGTCGGTGCCAGGCGAAATTTTGCCTCAGACCGAGTTTTACTCGTATGAATCCAAATATATTGACGAAACAGGTGCGATATTGGAAATGCCTGCTGACTTAACGGATGAGGAAATTGAAAAACTGCAAAAAACAGCTGTGGAGGCATTCAGGACACTGGAATGTGAGGGTCTGGCGCGCGTCGACTTTTTCCTGACTGAAAACGGGGAAGTGTATGTGAACGAGGTCAATACCTTGCCGGGATTCACGCGCATCAGCATGTACCCGAAACTATGGGAAATCAGCGGTATTTCCTATCCGGACCTGATTGAACAGCTGATTGAACTGGCAATCGAACGTCATCAGAAGAACTGTACATTGAAAAGTGCCGTGTGGGATGAGGAATAGCTGGCGCATTTAAAATAAAATAGACGTTGGAAGAGCGGAAAAATCAGCAGAAGGGCGAGACAATCGGCAGAAGAGCGGAAGAATCGGCAGAAGGGCGAGACAATCGTCAGAAGAGCGGAAGAATCAGCAGAAGGGCGAGACAATCGGCAGAAGAGCGGAAGAATCGGCAGAAGGGCGAGACAATCGGCAGAAGAGCGAAAGAATCGGCAGAAGAGCGGAAAAATCAGCAGAACAATCCCATGAGTTTAGCAATGCAAAAGAGGCTGTTCCAGTGAGAAACAGCCTCTTTCAAATTTCTATTCTTTAAATGCGGTGAATTTCTCTGCAACGGAAATGCGGTCTTTCGGAGCAGGTTTCTCATCAAAATAACCAAGATGCAGGAAGCCGATAATTTTTTCATGTTTTCCGACACTCAAGATTTCTTTCACTTGTGGATCATAGATATGTGAATTGGTCTTCCAGACGACGCCAAGTTGGTGTTCCCACGCCAGCAGCCAAAAGTTTTGAATCATGCAGGCGGTTGCCCCGAAGTTTTCGTCGTATTGCTTCTGGCTCTCCGGTACATCCATGACGATAATCAAAAAAGCTGTCGGTTCACGAAGGTATTCCAGGCGGTTTTGCTGCCTGTCTTCAGGATACGTGGCAGCCACTTTTTTGGCAAAGCTTTCGGTCTGTTCGGGTCCGATAAAAATGAAACGCCAAGGTTGACGCACCCCATGGGTCACACCGCATCTCTCAGTAGTTCCATGATGGTCTCTTCGGCTACCGGCTTATCATTGTAATGCTTTTTGACAGCACGCCGGTCGCGGATTACCTTTTGTAAGACTGTTGGTTTTTTTGTCTGTTCCATTTGATGTTCTCCTTTTTCTAACGTCAGAACGTATAAGTTATGGATGGCCGTATCCACTAAAAATGCGAGTTCTTTAAAGTATTAGGGCGAATCCAGTATATAATTGATAATCGTTTTCAAGAACCATAATAGCTGATAGAACAATGAAAAGCAAAATAATATTATTTTGAAAAAACCCCTTGATATGTGAAGAGAATCACGTAATAATGAAGGAGATAGATAATAAAGACAGCCAAGGCTACTTAAGTTCATGTGAAATCATTCACATAACAAAGGGGAGGAGAAAGATGAAAGCGTTTCTACGGCGAAAAGGGGTTTCTTTATCCGCCAGGGAATATGTTGTTACAGCGTTAAGTTATATGGCATTGGGGTTGTTCGCCTCTTTAATTATTGGGCTGATCATTCAGACAATCGGGGAACAAGCCGTTGCGCTGGGGGTTGAAAACCTTGAATTTATGATAGACATGGGCGGGTATGCCATGGAAACCAAAATCATGGGTGGCGCGATTGGCGTAGCGATTGCCTATGGTTTGAAAGCTCCACCGCTTGTTCTGTTATCAGCATTATTTGCCGGCGCATTTGGTGCAGAATTGGGCGGACCTGCCGGGAGTTATGTGACGGCTTTACTGGCAACCGAATTCGGAAAAGTTGTCTATAAAACAACACGTGTTGATATTATCGTGACCCCGTTTGTGACGATCTTCATTGGGTTTGTGGTCGGGACGTT
The DNA here is from genome assembly GCF_004565465.1 of Lentibacillus salicampi. GTDB lineage: Bacteria > Bacillota > Bacilli > Bacillales > Amphibacillaceae > Lentibacillus > Lentibacillus salicampi. The sequence goes on from NZ_SRHY01000050.1 coordinate 3,472, forward strand.
CATCGGGCCGCCCATCAACACGTTTATGGTCTGGTTTGGTGAGGTCATCAACTGGTCAACTGAGCAACAGCCGCTTATCATGGGGATGCTTGTTGCGGTTTTGATGGGCTGGGCGTTGACGGCGCCGATATCGAGTCTTGCGATTGCCATTATGCTCTCGATCGACGGACTTGCTGCGGGTGCGGCGACGATCGGATGTGCTGCCCAGATGGTCGGTTTTGCGGCTGCCAGTTATCGGGACAATGGCTTTGGTGGATTTTTGGCACAAGGAATTGGCACATCCATGCTGCAAATTGCCAACGTTTTAAAAAAGCCAATTATAATTATCCCACCAACGATCGCCGGGGCTGTCCTGGCTCCATTTGCAACCGTATGGATCGGCCTTACGAATAATGATCTCGGCGCTGGAATGGGAACGAGCGGTCTGGTCGGCCAGATTATGACGTTCGAATCAATGGGCTTCACATGGCCTGTTTTTTGGTCAATGATGGTGCTGCATGTTGTTGGGCCGGCCTTCATTAGTCTTGTGATTGCTGAATGGTTCCGGAAAAAAGGCTGGATCAAACCAGGTGATATGAAAATTACCTATGAATAATTTGGATAATCTAAGTGCCTAAGTACTATCCTTCAGGCTATACTTTACAGATCAGAACGTTCGATTTATAAAATGTTTTCAGTGTTTGACAATCCCACACCACCATCGTACTATAGTACATAACCAAATCTTAAGGAGGTTCTATCCGATAATGAAGTAAACCCACGTTTTCCGTATGTTTGAATGACTCAGACAACCTGTTCCTGCATAGGGACGAACGGGATGCGTGTGTGCTTTTTTCGGATGACAAGCCTCGAAATTGATGCCGGAAACAAGTATATCCATATGCCCATTTCGTCTGTCCACAAGCAGGTCCAATAAATGGGGGTATGGATATGTTTATTTTTAAAGGAAAAGACCTCGGTAAGGAATGGAAAGGCAAGACCCTTTTCAACCATATTGATATCAGCCTGCAAAAAGGTGAACATGTGGCACTGTTCGGCCGCAATGGCACAGGGAAAACAACCTTGCTGAACGGTTTATTGGGGAAAATATCGTTTGATTCAGGTTCGGTTCATCGCTTTGTACCGGTTGAAAAGTGGGGTTATCTTGAACAAGATCCGGAATACAGCGTGGTGACGGTATTGGATTATGTTCAAACCGCTGCCGGTAAAGTTTATGAACTGAAACGACAGCTTGAAACATTGCAGGCACAGTCCGATTTTGATATGGATGAGTACACGCAGGTTTATCAGACATTTTTGGATTATGATGGCTACCTGGTTGAGTCGGAAGCGGAAAATGCCTTGCATCAGGTGGGGCTTCCGTCATCTGTTTGGACGTCGACATTGTCACAGCTTAGCGGCGGACAAAAAACACGAGCGCAGCTGGCGCGACTGATTTTGCAAAAGCCGGCATGCATCATCATGGATGAACCAACTAACCATTTGGATCAGGAAACAATGGAATGGTTGGAGGAATGGGTTGTTCATTACCCAGGTGCTGTGTTGCTCGTTTCGCATGATCGTTACTTTCTGGACCGGACAGCTGACGCGATTTATGAGCTGAATACGGATTCCTGTAAACGCTATGAGGGCGGTTATACTGCATACCAGCAGCAAAAGGAGATTGAAAGGCGGACACAGGAGACGCTTTATCATAAACAGCAGCAAAGAAAGGAAGCATTACGCGCAACGATCCGCAATTATCAGCAGTGGTTTCAGCAGGCACATAAGGCTGCCGGCACAGATGATTTTGCCCGAGCCAAGGCGAAGAAAAATGTGTCTCGTTTTAAGGCAAAGGAAAAAGAACTGGAACGTCTCGAACATAATCAGGTGCAAAAGCCGCAAGCAAATAAATCGGTGAATGTTCGGTTGGAAGACGCACACTTTTCGGCACGAAGACTTTTGCACATGGAAAATGTATCGTTTTCCTACGATGAAGAAAATCTGTTATTCTCTGATTTGAGCACCTCTGTTTATCGGGGTGACCGAATTGGGGTAATCGGTCCCAATGGTTCGGGTAAATCCACTTTGCTGAAATTAATAGCGGGAAAACGGAAACCGAACAAAGGGGACATCAAACAGAATCCGCAGATGACTATTGGCTACTTTGCACAGGAACTCGAAAACCTTGATGAATACAAGACGGTTTTGGATAGTATACTTGAATTGCCCGATATGACCCAGTCGGAAGCACGCACCATACTTGGCTGTTTCCTGTTTATGCAGGAGGACGTTTTCAAGCAAATTTCATCACTTAGTATGGGTGAAAAATGCCGCGTCGCATTTATTCATTTGTATTTCAGCAGCGCGAATTTACTGGTGCTGGATGAGCCAACGAATTTTCTCGATGTCGATACGAAAGAAGTGATCGAGGATGTCCTGCAAAGCTATCCGGGCGCCATGGTCATTGTTTCGCATGACCGTTATCTCATACAAAAAACGGCGAACCGGATCATAGCTCTTGATGGCAGGGAGGTTCTAGATTATAAGGGACATTACGGGCAGTTCATGGCACATAAACAAAATCGGAGAAACACTGAACCTGACACGGAAAATGACAGACGGGAACTGGAACTGCGACTGACACAGCTGATGAGTATGGACGTGGATAGTGAAGAAGAGCGGCAGAAGATTTTGGATGAAATCAAGATGACACGCCAGAGGCTTCAGCAGCTGAAGCGGTGACATAAAAGAGAAAACTGGAAGGAGTTTTCCGATGAATGAATTAATCGAAAAAGCATTGCGTCAGGCCGGAGATCAGTCACGAGTACGGACGGTTAGACATGCTGCGGGTGGATCCATCAATGAAAGTTATTTTGTGGGAACCGGTGAGCGGCAATATTTTATCAAACATCACCGGGAGGCACCGATTCGCTTTTTCGAACTCGAAGCAAAAGGGCTGGAATTAATCAGGGAAACGAATTCGATTGCCGTGCCGGGTGTGTTTACTTATTCCGATGAAAGCGGAAATGCTTTTATCGTTATGGAATGGGTTGAGGGGGCGCGTTCAGCGGATACAGATTGGAAACTGGGTGACCATGTTGCGGCCATGCATCAGACGTTTGGCGAGAACCATGGCTTTATGGATGATACGTTTATCGGGACGCTTCCACAGTCAAATGGATTTTTTTCGAGCTGGCTCGCATATTATCGGGATAGGCGGCTGGCTGCCCAACTTCAACTTGGAATTGAGAGAGGGAGAATAAGTGGCACGCGGCGGAATCGTCTGGAAACATTGCTGGAAAACCTCGATAGGTGGGTTCCTGACAATGTGGCTCCGTCCTATCTGCACGGCGATCTGTGGGGCGGCAACTGGCTGGCCGGCCCCGGTGGCGAGCCGTATTTGATTGATCCGTCATTTCTTTACGGGGACAGGCATTTTGAATTGGCGTTTACCGAGGTATTTGGCGGCTATTCCAATGACTTTTACCAAGCTTATAAGGAGCGGTTTCCACTGTCTCCTGACTATGAGGATATCAAGCCGTTGTATCAGCTGTATTATTTGCTGGTTCATTTAAACATGTTTGGCGAAGCATACGGGCGCTCTGTGGACATCATTCTGCAACGATATGCCGGCTAATCATTTCGGACAAGATTTTGTCAAAAAATAAGCTGCAAATGTGTTAAAGCTCACAACCTCTCTATATGGCAAATCGTGTATGATGGAGATACATGATACGATTGGTGGGGTCATCCATGACATTTTATGAATTTCTCGTTTTTATTCATGTATTTTCAGCGATCTTAGGGTTGGGTCCCGGGTTTATTATGATTTATGTTGTCACGAGAGCAGAAACGATAACCGAGCTAAGGCATGCTTATGTGATCCGGAACCGGCTGCATATTTTTGTGATGGTCGGCGGGACTTCGCTCTTGATAACCGGTCTCTTGATGGGAGCGCTGCATCCTTATTTATTCAGTCAGGGCTGGTATGTTTTGAGTCTTACATTATTCCTGATTGCACTGGCTTTTGGCCCGATCGCATTGTCACCACGGTCCCGACCAATTAAAGCATTGCTGAAGGAGCACCAGGGCGATGATATACCCGAAGCCTATTATGTGTTGTCCAAAAGACTCTTTTTCTATGAACGGATTGAAAACACCCTATTTTTGATCGTGATCGCGTTGATGATATTGAAACCTTTTTAATGAAGGAAGACATTAAAGAAGGCACACATGCTCAAACTAAGGGGTTCAGTTCTGGGAGAGAAAATACTAAATAGCATAAATTTCGGGGATACAATCCACAAGCGGTTTGTATCCCTATTTTTATTGATATGATAGTACTCAATTCAACTTATGAAATAACATACGAATGATTAGATGTACGCAAATTTATATACACTTTTTAATAAAGCTGTAAAAATGCTTGTTATTTGCAATGCTGGTTGATGTGGTAATTATGGTGTTAACTTATAGGATCAACACCAAAATCTATGGTTGATAAACTAGACTGTATTATAGTATCCGGTGCGGAAAAACACTGCGCTTGTCTCCGTGTTTTTCCTCCGCTCAACCTTAGATTTTGGTGGAGAGCCAACTTATAAAACGTTAAATAGTTTTCTGAGTTTTTAAAAGGCATTGGTTCATTCTGTTAAAATAGTTGTATGCGACAATCGGATCTTATTGTTGAACAGGCAGGTTATTCAGATGGTAAAATGGCCCACATCAAGGAGCAGTTTATATTACTCTTCAAATTCCTCTTTGACTTTTGAGGGAAGATTATCGAAATTCACCTTTTCCCAATTTTTAACATAGGACCCTTTTGCATCAACTCTTAGATAAGTATTTGATGGTAACGTGGTCGAAGTCGTAAAGCTAACCTTTTTTTCATTACCATCTGACGTATAACCTTTTAGGGAATATCCATAGCGGTGTGAAACCTTCTCTGGTTGTTTATTGATTTGAACATATACATCGATTTGAGAAATTAAAGGATTGCCTCGGTCAAGTACCCCTTTCATTGATTGCGGAAGAAACGTATACCCTACAATTAAAATTAGTATTACTACAATTCCAATGCCAATGCCCTTGAGCTTTTTCATTATTCAACATCCTTTCGATACAAAAACTAGCAGTCATTACTTTTACAAGTGTAGAATAAAGATGTTCAGGTTAACATCGATTTGGTTCATTGTAAAATGAAATGCAACAGCTTAAATAAATAGAAAGCCATCGTGAAACCACGTATAATTTAGGTTGACGAAAACACAAATGATACGGTGGTAATTCACGATGACTCAATCCCATTCTAACACGGAAGAACGTACATTTACACATTTAACAGAAATAGAAAGAGGACAGCTAGCTGCCTACTTGGATGAGGGCGTTTCACTCAGGGAAATCGCAAGAAGGATGGGACGGGATGCGAGTACAATCTCGCGTAAAAAGAACCGTGGAACCGTACAGCAGATTGATACGCGTCGGAAAAACCTATACCATTTATTACGCAGACGCTGGCGCCCGTGTTTACGAGGAAAACCGTAAGAATTGCGGAGGGTGTTCTACAATGTTGGATGCTTGGGAGTTTATATTAAACCATCAGACCCCATCCGAAGCGTTCGCAAAATTTGTTGGTGGTGGGGCCTGGGCCCCACCACCAACAAATTACAGAAAACCTTATATAGTGGTTTCACGGAAGGTATTGCATTTACTATTGCAACAAAAGCAAAATAGTTAGGAACGATAAAAGAAATTATCAAATAAGATAGATCACCGTGAAACCTAACGGGTTCCGTTACCTATCGCAAATATTAAATATGAAGGCTAAAATGGCTATCAAATTGTAAGTTAATTTGTTAGCCTATTTCTGGTAAAATAAAGTGGAGTTGTGAAGAATCGAACTTAAATGATCGGGCCAGATTGTTGAAGAAAAAGGGGGGGTCACAAATGCAAAATAAATTAAGAAAATCATCAACAGACAAAGCACTATATGGAGTTTGTGGAGGGATTGCTGAGTTTTTTGGTATATCTTCTTTCGTTGTCAGGTTAATATTTTTCTTCACTGCTTCAGTTTCTATATGGGTGTATATCATTCTAGTCTGGGCCTTAGATGATAAACCATCTCTATAGAATTTTAATATGAATCTTAAATTAACGGGCGTTTCCGCGGACTAAGAAATGCGCCAACTATAGCTTTTTGGGCCATATTGTCGAATGACTTCATTAAAATATCTGCACATGAGTAAAGTAAGCCTTTACTATAGGGGAAACGATAGTGTGATAACATTTCGAAAAATGGACTAAAGCACAGAGTATCTTGCGAAGAACTTACTGCTTGTTAATAAAAGATCAATTCAGTTGAACAAGTCCTGTGTTAGAATAGAATAGCTTACATTTATTATGAAATTTTTGGTAATTAGGGCTGCTGAATAAATATAACTCATTTTATCAAGGATGTTGTCGAAATAAAGTACTTAGTCTGGTAAATAATGTATACCTTAAGAAAATGAATCAATCCCTAACTGTGTAAGAACACCGATTATGCTGCCATAAACGGCAATGCTTATCGCAGATGTAGTAAACAGTGTTTTTTTCTCTATGCCTGCGAGTTTTCCGGAAACTGCTACCGCCCAAGATCCAAGCAATGGAGTCGATAACAGCACAAACATAACTCCCCTTTTTTGTATTTTTGCACTGGCTTTAGATTGGGCTAATTTGGTGAAATATCGATTAATCTTTTGGAATCTCATAAGCCAGTCATAAGCATAGGAAACGAAGGGGATAACAATAAAGTTTCCAAGCCAAGCCCACCACACTGCAGAAACGAGATTCATTCCTATCCCCATTGCGGCGGGAACGGCTAAATAAATTTCAAACAAAGGGAAAAAACCCATGAACCATGCGGTAGCGGCCATCACAATATATTCTGTCACCTTTTTTCTCCTCCTCGAACTAAAATAAATATAGTTGATTGGTCTTTGAAAATTGAATAAAAAATTCTATGCGTTACTTTACACTTTCATTTTCTTTGTCCCTTGTCGATAAATGAGCTGTATCGGAAATGCAGTCAAGGGCGAGCGTTAGTGAGGAAGAAGCCTTTACCCTTAACGGAATGAATGAGACAGTTAAATCCTATTAATTATGAACAGTTATATTGTTCTTTAGTCTGTATAAAACCAAATGGCCCTGACTGCCCCTGATTTGTTCCATCCTACTTATCCCAGCCAGCATCTATCCCATCATTAAAGAATGCATAATCCTCTGCATGATCAAAGTCTAAGTTGTCTAATAAACTTGCACTCCGAAACACTTTCTCTGCACGTGGCTTGCGGTCATGCTCGAAATAATAAAAGGCATCCTTGTAATCGTGATCACGTAGCATTTTAGATAGATACATTGCGTCTTCTAACCCTAATGTAGTACCCATTCCTGCATTAGGATCAGCGGTATGCAAAGCATCACCTATTAATGCAACTCTACCGTGTGAGTAATCTTTTATTAAATCTTCTTCAAATAATGGATTGTTGTCCTTATCAAGCACTGCAAAATCGACTAGATGATGGCTATTATTTTTAATTTCTCCACCTAACCCTAATATTTCAAGTATTTGTACGCCACTGGGATGAATGACAAAGTGCCCTCCGACTTTGCCATACGCTTTTGCTTGTTCATACAGAACACTTTCTATATTTGCTTTGTTTTAAAATAATGCCATTGCTAAGCCAGCAACGCCCCCACCAATAATAATCACTTTGTTTTTCAAACGAATCGCTCCTTCGAAAAAACAATAACATTATTCGGACGTTCGGTCAATTAAGTTATATATAATAACAAATAACATAAAACGTTGAAGGGAATTAAATGGTCAAGTATTTGATTAATTCGCTTAATCGGCATTAATAAGCTAAAATAGAAATAAAAACTGTGGGAGGAAATATGAGCAGACCAATAGGCGTGAACAGCGAGGATACGCAGCAATTTATCGTGGATGTCGCTACGAAAATATTTGAACATAAAGGCTATAGTGCCACATCTATGTCCGATATAAAAAATGAAACAAACACAAGTAAAGGGACGATTTATTATCATTTTAATAATAAAGAAGAATTGTATCTTTACTGTATTCAGCAGGTATCTAATGAATTTATTCGAAATTGGGACATACAGTCAAAGAATGAGCAATCCGCTGAGAAAAAATTATATATTTGGGCGAACTTAAATAATATAATGTTACAAAAGCCGATTATGAATAGCCTTCAAGAATATTTTGTGTTGACCAATAAAAACAATTATGATGCTGTGCTTAAACTGTATGAACCCGAATTTCAAATCGTAACCCGTATTTTAGAGGAAGGCATAAGCCGTGGGGAATTCAAGGAAGATTTACATGTTGATGATGTATCGGTACTTTTATATAATTTTATCACATCATTAGCGAATGCAGAATTGTTTGGCTATCATTCAAATCAGGAACAGAACAATTTATACAAGCTAGCCGTTGATTTAATCTTACCCGGGTTGAAAAAATAAGAAGGAGTGTATATGTCGTAGGTATGCTGTATGCTGAACAAATTCCCTGCTCACCATAATAGGTATACTGCTCCTTATTCCAGAAGCGCACCCTATTACGGAAATTCACTTCAAACCTGTTTACTGTTATCTAGTAGACCGATTCATAAATAACATTAAAATAAATGACATTTGAATCCAACCCATAACTCCGTCTAAAGGGAACAGGGTTTTCATAAGGCCATTTGGTATAAACTCTTTCATTTGAGATTGTTGTCGATAAATAACTATTCCGGGCACAATTATTGAAGATTTAAGCGGCCACCTGCCTTAGCAGGTGGCCGCTTAAGTTAATGTTAATGGTTAGATAGACGATCTCCCGGTTTTACGTCTTCTTTAAGTTTAAAGGAAAGTATGAATCCTAAAATAGCTGCGATTGCCGCTGTGATAAAGGAAATATTCACACCATGAATAACACCGGCTGCTGTCTTATCTGATATGGCAGCTGTAGACATGACGGTGACAAGAACTGCCGTGCCAACCGATCCGGAAACTTGGCGAAAAGTGTTATTAACCGCAGTCCCATGAGGAATCAAATCATTTGGCAGCTGGTTCAAGGCCAAGGTTGTCATAGGCATCATGACCATTGCAATTGAAATCATTCGAATGGCATTCATGGTTGCCAGGTATGTGAAGCTTGTATCCACTGATAAATTCGTGAATGCGAAAGTGGTTAAAGATAATAGCAAAAGGCCTCCCCGAGCAAGCCATTTCCCTCCAAATTTATCAAAAAGATAACCTGTAATCGGGTTTGAAAATCCCATCACAATCGCACCAGGTAATAACACAAGCCCGGATTCAAGCGCCGAAAATCCTATCATATTCTGCATATATAGCGGCAAAATCACATTTGTTCCAATCATTGCAGCGAAGACGACCATTCCAAGCCCCGTCGCTAAAGTAAAAGTACCGTGTTTGAACACCCTGAATTCGAGTAGCGGTTCTTTTAGTTTCAATTGCCTTGTAATGAACCAGTAAAGCAAAACAAAGCCGATAACAATCGGCAGAATAACCTTAAGGCTGAGCCATCCCGCGTTACCAGCGGTGCTGAACCCGTATAAAAGTCCGCCAAATCCAAGTGTCGAAAGAATGACCGATAATATATCCAATCTTGGATTCTTCTGTTCCGTCACATTTTTGAGTAAGAAATAAGCCGCTATAATGTCTAAAACGGCAATTGGCAGTACAACATAAAAAATACTGCGCCAAGGGAATTGATCAACGAGAAAGCCTGCTAGACTTGGACCGATGGCCGGAGCAAATGCGATAACAAGTCCAAACAATCCCATTGCCGTACCTCTTCTGTGTACGGGAAAGGTCAAAAATAAAATGGTCTGCATGAGCGGCATCATAATACCAGCTCCTGAAGCTTGCAAAACACGCCCGGCCATTAAGAATGAAAAATTCGGTGAAACCGCAGCAACAAGGGTTCCTGTAGCGAACAATCCCATTGCAGTCAAAAATAGCTTTCGTGTAGAGTATTTGTCAATTAAAAATGCCGTAACTGGAATCATAATCCCGTTTACAAGCATAAAAACGGATTGCAGCCATTGTGCTGTACTCTCAGTTAAATTGAGATCTTGCATGATGGGCGGGAGCGCAGTACCAAGAAGTGTCTGATTTAAAATAGTAATGAAAGCGCCTGATAATAACACCACGAAAAGTGGGACATACTTTTTCCAATTAAACGTTTCTGTATTTGCCATGATATATCATCTTCCTTGCAGTAAAATTTCATTGCAGATGCAATTGTGATTCTTAATTCTTTCCCATAGATTTTGCTGTTTACGTTATTTCATGAGTTATATTTCCAGACTTTTTTATCCCGCACCGACAGGCCATTAAAAACGGCAGCTGGGGATGTGCACTAACGACCCTGAGTCAAGAAAGGGTACAAACCTTCAGAAGGAAAGATAGCCTAAGTTTTAAATTAACAATGGATTATTATCTTATCTTAATTTTTCTTAAAAACCGGAAACAGTAAGGCTTCGTTTCCTATTGCCTTTTTACGTTGGTATTTTATCAGTAGTATGTTGCCTGCAAAACGGTCTCAATGCGGTCAATCAAAGGATGGCATTCCTTGATATCCGTCAAGTATAACAATAAAGCTTTAATGAGAAACTTCCTTGGTTCGTTTTTATTAATCTCTTCTTGTAAAGATTGAACGGCAGCTATTGATTCTTGCTGGGTTTCTCTGGGCATTGATAATCGTTCGACCTTCCCACGAAGTTCTTCCAAGAGTTTTTGGATTTGTTCCTGGGGTGATTCATATTGTTGGTCCGGTTCAAACGCTTCGTATTCTTCCATTTTTTGAGAAGTTAAAAAGGGTTCCACATCCGATGTGCAGCGGATCATTGTATCAAATCGTTCTATGACAAAGCGGGCAACGACTTGAAAATCAATTTCTTTATTTTCGTGAATGGCCAAATTCGCATATTCCCTCAATGCCCCCTGAAACATGATGACAAGATCCCAGATATAGGGTTCCGCCAGACTTCCATAAGCTTCCATCAGACGGTCTTTATACCAATTCATCATAGTCACTCTGATTTTTTTCATAAGCCATGGAATTCTTGGATTGTCATGAGGGGGCAGCACCCGAAGCAGCATGGTTATAAAAGCCCTGTTATCACGAATGCCGTCAAATTGTACAGCAATTTTTTTGATAAGCTTTTCTTTTGGGGATGAAAAGGACTCGGGACTGATGTTCACAGCCTTTTGCAAGACTTTGTTTTGATTGTATTCAATGAGTTGGATCAAAAGTTCTTCTTTAGAATTAAAAACGTTATACAATGAGCCCTTTGATATTTTGCAGTCATCGGCAATTTCCTGAACGGATGTAGCGAAATATCCTTTTTCCGAAAAAAGATGGGTTGCCGACTGCATAATTTCTTCTTTCTTTCTTGTCATCCCGCACTCACCTCTTATATAACATGAAGGTACTTATGCCTTATATTTGAATAATGGTTAAGATACATGTTGAACAACGTAGAGTTTTCGTGTGTTTTTTAACATCATAAAGCTCTGTTCGTCATGCGACTAGTTGGTCATAAATGACTTTTAAGTCAACAACTTATATATTATAGTGGACGGAGGGACTTATGTCAATACGGTAGTGCTCTTTTCCTTATGTTATCGGAGGATTTAAAGCAGGTTATGGGGCATTAACAATGAAAGGTAAGGAAAACATATAGTGGACTTTTACAGTTGTGATGTTTACGACGTTGTGGACGGAGCGAAAACCACTATCCATAGTGGATCCATATCTGGGGAGACGGATATTGCTAAACAGACTACCAGGACCATCAGCGGCGAGGGAGAAAATACTGGTATAAATGAACGGTCAAAATCAAAATTGGCCGGATTGAGTCCAATCGAATACCGAACTCAATCCAGCCAAGCAGTTGCATAATAGACTCTAACTTTTGGGGGAGCCATAGCAGCACATATCTGAGCGTTTTTATTTGCTCTTGATATTGTAACTTGCATTGCTAAACGCATTTTCTCATTTGGACTTTTCAAGATGTTCGCCTTTTCCCCCTCATTTAATCTGCTCCCAGGTATTCCTCCAGCGTGATGCCCTGCTCCATGATGTCCGTTGCAGCTTTTTTACCGACATATCTCAGATGCCAAGGTTCATACTGGTATTGGGTGACCTCTTCTTTTCCTTTTGGATACCGGATGATAAACCCATATTCAGCAGCGTGCTTCTGCAGCCACTTACCTTCATCGCTCTCACCGAATTCCTTGATTAATTGAAAGTCGACATCCGCACTGGTCACATCCATCGTTAAACCGGTTTGGTGCTCGCTCTCTCCTGGTCGGGCACTGAACTTATTGGCGGCTTTTTCGCCATGTGCTTCCACATTGGAGGCAAAAATAGCATCCTGTCTGTCGAAAGAGCGGTATCCAGATTGGGCAAACAGTTCAAGTCCTGCATCATCCGCTGCCTGGAACATGTCTTCAAGGGCTGTAGCTGCCACTTGCCGCATTTGTTTCTTTGGCAAAAATTCGTCAAACGGAAAGCGGACATCCGGCTCAACAAGATTCAAAGGCTCAAATCCGTTTGGAAGACTATGTTCCTTGTTTACAAGCGCCAGGATTTCATGTGGGTTAGGGATGGCATCAGAATCCTTGTCGGGCCGTTCAAAACCCGAACCTGGCTCAATTGATGTATTGTTTTCAAGTGACTCGTTCATTGCATCTCGGGTCGCGTCATTATATATCCCGGTGACAGGCAGTGATTCCTGCTTCTGATAGTCTGTGACAGCCCATGTTGTTAAGACATCAAACGTACCAGTCGTCTCCAGATCGTAGTCCATTTTATTCAGGGTTTCCTGCAATGTCTTCACAGCATCGCCCGTGTCTTTCTTTTGCAGCGATTCTTGTGGCAGCTGTATCTGTTTGTTCGCCGGTTCTGCATTATCTTGGTCGTCTGGTTGTTCTGCTGGTGCAGGGTCATTAGGTTGTTTATCTTTTGAAGCACCATTGCTGCAAGCTGTGATCAGAAGCAGTGTTGCAAACAGTCCAATAGTGGCCGTCAGATATTTCTTGAACATCTCATTCGCTCCCTGTCATTCGTTCTGATTTCCATCATTTATCATAACACGCCGTATTTGGAATGGTCTATGGCAAATCAAGGATGCCTGATTCATGAGCTGGCAATTGGTTGATCAAACGTTTGTTTAAAACGGTTGACGGGTGTTGCCGCAATGGAAAAGGCCGGCTTCGCAACCGGCCTTTCCCTCGTTGTTAGCGTGCTTCAAACAACCTGCAAATCTCAACAATCACATTCGTCGCTTTTTCCATATTATCGACGGAGATATATTCAAATTTGCCGTGAAAATTTTCTCCGCCAGCAAAAATATTCGGTGTCGGCAGTCCCTTATACGACAGCTGGGAACCGTCAGTGCCGCCGCGGACTGGCTTGACAAGTGGCTTGATATCAAGGTTTTCCATTGCCGCATAAGCGATATCCACTATTTCTTTAACTGGTTCGATTTTCTCGCGCATGTTGTAATACTGATCTTTCATGTCAATGTCCGCCGAGCCTTCACCATATTTGGCGTTGATTTCCTGGGTGAACTGCCTTATGGTTTCTTTCCGTGCTTCAAAGTTATCCTTGTCAAAGTCCCGGATGATATAGGAGACCGCAGTTTCTTCCACATCACCTTCCACGCCGAGTAAATGGAAAAAACCTTCATACTTTTCCGTGTGTTCGGGTGATTCTTTTTCAGGGACTTTGTTGATAAATTCTGCAGCCATTTTACCGGCATTGACCATTTTATGTTTAGCTGTACCGGGATGGACACTGTTGCCGTGAAACGTGATTTTGGCGACGGCAGCGTTAAAACTTTCATACTGCAGTTCGCCCAATGGTCCGCCGTCCATTGTATAGGCGTATTGGGCAGCAAACCGATCAACATCAAATTTATGCGGACCGCGGCCGATCTCTTCATCAGGGGTGAAGGCGACGCGGACCTTCCCATGTTTGATTTCCGGATGGTTGATGAGATAAGCCATCGCAGTCATGATTTCCGTGATACCTGCCTTATCATCAGCACCAAGCAGGGTTGTGCCGTCGGTTGTGATTAGCGTATGGCCCTTATAATCCGGCAGTTCCGGAAAACTTTGGGTGGAAAGGAAGATCCCCTTACTTTTATTTAATGTTAGGTCCTGACCGTCGAAATTTTCTACGATTTGCGGATTGACGTTTTTGCCGGTGAAATCGGTTGCTGTATCGACGTGCGCCAGGAATCCGATGGTTGGAATCTCCTTTTCCGTATTGGCCGGGAGTGTCGCGAAACAATAGCCATTGTCATCAATTGAGACATCCTCCATGCCGATTGCTTTTAATTCGTCAACAAGCTGGTTGGCTAATTCCAGTTGCCCTGGTGTTGATGGCGTTCTCTCGTTGGTTTCATCTGATTGGGTATCAACTTTGACGTAGCGGGTAAACCGTTCGATTAATTCGTTTTTCACTATGTATCCATCTCCTTTGTCCATCTATTTTACCATTTTTTCCTTCCAAATATGAAGGTGAATTCGCCTCTGTTCATTGGCATTTGAATCGGTTAAAATAAACTTGGAAGCAATTTTCGGGTCTGATTCATGATAAAACTGCAAACTGGGAGGCAGGAGAATGTCTATAGTGGTAAGTGATGAATGGCTGAAGGAGCGATTGGAGAACAGCTCTGGTAAAACGGTGGTAGTGGATACGCGCTTTGAATTAACAGATCCGGATGCCGGCAGAAAAGCCTACTTGGATGGCCATATCCCCGGGGCGGTGTATTTGGATTTGAATAAGGATTTATCCGAAAAAGCAGCCAAACACGGTGGCAGTCACCCGCTGCCGGATATGGAGATGTTTACGGCGAAAATGGGCCACATTGGCATTGATCATGATACAACGGTTGTTATTTATGACCAGCAAAATGACATGTTCGCCGCACGCTTCTGGTGGCTGTTGCAATATGCCGGTCATGAAGATGTTCATTTGCTTGATGGCGGGTTTGAGCAGTGGGTGAGAGCTGGTTACAACATCACAACTGAAGTACCAAAGCTTGAAGCGACGGAATTCAAACCAAATTTTCAAGAAAATGCTGTGACAGATATTGAAGAGGTAATAGAAAAACTCGCAAATCAGTCTGCAACCCTAATTGATTCACGTTCACATGACAGGTATTTGGGCAAAACAGAACCGCTTTACAGGAAAGCCGGTCACATCCCAGGTGCAAAAAGTTTCTTTTGGAAAAATGTTTTGAATGCAGATGGCAAGTGGAAAGAAACCGCGGAACTCGAAAAGAATTTCGATTCGTTATCCAAGGATGATGAGATTATCGTTTCCTGTGGTTCTGGTGTTTCCGCATGTCCGAATGTGCTTGCATTAAAGTCAGCCGGCTTCCGTAACGTTAAGCTGTATCCCGGCAGTTTCAGTGATTGGATTTCCTATGATGAGAATAATGTGGAAACAAAGGATGAGTGAGAATGGATAAAACGCGCTGTGACTGGGTAACAGACGATCCTATTTATATTGATTACCATGACCAGGAGTGGGGAAGACCGGTTCATGATGATCAGAAATTATTTGAAATGCTTTCACTGGAAGGTGCACAGGCAGGACTGAGCTGGATCACCATACTGAAGCGCAGGGAAGATTACCGGAAAGCATTTGACCATTTTGATCCTGAGAAAATCGCCCATTACGATAGTGACAGGATTCATAAATTAATTCAGAACAAAAACATCATCCGGAATAGACGCAAAATCGAATCCGTTATTACCAATGCCATGGTTTTTTTGAGTATTCAGCGTGAATTCGGCAGCTTTGATGCGTTTATTTGGCAATTTGTCGGTGGAGAGCCGATTGTGAATGACTGGGCTGAGCATGCCGATGTTCCTTCGTCAACCAAAGAGTCAGAGCAAATGAGCAAAGACTTGAAAAAACGCGGATTCAAGTTCGTAGGTCCTACCATTTGCTATGCATTTATGCAGGCAACAGGGATGGTGGATGACCATACGAGAGATTGCTTTCTGAGTAGATGAGGTGGGGGACGGGCTCTGACCCTTTATCCCACTTGATGGAGCTGTGCTGTGTGTTTTCAGATAACAAAGGAAGAAAATATCTTTTTGGCCAAGAAAGAGATTGTTGATAACATTTGCCACAGTGTTTTTTGCCACATTTATTTTCCTCTTTATTGGCCCTCGTGAATAGGCTTTCCACGAAAAAACTTGTATAAAAAAATAAATCCTATGATGCTCATAGATACACAAATTGAATTAAATTATAATCTGTTACACTTGATATTATAGACATCCAGGGGGAAGACAGATGAAAAAAATCATGAAAATTGGCAGCGCTTTTATCGGAATCATTGTCGGAGCAGGTCTTGCCTCAGGTCAGGAGATCTTACAGTATTTTACCAGTTTTGGCTTATGGGGCATTGCCGGGGCGGTTGTGACAACGGTTTTATTTGCATATATCGGCATGATGCTCGTGTGGATGGGAAGCCGTGCAAAACAGCCCTCGCATAAAGAGGTCATTTATGGCGTTAGCGGTCGTTTTCTGGGCCTGGTCATTGATTACATTTTGATCTTTACCTTATTCGGGGTTGGTGTTGTCATGGTTGCCGGTGCCGGTTCGAACCTGAATCAGCAGTTTAGCATTCCGATTGTGGCCGGGACAACACTGATGACGATCCTGCTGCTCCTAACAGGTATGTTAAATGTTGACCGGGTCGTGACGATTATTAGCAGCATTACGCCATTTTTGATTATTTTTGTTGTGATCGTTTCCATTTACAGCTTTATGACGATGGATGATTCTTATAATAACTTGGGCAGTATCGCACGTGAACAACCGACGAATCTGCCAAATTGGTTTATTTCAGCCATCAATTATGTATCGTTTAATACGGCTGTAGGTGCTTCGATGGCCATTGTCACAGGGGCAGCTGAAGCAAACCGGAAAACAGCAGCCCTTGGCGGTTTGGCCGGTGGCGTTGGTCTGGGACTGATCATTCTATTAAGTCATTTAGCTGTTTTTGCTAAAATTAAAGAGGTTGGCAGTCTGGAATTGCCGACGCTCGGGATTGTCAATGACATATCGCCAATCTTAGGCGTCATCATGTCACTCGTATTATTTGCCATGATTTTCAATACAGCCATCAGCATGTTTTTCTCATTCAGCGCCCGTTTTATTGAAGCAGGGACAAAGACATTCAGAATATTTTTCGCGATAACAGTGATTGTCGGCTATGCGGCAAGCTTTGTTGGATTTACCGATCTGGTTTCGTCACTTTATCCATTCATTGGATACCTTGGACTCGTGCTGATACTTGTGCTGATCATTGCACCGTTTAAAATCAGAAAAGAAGAATAGCTGGGAGAGAGGGTTAGGCCCTGTGTTTTGAGTTACAGTAAAGGGTTTATATTAAAGTTGTTTTTCGTCTAATAAATAGATTAGGTCATAGGCTGGTTTCCATAATGTGGGTGGGAAAATTTAAAATTAAATATAATAAAATGGTGGCCTGTTGACGAACAGGAAACCATAACTTAGAGAAGGGTTAAAACGGGGTATAATCTAAAATCGTGGAGGACTTACTATGATCAAGCGTATCACCATTGTACTCATTATTGCTATCATCGCTGTTGGAGGGGCTGTCTTTTTCATCAGTTCTTCGGATGATGATACACATGATAAACATGCAGACCAGCAATCAAGGAAGCTATCATCGGGCAACGAAAAAAAAGAAGTTCCGGAAGCTGATCCATCTCTGGACAGCATATTCGACTTGGCCAAACAAGGAAAAGTCCCGGGCGTTCATATCGTTGTTGGCGAAACGACTGCCGATGATGTGCAAGAAGCTTGGGGAAATCCAGATGAGACCGCAGATACGAATGTTGGCCGTTTTTTGAACTATCCGTCACACGGCATTGATGTCGGTATTACAGACAATATGGTTTCCGATATGCGCTCGTCGCAGAATCAATTTACGGCGTTTGATCTGGATACAATTAAATCATATGAAAAACCTGATGACACGCGTTACTACCAGGACGACAAGAATGATCAAATCATTCTTGTCTATGAACTTTCCGACGGTTATGTCTTAAAATGGGTGCTGCCAAACCCGGCTGGTGATTCAGATAATCCGGGTGTGGATCATATTTCATTATCGAAGGAAATAAATGGGGATGGTGTAAATGGAGAGAATAGCGATGCTTCTGGTGACAGAGGCAACGAAAGTATGAATCTTGATGAAAAAATCGGCCAGATGATCTTCAGCGGGGTTGATGGAACGGGAATGACTGCTGAAACAAAAGAAACCATCAAGAACTATCATGTTGGAGGAATCATTTTATTTGGCAATAACATCGTAAGTAAGACGCAAACCGTCAACTTTTTAAATGGGATAAAAACCGCTAATGCCGGGAATCCCTCCCCATTATTTCTGGGAGTCGATGAAGAAGGTGGAAGTGTGACACGAATGCCGGATGAGATAAAAAGCCTGCCGACAAGCCGTTCGATTGGAGAACTGAACGATCCGGATCTATCCTTCAATGTCGGTACTGTCCTCGGTAAGCAGATGCAAGCACTCGGTTTCAATTTAGACTTTGCTCCTGTTCTCGATGTTAACAGCAATCCAAATAACCCTGTTATCGGTGACCGTTCATTTGGCGACAATCCGAATATTGTTACAAGGATGGGTATCCAGACGATGAAAGGGATCCAGAATGAAGGGGTTATTTCAGTCATGAAACATTTTCCCGGACATGGGGATACTGGTGTGGATTCCCATTTGGAACTCCCAAAAGTCAATAAAAACTACGAGGAGCTGTCCAAATTGGAACTTGTGCCATTCAAGAAAGCTATTTCGGAGGGAGCCGATGTCAGCATGGTTGCACATATTCTCCTGCCAAGCATCGATGAAGACTACCCTGCATCTATGTCGAAAGAGGTAATCACAGGGATTTTACGAGATGATTATGATTTTGATGGTGTTGTCATTACCGATGACTTGACGATGGAAGCAATTACAAATCACTATAGTGTTGCGGATGCAGCAGTCCAGTCAGTAAAAGCGGGCGCAGATTTACTGCTTGTTGGACATAATCCAAATTTAATTGCCAACGTTTTTGATAAATTGAAAGCGGCTGTTGAAAATGGCGAAATAAGTGAGGATAGGATTGACGAAAGTGTTGAACGTATCACAGATCTGAAGGCGAAATACCAACTGTCAGATGAAAAGTCGCCAATACCTGATGTCCAACCAATCAATGAGCAAGTGGAAGCAATTTTGCAGAAGGTATCCTGATCGTTACCAAAAGGAGTAAAGGCAGAACTAAACACTTGTGATTGGCGCGTTTGCGGAATAAGGTAAGGTACCCAAATTGCCGTTATCGGGCCATTTAACGGAACAAATGAAAAGCTATTCATAATCAAATTTAAAGACGACGGTGAGGATAATATGAAATTTTACTTATCATCTTTTAAAATTGGAAATGAAGGACTAAAACTAAAGGAAATC
>NZ_SRHY01000051.1 GCF_004565465.1 Lentibacillus salicampi
CACCCGTCCGCCGCTCGTTCCACAGGCGCACGCCCCGAAGGGCGTTTGTCTGCTTCCCGCGCTCGACTTGCATGTATTAGGCACGCCGCCAGCGTTCGTCCTGAGCCAAGATCAAACTCTCCAAAAAAGTTTGTCAGGAGATTGACACCGATCAATCTCTTGTATGGCTTAGCTAAAAATTGATCCAGGGTTTCATTGGCCTTCCGTCAAAATCAAATTTTGACTTCCAACCTCTTACCTCTGACATCTGTTTGTCATACTGGTTGTTTTGTTCAGTTTTCAAGGAGCAATTTCGTTGTCGCCTCTCGAAAGCGACTTAATTAATATACCATCTTCCAAACACAAAGTCAAACATTTTTTTGGAAGTTTTCGTTACCCTGTGTTGCCCTGTTGAGTGCAACGACCTTTAATCTAACACAGTAACCTCATGTTTATCAAGAGGAAATTTTTGAGTTATTTGCATCGCCTAAATCCGAATATGATTTTTGCGACGCATATAAATGTACCATGCATTAAAATGAAAGTCAATAAGATTTTTTAAGAGATTTTAATCACTGGACCAAGACACGGAAACACTTTGAAACTCCGCTTAATCGACGTCATGTTTTTGGGTTAAAGGTTCGGCATTTGTTCGATCATATCAATCGTTGCCAACAGTATCCATTTGCAGCTGTCAGACCGAATCTCACTGCAAAAAAGACTGCTGCAAAGGGCTGGTGCAAGGAGGGTGACACGCGGTGTGGCCGGCAATATGTCCCCGCTTTCGTACAGGTATCCGCTTCCACCATGACCCACTCCCAACACCTTATGCGCGATTAAGCCGATACTTACGCTGATACACCCCCACACCTTTCGTATCAATCCTAACTGCAGCGAGGATGCCTTTTTCAGTCAAATAATTGAGCATTGCCGACAGATTCAATTCATATGGTTTAATGCTGGCGTTCTGCTTGATCTCTTCGTATGACCAGGCACCATTTTTTATTTCCAAAATATCAAGTAAGTGCTTTGCAGAAACCTTCGCCCTTCTGCTGATAGCGAAATCTGCAGCAAGTATCATCAAGTGTACACGCTTGCCTATTTCTTCATTACTTTGAATTAATTCATCATACAATTTATAGATTTCGGGATCGATTTCCCTGACTTGACTCCATAATGTCACTTCCGGATAGTATCCCTTTTCTATGACCGCAAGTCTTGCTAAATAATGGAGTGTGTGTACCATCTCGCTGAAAGCATCTTTGTATTGTTCCGACATATAAAGGTCTTTTACTTCCGTATAGCGTTTGATTAGTTTCCCGAATTCGATTGCTTTTCTTGAATCTCTTTTTTCATGCGGAAATCTTCTTAACTGTTCTTTCAATCGTGAAATGCTGGCATCCCGATCAAAAATCGTGTTTCCAGCGATAATCCATTCAATTGCTTCCTGATATCCGTTTATATCAACCCATTGTTTGAGTAAATCTTCAGTTATGGTATGCATAACAGCAGTTTTGCTATTAAATTCGTAATGCTTTTCTTGCCATTCTTTCTCTGCTGTGCAAACAATAATAAGCAAAATCACATCAAAGTTATCGGTTATCGGGCTGTCTGATTTCTTTCTTTCAAACAAAATGATGCCTATTGTGTTCGGATTGCCCGCATGCTCCTGATAAATCGGTCGTAATAAATCTTCCATTTCACAAATCCTCCATTAGTTTCAGTACTATATATAATTCGTTATGATTTTGTGAAATCCTTTTTATGAATCTGAAATTCCAATAAAATATGGTATACTGGCTCTGGAACATAACAAGGAGGACTATTCATGGCAGATAAATTGGTCTATTCCAGTAAAATAAATAAAATCCGTTCATTTGCATTGATTCTGATTTTTGTCGGATTTGCTGTTATGTATGGGGGGCTTTTATCCAAAAATATTGAATGGCTGATGCTGACGTTATTTCTGCTTGGTGTTATGTTCATTCTGTTAAGCTGTGTGGTTTACTTCTGGATAGGAATGCTCTCAACGAAAGCCGTTCCGATTATTTGTCCAAGCTGTGAGAAACCGACAAAAATGCTTGGAAAGGTTGATGCCTGTATGCACTGCAAACAGCCGTTGACACTTGATAAAGACCTGGAAGGCGTCGAATTTGATGAACGATACAATAACCGTAAATTCCGGAGTAAAGCCAAAGCCAAGATAAAAAATGACGAATGATGAACACTAAGAAAGCGCAGGGCGCCTTGTTCACCCCCCAAAAAGCTTAAGACCTCGAGAGGGAGGCGCTGGCCGGCTAAGTTCGGCACGTCCTGTGCCAACGCCGGCACTAGTACGTCCTATACGTCGAAGCTGGACATGGCTATTGCTGACAAAGAGCTTCATATAGCCAAAAATTTTATACTTTTGTATCTTTTAAAAAATCCAGACTGTCCACACAGCCTGGATTTTTAATATCATCTAAGATTAATGTTTTTGCGTCTCCACTTGCTGGCATTCATCACATTTCCCGTAAATCTCCATTCGATGATGGCTGACATCAAATCCTGTGACTTGTTCAGCCAATGACTCGACCTCATCCAATGTCGGGTAATGGAAGTCCACAATCTTGCCGCATTCTTCACAAATAATATGATAATGCTCACTTGATTTATAATCAAAACGACTTGATGAGTCACCATAAGTCAATTCCCGGACAAGGCCGATTTGCCTCAATACACGTAAATTGTTGTAAACCGTGGCAACACTCATATTGGGGAACTTTCCCTCAAGGGCTTTATAAATGTCATCGGCTGTCGGGTGAATCATTGAGTTAAGAAGGTACTCAAGAACCGCATGACGTTGTGGTGTTATGCGTACGCCGGAGTCTCTAAGAGTATCGATTGCTTCCTGCAATTTATGATCATCAGACACCGCCATGCACCCCGCTTTCAATATTTAATCAGTTCAAAGGTATAATATTATATTGCGTGTTCAAAAGGAGAAACAAGACAACGAAAAAATTCAACGTGTCATATTATCCAGACTTTTGAAAGACCTCTTATATTATAATTCTTATAATTAAAGTTTACCCGCTAACACTGTGTTCTGTCAATATAAGTATATTGCCAGGCCAGGTATATTATTAATTCAAATTTTTGTCGCTCCGTTTTATAGCACCTGGCTTATAGGGAGTCCTGATCCAAATAGAGCGATACCATAAGTTTGGTAATCGCTCCTGCGTTTCGCTAAATATCTGCTATCAGTGGTATTTCGGCCCCATCAAGAGCCTGATTAACATATCGTGCTGCTACAAACAGAAAATCGGACAGTCTGTTCAAATAAGATATAACAAGTGGATTGACCTCCTCCTGTTCATTCAGGGCTATCGCTGTGCGCTCTGCACGTCTTACAACGGTACGGGCGTTGTGCAGCGCACTTGATGACGCATGACCCGACGGCAGGATAAAGTTATGCAGCATTTCCAGATGTTTATCCCAGGCATCCATCTCCTTTTCAAGTTCATCGATATGTTCCTGCTTCAGTTTCCAGGTGACTTCCTTATCGTTCGGTGTCGCAAGCTCTGCTCCTACATGAAATAAAATCGTCTGGCAATGATGCATTTTTTCCAGGAACGTGTCTTTTTCCGCCCATTCTTCCTGATCAAGAAAACTCAGGGCCAGTCCAATCACCGAATTCGCCTCGTCACATGTGCCGTATGCTTCCACACGCAGATCATTTTTTGGCACGCGCTCGCCGTATATTAGCGATGTCTTTCCTTTATCACCTTTTCTGGTATAAATCCGCATCCTTAATACCCCCTTGTTACATCTATTTTATTGACGTAATTCGTTCCGCCATTCAAGTACGTTTGCAGATTCTGCTCAAAAATCTCAAGCGCACGCGTCTGATAATGTGGTGATACACCTGATAAATGCGGTGTTACAGTGACACGTTCTTCCTCCCAAAACGGATGATCTTCCGGAAGTGGTTCCTCTTCAAACACATCCAATACCGCATGGGCCATTTCCTCCGACCGCACCGCTTTTAAGATTACTTCTCCACGGACTGCATCACCGCGGCCCATGTTTAAAAACACGGCATGGTCCGGCATTTTCCGGAAATGGTCATATGTAAAAAAGTCTTTTGTCTCTGGCGTACCCGGCAAAACTGATATGACAAAATCAGCTTTAGGCAGCAACTGATCAATAGCATCCTGCTTGACGACCTGGTCAAAATACTCCAGGGACTTTCCGCTTTTAGAGACGCCATAGACGGTCATCTGGAATGCTTTGGCGAGACGGGCGACTTCCTGACCGATTGAACCTGCCCCGGCAATGAGCATCGTCCTTCCGTTTATTTCTCGCATACGTACGGACTTGTCCCATTTTTTGGCTTTCTCATTGGCTGTGAGTCGTTTACTTTGACGATACACCTGAAACAGCATGGAAATGGCATACTCGGCCATCGGATATTTATGAATGCCACGCGCGTTGGTGACGAGAATCCCCCGTTTGCTGATCGCCTTGGCCGGCATTTTTTCGATTCCGGCAGACAGTACCATAATCCATTTCAGCCGGGAAGTTTTACTGATCAAATCCGCATTCAAGTCATCACCGTATGTCAGAAGAACGTCAGCATCACTTATGTAGTGCTTCGCCTCATCCATATGGTTACAAAATATAAACGTTTCATCCGAATAACGGTCACGAAGTCTTGTCCGATGTTTTTCTGAAATTTTAGCAGAAGACAGGATCATCATCCTTGAATCCCCCCCTTGTATTAGCTGAATCTATTTCTATCGTAAACGTTATCAGTTAAAATTTCCATTACTTCATCATATGTTTTAACAAGCGATACACAATCATCGCGTCTGTTTTAACCGAACAAGATTGAATATAATATAGATCGTCTTTGATTTTTTTGTCATGATATTTATTCGTGTAGCCACTCAGTTTAGAAAGACCGATGATTCCAGGCTTTACCTGTAGCCGCTGCTCCTGATACGAATTATAGTAATTTGCAATGTCAGGCAACCCCAAGAATCAGCGGTGATAAAATAAGCAAGCAAGCCTGCCAGACTGATCATGATGTCAAAAAGTCGCCTCTCTATTAGAAACCATTGCTTATGGCGAACCGAAACTGAGCGCAAACGGATAGGCTGACGGATCTCCATGCACCCCGCCCTTCCATCATTTTTTACTAAAGCCTATTCTTGGGGATGATAGTGTATACGCGGATACGGTATATTGTTAAAATTTTATATGGGAGAGGTGTTACTTGAATACACATTCAAGCCTCGCAGAAAACCTATCAAAAAGGGAAGGCTTTGCTAATATTCTATCTGAAAAGTAAGACGCTTCCAATACCAACAGCAACAGCGATGGCTCGCCCTTAACACTTTGCCCTAAAAAAACAGCCCACCTGTCTTGTGATGGACTGTCCTTGCACGATTTCTGATTTACAGTCAACTGGCTTCCCGCAAAAAGCTAAGGGCTTCTTCAACATGCCCGTCCACTTTTACGTTGCGGAATGTTTTCTGCAGATTGCCTTCCTTGTCAATGATGAAAGTGGAACGTTCGATACCACCATCCCAAACACCATAGTCAGCTGCCACTTGATGGTCCTCATCTGCCAATAGCATGAAAGGCAGGTCATGTTTGTCAATGAATTTTTGGTGGCTTTCGACCGGATCCGGGCTGATGCCTACGATAACCGCATCCAGATCACTGAATTTTTCCTTGTTATCCCTGAAGTCACACGCTTCATTTGTACAGCCCGGTGTCATATCTTTTGGATAAAAATACAATACAACATGTTCACCTCTGAAATCTGACAGGTTCACTTGTTCACCATTCTGATTTGGCAATGTGAACTCAGGCGCTTGTTTTCCTTCTTCTGCACGCATCGATATCCCTCCATAAAATATGTGTTCAAAAAGAAAGATTTCCCGAACTTTTTGAACATCCTGATATGTCCACTATAGCATATCCTGTTTTCTGTCTCTATTCTGCTGATTGGACTGAACCAGCCGCAATACAAATGCAGTTGGCAGCACATAGCCGATCAGCGCCTGGATAAGTGCCAGCAGTCGCCCGATCCCAAGCGGTATAATATCCCCGTAGCCAATTGTCAGAAGCGTGACACCGCTGAAGTAAAATGAATGGATGAATGACCCGAGAACACTTACTTCTCGAAGCTCACCATTTTCAACTAATAAAACATGGTTCATCGACAGCACAAAATAGATCAAGCCGAATCCGAAAATGACAACCAGGTAGATCATCAGCAATGTATAAAAAAGTTCCGCAGAAAAACGGCTGTCCCGCATTTGCATACGTCCGCGCAGCTTGCCGCCACGAATAAAATCCATGATGCTGAAGATGACGATTATCATAATCACGATGATAACCACCCAAGAAATGATATCCATAGTATCCCCGCCCTATATTGAGCATATGCTTATCCACCCGCTGAATTGCCCTTTATTTTTCGTGATTAATAGAATAGGGCATAACCAATGCATTTTCGAGCCGGACGAGGGGTTCTTGCTCGATTTCACCTGCTCCCCGATCGACTCTGCCCTCTTCTCGCTCGATTTCGTTCCGGGCTCGCTCGTTTTCCCCGTGCTCGCCACGTCCTCAAGCACGCTCAAACTATATCCCGTTCAAAACGACCCGGAACAACATAAGAAAAGCGCAGCACGCCTTGTTCACCCCCGAAAGACTTAAGCAAGAATTTGTAGTGGCGGGTTTTGCCAGGTAAAATGATTGCTTAAGGCCTCGGGGGAGTAGGCGCTGGAGCTAAACGTGACTGACCAGGTTAGCAGTTATCCACAGCGTTTTTGAAAATATAATTTCCTGGACAATCAAAAAACTCCTCCGCAAATACGAAGGAGCTCCACCAATAACCATTATGAATCATCCAAATTTTGTACTTGATACAGATCGTAATAGTGACCTTTTCTGGCCATTAGCTCACTATGAGAGCCGACTTCCTTAATTTCGCCATCTTCAATATGGACAATCCGGTCTGCATGTGTAATCGTAGTCAGACGATGGGCGACGATAAATGTCGTCCGGTCTGAAGCAAGCCGTTCCATCGCTTCCTGAATAATATGCTCACTTTCCAAATCAAGTGCCGATGTGGCTTCGTCAAAAATCAGGATTGGCGGGTTTTTCAAAAATACCCTGGCGATGGCAATCCGCTGCTTTTGCCCGCCGGAAAGTTTAACACCGCGTTCACCGACCATCGTATCATAGCCATTGTATAGTTCTTTAATAAAGTCATGGGCGTTTGCCGCCTCAGCAGCTTTCACCACTTCTTCATCAGTGGCATCCGGTTTACCCATGCGGATGTTCATCGCGATGGATTCACTGAATAATATATTGTCCTGCAAAACCATGCCAATATGATCACGCAATGAGCGGGCTTGCACTTCTCGAATATCAGTGCTATCCACTTTGATCGATCCGCCCGTCACATCATAAAAGCGAGGGATAAGGCTGATCAGTGTCGATTTACCTCCGCCGCTCATACCGACGAACGCAATCGTTTCGCCACTTTTAACATGAAGGGAGACGTCCTGTAATACTTCTGCTTCTTCGTCTTCATATTTAAAGGACACGTGATCAATATCAATATCCCCGTCAACGCGTTCGAGCTTTTTCGCGTCCGGATGATCTACAATATCGTATTTTTCATTCATTAATTCAAACACACGGTCAATGGATGCAATCGACTGCGTCAAAACCGTCGAAGAACTGATCAGACGCCTTAGCGGACTATACACCCGTTCCATATAGCCGTAGAAGGCAACCATGTCCCCGACAGTCACGTTCCCCTGAATCACTTGATAGCCGGCAAACGCAATGACCAATAATGGTGCTACATCAGTAATGGTGTTCATTACCGCAAACGTTTTGGCGTTCCAGTCGGTATGGTTAAGCGCTTTTTGCAGAAAGTTGGCGTTCCGTTCATCAAATTGCCCCTGTTCATAGTCTTCCAGTGCAAAACTTCTTGTCACCGGTATACCCTGGACGCGTTCATGCAAATGGCCCTGCACTTCAGCAAGTGATTGCGAACGTTCACGTGTCAGCCTTCTGAGTCTGCCGTAGAAAAACTTGACGCAAAATCCAAATATCGGGAACAATATGATAGCGACAATTGTCAGTCCAACATCCATCGTCAGCATAATGCCGATAGCGATTAAAATAGTGATCATATCGAGCCAAATATTCATTAATCCTGTCACAACAAAATTTTTCGTTTGTTCGACATCATGTATTACCCGGGAAATAATTTCCCCGGTTTTTGTCTGAGAATAAAATCTTAGGCTCAGTTTTTGAATGTGGTCAAACAGCTTATTCCTGACATCATACAGGATTGTGTTCCCTACCCATTGCGCCAAGTATTGTCGAAAATATTCAATCGGCGGGCGCAAAATAAGAAAGATGATAAATGCGCTCCCCATCAACCAGAACAGTTGCTCCAGCTTGGCTCCATCCGCCAGGCCATCCGCATTGATAATATTGTCAATCACATACTTGAGTATCAATGGAATCAGGAGCGGAATGCCGAACTTCAAAATTCCGACAAGAACTGTTATTAAAATTTTCCACTTATATGGTTTGACGAATTGTAAATACTGCTTAATACTGCTCATAACGTCGCTTCCCTTATTTATAATAGCTCTCTCTGACATTGCAAAGAAAGGACCTTGCTACATTTGTAACAAGGATTAATCATTTTAGCACACTTATCCGATTATAAAACCATTCCACGCTGTTAATCAATTATTTGAATCAGAGTACTAATACGTCAAATACCTTTCATACCATTGATCAATGAATTCTACTGAAAAGGGACCTTTTCGCTGTCTGACCCACCCTGTTAAATAATCCATATTCCGGTATAAAATACGATCCAGCGCGCCAGGGTAGCTCATTTTCTTTTTGTGTACTTCATACTCGTCCTCGTCCAGCAAATCAAACGTCATATCTGGATAAACTTTGATATCAAGATCATAATCAATGTATTTGAGCACCCCCTCATCAAAAATGAAAGGTGAGCTGATGTTACAATAATAATAAATGCCGTCAGCACGCAGCATACCAATGACATTAAACCAATACTCAGAATGAAAATAACAGATAGCAGGCTCTCTGGTTATCCAGGTGCGGCCATCGCTTTCTTTTACCTGTGTTTTGTCATTTGCACCGATAACAATCATTTCCGTACCTTTCAACACTAGGGTGTCTTCCCATATGCGATGCAGTTGACCGTTATGTTTATAACTATGTATTTCTATAGATGAACCTGGATTTGGACCGGGCATCCTATCTCTCCTATCCCACGATTGTTCAAGACGTCTCAGGGGCCTCATACATCTAAACTCTTAGAAAGAATTGCTGCTGTGACAACAAGGGTCCGCCGTTCATATAGCAAACCAGTTTTAATCGCAACAATGCTTCATAAAGTGAAACTTCGTTCAGGAGGGCCTTCCACCCTTACTGAAGTAAAGGAACAAAGGCTAAAACCGTCAAACGCCTTTGTAACCTGCATCCTGCAGGTCCGAACAGAATCGAGCCTTTACGGCCGGTTGATTCCCCACTTATCTTTTTGGGTTCCTCCTCAAAATCTTAAAGTGGGGTCTTACTGCCCATTAAGGCGGGGTAAGACAGCCTTTCTTCAAAAGCCTTGTTCTTTTATTATAAGTTCCAAAACAAAATTTATAAAGGAAAAGAAACGAGTAGAGTATATCATAAAAAGAGCTCCCTGGGGGCGGGAGCTCTTCATTGTTTTAAAGTTGGGGGTGGCCTGCGTTATTTTTTATTTTGTTGCGATTTTTGGTTTTTCTGTTTAACTGACTGTGCGTCCGTTTCAGATGCAAACTCAGTACCGTACTGACCTTGTCCCTGTTGTGCCTGCTGGTTTTGCTGTTTTACTTTCTGTACATTAGTACCAGCAGATGATTGGTTTGGCTGTTGTTTTTTAGCCATCAATATCACCTCCGCAACCATTACTTTTTCCATTTTGAACGCTGTTATCCAGCATAATCAGAGTTAAATTCAGCATATAGAGTAACAAAATGGAAATAGGGTTCCAACGAAGGTAATGGCCACCGTTCAGGTTATATAGGGCATCATTTTTTGATGGGAAACGGGAAAAGGGTACGCTGACAATTCATCACGGGTTACAAAATACACCCGTTCATCTTCTGCTTTCTCATTTGTAGTTGTTGCTTCCACAATTTCCAGTTCCCAGATTATGTGGGAGAAGACGTGTCTAAGATCGCCCTTTTTTGCTGATGGCTTAACGTCTATGCCATATTCCATTTTAAACCAGTTTGCCATATGATCTTTACCAACTTCAGCAACCGGCACCATGGGAAATTGCCACATGTTTGCCAGCAGGCCATCGTCCGGACGTTTTTCAATCAAGTACTCATTTTTTTCGTTGCGAATTAAAAGTACTGTATAAGGAACTTTTTTCTGTTTTTTCGCTTTTGACTTGACTGGCAGTTCCTGTTCAATCCCTTCTTGAAATGCCCGGCAATGCTCCTGCACCGGGCAAAACATGCACATCGGCTCTTTCGGTGTACAAACCAACGCTCCAAGTTCCATAATACCCTGATTGAAGGAAGACGGATCATCGTGTGAAATCAGGGCAGCTGCATACCCTTCAAATTGTTTTTTGACTTTTGGCTGCGCGATATCGTCTTCTATTTTTAAAACACGGGAGAGAACCCGCATCACATTGCCATCAACCGCAGGCTCAGGTTTATCAAATGCTATGGATAAAATGGCACCTTTTGTATACGGGCCGACCCCTTTAAGTTTCCCTAATTGTTTTGGATCATTGGGTACTTCACCGCCATATGACGCAACAACTTCCCGGACTGCGTTTTGCAGATTACGTACACGGGAATAATAGCCAAGGCCCTCCCACGTTTTTAGAACATCCTGCTGATCGGCATAGGCTAAATCATAAAGGCTTGGATAATTCGAAATAAACCGTTGAAAATAAGGAATAACCGTGTCGACACGGGTCTGCTGAAGCATAATTTCAGACACCCAGACCTTGTACGGATCCTGATCATGCCGCCATGGCAGGTCACGTTTGTTCGCTTGATACCAGTCGATTAATTGTTCCTGGAAGGCAGAGATGTCGAATTTCTGTAATATTTTATCAGTCATTTTGCTACATCCTTTGTGTTACAATTAAAAAAACGGGCTGTCATTATATCTTTCCTTTAATTGAATATAAGTGTAAGCCGAATCTGATACGTTATTGTTATCATAAATGCATCATTTGTTTTATGCCATAACATTAAAAACATCATGAATCCTATCAAGGAGGAATTCAACTTATGGACACAGGCACCCATATCGTTATGGGGGTTGCAATCGGCGGGCTGGCCACACTGGACCCTGCCGTGCAGCATGATCCAGCTTTATTCACCACTGTACTGGCCGGGACCATTATTGGTTCACATGCGCCGGATTTCGATACCCTGTTAAAACTGCGTAACAATGCTGTTTATATACGGCACCACCGTGGAGCCACGCATTCCATCCCTGCTGTTCTCATGTGGGGCGTCCTGATAGCAAGCATCCTTCATATGATTGTCCCAGGGGTCAATTTTTGGCATTTATGGGCATGGACAGCGCTTGCGGTTGTCATTCATGTACTTGTCGATATCCCCAACGCATATGGAACACAGGCATATCGGCCCTTCTCCAATAAGTGGGTCGCATACGGGTTCATCAATACGTTTGACCCGTACATTTTTCTCCTCCATATCGGCGGTATTGTCGCCTGGCTGCTTGGTGCCAATCCAGGCTACACATTCCTGATTGTCTATGCAGTCATTGCGCTTTATTATGTGAAGCGGTATATGGATAAACGGGAGATCGTCCGGAAAATCAAAGACTTTTATCCGAATACCAAACAGATAGCAACTTCTCCAACCATTAAACAAAATCGCTGGCGTGTTGCCATAACAACAACCGATTACTTTTATGTCGGAACAGTGAAAGATGGCCATATTGAAATTGTCGATCAATTTGAGAAAGTTCCTTTACCGGACGACAAGCTTTTTCATGTGGCTGTGCAGGATAAAAATATCGCCGCATTTTTATCCTTTTCCCCGGTTTACCGTTGGGAAGTGAACGAATACGATTACTATACCGAAATACGGTTCATTGATCTGCGGTACCGGTCAAATGAACGCTACCCATTTGTGGCTGTCGTTCAAATTGACCGAAACAAGCAGATTTTGACATCTTATACGGGCTGGATTTTTTCCGAGCAAAAACTGCAGAATAAGCTTGAAATCGGCGAAAACCCAGTATAAAGAACAGCACGGACCAATACCGGCTGTTCTTTTGCATGTACAGGGCGTTTATACGCATTCTACTAGTTCCCGATATCGACTTTATCTCCCAGCAAAGAAATTGGTAGTGCTTCTTCTTTTTCATACACTTCATTCAACAGATTAACGCGGTGGCCCCAGGCAAATACACCGTTGATATAATTAATTTTGAATTTATAGGATGGATCGCCTTTTAATTCGTGAACATCCTGTGGTGAGAATTCATCGGGATTGATCATATAGGCAATGGCCACCTGCATTTTCCGTTCGTTAATCGCTACTTCACTTATGTTTCCCAGCTGTTCAGCTTTTTGGGCTTTTTCCTTTAGCCTGCCGACCTCTTCCCGCAGCTGCTCAACTGTATAATCACTGTATCGGTAATTCAATTTTTGACGCTCCCTTCTCCAATCCATTTACATTGTACCAATTGTTGAGAAATCCTGCCATTCACTCGTTCTTCAGACTTAACCTGGTGTACGAGCACCTTCTGTACCTGCTTTGATCTTAATCAAAGATCGTTTCCTGCTCTGGGTGTCGCATATAATCAAACAACATATGCATCTGTTTTTCCGTATTGCGACCGGCAGACAGCTCAGGAAGTGCGTGTTCAGGGAAAAATTGAACATCCCGCGTTTCCATGCCGGTCGTTGCCTCTCCTCCGACGATTTCACAGTGAATAAACAGTTTATAATAATGGTACGGTAATGGCGGATGTTCATGGTGTTGCGTGTCCAACAACGCAATCAGTTTTTTATGTATCACGTCAAAACCGGATTCTTCCTTTATTTCTTTTACAATATTTTCAGAAGGTGACAATCCGATATCACTGAATCCTCCGGGTAGCGACCATCTATCATCGACTTTTTCCCTGACCAGCAGGATATCCCCATCCCTGAAAACTGCACCACGGACATCGACTTTGGGCGTCTGGTACCCGGTTTCATTTGTGAATAGCTCTTTCACTTTTTTCATTTCCAGACCAGTATATTCCGACATGATGTCAGCACTGATCTCCCGCAGTTCCTCATACCGTTCCTTATCATAAACATCTTTTGTAAAAGCTAACCCGGACTGTGACAAGGCTTGAATCCGCTGTGCCCATTCCAGCCATTTTGTGCTCATTTAAAATCCCCCATTCAATTCTTATTTATTATGGTAGCAGCCATCTTCTCCTCCATACAACAGAAGGAATTGAAACTTTGTTTGTTTTTGAATCGTGGTAAAACAATTCCAAAAATAGTATAATGATAGAAGACTTCATGTACGAAACGTTCTGTCAGGAAAAAGAAATTGGAGGTCATACACAATGTCTACGGTTGCAATTACCGGAGCGGGAAGCGGTTTGGGCCGGGCCCTTGCACTGAAATACGCCGACCATGATTACAGAGTATATTTACTGGGACGGGATGATACGAAACTGCATCTGGTCCAGAAAGAAATTCGGGAAAATGGGGGACAGGCGGAAGTAATCCTTTGTGATGTCCAGGAACCGGCATCAGTCAGTATTGCGTTTCAGCAAATCGGCGAGTTGAATGTTTTCATCAATAATGCCGGCATCGGGATCTTTGGTCCATTGGGGGATTATAAGGTAAGTGATATCGATAAAACACTCAATACCAACGTCAAGGGAACCATCCTGACCGTCCAGTCTGCGCTTCCATTAATCCGTGAAAACAGTGGCCGTATTTTAACGATCATTTCGACGGCTGGGCTGCGCGGAAAAGTGCATGAATCCATTTATTGTGCCAGCAAGTTTGCTGTTAAAGGATTCACAGAAAGTCTGCAAAAAGAATGGGTGGATGACCCCATCGCCATCACCGCCGTCTATATGGGCGGCATGAACACCCCATTCTGGGATCATTCTGCACATGTGGAAGACCCGACTGTTTTGAAAGGACCTGAAGTGGTGGCTGAGCAGATCTTTAATGAAGATGACGGACGGCGTGAAATCGTTATTGACCGCTAGCTATACACGATGTGAAGACGGGGACAGTTTTTAGTCCTCAACCTTCTCATCCACAAATCTATTAATCAGGTCGATTGTGAACCCTTTACGATATAAGCCCTCTTTTATTTTTTGCTTCAGCTCAAAGCCGCTAAATGATTGCTGATGTTTACGCAACAGTTTTTCACCCTGTTTCACGAGGGCATCCCATTCGGCATCATCATTCTTTTGATCCTGCAGTTCGGAAGTGACTTCCTTGACAACATCAGCGGAAAAGCCCTTCTGCATCAATGTTCCCTGCAGCTGCTGGATTTGCTGTCGAAATGACTTTTGGCTGCTGGAACCCAGCTTTTTGTCCGCCAGTTTTGCTGCTTTTTCAAATTGAATATCAAATGTGTACATGTCGACTGCTTCACCAGCAATCGCTTCAGTTACACCTTTTTTCAGCAGTTCCTGTCTGACGAGGATGGGGCCTTTGTTTGACGTCTGGATGCGTGTCCGGACAAACGCATCAGCAAATTGCCTGTCGTTAATGAGCCCTTCATCCGCGAGTTTGCTCATGATTTCGTTTATTTGTTCCGCATCAACTTCTTTTTGAACAAGGTAATCATGGATTTCCTTTTTCGTGCGCATCCGGTAGCTTAAAAAATTAATGGCCAGGGTATAGTGTTTATGTAACGTATCTTTCTGAATAAGGGCCGCAATGGAAGCATCATCAAGCTCCATATGTTTACGCAGCCGGTACTCGATTAATATGGTTTCATCGACACTGAACCCGTACTTCTCTTGATTGCCGTCATCCAGAAAGATGTTGTAACGATCTTTATGTTTTTTTTGTGTGGTAATCCGACTTATTTTCGTCAATATCTCTCCCTCCTCTTTCGGCATATTATATCACGAAATCAGCGTGAGGATTAGTCTGAACAATAATGATTGGAGTGAATGGAATGAATATTATGATCACTGGCGGGACCGGCTTTGTCGGAACGCATCTGACCAGGGCTTTAACGGAAGCAGACCATGATGTGTACATACTGACACGGTCTCCTGAAGAGCATCATGACACCAAGTGCGTCACCTTTATCAGCTATTGCCACCCGGTTGACGATCTGCCTGTCATGCATGCAATCGTAAATCTGGCAGGGGATTCGCTGTTCGGTTATTGGACAAAAAAGAAAAAAGATGCTATTCGCACAAGCCGAATCAACACGACACAACAGGTTATTCAAATGATGGAACAAATGGAACGTAAGCCGGACGTGTTCATCAGCGGTTCAGCAGTCGGCTTTTATGGGACTTCCGAGGATCTCATATTTACGGAAAAAACGACGAAGCCTGGCGATGACTTCCTGGCGAGTGTTGTAACGGAATGGGAACAGACGGCAAAACAGGCGGAACAGCTTGGTGTCCGTACCGTTTACACACGATTTGGTGTTATATTGGGCAAGGAAGGCGCCCTGCCCTTAATGAAGCTGCCGGTCAACATGTTTGCCGGGGGCAGGATCGGCAGCGGTGAACAATGGGTCTCCTGGGTTCATATTGAGGATGTCGTCAGGATGATACAGTTTTGCATAGCGAACGAACATATTAGTGGCCCCGTCAACGTGACCGCGCCTAATCCGAAACGCAATAAAGACTTTACC
Source organism: Lentibacillus salicampi (assembly GCF_004565465.1). Lineage (GTDB taxonomy): Bacteria > Bacillota > Bacilli > Bacillales > Amphibacillaceae > Lentibacillus > Lentibacillus salicampi. Next base: position 15,924 of record NZ_SRHY01000051.1, read on the forward strand.
AGAGTGCTTGCGGATGTCCTGAACCGGCCGTATTGGCTTCCGGCTCCGGATTTGCTGGTCCGGACGACTATGGGGGAAATGAGCCTGTTAATCGCAAAGGGGCAATGTATCCTGCCGCAAAAGGCTCAGGAATCCCGCTATTCGTTTTCTTTTCCATATCTCAGAGAGGCTTTGCAGGAAACTGAACGGCATTGAGTGGATTTTCCCTGTATATTTTAACAGATTTGAAGCATCCTGTTATTAAAGTGAGGGATTGTCATGCCAAAAAAACCAATCGAACAGGAAAAATTTTTATCCAAAATGCAGGAAGTTTCGTACCAAAAGGAATTCCGACGAGCTGATAAGACGTATAATCAGTTGTCTCAAAGAGGAAATCGCAGTTAGTCATGCGGTTCCCTCTTTAAGAGGTGGTTCAAAAACCCGTAAACACCACTTAGCCTTCCGAGGTTTTCCCCCTTTTTCAACACTCATTTTGATTATCCACAAAAAACGACTACCTGTTGATAACATTACGAGTCCCCTCCACAAAGGGACCATTTATTCACACACATTCAGTGGGTAACTCCATTCAGCTTTGTGGATTGTGGGGATATAACGGTTAATGACCTGCTATCAGAGATTAAGACTGTTGATAATTTTGTGGATGATTATATATCGCCTGGGCATTGTTCAGTGCATTTCGTTTACAATCCCCAAATCCGAAACCTGTTTCAATCTGCTCTGTTTCAAATATCAGTGCTGCCTGTAAAATGACCGCTTTATCCACATTCCATAAGTACATAATCACCGTACCTTGTCCAATAACGTGTATTTCAAATTCCTCTTCATGAAAAACGGTTCGCAGTAACATAATTTTCGTCAGACTCGTGATTGTTTTATGGTGCAAAATCAAACAGCTCAGCATAATTCCAGCCTCCATAGTGTTCTATTTAAGAACATCATACAATATGTGCGAAATGGGCACAAAGAATTAGGCTTTTAACTCTGCTAATCATGGTAGGATTTAATTATCCTTTAAAGTATTTGGATAATTTGTCCATTAAATGCAGAGTGTGATAATCATGAGTTTGGAGAAAATGGCTCACAACATTAAATTCCTGCGTGAGCAAAACGACTGGACACAAGAAAGTCTGGCCGATCAATTAAACATATCCCGTTATGTTGTCATCCGGTGGGAAACCAATAAAGTGACCCCTGATCTGGAATCATTGATTAAATTAAGTGAATTATTTGATGTGACCATTGATCATATAGTTGGCAATCATTCGTTCCGGGAAGATTTACTGAAGGATTTCAAGCGGATGTACAGTTCCAAAGCCAAACCATTTGATGAAGAAGCGGTCGAACTGGTCCAATATTTGATGGAAAATCCCGATTTTAAAAAGCAGGTTTTTCGCATGCGCAATCTCCCCGTCCGGAAACAGCGGATCGTCCACGACATGCTGGAGAATTTTATCGAAAGTATGGAACGTGCATAGTTTATGCGGTAGGTTAATTCTGAATAAGCCCGAAATACCGGTGTTTGTCTGTTAAAAAATGAGGCAAATGCCGGTTTCTTTTTATTTCTCCCTTTGGCGGAACTTTCATATGATATATCGCGTATAAAGATTATACTGATCGATTGGAGTGTACAAGAAATGGAAGAAGTCAGCATACTCAGTGAAATCAACTGGGCTGTTATCGCGCCATTATTGGTTATTCAAGGCATTTTACTGATTGTGGCTGCCATTGATCTAATCCGGATTGACCGGACAAATGGCCCGAAATGGATGTGGGCGCTTATTATCGTTCTGATCAATATCCTTGGGCCGATTATTTATTTCATTTTTGGAAGGAGAAACGATTAAATGGCACTCGTCACCGTTGAAAAACTAAGCAAAAAGTACGACAGCAGCCCGGCTGTCAGTCAGACAAGTTTTCAATTGACATCCGGAAAATGTGTGGCGCTGATCGGTCCGAATGGTGCTGGCAAAACGACAACACTACGAATGCTTTCCGGGTTATTAAAACCGACAAGCGGAACCATTGCATTCGCTGGTATGAGTCAAAACAGCGACATACGAAATTCGATTGGCTATTTGCCGCAGCATCCTGTCTTTTTTAAATGGATGACAGGAAAAGAATTTCTCGTTTATGTCAGCCGGCTGGCATACTTATCAAAACCGGAAGCACTAAGGAGAGCCAAAAATTTGCTTGAGCGTGTCGGACTGGCCGAATCCGCAAACCGCCGGATCAGCAAATACTCCGGCGGCATGAAACAGCGGCTTGGGATTGCGCAGGCCATGATTCATCAGCCCATGTTACTGATGCTTGATGAACCGGTATCCTCGCTGGATCCGATCGGCCGGCGTGACGTGTTAACGCTAATGGAAGAACTGAAGGAAGACATGACGATTTTATTTTCCACGCATATTTTAGGCGATGCGGACGAAGTGAGTGACGAAGTACTGCTGATGCATGAAGGCAAAATCATTGAATCAGGATCGATGGGTGAACTTCGTCAAAAATACCAGACTGCTAAAATTAAGCTCGGTTTCGATGGTGATTTGCGTGATTATCAGGAAAAGGTAACGGCTCTCCCCACTGTCATAGAATGTTACATACAGCGGGACGTCCTGCATGTTACCGTGCAGAATATGACAGCGGCACGGCATGATATTCTGACAGCCGCTTCCTCTGAAGAATGGCCGCTGACGTCGTTTGCCGTTAATCGCGCATCACTGGAGGACATGTTTATGAAGGCGGTGAACAGTTGATGCAATGGTGGACACTTTTTCAAAAAGAGCTGATTGAAAATGTCAGGAATGTGAAATGGGTCTGGGTGCCACTGGTGATGATTTTACTTGCTGTTATGGACCCGCTCACCAATTATTACCTGCCGCAAATCATTGATGCTGCCGGCGGAATGCCTGATGATACTGAAATCCAGCTGCCGGAATACCAGCCGGCCGATGTCGTCATGATGAGCCTCGGGCAGTTCAGCAGTATGGGCGTTCTGGTCATCGCTCTGATGTCGATGGGGGTTATCTCCGGTGAACGCAAAAGCGGTGTCTCGGAATTGATTCTGGTTAAACCCGTTTCCTATCTGAACTACATCACCGCCAAGTGGGCTTCTCTCGCCCTACTGACACTTGTGGCCTTTTCGCTCGGCATGCTTGCCAGCTGGTATTATATCAATTTACTATTCGGCGCGTTATCGTTTGGGGCGCTGCTGCAGGTCTTATTATTTTACGGATTATGGCTACTGCTTATCGTGTCAATTTCGATATTTTATAATACTTTAGTCAAAACGCCCGGTTTGGTGGCATTTCTGACCATTGCAACGGTCATGCTGATGGGCCTGGTGACAACGATCTTTTCCCATATACTTGAATGGAGTCCAAATCGTATTTCCACCTACATTCAACAAATGCTCACAACCGGCAGTGTGCCATCTGATTTAACCGGAGCAGCTATCGTGACACTTATGATGATTGTTTTCCTGATATTCGGCTCTGTTTATACCTTCAGAAAAAAGGAATTGGCGAGTTAAAAAGGACTGGCAGCACCAGTCCTTTTTCTATCTGACTTTTACGGTCGTTATGTTGCGGATGAACAGCCAGGAAAAACCGTACACGATTATACCTGCTGCAAATATCTGATAGAAGAAAACCATGTCAAATGACTGGGCCAACTCTATGAAGAAATCGGCAAGCCAGCCCTGGGCGACACCGGCCATGGCAAGAATCAGAGCTGCACCTGCTACACTTCCGCCGCCGATTAGACCTGTTCGGTAGAAAATTAAACCGAATACATACATAACGGAAAGCAGAAAAAACATGACCGTTGTATCAATGACGACTCTGGAGAGCCATGTATCTGTCAACAGCTGTGCCGGGTGTACAAAGTTGAAAGTTGTGATGGACAGCTGGTCAAACATCCATATAACCACTGTGTGCAACGTATTGGCAAAAACCGCTTGCAGGATTGAGATTCCCAAAAAGAGTAATACGACACTGACAAATAAATTTTTCCTAGTGGCACCCATTTTAATCGCAAATGGGATGCCTTCCTTTACCGCTACAAATCCAAAAATACTGCAGAATATATACATGGCTCCTGATTTGCCAAAATACAGCCCATTGCTTTCCAAATTCAATAGCATATAGGCAATTATGATGCTTGCCAACATACTGGCTATCAATATCGACCAAAATATGATAAATTGCCGCCGCATGTCTGTTACAAAGAAATACAGCAGCCCTTTCACCTGTCTCCCCATTTGTTATGCCCCTTTCATAAGGTTAGCTATCTGACTTTAACCGTCGTAATTTTTCTTAAAAACGCGAAGGATACCCCATAAATCACCACACCAATACCCAGCAGCTTATAAAAGAATCCAAGATCAATTCCTGTAAATACATCAACAACGAAATCAACGAACCAGCCCTGTGCGATTCCAAGCAGACAGACAACCAACAGCGCTCCCAAAAAACCGCCGCCGCCCGCCAGGCCATATTTGTAGAACAAGAGGCCGATCATAAACAAAACGGCAAAGAAGAAAAACATAATCGCCGTATCAATCAAAATCCGTGTATACCAGGTATCCTCCAGAAAATAGGACGGATGAAAGAATGAAAAGATGCCAATTCCGGTTGCATTCATTAAGAGCATGACAAGCTCCTGCAAGATTGTTGCCGCAAGGGCCATTGCAAGCGATAGCAAAAGAAAAAATATACCGGTTGCAGCGAACAGATTTTTGCGTGTCGCCCCCATCTTAATCATAAATGGCACCGAATCCTTGACAGTCAAAAATCCAACAATCGCACAATAAACATACATCGGCCCTGTCAGGCTGAATCCAAAAAAGACCTCTCCGTCATCCAAACTTGCCAAGAAGAAAGAGAACAACAATGATACAAGTAATATAGCGAGTAAAATAGTCCAAAAAACCATCAATGAATAACGCAGGTCAGATCCAAAAAAATACAACAATCCTTTTATTTGTCTGCCCATCGCTCATGCTCCTTTCGTTTCCGTCAAATAAATCATCAATTCCTGAATCGGTATGCCTTCAGCCGTCAGTCCAGCTGATGTTGCCTGTTCTATATGGCCATAGACATACGCCGTCATCATACCGGCAAGCTGCTTGCTCTGGATCACTTCTTTATCCGCGATAAATTGTTCAACATCCTCAACCTGTCCCGATACCGCATATGCCTGATCACGCAATGTATCGGCCTCTTCCTGCATTATAAGTTTCCCGTCCTGTAAAATCAGCACTTCCTCAAACATCAAACTGACTTCATCGATTAAATGTGTCGAAAAAATAATCGTCCGTTTTTCCGCTTCATATTCTTCCAGCAGGATATCGTAAAATTTCTTGCGTGCAGCGGCATCAAGGCCGATATACGGTTCATCAAAAATCGTAATTGGCGCCTTGCTTGCCAAACCGACGATAATGCCGAGTGCCGATGCCATACCTTTTGATAACGCCTTTACTTTCGCATTCAAATTGAGATTATATTCCTTAATCAATTCATCAGCCAATTCCTGATCCCACGTTGGATAAAAATAAGCATAAATCCGCAGCACATTTTTCACTTTCAAATCCCTTTTAAAATTATCGCCCTCTTTAATCAGACAAATCGATTCCGTCAGCCGCTGATTGTCAAACGGATTTTCCCCATCAATCAAAATCTCGCCATCCGAAGCTAAAATATGACCTGATAAAATTTCCATAAACGTCGTTTTCCCTGCCCCATTTCGTCCCAAAAGTCCATAGATTTTTGGTTCCGACAACGTAAACGAAACATGATCCAGCGCCTTCGTAGATTTATAGCTTTTTGATAAATTGTTAACTTCAATCTTCATCATCAATCTCCCCCTTGCTCACCATTTCCAAAAGTTCACGTTTGTTAATTTTTAATTTGGCTGCCTCATCTTTTAATGGCAGTACATAATGTTCATAAAACGTCTGCCTCCGCTTGTCGATCAGAATCGCTTCAGCATCTTCGGTTACAAACATGCCAACACCCCTCCGCTTCACTAAAATACCTTCATCCACCAACTCATTGGTCCCTTTCGCTGCAGTTGCCGGGTTGATCTGATGATATTTGGAAAATTCATTTGTTGACGGGACGCGCTCCCCCGGTTTGATTGTTCCATTGATAATCGCATCCTCCAGATATTCCTTGATTTGCATAAAAATTGGCTTGTTTTCGTCCAATTGCAATTTCATAATGAGGCTCCTTAGCTAATCGGTTAATTAGTTATGCAACTAACCATATAACGTTATGGTGTTTTTGTCAATAGTAAATTGGCCCAAGTTCACATAGATTCGGCTCAAGTTGTCACAAATTCGGCCCAAGTTCTCTACTTTTTCGCCCGAATTGTCACATTTCGATTACCCCTGACATAATGGCATGGGACATGGTTCAATTTTTATGTAAAAAAGCCCCGCACCTTAATCAAGATGCGAAGCCTATACTAGGAGCCTTGGACAGAAGTATTTCAAAAAATCCCGCTTCATTTCACTACAACCTATTTTTATGTAAAAAAATGGAAATGATTTAAAAAAGGGTATGCCAAATAAGCTTCACGTTTATGTCATTT
>NZ_SRHY01000052.1 GCF_004565465.1 Lentibacillus salicampi
CTCAATTTTGGCTTGTTTTTTGTGGTAAATTAACAATACCTTATATTTGAGTGTGCTGCCACTTTAATTTACTGAGATATTTGAGAGGGATGGTTTTAAGCCATCGCGATAGCGATTTTGTTCAATTGTTTATAAATGCAAGCTGGTGTTTAATATGAAACAAGTCAAAAAGGTATTGTTAATCATAGCCGGGTCGCTCTCATTAGGACTGGGTATACTGGGAATCATTCTGCCGCTTTTGCCGACGACGCCTTTTTTATTGCTGGCAGCGGCATGCTATGTGAGAAGTTCGGAAAAATTATATCAGTGGCTGATTACGAATAAATATTTTGGATCGTATATTCAAAATTACCGGGATGGAAAGGGGATACCTCTCAAAGCAAAAGTGGTGGGCGTGTCGATGTTATGGCTGGCGATGGGCTACTCGATTCTTTTTATCGTGCCGCTCATAACCGTGAAATTATTGCTGGCTGGTATCGGTGCCTATTTTACGTGGTTTATCCTCAAGCAAAAAACACTGCAGCATGAGTCATAAAGTCAGGCGGGGTAAAATTTATGAAAAGGAAACAAGTTATTAGTACCATTTTGATGTGCACCCTGGCAATCGGAGTTATCAGTTGGTTCTATGCCCCTGAAAAGACAAGGTCAGAGGGGCATATTAGAAATGCGACCGTATTTGTACATGGTTATAAAGGAACAGAAAACTCATTCGGTAATATGCTGAGTCGGTTTGAACATACATATGGATGGGGGCAGACCTCATTGATGTACAGGGTTTCAGCGGCAGGTAAATTGGATCTGAATGTGTATAGGCGGAACAGCGGAGATATAACGGAGCCGCTGTTTGTTCAGGCTGTTTTTGAAAATAACCGAGCTGGCTTTCAGGACACGTCTGCTGGGCTGGCCAAACTGCTGGCCCATATGAAAGAAACATTTCAAATCAACAAAGTGAATTTGGTCGGGCACTCGATGGGCGGGCTGGTATCGATGGATTTTATTGAATCATATGAGAACGGGAAGGTATACCCGGCGGTAGATAAATTGATCACAATCGGCAGTCCGTTTGATGGGATATACAACGACGGTTATTTTCACATTCATCATGATGCTGGCGCAGAAGATTTGAAACCAGATTCCTACGCACTAAAGAGGCTTCAGTTGAATAAAGATGTTATACCAGACCAATTGGATGTTTTAAGTATCGGAAGTACAGGTGACCCTGTTGCTGTACCAGAAAGTGTCGGGACTATACAAGATATTGTGGATCCTGCCCAATTAACTTATAAAATGATTGATGACGACACACTCGGACATAGTGCGTTGCATGAGGACGCCCGGGTTGATAAAATGATTTATTCCTTTCTTAACCCAATGAATAAGATAGGTAGAACAACAAAGGATTGATGTTTGTGATAAATGATCACCATACGTACGAGCAATTGAAAATCATCACATCACCGGAAAATGTGATGGCAGATGAGTATCTGCACAACCATACGTACACACGTCTGGGCGGGAAAGCTGATTTTTATGTGACCCCCGAAACATATAAAGAAGTCCAGGAAATTGTTAAACTTTCTATAAACGGAAACATCCCATTCACCATGCTTGGGAACGGGTCCAACCTGATTGTGAAGGATGGCGGGATCCGCGGAATTGTTTTGAATTTGGGCCGTTTGACGGCAATCGATGCAGACGGGACAACACTTGTGGCACAAAGCGGCGCCAGAATCATTGATGCCTCACAGAAAGCATTGTCCCACGCGTTTACCGGCCTTGAATTTGCATGCGGCATCCCCGGATCGGTTGGCGGCGCGCTGTTCATGAATGCCGGTGCATATGGCGGTGAAGTTAAAGATGTTCTGGAAAGTGCCGTTGTCGTGGATGCGAAAGGCGATCTGCTTCATTTGTCTGCTGATGACCTGGATTTGGAGTATCGCTCCAGTAACATACCGGATAAAGGATACATTGTACTGGAAGCAACATTTCGATTGGAAGAAGGCAGCTATGATGCTATCAAAGCCGTGATGGATGATTTAACATTCAAACGTGAATCCAAACAACCGCTTGAGTATCCGTCATGTGGCAGTGTGTTTAAGCGTCCGCCGGGTTACTTTGCGGGTAAACTCATTCAGGACAGCAAGCTGCAGGGAAAACAGATCGGCGGGGCGCAAGTGTCACTGAAACACGCCGGTTTTATAATTAATCTGGACAGCGCATCAGCAACGGAGTATATTAACCTGATCCATTTTATCCAGAATACCGTGAAAGCAAAATTCGGAGTGAACCTCGAACGCGAAGTGAAAATTATTGGTGAAGATCTAGGAGTGTAAATAAAAAAGGAGCAGGGACATTTCTCAATAAATGGATCTGCTCCTTTTTTTAAAAGATAAGAAAGTATAAAATTTTTGGGCTACGGTAAAGGCTTCAACATCAATGGCAGAAGGGAGCACATCAACGGTAAAGGCTCCAACATCAATGGTAGAGGGGAGCATATCAACGGTAAAGGCCCCAACATCAAAGGCAGAAGGGAGCATATCAACGGTATAAAGGAGCATGAAGGAGGAATCAAGCGACTTTTCACTGTACATTAGATTGCTTATTATCAGCAATAATAAAGTTGACCAAAAAACCTGGGAGAACCAGTCAGGCAAATATGGTCCTGATAAAAGCCTGCATATAATGCTGTAGTAAGTATCGCAATGAGAATAACATCAACCACTGTATTCAATAGTTTCATAAACTAGCTCCCCCTTCCCAAAGTCGTCTGAGCATTTTAACCTGAATCATCCATTAAGACTAAGTTAAGCAAAATATTTTCATAAACTCGTTTTCCCGAAAAAAACGCATCACTCAATAAACACTGTCACATGTTCCAGCTGCCGGCTCATAATAACAATGATTTTTAAATTGACCGGAAAAAGGCTGACCGTACCATGTTGGAGGACATGGCGCATATGGATTGAAATACCAAAGCGCATATTTCGCCGGGTGCTCACGCCAGTAATTCAAATTTTGCCGTGCTAACCTTTTCTCAGTAGATCGCGCTCTTTGATAAAAAACATTGCCTTTTTGGACTGCTTCAAACGTATAATTACCTCCCTGCACTTGAAAAATGACTTCCCGGATGGTTCTGACATCCGAAAAATCCAAACAATCCGCTCTGGTGCGATTCACAATGACATTTCCGACATACAACATTCCTTGTTTTCCTTCACCTACAGCTTCTGCCCGCATCATCCTTGCCATTAAGTTAACGTCTGATTCTGTATATTTCACGATTGGCATTTTTCTTCACCCCAAAATAGTGTATGAAAAATAGTCTGGTTTGATGCCATGATATTAACAGCGTCCACCAGCTTTTATCATTCAGCTCACCATCTTATTGGAATTCCGATTTAACAATTGGCGTAGTGAACGAACCACTATAAACTGCCAGAGGAGAGACACGTGATTACTATATCAACAAAAGCAGCATGTGAAACAGATTAAGTTTCACATGCTGCTTGGTGTACTTAGTAGGTAGCTTGGTGCCCCGTAAAAAAGATCGGCATTCCTGTGTTTAAGACCTGAAACGGTGCAGGAAACTTTGCAGCCGCTCGTTTGTGGAGTTTTCCAATACGTCTGCCGGTGGACCTTGTTCAGCAATGACACCATTATCAAGAAACAGAACACGATCAGCAATGTCACGGGCAAATTCCATTTCGTGTGTGACCAACACCATGGCCATTTCGCCTTCCTTGGCGATGTCCCGGATAACTTCCAGCACTTCTCCGACCAGCTCTGGGTCAAGTGCTGATGTTACCTCGTCAAACAACATGACTTTGGGACGCATGACCAGCGCGCGGGCCATCGCAACACGCTGCTTTTGTCCGCCTGAGAGCTGGCTCGGATAACTATCAAGTTTGTCGCCAAGTCCGACTTTTTCCAGCATTTCAATCGAAAGCTGTTTTGCTTCTTTTTTATCAACTTTCTGCACATGTACCGGTGCTGACATACAGTTATCGAGAATGGTCATATGCGGGAAAAGGTTAAAGTGCTGAAAAACCATGCCGATGTCCCCGCGTACTTGTCGCAAATGCTTTTCATTAGCTGGTACGAGCTGACCGTTTTTCTCCATATGCCATAAATTACTGCCGTCGACAATGATATTACCGGATGTCGGTTCTTCCAGTGTCATCAGCATGCGGATGATCGTTGTTTTTCCTGATCCGCTTGGTCCGATGACAGCCACTTTTTCGGCTGGTTTGATATCCAGGTTAATGCCTGTTAAAACCTCTGTATCGCCAAATGATTTATGAACATCTTTATAGCTGACAATTGATTCAGTCATTATGATACAGCTCCTTCCTTTTCTTCTTCGCTGAGTGATTTACTGCCGGTTGGTTCTTTTTTATCAAAGCGGCGATTCATTTTCCGTTCCAGCTTATTAATCAGAATGGCGGACGGATAACTTAATACAAGGAACAGGATAGCCACAATCGTCAAGGGCTCTAAATATCTAAAGTTTGCGGCGCCGTATGAGTTTGCCAGATTTAATATACCTGCAACACCAATCGTTGATGCCAACGGAATTTCCTTGAACATAATAATCAAGTAATTTCCAAGCATTGGGATCGTTGGCGGAATCGCCTGGGGTATGATAATCTTGCTCCATTTGTGACCTGTTGAGAAATTAAGTGCCCGGGCTGCTTCCCATTGGCCTTTGTCAACGGCTTCAATTCCGGAACGGTACACTTCCCCGATATACGTACTGAAATGCACACCAAGTCCGATAATGGCACTTATGAACGGGCTCATGGCAAACCCGACAACTGGTACCATCGGCCATGCAAAGAAAATGAAAAACAGCTGGACAAGCGGCGGTGTCGACCTGATGAATTCCATAATCCATCTGAACAGCCACCTCAATGGTTTGATCCGAACTGCACTCAGCAAAGTCCAGACAAAGCCGAATATAAGCGCGAATAAATAAGTAGCCACTGTCAATCCCAAGGTAATTCCAAGTCCTTCCAGTATCAGTGGAAATGCTTCAAAAAATGTATCCCATTGCCAATTTCCAGTATTCATTAGCTAGCCACTCCTTTCTTCGATGCTGCTTCCATTTTTCTGGTCAGCCAGATGAGTGGCAGTGCCATAATGAAATAGAATACAAGCACTAAGAAATAGACAGTTGGAGCCTGGGACAAGTTATTGCCGCGCAGAATATCACCGTAATATAAAATATCGGCCATCCCAATTAATGAGACAAGTGATGTGGCTTTGAGCATCTGGATAAGATAGTTGCCGAATTCCGGCAGCATCATCCGGACAGCCTGAGGAAAAATGACCAGTCGCATCCGTTGGAAACGTGACATGTTGAGTGCAGTTGCAGCTTCCGTCTGACCCTTTGCAACAGACAGTATGGAACCACGTACAACCTCTGACATGTAGGCTCCATAATTCAGACCGATTGCGAGGATACCTGCGAGGTAGTCACTTCCCAAATCAATCCCAAATAAAATCGGCAGGGCATAAAAAAGCCAGAATAGCTGTACAATTAAGGAGGTTCCGCGAAATACTTCGACATAAAAAATCGTCATGTATTTGATGATCGGATTTTTGGAGAGCCGGCAAAAACCGGCAATAAATGCCATCAAGTAACCGAGAATGATGGACCCGATCAGCACCTCTATCGTAATACGCAAGCCTTGCATTAATACCGGGAATATCTCAGCTATTGCGTTAATAGAAATCACTCCTTCAGGTTATATTCCAAAATAAAAGGGTCGGACCCCCTGGGTGAGGGAGCCGGACCCTATGGAGTCATTGCAGGGATATTTTAGTATGTTAAGCCTTACTTAATATTTTTCGCCACTGCAGATTTGTTCAGTCGTAATATCTTCCGGTGGTGCGTTGTTCTCAGGATCAAACCCGTTTTCTTCCAAAATTTCAGCCACTGTTCCATCGTCTATCAACTTTTGCAGTTCTTCATTATAGGCTTCACGCAGTTCATCATTATCCGTATGGAAAGCAGCAGCACCATAGCTTGGAACGCCAGGGATATCCGGATGTTCAAAGTCATCAACGAATTCAAGATCCTCGCTGTCAGCTGATTCAAATGCCATCTTCACAGTCATTTCTGTACCGGTTGTTGCATCGGCACGCCCTGACTCGACAGCTGAGAACGTTGCAGGGATATCGTCGGCTTCTTGAATCTGACTTTCGTCCACGCCTTCTTCTTTGACGTACCCAATTTCGGTCGCACCGGACATGATGGATACGGAAGCACCGGACTCAGCGATATCTGCATAACTGTGCAGATCCTTCGGGTTGCCTTTTTGTACAATCAAGCCTTCCCCGTACGTCATTTCCGGCTCACCGAAGTCTGCATTTTCGCACCGGTCCGGGTTAATCGCCATCCCTGATGTAATGACATCAAATTTGCCTGCATTTAAACCAGGGATTAACTGGTTATAATTGAGTATTTGACCTTCAACATTGTCCACACCCAGTTCTGCAAATACTGCTGCCGTAATATCCGGTGATGCACCTTTTATTTCACCGTCTTCCTCATAACCATATGGCCTTTCGTCAGCATAGCCAATCTGAACGGTTCCGGATTCCTGGATTTCGGCAAGTCTGGAATCGCCGCCGGAATCACTGTCATCTCCGCTACCCCCATTGTCACTGCCGCTTGCATCATCGGAGCCGCCCCCGCAGGCAGCCAGTACAAGAATGAAGATACCGAAAATTGAAGCTGCTAATAATTTTTTCATCTCCTAAATGACCTCCCGTAATTTTTTAAGTAAATCGGGAAAACGTCCGCAACTCACGACGATATGCCCATTCACTTTTGCTTCTCTTTATGAAATTGTTTGCCCCTTAGTGGAGAAAAGGCATTAAGTATTCGTGTTCAATGTCCCAGCAAAACTGTGAATGTGTGCTACTTTTTTACTAGTTATTGAACAACTGAAAAGTGGGGAAAGTTCCTAAAAAAGACATACTATTATAGTATAAGGATTTCCGGTTCTGTTCAAATACTATATTTTTTGATAATTTGGAATTAAACCGCGTTGTTTGTAACTATAGTGATTGCATCAAGATATACTATAATATGCTTTAAAATAGCTTATATTACTTGTATATGCTCAATATTCGCTATTATGACAGAAAATTCGGTCTATTATTTTGCCCAGTTAGGCTGCAAATAGATCAATATAATAATATATGAAAGGAGCCAGGAAATATGTCATGGTGAATTACTTTTCAGTTTACGGACCGATACATAATGATTAAAAGTGCGGTATAATGACTTTCAGAATAGATGAATGGGAGGGATTTTAAATGGAAAAAGTGCTTGATGAAACTTGGAATCTTGATTCATTGTATCCGGGAGGGAAAAGCTCAGATGAACTGAACGGATTGATCGTCAGGTTAAAGCATGACTTGTGTGTATTGCAGGATCAGGCAGCAATGGTCGATCCGGCAGATATTCATAGTCTGGTGGCATTATTTGAAGCAGTGCAGATGTTTCAAATTGAATCATTCGAACTCGATGAATACATGGTGTGTCTGTACGCCGTTAATGTTGATGATCCGGGTGTGGCCCATCTTGCAGAAGAAAGCGAGCTTATTAAAGCCGGTTTTGAATCACTGGAACTTGATATCGACCGCATCATCGGTCAAATGACAGATGCCCAATGGCATACATTGTTTGAACGTGATGATGTGAAGGCCTATCAATTTTATCTCGAGGAACGGAAGCAAACCATCGAAGATAAACTGCCAGTTGATATGGAGAAAATGATCAGCACATTATCTGTAAACGGCTTCACCGGCTGGGAAGACTATTATGAACAGATGATGGGTAACTTGCGTATCCCGATTGAACAGGATGGGGAAACAGAAGAATTATCGATCGGACAGGCCATGAGCTATTTGTTCTCGAATGACCGTGAAACCCGAAAGAAAACGGCCCGCAGCATTGTAAAAGTTTGTGAAAACCAAGCAGATGACTTTGCAGCTGTTTTAAACCGGATCAGCGGGTTCAGGCTTGATGTATACAGACAGCGTGGCTGGAAACTTTTAAAAGAGGCGATGAAAGCAAACCGGATAGAAGAAGAAACAGTACAAACGATGGTATCGGCGATTAAAGAAAACACGGGAGTTGCACAATCTTTTTACAAACGGAAAGCTGAACTGATGGGAATGGAAAAATTAAGCTGGTTTGACACAGAAATGCCAAGCTTCACCTCTGAAAATAAGCTGCTCTATGATGAAGCGGCCGATATTATTATTACACAGTTCCATAACTTCAGTAAAAAGCTTGGCGATTTTGCTGAAAAAGCGTTTCGTGAAGGCTGGATTGAAGCGGAAAACCGGAAAGGGAAGATGCACGGCGGTTTTTGTGCCAACATGCCGGTCGCGAAAGAAAGCCGTATTTTCATGACTTATAATGGGAGCTATCAGGATGTAGTGACGATTGCCCACGAACTGGGACATGCCTATCATAACCATATTTTGCACGATGAGCCTGCCTTTGCCCAGCAAGTCAGCACGAGTGTTGCTGAGACAGCGTCAACGTTTGCTGAAAATCTGGTACTGGATGCGGCAATCGATAATGCTGAAACTGATGAAGAAAAAATCGGATTATTGGAAATGAAAATTACCAATGGACTGAAATATCAGGCAGAAGTGCCGTCTTTGTTTTTATTTGAGCAAAAAATGTATGAAAAAAGAAAGGCGGGTCCGGTTACAGCAGATGAGATATCGAAATTGCTGGGAAGTGAGATGAACAATCTCTATGGGGATCTGATTGATGAGAACAACCCATACTCCTGGATGACGGTCCCCCAGCTTTTTAGCACGGAGTTGGCATTCTACAACGTTCCGTATACGATTGGCTATTTGTTCAGCAATGGCATTTATGCATTGGCAAAGGAACAGGGAGATGCATTTCCTGAAAAGTACGATGCGTTGCTGCGTGATACCGGCAGAATGACTGTAGAGGAACTGGCCAGGCATCATTTAGGCAAGGATATTAAAGTAAGAGCATTTTGGGAGACATCGCTTCAGCCGGTTATTCATGCGGTCAATGAGTATTTGGATCTAACAAAGCAATTTGTATAGATATCTTTTTTCGTACTGTTGTATCATGCTACTGAAGGATTATAAACGATAGTACCACGAGGAGGCAAAAGATGAAATATACGAAGATGCCCGGCACAGACTTAACCGCTTCTAACATCATAATGGGAAACATGCGAATTGATGCACTCCCGGCCACAGAGATCGGGAAACTTGTTCGTTCAGCACAGGATCTGGGGATTAATTTTTTTGACCATGCGGATATTTATGGAAACGGTGAATGTGAGGCTCTCTTTTCACAAGCTTTGTCTATGAACAGTTCGATGCGCGAAAAGATGATTATCCAGAGTAAATGTGGCATTAACAAAAATGATGGCTACTATGACTTTTCAAAAGATCATATTTTGTCATCGGTCGACGGGATTCTTTCCCGACTGAACACCGATTACCTGGACATCCTTCTGCTGCATCGCCCGGATCCGCTCATGGAACCGGACGAGGTCAGCCAAGCGTTTGACGAGTTGGAGAAAAGCGGGAAAGTCCGCTATTTCGGCGTGTCCAATCATAACCCCATGCAAATTGAGTTGTTGCAGCAAGCCTTATCGCAAAAGCTCGTCGTCAATCAGGTTCAGTTAAGCATCGCCCATACACCGATCATCGATTCCGGGGTGGCCTTGAACATGGGCGTCGATCAGTCCATTAACCGTGACAACAGTGTGCTTGAATACTGCCGCTTGCATGACATTACCCTGCAGGCATGGTCGCCGTTCCAAACTGGTTTCTTCGAGGGTGTATTCGTCGGCGATACGGAAAGGTTCCCGGAACTCAATGCTGAGCTTGATCGCCTTGCCGCTAAGTACGGCGTTTCGCCTGACGCCATTGCAGTTGCGTGGATCACCCGCCATCCCGCGGATATCCAAGTCGTCACAGGCACAACAAAAGCCCGCCGTTTACAAAAGATGAGCGACGGCTCCGAAATCCCGCTCACTCGCGCGGAATGGTATGCGTTGTATAAAGCAGCGGGGAACATGGTGCCCTGAGAAAAATATCTGTAAGATGACACAAATACATGGACATTGATGGATGGGGCAAAGCGGCCGGCGGAAAGGGAGCGCTCCCAGTCTATGTAACGCAATATTGGTATGAGACTCTGATTTTTATACGAAAAGACCGCACCATTCAGTGCGGTCTTTTCGTGTCCAAAGGGTTTAACTTGGCTTCAATTTCTTCACGCCGGTCTTCAAAAAATGGCGGCAGCGCCAATGATTCACCAAGATGATCGGGATCCTCATCGGTAGCAAACCCTGGCCCGTCCGTTGCCAATTCGAACAGGATGCCATTCGGTTCCCGGAAATAAAGAGACTTGAAATAAAAACGGTCCACCAGCCCGGAATTTGGGATGCGTTCTTTCTTTATCCGGTCTATCCATTTTGCCAATTCATCCTCACTATCGACCCGAAAGGCTACATGATGGACGCTTCCCCGGCCGGGCCGTTCTTTTGGCAGATCATGGCGCACTTCCAGATGAACTTCCGCGCCTGTGCCTCCCTCACCGGTCGAAAAAACACGAATGTCATCTTGACCGCTGACAGGCGAGGGATAATCGCCGGTTTCCTGGAACGTCAAAATGTCAGTCAGCACTTTAACTGTCGGAGCAGGGTCCTGGACTGTCAATTTGACGGGTCCAAGTCCGATAATGCCTTTATCGGCCGGGACACTGCTGCGTTCCCACACGTTGCCGCCCGCAACACCTGCGTTTGTTTCATCTGAAACGAGCGTTAAGCGCTGATCTTCCGGGTCGCGGAAATGGATGATTTGGCGTCCGCCCTGTTTTGTAATCCCGTCATGGTCAACACCGTTTTCCGTTAGCCGGTTTTCCCAATATACCAGTGCATCATCATTTTGAACTCTTAGTGAAGTACCGGAAATACTGCTGATGCCTGGGTAAGTGTGACCTGCCCGCGGGATTTCAAAAAAGGTGAAATCGGTGCCGGGATTGCCAACCTCATCTGCGTAAAATAAATGGTAAACGGATGGATCGTCCTGGTTGATTGTCTTTTTAACCAGCCGCATACCCAGAATATCTGTATAGAAATGATAATTTTGCTCAGCATTTGCTGTGAGGGCGGATACGTGGTGAATTCCTTTTAAATTCATACAAATGCCTCCTTGACTCATAAATAATTATTCTGAATTCAAATTACTTTAATTAAGAGTAATCATAGTATATACCAATTCAATTGAAGTGTACAGTTAGTTGTTTCATTTATCGGCTTTGTCATGTTTGGGACGGTGGCCGCGCTTCAATTGGTCGATGCTTAATCCAAAATCCATTTGCAAATGCGGATAATCTTTGAAATGACTCCAGTCACCGCCCCATTCGAATCCCAGTTCCTTTGCCATGTCGGCCACTTCAAACCAGTCTCCCTCACCATTGTTGTTGCCATCATAATTTGTATCCCAAATAATGTCACCGTTATGGTTCCGTAACGCATAATCCACTGCGAGCCCATAGTTGTGATACGATTCGCCGCCTTGTGCATGGGTCACAACACGCCCGTCTTCTGAGCGCCCTTGTTCGTATAATGCATTTTGCTCCTGGTTCGAACGCACGGTTTCGGTAATGGCGACTGTGATGTTTTTTTCAGCAGCTTGTTCAATCAGCTTTTCCGTTTTTTCAGTGACGACCGGATCGAGATTTTCCGGAAGCGGTGCATCCTTCCCCTGATTGATATACCGGTCTGTTTTGAATTGATTATATAGGAAGAACAGCATTATTAGAAATAAAATAATGATGATCCATGTTGTGATATCTTTGCGGTAGCGTTTCAAATTGTGCCGTCTCCTTGAAAAAAGTTTTCCGTTGAAATTATAACATGTATGGGCTTAAGGAAGCTTCTTTGAATCACTGACCAAAGGGGTGCGATGTTACATGGTCTGCGTTTGAGATTAACAGGCTCTGGAAAACGCCTGACATCCATTGAAGTCGATGCAGCATGGGCGCGTCAGCGGTACATACGGGCCGAAGAACTCCCGGCAGGATAAAAAATGATGCTCCCCCTTTTATACCTATAATCGAAAGAAGCTGGCAAAAGGGGGCATGATTTCCGAAAATAATTGTCTTGAAGTTCTCATTGGCTGAATATAAGATTAAATAGAGGGGGGATTATGGTGCACGTGCTCATTGTCAGTCTAATTGGCTATCTGTTTGGCTGTCTGCATGGTTCGCAGGTTGTTGGAAAATATAAGAAAATGGATATAAAAAATGCAGGGGTGAAAAATTCTGGAGCATCCAACACAACCATATTGTTGGGCTGGAGGTACGGTGTCCTGGTTGCACTCATTGATATTTTTAAAGCGACATTATCGATACTTCTGGTGTTATATTTATTGGAAAGTCGGGGAATCACTGGACCGGCTCAAACGTTATTGGTCTATATCAATGCCTTATTTATCATTGTCGGGCACAACCACCCCATTACCATGAAGTTTAGCGGCGGCAAGGGGACTGCTTCGCTGGTCGGTATACTTCTGGCAATTGATTGGAAGATAGCGATCATCGGAATCGGTATTTTACTTTTCTTTACAATGGCAACTGATTATCTGGTTGTCGGTGTATTGTTCATGTATGTATCTTTTTTGGTGACAACTTTTCTGTTCTTTGGAATCGAGCCGACGTTGGTTGTTGTGTTATTATCGATAATGAGCATCATGAAACATATGGACAACTATAAACGTATCATCAATAAGGAAGAAACCAAAATTTCAAGTATGTTTCGAAAAGAGCCGTAGAAGCGGGGAGCAGTCAGTTGAGGAAGCGACTGGCCTCCCAGTTATTTTCAACACTTTCCGGAATTGGAGGCAGCCATGCTGGAGATCATCGTTTGGATTATTATCATAGCATTATTTATCGCAAGCTTTGCAGGTGTTATTTTTCCAATTATTCCATCGCCACTCGTGCTTTGGGTCGGCTTTCTGCTTTATCATTTTGTCCTTAATGCGGAGGAACTGACCTGGTTTTTCTGGGTGGCGATGGCTGTGCTGACCGTTATTCTAATTGTTTCAGATATCATTGCCAACAGTTATTTTGTCAAAAAATACGGCGGCAGCAAGTGGGGCGAACGTGGTGCGGCCATAGCGGTCATTATCGGTTCGTTTATCATCCCACCATTCGGCATCCTGATTATCCCGTTTGTCGCAGTGCTTGTAATTGAGCTGATGCAGGAGCGGACACTCCAGGAAGCAATTCGTGCCTCGATTGGTTCATTAATCGGATTTCTGGGCGGTGCGGCAGCTAAAGTGGTTATTCAATTAGCGATGATTGTATGGTTCTTCATCGTTATCATATTTTGACTCAGAAGGGGTTTTGCATTATGAATCTACCAGCACGTGCTACGACAATTGCAGGATCTGCAGCCGGAGGGAGTGCTGGCATCCAGGCAGATCTGAAGACTTTCCAGGAACTTGACGTCTACGGGATGAGTGTGGTGACAGCAATCGTCTCCCGTCACCCTGAAACAGATAAAAATGTGCATTTGCAGACAATTGAGGCAATCGAGGCACAGTTTGCCACAGCGATGAGGCAGGTTGGTACGGATGCACTCAAAACAGGCATGCTGTTTTCCAAAGAAATCATTGAAAAAGCAGCGGATTTGATTGCAAGTTCAGACGTCGGCATAAAAGTGGTTGATCCGGTTATGGTCGGCAAACTTGATTCAAAGCTGCTTGCGGATGATGCCATCGATGTTTTGAAGGAACGGCTGGTATCAATGGCGGATATCATCACACCAAATCTGCCTGAAGCATCGTATCTATTGGGTGGACGAGCACTGTTGTCAGTTGACGATATGAAGCAAGCGGCGATTGACCTTTATCAACTTGGACCACAGTATGTTCTGGTCAAAGGCGGCAGATTGAAAGGCGAGGCAGTCGATGTGCTGTATGACGGTGAGACACTAACCGCTTTCGAAGCACCACGGATTGATACCGAAAATACAAGCGGGGCGGGCTGCTCATACTCGGCTGCGATTACCGCCTATATGGCACAGGGCAGTGCAGTCCCAGAGGCAGTCCGTCTGGCGAAAAGCTTTGTGACCACGGCCATTGAATATGGCTTCACCTATACCGATATGGTTGGTCCAACATACCATGCTGCACAGCGTATGAAAGGTGAAGCACATAACATTAAAGTGGAAAAACTTTGATGGAGTGTTAGCAGTCAGAGTTGAAAATCGTTCGTACTCGTGCGGGGGCAGCGCCAACTCGTGCAGGGATTGGCAGAACTCGAGCGAGAAGTGACTTAACTCGAGCAGGAAGTGCCTCAACTCGTGCGGAAACCGGGTGGATTCGTGCAGCAGGAGCACCAACTCGCGCGATATCGGAGGGGCAGTACTAACATAACAAGGGCAACAAAAATTAAATAGGGAGATGGAATGAATGGGGAAGCAGGCATTGATCAATGTGGATTATACGGTTGATTTTGTGGCGGATGACGGGAAATTAACGTGTGGCAAACCGGGGCAGGCTATTGAGGAAAAGATTGTATCGATAACGAAAGATTTTATCGAAGCGGGTGATTATGTGGTGTTTGCGATTGATGCACACGAAGAAGAAGACACCCTCCACCCGGAAACAGCCCTTTTCCCGCCACACAATATCGTTGGAACAGAAGGCCAGGTTCTATACGGCTCCTTAGCATCGGTCTATGCGGAAAATAACGACAAAAGCAATGTCTATTATTACGATAAAACACGCTATAGTGCTTTTGCTGGTACTGATTTGGAGATCAAACTGCGCGAACGGGGCATTGACGAACTCCATATCGTTGGCGTATGTACTGACATTTGCGTGCTGCACACCGCCGTCGATGCGTACAACAAAGGCTTTAATATTGTCGTGCATAAGGATGCGGTGGCAAGTTTTAATGCTGCCGGACACGAGTGGGCGCTTGGTCACTTTGAAAATACACTCGGAGCAAAAGTGGTGTAAACCCTGCGGAAAACCAGGCCGATTCCAGACCTGGTTTTTTCCGGTTAATAAATTCATCCAGCACTTTATTTTTACATTAGTTGTCTTGAAGAACGGAGGATAAGGGATGGCAGGTCTATTCAAGATGGATACGTTTAACACATACATGATCAGAAAAGCGGAAGCGGATGATGCGGAGACGGTCATCGGAATTTTGCGCGATGCGGCCGAGTGGCTGGTGAACAGAGGCATTCACCAGTGGGATTTTTACTTAACTGAAGAAGCGGCATCGGAGATAAGAGAAGCGATTAAGGCGGGAACGACCTACCTGGTGACAGATAATACACAGCCAGTCGCGACGTTTAATCTGTCACAGCTGCAAAATGACCTTGACGTCAGTATCTGGGGAAATCGACATGATGATGCGCTTTACCTGCATAGGCTTGCCGTTAATATAAACTACCGCCGTCAGAAAATCGGCAAACAGCTTTTGGAGTGGATAATGGAAAATAGTCCTGCTGATTGCGAAGTGCTGCGCCTGGATTGTGTTGCGGATAACCCTGGATTAAATCAGTTTTATATTGATGCAGGTTTTATCTTTTCCGGCCATGCCGATGCAATGGCAATTCAGTTTTCTCGATATGAAAAGCCGCTTCATGTTTGATGCTCAAGCTATATCAGCCTGTCAATTCGAAACTGCTTCTTACGAGTGACGGGATTGCTTTTGGGTAGAATAAAAGTGATGCTATCATAATAAGTGTCTCTATTACACATCGATGGTCTTCTGTTATAGGGCCAGATTGTGGCAAACCAAATCGTATATAAGGAGTCAGTAAAAAACACCTTTCATTACACAAGCTTCTTCCTGAAAGAATTGAAATATTGCACTTGAATTAAGTATTAAAGTTGGGTATTATGTAATTGATCAATCAATAATTAACTGTGAGTAGGTGTTTATGTATGGTTAGACCAAAAATGGGAAATCGAAAGGAAGATATTCTCGAGGCAGGGTTGGAAGTTTTTGCAAAAAGAGGTTATTATAATACAACTACCGCACTCATTGCAGAAAAAGCTGGCATATCTCAACCTTATGTTTTTAAATTCTTTAAAACAAAAGAAGAGTTGTTTATCGTAGCTTTAGATAGAGCATTTGAACGAATCCTTCAAACTTTTGAAAATGTAGAGACCAGCCAAGACCATCTGGTCACCAAAATGATTGCCGCATATGAAGAGTTGTCCGAATCAAATCCTAATGAAATTTCGTTGCAGGTTATAGGTTTTTCAGTGACGGAAGAGGCAATACAACAATCTATGAGGAAAGGCCTGTCACGTATTAGAAGTTACACACTGGAAAGGTTTCAATCGGCAGGAATTCCAAATGCGAATGGAGAAGTTACGACCTTTTTGGCAAGGGGGATACTCTGCAATATTTCCTTTTTCATAGATTTACCTGAACTTATTGACGATGAACAAAGCCGATGATAATCTGTCATCGGCTTTTTACTCAGGTTTAGTTATTGATTGATCACTAAATTAAAGGGAGATGGGATTATGAAAGCTGCGATTGTATTGGGAGCAACTGGTGGAACCGGTCAGGTTATCGTTTCAGAATTACTGAATAGACAGATAGAAGTCATTGCTTTCGGGCGTTCCGAAAGTAAATTGAAAACATTAATGGAGGATCACGATTTTGATCAACGATTGTCATACAAACTTGGTGATATATTTGATTGCCAAACTATTGTTGACGCGGCAAAAGACGCGGATGTTATATTCCAATGTGCCAACGTTATATATCAAGAGATGGAGGGAAAACTTCATTTGCTTGGAGAAAGTGTAATGAAGGCAGCAAATATTCTGAAGGGGAAAATTATTATTGTAGATGGTATTTATGTTTACGGGCATCAAGTTGCAAAGGGAGATGAAAATCATCCACAACACCCACACACAAAAAAAGGTAAGTTACGAGTGGAATTTGAGAAATTAATATTTAGTAATAAATGGGAGAATGCAAAAGCATTAATTGTAAGGCTACCGGATTACTATGGGGCTACTTCACAGAATTCCTATTTACAGCCCACATTGGAAGGGATGGCTGCCCATAAGACTTCCATCTTTATTGGCAATATGAATACACCCCGGGAATATGTATATTTACCAGATGCAGCTAAAATGATAGTAAATATAGCAGAAAAAGACGATGCTTATGGGGAAAATTGGAATATACCTGGAGCAGGATTAATATCAGGTAAGGAAATTATCCAGATGGCACGTAAGGTAACTGGAAATCGAAAGTTGGCCATCCCTTTAAATAAAACTGCTATTCGTTTAATTGGGCTGTTTGATCCATTTATGAGGGAAGTGGTTGAGATCATGTACCTCACCAAAGAGGGGTTTATTTTGAGTGGGGAAAAATATGAAAAGCGTATCGGTCCCGTACCAGCAACTCCTTTCAAAAATGGCCTTGAAGAAACATTACGACTTTTAATGTATAATAAAAAATAGGGATATGGTGGTATCAAACTAAATAAGTTATAGGTTAAAAATATGAAATGACATCATGTCTTAAATCTTATTCATCAAACGGGCGCAGTTGGGGAATAAAGACCAGCGCCCAAATGCCATTGTAGTGCACGTTTATGTAACACGATAAGGTAGAAGGGAACAAGTGCCTGTCAGTTAGAGCATCGTTATTTGGTTCGTGTATAATACGGTTCATGAGCATACTGCTTAATAAAGTTATGGGCAGTATGCTAGAATATATTCGAGAATGATAAAGGGAGGAAGTGCTATATGAGTCGACACATTGCAGTCCTTGTAACAGACATGGTAGAAGAAATTGAATTAACTGATCCTGTGAAAGCTTACAAAGAAGCTGGGCATACGG
Source organism: Lentibacillus salicampi (assembly GCF_004565465.1). Classification (GTDB taxonomy): domain Bacteria; phylum Bacillota; class Bacilli; order Bacillales; family Amphibacillaceae; genus Lentibacillus; species Lentibacillus salicampi. Next base: position 17,924 of record NZ_SRHY01000052.1, read on the forward strand.
TAGATATTATCAGTAATGAAGCAAAAAAAACCATCAATGGCAAAAATGGGGACGAAATACAAGCAGATAGAGGCATAGATGAAGTAAATGCAAACGATTATGATGCATTACTCGTACCTGGCGGGTTTTCTCCTGACTTACTACGTATTAATCCGAAGAATAGTGAGTTTGCGAAAACATTTTTCCAAGATAATAAACCCATATTTTCAATTTGCCATGGTCCACAGTTTCTCGTTAATACAGACCAACTAAAAGGTAGAGAGCTAACAAGCTTTGTTTCCGTAAGAAAAGACTTGGAAAATGCAGGAGCAACTGTAAAAGATGAAGAAGTAATCGTAGATGGAAACCTTGTAACAAGCAGAACACCTGATGATCTTCCTGCATTCAATCGCGAATCTCTAAAGCTTTTAGAAAAATAATTCGTCGATCGTATAGGGGGGCTGTTAATCATGCAGCCTCTCTTTATTTTTTATTTGATAATAGATAAAGCGCTCATGCCCATCTGCCATGATCTTCCTCAAACGGGCGCGAGAATGGAACAAATTCACCCTGTCTTACCATCAAGGAGATTTTGACTTTTAGTGGCATGTCAATTATAATTTAAGATATGTCACTTAATCGTTTTGAGGAGGATTATTAAAAAATGACACACGCAATGAAACTTCGTTTCCCAACTTTGAACCAGTAACTGAATACGTTCAAAGGCTCTGTTTGTGAATACAGAGTAAACGGGAGTAGTCTGTCCTTTTTTAATAATCTTCATCTCATATTAGAAACCTGTATTGGTAAATAATGTAGTAAGTATATCCAAAAATATGGAATGCACAGAAAGGCGGTTTAGTCTGTCCTTTCTTTATTTATGTTTAAAGTGCCCTTTAAGCAAAGCAGATCTATTTATAGACGACTTCTAACCATAATCGAATAATAATGGCTTCTACCCCTTTACTCTGAATCACAAGCAGATGCTTGTGATTTTTTATTAATTGGAGGCAGGGAATTATGAAAAAATTATCGGTAGAATTCGAAAATATAGAAGTTTCATATTTAGATCGTGTAGTGTTAAGTATCCCACAGCTTGCTGTACATCAGTTTGACCGTATTGGTGTTGTCGGCAGGAATGGTGCAGGTAAGAGCACGCTGTTGAAGCTGATAAATGGTCAAGTCAAGCCTGGGGGAGGCCATGTCAAACGCTTTGCAGATTTTGCATACTTTGATCAATTAACATCTGCAACAGATAGCGAAATCGACTATGAATTAATGGGAAAGTTATCAATCCCCAAAACAGACATTGACCATTTTAGCGGTGGTGAACAAACAAGGATGAAGTTAGCGCAGATATTTTCTACCTACCATGAAGGCCTGTTGATTGACGAGCCAACAACGCATTTAGACGAAGAGGGCATCAAATTTTTTATCGATGAATTAAGATATTATTATGGTGCACTTATACTTGTCAGTCATGATAGGCATGTATTGGACCAGTTGGTGACAAAAATCTGGGAAGTGGAAGATGGCTGTGTAACGGAATATACAGGGAACTATTCGGATTATGTGGAACAAAAGGAACTAGAGAAAAGGAAGCAGCAAGAAGAGTATGAAAAGCATGTGAAAGAAAAGTCACGTCTAATGAAAGCAGCCGAGGAAAAGATGAAGAAGGCTGATAAAATTAATCGGGCTAGTGGACAGATGTCCAAAAAAGAGGCTAAAGCAAAAGCGAACAAAATGTTTATGACAAAAGAGAAGGGAACCAGTCAAAAATCAGTTCAACGCGCAGCGAAAGCGATTGAGCAAAGAGTGGAACAACTGGAGGAAACAGAGGCTCCAAAAGAAGAGCAAATAATTCGTTTTCACCAGTCAAATGAATTAAAATTGCACAATAAATTTCCGATTATGGCCGACCGGTTAACACTGAAGGCAGGAAATAAACTCTTGCTCAATGAATCAAGTTTCCAATTCCCTTTAGGCAATACCATTGCCATTACAGGTAAAAATGGTTCTGGGAAAACGACGCTGCTTCACCATATTATAAAGTGTGGTGAGGGGATAACGATTTCGCCAAAAGCTGTCATTGGATCTTATGAACAAATGGATTATCAATTTGAAAGAGATGAAACGGTAATTGCCTATATGAAAAATCGGAGCGATCACAATGAAAGTAAAATTAGGGCTGCCCTTAATGCCATGAATTTCAATGGAAATGCTATAAAAAAGAATGTCCGTGAATTGAGTGGCGGGGAAGCCATTCGTTTAGTGCTGTGTCAATTGTTTTTAGGAAGATACAATGTGCTTGTATTGGATGAACCAACAAATTTTTTGGATATTTATTGTATTGAAGCATTGGAGAGTTTTTTAGAAGGATATGTCGGGACCGTCCTGCTTGTTTCGCATGATCGGACTTTTATTGACCGTACAGCTGATCGTATCTATTCAATTGAAGACCAGACCATAAAATTAAAAAGCTAATGCAGTAAACCCAGGAGTATATATAACTGTGCAGATTGAACGGGGCACAGGGTTAAACCCTTGTCCCGTATTATTTTGGACGGGAAAACCTGTATTGCATTTCAATATAGACCTTGCAATAATTAAGTCATAAGATAATCTTCAACGAAGGCTCAGTAATCGATTAAGTACATTCTTTTGAATAGGACAATTATGTTGAATAAATGTCCAAAATAGTAAAAATTATATGGAGTGAAAAATAATGACTGTCAATGATACAATCCAAAAAGTAAAAGAAGAACTGGATGGACTGCCAGGTGTAGTTGGGATCGTGTTGGGTGGATCGCGGGCGAGAGGAACCAACAGTCCTGATTCGGATATAGATATTGGGATTTATTATGATGAATCAAAAGGATTTAACACTAATGATATAGACAGAACAGCATTAAATCTTAACGATGTGAAAAAGGATCATTTAATCACCTCTTTAGGTGAATGGGGCGAATGGATAAATGGAGGCGGCTGGTTAGTTGTGCATGGATTCCATGTAGATCTCATATTTCGTGATATCAAACGAGTCAGCAAAGTTATTGATGATTGTCTGTCAGGTGCTGTATCCATTCATTATCAAACAGGGCATCCACATGGTTATTTGAATGTCATGTATATGGGAGAGTTAGCCGTTTGTAATATTTTATCTGATCCTGAAGGCAAACTAAGTGAATTAAAAAAGAAAACGGAGCTCTATCCTGAGAAATTGAAAGAAGCGATGATTCAGTATTTTTCTTTTGAAGCTTCTTTTTCCTTTATGTTTATGGAAGCCAATACTAATAAGGACGATATTTCATATGTTATGGGCCATTGCTTTCGAAGTATTTCTTGTTTAAATCAAGTTCTCTTTGCGAAAAACGAAGTGTATTGTATCAATGAAAAGAAAGCTGTGGCCATGATTCAAGATTTCCCGATAAAGCCTACGGATTATGAAAAAAGAATCGATGATATTGTTTCTCTGCTTTCAACAGATGCTGAAAAGACGGGAAACGCAGTGAAGAAGCTAAAAGAACTAATTACTGAAACAGAAGCATTATAACTATTCAATAAAAGGGCGCAGTTGCTGAAGAAGCACTGTGTCTGAATCGGGACCATATTGCGGAAGAATAAGTTGACCCTGCATAAGTGTGCATGAAAAGTCGGATAGAATCTTTCATTTCTTGCTATTCTGTTGATGTAAGGGAGGTCATTAAAGTGAATTCACTTAAAAACATGAATGATGCTTTGAGCTTTATTGAAGAAAATCTTGCCAATAGAATTGACAGTCATGAAGTAGCAAAGCGGGCATTATGTTCAGAGTATCATTTTAAACGAATGTTTTCATTTCTGGCAGGTGTAACGTTGTCGGAGTATATTCGGAGAAGGCGTCTCACGCTTGCAGCTTTTGAGCTGAACAATAGCAATTTCAGGATTATTGATATTGCCATTAAATACGGATACAATTCTCCAG
>NZ_SRHY01000053.1 GCF_004565465.1 Lentibacillus salicampi
AATTAAACTATACCAAAAGTTGAGGTGTTTTTCTTTTATTGTGATGTTGTCAAGGAACATAATTCAGCTGCCAATGAGTGATACTGCAGTTAAATTAAAGCCTATTTTTGATCTGCGAAAGTTGAGTTCTAAACAGTGGGATTATAATAAAAAAACTCCCTGTGTGAGGGAGATTTATTCTTTCATCATAACTTTAACGTTATTTACTTTTGATCCGTCAATCGGGTGTAAATAGCTTTCATTTTGCCGCACGCCCGAACCAAAATGTACTTCATTTGGCTTCGTTTCGTTATAGAACTCTTTAAAGTTATCTTCACGTAACCCAAAACCTGCCATGATTTCAAGATGAGTATTTTCTGCAAGCCGAATAAGCTGCCTTATTTTTTGGGTGGCCTGGGGTGCAGGCTGCGCACCTCCAGCAGTCAATATACGTTTAACCTGGGGATAATTGACCAAACATTCCAATGCTTCCTCTTGGTCCCGAGCGAAGTCAAATGCTCTATGGAAAGTGACATCCAGCCCTTCCGCCTCGTGCAATAACTGTTTTAGAATTTCCTCATCAATGAGATAGTCATTTGTCAGAGCACCTATGACAATCCCATCTGCGCCAAGTTTTTTTACCATTTGGATATCTTTTTTCATAACGGTTAAATCATCCTCGTTATATATAAAGGACTGACTATGAGGACGGATGATAGCATTGAATGGAATATTCACAGTTTTAACCACTGAGTCGATCAGTCCATAGCTGGGCGTTATACCTGTTTCCAACATACCTGGACTTAACTCCAGCCGATCCGCTCCATACGCTTCCGCTTTCTTTGCATCACTTAAGTTGGTCGCGATTATTTCCAGTGTCATAACAATTACCCCCAACTATTATTTTATTAGCTAATCATAATCTACAGAGTATCTCAAATTACTTAAAACCTCAATCACCTAATACATCATAGAAGTTTCCACCCAAACTGAGAAGGAAGCATGCAGCTGCCATACAGTTTACTGGCAATTACAGTGATTGGGTAAGTTCCCGAATATGCTATTTTTTTTCCTACCTTAAATTGGCCTTGAAGATGACATGAAAGGCAAATACTGGCGTTTATCAACTTTACACATTTTCCTCCTTGTTACAAAATTCTCTCTGTGACATATCGTTACTGTCACAGAGAGTCGTCCTTTCACTAAAGTGTTTTCCTGCTATTAACCTGATATGGTATAGCTTTTGTCAGTCTGTTCACACTCTTTCACTCCCGAACCTTCACAGAAAAACTGACTTGACTGATTTAACGCCACTTCCCTATCAAGTAATCCGCATCCGTTTTCAATGTTTCATAACCGTCCTCTGACATATTGTCCTGCTGGTAATTCAGCAATCTTTTAAACCCTCCCAATAGTTAGGGTTTGTAGAATAAAATAGGAATTCTAAAACTAGACTTGTCTCGGAACCAAGAATGCCTCATCACCTTGCTTTTTATCTCCCAGGTAACCTTAGCCTGCTGACCCCAAATCAGCGGGCCAACTCGATGCTGACGTAAGTACTATTATTCTATCAAGTTGACCAGCACATACTGCATGTACTCTTAAATGTTTAAATCAAGTAATATACCTGTCTTGTCATCATTCACTTTCAGACGTGGATATATTACACACTCGGGATCAGCGTTTTCCCTATTCGCCACTTCATGAAGCAGTCCGTCCAGACCTGAGTCAAAAGCAATGGCTGCGGTTTGCATCCAAGCATCATTTTCTTCCGACTTCGTTGGCAGCATTAATCCGTCGCTTAGTAAAAGAATTCCGGTAACTCTTTTCAGGCAGAGCGTACCTTTTTCCAAATGATTTAAGGCAGCAGCACTTCCATCAATGACACCATATCCATTATGGCTGTTAAGCAAAGAGCGGTTTTTAATTAACGTTGGCCGCACTTTTTCCCTTGCTTCACCTATTCCGACTTCCCTGCCTTCTTTCTTTCGCAGTTCCACCATGTCGTTTATTGCCTGTTGATCAAAATGGTGAAGCAGGTCATATGTCACTTGGCGGATATCCCCGTTCTCATATTGCAAAAAGATCATGCAATCTGCGGCGTGAACATACTCAAGCCGTAAGTGATCCATATCAATTGAAATGGCTGCAAGCGCGCAAGTACTCCGTTTGTCTTTTGGCACATCATCAATCGTTGCGCTGCCCTCCAGTCCAAGATATGACAAGGTTTCATCACTAACTGCCTGATTAGCAGCTTTCACCCTGTCTTCGAGTGCGCCCTCCGTTACGTCTGCACTCAGCACTTGCCGGACAGCACCTGAGGCTATGTTGCCAGGCACACCTTCCAGCCCTGTGGCGCCGTCAATGGCTGCAAAAATCCCAGTTTTCTCATTGATCACATAAGCATCTTCGTTAACGTCACGATTCCCTTTCTGATACAACTTATTTATCTTCATGACATCCACTCCTCACCATCACTGAGTGCTTTCTCTAACAATCAGTTCCGTTCCCAGTGTAACCGTCTTGGCTACCGTACGTTGCTGGAGAACCCGTTCTTTCATTAAGGATACGGCAGTCTCCCCCATCATTTCTGTGTATACTCTGACAGTACTTAAGGATGGTGAGACATACTTTGCTACACTCGAATCATTAAATCCGATAATCTGGACGTCCTCCGGGATACGAAGCTGGTGATCCTTTAGAGCACGCAACGCCCCGACGGCAACGGCATCATTTGCACAAAAGAATGCAGTGGGGAGATCATCTTTGAGTGTCTGTATCGCATTGTTCATCATGGAATAACCCGAATCCACGCTAAACGTTCCTTTAAAACAATACCTTTTATCAAATAAGTTACAGGATTTCATATAGTCACGAAACGTATCATATCTGGGGTCTTTCAGTACTTCAGATGTGCCGGGGAACTTTTCCTCGCCGGTCAGCACCCCGATTTTGACATGGCTCTTGTTGATAAAATGCGACAGAGCGCTGATGGTGGCCTGCTTAAAATCTGCGACGACAGCATCACAGGCAGGCAATGCATGAATGTTATCAACGAAACAAATATTGGGGCTCCAATTTTTCAATTGTCGCATTTGCCAATGTGAAAATTTGCCAATCGCGATAACTCCATGCACTTTTACGTCGGGTTGTTTGTTCGCACTTTGAAACAGTCGAATATATTCATACTCATCTTTTTCCAGTTTCTTTTCCACGCCCTGACGGATTGAATAGTAATACAAATCATTCAGTTCTTCTGTCTCCGTATACCAGTGCACAATTGCAATCCGCATACGCTGTTTTGTTTTCTTTTGAATGTGCTTTTTATAACCCAGCTGTTCAGCAGTATCAAAAATGCGCTGTTTCGTTTCCGGGTTTACGGATAGATTTGGATCCTCACTAAGGACGCGGGACACAGTTGCAATCGAGACATTCACGTGACCTGCTATATCTTTAATTGTTGCCATTTTGTCAACTCCGATCGCTTGATTCTAAAAAACGACCATTACTTCATATTTCCTGTATCGGCTGCCGAAGTACGCTTCCGCAAATCAGCCTCAATCTCTTCCAGACTCCGTCCTCGTGTTTCCGGCAGATATTTCACAACGAAAATCATGGCTCCAATCCCAATCACAGCAAAAATCAGGAATACCTGTTCAATGGACATGATTTCGGTCAGCAGTGGGAAAAGCTGTGCGACAAGCAAACTTCCAATTGATAACGCCAGAGCGGCGATACCTGTCGCGGCACCACGCGCACGCATAGGAAATAGTTCCGGAAGCATGACCCATAAAACCGGACCCCACGTGAAGGCGAAAAAGATAATAAACATTGTCAGACAAGCAACAATAATCCAAGCGCCGACAGTTGAGCCGAGACCGATTGTCCAGATTAGGCCGGCCATAACGATTAATGATCCAACCATTCCGATATTTCCGGTGATCAGCAGTTTCTTCCGGTCAATTTTATCGATAATCATAATCGCAACGATGGTAAATAAGACATTGACCGTTCCGATTCCGACCGTCCCTAAAATAGACGTGACATCGCCAAGTCCAGCTTCATTGAAAATCGTTGGCGCATAGTAAATGATCGCATTAATACCAATAATTTGCTGAAGCAACGCAAATGTACAGCCAATGACGAGTGTCGGGCGCAGCCAGGAGGATTTTAATACTTTCCAAGTGCTGTCAGAAACACGATTAATCTCAATCATTTCATTTATTTCCTGATCGATTTCATTTTCCTTCCGAGTCAATTTCATTACACGCCGGGCCGCTTCTTTGCCGCGGTGTTCAAGCAGCCATCTTGGGCTTTCTGGCATGAATATAACACCTATCATTAATATGAGAGATGGTACGACGGCAAGACCGAGCATCCAACGCCATCCTTCAATTGGTGCAAACGCATAGTTTACCAGATAAGAAGATAGAATCCCGATTGTAATCATCAGCTGGTTCAATGAACTGAGCGACCCTCTGGATTCTGTCGGTGCCATTTCTGATAAGTATACAGGAACAATGGCAGTGGAACCACCAACAGCCAAACCAATAATCAAGCGGCCTACTACGAGCGTTGCCATGTTCGGAGCAAATGCCAGTGTGAGTGCCCCAATAATAAACAAAACAGAAATCATAAAGACCAGTCTACGCCGTCCAAGTTTATCAGACAACGGTCCGCTCGACCCCGATCCGAAAATAGCACCTATCAGCATCGAACTAACGACAAGACCTTCTGTGAAACTCGTCAACGGGATATCATTCTTTATATATAACAAAGCCCCCGATATAACCCCCATGTCATAGCCATATAGGAGCCCACCTAACGCACCGAGAAAAAATATCATTTTTTTACCTATTTTTTTACTACCCATAATCCAGCCCTCCCAAAGGTGTTAATTTAAATTTTAGTATACGCTTTCACATGATTCATGTAAAGTATCGTTTTTATTATTGCCACTCAATAATGACCGTCCCCCCACGGTCCAAGTTAAATTTATTTATTTTTTAACTAAAAAAATCACTAATTTTATTGTGATAATCAGAAGACTATAGTAAACTAATTGTAAGCGTTTTTAACAAACAATCCTAAGGGGGGATTCCATGAATAACCTCATCAATGCTTTTCAGAACGTATTTAATTCTACCGGCGAACCGCGAACATTTTTCGCGCCAGGTCGGATTAATTTAATCGGCGAGCACACTGATTACAACGGGGGGCACGTTTTCCCAACCTCCATTTCCTTTGGCACATATGCACTGGGTAAAAAGCGAACGGATACGCGTTTCCGCTTCTATTCCATGAATTTCCCGGAAGCGGGGGTGATGGAATGCGATCTCTCCGATTTAAATTTCAACGAAGCGCACGATTGGGCAAACTATCCGAAAGGGATGATCCATCACCTTATCAAAGGCGGGTATTCACTAAGACATGGTGCTGACATTCTGTATTACGGGGATATTCCAAACGGAGCCGGCCTTTCCTCATCAGCCTCCATTGAAATGGCAACCGGGGTATTGCTGGAACATCTATTCGAACTAACCATCGACCGGGTCGAAATGATTAAACTCGGACAAAAGGTTGAGAACGATTATATCGGCGTAAATAGCGGCATCATGGACCAGTTCGCAATTGGGAAAGGGAAACGCAATCATGCCATTCTATTAGACTGTCAAAGACTTGATTATCACTATGCCCCCATCGAACTGGAAGATCATGCCATCATGATTATCAACACGAATAAACAGCGCAAGTTAGCCGGATCCAAGTACAATGAGCGCCGCCAGCAATGTGAAGAGGCGCTTGCTGATTTAAAATCAGCATTCACGATTAATAGTCTTGGTGATTTAACGAAAGACCAATTCGAACAGCACAAAGACCTCATTCAAACTAACATCAACCGTAAACGTGCCAAACATGCTGTCACGGAAAACAGCCGCACACTGGAGGCTTTTAATAAATTACAGAATGGGGATCTGACAGGATTTGGACAATTAATGAATGCATCACATCAATCGCTTCAACACGATTATGAAGTAACCGGAGCAGAATTGGACACTGTCGTGGAAGCTGCCTGGGAACAAAAAGGTGTGATCGGTGCAAGAATGACTGGTGCCGGTTTCGGCGGGTGTGCGATTGCGATTGTCTCCAAGAATAACATTGATGATTTCAAAGCCAATGTAGGACACATCTATCAGCAGAAATTTGGTTATACCACAACATTCTATACGGCCACGCTCGGCGATGGGGCCAAAGAAATAACGGGAGGAGCATTATAATGCATATTCTTGTATTGGGCGGTGCCGGCTATATCGGCTCTCATGCCGTCCATCAGTTGATTGATCGAGGTGAGCGGGTGGTCGTTGTTGATAATCTGGAAACTGGCCACCATGAAGCCATCCATTCAGACGCTGTTTTTTATCAGGGAGACATTCGAAATCGCGATTTTTTACGCGGTGTCTTTGCAAAAGAATCAATCGATGGTGTCATGCACTTTGCAGCCAACTCCCTTGTCGGCGAATCCATGGAAAAGCCGCTCCAGTATTTTGACAATAACGTCTACGGTACGCAGGTTTTACTGGAAGCAATGGTGGAATATGATGTTAAAAATATCATCTTTTCGTCCACTGCCGCAACATACGGGGAACCAGAATCGATACCATTGACTGAAAACATGTCGACAAACCCGGCAAATCCTTATGGCGAAACGAAACGAACCATGGAGAAATTAATGAAGTGGACGGCACATGCCCATGGGATCAGCTATGTTTCCCTAAGATATTTCAATGTGGCAGGCGCAAGGGAAACCGGTGAAATTGGTGAGGACCATCGCCCCGAGACACACCTTGTCCCCATTATACTGCAGGCTGCGCTCGGCCAGCGATCCCATATCACTATTTTCGGCGAGGACTATGATACGGCGGATGGCACCTGCGTCCGGGATTATGTTCATGTAGAAGATTTAATCCAAGCACATATCTTAGCGATGAACTATTTAAAGAATGACAGCCCAAGTGACATTTTCAATCTCGGCAGCAGTCAGGGGTTCTCTGTAAAAGAAATGATTGAGGCGGCGCGAAATGCAACCGGCAAGAACATTAAGGCAGAAACAGGTGAGCGCCGTGCCGGTGATCCGAGTGTACTGATTGCCAGTTCCGACAAGGCAAAAGAAGTTCTTGGATGGAACCCGACGCGAACAGCCATTACCAAAATCATGGAAGATGCATGGAAATGGCATTCAAAAAACCCGAATGGATATCAGTCAAAAAAGGAGTAGATGTATCTTGATTTATCAGCATATGAATGCCCTGATCGAAAAAGCTATCCAGACCGGGCTGATCGAAAAACGGGACCATATTTACGTACGCAACCAAATCATGCCATATCTCAAACTCGACGGAGATAAAGAGACAGATTCCACATCTCGCTCCGATGCATCGATCCCTGACTTGCTTAAAGAACTGGTTGACTACGCCGTGCGCCAACAAATAATTGGTGATGTTTTTGACGAGAAAGAAATACTCGCTGCTAATATCATGAATTGTTTTGTTGCACGCCCCTCAGTAATCAACGCTGTGTTTCGGGAAAAATACAGCCAATCGCCTGAAGCGGCAACCGATTATTTTTACCACTTAAGCAAGGACAGTAATTACATCCAGATGAAACGAATCGAAAAAAACATTCATTTTAAAGCAAATACCACCTATGGAGACCTGGACATCACGATTAATTTATCAAAACCGGAAAAGGACCCGGAACAAATTAAACGGGAACGTGAAAACAAGAAAAAGATTGATTACCCAAAATGTGTTCTTTGTGTTGAAAATGAAGGGTATGAAGGCCGAACCGGGTATCCGGCGAGAGCCAATCATCGTGTGATCGAAGTTCCATTGCTCGGTGAAACGTGGTATCTCCAATATTCCCCCTATGTATACTACAACGAGCATAGTATCGTACTCGCTGAAGAACATCGTGATATGAAAATAGATAAAAAAGGTTTTGAACGACTGCTGGCATTTATCGATCAATTCCCCCATTATTTCATTGGTTCCAATGCAGACTTGCCCATTGTTGGGGGGTCCATTTTGTCACATGACCACTATCAGGGCGGGCGGTATCGATTCGCCATGACCGATGCAGAAGAGGCGTTTTCATTTCAACTGGATGATTATGATCACGTCACTGCCCATGTTTTGAAGTGGCCACTGTCTGTCATACGTTTAAATTGTTCCGATAAACAAGACTTACTCGATGCAGCCGAGCACATTTTACAAACATGGCAGAATTATTCAGATGAATCAATTGATATTAAGGCTTATTCCGGTGATACACCACACAATACCATCACACCGATAGCGCGGATACGTCATGACGTTTATGAACTCGATCTTGTATTACGCAACAACCGCACATCTGAGGAGCATCCAACGGGAATCTTCCATCCCCATGCGGATGTGCATCATATTAAGAAGGAGAATATCGGCCTGATTGAAGTGATGGGGCTGGCCGTTCTACCCCCGCGGCTGAAAGATGAGCTTGCGGAAATCAAAGAATATCTATTGGATAAAACAAGCCATATAGAAGACTACCATCTCGACTGGGCACAAGCTATAAAAGCGAAACATGGTACCATTTCCACTCCGAATGATGCTGAGCTCATTATACAGCAGGAGTTGGGCCTGAAATTTGCAAAAGTGCTTGAAGACGCCGGTGTATTCAAAGAAAAGTCAGCCTTTGACCGATTTATCAAAACCCTGAATAAGTAGGTGAACACATGGATATCACAGAAAAAAGAGTCCACGGAACATGGAGGGAATTTACACTCTCCAATGATCATGGCATGTCCGTCAGCATTTTGAACTTTGGCGGGATTATTACCAACCTGTTGGTTCCGGACCAGCATGGTAAAACCGAAAATGTTGTGCTGGGTTATAGAAGTTACGCAGATTATGAGGATAACCCCAATTATTTAGGCGCCCAAATCGGACGTGTGGCAGGTCGGATTAAAAATGGCCATTTTCATCTTAACGGAAGCCGCTACGAACTAACAAAAAATGAAGATAAGCATCACCTGCACGGCGGCCCAAACGGGTTTCATCAAGTCATCTGGAACTCGGAAACACGCCACTCAGAAAACGCGGTGACCCTCGTTCTCACGTCTATGAGTAAACATTTAGAAAATGGCTATCCGGGCAATCTTGACGTGTCGATTACGTATACGCTGAACAATGCCAATGAGCTTACCCTGAACTACCAAGCCACATCCGACCATGATACACCTGTCGCAATGACGAACCATACTTATTTTAATTTGAGCGGCGATATGAAAGATACGGTGCACAACCATCATGTTCAATTTGACAGCCGTTATATGGCAGAATTAGATGAGGAGCTCATCCCTACCGGACACTTGATTGAACCGGCTGATACACCTTTTGATTTTCGTGATGGGCGTTTGCTTGGCGGTGGCCTCAAACCGGAAACAACGCAACAAAAAATTGCTGGAAATGGCTATGATCATTATTTTATGTTTGGAAACGAAAAGACAGTGATTGTATCGGAGAAGAACACCGGACGCACCATGAAGATTCACACCAGCGAACCGGGAATGGTGCTCTACACCGCAAACGGATTGGATGAGGGGCTAAAATTAAACGAGGGGTTATCCCAAAAATACGCAGGCGTATGCTTTGAAGCACAGGCCCATCCAGCAGCCCTTTATCATGAAGGCTTTCCGAATGTCATATTGCAAACAGGAGAAACCTATCGCAGCTACATTAAATATTCTTTTAAATAGTCAAGACAGGCGGCAAACGGATTGATGGAAGAAAAATCCAAACGATGATTCAGACGAATCAGTTTGGATTTTTCTTTTTGACAGTTAAAAGTGGTAAAAATACTACATTTGAACCTTCATAACGAATTGTTTCCGGTTTTCGTGCCATCCTTTGAGCACTTCGGCACATGTTTGGCGTTTCACGCCCATGTTTATGTTTTACTATTACAGCATAACTCTTCCAATTTTCTATCCTTTCACAGATCCTGCCAGAAGTCCGCGAACGAAATATTTACCTAGTAAAATGTAGATAAGCAGTGTCGGCAATGCCGCAATCACTGCCCCAGCCATTTGCACATTCCACTGTACAATTTGGCTTCCGGATAGGTTCTGCAGTGCTACCATAACCGGCTGTGTTTCATTTGTTGTCACTGTAACGGCAAACAAGAACTCATTCCAAATGTTCGTGAATTGCCAGATGGCCACAACGACAAACCCGGTTATCGACAGCGGAACCATAATATGTCTGAAAACACCAAGAAAACTTGCACCATCTATTTTAGCCGCCTCAATCATCTGGTCTGGTATATTGGCATAAAAATTACGAAACATTAGGGTTGTTATCGGCAAGCCATAGACAACATGCACCAGAACCAGTCCCGGAATCGTATCATACAGGCCAATGCTGCGTATAAATTGAATCATCGGAATTAGAATACTTTGATAAGGAATGAACATACCAAATAAAATAAACGTGAATAATGTTTCCGATCCTTTAAACTTCCATTTAGATAAAACATAGCCATTCATCGCACCCAGTAATGCAGACAGTAGTGTTGCAGGGATGACTAAATACACACTGTTCATGAAATTTGGAGCCAATTCCTTAACCGCCTGGACATAGGAACTGAAATCAATCGACGACGGAAGCGCCCACATATGCTCCAGCGAAACTTCGTCCAATGGCTTCAAACTCGTGACAATGATGACATAGACGGGCATTAAGAATAATAAAGCAAAGAATATTAAAAGAATATACTTCATTGTTTTTCCGAGTGAAAATGATGCCATTAATGATCACCCTTTCTACTGTTCCATAAATACGGAACGATAAATACCGCGACAACCAGCAGCATGATAATGGCTATAGCTGCACCATTTGCATAGTTATTGCCTTTGAAGGTCGTCTCGTACATATACACTGCCGGAACGTCGGTAACAAAGTTTGCCCCTGAACCGGTCATGGCGTAAATCAAGTCAAATATCTTCAATGACATATGGGCCATAATTATAATGACACTAACCGTTATTGGCATCAGCATGGGAATGACAACCTTCCGATATATTTGAAACTCACTTGCTCCATCCATGCGAGCCGCTTCACGCAACTCATCCGGGACGCCACGCAAACCGGCTAAATACATCGCTAATGAAAATCCTGTCATCTGCCAAGCCGCTGCAATGACAACAGCAATAATCGCGACCGGCACCCCAAACTCTATTTGTCCCCATTCAAACCCGGCAAGAATATTGGTATCCGTATACCATTTCGGTGTTATGCCAAAAAACTTCAGAAACTGATTAAAACCTGTAGACGGGTTAAGGAGCCACTGCCATACAACACCTGTTACAATAAACGATAATGCCATCGGGAATAAAAAGATATTGCGAAACAATGATTCTCCCTTTAACTTCTGGTCAATTAAAATACCTAACCCCAGCCCCATAACGATAACGAGTCCGATAAAAAAGATGGTAAAAAAGATCGTATTTCGCAAATCAGACTGAAAACGATAATCCTGGAATAAGCTAATGTAATTTTGCAATCCAGCAAAGGAAAAATCAGGTACCAGCGTACTCCAATTACTGACTGATACATATCCCGTCCATGCAATAAAACCATACACAAAAATCAGGATAAGAATAACAGATGGAATGAGAAATGCCACTGCTGTCCAATGATCTTTTGTCATTTTTCTTCTGTTTCTTTTTTTATGTTCTGCTAGCTCCATGTGATACCCTCCTTGCTTAGGGTTTTTTCTTCAAGGCTTTATATCACCTTTTGAACATCGCCCTAAATACAACACCCTTTAAAAGTCTGTTCGAACAATCAAAGAGGCTGCCCCCAATGTCAGGCAGCCTCACGTTTCAAACCATTACATGTCTGATGATGCATCTTTTAACGCTTGGATAAAATTATCTACATCACGCTGTGTAACAAAAATGTTCACTGCCTGATTAGCTTTGGTCAAAAAACCGGCCGAGGCCGCAGATCCATGCGCAAGACTAGGTACCAGACGTGATTCGCCGAAGTCCTTCATGGCTTCTTTTCCATATGCATCATATTCCGATTCATCAGCATCTGTACGAGCAGGGATGGACCCTTTTAATGGATTGAACACATCTTGTGCTTCGGTTGATCCCAGGAATGTCAGGAATTTCTCAACTTGATCCTCGTTATCGATATCTTTAGGCAACCCAAATGT
Organism: Lentibacillus salicampi; assembly: GCF_004565465.1. Classification (GTDB taxonomy): domain Bacteria; phylum Bacillota; class Bacilli; order Bacillales; family Amphibacillaceae; genus Lentibacillus; species Lentibacillus salicampi. Next base: position 12,241 of record NZ_SRHY01000053.1, read on the forward strand.
ATCGGTAATAACCTGGAATTCACCTTTTGTACCCGGGAATTCAAAATAACCAAAGTCCTCACCCGTTTCCATTTCCAGATCGTTTACAAAGTAACCTTTTGCCCAGTCACCCATATTAAGCATGGCTGCTTCTCCATTGGCTACAAGCTGGGCTGAGTCCTGCCAATTTCGGGCTGCATGGTCTTCATTAATATGATCAAGAATTTTGCCGAATGTTTCAGCTGCTTCAACGACACGCTCATCATCAAACGGTATCTCACCTTCGAATAATTTTTTGTAATCATCCGGCCCAAGCACGCCTAACAAAACGTTCTCAAAGATTTGTGTGGCTGGCCAAGAGTTTTTGTCACCCAGAGCTACTGGTACCACACCTGCTTCCTGAAGTTTTTCAGATGCGGCGAAGAACTCTTCAAATGTTTCCGGCTCCTCTATACCGTTATCTTTGAACACTTTCTTGTTGTAGAAGAATACATTCCCGCGATGAATATTGACGGGCACTGAATAAATATCTCCGTCTTTACTGACGAGATCAATTAACTCCTGGGGAAATTTGTCCTGCCAGCCATTCTCTTCATAAAGGTCGTTGAGTGGCTGCATTTTATCTGCTGCCACCCAGCCTTCATTCAATTCATCTCCTCCGTGAACCTGGAACGTTGATGGCGGGTCATTGCCTTCCATGCGCGTTGCAAGCACTGCTTTCGCATTCGTTCCAGCACCGCCGGCTACCGCAGCATTTTCGATTGTGATATCCGGGTTCTCTTTCTCAAATAAATCAATTAATGCAAGTAATCCATCCTCTTCACCGGCACCAGTCCACCAGCTGAAAATTTCAACCGTATTTGCACTGTCTCCACCCTCTGAATCTGAATTCGAGCTGCCTTCTGCCTCATCAGAATCACCACTGCATGCGGCGAGTCCAAGAACCAATGCCAGCATGAAGAAAATACCACATACTTTCTTCATTAAATTCTTCCCCCTTTGTTTTGATAGCGTTTTCAAATACATTATAAACTTTTCTAAATATTAGCGGTGTATGATCTTCTGTAATTTTTTATGATTCCCTTCACTTTTTAAAGATTTGCTCTTGAAACTTTTTTGGGGACATTTGATGATGCTTTTTGAACACTCTGCTGAAATAATTCGGATCATGATAACCGACCATATAACTAATTTCCTTTAAAGAATACTCATTTTGTGTCATCAACCGTTTTGCCTCATTCAGCTTTCGTTCAGTTATGTATTCAATAAACGTCATACCAAACACGCTTTTAAATACATTTGAAAAGTAATTGGCGCTTAAACCAACGTGCTCAGCTATCTCCTCCAGCGTCATGCCCTGCTTATAATGTTCTTCAATATACGCTGTTACTTTCTGCATAAACCGTTTGGATTGATAATGTTCCTGAAATGTCAAACAACAAATCGCTATAAAGTGCTGCCAATCCCGATCAGTCTCCAACTCCGAAATAGAACTGCCGGGCAACGCAAGCTTCTGTTCTTCCATTAAACGCTTAATGTTAAAATAAACCTCTTCATACTGACTTGATGTAAAATCTTTTCGATTACCCTTATAAAGCTTTATCGCTTCATGTTCATTCCCTTTTTCAACTTCGGTCAGAAGCTGAACAACACTATCTGATTGAGCATGCTTTGCGTTACTTTGATCGCTGAATCCGTACCGCCTGTTATTCAATTTTCCCAGCTGATATACTGCAGTAAGGGCTTCTTGGTATGATTTTGAAAGACTATCCAAAGCTGAATAGACATAGCCCAAACCGACATAACAATCTTCACCGAAGGCCATTTGAATTATCCGGGCTTGCATCAACAAATCAGAGTTATTTAGTTCAACGCCTGCCAGTGTGCAGCAAACGATCCGTTCATCTTGAGCATCCATCATAAATCGATGCCGCAGATGATTAGAAAGCTTTGACTGGATTACATCTTTGCTAGGGATTTCAGCCATTTGAATAACTAGAAAAAAGCCGCTTGCAAAAGAAGGAAAATAACTCTTAAAAATTGTATAGGTATCTTTGTCCAGTGGTTGGTGCATCAATTTTGCCATCAGCCGTTCCTCAATTAAGTCACGCTTCTCGTCCTGCTGCTTACGTTCATATTCAATCTCTCGTTGGACACGCAAAATCGACGCGACAATTTCATCTTTTTTACCTGGTTTTAGAATGTATTCTTTGACACCGTAATGCATGGCCTGCTTCGCAAAATCAAATGAATCATAGGCAGATACGAGAATGAATTTGCATGACGGATTGATTCGCTGAATTTCAGCAATCGCTTCAAGGCCATTAATACCAGGCATTTTGATATCCATAAAGATAATATTGGGTTTGGATTGCTCTGCCTTTTCAATTGCTTCCCGTCCATTCGCAGCTTCCAGGATAGTATTGATATCTGAGAAATTCTCCGTAAGAAATTTGCGCATAGCCTTTCGCTCCAATAACTCATCTTCAGCAATTAATACCCTCATCTTAGCCCTCCTTATCATAAGGCAGTATTAACCTGATCACTGTCCCCCGGCCAGGCTCGGATTCTATTTCAACCACATCGTTCTCCCGGAAGATAAGCTCCAACCGCCTGATGACATTGGTTAAGCCTATTCCAGTCGAATGGCCAACATGCTCTTGCTGCTGCTTTGTCCGGGAAATGATTTGATCGATTGTTTTCTGGCTCATACCGACACCATCATCGCGGATTTCGATAATCACGTTCCTAAGCTGCTGATAAATGATCAGAGAAATGGTTCCGCCCTCTTCTTTTCCTTCGATTCCATGGAGGAAGGCATTCTCAACCAATGGCTGCAATGTCAATTGGGGGACTTCGAGACCCAGACAGTTCTCATCCACATCCACATGAAAGGTAACCCGTTCAGAAAATCGCACTTTTTGGATGTGAAAATAATCCCGAACAACCGCCACTTCATTCTTTAATGTCACGCGATGATCAATCTCACCAAGACTATGCCTGAGCAATGCTGCTGCAGAATCGATTAAACTGGACGTTGATTTGGCGTCTTCCATATAGGCCATCTTGGAAATCGTATTCAATGTATTAAATAAAAAATGTGGATTCACCTGGTTTTGCAAATGTTTCAATTCCATTTCTTTTACCAATCGGTCAAGTTCAGATTGGTCCTGGACTTCTTCAAATAGGTCATGAATATTAGTGCGCATTTGGTTAAATGTGTCCCCAAGCAGCTGCAATTCATCGTTTGTTCGAATGTGAACGGGCTCACCCTGCAGTTCCCCACTGGCTACTTCCTTAGCTGCAGTTGAGAGTTTCCCCAGCGGTCTGGTTATCCCTTTTGAAAACCATAGTGCAAAAAATATTGCCAGTATAATTGTGGTTAAAAACAGGAAGATAAAGAATAGCATAAAGTTATGATCGCGCTGTTGCAGCTCTTCATAAAACGATTGATAAGCTGTTAATTCCAGATTGATAATTTCCAATGTCGATTCGGAAATGTAATCCGAGGCGTTTGCGGCCTCCATCAAATGGTTCATATACTGCTCTGAGTCATCCCTTAAAACAGAACCTACCGTAAGATCCGTTTCATAGATAAATGTCTCAATCAAGTTTATATAATTCTTCATTTCAATCGTTTCCATGTAATAGAATGTTTCCGATAATTGACTCAGATTATCTTCCAAATCCGATTTTATTGCAAAGTAGTCATCGGAGTTTTCCGAGTTTGGCTCGTCAACAAACGCTTTCGTTGTCGAATATAACTCTGAAGCATCCCGGGAAATCTTATTCAGCAATAGAAAACGCTGAAAACTATCATTATATGTATCTGTCAGCTCATTGGAACTGACAAAGATGGAAATGGCCGTTACCTGAAACAAAAGAATAATAGCCAGGAAATAAACAACCAGCTTTCCACGAATCGTTCTCATGGCAACTCACCATCTTGAAGGCTGGATAAGTCACCTTTCTTGATTACTTTCGTATCGATATATATTTCATCGTCCAATATGTCACCTTCCTGCAGTTCCAATAAAACATTAACCGATTCTTTCCCCATTTGCTTTGGGTACTGTGCAATGGTGGCATCAATTTTCCCTTCCTTAATCAGCTGCAGTGTTTCAGGAAGTAAGTCAAAACCGATGATAGTAAACGCCTTATTGTCTGCTATCTGCTGAATTCCATCCACAATACCAATCCCATCAAGTGCGCTGGTTCCAAGAAACATATTGATCTGGGGATATTGTTTCAAAAGTGAATAAGCTGCCTGTGCAGCACCATTAGATGTAATATTAGATTCCTTGATATCAACCACATGAATGCGTGGGATGTCTTTAATAGCCTTCTTAAAGCCTTTCAACCGTTGTTTTTGGTTAATAGCATCAAATCGTCCGGTGACAACGCCCACATGTTGCTCGCCGGTGGTGCTTTCGATAAGGGTTTTACCGGCCAATTCTCCAGCCCGGAAATTATCTGTCCCGACATAGGCTTTCCGTTCACTGTTTGGAACATCCGTGTCCACGTTAATAATCGGAATCTCTCGTTCTACCGATTTATGGACTAATTCCACAAAGCGGTCGCCCTCAACGCCCTGAACGATAATTCCATCAACTTTGGCAGAAATCACCCGATCAAATAATTTGAGCAGTTTATCATTATTTGCCCTTTTTGGAGCCAGATATTCCAAATAAATATGATGCTTTGAAGCCGTTTCTTTAGCCCCTTTTTCAATCTGCCGCCAATATTCATTATCAGCCTCCTCAGCAATCAAGGCAAAATGATAGGCATAATCAGCCGACTCAACTTTCTCAGTCTGGATAAAAAATGTCTTATAACCATAAATAAGCATACCAATGAAACTAATACAGAAAACAACCCCGCTTACTGTATAAAACAGTAATCTGGAATGACTCACAGCAACTCACCCCGGATATTTGGACGAAGGGATTAGAATAGATTGCCCCTATGTCCGTCATTCTTACAATCCTCAAGACTCTAAAAATTTACTATTAACATAAATCGCCTATCAGTTCGATACTTACTAATTTGATTCTAAATCAAAATCTAAGGTTGACAAATTAGAAGAATAAATATTTGATGCAGGCGATCGCTTCGGAAAAACACTCCGCTAGCTTACTGTTAACATTTTTATTCATTCATTTCATTTCAACCATAGATTTTGATGTTGATTCACTAATTTCTATTATTATACATTATTCAATAAAAGAAAATGAGGAAAAAGTAAAATTGCTCTTCCTTCATAGAACACTCTTTGATATGCACTATAAAATGGCTGAATACTGTGAAAGCACCGCACTCCTTTTATTAACTAAATTTAATCAAATTTAACTTAACAAAAGCCTTCTTCTCTGTTACCAAGAAGAATGTTTGTTTCAATCCCCGGACTCAATTCCCGAGGCCAGCAGATGGGGTCAAACCACAAGCAACCTTTGCCCGTTTATAATCCCACCAAACTGTATACACAGGGGATTCCACACCTGTGTAGCCCGCGCGTGGCAATAACTTTTTGGCTTTCTTTCCAATATTAACCGTACTGCTAATATCTCTGGAAAGCAATGTTTCACAGTTTACACACGTAAAGCTGCGAATGGATGGGTCTTTCTTCTCTTTATGACCGCAGACACAGCATTCCTTGGTTGTGTTGCGTTCATTCACTTTCTGATAATGTTTGCCGTTTTTTGTTTGTACCCAGCTTAATGTGCTGCGAAATTGACCAATTGGTGTCTGGTTCAACATGGCCCGTCTCATATTGCCGTACGTTGCGACATCAGGTGTTGGTGTATAATCGCCAATGTAAACCCCATCATAACGCTTGGAAAAATAATGTGCATAGCTGTATAACAACGTCTTGATTTGTTCTCGACGTTTCAATGCCGCTTTCTCCAATGCACGGTTCAATCTTTTCCAGTGTTTGCTTGGTTCAAAGTAGGTGACATTTTCTGTACACACAAGTTTATTGAACTTTTCGCATTTGTCGCGTTTCGATTTGATCTCATCAATCCGTTTATCCCAGTATTTCAGCAATGTATTCATTGACTTTAATTCGTATGATTTGCCGTCGCTTGCAAGTCCGACAGCCAAATTTTTATGGTTCGGATCAAACACAATAAACGATTGTTCTTCCACTTGATTGATTTCCCTGTTGTCCTCTATTGTAAAAATCGCATAGTAGGAATCTAAATCCTTCGTGATGCGAAGCGTTTTGATGCTTTCTGTATCGCTCAGTGTAACTTCCTCCACAAGTCCGACTGTGATATGAATAGACTTTTTTGTTTCTTCGTCTGTTTTCCTCGCTTCTTTTAATTCCTCGTCTGTTAATTTGCCAAAGGTGAGGGAAAGTTCATCAGGGTTCACTAATTTAAAACCTTTTTTCGGTTCATCGTAGTACAGCGAAAACCATTTCGTTTTCCAGGAACGATGTTTTGGCCTGTTATTAGCCAGAGTTTTATCAAAATAGCGATCGTAGGCGTCCTTCAACCGCAGTGCTGAATTTTTCAGGGGTGAAGAGTGTACCTTATATAAAAATGGACTTTTCGCTTTAATCCCGGGAACTTCATTACGCAGGTTTCTGCCTGCAAGTAATTTTTTCTTGCTCCCATTTTGGTAATCTTCCTCAACCGCATCAAGCAATTGATTGTACAGCCAGTTACACATTCTGGATTGGGAGTCTAATAGCTGCTTGTTTTCTTTTGAAACAGCTAATCGAACCTTTTTATTGTACGTAAGCATGTTCGTTCTCCTCAATTGTTTGTTTTACCGTCTGTTGCAGTTTTTTTTGTTGATGACTTCTACTTCCATACAGACGACTGCTGAAGACAGTGGTGATGGAAAGCATATCTTCAACCAATTCCTGCTCGTATGTTTTGTTTTCTGTGTGGTTGATAATTTCAATATTGACATGATGAAACGCGCAAATTTGTTCGATTAATTCATAACCAAATCACAGTAGTCTGTCTTTATAATGAATGACAACTTTCTGCACTTGGTTGCTTTGTATCATTTGGATTAATCCTTTTAAACCTTTTTTGTTGTAATTCAATCCACTTCCTAAATCCTCAATGATACGGAACTGGTAGCCACTTGCCGTACAGTACTGTGAAACGGCATCGACTTGTCTTTTTAAATCACGCTTCTGGTCCGAGGATGAAACCCGGCAATAACCGATAACCAATTTGTCTTTGACTGGCTAAACATCACTTTTAATAGCAGATAAAGCTTCAATCGAAAAACGCCTGTGCCCGCCCGTCGTACGGCTCGTAGTTATTTTCCCTTGCTTTTCCCATCTTCTGAGTGTATTGGGATGTACGCCAAGCATTTTTGAGGCCTCTTCCATAGTGTACATTTTATTAACCTCCCGTCTTAAGTTCTTATCTATTTTATTCGACATGTTAATTTTCCTGCTGAATAATTGTGAAATTTATTTAATTTTATATAGACTGTTTTTTAACCCCTTCAAATTTCTGGTTTGAAGGGGGGTTATAATAGGTTGGTGGAGCAAATACGTTGGTCCAAATACCTGCGCACACTTTTTTAACCAGCTCTCAACAGTAGCATCCGGACTGTCACAGGGATTAAGCACTTGTATGGTGCTGTGCAATCGACACCTTATATGAACCCGAAGATTCCGGTTTCACCAGCATAGATTGAAGTGTCATGCGCATCAACTCCCATGCTGGCAAAAGAGTTGCTCCACCCAAGACCACCACGAACGATTACAAGTGCGTGTTCAAAAAGGAAGATGAAAAGGACCAAGAAGTTCTAGGCGGCGCAGTTTCGAGCGCGGGCTTCTCGCGCGTCGTGGTGAGTTCTGCGTTGTCCACAGGACGTGGACGGTTTTAGCAGAACTTCCTCTATGCATTTAGATACATGAGTAGCGCAAAAACAGGCCAACGACGAAATTCGACGTGTCATTTTCACCGTCTTTTTGAACAACCTCTACAACCTATCAAATCTAACGCCAAAGCTTAATCATATAATCTGCATTATTCTGGAGCATATGATAGGCTTCATCAGATAGTAACCCTGACTCGTGATGCTGTTTTAACAACAGGTTAAAACTTTTCATGTGTTTCACTACCTTCTTCGCTTTTCCTTGCTTTTCAAATTGCTCCACTGCGGTCAGATGCATTTTTAATGCATGGACAGCTTCTGATTCCAGTTCGCCTTCCTCATGTAAACGTTGAACCAAACCTCGAATACCTGCGGCCACTTCTGCTGGCGGTTCCTCCATACCGAGAAGTTCTACTTCTGCTAGTGTTGTGGATTGACCGCCACCATTGTCGGTAATTTCCATCTGGTAAAAAGCATAGGCTCTCGGATTGTTGATTTCAAATGCACGTGTGTAATCCCGCCATCTGAATGTTTCGTCTTCCCGTTCATCAAGGACACTCCAATTTTCACCATCATTGGATCCTTTTAACACCCAGCTCTTCGGATCGGAGGTATCTGAATCGCTGCCACTGGTTAACGTATACATCTTTGCTTTTTTCTTTTCGTTAAACTGATATTGAATCCATGGTTTACCATTTTCGAAATTCAACTCCGTTTCAGATGTATTATCAAATAGCTTGTCAGCTTTCCCTTTATCACTATCCACTGCGTCACCCTCTGAATCGGTGAAATCATACAGTGATGCGGAAATTGATAACCCATCTGTTGCAGCTGGTGTCATGGATTCCGATAAATCGGTCAGATCGCTTCCCCACTCAGAAGGATCTGGTCCCATTTCAAAGTCTAGTGTTGCTCCATCTGCCAGGTCCGCCTGTTTGATGTAATTTTTTGTGTAGTCTTTTCCATTTACTTTTAAACTTTGAACATATTTATTTTCTTTGCTGTTATTTGGTGCATTGATAACAATATCTTTCCCGTTCTCCAAATGAACAGTTGCTTTTTCAAACAGCGGCGATCCGATTGCATATTCAGCCGTTCCCATTTTGGCCGGATAAAACCCTAGGAGCCTTAGACAGAAGTATAACGGGTTTTATGTAAAAATATGTAAATTAGCGAGTGGAACATCAGATTTTCAATGAAACGGCTTGATCTCCCGCCAAGACAGGAGTAATTAGGTTTTAGAC
>NZ_SRHY01000054.1 GCF_004565465.1 Lentibacillus salicampi
AAAATCATCAATGCCCAGCACCAGCCGGTCACGTTCTATCGCATCTTGGATACACGTTGCTTGTGTGCGCTCTCTGTCTGCCTGAAGCCCATTTTTATAATATCTTTCCGCTGTTGTATAAGGAACGACCTGGAAGCCGGCCATCGCCTTGACTGTATTGCCATGTCCCTGTTGGATCAATTGGTTTTGCAGAGCATGGCTATAGGTTTCTTTCGGCCCCACAAATTCGTATTGCCAAACAAAGTGGGCGTTACACTGCTTGCATGTCATATTAATCGATGGAGTCAATAGAATGGTCCGCCATTCCATCAGTGGTAAGTGGCGGATTCGACGATGATAAGGGATGCCATTCCGTTTTACGCGAGAGCTGCCACAACATGGACAATCCTGCACAGATTGGACAGGTTCAACAAGGAAATAGACGATTCCTTGATCATCTTCAAATGACAAGTCTTTAACACAGACCTCTGGAATATTAACCAATTTGTTGATATAGTGAAAATACACCTGTAACACCTCGCTATTGTGGTTTTATGCATATTTTCACTATAGTAGGGTTACGGGTGTTTTTTCATTTATTTGGTTTTATTACCATAATTACCCTTTAAATGTCAGCCATAGATTTTGGTGAAGAGCCATAATTATTGGAGTTACATTTTTATTAAATAATTTTTTATATCTTTTTACTTTTCAGACCAGCAAGTTAATGAATTGTAAATTTTCACTATGTGTTTATTCAAAAAAATCGGGTAAATAAAATGAACCAATTCTTATATTTATTGGAGGTGAGGTAATTGTTACGATTAACTGTTGGGCTTATTCCTTGTCCCGATACGCCAGAAAAATTAGCTAAAGGTTTCAAAAATAAATTACCTGAATTCTTATCTGCAAAGGTTTCAGATCAAGTCAAATGGTCTGTTGAAGTTACAACAGACCCTCTTATTGGCTCAGCTGAAGACACGCAAGAACTGATGGAGGAAACTGAGTCTATAAAAAAGCAAAAAAACTGGGATTTTGCCATATGTTTAACAGACCTCCCATTGTTTGATGATAAGGATTTGGTCGTGGCAGATGGTGATTATAATCGGCAAGTCGGGCAAATATCGATTCCAGCATTTGGATCTTTTCCTTTAACCGCACGCATAAGGAAAGTATTGCTACAAGTTGTAAAAGAGTTACACAGCCATCAATCGAATAATAGTATGAAAAAAACTGCTGCTACCGCAAAAGAAGGCATGTCTGATCGTGAAAAAGGCGCTGTATCCAGACAATTTTTGTTTTCACTGATTCGTCGTGAACATTCAACCCCTATGGGTAAAAAAATGGATCTGCATCTTGTTATTCGCCCACGTTTTCAGGCTAAACTGCGTGTTTTAGCGGGAATGACCTATGCAAATCGCCCATGGGGCATTATTCCATCATTTAAGCCTGTCGTTGCAGTGGCTTTTGCTACAGGGGCTTATGGCCTTATTTTCCCTACTTTATGGAAGTTAAGTGGAGCATTTGAACTTTTTCGCTTTTTGGGCTTAATGGTTGGTGCAATCTTCAGTATCGTGGTATGGATTATCATCTCGCATAATCTGTGGGAAAAGCCAGCTATAAATAATGATAAAGATGTCAGAAAATTATATAACCGAACAACAGTAGCTACTTTAACAGTAGCAGTATTATGTTACTATATTACGCTTTTTGTATTATTCCTGCTGACAGTCCTTTTGTTTGTTCCGCCGGATTTATTTCAATCATTAGGTGATTTAAACGAATCTGTTAGCTTCTGGAATTATACAAAATTGGCCTGGTTGGCCACTTCCATAGCAACTTTTGCGGGATCAATTGGTGTCGGCCTTGAAAACGAAGAAATGGTACGAAACATTATGTATGGATACCGACAAAGCCAACGTTCCAAATACTATCGGGGTCAGCAAGATGAAGAAAGAAACGAAACCAAAGATGGTTAAAATAAGATACTCAATCTTGGACATAAAAAATAAGCCCCCGACACTTGATGTAAAAGGCTAAAGTAAATTAAATTATCAAGCTGCATCCTGGAACATCCTGTTGAATAAGCAATCTAAAAATTGGTTAATTGTACAGCTCCATGGATTTTGGATACCGCAATATTCAGTCTACAGAATACAAAAAATACGCAATATTGATAAAAAAAGTTAACAGTTGAAGAAATAGCGGTCTTGCCAACATAATGACAAAAAAACAACGCTAATCCATTTTCTTACAAAAATGACCTAAAAATAGCGTAGATGGATTCTACGATAAAATACTGCCCTAAGTGGGAGAATCATAGCTTCTAAAAGGGGTTTAATGAGGTGAGATTTTTGCGTAGAATTATAAAATTACCCCTTAACGAGCCTATAATAAGGATTCATATGGAAGAAAGTGGCTTAGCGCGGGTTAGATGTCAAAATGTCGGTAGGACCCCCTTATGTACAATACGCGCGCTGATACGGAAAGGCACCCGTTAAAGGAATAAAGTTGGTAATACCCAAGCCTGTGACCCCCCTGATGCAAAAGCTAAAACTGATTAGCCAGCTTTGTTATCATCATGATGTGCTGCAATAAGAATCCCACAACCAAACCCGGAATGACGCTTAATATTGGAAGCCAAATTGGACCGAGCAATATGCTGGATAAAGTTAGTTTAGATGAATAGATCGTTCCTACAGTCACAAAATAGGCTGAAAATACAAATGGTAAAAAGGAATATGGCTTTTTTCCGCCACCTGCATCTTTAAAGGCATCCCACATGGCAAAAAAGTATAAACAAGGATAGAACATGAGCCACTGATAATCTGCATATTGAATCGCTTTTTCTATTTCCCCATGAAAACTTAAAAGGATGACCTCGTTAAAGTTTCACTGTACGTTGACCAAAAACTCTAAGAAAATTAGTACAATCCCTTTGATGTATTTTTTATTTAATAATTGGCCAAAACCAGGTAATGCGATGCTCCACAGCAATTTATCCATTCATAAGACCTAACCCTTATCTCTTGCAATTTGATTTCGATCCGGTGCTTGGGGTGGTTTTTCCAACCATCGATTTTTAATCATAAGATTAGCACCATCTTCGGCGTATTTCGCAATTTCAGCTGTAAGACGTGTGTACGTTGCAATCAAGTCAGTCCTTTGACTGGTTCCAATTGCCGCCCCATATTGACCAATCCCGGCTGTGTTCATTGTTGTAATATGGAACATCATAAGTTTGTCCGAAAACGGAGATTCGGATGAATCCGTTGGTTGAGCATCCCATACTGACGGTGTTGAAAGATGGTCATTGTGCATAATTTTATTGAAAATATCCACGTGTTTTTCTGATATATCCCGTCCTCGTACCATATACTTTCGAACTTCTGGCGATTGGGCTACCTGACTAAATCCCATAATCAGCGCTGCACCCACCCTATTCCTTTCAATATTGTAATATAAATTCGTAATTTCAATGGCATTTAACGGGCGTTTGTCACTAAACCATCCCCCACTCAAATAATGTTGGTCGTTAATGTATTCGATTCTTTCAGGTTTGGGAATATAGGGGGCTCTTGAAAAAATCCCTTTTGTTAATTTTACTTGTGTGGCTTGATCCAGTAAGTCTGCAGATGTGCTTAAGTTTTGTTTAAAATATTGCACAATATCAGAACGTGCGGCATTAGATAAAGCCATCGTATAGGTAGTCATACCTAATTTCCCTAAATTTTGGATATACAAGAGGAAAAAATCATCGGTGTATAATCTTGGTGCGTTTAAATTCACATCCTGGGTTGAAAATCCATCGGGTACAGCAATTTGCTCATTGGTAAACAGGTTTTCGATAAATTGGACGTGTTGCTGGGATAAACTTAAAGCAAACTCCAATACAGAGCGTATGTCTTCATCTTCGACCTGGCTCAATGTATAACTAATAGTCTGTACAGCCATTGAATCGTTTAAATAATTACTCCAAAGACTTGCGATTTCTGCCGAGGTCAATTCAGGATTAGGCTGTGTATTCATAAAATATTCCTCCAAGGTTTTATAAATATCTTACCTTACCCTGCAAAATATTCATGACCCTTTTTGGTATTTTTGCTCATTGAATCAACAAGTAAGCCCCCGCTTGACCACGGGGCTTACTTTGACAGCCTTTGTCAATTTAATTTTCTGCCACGTCATTTCCATGTTTTTGTATATTTTTTCTGCTTTGATTAATCTTTTTATACAGGGCCATCACCCTTTCGTCCGGATGTTCCTCAAACGGACTAACATAAAATGATTCTTCTAGCCGTGACATCAAAACACCAAGCATTTGATTTTTACGTTTTGGAGGCAAATGTGACTTAATAAGAGCCTCGTATTGTTCTTGTATCACTTGTAAAATCATGTTATATCACCCCCATTTATTAAGGGACCCCCTACATTAAGTAATGTAGGGTTCGAGGGGTAACAGCGTTTTGTGACCTATTCGATTTCTATCCTATGCGTGCTATCGTTATTTACCTGTTCTTCTTTGGTCACATTAATTTTGAGCAAACCATCTTCCAACCTTGCACTGACGCCATCTGGTTTGGCGTTTTCCAAATAGAGAGAACGTTGCATAGCCTCAGAACGACGTTCCCTGTGAATATAGTTACCATCTTCGTCTTTGCTCTCAACATCCTCGTTTCGATTTACAGCAATAGAAAGCCTACCGTCGTCGCTTAAATTGACATTAATGTCTTCTTTTTTTACCCCTGGAAGTTCAGCCTCAACCAGGTATTCGTTGTCGGTTTCCCTTACATCAACCTTAAATGGGTCTGTAGTCAAGTTTCTTCTAAGGGACGGAAAATCACTAAAGGCTTCATCAAAGAAGTCATCAATCATGTTGAAAGGATTCCTTGGGCTTGCACTAACCACATTACGATTTTTTCGGTTGAAAGGAATCAATCCAGCCATTATTAATCACTTTTTATCCACACTAAATTCACCGATGATATACTCCGGTACTTCATCGGTATTCCAAGCATCGTTCTATCCATCCAATCATAAAATTATAATAAAACCTTTTTCATATCCCATTTTCTTACGTTCATTGTCACCGAACCTATCACACGAAAAATAACGCCAATATCTTCCGGATCATCAAAAACTCTTGCAGAAAATACAACTCCCCCGTTATTTATAAAAATTTCAATCGAGGACGTGTCCTTAAAAACCTGGATACTCTCCAGTTTTTGCAATACACAATGTCTGCTTTCAACCTTATTCTTTTCTGCAAAACTTAATCTTTCCAACGTAAAGGTATTCGTGGTTTGATCATATTCCATTCGATTATTTTTCCCAATTCCAATTGTAAAACCTGTTGCATTCCAATCCGTTATGGAAACGCACAATTCAAACACATTACCTTCAACGCCAGAAAATTTTGCTTCCCGCTGATTACTTACAGTGACATTCTCATACTTAACTTCATTTTCCCGTAAATCACGGAGCTCCGTAACTGGGTGTTGCACTAACTTACCGTTTCTCCAATCTAGCTGCCGTGGTATTGTCAGATTATGCATCCACTTATGTTGAGTAGTCGGATGTGTGGACGCCTCTTCTTCCGCATTTCCCATCCAGCCAAACAAAATCCGTCTCCCATTTGTATCAACGGTTGTTTGTGGAGCATAGAAATCAAATCCTCTATCCAGCTCGGTAAAATCACCATGCTCAAAAGTCAGGTTGTGATAATCCAATTTTCCTGCAAAATATCCGGATTGATAAATATTGTTAAATTCATATCCCTTCGCACCAAGTCCCTGTGGCGAAACGATTAATATACCCTGATGATCCAGCTCAAATAAATCCGGGCATTCCCACATATAACCGAAGTCACCAAGCCCATTCAGATCAGATCCAGCCAATGGACCTTTAAAATCCCAACTCTCAAGATCAGTTGATGTAAATAAAACAACCTCACCTTTTTCATCCTTTGTTTGTGCACCTACTACCATGTACCACCGTTCACCTTTGCAGAAAACTTTCGGGTCACGGAAATGGGCAGTATAACCTTCAGGCACATGAATAATTGGTCCTTTTTTATCGAAATGAAGTCCGTCACTGGAAACGGCCATACATTGATACGATTCCCGATTTCCATCGTCATCCCTTACATTTCCTGTATAAAATAAATATAAAGTACCTTGATAGACAATTGCGCTTCCGGAATAACAGCCATTCTTGTCATACCAATCCTCAGGAGCAAGTGCTATTGGAGCATGTTTCCAGTGGACTAAATCATCTGATATATAATGTCCCCAGAATTTCGTACCATGCTTTGTTTCGAAAGGATTCCACTGATAGAAAATATGATAGTACCCTTTAAAATAGACAAAACCATTGGGGTCGTTCAACAGTCCGATTGGCGGCATTAGGTGATAATGCAGTTGATAAGGATCACTTTCAACCATATCTTTATAGTTATCTATTCGTTTATAAACAAACTCTTTCGGTGTCATGTTGTCATGTGTCATATATAACCTTTCTCCCTAACTGATAAATATTCTGTTTCTATTCAGCTATTTTTTTTGATTCCAATTGCTTATCGGAAAATCCAAACAACCATGTTAGGGCAAACGCAGCCCCAATTGCAATGATGTTTACTAAAATGTACTGGAGTATTTGACCATTGCCATATCGTAAGTTCACCCCAAAAATAGCCGGCTCCGTAATACCCAGAAATGCAGAAAATGAAGATGGCAAAGCAAGTGCCTTCAACTTCTTTGATTTTGTCTTTAAGCCAACTGCTAAAGCAGCTCCAACTTGTGCCGCAATGGACGCTGTTATAATGGCATTAAATGGGTTGTTGCCGAATTTCTCTAAAAGCTGTATCTCCAGTAAATTGAAAATATGATGTACTCCGGTAATAACAATAATTTGATGCAAAAAACCAATTAACAGACCTGCTATACCAAATGGCAAGCCTAATGCTGCCAATGTTCCACTTAAAATATATTCCTCAACTGTATGGAAAATTGGACCGATAACAAATAGTGCAGCAACAATCATCACCAATAACGTTAAAAATGGCGTTACAATTAAATCCAGTGACTCAGGAACCCGTTTTCGAATAACACGTTCTAATTTAGCGCCAAATATACCTGCAATAAATGCGGGCAAAACAGAACCCTGATAGCCAACTACAGGAATAAAGCCCATGAAATAAAGCGGATCAGCACCGCCGGCTACACCCCAGGCATTAGGAAGCGAAGGACTAACCAGCATTAATCCAAGAACAAGCCCAATGATTGGTGTGCCGCCAAAGGCCTTGAACGTTGACCACGCAACCAGTGCAGGCAGAAAAACAAAGGCTGTATCGGTCAGCACCTGTGTAAATAATATAAAATTATCAGATACACTATCAGTTGTAAGACCAAACAATGCAAGAATCTGTTCTTGCATAATCAATCCTCTTAACCCCATAAACAAACCTGTTGCAACAAGAACCGGGATAATAGGTACAAAGACATCTCCCAGTGTTCGAACAGACCGCTGTATCACATTTCCTTTTTTAGAAGCTTCCTCTTTTCGGTCTGCCTTCGTTACGCTGTTCACACCAATCTTATCCACTTCCTCATAAATTCGGTTAACAGTTCCGGTACCAAGGATGACTTGATATTGCCCTGAGTTGAAAAAGGCACCTTTCACTTTATCGATGCTTTCAACCTTTTCCTGATCTATTTGCTCGTTATCATTAACCATAATTCGTAACCTTGTCGCACAGTGCGCAACTGAATCAATGTTATCCTGACCACCGACAGCATTAATTATCTCCTGCGCTATCTTTTTATTCTCCGACATCCGTATTCATTCCTATTAATTCATGGAATCGATTCCACATTGATGAAAAATAAATGATAAAAAAGTTATAAATTTCCGAGTGGAATCGATTTCATATTGCTTTTTACGTATAGAACCGATTCCACAACCTTCATACACTATCACGAATAATAAGTCCATAATCTAAAACAATTTTTTTATTGCTATTTTTTTCATGAATAACCGATAGAATTTTTTTCGCGGCCTCAGTACCAGCCTCTTCATTTTTATAATCAATCGTAGTTAACGGTGGATCCAGATATTGTGATATCTCGGAATTCCCTATACCAGCAATCGCCATATTATTCGGAACCTTAATCCCGTGTTCTTTAAGATAACTCATCGCACCAATTGCCAATCTGTCTGTAACAGCAAACGTGGCAGTGGGCAGTTTCTCCGATTTGGTACAAAAGTTTCCCATCGCCTCATGTCCTGAGTCAATATAATCGAATAGGCGACTAATCATTAAAATAACACCATTTATTAAAATTAACGTTAAAGCTTTAGTTAATGTTTCTCAATTTCGAGTTTCATCAATACATCCTGTGATGCAGTAACTGTATCTTGCCCAGTAGGACTAATTTCTTTCATTTGATCGGTATTTGTAATGATAACCGGTATAATTTCACTGGTTGCCTTTCTTTTTACAAGTTCAACATCAAAGGTAATCAGTTTGTCTCCAACGTTTACCCTGGATCCTTGTTCAACATACGAACTAAATCCTTCTCCTTCCAATTCCACGGTATCGAGGCCGATATGGATTAAAATCTCAGCTCCATTTTCCGTTTGAATCCCTATTGCATGATTTGTTGAAAAAAGTTGAATGATTGTTCCCTTAACTGGAGAAACAACTGTACCACCTGTAGGCTTAATCGCAACCCCATCCCCCATGTTCTTTTCGGAAAAAACAGGATCTGGGACCTCGGTTAGTGGAATGACCTCCCCATCAACAGGGGCCATAACAGATATCGTATTTTTCTTACTTTTGTTGGTAAATAATTTGTTTAACATAATAATTCAGCCACCTTTTATATAAGCTTTAATAAGTATGATTCTAAGTAGTAATCCGAAATGACAAAAATAATAATCCAACTGTTGCTATCCAAATGATGGCAACAGTTGGAGGTAACTAAAGCCCTTCTTAAGCAACGAAGGGGCCAGTACACTTTAACTTAATTCAGGCCAATAATCCTTGTTGGCTTCATAAAGATCATCTAGTATATCTTTAGCAACTTGTGCACTTGGAACAATCTTTGAAAGAGTTAATGCCTGCCATAGTTTTTGGTAAGATTTTTCATACCAGGCATCTACAACAAGTTTTTCTACCGCAACTTGCTGTTCCATAAGACCCTTCTGGAAACGTGGAATTTCTCCCATTACAAGTGGTTCTGGTCCCTGACTCCCAACCAAACACGGAACCTCTACCATTGCGGTTGGTTCAAAATTACTTACTGCTCCATTATTTTCAACAATCAACAGCATACGCTCTTTTGTATTAAAGGCAATAGCACGTGCTAAATCGACAATATAAGATGCATGTTCATCAATCGTCAGTTCAGTACCTTCCGATGTCTGATTATCGATAATTTTTTGGCACTCTGTAAAAATAAACTTTTCTCGACCTTCCATAACCTCATTCGTCCGTGTGTGTTCAGGATTTGAATGACCCACTTCATAATCCGGGTAAAAATAATATTTTAAATAGGTATTTGGAAGTGTATCCGGATCTAGCGCCTGAACATCTTTCGCCTTGGCAAAGGTGCTATTCCAACTGGCATCAGAATGCTGTTTAGATTCGTCAGCAGTAACATAACCATACTTAGAAACATGTTCACGAATTTGTGGTAATAAATCATTCCCCTGCTTGTCCCTTATGTCAAACCACCAGCCAAAATGATTTAATCCGTAATACTTGACTTCCATTTCCTTACGTGAAGTTAGACCAATACTGGATGCCATTAATTCTTCGATACCAATCGGCATGTCACAGATATTTAAAATATTTGAATTCGGGCGTAAGCGTCGTGTTGCCTCAGCAACAATGGCAGCCGGATTTGAATAATTTAGAAACCATGCGTCGGGAGAATATTTCTCCATGTAATCTATAAGTTCAAGAACCGGACCGATTGAGCGCATACCATAAGAAATACCGCCCGGACCACACGTTTCCTGACCAACAACGCCGTGTTTGAGTGGGATTTTTTCATCTTGTTCACGCATGGCATATTTCCCTGCACGAATATGTGCCATTACAAAGTCAATGTTACTGAATGCTTCTTCTGGATCCACTGTTTGGATAAATTTGATATCTGGGGCCTTCTCCTTTAGCAGGATTTCACAGGCACCTGCAATAGTTGACTGACGACCCTTATCATTGTCATAAAGTTTGATTTCTTTTATAGGGAACCTGTCCAGATTCTCAACTAGCATTAAAATAATTCCTGGAGTAAATGTACTCCCGCCACCTGCAACTGTAATAGAAAATTTTTTCATCCTTTTGTTTCCTCCCTTTTGTTTCATCAGTTTGTCTTTTGTTCATTCATAAAGGACTCAACAGACTCACGGACCTGTGGAACAGAGAGTCCTACAATAACTTGAATACTTTCTTTATTCTTAACCAATCCGTGGGCCCCACCTTGCTCTTTAAAATAAGCATCATCCTTAACTTCATCAGCATCTGCAACCGTGACACGCAGTCTTGTTGCACAGTTAGTAACGTTGACGATGTTATCAGTACCGCCCAGTCCTTCTAAATAAACTGCTGCCTTCTGATCATACTCACTATCATATGATTCTGCAGATGCAGCGGCACCTTGTTTTTTACTAGCGTTATAGTCTTCTTTCGTATAAAGTTTCGTTTCGGTGTTATCCGATTTTTCACGTCCCGGCATTTGAATATCGAACTTAACTATCAAGTATTTGAAGAGATAATAATAAATAAATACAAAGATTATACCTATTATTATTTGTGATAGATAAACAGTCCAATGGTTACCAAACAGTGGTATCCAGTTGGTGGCAGCAATTTCAATCAGACCACCACCCATGGTCCCCGACACAAGACCAAAACCGTGCATAATCGTGACCATTGTTGCTCCAAGAACTGCGTGAAGTGCAAATAGTGCAGGCGCAATGAACAAAAATGTAAATTCAAGTGGTTCAGTTATTCCTGCAAATACTGCCGTTAAGGCAGCAGGTATTAATAAGGCTGCAACCTTTTTACGATTTTCAGGCTTTGCCGCACTATATATAGCAAGTGCAATCCCTATTGAAGCAAACATCTTAATATTACCTTGCAACAAGAACCCACCACCCGGAAAAAGTTCGCGGAGGGGTTCAGTTGATTGCGCATACTCGGTTAAATGCTTAATCCAATATGGCTTCATTCCCCCATCAACAACAGCTGGACCAT
The DNA here is from genome assembly GCF_004565465.1 of Lentibacillus salicampi. GTDB lineage: Bacteria > Bacillota > Bacilli > Bacillales > Amphibacillaceae > Lentibacillus > Lentibacillus salicampi. Next base: position 11,243 of record NZ_SRHY01000054.1, read on the forward strand.
ACTCAAATGGTGTATATATGAAGTGATGTAATCCAGTTGGTATCAATATCCGCTCTAGGAAATGAAACAACCAGACACCAATGTAACTGGAATGAACTAAAAAATCCTGTAATGATGCAATACCGTTCTGTACTACCGGCCAAATCCAGCTTGTTAATAAAGCAAGCGGAATCATAAGAAAGAATGAAATCATGACAACAAATGGAGCACCCTGAAAAATACCAAGAAATTCTGGTAATTTTTTGTCGTAATAGCGGTTATGCAACCAGATAATGATTCCGGAGATAACAATAGCACCAAGAATGTTAGTATCAAGTGTTTTAATCCCGGCAATCTCTGTCAGTCCACTTGTTCCACCCGTTTCTCCTTGCATATCAACGCCAAAGACCGGTCCCCACAAGGTTAAAATACTGTTAATAAAGTAATTAAACATTAAATAACCCATTAACGCTGATAAAATTGCTTTTCCCTGACCTTTATGTGCAAGCGAAATTGGCAGGCCAATAACAAAAACAAGTTCCATATGATTAAAAACGGTCCAACCGCCATTTTCTATCAAGGTCCATATTTGATACCATAGACCATCGGGATCAGCTAAATCACCCATGATAGCCTCATTCTTAAAAAGTACAGCGAGTCCTACAATAATCCCAAAGAATGGAAAAAGTAACACGGGAACTATCATAGCACTCCCAAATCTACGGATAGCATTCATTAAATGTACACCCCCTATTTATGTTTTCGCTTTCATTTAACAATTTAATTGTATTGCGAAGTGAAAAGAGATTCAATAGATTGTGACCATATAGAGAAGGGATAACAAAATGTGGATGCGTTTTCAGATACTGGGAATATTCCCATGTTGCATTTTATGCTATACTATAATTGATTAAATACCTTTTAGGAGCCGAATTGTAATGCAATTAGAGGAAATCATAAATGAAAATTATGAGCAGTTGAGTAAAAATGATCTCCAAGTTTTGAAATATATATTAAATCATAAGGAAACATCCCGTAACCTCGGTATAAATGAATTGTCGGAATTATGTTTTGTCTCACGTTCATCAATCCACCGAATGACCAAAAAATTAGGTTTCAGTGGTTATAGTGAATTTCGTGTTTTTATTAAATGGGAGGAACAAGCCGAGCAACCCGACGGAAATCATGTTGATGTCCTGGAAAGTGATTTAACAGTTACGCTTAAAAACTTATCCTCTACTGATTTTGAGACGATAAGTCAACTACTTCATAATGCTGAACGAATTTTTATTTATGGCACTGGAACTGCGCAAATAACCTGTGCAATAGAAGCACAGCGGTTATTTGCCACTATAAATCGATTTATTACCATCATTCATGATAAAGTTGAATTTGAATCAATTTCCTCCAATATCAATGAAAATGATGTTGTGATTATTTTATCTCTATCTGGAGACACGCAGTCACTTATCCCACAGGTAAAACAATTATCAGCAAAGGGACTCGATTTTATTTCAATTACTAATCTTAAAAATAGCCGACTTGCACAAATGTCTCCATACAACATATATGCCACTACTACCGCAAACAATAGTAAAAGTGGAACTGAAATAGTCTCCTTTATACCGTTTCACATCACAATTGAGTATATGTTCCGTAAATATGTGGAATATATCGATGGTATTGGGGATAACTAAAAGGAAAAGCAAAATACGTATGAATTGTTTAATGGCAACTTATCAAAATGTCGCTTTATATCAAATAAATATATAGAAGGAGCTGCGCCGATAAATCTTCGATTGAGTTCAGACCCATTTTATATTGTTATAAAAATCGGAAGTGACTGACAACGACACTACAAAGTTCTCCACTTGCTCAGCAATGCAGCTAAAGACAACACTCAGTTTAACGATTTAATGTAGTATGGATCTGATCCCAATTAACCCAGGAAATGCATAGAAACCATTACTTCCGCAACACCATAAGCCCCGCCCCACCTACTAGCTTATACTCCTACATAATCGCAGTATAAAATGCATTCCCTCCCTCAATATATTATAGGCTCTCGGTATTCACCGAGTTAGACGGCTCAAGGTTTTCTTGAGTCGTCTTTTTAATGATTCCTCCCACATATCGTGGGAGATTTTTATTTTTAAAATAATATGAACTGGAAATTGACGTTCAAATTATTTCCTGAAAATAGGTCGAGCTAAGTGCGATGTTTCAAAAATCCAGTGAAAACAGGGGTTAGAGAGGAGGCCTGAAAAAGTTTTCCCCCAATATAAAACGGTAGATCGGGAGTTCCGGGCGGTTACTAAGTACTATTTCGCAAAATTCACCCCAAAATACAAAAAAACAGATGAAACCTTGTCACCAGTGCGTTAAAATAGTGTTACGCTAACAAAATTAAAGACTGGGAGGTTCATCTGTATGGCTATTATACCACAAATGAATTTATTTTCATGGGATGAAATTGAAGAGGTATGGCAATATTTTAGCGGTTTTTTTAGTGTTTTCTCGTTATACATTCCGGGAACGCAGGTTTAAGATAATCATATCTCAAAGGGGAAAGTCTTCGCAACTTCATTTTATATTGATTTTTAAAAAACTCAACTTTCGCACCATAATATAAGCCCATAACCCTTGATATGCCTTGATTCAAAACAAGCCAATTATGCTGCCTGAGCCTTGAATTCATCTTTATTAAGAAATGTTTTCCTTAAGAATTGAGGCAGGGCCTCCTGACGTCGCTTGTACCCAACGGTACGCTTGTCAACGTTCGAATTGATCTCCTGTAACCGGTTCTGACGCTTTTTGGAACTTAACAACGAGAAAGCTAATGGCATGAACGTGTTCCCATCGGACCAACCAAGCGTAAGCATGCGAAAACCTTTGACAAACTGCCCTGTGGTGTGATCATGCACACGTGCAAGCAGTTCGACAGCCTTACTGCGAGCACGACTGTACAAGGAATCATCGAAAATAAGCACGCGTTCGCGGTCACTTGAGACTAGGGACAACAGTTTGGTTACAATCACGTTTCTGCTCAACAACGTAAGAAATTTTCGCCAGTTGTATTTGGGGTTATTGAGGAAACGATGGACCGTATCTTTTTCAGGTGCATCTTCTATGCGATCTGAATCAAGGATACGATAAAGATTCTTGCCGTGTAAGATAAGCGAGAAAATAAACTGGAGAAGGAACATTGGAGAAAATCCATCTTCTTTTCGAATATTCGCCTGATTAAGCAGTGTCCCCAGTTTATTTTCCTTGAAAAAGCGCGAAATATAAGAGTGAGCCTCGTTTTTTGGTTCAGAGTTTGGTAAAATAGTAGCCATAATACATCCCTTTCTGGTTTTAGTTGTGGTGACTATATTTTACCAAATTGGGATGTATTTTTGTTTATTTTTTAATATTATTTCTTGGATTGCCCCTTTCATATCAAGGGTTTATTAATATTTTTTAGATGCGAAGGTTGAGTTAAAAAAGAATTATCATGGATCAAATCAAATTTGCTAATCAGTTGGTTCATGTTAAATCCTTGTGCAAAAAATAAGAAAGAGAATGACGAATGGAATTCCTAGCACCCTCATCCAAAATTCAGGTGAGTTGACCATGTTTAAATAAAATTCAGTGTGCATAAACCACTGAAAGAGAGACAAAAACACAATACCACAAAAAACTGAAAAAGCAATAAACAAAAATATAAGCAGCATTGCGAATAACGTTATCTTAACTGAATGAACAAAAGTAATCATTAAGAATATCCTCTTTCAGCAAAAGCCCCATATAGTTTGCGCCCCAATATATCTAATGCTTCTCTTTTCATTTTGTAGTATTTCTTTCTTCCAATATATAATTGGGGATAAATAACTTCATCACTATATCTTGATCCATCATTTCGTTTTCGCAAATACTTTAATTCAATCAATTCTTGTTCAATTGGACTTAATGATTGAATGGCTGAATCCAATTTTTCCAGCCATTCAGATGCTTGTATTGTTTTTAAAGCATACATTTCCGTTTTGCTTTTTTTGAAATTGCTGGAACCATGTGGCATATCGGATATAGAAGAAATAATGCTTGGTACTTTTGTTTCGTTAGCCATTGCTTTAATTTTAAAATACCGGTTTAACCAGTTTTTTTCAGCATGCTCGATATAGAAATTCTGTTCGTCTTTTAAAATCTCTTCAATTTCCTTTTGTGTGAACACGTTCTCAACATCCGTGCTGAATTGCATGAAATGATTCACCCTTTCTTACACCTTATATATTGATGATTTATTTGGGTTCCCTTAATTATGCTTCGCCAATGAATGTAATGCCCATGAGATCCGTTGAAAATACATTGAGGCATGTTCCAAATCGTCTTGTTCGACAGCTTCTAAAGCTTTAGCCAAGTTCATATCATAATATTTCCATTCTTGTTCCATATACGCTTGAACAACTTGCGACATCATGATATCCCCCTTAATAAGCTGTTATTTATAATCTTACTGACACAATCATATAAATCCTCTTTATTTGAATAGCATTCATGATTCGATTCAGAAGCCAATTCGTATAGGCCATGCTGATTTTTTGTGAGTGTCACGTTGATATCTGGAATACATTCAGAATACCCTTGTTGCATATGGCAAATGACATTATAAAGAGGATCACACCCTTTTCCCAGGTATTCATAAACGTTTAATTGCTGTATCATTTGCTCACTCATTGTCATCTTCCTTACATGTCGTTACACGTTCCACCGTTGGATTCATAATTGTATGCCTTAACGTCCCTACCAACATTTCTTCTTCACTGTTCCGACCATGTAACGTCTGCAGCCATAAACGGTACATCGTTAATGCTTCGGAAATAAGATGGGCTTCAGAATAACCAGCTTCAATCACGATCTTTCTCTCTTCGATTCTATTAATGGCTCGCATCTTAGTCCTCCTCGGTTAAGGTTATCTATTAAACGTTGTCGCACATTAACTAACAATGGTATAATGAAAGATATCTTAATGAATATTAGAAAGGTGGATATTTAGGCGTATCGTTGCTTTCTGTTTTCCAGTTTATTAAGATATTTTCTTGTTTCAGCTGCCGTTGGTACATATTTGTCACCAACGGAGCTTTTATGTTCCATCCATTCTCGCCACTTTCTGTCGGTCTCCACTTGGCTATCCTTCGGGTCAAAGACCATCACACTTTTCATGCCTTGCCACATATTAAAACGCCCTCCTTCTATAATCTGAGCCATTTATAACAATGACATTTGTATTATCCATCACTCTTGAGAAGTTCCGTTCACTCACTCGTTCTTTAAGTTCATCACTGCTTAAATTGGTCGTATAAACGGTTGCTTTACCTGAGCGATCATCAAGTATCTCGAAAAGTTTAGACGTAGACCATTCTGTTTGCTGTTCCGCCCCAATATCATCCAGCACTAATAAATCCACACATTGAATAATATTTAACAGCTCCTCTTCTGTAACACCTTTCGTATTATAGGTCCCCTTAACTTTAGTAAGCAGTTTGGGAAGGGAGAGAAATAAGCATTCATACTTTCTTTTCATCAACGCTTTCGTTATCGAAATCGATAGGTGACTTTTGCCAGTTCCATAATCGCCAGTTAATAAGAGATTCTGTTTTCGATCAAATGAATGGCTATACGCCAATGCTTTTTCTTTGGCCTGCTTTAAGTTGCTGTCGAGTGCATCAAAGTTATCGAATGTTGCCTCTTTCAGCGAGTCATTTATCAGTGAATAATAATTAAATCGATCCATCCGGTTACGATGTTTGAGCTGACTGTATTTTTGTTCGGCTGCCTTTGCCAGCTTGATATCTTCACATCTGCATCCATAATTGGCTATGACGCGCTCCCCTTCACGTGGTCCAGAAGGGATAATCAATTCGGTTTGTGATACGTGCTGATGGCAACCCTCACACACAAACGCTTGAAGTAATTTTTGTTCCGGACTTGTTATATTCTGTTTGATACTTTCCATCAGGATACCTCCCTAAAATCCATAATCATAACCATCATTCGCAGCAGTTTGCTTCTTATGTTCTTTTTTGTTGTTTTCAATTTCTTCCAGCGTCAATAACGATTGGTCTTCCCAGTTTCGGAGAATCCCCTCAACGTAATTCAACTGCCTTTTATTATTTGCACATGCTATCTCCATAGCCTTGCGTATGATTTTTTCAGGTTGCTTAAAAGAAGATTTATCCAACCACGACAACAACTGGTTTTTTCCCTGAATATTGTTTAACCCGAATCCGTTACCATCCCAAAATTGAATGATTGCTGACGTCTGTTGTTGTTCTTGTTCTTTGTCTCCTTTCTTCTTTCTTCTCTCTTGTTCTTGTTCTTCTTCTGTTGCGTTAGGTAACGTTTCATGTAACGTTACGTTTTCAGAAGCTACATCTTTGTTTTCTAATTGCTTTCTTTTTTGCTTTTCTCTATGTCTTTGAACTCGCTTTCTTGTTTGTTTACGAGCACGTTCCATTCCCTCGACGTTTTGGTGATTTCCCCAATTAGTAATGTGTATAAAGGAATCATCGTCAATGTGAATCATGCCAAATTCACGTAAAGTCTTTAATGCCAGTCGTACAGTACTTACTGGTCTACCGAATATCGTAGCGAGCATCTCTTCCGTGTATGGAATATTTTCATTCAGATAAATATAGCCATTTGCATTGGTTTTTCCTGCTTGCGCCAATAATTTCACCCAAATAACCAAAATGGTATCTGCCTCTGGCATTTGCTCTATTAGTTTTATTTTTTCATCCTCAAACATAGATATATCTAATTTAATCCATTTCAGATCTTGCATTACTATCTCTCCTTAGCTGTTTGAGACATGTTTCTCTACTTAATATGTTTTAAATGGCGCTGTATGGATACTTCATACGCACTTCTTGTGCATTCTGTGCCGATGCGTATAACCAATCGAAAAACATCTTTGTAGGCACTTTAGGATGGCCTAACTCCCTCGTGACTGGAAAATCTCCACGGTTGAATAACTCGTTACACTTAGTAGGACCAACCCCTGTAATATCCATGAATTGTTTTCTTGTCAGTAATGGTGGCAATTCTGATCCCTTTAATTCTTCAACGAGGATTGGCACCAATTGTTTTTTGATTTCGCTTGCGAATGTTTGTATTTCTTCCGAACTGAATGTTGTGTTTGGCATTCCCATCACCATCCTTGCAATGTAAGTTTTTAATTCAAATCATTGTTCCTTTTTGGGACAATCACTACTGAAAAAATTCACCCAGTTAAACCTCAATGAATTAGCAATATTTTTTGCTGTATTAACAGAGGGCTTTTTTGTTCCTTGTTCTATACGAGTATAATGACTTCTTGAAATTTTAGATAGACAAGAAACTTCATTTTGGGTATATCCCCTTTCACCTCGAATTTCTTTGAGCCATAATCTCATTTCGCACCTCCTTTATGTTCCCTAAAGAAACATTATACTAATAATAATATGTTACTAAAAGGAACTTGTTAACAATAAATTAAAACTAATTTATACTTTTAGGAACAAAAGGGTGCAGTTACTGAAAGAAACCTTTATAATGTAGGTAGTAGGTGGAAAGTAGTGATAATATATGAGTCTCCTCTCTGAACGTCTGAAAAATTATAGAGAAGAACTAAAGAAAACTGACAAAAAATGGACCCAACAATATGTTGCTGAGAAAATAGGTGTGGCTAGAGTCACCTATACAGCTTATGAACGTGGTACTAAAACACCACCTCTGGACATCATTAATCAAATTGCTGATTTATTCGATATTGATACGGACTATCTTCATGGAAGAACAGACGATCCTATCAAGGGGGTTGATGAGGAACTAAAAGAATTATTAAATGATCCACAAACTGACTTAATGTTCAACAATTGGAAAAACATGTCTGATGAGGAAAGAAGAGAAGTGCTTGATACAATTGAATATCTCCATTTTAAAAGGAATAAAGGAAAAAGGTAATTCTACAGCCAAATACGGAGACTATAGTAACTGAAGATAAGCGAATTTAGGAAAATCGAAAATCACATGGTGTACATATAATTGTATACCTTTATTTTTATACTTAATTAGAACACATGTTCCCACGGAGGGTTGTTGTATTAATACTCATCTTGAAGACTATATACAGAATTTGTACAAGTTTCTCCGTATCAATAGACCAGAACAATTAACAATTGATAATATTGCCACGAACCTCAATTTAAATATTTATTACGGCAAATTCAGTCTCCGTTTCGGAAATGATTTAGTAATACAAAAATCGACAAAGCAGCGAGAATGGCAGTTATTTGGTCACGAAGTTGGTCATTATTTGAGACATTGTGGAAATCATCTAACTTTGCATCGTTTGTTTTTAGACATGCAGGAATGGCAAGCCAATCATTTTGCTTACCATTTCTGCGTACCAACTTTTATGCTACATAAAACAAACTATATCTCGATAGACACCATTATGAATTTATTTAACGTTGAATATGATTTCGCTGTTAGACGATTAGAAATGTATCAAAACAAACTATATAAGGAGGGCATGAATCATGTACTGTCAAAAATTCAAAACGAAATCTGGACAGATTAGATGGGAGTGTATTGCTGATGGAGAACCTGATCCTGCTACAGGTAAGCGAAAACAAATTAAACGACGGGCAAAGACACAACGTGAAGCGAAAGAGCGTGTGCAAAAAGCCGTCAGATCGACTCAAGAAGATAAAATTGACGAGAATTCTGGAAATCGCATAACATTTGATCAAGTAGCAGCTGCTTGGATGGAAATATACAAACAAACAGGTGTTAAAAGAAGCACGGTACGAATCCGCGAAAAAGAAGTCGCTATATTAAACCGTTATATGGCAAAAAGCCCAATTGGAAAGATTACGTACTCCATGTATCAAAAATTCATTAATAACATTTCGCCAAATTATGCTCGGACTACAGTCCAAGGAGTTAACACATCAGCTGGTATGATTTTTCAGCATGCGATAAAGGATAAGCTTATAAAAGAAAGTCCAAATCGCGATGTTATAATACCTAAAAAACGAAAAACAGTTGAAGAAATTGAGATAGCACCTATTGAACAAAAATATTTAACGAACGAAGAATTGAACGAGTTTTTAAATGCCACTTTAGACAATGGCCAGGAATTAGATATCGAGCGTTTCTATCTGTTAGCCTTTTCAGGCATGCGCTCCGGAGAGTTATGTGCATTAAAATGGTCTGACATTAACTTTAGCACTAACACTGTTCGAATTACAAAAACACTCTATAACGAAGATAACAACATGCGCAAATTTGAATTAACACCGCCAAAAACGAATGGGTCAATACGGTCGATTGAAGTGGATTCTGAAATTATGCAGCTTATTAAATCACATTACAAACGTCAGAAAAAAATCAAAATGAAATATCGTTATGAAGTGGAACATGACGGTAATTTCGTATTTTGCCGAGCGAATGGTTATCCTTATATACAAAAAAATATTGTGATGAGGATGGCTAGGCTGATGGAATATACCAACATTGAAAAAAAGGCGACGCCCCATATTTTCAGACACACCCACATAAGCATGATGGCTGAAGCTGGCGTTGACCTTGCGACGGTTATGGAAAGGGTAGGACACGATGACCCACAAACGACTTTGAAAATCTATACACATGTAACCAAAAAGATGAAAAAGGACGCTTCCGCAAAAGTTAGCAACTTATACGAAAACGCCCTTTCCAATATAAAATTCAATTAAATGTTACTTTCTTGTGACATTTTTAATGTTACAAAGGCTTTAAACCTCTTATAAACACTCTCAAATCAAGGTTTACGGGCGATTGTGTTTGGCAAGTGAAAAGTACATAAGTTGGCAATACTTTTTTACATAACCTTGCCAGCCAGTTTATCCCTGCGATTGCGAATGAATTTCTTATTAATTTTTCAAGGTACAAACGGAATTCGTCA
>NZ_SRHY01000055.1 GCF_004565465.1 Lentibacillus salicampi
TGTCTAAAACCTAATTACTCCTGTCTTGGCGGGAGATCAAGCCGTTTCATTGAAAATCTGATGTTCCACTCGCTAATTTACATATTTTTACATAAAACCCGTTATACTTCTGTCTAAGGCTCCTAGGAAAAGCTGTACACAAAGTAGCGAAACAGCATGGCTTAACAGTTATAAAAAATCTTACTGGACACGGTGTTGGACGCTCGATTCATCGAGGTGGAAGATGAACATTAATATTCGCTATGGACTTCCTTTTGTTGAAATTGAGATTAGAGAATGTATTACTGGACACAGGATCAGCGGGAACAATTAAAAACATGATAAATAGGATCCACTAACATAAACTGTTCATTCAACTATCGGGCATCTTTCGCGGAATAAAAAGTGCGCCCGTTATTGGTTGGGACAATCGTCACTACTTTAACTTTGTAAAGGAATTTTCGCGAATAAAAGCGAATTAGTACAGCGAATGAAAACATATTTGAAGTGTGCTCCAATAGAGGTTGTCGGCAGGATTTTCACTTTCAATCAATTATGCTGAGAAAATAGTTAAACATTTTAAAGGCAGTGGGGAACATGAACATTCAAAGATTACAACTATCAGAAGAGCCACCCATGGATTTGCTGCTTCTGGCGGATCCGTCAAAGGAACAGATTGCGTCATATTTGAATCGTGGGCAGTGTTATATCGCAACAGAGGCTGGAAAAATCGTGGGAGTCTATGTTCTCCTGCCAATTTCGCCGGATAAAATTGAACTGAAAAATGTGGCAGTCGATGAGAACGAGCAAGGCAAGGGGATTGGAAAAGAACTGATTCATCACGCCATCAAAAACGCGCGGTCTCAAGGGTATCGCACGATTGAAGTTGGAACCGGCAATTCCAGCATCGGGCAGCTGGCGTTATATCAAAAATGCGGTTTTCGGATCACAGCTATTGATAAGGATTTTTTTATCAAAAATTACGATGAGACAATTGTTGAGAACGGAATTGTCTGCCGGGACATGGTCAGGTTGACGCTGGAGCTGTAGGTTCATTGTTTGGGGGGGTTATCGTTATGGGCGGGCGGCGTTACGTTAATGGAGCTGTTATACTGGGCATATTATTATTGCTTATCTTGATATCCCAGTTTGAATTATTGTTTATCGTAACGATTTTGAGTGGATGACAACATATATCCTGCCATGGATTGCCCTGTACTGGTTCATCCAGCTGGTAAAAGTGCTCAGGGGGAAGCGGACATGACAGATGACGGGGCAGTGTCAAAATGGTTAGGTGCGGCCGGGGTATGTGTCAACAGTAAAGAGAGCCTTCTGATGGTCAAGCAAGGTACGCCGAAAGGGGAAAAAACGGGTGAATCATTCGCGGAGTGCTGTATCCGGGAGGTTGAAGAAGAAACAGGATACAGGGCAAGGATTATCAGACCATTATTTGTGAAACGTAACACCATCGCTGAAGTCCATTATTTTGAAGTTGAGATTTATGGGGGTAAACTTGTCATTCAGGATCCGGATAATCTGGTTATGAAGTTGCGTGGAAATCCAGGGATGATTTAATGGAGCTCCCATTAACTTATCCGGATGATTGGGAGACTTTAACAGAATTTATTGGAAAACATTGAGATAAATAATGGGAGGAATCGACATGAGAGTTAAAATTCTGGATGCAATGAGTTCAGGGAGATTGGAAAATAAAGTGAACCGATTTCTTGAAAGAGAACGGGTTGATGTGATTAACATCCAAATTTCCACCGGCTTTGGAAATGTTGTAGCCATGATTCAATATGAGGATTAATCAAATTGCCGGGCGTTTGATGTGTGCGAGTCTTTCAGTATGCCTCTATAGTCCTGCGCGAAAAACTGAGGCCTGCTGACCACCTTGTTTTGGCCGTTTCGGATATTGATGAATTAGGCTTGATAATTGAGCGGGAATGGTGTTTATCATGAGGTTTTTGCTGGAATTAGTAAGGATCATTTTTATATTTTGTTTTGTTGGGCGGCTTGGCGCTCTTGGCATCTATGTTTTTCTTTTGTCATGTACCGAAACCGCTGGCAATTTTCCGGCTGGTATACAGGCAAAGGGCGTCAAAAGCTGCCTCAAAAAATGTCAAAAATGCTATTTGGCACGGCGATACTATTCGTTGTCTCCCCGTTTATTTTAATTATGTTTGATTAATTCAAATGGCTTGTTTAAATCGCCAGGCAAAAGGAATAATATACGTAACCAATCATAATAGTGGAGGAGAACATATGAAGAAGCTGATCATGCGCTTAATCAAGTACGGGCCGATTGTTTACCCGATGATTAGAAGGTTTATAAATAAACGAAAAAATAAACAGTATAATCGTTAACTGTTAGCTGCCTTAACCGGGTGGCTTTTTTAGAAAGAATGGTTCCGGGATCTCACCGCGGAGTGATTTACAGGATGGAAATAGTGATATGTCATCCATCTATCCATTTGGATGATTTCTGTGGGACGATAAATGTACAATTACAAACTTCTCAGCTACGGGGCAGGCGAAATATGATGAAAATCAATCATTTGTTGTTTTCGGTTTCAGATTTGGAGAGGTCCATAGCATTTTATCAAGAAGTGTTTGGTGCGAAATTATTGGTGAAAGGCAGAAGCACAGCCTATTTTGATCTGGATGGCCTATGGCTGGCATTGAATGTTGAAAGAGACATCCCGCGGAATGAAATACATGAGTCATATACGCATACGGCATTTTCGATTGATGAAGCAGAATTCGATGACATGTATAGAAAGCTGGAGCGATTGGATGTGAATATTTTAACCGGGCGGCCTCGTAATGAACGGGATAAGAAATCTATTTATTTTTCAGACCCGGATGGACACAAATTTGAATTTCATACAGGAAATTTATGGGAACGGCTGGAATACTATAAAGAGGAAAAGCCGTATATGGAATTTTTCGACCGGTGATAGCATGGTGTGTTAGGTTTGGAAATACCAAAGTGTACAAGTATAAATGTTCCGGCATGTGGATGCGCAGAGTATCCTGATTATACGGCTTATAGCCATTATTTTCATATAAGTTAATAAAGTTCCTTGATACATTTGAGAATGACATCTTTTGCTGCACTTTGCTGTTGAAACTTATGTCAGAAATTGATTTCATTAAGATCACCTTTGTTTGGTTGCTTTCCAAATTGTCCAGCGGTCTTGTTCAATTATAGTGTCAGTGTTAAGTTGTTTGTCAATATGTTCGACAAGGTGTTCTACCTCATGGTCAGTTAGTTCGTGCAAAATGGACCGGCCGTTTCTGGTTCGGATATCTTTGAATAGCTCCTCCTTTGAAGCATATTTATTTCGAGTTTCCCATAACGTGAACGTTTCTATATCCGCAAATCCGGACAACGTTAAGGCTCTAACAACTTGTTGACTGGTGTAGCGGCGATCAATTTCCGTTTTTGCCAGACGGGGGAATAAAGAAAATATATAACCTCTGATGTGATGACTTGTCCCTTTAAGCAGGCAGTCAGCAGGCGTTCTGTCCTGGATAAGAATCGTTCCTTCCTGATTCAAAACGCGGTGAGCCTCTAAACAGCTTGACTGAAGATCTGCAAGATGATGAATCAGCGCACGTTCAAGTATAAAGTCAAATGTTTTATCCGGTATGCCTGTTTGATAAGCATTCCCAGTTTGAAAGCTAATCTGAGCGTTATTTTGGCAATTTGCTTCAGCACCGTTAATCATTGCCTGAGAGAAGTCTAATCCTGTTACATTTGGCATCCCCATCTCAGCGAGTGCTTGTGAATAAATACCGCCGCCACAGCCAATATCGGCAGCATGATGAATTTTTTCTATATCTATTAATTGTGTAACAGCACGTGTCCAGTCTGGATCAGCTGTTCTGGTCGTGTAGGCATTTTGGTTATTGTCATCATGAAAATTAATCGGCATTAGAATCATTCCCAGCATTACGTTGTGTTGAAATAAGTATATACGGTTTCAAAGCTAAATGATAATATGAATCTATAATGCATTTTGATAATGAAAACTTATCGTATAAAAGGGGGGTCACATATGCTCAAAGCAATCATGTTTGACCTGGACGATACATTGATTTGGGATGAAAGAAGTGTTGATGAAGCATTTAATAAAACCTGCAGGCTGGCTGCCGTAAAATCAGGTGTTGATTCGGAGCTGCTTGAACAAAAAATCCGGCAAAATGCCCAAAAGTTGTTTGCTTCCTATGATACATATGATTTTGCGGATATGATTGGCATCAGCCCGTTTGAGGGTCTGTGGGCTGAGTTTGATGATGAAGGGGAATCTTTGCGTCGGTTGAAAGACATTGCGCCCGAGTATCGTAAACAAGCCTGGACAACTTCACTGAGGGAAGCGGGTGTAGATGACCGGCATCTGGCAATTGAGCTTGCTGAGGCATTTAAGGCTGAACGCGGGAAAAATCAATTTGTGTTTGATGAAACGTTTAACGTTTTGAATGAATTGAAAGGAAAATATCGTCTGCTTATGCTGACAAATGGATCGCCTGATTTGCAGCAGACGAAATTGAACATCACGCCGGAATTAAAACCTTATTTCGATCATATCGTGATTTCCGGTGCATTTGGAAGAGGCAAACCGGATCCATCGATTTTTGACCATGCGATGGCGTTATTATCTGTCGAAAAAGATGAAGCGCTGATGGTGGGGGATAACCCGTATTCGGATATATTAGGCGCAACAAGGGCGGGTGTCCCGTCAGTCTGGATTAACCATCATGCTGCAGATGTTCAGGATGTCAGGCCGACTTATGAAATTTCGCGATTAAAGGAACTTTTGGATGTGTTGAAGCAGGCCGGTATTCGCAGCAGATAGGAAATGACTAAATGGAAAAGAAAATATACGTTGTAAGACATTGTGAGGCGGGTGGGCAGTCGCGTGAAGCAATGCTGACAGATAAAGGTGCGAACCAGGCTGACGATCTGGCGGCATTTTTTAATGACATTAAAATAGACCGGATTGTTTCAAGTCCGTTTGTAAGGGCGATCCAGTCGGCAAAGCCAATAAGCGAAAAGAAAAATATGATCATTGAAGAAGATGAGCGGCTGACAGAAAGAATTCTCAGCACAAAGATGCTGCCCGATTGGCTGAAGAAACTGGAAGCATCATTTACGGATACGGGTCTGGCTTTTGAAGGCGGCGAGTCGAGCAGTGAGGCCACAAACCGTGCCGTGAGCGTTGTAAATGATATTATAAAAAGTGAACAGGAAAGCACCATGATTGTTACGCACGGAAACCTGATGGCGCTGCTTCTCAAACATTTTCAAAATGATTTTGGATTTGAACAATGGCTGAGCCTGACGAATCCGGATATTTATCAATTAAGTTTTGAGAGTGGGAAAATCAGGACTGAACGACTATGGCGGGAATTCAGGTGATAAGCATGGTTAAACTTCTCTTGCATATTGAAGGCTTAATGGTCTTCTTACTGACACTTTATTTGTATGGATTTTTCAGCTTCAACTGGATTTTGTTTTTGATTTTGCTGCTGGCTCCGGATGTCTCAATGCTGGGTTACTTGATCAGCAATAATGCTGGTACCCGGATATATAATATATGCCATACATATAGTTTGGCTATTGTAATTGTGCTTTGCGGTTTATTGTTTGCGAGTGCGTCTCTTTTGGCGATAGGGCTGATATGGACAGCGCACATTGGGATGGACAGGATGTTTGGCTTTGGCTTGAAATAACCGTTGTGTTTTAATGAAAAATATCAGAGTCGCGTATAAAAAGCATTCCTGTATTCAAGATAAGTGTTATAATTAGACTTAGAGAGGAATGATATCATTGGCAATGGATGATTCAAATGCAAAAGTTCTCATAAATCCAGAATTCCTGCCTTTTTTAAAAGGAAAAAATGTCAGTTCGGTTGATGAAGATGTTAATATATCACTGGCCATGTATTTATTTACTGCAAGAGAACTAACGTTGGCGCGGGCAGCTGAACTTTGCGGCAAAAGCTTATTAGATTTTGTTGATATCTTAATCGACCATAATATTCATTGGGCTGAGTATACAGAGGAACATAAAAAGCAGGATGATGAAACCATTAAATTTATTTTAAAAGAAGACGGTAAACAAGATGCTGAAACCATTAGGGCTTCTCGGTATTTTAAAACTTGCAAAACAAAATGAAAAGATAGACGAAATTAAGCCGTTGATAGATTTGTTGGTTTCGAAAAAATTTCGGATATCAAAAAAATTAATAAACCAGTTATTAAAGGAAGTTGGAGAGAATAATTAGTCCGGCACAACTATTGATATTGGTTTATCAGACATTTATGGGCGGTAAGGCGGGGATTTTATTGATATAAAAACGAAAACCATCATTAAATTTAATTTTGAAGAACAGATGTGGTTTTTAAATAACTTTAACCATTTGGAAAAACCGTTCCCACCCTTTGGATTGCTTCGTCCAAAGGAGATTTTTATGCTAAAAATTTCTTCGTGAAACTAACGCACACTAGTAAAACAAGAAATTTATAAAAAACAGGCTTAGAGATAAGAATTTCTCTAAGCCTGTTAACTTTGATTTATCATGTGAATAATATTGTGAAGGCCTTGCAAAAAATCTTTTGTTTTCCTATGTGAATGAGCATTTTGTAACCCGGAAGCAGCCCTTTAGCATGGTGCCCCAAGCGATTTATCGGTGCCCTCACAAATCCACCGCAGTTACGTCACTAATTTCCTCCAGCTCTTTCAATGCTTCCAGTTCTTTCTGCTCCGGATTTTTATCAATGGTCAGAATCATAATGGCATCGCCGCCGATATCGGAGCGGTCAACTTGCATGGTGGCTATGTTGATATGATGTTCGGCCAGCAGGCTCCCCATTTTTCCGATGACACCCGGCAGGTCCTGGTGATGAATCATGACAATGTGCCCGTGTGGCATCATGTCGACACTGTAATGATCGACCCGGACAATACGGGCACCCAAGCCATTCAATAGCGTTCCGGAAACACTGCGCGTACCTGATTTGCTTTTCAATTCAATCGTCATCAAATTGGTGAAACCTTCCGTTGTTGATGTCCGGTTCTCGTGAATGGTAATGTCTTTTTTTCCGGCGAGGTACAGCGCATTCACATCATTTACATGGCTGCCGAGATGCCGCTGCAGCAGTCCCTTGACGGCGTTTCGTGTAATGGGAGCTATTTTGACATCTGCCAGTTCACCAGAATAATAGATATTCACTTCCTCCGGTACGTCCTCGGTTAAACGGATGAGGAACATGCCCAGTTTTTCGGCCAAATGAAAATAAGGTTCGATTTGGCTGAGGACGTCACTGGGTACTGACGGCATGTTAACTGGATTTTTGACTAAGTCGCCCGTCAAATGTTTCTGGACGTCATGACAGACATCGATGGCGACATTTTCTTGTGCTTCAACGGTGCTGGCGCCTAAATGTGGCGTGGCGACCACTTGCGACAACTCCAGCAGTTTATGGTCTTGAAATGGCTCTTCTTCCAGGACGTCGATGGCAGCGCCGGCTACTTTTCCGGAAACAAGTGCATCATACAGGGCTTCTTCGTCAATGATTCCACCCCGTGCGCAGTTGATAATGTGCACACCATCCTTCATTTGCCGGAAAGCGTCTACGCTAATCATGTGGCGGGTTTCTTTCATGAGTGGTGTGTGAACAGTGATGTAATCAGCCTTGTTTAACACATCTTCAAGTTCGCCGTATTCAATACCCATTTTCTCCGCCTTTTCTTCGGTCAGAAACGGATCATAAGCAATTACGTTCATCCGCTGTCCCTTGGCCCTGTATGCGACTTCCGTACCGATTCGTCCCAGTCCGACAATCCCGAGAGTTTTATTTTTTACTTCAACACCGACATACTTCGACCGTTCCCACTTGTGATTTTTTAAACCTGAATGGGCCTGTGGAATTTTTCGGGAAAGAGACATGATCATCGCCATCGTGTGCTCAGCTGCAGAATTGGTATTGCCGTTAGGTGCATTGACGACAATGATGCCATTTTCGGTGGCCGCGTCGAGATCAATATTATCAACACCGACACCGGCACGGCCGATGATCTTCAGGTTTTTCGCTTTTTCAATGATGCTGCGTGTCACTTTAGTCTGGCTTCGTACCAATAAGGCATCGAATGTTGCAATCCGGTTTTCTAATTCTTCGGGTGTCAGCCCTGTGTCTTTGGTGAGAGTAATGTTCTCGTTGTCAACCAGTACATCAAGCCCCTCGTCACTAATCGGGTCTGCTATTAATATATGAAACATTTAAGAACCTCCTGAAAGCATCGTTTCCTGTGCTGCACGTGTTCCACTGCCCAATTCAACGTGTTTGCCGATTTTATGCAGGGCACCTTCAATGATACTGATTGTTTGCAGAACGTCGGCAGGTGAGCAGTAACCCATGTGGCCGATCCGGAATATTTGGCCTTTCAAATGCTGCTGTCCGCCAGCTGTTGTCAGCTTGAATTCTTTCTTAAGCACATTCCGGAGTGCATCCGGGTCAAAATCATGCGGTTTGATAGCAGTTACCGTGGGGGATGCCGCCTGATCACTTGTCAAAAGCGGAATGCCAAGTGTTTTAAAAGCCTCCCGGGTCATGTTCATCATAAGCTTGTGTCTGGCACAAACCGCGTCAAGTCCTTCTTCTTCAAATAACTCGAGCACCTGTTTTAAGCCGAACAATAGTGATACAGCAGGCGTGAATGGTGTTGAATCATTTTCTAGCTGTTTGCGGTATTTGGTTAAATCAAGATAAAAAGACGGCCGCTCATTCGTTTCGATGACTTGCCAGGCACGATCACTGACAGCAAGAAATGTCAGGCCTGCCGGGAGCATTAGTGCTTTCTGGGAACCGGTGATCAATATATCGATGCCCCAGTCATCCATTTTTGCCTCAACGCCGCCGAGGCAGGAAACCCCATCGACAATAAATAGGGCATCTGATTGCTGGTGGACGACCTGAGCGATTTCCTGTACTGGATTCAATACGCCGGTGGATGTCTCGCAAAACGTGGCAAACACCGCCTTGATTTCGTGGTGTTGTTTCAAATAGTCTTCAATCGCTTCCGGTTTTACCGCTTCGCCCCATTCCACATCGAAACGGTGTGTCGCAATCCGGTATTCCTGGCAAATTTGCACAAACCGATCGCCAAAGGCACCGGTCACAATGACAAGCACTTCGTCGCCGGGGCGGACAGTGTTCGTAACTACTGACTCCAACCCGGCCGTGCCGCTTCCGGCAATCATCAGAACGTCCTGACTGGTTCCAAAAACAGGTTTTAACTTCGGTTTGATACTATGTAATAAATCTTTTATTTCCTGATCACGGTGACCGATCATCGGTTGATTCATCGCGCGCTGAACACTCGGCGGAATCGGCGTCGGCCCTGGGATCCGTAAAAATGTTTGATCCGGCAGCATGCTATGTCTCCTTTCCTGATGAAAAACGTTAAGTTGATTTAATTAGCATAGCAAATATGGCACTTTTGTCAATAAATTTGGTTAATTAAAAATTCAATCATCCCGTTACGATTTACTATTATCACGTTACTGAGAAGTTTTAATTCCTGTCATAAGGCTGCTGATCAATAGGGACCCACTATTGAAAGGCTAAAAAATCTTCAGAATAGACAAATCAATTCATAAAGATTATTCTTAAAATTAATAACGAAACAGGAGGGGGAGAGATTAAATTGCATATTGTTATATTAGGTGCGGGAGCATTAGGTGTCTATTTCGGCGGACGTTGGATTGAATCAGGCGTTGACGTGACATTTTTGGTCAGAGAAAAAAGAGCTGCCCAAATAAAAGAAAAGGGCTTGAAAATTAATAGCTCACACGGCGATTACGAGATTCAGAATCCACATGTTATAACGGATCCCAGTGAGATTGAGTCTGCTGATCTTGTGCTGTTCAGTGTGAAAGGGTTTCATCTGGCAGGGGCTATGGAGCAATTAAGAGCGCTGGCGGCTAAAGGGGCTTCTATTTTGCCAGTATTAAACGGCATCGAACATATAAAGATTTTGCAGGAACAGCTTGGTAAGGAATTCGTGATTGGCGGCTTGTCATATATATTTGCCGAATTAAATGATCAAGGTCACGTGGAGCAGGCTGGGGATATGCACGAGCTGTATTTCGGACCGCTTGAACCATCCCAGGAAAAAATTTGCAGCGGGCTGGCGGATATTTCACAAAGCGCCGAGTTTAATGGCAAAAAAAGTCCTGATATAACAAGGGAACTCTGGAAAAAATATATGTTCATCACGGCGTTATCAGGGGTGACCACAGCTGCAAACCTGCCGATTGGGCCGGTTCGTGAACATCCCGAAACGTTTCATATTGCCGAGATGATCCTTCGTGAAATGCAGACACTGGCAAAAGAATATGGAGCAGATATCACTGATGCTGATGTTGATTCAGCGATAAAGAACGTACACGCGCTGGATCCTGAGGCCACATCATCCATGCATAAGGATCGAAGGAAAGGGTTGCGGCTTGAGGTCGATCACTTGCAGGGAGGTGCGGTACGATTAGCTGAGGATGTGAATGTGGATGTTCCTTATATCAGGGCTGTTTTGGGGATGATAAAGCCTTTTGAACGGCCATAGCCGGCGTAACTGATTAAACCGCCCTGCACGCTAATCAGCTTGCAGGGCGGTTCCCTTTAATTGCGCCCTTTAATTGTTCTCGATTCTTTGTTAAGTGCTTTAAACAGCGCGATAACCATGAGTATCATCACAAACGAGAATGGAAGTGCCGCGACGATGATCGTATTTTGAATGGCCTGCAGTCCGCCGACATAAAGCAAAATCAGTGCAACAGAGGACTGAGCGATCCCCCAAACAATTTTCACCATGTTTGGCGGCTCCAAGGAACCGTGCGTTGATTGGATTCCAAGAACGAATGTTGCTGAGTCGGCAGATGTAATAAAGAATGAGCCAATCAGCAAAATCGCTACAATGGACAGGATGAGTGACAACGGCAACTGATCAAACGTATTAAAAAGCACCAGTTCTGTTGTGTATTGTGTCAGGTCAATACCGCTGTTTTGTACGTTGCCTGCTGTTGTACCAAACGACGCATACCAGATGCCAACGAGGAGTGTCGGCAAAATAAGAACACCTGTCATGAATTGGCGGATGGTCCGGCCGCGCGACACACGGGCAATAAACATCCCGACAAATGGTGCCCACGAGATCCACCATGCCCAGTAGAAAATGGTCCAGGCATCAAGCCACCCGCGATTATCGCTTTCCAGCGGCGATGTACGGAAACTGGATTGGATAATATTTTGTATATACATCCCGAATGTTTCGGTGAACATGTTTAGAATCAGCAATGTCGGACCAACAATCAAGACAGTGATCAGCAATATAACCGCAAGCACCATATTGGTATTGGACAAATACTTAATGCCTTTACTTAAACCAGACCATGCTGAAATAAGAAATAGCAGTGTCACAACGGCAATGATGATAAATTGTGATGTAAAACCAACTTCAAAATCGAACAAATGTGACAGTCCACCGTTAATCTGCACAGCACCAAAGCCAAGTGATGTGGCGACACCAAATACCGTTGCAAAGACAGCGAGTACATCGATTAATGTCCCAAGAGGCCCGTTCATTTTTTTACCAAATAATGGCTTCAATGTTGCAGAAATCAGGCCTGGTTCACCTTTCCGGAATTGGAAGAACGCCAGCGCCAGAGCAATAACGCCATACATGGCCCAAACATGGAGCCCCCAGTGAAAATAGGCATAGGACAAGCCTTCCTTGAATGCCTGATCGGATCCAACCGGTGCAGTCGGTGCATCTGACATATAGTGTGAAAGCGGCTCAGCGGCACCATAAAACACGAGTCCGATTCCCATTCCTGCCGAGAACAGCATGGCAACCCATGTTGGTGTTGAGAAGTCGGGTGTGTCATTGTCTTTCCCCAGCCGGATTTTTCCCAGTGGACTGACGGCAATAAAAATGGAAATAATAACCAAAGCAGACATGAGAAGCATATAATACCATCCGAATGTTGTGGCAACAAAAGATTGAATGTTTCCGGTTATTTGTTCAAATTGGGCAGGGAATAATGCCCCAAATATGACGGTAATGATGACTAATACGACAGTGATGTAAAAAACCTTTGATACTTTTTTCATGAAACCCCCTGATGAATGTTAGACATTTTGACTATGTAATCCCCTGAATTCCTGAAACTCCCTCCCTTTCTAAATTGTGCTATTCTAATATTATACGGAATCTTTGAGGAAATACAAATGATACAGTGGATTGAAACGGGAGGGATATTGTATGTGGAAGGGAAGTGTTACGATTCAATCGTTTCATGAACATGATGCTGATCTTAACAGAATTGGAAAGCTTTTTTGTCGTACGTTTACGGGTGATCATTATTCTGATTCAGAATTGGAAGATGCCGTTAGTAATATAACGAAACATGCCGGATATGAAGGGTTCAAAGGGCTAAAGGCAAAAAATCAGGACGACAGGCTGATCGGTTTTGCATATGGCTATTTTAGTCTGCCGCATCAGTTTTACCGGAAAAGGCTGGAGCTACAGTTGACACCGGAACAAACGGCAAAGTGGTTAAGCGATTGTTTCGAGTTTGTTGAAATGGCGGTGAATCCAGGGTATAGACGCAGGCGGGTTGGTGGTCACCTGCATGACAAATTATTGGAAAATTCGCCGCAGAAAACTTCAGTACTGACCACCTCAGTTGATAATTTTCCTGCGATACAATTATACAAACAGAAAGGCTGGGAAGTTGTAAAGGCGGATGCCGCTGTGATATCTGAAAGCCAGTTGCAAGTGATCATGGGGAAGGGGCTCTCCTGAAAATAACCGAACATGAAAGGGATAACGCTATTGCCTGCTGTCTTATAAAAAGAGAACCTCTCCAGTTGGAAGGTTCTCTATTGATCCGTTTTCTATCATTTTTTCCGCCGGTTTTCTTCTGAGAGGAAGTTAAAAAAGGTCTGCATACTGAATTTGGGCTTGGCTTTAACGTTTGTGATGTACTGGTCTTTCATATAATCATTCACATGCTCGCTGTCCTTAATGCGTTTAATAATATGATCCATTCCGATTTGCTGAATTTCTTTATGCACATGCTTGGACTCCTTATACAAGGCAGCTCCAATCGCCCCTAACAGGGCATAGATACCAAGTGCGATCAGCATATCCTGATTGTACCCTGTAATAATCAGCATGAAAAATAGATTGATAATCGAAATACTTAATAATGGAATGGCAACGAACATATACTTCGAACTTTTCTTGAGTTTTGGCTTCACCAGTTCATCAATAATTTCCAGTTCCCTTTCGATAAACGAGGGCATCCCTTTGGACATAAATTGATTCATACGGAATATTCGCTCCTCAATCATAATTTATTAATCACGTATATCGTAAAACGACTGTTGATATGACGTTTAAATTTTGAAAATGCACTTTATGCTTACTTATATTATATAATGATAACCATTGTTTGTCATTCCAAAAAGCCTGGCACAGTATTTTTCAATGATTGGTGACAAAAAGCAGGAATTGACACATATTTTAGCGAAACTATTATCATAACGCCGTTAAAAATCGGCAATATTAACTGGATAATAGCATCATATACTGGAGGGAATGACGTTGGCGACGATTGAAGATTTTATGGAAATCGATATGCGTGTTGGGACTATTATCAAGGCAGAGCCGTTTCTAGAAGCTAAAAAACCGGCGATTAAACTGGAAATTGATTTTGGTGAAACGCTTGGAACGAAGCAATCCTCGGCACAAATTACTAAAAGATACGAACCGGAGCAGCTGACAGGACGTCAGGTTGTTGGTGTCGTGAACTTTCCATCAATGCGGATTGCTGGGTATAAATCAGAAGTATTGGTTATTGGCGGTGTTCAGGAAGAAAACGACGTCGTACTTTTGCGGCCGGATGACCTGGTTGCGAATGGTACAAGGATTTCATAGTGGTTGATTGAACAGGGAAGGGTGAAGGTTATGGCAACATGTCAGCATTGCGGGAATGGATGGACATGGGGGGAGACGCTTAAAAGTATGTGGCGAATTGCCATGATATGTCCGTATTGGTAGGAGGTGTGTTGTGCGAAAGGTTGACGTGGTTCCTTATGATGCACTTTGGTCGATCATGTTTGATAGTGAAGCGGAAAAACTGCAGCGAATTTTTGGTGATGAAGTGCTGGAAATCTATCATATCGGTAGTACCTCCGTGGTGGATTTGTATGCCAAGCCTGTGATCGATCTGATGCCCGTTTCTAAGGATGTCAGTCGGATTGATCGGTTTAATGATGCCATGGAAACGATCAGTTATGAAGCAAAAGGGGAATATGGGATACCCGGTCGGCGCTTTTTCCTGAAAGGCGGGGACGATCGGACGCACCATGTGCACATATTTGAAGCAGGCAGTGTTCACATCGGGCGGCACCTGGCTTTTCGGGACTATTTACGTGAGCATGCGGGCGAAGCGGCCAGCTACAGCCGTTTGAAATTGGACTTGGCCTTACGTTTTCCGGATGATATGGATGCCTATATTGAAGGAAAAGCCCGATTTGTTCAGGAAATCGAGCAGAAGGCACTGGCGTGGTACCGGGAAAAGGGCAGGATTTGACGTAATGATTGGTATTTAATGGCAAAATTGTGACGACTTGGGTGAAAAAATGGTAAACTTAGGCCGATTTTGTGACAACTTGGGCCAAAAGTGTGTCTGCTTGGGCCAAATCTGTGACAACTTGGTCCAATTTCAATGTCAGACCCTGATACAGAAAAAAAACAAGGCGGAATTTAACTGGAGCGCCCCCGTCCTGGGACAAAGGGTCAGACCCCGTGTCCCATTTCTAGCTTGAAACTCTTTCCTGTTTTTGCGGCTGTTTCATAATGGAAGCCATGAGCAGCACGCCGGACAACCCCATTACCAGAAATCCGAGGCTCATCACATAGCCGGGGACCATGCCGCCAATCGTGATAGCGGCACCACCCAGGATCATCATACCCTGTTCCATAAAACTGTCGATAGCCAGATAGGAACTGCGCTGTGCGTCCGGTGTGAGCTCGGCCAGCAAACTTTGCCGCACCGGGATCAGGATAAGCTCACCCAGTGAAATCAGCACCATAAAACCGATCAAAAGCGATGGTGTGACGGTATAACTCAGCAGGGCGTAACTGATGACATAAACAGCCATGCCATAAATCAACCGGCTGTAGTCAGATGTGTTTCTTATCAGCCACGTCACCAGACTGACGGCTTACACGACAATCAGCGTATTTTCCGCCTGCAGGATGCCGGTCATATTGATGCCATTAAGTGAAAACGAACCGAACCAGGTCGTCTCCGCCATGTTTTCTTGCAGATTAACTGCGATATAATTCGTCAAATGACTTTCCAAAGACAGGACAAGCACAGAGGCAGTCATGAATATCATAAACGTCCGATCTTTAAAAACAGCCTTATAATTGCTCAGGATTGAAGCAGGTTTCACTGCGGCGCCATCTGCTTCGGGTTTTACAAACGTCTCGCCGATGAAAAGGAGCGTCACAAGACCGGAAACCACTGTGACTGCGGCAACCGCCAGAAACAAATAAAAATGATAGCCCTCAAACAGGAAGGCACCGGTTATGCTGCCGATTGCCATGGCCAGATTGGTAATCCAATACTGGACCGTAAACACAAAATTCCGCTCCTGTTTACGGACAAGGTCGAAAATCATCGCGGTCGACACAGGAACGTAAAGGCCGCTGAAAAACATGGTTATCATAAACAGCACAAAACTGACGTATGGCATAACGGTCCATGGTGAGTTAAAAAATGCAATCGTCAGAAACGAGAGCCCCATCGTGATCTCGGATAGGACCAGCAGTTTTTTGCGCCCGATCTGATCGGATACGTGCCCGCCGAGGAAACCACCGGCAATCCCTGTTGCAATCACGACCATCACAAGAACTCCTGTCATTTCAGCCCCTACCAGCTGACTGAAATAGATGGCTATGAATGGCATGATGGCCGCGGTAGCCATAGTGGTGACAAATTGCAGATAAAGACGTATTTTAATAGAGCGGTGAAGCATGCGAAATTTGTTAATCGGATAACCTCCTATAGGCCGAACAGGCGAAGAGCCTGATTTTTAAATGCGTTGGTTTGGTGAGCTCTGGCCTGGTCGGTAAACGACAGGCGCATGCCCATAAGGAATGCCAGATAGCCGTAGCTGACTTCTTCAGGGCTGCTTGCCGGTAAAATTCCTTTATCCATCCCGGTTTTGACAATATGTTGGATGAACGACCGAAACTCATCGGCAAATTCATCCAGTACTTCCATTTCGTCAAAGCGGTAGGGCTGGCCAATGACGTACTGAATAACACGTAAATAGTGCTCTTTTTCCATAAAAAAATCGATATGCTGTCCCACCAGATTTTTTAGTTTCTGGAGCGTGATGGACTCAAGTTCTTCGTTCGCAGTCAGCATATACTGTCTGAATTCATCGAGCGGCTCCGTCACACAGGCCCGGAAGAGGGCAGCTTTGTTTTCATAATAGGTAAAAACCGTCCCAAAGCTGACACCAGCTTCCCTGGCAATGTCGTTGATCGTCGTTTTGGAATAGCCGTTCTCTGCAAATAGTTTTAATCCGGCGTGAAAAATTTGTTCGCGTTTTTGATTGGATTTTAGTTTTGCCATGGCAGGTGGCTCCTTTTAGATGATTGATTAATCAATCATTATTGTAGACGGATGATAACAATTTTGCAATATTAAAAAGGAATTTTTTCGGATAAGTCGAATTAAAGATATAGGGGATGATCAATTGGACTTTCAACGATTAACACAAAAGCAGGCAGAAGAAATTGCATATGAATGGCATTATGATGGTGATTACGCTTTTTATGATATGGAAGAAGATGAAGAGGATCTGGCAGAATTTATAGATCCGGTTCAGCGGGGAAATCATGTTTTTGCTGTGGTGAAAAATAAGGAGATGATCGGCTTTTTCGCATTTCATAAAAAGCCTGATGCCATTGTCGATATCGGCCTGGGAATGCGGCCTGATTTGACAGGGAAGGGCTCAGGAACCGATTTTGTGCATGCCGGACTTGATTTTGCCATTGAACGGTTTAATCCGGAAAAAATCACATTATCCGTTGCAGGCTTCAATCGGCGTGCGATTAACGTTTATAAGAAAGTTGGCTTTGAATCGGCAGGGACGTTTATGCAGGATACGAATGGGGGAACGTATGCGTTTTTGAAAATGATTTATCACTGTGCATAATCGGGTTGACCAAGTTAAGCCGGTTGCACGTAGAGGATAGAAGTCACATCAAAATGATCAAACAGTCACCGTGCGCTTACGAGAGCTTTTTATGAAAAAAATGGAGTCACATCGTGAGACCAGGGTGAAATGATTGCATTTGCCATGTTAAAACACAGGAGGGATAGCGTCATGGTGGAGGAGAAGGTTGTTTTTATAACAGGTGCAGCAAGTGGAATTGGCTATGAAATTGCTGCGACGTTTGCCAAACATAGTGCAAAGGCAGTTCTGACTGATATTAATGATGAAAAAGTGCGCAAAGCAGCGGAGGACCTGAAGGAACAGGGTCATGACTGTATCGGACTTCAATGTGATGTTACGGATGAGCAAGCGCTTCATTGGGCTATCAATCAGACTGTCGACAAATATGGCAGGTTGGATATTCTCATCAATAATGCCGGACTGCAGCATGTTGAATCGATTGAGGATTTCCCGACAGATAAATTTGAGCAAATCACAAAAACAATGCTCGTCGCCCCTTTTTTAGCAACAAAACATGTTTTTCCGATTATGAAAGAGCAGGGATTCGGGCGTATTATAAATATGGCTTCGATCAATGGGTTGATTGGTTTTTCCGGCAAAGCTGCCTATAATAGTGCAAAACATGGTGTGATTGGCCTGACAAAGGTGGCTGCGCTTGAAGGGGCGGAACATGGTATTACGGTTAATGCAATGTGCCCCGGCTATGTGGATACACCGCTCGTTCGCAACCAGTTTGCAGATTTGGCCAAAAATCGTAATGTCTCGGTGGAAAAAGTGCTTGAAGAAGTATTGTATCCGCTGGTGCCGCAAAAACGACTCCTGGACGTACAGGAAATTGCGGATTACACGCTCTTTTTGGCAAGTGACAAAGCAAAAGGTGTCACAGGACAGGCTGCTGTGTTGGATGGCGGATATACGGCGCAGTAAGGATGCGGGTGGTGACATATCGTTGCATTAAAATAACGCAGCATTCCTGCTATAATGGAAGTAACAGATAGGAGGATCAAGATGCGAATTAAAATGACAAGTGTATTTGTAGAAGATCAGGATAAAGCGCTTGAATTTTACACAGAAGTGCTTGGTTTCCAGAAGAAAATGGATATGCCAGCAGGAGATTTTAAATGGCTGACCGTCGTATCGCCGGAAGAGCCGGATGGTGTAGAACTGCTTCTGGAGCCGAATGATAACGATACGGCCAAAACGTATCAGAAAGCAATTTATGAGCAGGGGATTCCAATCACATCCTTTGTAGTGGATAACATTCAAGCGGAGTATGAACGCCTGAAGCAGCACGGTGTGGAATTCACGGCAGAGCCGACTGAAACGGGTCCGGTCACATTTGCGATTTTTGATGACACGTGCGGCAACCTGATTCAAATGTCACAGACACGATAGTTTAGCCCGAGTAGCAGAATTTAAAGGGGGAGTTTTAAATGCAGGGGACGAAAACGAACACAGAATTATTGGCTGAGTTACAGGAAACTTTGGCAGGAGACCGCGTGACCACCAACGAAACCATCCTGGAACAGCACAGTTCAGATGAATCCTATCACACGCCGCATTTGCCGGATATTGTCGTCTTTCCGGAAAATTCTGATGAGGTGAGTGCGACGGTTAAACTGGCAAACAAGTACCGCGTGCCTGTTGTGCCGTATGGCTATGGATCAAGTTTGGAGGCGAACGTCATCCCACAGCAAGGGGGCGTTGTAGTTGATTTTGCCAACATGAACAAGATTTTGGAAGTACGAGAAGATGACTTTCTTGTCAGGGTGCAGCCGGGCATCACTAGGTCGCAGTTGGAAAAAGAACTGAAAAAATATGGTCTGTTTTTTACAGTCGATCCCGGTGCGGATGCGACACTTGGCGGTATGGCGTCGACCAATGCCAGCGGAACAACGTCGGTTAAATATGGCATCATGCGTGACAATGTGCGTGATATGGAGGTTGTATTGGCGGATGGTTCCATCATCCATACCGGCAGTCTCGCTGCTAAATCGTCATCCGGTTATAATTTGAACGGACTTTTTATCGGCTCAGAAGGAACGCTGGGCTGTTTTACCGAACTGACCTTGAAAGTGATTGGCATCCCCGAGCACATTATGGCTGCAAGGGCGGAGTTTACCAGTGTTGATGATGCGGTTGATGCGGTTATCGCCATTCTGCAGGGTGGTGTTCCGATCGCCCGGGTGGAACTGGCGGATGAAGAATCGATCAAACAAATGAATCTGTACAGTGAAACCGATTATAGTGAGGTGCCGACATTGTTTCTGGAGCTTCATGGCAATGAGGCAGGCCTGAAACAGGATATCGCATTTATGGAGGAAATTGTGAGTGATATGCGCTGTCGGCAAATCGAATTTGAGACAGACACCGCCGGGCGCAATAAATTGTGGGAAGCACGCCACAATGCTGCGTACGCATTCATTCATAATCATCCCGGCAGAAAGCAGATGGTGACAGACGTCTGTGTACCGATTTCCGAACTCGCCGGCGCGGTTAAAGACGCGAGGGCAGCTATCGGGGAATCCGGACTTTCCGGCGGCATCGTCGGCCATGTCGGTGACGGGAATTATCATATTTTATTGATGCTTGACCCGGAAAATACAGATGATATCGAACGTGCGAACCATGTAAATGAACGAATTGTCGACTATGCACTCGAGCGCGGTGGTACCTGCACCGGCGAACATGGTGTCGGGACCGGTAAACAAAAATATCAGAATCGGGAACATGGCCATGCGCTTGACGTCATGCGCCAAATCAAGCACGCGCTCGATCCAGATGGTCTCCTGAATCCTGGGAAAATTATAGAGTGAAGCGAAAACCCTGGCACTGCCAGGGTTTTCGCTGAACCTCGCTCGAAAAAGGCTGAACCTCGCTCGAAAAAGGCTGAACCTCGCTCGAAAAAGGCTGAACCTCGCTCGAAAAAGGCTGAACCTCGCTCGAAAAAGGCTGAACCTCGCTCGAAAAAGG
>NZ_SRHY01000056.1 GCF_004565465.1 Lentibacillus salicampi
TTGCAACAACAAATGAATGTCCTAATAACTTTACCCAACTTGATGTTCCTGCTCTAACATGGGCTGTATTTGAATCTGTTGGACCATTTCCTGAAACATTACAGGATATCTGGGGGCGTATTTATGCCGAATGGTTCCCCTCTTCTAATTACGAGCAAGTAGAAGGCCCTGAAATTCTATGGAATGAAAACAAGGACACAAGCTCACCGGAATTTAAGAGTGAAATATGGATACCGATCACAGAAAAATAATAATAGTATTTTCAAAACGAGGCGCTTTTCCGTAATAAGATAAGCGTCTTTTTTTCGAAAAGCCTGTTTTTGAAATAATCGGTATTAAGCACAGGGCGCAATTATTGGAACAACAGGGGTCGAGCCTTACCTTTAATTTGATCATATTTGGAAAGAAATAACGACGGAATCTGACAAGCTATTCTTTGAAACCTAAGCATTTGCTTAGGTTTTTTTGCGCGACGGGCAGTCGCACTTAGCGTGAAAAAAAAAATACGCTGAATTAGCTGTTAAAGGATTGGAACACGTTACATAATGTAAACACGATTCTATAAATCCTGGAAGGCAAGTTATCTCGGTGGTGAAAGTCCCCCTGCCAGAGTGCTGATACAACTGGTAAAGACTAATCTAGGGCATTGCCGTGAGGTGGTGTCTGAAGGAGATGCGGAAAATCGAGAGACCCGTAGTCGGACATGCAGACCCTAATGCAGAAGTGTAAAGCGCGGCGGCACGATGAGTTGGTGACCATCCGAAAATAATGGGAAACCCATAAAGATGGCTAGCCAAAGAATCAGCCGACTAGCCATAGCTCACCGTGTGTTGGTGCTGGGTATGTATGGAAGGAAAGTGCAACAACCCCGTGAGGTCTCCATCTTACCAATGTGGGCAGTTAACTATAAGGGAAATCCGAAGTGTTGGCTGTGGGTGGAGAATTCAGACGCCCCCATAGTACAGAAGTAATGTATTGACGAAACGATATGTGAATGGAAGGGGAGGCGACCTCGTGGATCAACACAACTAAATATGTGGAATGTTAACAGATACTGTTACTTCGGTAAAAACAATCTGAAAGAACACGTTGAAAGGTGTGGAATAAGCATTGAATCAGTCACTAGAGTATAAATGGCATAGTATTTATGGCCAAATTCTATTTGACCGCAAGTTAAAGGCAGCTTGGGAAAAAGTGGAGTCAAATGAAGGTGCAGGCGGTATAGATAAGGAAACAATTGATAGCTATCGTTATAGGCTGGACGAAAATCTTGATTCTCTATTACAAAGGTTACGAAATAAAGAATATAAGCCATCACCAGTTAAACGCCAGTACATCAAGAAGAACGGAAAAGATAAACGTCCATTAGGTATACCGACTATTGAAGACCGAATCGTCCAACAAGCAATAGTGGATGTCATTAGTCCAAAATGTGAAAATGAAGTTTTTCACAAATGGTCCTGTGGCTATCGACCAAATAGGGGTCCTGAACGTGTCATGCAAATTATCCTGGCTAGCATAGAACAAGGGTATAATTACATTTATGATGCAGACATTAAAGGGTTCTTCGATAATATTCCACATAAGAAACTGATGAGGATACTAAATAAGTATATCGCGGATGGTACGGTATTAAATATGATTTGGGACTGGCTGAAAGCTGGATACATGGAAGAGGGGAAACACCACAAAACAAATTCTGGAACAGTACAAGGTGGGGTCATATCGCCGCTTTTAGCAAATCTGTTTTTGAATGAATTGGACTGGACATTAGCAGAACACAACATACGCTTTGTCCGATTTGCAGATGATTTCCTTCTTTTCGCCAAGACAAGAGAGGACATTGAAAAAGCTGCTGAAATAACAAAAACAAAGCTGAAAGAATTGGGCCTGCAAATCTCTGCTGAGAAAACAAGGATAGTGGATTTTCATGATGATGACTTCGACTTTATAGGATTCACCTTTGGACATTGGAGAAAACGAAAGAAAGATGGAAAGCCTTACTATACAGCTCAACCCGAACAAAGCACATGGAAAGATTTTCGACAGAAAATCAAATCACAAACGAGAAAGACGCTAACGCTAAGCAAAGAAAAATGGGTAGAGCAACTAAATCCAATTATACGCGGAAAAGTAAACTTCTACCATACAATACACAAAGCTATACAATTAAATGCCCAATATGGCATTGGAAGCCACTGTTTTGATAAAACCTTTGGCAAAGAATTGCAAGCCATTGACGGGTATATAAGAAAAAGGCTTCGTGTAGCAATGATTCATGACCATCCAAATCAAAGAAAAGGGTGGAAAATGACAAAGAAATGGAACAATGAGTTTTTCGCAAGAATTGGACTCGTGCCTGCCTACTGGTACTTTTACCACAAAATCTATGGTTTTACGCTTGAAAGTTATATACAGCGAATGAACCAATCCCAACAAGCCAAACAGAAACGAGCGAAAACAAGAGCAAAAGAAAAAGGTCGGAAATACTTTACTCCTGACCGAATGCGCAAGATAGATGCTGTAAATCGAATGGCCACAGATTGATTTAAACAATGTAACACGCTGGTAAGCCGTATGCCTTAATAGGGCACGTGCGGTTTGATGAGGGGGTAGCCTTGAGAAAGGTTACCCTACTCTATAAATGTGTCCAGCCACTAAACGCCGGTTATGAATGGATTAACGAAATAAGTGTTGAGGTAATTTTTAGGTTGGTTATTTAATAAAATAATTTGTGCTTTACAATAGTGTATGTCATACACTATAATGACTTCAGGAGATGGTTATATGAGCGATGCACATGAACACATAGACAAATTAATGCAGGAACTAAGACGAGGAACCATTACAATTGGCGCGTTAAGCCAGCTTTACGAACCTCAGTATGGATACTCTCTGGTAACAACATTAAAAGAGAAGGGCGTTCAGGTAGAGCCTGGAACATTGTATCCTCTCTTGAGAAGGCTGGAAAAGCAAGGGGTGTTGGAGAGCAAATGGGATACGAATGAGACACGGCCAAGGAAATATTATGTGTTGAGTCAAACTGGAAAAGAAGTATTCGATTTATTACGGAAGGAGTGGCAAAGCATTGTCGAAAGTATGAATAATTTAATGAGGGAAAGAGGGGAATAAGATGGAAATGATTGGCCGGTATGTATATGCGGTTACTAAGAGGCTTCCGGAAGCACAAAGAAAAGATGTAGCGGATGAACTTAGCGGTTTGATAGAAGATATGCTGGAAGAGCGAGTTCAGGGCAGGGAAATTACTGAGGAAGATGTAGAGGGAGTATTACTGGAACTTGGACATCCAAGGACTCTGGCACGGAAATATAGAGGCAGTAAAAAATATGTTATTGGTCCAGAGCTGTATGATTTGTATATGTTGGTTTTAAAGATAGGTTTGATCTCGGCTGTTTCAGTATTTACGATAATTTTCATGATTCAAGTCATTTTAAATCCAATGAATATTCTGGATTACTTTGTCAACTTCATTGTTTCTTTCGTCACAATTATTCCAACGGTTATTGGCTGGACGACATTGGGTTTTGCCCTAGTGGAATATTTCGGTGCAGGAAAATTGGAACATATCCACTTAGATAAAGGGTGGAAGCCATCAAGCCTGGCAGCGGTTCCTGACCCGAAGCGGCAAATTAAACGAAGTGAACCCATTGCAGGGATTATGTTTTATGTGCTGATTATGGTAATTCTGGCATTTTCAAATGATTATTTTGGCATTTGGATCTTTCAAGATGGAGAGTTTTCCGGTATTGTGCCATTTTTAAATGAAGAATCATACGGATTGTTTCTACTGTTGATTCTGATTGTTTTTGGGTTTGGTATTGTGAAGGAATGTTTGAAATTCATGTATGAAAAGTGGACTTTTTCGTTAGTCGGTTTCACGGCAATTGTTAATCTGATATCGATTGCATTGATTTTGTTCATGATTACAAGTGTTCAGTTTTGGAATCCATATTTCATGAATGAGCTCGTACAACATGGTTTTGTAAATGGAGGAAGCGATGATTTTGAGACTGTTCGGATCATTTGGGAACAGAGTACATTTTGGATACTAATCTTCCTTATGTTTGGCTTAGTTTGGGATATTGTTGCCGGATTTATGAAGGTCCGTAAAGCAAAATAAAAACACCTTCAACTACGGTAGTATAACTTCTTAACTGTATTTAATAAGAAATAGTGTCAATATTGCATTAGGACCAGTTTGTTGAAAGTTGCCCCTCAAGGATTGAGGGGCTTGATTTTTGGGTTTTTAAGTCATGATTTTAAGGATTAATCGTATATTACAGCTTTACCTTGTTCACGTAACTTTTTTAAAGATGTAAGCATATGATTTATTTCTTCGTAAGCGTCAAATAAAATACACGTAGGAAACAACGGTCATCCATGCGATAATCTACTTAGAAATCAACCCGGGAGGTTATGCGATGACCCAAAAAGACAAAAGAATAGAATGGAAAGCACGCTACGAAGCCTGGAAAGCAAGCGGGCAAAGTATAGCCGAATGGTGCCGGAGTCAGGAAATCAAAGATCACCAAATGTACTATTGGGTTCAGCAGTTTGAGCATGGTAACCACACGCAGGAAACACCTGTCGAAACACAATGGTTGGCTGTACAAGTTGATGATGAACCATTACCTTCATCGGGGCGAGGTCCTATCTTATTACACTTTGGTGCCATCTCCGTAGAAGTACGACCAGGGGCCAACATGAGCCTACTATCTGATGTTGTTCATGTGCTGCAAAGCCGATGCTAAGGAACCATTCATTTGATCGAGTCTACCTGGCTCGTGGGAGTACTGATTTGCGTAAATCTATTGATGGTCTGGCCGTTATCGTTCAAGAGTGTTTTGAATTAGATCCTTTTTCTCCCTGCCTGTTCGTGTTCTGCAACCGAAAACGAGACAAGCTGAAGATTCTGCAATGGGAGCACAATGGGTTTTGGCTGCATTACCGCAGACTGGAAAAAGGAACTTTCCATTGGCCATCGGAAAAGGAAACAGCACCCATGAATATCAGCCCACGCCAACTTCGTTGGCTGCTGGATGGTTTGCCACTCGAACAGAAACAAGCACACCAGGAAGTAACAGCACGCACCATTCTATAAGACTGTAAGAAACTGAAATATGGAAATACGGGGATTCGACTAGGCAAGTCGGATTCTTTTTCGTATACTTATCTTATGGAAAAAACAGCGCATACATCAATTGAAACAATTGAATATTATAAAGCGCAAAATGAAAAGCTTGAGATGGAAAAAGAAGAGTTGGAGGCCAAACTAAAATGGTACGAAGAACAATTTCGTCTAAGCCAACAACGCAGATTTGGTTCTTCCAGCGAGAAGACCGATTCAGACCAGCTCTCTCTTTTCAATGAGGCCGAAGATACAACTGATTCGACTGTTGAAGAACCAACTGTCGAGTCGATTACATATCAACGCAAGAAACCACGTGGCCAGCGCAAACAAAACCTTGAAAACCTGCCTACAGAAACGATTGAATATCGTCTGTCTGATGAGGAACAGGTCTGTTCGTGTTGCGGTGGGGAGCTACACGATATGAGCACGGAAGTACGTAAAGAATTAAATGTTATTCCTGCACAAGTAAAAGTCGTGGAGCACGTACGCCACGTGTATAGTTGTCGCTACTGCGAACACCATGAAATCGAAACACCTATCGTGACAGCGGAGATGCCAGAACCTGTATTTCCAGGCAGCCTGGCTTCGCCATCCGCTATGGCCTACACCATGACGCAAAAATATGTGGAAGGCATGCCTCTATATCGACAAGAGAAGCACTTAGAGCGTTTCGGTGTATCCATTCCACGCCAGACACTGGCTAATTGGATGGTATATGGCGCCAATACCTGGCTTGAGCTGATTTACAACGAAATGCGTCAGCAATAGGTAAGCATTTGAAGTTATCTCCAGCTTTTCCCCTGCTCCACACAGAGCATGCAGGTTTCCCCGCACTCCGCGTTCCATCTAACAAAATTACTAAATTATAAGTTCCTCGTTACTTCAGTGTTTGAGATTTTTAAATAGCTTCGAGCTTACACTTTTCTCGAAAACGATTAACCTTTTCAATCATTTTTCCCGTAAGTTGAAGCCTTCTCATAAGTTCATCAATCATCTTTTTAGCCTTCGTATGAATTAATTGATGTACATCTTTGTGGATAATGCGAAGGTTATTAAATTGGTCGCTTCCACCTTGGCTTAGCGGCACATAGTGATGGCAATGGACGTTTGATGCTGATAATTCCATGCCTGTAACTTCGCATTTACCCATTTTCATACTGTACCGACTGATTCGGTTATCCATGTATTCAACACTTCGGTTTGGGAGTGTTGATTTCATTAGTATACCGACTTCTCTTTGAATATCGGGGAGTAACTTTTTGTGTATCATTTCCCTGCCTTCTTTGGTGAAAAGAGTCATATTTGGGCTAAATCCCATCGCATTCGCTGTCTTAACATCAGCAAG
Source organism: Lentibacillus salicampi (assembly GCF_004565465.1). Classification (GTDB taxonomy): domain Bacteria; phylum Bacillota; class Bacilli; order Bacillales; family Amphibacillaceae; genus Lentibacillus; species Lentibacillus salicampi. The sequence continues at coordinate 6,498 of NZ_SRHY01000056.1, forward strand.
AGGGAATAGGTATACACCAGCTATTTGGAACGTTTTAAAGTTACAACTATACATCCTTTTATAAGTCGGCGGTGGATTAGCTGGGCGACCATATCTACCTACTGGTCCGAGATGATTGTAAATGAACGCTCTTAAGTCATAGGCAAGACGTGAGAACACCAGATTGACTTTAGTGGCCCTTTTAAAATAATGATGTATTCCCAAGACAAAGCTGTTAAAGAGCAACGCATTAAGAGCCGAAGGCGAAGACTTGATTCTACGAATCAGTCTCTTTGCTTCTTCCTTGATTTTACGTCTTTTATCCGGTTTAATACCGGTACGCGCCACTCTTTTATTACGCGTTCTGTCGGCACGGATAGTGAAGCCCAAGAATTCGGATTCCCGTTTCCGTAAGTTCACAATTTGTGATTTTTCCGGTGAAACATCCAGTTTTAAACGGTCTTTAAGATAAAGCCTAACAGCGTGATACCATTTCTGTGCTGTTTTGGCATTCTTACAAAGAATTTTGAAATCATCCGCATAGCGGATGAGATAACCTTCCTTAAGGTTTGTACGCTTTTTAGCCTGTCTTTCGCCACCCTTAGATTGATAGGATTTGGATAACGGGAAAAATTCCCATTGTCCGGCAACCCATTGGTCAAGGTCATTGAGCACTATGTTTGCCAATAGTGTTGATAATAATCCACCTTATGCAAAGAAAGTAATTATGCAAAGTAATCGATAAAAACGCCTATTATTCAGGTATTATACGTAATTTTCTTTGCATAATATCCGAAAATGATCATAAGAGCTTTATGCTCAAATATCATTTTTGGAGGAATGCCTCATGCAAAAGAAACCATTGACTAAATTGATTCATGAACTGGAGCAGGAAATGTTACGGCTTGGTTATACTCAGGGGACCATGCAGTTCTATCGCAGAAGATGGCAAATGCTACTTCAATTTGCTCAGGAACGAGATGAAACCTATTATACGGAACGATTGGGCATTGATTTTATTGAAAAGCATTTTCAAATTCTTGAAAATGATTTCGAACGCAAGTTATCGCAGCCAGAAACACAAGAACTGCGTGTTATCCGGATGATTGGTAACTTTCAGTTACACCGTACTATTTTACGACGATATTATAAGCACAAGGAAATTTTGACAAATCCCTATTATGTTGAGTTAAGCCATCGGTTTAAGCAATATTGCGAGAATCAAAATTACTCTAAGGTGACTGTCAACCATTATGTCAAACAGTCAGAACGGTTTATGGATTACCTTGTCTCCCAATCTGTAAGAGAGTGTAAAGATATCGACCTCACTCTAATTAACAACTATATCAAAACATTGGCTGGTTACACCTACAAAACAGTGGAACAAGTTATTTGTTCGATACGTGCTTTTTTTCGTTTTCTTTTGGATGTCGGTGAAACAGATAAAGATTTTGCTTCAAAAACACCAATGATTCAAGCGAGAAAACAAACACGTATCCCATCTGTTTGGACAAAGGATGAATTAAAGAAATTGATCGCTGCCATTGATAAAGGAAGCCGGAAAGGCAAACGTGATTATGCCATTATTTTGATGGCAAGTGTTCTAGGCTTGCGTTGTACAGATATTAAAAATTTGAAAATGGATCACTTCCGATGGGAAGAAAAGCAGTTAGTCTTTACACAATCCAAGACAAGAGAACCCATATCTCTTCCCCTGACACCGGAGGTGGGCTGGGCCGTGATAGATTATCTCAAATACGGACGACCAAACATAGAAAGTCCTTACCTATTCGTCAAACATATGGCGCCATTTGGTCCATTTTCGGAAGCCGATCATTTACATCAGCTGATTAGTAGATACATGGAACAAGCTCGTATCCCAAAGTTGAAAAAGCGAAGAGGTATGCATTCTCTACGACATACCATGGCCAGTATGCTTCTGGAAAAAGAAACGCCACTTTCCACTATTTCAGATATTCTTGGACATGTTGATACGAACTCAACGGCTGTCTATCTGAAGACGGACATCGAAAAGCTGAAAGAATGTGCGCTTGATTTTGATGAGGTATCCAGCTATGAGTAATATCCAATACAAAGGTCCTTTTAAAGAACATATTCAAAATCATATAGAATTGAAACAAGCAGTTGGATATAAATATGACACAGATACTCGCCATCTTAAACGTTTCGACCGATTCACATTTGAAAAGTACCCTGATGCAATCGATTTAACAAAGGAAATTGTATTGGATTGGTGCGGTAAAAAAACGTATGAGACTCAGGCTAATCGATCCTCACGTGCATCATTCATGCGCCAGTTTGCAAAGTATATGGATTCTGTTGGAGCGAATGCTTACATCCTGCCTAAAGGATATTTTCCAAAGGGGCAACAATATACTCCGTATATTTATACAACAGATGAACTAACTAAGTTCTTTACTGAAACTGAGAAATGCAAGTACTGTTACGAATGTCCATATCGACATCTTATTATGCCTGTATTTTTCCGAATGATTTACATGTGTGGACTGCGATTATCAGAAGCACGACTTTTAAAAGTGGCTGACGTTGATCTTAAAAACGGTATTCTCATCGTCCATCAATCGAAGAAAGATAACAGTAGAATGATACCTATGTCAAGATCTCTAACTGAACGCTGTCGGCATTATTCGGATAAGGTACACTATTTTTCAGAAGTCGAAAACTATTACTTCCCAGCTTTTGGTGGAAAACCGATGACCATAGGGAATGTATATAAGAACTTCCGCAAATTTCTGTGGGGCGCCGATATCTCACATGGTGGTAGAGGGAAAGGTCCTCGTATTTATGATTTTCGCCACACTTATGCCGTTCACTGCTTGAAAAAATGGACAGAACAGGAAAAAGATTTAACAGCTTATTTTCCGTTATTGAAAACATATATGGGACACGATACGTTCGAAGAAACCGCCTATTACTTGCGCATGACTGCCGATGTGTTTCCGAATATTACCTTAAGATTGGAAGCACAATTTCCGAAGGTGATTCCGGAACTGGGAGGCGATGCGGTTGAAACCAACTGATTTTGCCAAACACCTTACTGACTTTCTTTCGAGTTACTTGCCGTCCCAGAAAAATGTGAGTAAAAACACCATTCATTCCTATCGGGACACATTTAAACTCTTAATTAAGTATTGCCAAGAAACGAAAAGTATACCAGCAGAACGAATAACGATGAGTGTTGTTTCGAGTGACTTACTAGTAGAATTCCTGGAATGGTTGGAGGAGGACCGAAAATGCGGCATTTCGACTCGAAACCAAAGACTTTCCGCAATTCACTCCTTTTTCCGGTACGTTCAGGCTGAAGAGCCCGCTGGGCTATTTCACTTCCAAAAAGTCATCGCCATTCCCACTAAAAAGGTAAAGAAAACAATGGTGGAGCACCTGACGCCTGAGGCAATGAAATTTCTTTTGGAGCAACCAAATAAAAACTGCCTAAAAGGCCGGCGTAACCTAACACTCATGAGTGTGTTGTATGATACAGGAGCAAGGGTACAGGAACTTATTGATATTACTGTCGGAGATGTCATTCTGGAGGCACCAGCCGTCATTGTATTAAACGGAAAAGGAAATAAGATAAGACGTGTACCTCTCATGAAAAATACGGTATCGTTATTGGAGCACTATATTGTTGAACATCAGCTCGATAAACCATGGAAAAATAAGTATCCTTTATTCTCTAACAACCAACATAACAAGCTTACCAAGGAAGGAATAGCTTATATTATTTCAAAATATGTGGCAGAAGCACAAAAGACTTCTACTATTATATCTACAAAAGTAAAACCACATATGTTTCGCCACTCGAAAGCTATGCATTTACTGCAAGCTGGCGTCAACTTAATATACATTCGTGATTTCCTTGGCCATGTGGATTTAAAAACAACTGAAATCTATGCTAGAACGGATACGGAGACGAAAAGAAAGGCTATTGAAAATGCTTACCCAGATTTGATTAATAGCGATCTTCCAGATTGGAATAGGGATCAAGCGCTTCTTTCTTGGCTTTCTGAATTAAAGTAAAACAGATATTATGCAAAGTAAATGGAAGAAGAGTCCTTTATCCATAGGCATTTTGAAGTTTACTTTGCATAACGGAATACTTTGCATAAGGTGGCTTATGCAAAGCTTCGCATAAGCCGCCCTGGGGTACGCCCCCTGAAGGTGTGCCTTCCCCATCAATTTCGGCTTTCAGCATTTTGCCAATGCAGGCTAATACTTTTCTGTCTTGAATACCCATGTTCCACAGTTGCTTTATAAGCAATGTGTGGTTAATATGGTCAAAGAAACTTTTAATATCAACATCAACCACAAAATGAAAGTGGGATAGATTGATAAGTTGTTGGATTCTTGCCATGGCATGGTGAGTTGAACGGAGTGGTCTGAATCCATAACTATGGTTATAGAATTTAGCTTCCGCAATTGGTTCAAGCACTTGTTTAAAACTTTGTTGGATGATTCGGTCCAACATACAAGGAATACCGAGTGGCCTCCACTTTCCGTTGCCTTTATCAACCCATTTCCGTCTGACTTTCTTTGGGCGATAATTTCCTAATTGCCTTTGCACTTCCATCACCAATTTTTCTTCGGGCCACTTTTTCATGTCATAAATAGTATTTCCATCGGTTCCAGGTGTTTTAGAACCCTTGTTTGTTTTAATGGTACGATAAGCGAGTAAAATATTTTCTCTGGATGTAATGACATCGTAAAGATGAGAAAAAGATTGTTGTTTCAAGCTTTTATCGTACAAATCCGTAAATGTCTCCGTCATTCCGTAGTAATCCCAATATCGTAAAGCTTGCACTGTGGCATCGCTCCTTTCGGAGTGATGTTCCCACGTTCTTACCAGACCGGTGCAACGCACGTATGGAAAATAATCTTTCATTCCGCTAGACTTGGGGCTATTCCTCCACTCCCGTTACAGGAGGTTCATCAGTCATGCCCCTACCCTCAAAAGGATAAATACCTTTCAGCATAAGCCTTATGGTAACCGTTTAGGGTGACAGCCCTTGTTTCAACGTTCCTAGTTTTCCAAGTCCCTTACAACCTAGCTATCCGTACTGAACTTAGGTGTTCCCCTGTAAGCCTGTGAGCTGAATACCGCCATTGTTCGGTATAGCGTGTTTCAGAGGGCGCATTTTTACTTCACACCACTCACGCCATCGTAAAATGGCCTATAGGTTTCCCAATAGTCAATCTTTAGACCCGTACATTCGGTTATTCGTCAGTTCCATTTCTGTTGGAACCATTCTCACCATATCCAGTTTTTCAGCCGCGCGGCATATCCCTCAGCATACCTTCTCTTAAAGAGTGGCTTCAGCCTTCGTTCTGCCGAATCTACCTGTACTTCAAACCCCATAATCTGTCATTCATGACGCAAGCAGGAGTATTGGCGGGATGGTTTCGGGAAACTTGGTTCCGTCATTCCCATCCTCAGTTGTAACGTTAAGATTATGATTTTTTTATAACCTACTGTTTTTCACGTTTAAGCACGCTTATAACAGAACTTGTCGATCGACGCCCGATTATTGGAGCTGGACATTGCACACGCAGATGAGACAACATTACAAGTTTTATCCGAGCCGGAACGGCCCGCAACATCGACTTCCTACATGTGGTTGTATCGTTCCGGACAGGCTGATGTGCCAATCGTCCTGTATGATTATCAGCAAACTCGGGCTGGCAAACATCCCCGCCGATTTCTGGAAGGTTTTCAGGGATATCTGCATGTAGACGGCTACCCCGGCTACAACGGCCTGCCTGATGTTGTCCTAGTCGGGTGCTGGGCGCATGCGCGCCGTAAATTTACAGAAGCGCTACAGGCATTGCCTGAATCCGCAGCCACTACGGCTGTAAAAGCGAAAGAAGGTTTGGCCTTCTGTAATAAGCTTTTTGATATTGAACGTGAATTAAAGGACGAAAATCCTCAAGAACGCTATGAAAAGCGTTTAGAACGCAGCCAGCCCGTGCTGGAGGCTTTTTTGGCATGGCTTCAAGAACAAACGCCACGTGTGCTACCAAAAAGTGGCCTTGGCAAAGCAATCAAATACTGTCGTAAACAATGGGAACATTTAGAGGCATTTTTAGGGGATGGCCGTCTGGAAATTGATAATAACCGTGCTGAACGATCCATCAAGCCTTTTGTGGTCGGTAGAAAAAATTGGCTTTTCAGCAATACCGCAAAGGGAGCAAGATCCAGTGCGATTATCTATAGTATCGTGGAAACAGCTAAGGAAAATGGATTGAATCCATTCCACTATCTCAGTTATCTGTTTGAAGAACTTCCCAATGTAGATACGACAGATAAGGAGCAGTTGGCACAATTCCTGCCATGGTCATCAACGCTTCCACGGAAATGCCACGTTCCAAATAAATCTAAATAAAGCATACATGAAATCCCCATCTATATATAGGTGGGGATTATTTTACGCTTACATTTCTTCGTCGGAATGTCTTTCCCATGAACCTAATTCAGCTATTATTTTCAAAGGAGATTTAGACCTATAAGAACGTGTTGGATTTCCGGGAAATCTTTTGTCAGTTACGTTTGGATCATTTTCAAAATCACCTAATGGTTCTATAATATAAATTCTTTCTTTTGATTTAGATGTTGCTAGTTCAGCCCCCCATTTAGCAGCATCTAATGTTGCAGTAAAATATATATAGTTGGATTTTTTGTCTTGGTAATTTGATAAGCGTTGTGGTTCTAATAAATCTCCAATTTTTAGTTCTGCTTTAGTACCATGAAAAAAAGGACCATTATCTAAGACATCTTTTTTGTCAATCATACTTATAAACCTCTCATATTTTTAGATTTGTATATAACAGTATAGTATGCGAATTTTAGAAAGTGTAGTCTATATATAATTTATGAATAATAGTACAATGAAAGTAGAGGGCATAATACCGAACGATAATTAGGTGCTACTGAATAACTAAAAAAAGCAGTTTCCACAAGGATTTCGTCCTTTTTTGTCGAAGTAATATGCAAGGGAAGTAACGTGTGGAGACCAAAAAACCTTGCAGTTGGAGGACGAAAACCATGTATAATCATTCTGAACGCCAAATTATGTTGCCGGGAGATTTCTTTCTCCCGTTTGGTGGGGAGTTAAACCCCAAAAATCGCTGGGTGGTTCTGGCCAATCTCATTCCATGGTGGAAAGCGGAAGAACGCTACAAAAAACAACTGAAGGATCTGAACCAAGGAGCCCAAGCTAACTCGATTCGTCTTGCTTTGGGTTCCATCATCGTAAAAGAACGTCTGGGTACGAGTGACGCGGAAACGGTCGAACAGATTATGGAAAACCCATACCTGCAATACTTCATCGGGTTGCCGGAATTTCAATATGAGGCACCTTTTCATGCGTCGAGTATGACCCATTTCCGCAAGCGAATCCCTCAAGAGATGGTCAATCAGGTGAACGAGTGGATTGTGGAAGAACAACAAGTAAACAACGACCAAGATGATGAAGATTCTTCAGGCGGGGGAAGCGATGATTCTCTTGATGAGACAACCAACAATCAGAAAAAAGACCGGGATGCGCCCCGTCACCATCAAGGCAAGCTTCTAATGGACGCCACTTGTGCACCGGCTGATATCACCTATCCAACTGATTTGAAGCTTTTAAATGAAGGTCGTGAAAAGCTGGAATCGATGATTGATGTACTCCACGCCCCCTTTTGCGGCCTACAAGAGAAGCCAAGAACATACCGAAAAAAAGCCCGTAAAGACTATCTGGCCCTCGCCAAACAGAAGAAGCCGTCTAGACGCAAGCTGCGGAAAGGGATTAAGAAGCAGTTGAACTACGTGAAAAGAGACCTAAACTATCTTCAAACTCTTGTTAAGCAAGGTGGATTGGAACGTCTCAATTCTAAGCAATATCGGGATCTTTTCGTGATACAGGAACTCTATCGCCAGCAGAAGCAGATGTTTATGACCAAGATCCACCGTATCGATGATCGTATCGTAAGCATTTCCCAGCCACATGTTCGTCCGATTGTTCGTGGCAAAACGCATACGAACGTGGAGTTTGGTGCGAAGCTTTCCCTGAGCCTTGTCGACGGCTGGGCTTTTCTAGATAACCTCAGTTGGGATGCTTATCATGAGGGCGGCGACTTACCCGCATCGGTCGAGAGATACTTGAGTCGAAACGGGTGCTACCCTGAAGCTGTACTGGCTGATCAGATTTATCTAACCCGTGATAACCGGCGATACTGTAAAGAACGGGGTATTCGGTTAAGTGGCCCAAAGCTCGGTCGTCCGCCTAAAAATGAAGACAAAGAACAGAAACGGATCGCGTACCAGGATGCATCGGAACGGAATGCCATGGAAGGTAAGTTCGGTGAAGCAAAACGCATCTATGGGCTCGGTCTTATTCAAGCGCGTCTTCAGCAGACAAGTGAATCGGTTATCGCTCTCCAGGTCCTTAATCTGAACCTCTCAAGGGCACTTCGAGAGCTTTCCTTTTTATTTTTTTCTTTTCGTTGGCCAATCCATTCCAGAATCGAAAAAATGACCTTTTAATTTCAGATAAAGTATCGGGTTATTCAGTAACCCCTAATTACCAATTATTAGTTTTTAATTGGCAGTCAACATTTTTCGTTGCTGAAGTTTTTATGGACTGACATATGGTTTTGTATTTAAAAAGTGATATTAAGCAAACGGGCGCCATTCTGGAATAAACCCTGGCACCTAATCCTGTGGAAAAGGGCCAGTTAACTTTAAGGGGGGTTAAAGAAATGAATAAGCATCACCAAAATATCATTGCAATATTTTTCATTGTGATTATCTCCTTGTTTTTATTTGCTTACTGGTTTGATATAAGCTTTGGATATGGTCAAATGTCTTTAATTTTAGCTGGAGGATATGGTATATACCTCAACTTTAAAGCAATAAAGGAAGAGCAAAAACCAACGTAAGGAATCTACCGCAAACGGGCGCCATTCCGGAATAAGAATTGCGTTCTTTTCTCCTGAGAGTGAACCATTTTGGGGAGTAGAATATGTTAAAATTTAAGTAGGTCATTGACCAAAACCAATGGTTAAAGGAGATCTTGAAAATGCCGTGGTCAGATATTAGCTCATTATTAATTATAATTGCACTTGCGTGTTGGTGCTTTAGTTTAATGCGTAAAAACGACGCTTTAAAACGAGAAAACAACAGACTGTTAAAGAAAACTGGGGAATATGAAGATATAAAAAGTGAAGCAAAGGAAATATTAAGCACTTCAACTGAGGTAAAGGCCGTTAAATCATTAAGAGAGAAATATGGTTTGTCTTTGGTAGATGCAAAAAAAGTTGTGGATTCAGTAAAATAGAGTTGCTGGCATTTAAACAATCGGGCGCAGTTGGGGAATAAAGACCAGCGCCCAAATGCCATTGCAGGGCACGTTTATGTAACACGGTAAGGTAGAAGGGAACAAGTACCTGTCAGTTAGAGCATCGTTATTTGGTTCGTGCATAATACGGTTCATGAGCATACTGCTTAATAAAGTTATGTGCAGTCTGCTAGAATATATTCGAGAATGATAAAGGGAGGAAGTGCTATATGAGTCGACACATTGCAGTCCTTGTAACAGACATGGTAGAAGAAATTGAATTAACTGATCCTGTGAAAGCTTACAAAGAGGCTGGGCATACGGTAGATATTATCAGTAATGAAGCAAAAAAAACCATCAATGGCAAAAATGGAGACGAAATACAAGCGGATAGAGGCATAGATGAAGTAAATGCAAACGATTATGATGCATTACTCGTACCTGGCGGGTTTTCTCCTGACTTACTACGTATTAATCCGAAGAATAGTGAGTTTGCGAAAACATTTTTCCAAGACAATAAACCCATATTTTCAATTTGCCATGGTCCACAGTTTCTCGTTAATACAGACCAACTAAAAGGTAGAGAGCTAACAAGTTTTGTTTCCGTAAGAAAAGACTTGGAAAATGCAGGAGCAACTGTAAAAGATGAAGAAGTAATCGTAGATGGAAACCTTGTAACAAGCAGAACACCTGATGATCTTCCTGCATTCAATCGCGAATCTCTAAAGCTTTTAGAAAAATAATTTGTCAATCGTATAGGGGGGCTGTTAATCATGCAGCCTCTCTTTATTTTTTATTTGATAATAGACAAAGCGCTCATGCCCATCTGCCATGATCTTCGTCAAACGGGCGCGATTCCCTAATAAGGAAATCGTGTTACAATCGCATATAAGGGTCAGATTGTTTCAAATAAATCATCTAAGGTATTAATGGTAATTTAACAAGAAAGTACAGTACCTTATATAAGATTAATGTAAATAAAATAAGAGGAAATAATTATTATGAAAGAAATACTCACAAATTTATCGTTTGTTTCAGTAATATTAACCTCAATTTCATCAATAGCAGCCGTGTTAACAGTTTATTTCTCTTATAAGGCAATAAAAGTTAATAGAGAACTTTTTGATCAAAATAAAAAAGCAGAGGAACAAAGATTATTACCACTTTTTGATATCGATCGAAATTATAAACGATTAGATGAAACAGGGACATTTATTGAAAACCCAAATCCCGATGAGATTGCCACGGTAAGTTTTGTAAACATAAATTCTAGTCCGATTGCAAATATAAGACTTACAGATGGAGTAGTTTTTAATAATAACACTGATACAGAACCATTATTAACATCAAAGTATATACGGGCATATAACTTTGGCACCAAGGGTATAATGGTTCAGCTTATTAAAGAAGAATTAAAAGAAAAGAAATTTAAAATAAATATTAAGTATTCAATTCAAACTAATAAGACATATATGACAGAAATTATTATACTAGTTAGTAATTTTAAAGATGTATTTTATTTTACTATAGAAGAGCAAAATCATATAAATGTTTAAAAAAGTAAAAAGTAATTAACCAAAACAAATAGATGCTAGGTGTATAGAAAGTGTAATAAAAGGGAAATACACATTTTTTCTGTGATAAAATGAAGACAACTTATTCCACTATACCAGCCAATAGCAGAAAAGACTATTCCATTATCGGGCGCCATTCCGGAATAAAATAGGTATCTTAATTTTTGTAATAATTACTGCACAGGACTAGTTGTTTTTGAATAATTGGTTTTAGCGATAGGGTCGAATAATAAAAATAATTGGGCTTATTAATAGGTGGTTCTGGAACGGAGGGGAATATTTTGGCTAAAATCAGAGGGGCATTAGAGAAAGAAGCAGCAATTTTAAGTGATATTGCAATTGAATCAAAAGCATACTGGGATTACAGCAAGGAGTTTATAAAAGCGTGTAAGGATGTTTTAACGATAAACAAACAATACATTCAAGAGAATCACGTTTATGTTTTAGAAGACCAAGAAGAATTGGTCGGCTTCTTTTCCTTTGAAAGAGACGAGGTGGATAGTCTAGATTTCTTTTACATCCTTCCGGAATTCATAGGAAAAGGCTTTGGCAGGGTGATGTGGAACAATGTGATTCAAAAAGCCCAAGAACAGGGAATAAAGAGCTTTACCATTGATAGTGACCCATATGCAAAAGGATTTTATGAAAAAATGGGAGCCAAACAAATTGGTCAGGTTCCATCTACGGTTTTTAAAGATCGCTCGCTCCCCTTGATGAAAATTACTATCGGTTGAGCATCTTACACAATAGGGCGCCATTCCGGAATAAAGGGCAGCCTCCAATTTGTTAGGACTGTCTGCGTAAAAACGATGATTTATAGAAAGGGTCAATGTTATGGGGTTTTGGTATTTACTATTGCTTTTGACAGGTATTATTCTAATTATTGTAGGTCTTATGAAAAAAGGTGTGTCTGCGGCCGTTAAAGCAGTCATTTTGTTGTTTGTTATTGGGGTCCTATTCATTGTTGCTTCGTTAGTTTTATTGATGCCTGGTAGTTCCGATTTAATTGCAGAACTTTTAAGGTTGGAGTAATTGATGTTTAATATTAAAGCAATACGAACGGGCCATTTTGCGGAATAACTGTACATATTGACAAACCAAAATCTAAGAGTAAAATGCATCCAATATACGTATAGGCTCTCGGAGTTTCCGGAGTGAAAATTAAGGAATTGTTAAAAATTCACTGGAAATAGGTGATGATTTTCTTAAATGGATATTGTTTTCATGCCATTTTCAAAAAAAGGCATGCCAAATAAGCC
>NZ_SRHY01000057.1 GCF_004565465.1 Lentibacillus salicampi
CAAGCCATATTTTCAATTATTTACCATCTCCCTATGCCCTGTTATGACAGGGATACAGTACATTCTCAGTCCGCTCAAGCTTTGAGAAAACTGGAAATTTATACTGTAATTCGTAAACTTATGCTAGTGATCCAACGTAAAATAACTCATCAAAAAAGCCGCGCACCATTATTGGTAAGCACGGCTTTCCGGATTTTCTGTATGGCCCATTATTTGGCAGCCTTCTGAAGTTTCGAAATCATCTTCAGGGAACGTCCTGTTCCGATTGCTACGGACTCGAGCGGGTTTGGTGCGATATGGACGGGCACAATGATTTCATCTGCAAGCCAGTCCTGCAATCCGTTCAGCTGGGAGCCACCGCCAGTCAGCACAATGCCGCGGTCTACGATATCTCCGCTCAATTCAGGCGGGCAATTTTCCAGAGTTGCCCGGATGGTTTCCAGAATTTGTTCCAACGATTCTTTCAGCGCGGAGTAAACTTCTTTTGAGGACACGGATACCGTTTTGGGTAAGCCAGAGACCATGTCACGTCCGCGGACTTCCATGGATTCTTCGGCATGATCTTCATCCGCATGACCGATTTCCATTTTAATATTTTCTGCGGTACGTTCACCGATCAAAATATTGTATTTCTTCCGGATATAGTTAATAATTTCCTCATCCATTTTGTCGCCGCCGGAGCGGATGGAATTACAGGAGACAACGCCGCCGAATGAGATGATACCCACTTCAGAAGTTCCGCCGCCAATATCAACGATCACATTGGCAATAGGCTCATCAACCGGCAAATCTGCGCCAATGGCAGCTGCAACCGGCTCCTCAATCAAATGGACCTGTTTGGCACCATAACTGGAAACGGCGTTATGGATCGCACGCCGTTCGACCGATGTGCTTCCGGATGGCGTACACACGACAACAGTTGGCTTGCGCATGGATAAGCCCATTTTCTTGCTGACTTTTTTCAATAATTCTTTCAGCATTTGTGCTGTCACGTCGTAATCTGCAATCACACCGTCTTTCAACGGGCGGATCGGGACAATATTCTGGGGCGTCTTCCCAACCATTTCTTTTGCTTCTGATCCGACAGCTACAACATTTTTCGTATTTAAATCAATCGCCACAACTGATGGCTCGTTCAATACAACACCTTTTGACTTGGAATAAATCAATATATTGGCCGTACCTAAATCAATTCCGATCTCTGCGGTTGATAACATGTTATGCTCCTCCAATGATGTTTATAATCTATGAACAATAAGGATCTATCAATTCGTGATGACAAAAGTCCACATTTTACTACAATACCCTTCTATAATATACCACGATTTATGGGGGTGGATAAATAGCTTACAAATATAGGAAGGAGTTGAACTCATCTTCTCTCCCAAAACGCTTCATTCCCTTCTATTTCAAATGATCATGTGTGAAAAATCAAGTAACATTTCGTTTACAGTTAGCCGCTGATTGTAATATACGGGTGGTGTTCGGACAGGTGTCAATACTCATTTTGTTGTAATTTTTACCACTGCATAAAACCTTTTCCTATAAATATGACATTTTGTGTATTTTTGTGCCTGATGTATACCATTTTCTGAAATATCTATGAAGGCTGGAAAACGATGCCAGTAATGTTACAAAAAAAGCCATGGTATGATGATTTTGCAAAACAAAAACACAGGAGAGGTGACATCAATGTTTAACAAACTCGTCGTCGGTTCAATGACCGCAGCGTTACTATTTGGGGGAGCATTTCAAACAACTTCAGATGCTTCTGCAAGCACAAATAATTCTCAGAATCAATCCGTTCAGCATAAAATCTATTATTCTGGTAATGGTAGTGATCGGACTGAGCTTTCAACCAATCGGTTCAATAACTATTTAAATAACTGCTTCCCGCAGATTAATTGGAACAAGCAGCAAAATCAGGAGCAGTCCAAGCAGGATAAACCGGAACAAAACCAGGAGCAGCCTGAAAAAGGTGACAAGTCAGACCAACAACAAGATAAATCAGGACAAGACGAATCACAACAGGACAAGTCAGAACAAGACAACTCAGAAGAGCAAGCACCGGACAAGCAGCAAGAACAACAAACAGAGCAGTCAGAAGCACAAGCACCACAACAGTCGGCTGAACAGCAAAAACAACAAGATCAGTCACAATCACAGCAGCTGAGTGAATTTGAGCAGCAAGTGGTTGAACTGACAAACCAGGAGCGTACGGCACAAGGTTTGGACCCGCTTAAAGTTGATACAGAATTAAGCAAGGTAGCACGTGAGAAATCTCGTGATATGGCGGCTAATAACTACTTCTCACACGACAGTCCGACTTATGGATCACCATTTGATATGATGAAACAATATGGTATTTCATATCAGACAGCAGGTGAAAATATCGCTAGAGGACAGCGCACACCTGAGCAGGTTGTCAATGGATGGATGAACAGTGAAGGTCATCGTGAAAATATCATGAATCCGAACTTCACGCACATCGGTGTTGGCTATGTTGAACAAGGCAACCACTGGACACAGCAATTTATTGGAAAGTAAATAAGAAAAAATGAGATAAAAGCTCTGCGTTCAGCAGGGCTTTTTTTCTAATCCAAATAAAAGAAAACATTTAATCAAAAATATAATGGCTTAATAAATCACCGGAGAAGTATCCTTCAATACCTTTTGTTGTTAAAAAATAATCAATGATTTCTTGTTTCGTCAGACCAAGTTCTTTTAAGCCCCGCGTAATTATTTTTAAGTAAGAGTTTGAAGGAGGTGTGATCTTTTGATTTTTCATATTATAAGTATCGGTGAATGTAAACATAGGACAACCGGCTTCATTTCCAAGATAAATTAATCGGCCATACCAGCCAGCCGTTATGTCAAGATATCCGTTGTCAATTATCTTGTCTACATCAATATTTAAATTTCCAGTGTTGTTTTCTTGTTCCACGACTTCGATGAACTGTTCGGTAGTAATCAGATACTGTCTGGCAATCGTCTTGGACTCCGGGTTCTTTTCATGATCAATGAAAGCAACACCGCCTTTTCCCCATTTGCTTTCTTCTTTTGCAAAATACTGTGTATAAGGGAGTTCTTTTTTACAGGTGATTTTAGGAGGCGTCTTGTCGGAACAGCCCGACTCAGCTTTATTCGAGCCTTTTGGCGCACCCCCATAAATATAGCATAGAAACCGATCCTCACAAATGTTGGATCCGTAACTCACATACCAAACGTTCATTTTAATCTCCTCCTGCGGGGTTAATTGGTCTTGAACCCTAAGTTTTCTTATTGATTAGATGGGGTCAGTGTGAATACTAATTATTGTCATTAACAGAATGATCGTGTCATATAATGAGCCTGTATTTATTTTTTGGCCGGCCTTGTTTCCCATATTGGGAAAGGACTTCAACTTCACCTTTATTTACCAGATAGCTTAAATATCGGTGAATCGTTTGATAAGCGATAGGCAATTCTTCTCTGATTCCATCAATTGTTACTGGCTCTGACTGGCGAATTAGCGTTTGTTTGACTGAGAAAAGGGTTGATGTATTGATGCCCTTTTCGACAAATACCTTCTTATCATCCCCAGTAGTAAGTCTTGCAATCTTCAAATTGATGCGTATGCGGGAGATGAGATCAGGTGCTTTTATCGGTTTGAGCGCAAAATCGCTCGCACCTGCCTGCAGAAAAGCGTCCGCTATCTCCTGACGTTCATCAATCGTGAGGATAATAATGGGGGTTTTTGTATTGATTTTCCTTATTTCCTTTGTCGTTTTCAGGCCATCCCAATAAGGCATGTGATAATCGAGAAGTATTAAGTTGGGATTAAGTGCCTTATAAAGTTCCAGGGCTTCTTTACCAGTTGATGCTTCGATTGTATTCCAGTTTGCATAAGTGCAAATTTCAGATAAAGTAAACCGGATATCCTCATTATCATCGGCGATTAATAGAGTTATCGGCATGTGTCTCACCTTCCTTTTGGATTGGGAGGGAAATGATCATTGGTGTGTGTTAGCAATGAACAATGTTCACTGTAATGGTTCCTCAATGACTGTTCTCTTTTGACAAACGATAGACCAATGAGGGAAGACTGTTCTGCACTAAAGCCTTTCTTCCATATTTCATCCAAGTGTGTATTTTAATGTCTCTCCCATTATCTACAATACAAATTATAACCGATTCATCTATTCTTTTGATACCGATGTGGATATATCCTGCTTTTCCAGTAAAAGACTTTGGCAACTTCCATAATATTGAAGAGAGCACTTGTGAACCGTACGTATTGGCATAAGATCCTGAATCTACTTTTAAATCAATATGCTTGTCTGAAGCCCGGATAGCTTATAAAATACTCAAGCTTATTCACTTACCGAAATGGGTTGTTTGATGTCTTTATGGAGGATTTTGGAGATCATGCATTTTTTATCAACCGACCGAGCTGAAAATGAGCAAGTGTATTATTGTTTTCGCATGTATTTTCATCGTATAAAGTATATAAGTGCAAAAGGTAAAGCATTTGCTTTACCTTTAATCGTCTTAATAATTATAATACTCGATTTGATGGTTACTGCTAATCTTTTAATTTAGGATCTAATGCATCCCTCAGGCCATCACCGAAAAGGTTGAAACCAAGAACAAACAGAAAGATGGCGACTCCAGGGAAAGCAACAACCCAAGGTGCATTTTGTAAAGCTGCACGTCCATCGCTCAGCATGGCTCCCCATTCTGGTGTTGGCGGTTGTGCTCCAAGACCCAAAAAGCTTAGTCCAGCGGCATCCAATATGGCTGTTCCAATTCCTAATGTCATTTGTACTATAATTGGTGCAAGGCAGTTGGGTAAAATGTGCCCGAATAAGGTTCTGAGGTTTCTTGCGCCAATAGCTTTTGAAGCCTCAATATATTCAGTTTCTTTAACAGATAAAACAGAGGAACGAACAAGTCTGGCAAACTGGGGGACCCCTACAATTCCAACCGCAATCATTGCATTACGAAGACTTGGACCGAGTATGGTAACTAACGCAATCGCCAATAAAACACTGGGAAATGCCAGCATGATATCAATCACCCGCATAATGATCATGTCTATCCAACGACCGAAATACCCGGCTATACTTCCCAAAGTTACGCCAACAATCATTGAAATCCCAACCGCTATGACACCAATTTGAATGGAAATACGGGTGCCAAATACGATGCGGCTGAATATATCTCTGCCAAGTTCATCGGTTCCCAGCCAATGATCGACAGACGGAGGTTGATAACGATTCACAATTGACTGGTCTGTTGGGCTGTGTGTAGCAATTAATGGTGCTAGTAAAGCAGTGAGTAATAGTATTATGATAATACATAAGCCTATCACAGAAGTTTTACTTTTTAATATACGCAAAAAGGATTCTTTAAATAAATTGTTTGTTTTTGGATGTTCTTGATTATTGAAGGTACCAGTGTCTGTGTCTGGTGTTGAGTCAGGCTGTAGGGACAAAATTGGCACATCCTTTCACTTTGAAATCTGATTATGGTATATCCATCATGCCATTACTCGTACTTGATCCTTGGATCAAAATATTTGTATAGTATGTCTGTGAGAAGGTTCACCAAAACAAATATCGTTGCGATGATTAATATAGTACTCTGAACTATTTGATAATCCCTGGCAAGAACGGCTTGATATACGTAACGGCCAATACCGGGCCAGGAAAAGATAGTTTCGGTTAATACTGCACCACCGAGCAAAAAACCAAATTGTAATCCAATTATAGTTAACACAGGAAGAAACGCATTTTTCAATGCATGCTGAAATATGATTAATTGTTTTTTGAGACCTTTAGCAGCGGCTGTTCTTATATAGTCCTGCCCCATTACCTCAAGCATGCTTGATCTTGTCATCCTTGCAATGACAGCCATTGGTATTGTTCCTAATGCCAAACCAGGCATTAATAAATGAAAAAATGCGTCTTTAAAGGCACCCCAATTTCCTGATAGAATACTGTCCAATAAATAGAAATTGGTTATTGTTTCTAATTCAACCGTGGATGCTAATCTTCCTGAAGGAGGTAAAATTTTTAATTCAACAGCAAAAACCCAAATCATCATTAACCCGAGCCAAAAAATAGGTAAGGATACTCCGAATAGTGCGCCAGTCATGCTAACATTATCAAACCAGGAGTATTGTTTTACAGCCGCGATAACGCCCGCCAATATCCCTATGACCATTGCCAAAATCATAGCAAAAATGGTAAGTTCTATAGTGGCCGGCAATTTTTGTGCTATTTCTACAGCAATATCTTCTTTAGATTGAATTGATTCACCTAAATCCCCCTGTAAAATCTTTCCGATGAAATTGCCGTATTGCACGATATACGGATCATTTAATCCCATTTCTTCACGAAGTAATTCGAGTTGAGTTTCTGTCGCCTTTTCTCCCAGCATACTTTTAGCAGGGTCCCCTGGTATGAGGTGAACCAAAGAAAAAGTAAGGATAGAAACACCAAGAAGCACCGGAATAAGCATCACTAGTCTTCGAATAATGTATTTCAGCATGTTTTCATCCATCCCTTTGATATGTACATATAGAATATAAATTATCAATTATCAATAAATTTCAAGGCTGAAATTAAAATTCCAAGGGATTGTCATTATCTATAAAGACAACCCCCGGGCAACAGACATTAGTCTTGACGTTATATAATGGACCTTTAAGATTATTTTTCTATTTCAATTAAGTTAAATGGCTCGCTTCCAGTTGGATGCGGAACATAATTTTTCACGTTCTTATTTGCTGCCAATGGCGGTGTTGTATGCGCTATTGGGAGCCATGGAGCGTCTTCATGGATGATTTCCTGTGCCTCCATATACAGTTCCGTACGTTTGTCTTGATCTGGCTCGGATTGCGCTTCTATTAATAGGTCATGAACTTCATTACTTTTATACATGGCAGTATTTCCTGCATCAGGTGTTGCATTATCTTTATCTAGTAAATAATATAAGAAATTGTCTGGGTCCCCATTATCACCTATCCATCCAAGAAATTTCATATCGTAACTCATATCTTCTCCTGAAGTATGGGTATCCCAGTCGTTTTCAATAATTTCAACATTGATATTCACATCTTTCAGCATTTCCTGAATGGCCTGTGCTGTCACCTTTGGCTGTGGCATATAGTCTCTTGGATTGGAAAAAGTATGAAGTACCAAGTCCATTCCGTCACCATATCCCGCTTGTGACAATAGCGATTTTGCTTCTTCAGGGTCGTAGCCATAGTCCTCAATATCGTCATTATGTCCCCACATTGACGGAGGAATTGGGTTTGTGGCTGGTTTACCAATACCTTCATATAATTTCAGTAATTCATCTTTGTCTATGGCTAAATTTATTGCCTGACGTACTAGCTTTTCCGACATCGGGCCTTCTTTATCAGTGTTGAATGCCATATAGCCCACATTCATAGAAGGTCTATAAATAGCCTGCAAGTTCTCATCTGATTCGACATTTTGAATATCCTGCGGGTTCAATCCATTCATTATGTCGATCGAGCCAGCTTGAAGTTCCATAAAACGTGCTCCATTATCTGGGATTGTACGGAATATCACCTCGTCGACTTTTGCCGCTTCTCCAAAGTAATCTTCGTTTTTAGTTAAAGTTATACTGTCATCTGGAACCCATTCCTCAAAAATAAATGGACCTGTTCCAACTGGATTTTTAAAGAAGTCCTCACCATGTTTTTCTATTGATTCAGGGCTTGCTATACCAAAGGCTGCCATTGCTAAAGTGTTAAGAAAGGGGGCGTTTGGCTCTGACAATGTAAATTGGACTTCATACTCATCAGTTGCTTCAACATTTTCGATAATACCTTTTGGATTATCATCAGTGGCACGAAACATTGCCCCGTAGTAAGTGAATTCAGCAGACGTGGTCCACCTTTCAAAGTTATATACGACAGCCTCTGCGTTGAAATCTGTACCATCATGGAATTTTACATCATCACGTAACTGAAATGTCCAAGTTAACTTGTTATCACTTACCTCCCAATCCGTAGCAAGCGAGGGTTTAACGTTGGTGCCTTCTTCTTCATATTGGACTAATGTATCATAGATCTGGTTGGTAACATATATGGATTCCCCGTCAGTAACTGCTGCAGGATCCAACTGGAGCGAGTCGTTACCGCGCCCAAATATAAGTGTGTTTCCGTCGTCCGACCCTTCATCCGCCTGTTCATCTTCATCTGCTTGCCCCTGGTCTTCCGCATTGGCGTCATCCGATGCTCCGTCGCTTCCTGATCCAGCATCGTCAGTACAGCCGCTTAGGACAAGGGCAACCATGAACAAAAATGTGATAAACATTAATAAATATCGCTTTTTCAAAATAGTCTCCCCCTCTGTACAGTTTTTGCAAAAAGCCTTTCTCCCGATGGTTCACAAACTTTCACAACGTTTAACATCTGATTAAGTTCCCTGCGCCACCACCTCCTTGGCGAAGTGACAGGCAGCCATCTGCCCGTTTTCTGATACGCGTTTGTATCGTGGTGCTTCAGCATGGCAAATGTTCTGTGCAATTGGACACCTTGTATGAAATTTGCATCCGGTTGGCGGGTTGGCAGGCGACGGCAGATCACCTGTCAGGAGAATGCGCTCTCTTTCATGGTCCGGATTGGCCTCAGGCACGGCCGACAGAAGTGCTTGTGTGTATGGGTGTTGCGGGTTATTGTAGACCTCATGTACATCGCCGATTTCCACAAGTTCCCCGAGGTACATGACAGCAACTCGGTCACTGATATGGTATACGACACTTAAATCGTGCGCGATAAATACATATGTCAAATTGAATTCATCCTGCAACTCTTCCATTAAATTGATGACTTGTGCCTGGATTGAGACATCCAAGGCAGAGACCGGCTCATCACAAATCACCAGTTCAGGATCGAGTGCCAGCGCACGTGCAATACCGATCCGTTGGCGCTGACCGCCGCTGAATTCGTGTGGATAGCGTTCTTTATGCTGTGGACTAAGTCCAACGACATCCAGCAGGTGATCCAACTTTTTCTGCCTTTCCGATTTCGGTACGTTGAAAATCTTCATCGGTTCCATAATCGTTTTCTCAATGGTTTTTCGTGGATTCAGGGAGGCGTACGGATCCTGGAAAATGATTTGCATATCCTGTCTCAGTTTTCGGAGCTGCTCACCCTGGACGGATGTAATATCCTGGCCTTTAAAATAGATTTCACCTTCCGTCGGTTCCAGCAATTTCAGCATGAGCCTGCCAGCGGTGGATTTGCCGCATCCGCTTTCCCCAACAAGACCGAGCGTTTCACCGGTATTGACCGAAAGTGAAATACCATCGACAGCTTTCAGGACAGGCTTTTCTCTGCTGAACAATTCCTGGTTTTTTAGTGGAAAATGTTTTTTTAAATGGTTGACTTCGAGTAATGGAGTCATGTCGAAACCGCCTCTTTTGAGTCTTCGTATAATAAACACCGGACATGGTGGTTATTGTCAACTTCCTTTAACTCCGGATCGATGTTCAAACAGCTTTCCATGACATGTTTGCATCTGGGTGCAAAGCTGCAGCCTTTTGGGAGTCCATGCAAATCCGGGGGAACTCCGTCAATAGCCTCCAGTTTATGCTTTTCCGGCGTTATTTTAGGGATGGAGTTCATCAGGCCAAGTGTGTATGGATGCTTGCCATGGTCAAACAGGTTTTTCGTTTCGGAAAACTCGGCCGGCTTTCCGGCGTACATAACCATGACCCTGTCGCATACTTCAGAAACAACTCCCAAATCATGGGTAATCATGATGATTCCCATATCCAGTTCCCGCTGCATCCTTCTGAAAAGGTCCAGAATTTGTGCCTGGATGGTGACGTCAAGCGCCGTTGTTGGTTCATCGGCAATCAAGAGTGATGGATTGCATGCAAGGGCAATCGCAATCATGATACGCTGCCGCATACCGCCGCTAAACTCATGCGGGTAGCTTGTAAGTCTTTTTTTCGGATCCGGAATTCCAACCAGGTTGAGCAGTTCCAGAGACCGGTCTCTTGCCTGTTTTTTCGAGAAATTTTCATGGGCACGTATGGTTTCGACCATTTGTTTTTCCACAGTGAAAACAGGGTTCAATGATGTCATCGGATCTTGAAACACCATGCCGATTTCCTTGCCGCGAATTTGTCTAAGCTGTTTTTCTTTTTTATCAAGAAGATTTTCACCCTTGAAATAGATGCCGCCATCAACAATTTTTCCTGGTGGGGAAGGGATGAGGCCAAGTATGGACATGGCGGTGATGCTTTTACCCGACCCTGACTCACCGACAATACCAAGCGTTTCGCCCGGCTTGACGGAGAAATCAATCCCATCTACGGCTTTAACGGTGCCTGCTTTTGTGAAAAAATGGGTATGTAGATTGACGACATCAAGGAGTGGAGTGTCTGTATCCATGTTGATCCTCCTTTGCTGTTAATGCTTTTGAATTATATGCATAATCAGAAAATTATTACCCTTCATTATACAGATTGTCTAACGTTTATGTAGTTTTTCTCTTATTTCTCAAAAAATTAGAAAAAGGAATGGAATGAAGAAGAAAAAGTCTGATGGAAGGGTTCTATCGGCCAATAAAAGGCACGGAATGCTGAGACGGCATCCCGTGCTGAATATAATCGGCGGGGTTCATCCCCGTTGTTCTGCCAATTTGTGCTGCCCATACATCGAAATTCCAGCTGCAGCGACCGAAAAAATGACAAACAGACCGCCGACAGTCGCATTCTGTTCAACAGAAATGTGTTCAATAACCAGTCCACCGACCAGTGATCCAACTGCGATGCCAAGGTGAAGTGCCGAGTTATTCAGACTCTGCTGTATGTCCGAGGTCTCGGGTGACAGTTCGATCAAATAACTTTGTGTAGCTGGTGCCAAGGTCCAGCTCAGCATACCCCAAACGACTAGGATAACCAAAAACACCGGTAGTGCAAATGTCGTGTACGGTAACGTAAACATCACGAGTGTAAATAATACCGTCGTTGCAATAATGGTATTCCTGGCCCCCCATGTATCTGAAAGGGTACCGCCAACCGCACCCCCACTGACAGCTGCAATTCCGAAAATCATATAAATGACACTGACCCATGTTCCGTCCACCCCTAAGGTTGTCTTGGCAAAAGGTGTCAAGTAGGCATAGAGGATCGTGTGACCTGTCATAAATAAAAATGTGATGGCTTGTCCAAAAAATACTTTTCGATTTTTCAGGGTCGCCAGCTGCTGTTTGATCGGACTGGAAGGTTTCGGTTCGACATGACCCATCCAGAAAAACACACCGGCGATCGACAGGATGGTCAGGGCTGAAATCAGCACGAACGGGGCGCGCCAGCTAAAAGCATTGCCCAGCAGCAAACCGATTGGAAGACCAAGCACAATCGAGGCACTGACACCCATGGATACAAGTCCGATTGCCCGCCCGCGGTACTTCAACTCAACAATTGACGGGGCAATGGTCAGACACAATATAATCAACAGTGATCCGCTTAACGCTGATATAACTCTTCCGATAAAAACAACACTATATGTTGGACTGAACACGGTCACGAGATTTCCCACGAGAAAGATGATCAGGGAAATAAGTGTCAGCTTCCTGCGTTCGATACCTGAGGTGAGGAGCAACAGTATGGGGGCGCCGACAGCAAAAATCAGTGAAAAGATCGTAATCAGGAAACCGACCTGGCCGAGATTGACATTTAAGTCGTCCGCTATCAGATCCAGTATCCCGCCGATAATGAGTTCGACCATTCCGACAACGAATGCGACGATCATTAAAAAGTAAACACGTTTGTTCATATTATGACGCCTTTCCTAGTTTTTCTCAAAACATAATCGTACCCCCATCAGGTTCAAAAAACAAGCATAAATATTGCTCACTAATCAGCGTTTGTTTCTTTTCATCACCCTATTTCAGCGGTATAATAATAGTGATAATAGGGGGTAAATAAAAAAGCTTATGAAAAAAACCCCCACTCGTTGAAGTTTCACTTTACTTTTGATATCAAATCATGAAGAATTCCTCTTACAGGCATACTATGACAAGAGGTGATTGTATGGTACAAGGAGTTGCAAACTGGAATACCGGTGAAACACAGGAGTGGCTGCAGCAATATGTTGATGACTGGGTGGCTTTTTACCGAAAACATATCAATGACGGCAGTGTCGCAACTTACATTCCGGAATTGCAGAAAGCCGACCCGAATGATTTAGGCATTGCGATAATCGGTAAAAATGGGTTATCAGTACGGTCAGGTGATACGGAAATCCCGTTCACATTGCAAAGCATTTCCAAGGCAATCACGTTTATTGTGGCCTGCATGGATCGGGGCGTTTCGTATATGCTTGATACTGTTGATGTGGAGCCGACTGGTGAGGCATTCAACTCGATCATGCACTTGGAGATGAAGCCTGTCAAAAAACCGCTGAACCCGTTTAATAATGCCGGAGCGATCACGGTGACATCCACGTTGCCGGGAGAAACATCGGATGAACGACTGGAGCCGGTATTTCAGCTGCTTGAAACGATGCTGGGCTATCGTCCCGAATTAAATGTTGACGTCTATGAGTCAGAACGGGATTCATCAACGCGAAACCGGGCAATCGGCTATTACTTACTTGAGATGGATTTTTTGGAGTCGGATTTGGATATCACATTGGAGACTTATTTCAAACAATGCTCAATTGACGTGTCGATAGATGATCTCGCACGGATTGGCATGATCCTCGCCAATGATGGCATGGATCCCAAGAATGGTGAAGAAATAATTCCAAGGCAGGTGGCGCGGATCACGAAAGTTCTGATGCTGACATGCGGGATGTATGATGCCTCGGGGAAATTTGCCACTTATGTCGGGATTCCAGCCAAAAGCGGTGTCTCCGGCGGTATTTTAGCTGCAGTTCCGCCAAGAGTAAGAGAAGAAATTATGCCGTTTACCGACGGTTGCGGCATTGGAGTTTACGGGCCTGCTTTGGGGGATAAAGGCAATAGTATTGCCGGGATTCGCTTGCTCCGGCACATTGCCACACAGTGGGATTTGAGTATTTTTTAATTTACTGAACGGGGGTGAAACGATGTGCGGCCGTTACACATTGCTGGCCGATGAACTGGAAATTTTGCAGGAGTTCGGGATTGACCAGCCTATTGCGGATTACGAACCAAGTTATAACATTGCACCCGGACAAAATGTGCTTGCCATCATTCACGACGGCAACCAGAAACGCGCCGGCTATTTGCGCTGGGGGCTTGTCCCCTCGTGGGCAAACGATGAAAAAATTGGGTATAAAATGATTAATGCCCGCAGCGAAACAGCTCATGAAAAACCAAGCTTTAAGCCGCTGATGGCACGGAAACGCTGCCTGATCGTTGCAGACAGTTTTTACGAATGGAAGCGTGATGGGGAAGAAAAGCAACCCAAGCGGATTCGACTAGGCGATCGGGGGTTATTTGCGTTTGCCGGGCTGTGGGACAAATGGGAACAAGGTGATCAAAAACTTTTCACATGCACGATTCTGACAAAGGAAGCAAATGACTTTATGCAGGATATTCATCATCGGATGCCAATCATTTTGCCAAAACATAAAGAAGACGCGTGGATTGAAGCTGGTAACCAACCACCAGAAGCAGTCCATCGTTTTTTGGCGTCTCTTAAGACAGAAGATTTTCAGGCCTATGACGTGGCAAGTTATGTCAATTCGGCGAAAAATAATGATGCAGGATGTATTGCACCGCTTGCTTGAATTTTTTGACGTTTTGTGTCTATTATGGAAGCAACAATAGTGGCATTTCGGGATGGCTCCTACTATAATGATAACTGGAGAACGATTTGTAAATAGGGCGGGGTTGAACGTGATACGTGTATTATTTTTATGTCTCGGAAATATTTGCCGTTCACCGATGGCAGAAGCTGTCCTCAGAGATTTGCTGAAAAAAGAACAACTTTCTGATAAAATTGAGGTGGATTCAGCCGGGCTTGGCCATTGGCATATCGGGGAAGTGCCGCATGAAGGAACCAGGAACATGCTGGATAAACAGCACATTTCCTATGAAGGAATGAAAGCGCGACAGCTACATACACGGGACTTTAGTGATTTTGATTATTTAATTGTGATGGATGATCAGAATATCAAAGCTTTAAAGGAATTTGGCGAAAACAAAGATTATATAATGGTTGCCAAACTGATGGATTTCGTCGATGAAGCGGTTGATCACAATGTTCCGGATCCGTATTTCACTGGCAATTTTGCATACACCTATGATTTAGTGTCAACGGGTTGCCAGGCATTATTGAAATATATGAAGGATGAACATAATCTATAAAAGGAGCGAATACAAATGGGAAAACAAAAATTATGCTTAGGATTATTAATTGGCACAATTGCAGGAGGACTTCTTTCCTTATTGGATCGTGATGCAAGAAGCTATGCAAAAGGCAAGATGTCAGACGTCAAAAATGGTTCATCCTACTACATTAAGCGCCCATCAGAGGCAGTAAAAGGGGTCAAGGATGCTTTCGGCCGGTTTAATACACAATTTACAAACGGTGCCGATAATGCCATCAATGCATTGGAGCAGGTCGAAAACACATTGGACCAGTTTACAAATAAGTCGGACAGGGAAGAGTTGAACAATAATTTGTAAACGACTAATGTAGGGGCGATAAGATGTGGCAGGACACGAAAAATTTTGGCATAAAATTGTTTCAGCGCATTACAAATGATGATATCTTTGGATTGGGAGCCCAGCTTGCCTACTTTTTACTGCTCTCCCTATTCCCATTCCTGCTGTTTCTGATGACGTTGACTGGCTATTTGCCGATGGATGAACAAAACGTTACGACGTTTATTCAACGGTATGCACCAGGAGAGATTTCCGAGCTGATCAATGAGAATGTGTCTGAACTGGTCAATAACCAGAGTGGATCTTTATTGTCGATTAGTATCATTGGTACGCTTTGGGCAGCTTCAAATGGGATTAATGCGATCATGAAAGGATTTAATCGCGCCTATGAGGTTGAAGAAGACCGTTCTTTTCTTGTGACACGGTTCATTGCTATTATTTTAACGGTGGCCATGGTTTTGGTTATTTGTATGGCCTTTTTGCTGCCTGTTTTTGGTAAGATGATTGGTGAATATATTTTCGCGTTTTTTGGAGCGTCCGACGGCTTTTTGAACGCATGGGATACAATGCGCTGGGGCGCTTCATCTGTCGTTATTTTTATTGTGCTTTTGGCTCTGTACAGAATGGCACCTAATAAACGGATTTATTTTAAAAATGTGGTATGGGGAGCCTTGTTTGCAACAATCGGCTGGCAGCTGGCCTCGATGGCTTTTTCCTTTTATGTGAATTCCATGGGAAATTATTCGGCAACATATGGAAGTCTGGGAACGGTCATTGTATTAATGATCTGGTTTTACCTGACCGGCGTCATTATTATGATTGGTGGCGCGATTAATGCCATTATTCGGGAGAAAACAATAGTAGATTAATTAATGAAGGGGCATCCGGCTGGGTGCCCCTTCAATTGGTGGTGTGCTGCAGCCCCGTGTCTTTTTTGAAAAGAATCGTTGCCGCTATCAGTATAAGCATAAAAATAATCACATAGAAAAAGGAAACACCCGGGAGGAACTCGATAAATAAACCGCCCAGATAAGGGCCGACCAGGCTCCCAATGCTGAATGAAATGCCTGTCATCAGGTTTCCCGCGGGTAATAATGACGCGGGCAGCAAATCGGTCATAAAGGCAATACTTAATGAATAGAGGGAACCAACCAGCATTCCGGACATGGCAAATGTGATAAATAAAGCGATGGCGGACGTTTCAAACAAGGCTGCAAAAAGAAAAGCGATAATTCCGCCGGATAGAGCAAACAGCAATATTTTTCGTCTCCCCAGCCGGTCACTCAATACCCCTAAAGGAATCTGTGTAATGATACTTGCCCCGGCAAAAAACGGAATGATTAATGACAGGATCCCTACATCATGACCAATCCGCAATCCATATACCGGAAAAATGCCATGCAGTGTCGCTTCCAGAAACCCATAGCCAAACGCAGGCAATAGCGCCACCCAGGCGATTTTTCCGGTTTGGATGAAGCGGCTGATGGAGCTGGAACTGCTGACGTGCTGAATGTTATCATCCTCAGGCATACTGTTGCGGACAAAAAACATTGATGACCAGACAAGCATACTTAAACTTGCGGATATTAAAAACGGCAATGCCTGATGGATTTCCAAAAGCCGTGTCATGAGCGGACCTACTGCAAACCCCAATCCGAATGACAGGCCATAAAATGATATGTTTTCCCCCCGTTTTTCTTTGGGACTTGTCGTGGTGATCCAGGTTTGGGTACTGAAATGCAGCATGTTATCCCCGATGCCAACTATAACCCGCAAAACAAACCAAAACCATAGTGCCTGCCAGACAGGGAATAGTACCAGCGAGATGAAAACAAGCATGCCGCCGATCATAATCATCGGTTTAAACCCAAGCTTCTGTATCGGTTTTTCCATAAATGGCGATGCGATCAGCACACCAATATACAGTCCGGTGGCATGAAGCCCATTCACAGAGGAAGGGACACCATTCTGCTCAAGAATAATGGATAATAATGGTAGAATCATTCCCTGTGAAAAACCTGATATGAAAACGAGCGCGATAAGTATCCAAAATCGTGTCTGTGCTGAAACCATTGTTTGTTTCCCCTCTCTTTCATTAAACGGCAAGCGTAAATGTTTCAACTGACTAACGTTATGGTTTACGATTAAGGTAATGATAACAACAGATATTTTAAAACAAGGAGCTGAAAATAACAATGGATTTTCATATGAAAGAAGAAGGTATACGTATTGATCTGGGCTATGGGATGTTGGATATTTCAAGTGATGAGGCACATGGTTTTCGTCCCTTTCAATTGATGGTCGCGTCCATCGCAGGCTGCAGCGCATCAGTTTTCAGGAAAATTTTAAAAAAGCAGCGCATAGATATTGAAGATATGACGATCACGGCAGAAGTCGAGCGCAACCCTGACCAGGCAAACCGGATTGAACGGATTGACCTGCATTATATTATTAAAGGGCATCATCTGGATGATGAAAAACTGTACAAAAATCTCGCTGTGGCCAGGAAAAATTGCTCGATGGTCCGTTCAGTCGAGGACAGCATAACTATTGAAGAGTCACTGGAAACAGTCGAATTAAGCCGTTAAATATTGCCGGGTATAATATTCATGTGTCCGAAAAAACTAACATTAAAAGCTGAAGCGACCGGTTAGCGGCGCACGGACTGGACTGAGCCGGAGGAGATAAAGGAAACACGATGAACGCAAGTGAATCGATGTTGACTTATCGTACGCAGGTGAAGGAAGTCGCGCTAGTCGTTGGGAGCTGAAGCTGGATACATTAAAAGCTGAAGCTGAATAGCTGGAAGCGGAAGTACTTTTTGAAAGGAATGGGACACATGAATAAACGCTTTTTATTCACCGTTTTAATGGTATTGGTTTTATTGATTCCTGTTAACAGCCTGGC
Source organism: Lentibacillus salicampi (assembly GCF_004565465.1). Classification (GTDB taxonomy): domain Bacteria; phylum Bacillota; class Bacilli; order Bacillales; family Amphibacillaceae; genus Lentibacillus; species Lentibacillus salicampi. The sequence goes on from NZ_SRHY01000057.1 coordinate 17,538, forward strand.
TGCGGAGAAGAAAGATGAGTCAAAAGGAGAGTTTGAGGTACCGAGTCATGTTTTGAACATATCGAAGGAAAATACTTACCCTAACTCGACGGAGGATCAGGAAGTTGTGGAACCAAGCGAACTCACTCAGGAATTGATTGAAAGTGTTGAAGTTCCGATTGAGAATCCAGATTTGATTAAAATGCTTAATGAAACGTCTATTAACCCCTCGCCGATTGCATTCGGCTACCGGGGGATGGTTTATATCGGCAGATGGCCATTAAATTACGAGTCAAGTGAAACAAACATAAATTGGGAGTACCAAAAAATAAATGTAAATGAACTCAATAATATGGGCGGGGAATCTGAGAAAAAAGTGAACTATAATCAGCAGAAAAAAAAGGAAATAAAAGGCGCCCTAACGAACAAAATCGGCGACCCTGATGATATTAAAAAAATGATGCTGTTGCAGGCAAAAGATAAAACTGAACTGCCACTTGCTTATTCAACGGTCATCGGGCAGAATACGAAAAAGGAAAATTCCTACGGTGTACCGGCAAAAAAATACGGAGAACTTCAAGCATATGCCCCGGCAGTTAATGAAAAAGGACAAGTGACCTTTGGAGAGGTGTACTTTCAGTTGAAAGGAAACAATAAATCCATTGTGGTCAAAAATGTCACGAAACAGGGCATCGGCGCATGGATCCCGATACAGGATTATGTTTCATTTTCCTATAATCTTAAATAAGCAGGTTGACTTGATAAAACCCCGCTGGAAATTTTCCAGCGGGTTTTATCAACGGTAAAACGCTGCGCATCAACGGTAAAACGCTGCGCATCAACGGTAAAACGCTGCGCATCAACGGTAAAACGCTGCGCATCAACGGTAAAACGCTGCGCATCAACGGTAAAACGCTGCGCATCAACGGTAAAACGCTGCGCA
>NZ_SRHY01000058.1 GCF_004565465.1 Lentibacillus salicampi
AATGACATAAACGTGAAGCTTATTTGGCATACCCTTTTTTAAATCATTTCCATTTTTTTACATAAAAATAGGTTGTAGTGAAATGAAGCGGGATTTTTTGAAATACTTCTGTCCAAGGCTCCTAGGCTTGATTCTGTTCAACTAACATTCAGCGGAGAAAAACCCCCCCGCCACTGAATGTTAGTTTCATTTGCATCCTGCTATTCTGAAAGACTTAATTACCTTTATAATAAGTGGTACCGAATAACCTGGATGGTGGATTACTTCATCGCATCAAGTTCATTGATCAATCTTTCTTTTGCATATTTGTATAACGCTATATCCAGGGAGTTTTTTTGTTTTATTTCGGAGATCGTATCTGTGGGTAAATCGTTTTTTGATGGTCGATGTTGGCTGACATTTAATTTTTGATAGTGAATATTGTCCCATTCCAATCGATGTTTCATGAGGGCCAGGGATTCATCGAACATTTCAGTTATGCCGACCACAGAGAAATGCTTATTCATAACATCTTTCGCTTGCTCCAGATTGGGGGTTTGTCCGGCGCAAAAATAACGGGTTTGCAAATTACTTAAAAAGTCATATTTTTCAGCATTAATGAATTGATTGAAACTCATTGTATTGATCTCAGCATGATTTGGGTGAAAGTCCGTTTCTTTAATGTAATAATATAAAGAAATCATTCGTTCAATAGAGTCACGCATGAACGTAATATAAGTACACGGTCTGGAAATATGATCGTGTATGCCAAAATAAAAGTGTCCCATATAGGCGTTGGCTTTTTCAGCATGTTTTAAGTTCATGGTATTGTGTTCGTCAATCACAATATTATCATACTGGTTATTAATGATTGTGTTTAATGTAGTTCCACCTGTTTTAGGGATATGCATAAACACTAATAAATTTTCATTGTTCAATTTGTTGACCTCCTAAATTTAACTAATTTAAATAAAGAATTAACTGAACCCTTCATTTGCAGTTATTTTGATAAAAAGGTTCCCTCACGGAAAAGTGGCAAGGGAACACACCGTATATTTCAAATGTCTCCGTTTCCAGTAGCATTTTATTTATTCCAAACATTTTTATTAATGATCTTTGTATAGCTTTCAATCAGTTTAATCACCTTTAGCGATACGTTTGTGTCCGTATAATCCAGCGGCTGCACATGGTGCGCACTATATAATGCAGTAGCTGATTCTATGGCTTGCAGGATCTCGTTTGTCGTAATGCCGCCAATCACCATAGAGCCTTTGTCAAGTACCTCCGGGCGTTCCGTACTTGTTCTGATTAATACAGCGGGAAAATGAAGAATGGAAGACTCTTCACTTAGGGTGCCGCTGTCTGACAGCACGCAAAACGCATTTTGCTGAAGTTTATTATAATCAAAGAAACCAAATGGCTTCAGAGATTGAACAAGTGGATGAAAGGTTACATGCCGTTCTTGAATTTTCTTTAAACTTCTTGGATGAGTAGAGTAAACAACGGGCATATTATAGGTCTTTGCCACTGCATTCAACGATTCCATAAGACTTCTGAAATGGTTTGGATCATCGATGTTTTCTTCCCGGTGGGCGCTCACGAGTATATACTTTTTCTTATCCAGCCCTAACCGATCGAGAACATCGCTTTTATTAATGTTTTCTTTATGCCGCATAAGAACCTCAGTCATGGGCGATCCAGTAACGAATATATATTCTTTTGGAATTCCTTCACTTAATAAATAGCGGCGGCTGTGTTCTGTATAAGGAAGATTGACATCACTGGTGTGGTCAACGATTTTTCGGTTCGTTTCCTCGGGCACATTTTGATCAAAACATCGATTACCAGCTTCCATGTGAAAGGTGGGGATTTTTAGACGTTTAGCGGAAATCGCGCTTAATGTGCTGTTGGTATCGCCCAATAATAATAAGGCATCCGGTTTTTCCTTATCAAGGACTTCAAACGTTTTAGACATAATATTCCCGATCGTTTCGCCCAGATGATTTCCAACGACATTCAAGAAATAATCGGGTTCCCGGATTGTCAACTCTTCAAAAAATACTTTATTGAGATGATAATCCCAGTTTTGTCCGGTATGAACCAAAGTGTGATCAAAATACGTATCACATGCCTTTATCACAGCGGATAAACGCAAAATTTCAGGCCGTGTCCCTACAATTGTCATGACTTTTTTCTTTTTCATTTGACGTTACACCTCCTCATTGTATGAATTCCATTTCTTACGTCTTGGGCAAAACTGCTAGATCCCGTGACCATTCATCGTATAATCGGGTCCCAGAAATGCCTGCAGAATGCTTTGCTTTTCTGCTTTATCGGTTATCGTTTTTTCAATTAAGTTTAGTGGTTCTCCTTTTTCATCTCTGAAAGTCTGCTTTTTTTCATTCTCAAAGGAAAAAGCTACATTATGCTTGTGGGCATGATTCATATAAACCCGATCACTTATTATTTCATGTGGAAGCCTTATGGCACCGGACCATATTCCTGTTGCTGATGGGGTGAAAATATTATGCCTTACCCCCTTTAAATAGTCTGTAACCTTATAGAGTAAACAATTAAATGAACTGGCAAAATTATAATATTCCCCGAGCTCACCTGTCATGGAATGATATATATAACCGTTTTGACAAATTAATACTTTTGTCTGAGGGGCTGGCCGATAATGATAGAGTTGTTGAATAAAGTTTTGGTGGTAGGCATCATCACTATAAAGATGCAGTTCATAAAAATATTCATAGCCCTTAAGTGCTGTTGTCACAGCTTTTTCATACTCACTACTGGGTACAAACCTAATATTGAAAGGGAGCTCCGGATAGTTTTGCAATTCTTTTTCAATAAACTGTCTGGAGCTGTCATGATACACGATAAATGCAAGGTAGTTTTGATTGGATTGGTTCATCAGACTCTTTAACGTAAAATTCATGAATATATGCATTCTTTCATGGATCCATTCTTCTGTTAAATGACTATTCTCCTCGGTTTGAAGATGTTTGGGCAGATGATCCCGGACATTCAGGTTGTTAAATGGGATATATATAATAATGCGGTTATTTGCAACTGTAGGACCGGTATATTGATTTTCAGTGAACGTTTCTGATCTGTATAGTTTTTTGAATGGAAGTGATTTTTCTCTACGTTGACGTGTTTCTTTCATCACTACACGCAGCAGATAACTCCTTCTTTTGCTTTTTTCATGGGAATTCTTTAGTTGTAGTGAATTACTGTACGGAGAGCTGAATCTAAATGCCATAAGTTTTTGGGGCACAAATGTAATACCGCAATGCTCTGTTAAACGTAAAAAATAGTCATAATCCTCAATCGGCGTATATCTATATCCGTCGATTTTTTGCGCAAAAACTTTTTTATACATGAATCCGTAACCAATAAAGTATTCGTTTATTAAGTTTTCCTTTGGCTGATTCAAAGGTTCATTCCATGCGTCAGTTTTTTTATCATTTTTCCCATTATCATCTATGACGTCAAAGCCGCTATATGCCAAACCCACATGTGAGGGGGAATTTTCCAGTCGCTGCTTCAAGACCCCTGCAAATTCAGGATAGTAAATATTATCGCTTGAAACCCAAGTCAGGTAATGGATATTGGTATTCTTTTGCAAAAATTGAAATCCAATATTAAGCGCAACATCCGTTCCTTTGTTATCCTCTCGTCGAATCACGGTTATCCTTGTATCTTTCGAGGCGTACGCACTTGCAATATTGTCTACATTCGGCGTAACCCCATCAATTACAATAACCAATTGAAAATAGGGATACGTTTGATTGAGGATTGATTCTATTGCTTCTTTAAATATTTTACTGTCCTGTCGATATACAGGCATAACAATCCCTACATCAGGTTCCATGTGCATCGCTCCTTAAATATACTTTAAAATCAGGGTATTCCAGCAATAATCTTTCGTAACGGCGCACTCCTATTTACGCATAAATGTTATATGGTCGCTGTATGTTTGAAGCCCCTTGTCACTTTGATTGATAAAGGATGTAATGTCACATGACTGATTACCCTGTTGACTTCAGGAGTTCTTTCAACGAGGCTGCGAATTGGTTGTTGTTTGAACCCTGTTAGCGAGTTACAACTCAACATATGAATAAAATAATAGGTTGTACATGATATACGTTGAAGTCAAGACAAAAGGGGCAGTTGCTGTAGTCCAAATATGTTATACGAAAGTCGTCGTATGGGAACATCCAGCCGATTTAGATATGAACGTATCCTTATCGGGCGTCATATTCTGTAAAAAGGTGATACAGGTCTTACGTACAAACGTTATGATGATCGGAGGGTTTTTGTTGAACGATGTAACTGTCTTTCTTATCCATTACTCCGACCAGGCAGCATTGGGTAAAGCAGTCATGTCGCTAAACTCGATTCGCTCCAGACTGAGAGCGGTTATCGTTTTTCAGCACGAGGGGACCGCTTTTATGCGTGTGCCGGAAGTTAATTGGTCTGATAAGATACGATTTTTAATGACTGAAGATAAGAATGAAGGAGATATATTAGCACATACAATCAGTGCGATTGAGGCCGATTATGTCTTATTATTGAACGGCAATGGTTATCTTTCAGCTAACATGAAGCCTCATTCTTTACGGATTGACGGGAGTGAGTCTGTTTTAGGAACCTTAAAACATAATCGGAATACGACAATTCAGGAGCCTTTACTCGTTCGCACGTCATTTCTAAAACAGCATCCTCCTTCGACTGTCTCAGAGCTACCGTTTAAAGAAGCACTTTTCCCTGCCTGGCTGTCCCTGATGGAAGATTCCGTGAAAAGGTTTGAGGAAGGGCTGGTAAAGCAAACCAGAATCAATAGCTCCAGGAATATAACCGAGAGGCAAAAATTTATCGAAAAATACCAACTGGAAAAAACGAATACCGCTCATCCAACCCTTTCGATTATTATGTCCAGTTATAACATGGCAGCATATGTCCAAACGGCTGCGGCCAGCTGCCTGTTGCAAAATGAACAGCCTGAACAGTTACTGATCATGGACGACGGCTCAACCGATGATACGTGGCAGCGGCTGGAACCATATGGCGGCAAGCCGGGAGTACAGTTGTTCAGTAAGGAGAACGGGGGGAAGGCAAGAGCTTTGAACGCATTATTGCCTCACGTTACGTCTGATTTTATTTTGGAGATTGATGCTGATGACTGGCTTGACCCTGATGCGATTTCAGTTATCAAAAAACAGCTTGTTGATCTGCCCGATAATGCAGCGGTGTTGTATGGGAACCTCCGAAAATGGAAACAAAAGAAAGATGATGTAATGTTAAAAGGGCTTGCTAAAGGCATTCCGGTCACGGGGAGAAAAGAACTTTTATCGTACCGCTTTCCGCTTGGTCCGCGCGTTTACCGTACTTCCTCATTAAGACAGGCGGGCGGGTTTCCGGTAATTCATTTTGCGGATGGCAGACTTTATGAAGATGTCAGTGTATTGCTCCGGTTAATCAGACATTACCAATTCCTATATCGGGACTTCACGGTATATAATGTCAGGGAACACAGGAACAGCACGACAAGACAGGATCTTTCAGGATGGTACAATTTTCTGCAAACACTTGAATGAAACAGTGGTCTGTAAATGTCACACTTCCTGTACCCTGTAAATTTCTTATAGATCTGCTTGAACTGAAGGGGCGCATAAGGTTATCAAAGATATCCCCGCCACAGAATGTGCCGGGGTATCCTTGATATTTGTCCTAAGCCACCGCGGATGGGAAGCGTACAAAGTTGATAGCATCGATTGACAGGTATAGCGTATTTGATCCATAGCCACTACCCACATTTACGACTAGAACTAAATCTGCCGTAACGTTAGAGAGAACGCCGTCTATCATATCACTGTCAGTCACGACCTCAACAAATGATCCAATTCGTGTGGCAAGTTCAGCGGCAAACGTTTCCTGAAACATCTGTCATCCCTCCTTATAATTCTCTGAACGTGTCAATTTCATTAATCGGGACAAGAACTTGAGAACCATCCGCTTCAATGATTACAATATAGTTACCCTGCACCGAAATCAGTGTGCCTGTTATCACGCCAGAAGTGGTGGTAACCTGTAGGCGTTCGTTTACCATTGTCAACAGCACGTCTCTGATTGTTCCAGGTGTATCGGGGAGGTCTGTTCCAGTTCCGTCGTTTCTTCCAAAATCTAAATTCAATCCGGCATCTAAATCGAAACCTGGTAAATCGATTGAAATATTTTCGCTAATACCGCTATTCGTATTTGTGTTCGATGTCGTATTGTTATCTGTTAACGTATTTTGGGTTAATAGATTACTCAGACGCAATAAACCGAGTTGGCGATTGGTTAGATTAACCACAATTCATCATTCCTTTCATAATTGATCTTAAACGGTCTCTCCCCTTCAAGGGGAAACCGGATCCTCCGGGGATGGGCGTGATGGTGAAAGAGCTGATGATTTTTTGTTAGGGCATTTCCCCGGGAAAATCCAGATTCTTCTAAAAAACATCAAGGGCCACGACGATGGCGGCCAAGATTTGGAATAACAACTGGATATTAACAGCTACATCTGTATCGGTTGTGGTGATTTCGATATCCTTTGACTGTTCAACAATGGTTTTTTGACGGTTGCTCTGTCTGGTATTGATGACTTGCCTGAAGTCTTGCGTGACGCCTTCTGATTGTGCGCCGTCAGCAATAGCGATTCTAATGACAGCTGTGATAGCCGCTTCAATACCAAGCTGCAGGGAGACAGCCGCCTGCCTGTCGGTCGTTGTGACGTCAACGTTTTCTGAGTCTTTGATGATAATCCATTCATCCGACACTTGCTGGTTGCTTGTGGACTGATCCGCTTCCTGCTCTACTGTTGCTTCTTCATCTCGTGTATGATCATCACAATGATCCAAGGCACGCCATTTTGTCATATAACTCATGTTTCCAACTCCTTTCGTTAATGTTTATAAAATGTCAATCATGACGACAAGGGTTACCAGCACTTGCAGGAGTACTTGAATATTAACGGCTATATCCGTGTCTCTTGTCGATACCGTAGCGTCTTTGGTATTGTAAATATAAATCTTTTGTTTATTAATTTGATCGGAATTAAAATGCTGGAAGAGTTCCTGTGATATCGCTTTACTCTGCCCTGAATCGGCAATCGCAACATTCAGAACCAGAGCGACGGCCAGTTGCAGACTTGCCTGAAGTGAAAGCGCGACCTGTGTGTCCCTTGAATCAACCCGGATATTACAGGATTCTTTTACCCAAATCATTTCAGCTGATTCCTGATCCATAAAGGAATATTGATCGGCACCTTGGGAAACACTTGTATCGGGATCAACCTCGATCATTTCGAACTGGTCACGTTTCCTGTATTTATCTCTGCATTTGTCGCACCTGCTGTAATCAGGGTCACAGTCGGTAGAGCCACAGTCATGACAGCAGTGCTGATGGTTGTGTTTGTGTTTATTCTTTTCTTTACGTTTTCTGTATTTATCCCTGCAACTACCACATTGGCTGTAATCAGGGTCACAGTCGATGGAACCGCAATCCTGACAGCAGTGCCCGTGGCCATGTTTGCGTTTATCCCTGAGATAAAAGTATTTGCTTTTGCCATAAGGGTTCATGGTATCGTGTCTTTTATCTGATCTCATATGAACACTCCTTTCTTTAGTTAATATTACTCTATGGATATTCCTACTAATCAGATTGTACACATTCACTAGATCATCGTTTTTTGACAAAATTAAAGAAAACACCTACTAAATGGGTGTTTTCTTTAATAGACTCCTATTTATCTGTTTTGGTTGTATCTTTTTCCCCTTGATTAAATTGATCGACCTGTGTTTTGAGGTCCTCCACCATTTCTTTCAGCATTTGTCTCTGTTCGTTTGATATATTGTTTTTGACTTGCTCCGGTTTGACATTATTTTTACGGAGTATTTCGTCAACCATGACTTTGACAACCTTGCCGGGAATTGGATCGTTTTTGGATTGATTTTCGGCCATAGTCATATCACCTGCTTTCCTTAAGCTTTAGTTTATTTTATGGCGTATGCCGAGCTTTGATTGTATTATTGTCTATGGTTTTGGGAAAAGATGTGCTGGTAATAGACTATGATCTTGTGAGAGATAGCTATCATAGATTGGACTTAGTGGGAAGGCTTAACGGTGACGGACCAGGGGGAGAAATTTTATTGTTCCAGGAAGCCTTTATATAGTTTACTTAATTTTTCTTCAAACAAATCCATATGAACGATACGGGCTTCACGCAAATATTCTTTGCCATTGACGAACATGAGGATGACGGGTACTGTGAATATCGAAAAACGTCCGGCTATAGAAGGCAGATGGTCAGCATTGATATGTCCCATCCGGATTTCCGGATAGTCTTCCAGGAGCTCCTGGACTTGAGGCATCAGCCCCTGACAGACACTGCAACCTGTCCGCGAAATGAAGATCAGCGCCAAAGGGTGATTAGCGATAAATTCATCAACTTGTTCCATTGTATTTAAGTCGGTGTATTCCCTCATGGTGATACTCCTTTCCGAATGATTCCCTGATTGGAAAAAGGTTTTTATATAATGAGTGCTGTTGTTTTAGCCCTTATACTTTCTTAACGTTATAAAAAGTAAACTGCCGCAAAGGAGCGACAGTTTTTGATCAGTCTATTATAAACGGAGGAGGTGGGATTCGAACCCACGCGGGCGTTAACCCCTAACGCATTTCGAGTGCGTCCCCTTCAGCCGTGCTTGGGTACTCCTCCAAAGTGGTGCTGGTGAGAGGACTTGAACCTCCGACCCCTTCATTACGAGTGAAGTGCTCCCCCAACTGAGCTACACCAGCAAATTACATGCAATTTTTAAGTCCATTGAAAATGATAATACATTTTGTTTGTGTATTCAATGGTTTTGTCTGGAAATTTTATATTTAAATTTTCTAATGAAGACATAAAATTAGGTTTTTTAATTTTGAGAAAACGGTATACAAACAAGAACGCATGTGCTATAATATTTTTAAGAAAGGAAATTACATTTAACAGCCGCATATTGGGTAATCCTCTAAAGCTTAAACATCTATGCACCTACCTGCCGATCATATCAACGTACCACAGCACTTAAATTACATTGAAACGGGGAATAGAGAATGGAGCAGACCATTACGGTTAAAATTAAATTGTTGCCTGATACCGAACAGGAAAATTATTTGGCGAATATCTCCAGGATGTACATCGAAACAGTAAACAAGCTGGTTTCGGTTATGGTCGAGACAGAGAGGGTACTGAAATGGACGTCTAAAGATGTGCACGTACCGATGCCAAGTGCTGTTAAAAACCAGGCTATCAGGGATGCTAAAAGTGTGTATAGGCGATCAAAAACAATAGGGAAAGTACCTATACTGAAAAAGCCGGTTTGTATCTGGAACAATCAAAATTACCGGATACGAGACGATACAATTCAAATTCCTGTGTGGTTGAATGGAAGAGCTGAACGTATTTCAATAAAAGGTATATTGACTGATTACCAGCGACAATTACTTAAACATCACCGAGGTACTTTACGAATTACCAAAAAATCAAATAAATGGATAGCCCAAATCAGTGTAAGAATGAAGAGACCCAAACAGAAATCAACAGGCATCATAATGGGTGTGGACCTTGGCTTGAAGGTGCCCGCTGTTGCAGTGACCAGTAATGGTAAGACGAAATTTTTTGGGAAAGGCAGGCAAAATAAATTTGTGCGCAGAAAATATGCAGCCAGACGTCTTGTTATCGGGAAATCCAAAAAGCCAGTAGCTTATAGAAAAATAAATGATAAAGAAAAGCGGTGGATGAAAGAACAGGATCATAAAATAAGCCGGCAAATTATAGACTTTGCCGTTGATAATCATGTTTCGGTGATTAGAATGGAAAAACTGAAGGGTATACAAAAAACGGCAAGAACAAGCCGTAAAAACGAAAAGAATCTGCATAACTGGTCTTTTTACCGATTGTGTTCGTTTATTGAGTATAAGGGTAATTTAGCAGGAATAAAAGTGGAGTATGTTGATCCGAAATATACAAGTCAAACATGTCCTCAGTGTCATAAACGTAATAAAGTAAGAGATCGGAATTACCATTGTTCGTGCGGGTTTCGCTCACATAGAGATCGGGTCGCAGGGATGAATATCATTCATGCACCTGTGATGGACGGAGTAGTATGATTCATGTGAAAGTCTGTCAGCCTATACTGCTATATGCACTGGTATAGGAGGGGTAATGGCATACCCTGAGCCTGGGGTCACACTCACCTGCTGGAAACAGACTGGTGTTTAACCACCTGGGAATATCACATAATTCAATGCGATAATGCCAAGAGTGATGTGCACTACCTCAAAGTATTTAAATGAGATTTTTATGCGCTTAAACTGGTCTGTAACGGGAAGATTAACAGTGGAGGTGATCTCATGACAGTGGAAAGTTATATCAGATTAGGGCTGGCAATTGTTATTTTCATGATGATTGTAATCATCTTGTATCGGTTTAATGCCGGAAAAAGTGACCGGCGGCAAAGTTCACTGGAAATCATGAAAGAGCGCTATGAAAAAGGTGAGATCACTGAAGAGGAATATGAAAAAGCTAGGAGAAAGCAAGGGAAATAAGGATAGCTGTCACTTGCCAAAAATGATTCCGGCAAGCGACAGCGGGTGGTTAAATACTCTTCTGAATCAGCTGCTTGACCTTGTCCGTCTGCCCTTTATAAAACCAATCCACAATTTTGCTGCCAATAACTACACCATCACAAATGGAACCTAGTTCATGGGCTTGCTCCGGCGTGGACACTCCGAATCCGGCCAGGACGGGCGTATCGGTCATTTGCTTCAAGTTCTGCAAATACGTTTTGACACTTTCGTCGTGTGTCGTTCTGGCCCCTGTCGTTCCTTTGACCGAAACGGCATAGAGAAACCCTTCCGTGCGCTGAGTGATGTTGGTAAGCCGTTCATTTGGGCTGGTCATGGCAGCGAGCCGGATATTGGCAATCCCGTATTGTTCAAGAAAGTCAGTGATCAGCGCTTCTTCCTCCAGTGGCATGTCAGGTATGATGACGCCGTTGACCCCAGCATTTGCACAGGCCGCCGCAAACGTTTCAGGACCGAACGTAAAAATGGGATTCAAATAAGTCATCAAAATAACCGGAATGGAGCGGTTTTCCTTAAATGTCTCCAGCGCGTCCAGAACGCCTTTCAGGGTCGTGCCATTTTTCAATGCTCGCTGCCCGGCATCCTGAATGGTCGGTCCATCTGCTGTCGGATCAGAGAAGGGGATGCCGAGTTCCACAGCAGCTGCCCCACACTCTTCAAGAAAGCGGAGACGCTCTTCCAGGATCTCAAGGCCGCCATCACCAGCCATGATATAAGGAACCACAATATTGTTGCCTGCTTTCCGTTGATCGTTTAGTGCGTTATCCAAAAATGGGTTATTCATTTGTCTGACCTCCCAATGCATCTTTAACCGATTCAACATCCTTGTCGCCGCGTCCGGATAAACAAATCACCAGAGACTGCGATTCATCCATGTCGTTTGCCAGTTTCGCCGCATATGCCACCGCATGTGCACTTTCCAAAGCGGGAATAATCCCTTCTACACTGGATAGAAATTTAAATGCTTCGATGGCCTCCTCGTCAGTGACGGACGTGTATGTTACTCTTCCTGTATCATGGAGGTGGCTGTGCTCAGGACCAACGCCGGGGTAGTCAAGTCCTGCCGAAATCGAATGAGCTTCTTCAATCTGGCCGTTCGAATCCTGCAGCAGATGGGTCAATGTCCCATGCAAGACACCAGTACTGCCGGCGGTTAATGTAGCAGCATGTTTATGGGTTTCAATACCACTTCCGCCTGCTTCTACACCGTAAATCCTGACGCCTTTATCTTGAATAAAGGGAAAAAACATCCCCATAGCATTGCTGCCGCCGCCGACGCAGGCGACAACAGCATCTGGCAGCTCGCCTGTATGTTCTTGGTATTGCCGCTTCGTTTCCTCTCCAATGACAGACTGAAAATCACGCACGATTTTTGGAAAAGGATGCGGTCCTACAACAGATCCAAGGATATAGTGAGTATCCTCCACATGGCTGACCCAGTAGCGTAAAGCTTCATTTACTGCATCTTTTAGGGTTCCGCTTCCCTGTGACACACTTTCAACTGTGGCACCGAGCAATTCCATCCGGAAGACGTTCAGCTTTTGCCGGCGAATATCTTCTTCACCCATGAAAACGACACATTCCAGGCCGAGCAAGGCGCATACTGTAGCCGTTGCAACACCGTGCTGACCCGCACCCGTTTCGGCGACAATTTTCTTTTTGCCCATCCGCAGTGTTAGCAAGGCCTGGCCGATGGTGTTATTGATTTTGTGCGCACCTGTGTGGTTCAAGTCTTCGCGCTTCAAGTAAATGGCGGGGCCCCCCAGTTGCCGGGACAGATTTTCGGCGTGATAAAGCGGTGTTTCCCGGCCAACGTAGTTTTTTAAATAATAATTGAGTTTCTCCGTAAAAGACGGATCGTTCATCGCCTGATCATAGGCTTCCTCCAGTTCTAGCAATGCCGGCATCAGAAGTTCCGGGACAAATCGCCCGCCGAAATTTCCGTACCTTCCTTTTGTGTCCGGGAATGAATATGCTGTCATGTTGATCATCCTTTCGTTTTGGCATGTTTGATAAATTGATGAATCTTTTGAATGTCCTTCACACTGTCTGTTTCAACACCGCTTGATACGTCTACACCGGCCGGATTGGCACTCGAGATAGCTGACTGTACATTTTCAGAGTTTAGCCCTCCGGCAAGGATTACTTTTTGCGGATCCAGATCAGCGTCTTTCAGCAGCGTCCAATCAAACGTTGTGCCATTGCCGCCACGATTCGGCCCTTTAGGACTGTCGATCAAGTAATAGTCGCATGGATAGGCCTGTATTTCCGCTATGTCGTGATTTCCCATACAGAATGCTTTCATGACGGGGTAGGGGAGTGCATCGCCAAACGCCGGTGATTCATCCCCATGAAGCTGGATGAAGTCCAACCCCACTTTTTCAGCAACATTTTGGATCGTCTCGCGTGTTTCATTGACAAACACCCCTACCTTTTTAACTGAGGACGGGAGGGCAGCACTTATGTCGGCTGCTCTTTCGGGTGATACCTGCCGCTTGCTTGGTGCGAAAACAAATCCGATGAAATCCGCCCCGGCCCTGGCAGCAACAGACGCTGCTTCGATAGTTGTCATCCCACAGATTTTAACGAGCATGCGATCGATCTCCCTTCGATAATGGAATTTGCAAATCGTTGATCGTTTCCGATAAGTCATCGGCACGCATCAATGTTTCACCAATAAGGACGGCACTGGCACCATTACTGGCGGCTTGAACAACATCAGCACGCGTTTTAATGCCGCTTTCACTTATCAGGATGGTATCGGAATTGATTACCATGGACGCTAACCGGCCGGTGGTGTCCAAATCGACATCAAACGTTTTTAAGTTACGGTTGTTTATACCGATAACGTCGGCGTTCAGCTCAATGGCTGTTTTCATTTCTTTTTCGTCATGTACTTCACAAAGCACATCCAGCCCCTGTTCTTTGGCATAGGTGTAAAGCTCCCGCAACTTAGCAGAGGACATGGCTGCATTGATTAACAGAATGATAGATGCCCCTGCAGCTTTGGCATGATCAATTTGCACCTTATCGATGAAAAAGTCTTTGCAGAGAATCGGTATGTTCACCGCCTTACTGACGGCACGCAGGTCATCCATCGATCCTTGGAAAAACGCTTCATCGGTGAGGACTGATATGGCCCCGGCACCATTCGCTTCATATAATGTCGCTTGTTTTACCGGGTCAACGTCCAGGTCAATCGACCCTTTAGAGGGTGAGGCCCGTTTGATTTCGGCAATGATATTCATGCGATCGGTATGATGAAAAGCCTGGGTAATTGACGGCACCTGGCCGGATACTACCGCTTTGTCAGGGAGCGGCTGATTTTTTAATTGGGCAACTTCCTTTTTCTTTTGCTGGATAATGTTATTTAAAATGGTCATATTATATCGCCTCGCTTGTCATTTTGCTGCTGTATTCGACCAATCGCTGCAGTTTTTCCAGAGCTGCACCGCTCTGAATGCTATCTTCGGCTTTTCGGATACCCTCTTGGATCGACGTGACAGCCCCGTTGGCAAATATACCAAGCCCAGCGTTGAGAAGGACGGTATCATAATAAGGGCCCGTTTTGCCATGTAAGACATCGAGCAAAATCGCAGCGTTCTTTTTCGCGTCACCACCCCGGATTGCGTCATTGTCATGTACCGGTAAGTTAATGTCAGACGGGTGAAGGGTGAATGAGGTGACGTTTCCCTCTTCCAGTAGGGAAATATAGTTGTCACCAGCGAGTGACGCTTCATCCATATAATCCGGGCCGTTAATGACCAATGCGCGCTTCCGTCCTAGCTGATGCAATGTTTCAGCAAGCACTGGCAGCATATCCCGGCGATACGATCCCAACAATTGCGTATCCAGATCGACCGGGTTTGTCAGCGGGCCGATCAGATTGAAGATCGTCGGGATACCTAAATTTTTTCGAACGGTCATAAACCGCTTCATACCGGGAAGAACGTGGGGCGCGTAAAGGAAAGCAATATGGTTTTCCTGAATCATTTCCGCCACGTGTTTTTTTGAAAAAGATAACGAAATGCCCAGATGCTCCAAAACGTCAGCACTTCCCGTCTTACTGGAAACACTGCGATTGCCGTGCTTGGCAACTTTAATACCAGCACCCGCAAGCACAAATGCAGCCGTTGTACTGATATTGAAACTGTGGGAGCCATCCCCGCCGGTTCCGCAGTTATCCATTACACTTGTCAGCTCGTGGGTCGTCTGAGTGGATTGGTTGCGAATAGCCTCAGCAAGCCCGGCGATTTCTTCCGGTGTTTCACCTTTCGCCCGCAGTGCAGTCAGAAATGAAGCAAGCTCGCTTTCGCTGATATGATCTGCAAAGGATGTTTCAGCAGCATCTTTCATTTCTTGTAATGTGAGGTTTTCCTGATTCAGCAGTTTTTTAAGATAATGTTTCATGATGAAATCTCCCTCCAATTTTTGTATAAACGTTATGTCTCGTAGGTCACGTCATAATCGTTGATCGCCATGAGTGATTTTGCCTTGTATAATGTTTCGTTATATTCAGCTTCCGGATCCGAATCGCTGACAATGCCGGCACCGGCCTGCACGTAGGCATGGTGATCTTTAACGATAAGTGATCGGATCGCCAGTGCCATGTTTAGGTTGTCATTGAAACTGATGTATCCGATGCCGCCACCGTAGACACCGCGTTTGACATCTTCCAGGTCATTAATTATTTCCATAGCGCGGGTTCTTGGTGATCCTGACACGGTTCCGGCCGGTAGACAGGCAATCAGCGCATCAATACTGGTGAAGCCTTCTGCTAATTTTCCGCGGACTTCCGATACCATGTGCATCACATGCTGATAGGTTTCCACTTCCATATAGTTTGGTACGGTCACACTACCCGCTTCGCAAACACGGTCAAAGTCTTCCTGGCTCAAATCAACCAGCATTTCATGTTCAGAAATTTCTTTTTTATCCGTCACCAGCTCCTGCCCCAAGGCTTCATCGTCAGCTTTCGTGCTGCCGCGCGGGCGTGTGCCTGCAATTGGGTTGGTCATGATGTCCCGGCCGGTTGTTTCAATCAGACTTTCCGGCGATGCCCCAAGCACGACATAATCGTCAAAATCGATATAAAACATGTACGGGGATGGATTGGCCTTTCGAAGTTTCCGGTAAAAAATGAAAGGGTCCCCTTGCATGGCAGCTTGCATCCGTTGGGATAGGACGACCTGATCGATATCCCCGCTTCTAATGTGGTCCTTGGCGATTTCCACGGTCCGCATAAAGTGCTGCTTATCCATTTCAGGCTGGAATACAACATCCCTGCCAGTCGATACGTCTGCTGTCGGAAAGGGGATTAACGCCTTCTTCAAGTGTGCCAGCCGTTCGTCTAGTACATGTTCAGGCTCATGAAACAAATTTGTTGCTACCAGGAACACCGATTCATCGCTATGGTCATACACGATCATATTTTGATAAAGCATTAGGTGAACATCCGGCATGTCAATAGCATCAGGTAAAACCTCACCAATATCTTCAAAGCTCCGAATGGCATCATACCCGATATAACCGACCGCACCACCGAAAAACGGAAAGGGCAAGTCGAAATTCAATTTAGGAAATTCCTTTTGAAAAACAGTCAGCACAGATTCGTTCCGGTTTTCAGAAGTTTCCTTTCTGTGATCCAGCATGGTGGTGTAATGGTAACTGCCTTTGAATTCGAGATAAGGATCAGCCCCGATGAAGGAATACTTGCCTTTTTCCTCGTGCTGGATTGAACTTTCCAGCAAAACCTTTTTCGTGCCATAGAGGTTTTCGTATATCCCTATGGGGGTCAATGTGTCAGCATTCAGTTTGATATACTTATAGGGAAGTGTTTTGGATGCCTTCATTTTCATAAAAACTCCTTTCCTGATAGCAAAATAGGTTATGCTGTAAACGGTGCTCGATCATATCAATAAAAAATCCCCTGCAATCACATATAAAATGTGATTGCAGAGGACGATTGTGACCGCGGTGCCACCTCTTTTGGTGATTTTTTAAAAATCCCAACTTTATTCAGATACGGGAAAATTTCGTTTCCGATATCCTATCCGTATAACGGCGGCGACCGTGTTTCCGTACTCCAATTTCAGGAAACCTCTTGTAAGTCCATTCAGCTAGGGTTCACGTACCGGAATCACACCACCACCGGCTCTCTTGGACGCTGCAAACAAGCTTACTCCCCTTACTCAAGCGATTTAAAGTATGCAATTTTTATAGTGCAGGTTTTGCACCGAGTTTACGAAGGTGCAAAACGCCAACTCGAGCGAGAGCTCCGCCAACTCGAGCGAGAGCTCCGCCAACTCGAGCGAGAGCTCCGCCAACTCGAGCGAGAGCTCCGCCAACTCGAGCGAGAGCTCCGCCAACTCGAGCGAGAGCTCC
>NZ_SRHY01000059.1 GCF_004565465.1 Lentibacillus salicampi
TTTGCTCTAAGCGATTATTTTGTGTAAAATCCATTGTAGGAGTCCTCCTTGGTATCTAATTTCGAGGTCATCGCGATGACACTCTCTATCGTACCAAGGGGACTCTATTTTTGTACAACCGATTCTAATCCCACTTACCCTCAAATTTTTTGATATACAGGAATGCTTTTTAAGGTTCAGGATTTCTTCTCTTGCCTATTGAACAATTAGTCCTGATGCCTCTTCAATATTTGCTGCAAATACTCCTCTGACTTTCCTTTGGGAATACTAAGCGTTTCCCATGCCTCGTCTTTAAGCTGCTTCCCGGCAAAAACAATTTGCCCGACATGGTATGCATAATGTGCCAGTTGCCTTTCAATGGCGTCAATCACTGTATGGCTTTCACCACGCACCGTAACAGTTTTTAATAGATCCGCTTCATCCAAAGCATCCAACGTTTCAAGCACGGTTGTCCAGCCTTTTTCCCAAATAGACATCATGTCTTGCTTTGACGAAACGGTATTAATAAATTCCTGATCACGGTTTCTGTCGGATTTTTCACCATCAGATGTTAAAAAATCAGTCCATCTTGAAGTCATATTGCCGCTTAAGTGCTTAACGATGACTGCAACGCTGTTTGAAGTTTCATTTAATGTCCAGTGAATATCCCCTCCGGACAATTGCTGTAAGGCTTTATCACCCAGCCCCTTCACTTTTCGGAATCTTTCCCGGACAATTTTTAAATACTCAGTTCCAATGGTCATAAACATCCCGCCTGTTATCATTCGTTTTGCTTATTATAACTTCCCAACTCCCTGGTGACAGCGCTGAGGAATTGGGAAGGTGTATTTCTATACGTCTTTTACTTACCTGTAGGATGCATGTGTTGGCTGAAACAAGTCTTCATCGGCATTTCTGACAACTGAAAAGTGTTCTACATTGTAATGACCATGAAGCGTTTCATTATGGTGCTTTATAATTTGTTCTGCACTTAAAACTCCACTGCCAGTTGTTGAGTGTCCATCACCGACCAGTGTTACATCAAAGCCGCTAATAGTGGCTGTTCTGACGGCACTATCTATACAGTGTTGAGTTTCACAGCCCATCATAACAACATGCTCCATTTCCTGCGACCTTAAATGATTTAAAAGCCCTGTACCATGGAAGGAATTCGTTGCCGTTTTATCAAAAATCTTTGACGCGGCAGGTACATTAATCTCATCGTGAACCTGAAATCCTTCATCCGTACCTCCAGCAACATCCAGATCCCTTACCAAGACAACTGGAACGTCAGATTTCAGTGCCTTTTCAATCACGAAATTAATATTCCTGATAAGCCGTCCTTTATTAAAAACCGCGCTTTCTTCCTGATTCCCATCAATTAATTCCTGTTGGGCATCAATAATTAATAATGTTTGCTTCAAATGATATTCCCCTTTCAAATACAAGGAAAACGCTATATCATGCTTTAGACGTATTCCCCTTAGTACACGTTCCTAAATATATTTTATTCGTCATAATATCTGCCCCTCCTAATCAAAAAATAATTGTCCACAAATCAGCGTTCTAATTTTTAGACAACTGAATCGTAACATAATTCTTTCTGGAATGGTACTGCCTGAAAATAAGGGAATATGATTTTCCAATAAGCGTGAAAAGAAGCCATCCAATATGTTGGTCAATGAACCTTCCATTTTTCTGGGCATATATTATGTATGAGTAATCTTAAAGGGGGATGAAACGCATGGAAAAGTGGCTTAGAAGTTTAAAAACTAAAACGCCTCAAGAGGGCTTTGAATTAGCCATTACATTGGCTCAGAAGGGTGTACAATACACACAGCCGTCGGAAAAGATCAGGAAAAAATTGCGGCCAAAATATGCCCGGAACGCTCGTAGTCTGATATCCGCTTCACAAGTGGTTGCTATAAACTTTCAAACGATAGCCGCTGCGAATCATTATTGGGAAAAAAATGATGATGATTTAAGCCAGTTTTTGTTTTGAGTAGCAAGGGTTTCGAAAGACGTAGGTGACCTCGAGAAATGGTTAGACGGAAGGACAGGTTTAATGGCCCATTTCGTTTTTCTTTGAATAGGGACATGGCTCCTGTCCGCCGTACCAAACACTCTTTTACGCAAAGTCGTCGAGCAATGCACGCACTTCATCTGTTGACTCGGCCTCCATCAATTGATTTCTCAGTTCACTTGCCCCCTGGAATTCACGGACATATATCTTAAAGAATCGACGAAGCGGTTTGAACGGACGCGGGTCTAATTCAGTTGAATATTGATCAAAAAGATCCAGATGCAGCCGTAAGAGATCAAGCAATTCCTTACTGTTATGGTCTTTTGTCTCCTTTTCAAAGACAAATGGATTTTTAAAAACGCCGCGCCCAATCATAACCCCGTCGACACCGTATTGTTGTGCAAGCCGAGCGCCGGTTTGCAGGTCAGGGATATCACCATTGATTGTCAAAAGCGTGTCCGGTGCCACATGATCACGAAGTTTCTTGATTTCCGGGATCAATTCCCAATGGGCGTCCACTTTGCTCATTTCTTTTTTTGTCCGCAGATGGATGGACAAATTGACGATGTCCTGATCCAATAAATGTCTCAGCCAGTTGCGCCATTCATCGACATTCGTGTAACCAAGCCTTGTCTTCACACTGACAGGCAATCCGCCTGCTTTGGCTGCTTGAATAATATCGGCTGCAACGTCCGGGCGGCGGATAAGACCGCACCCCTTCCCTTTGGGGGCCACATTAGGCGCAGGACATCCCATATTAATATCGATCCCCTGAAAGCCTTCTTTCGCCATACCAATACTCATTTGCCGAAAATGCTCAGGCTTATCGCCCCATATGTGGGCAACCATAGGCTGTTCATCTTCTGTAAATGTCAAACGCCCGCGCACACTATGGACTGCCGTCGGGTGGCAGTAACTGTCTGTATTTGTAAACTCTGTAAAAAACACATCCGGCCTGGCTGCCGTGCTTACGACATGACGAAAAACAACGTCCGTCACGTTCTCCATGGGAGCCAGCACATAAAACGGACGTGGTAAATGATACCAAAAATTATCTTCCATATTAAATTCAATTCCTTTCATAGGTGACAAAAGCTTCGAAAAAACCCACGAAATCCAGCATAAAATCCAGATTTCAATGAGGATGTTCCCTGGCTCCATCCTTTAACCATTTCGCTGTCACTGTTTTTGCATATAGCATGTCTTCTGGTGTTCCTTCAAAAAGAATATGTCCGCCTTGTTTGCCTCCTCCTGGGCCCAGTTCTATTACCCAGTCAGAGGCCGCTATAAAGTCCAGATTATGCTCGATTATTATAACAGAATTGCCTTTGTTTACAAGCGTTTGAAATAAATTTAACAGTTTTCCGTTATCTTTTTTGTGCAGTCCTAGGGAGGGTTCGTCCAGCAAGTAGATTTGTCCTTCTTTTTGTAGGTGGCTCGCTAATTTCAAGCGTTGGACTTCTCCTCCACTCAAAGAACTTGTCGTCTGTCCGAGCGCCAAATAGCCGAGTCCGACTTCCTTGAGCATATTTACCCTTTTAATAATCTTCGGCTTTTGAAAATAGTTTAGCGCTTCATCTATCGTTAAATCTAAAATCTCAACTATATTTTTACCATGATACCGATAAGACAAGGCTTTGCTTGAAAATCGTGTCCCACCGCAAGCTTCACAGGCAATTGTCACCGGATCTGCAAATGCGACGTCAGGCTTCATCACGCCTTTTCCATTGCAAACCGGACAGGCTCCAAGCGAATTGAAACTGAATAAACCAGCCTGCTGACCTGTTTCTTTGGCAAAAATCGATCGGATGTCGTCCATGATGCCCATATACGTAGCGAGTGTTGAACGGTTGGAAATACCTATGCTCCCTTGCCCCACCTTAATCATTTCCGGGAAACGTTCCGGGAAGGCCTCAAGCATTAAAGAACTTTTGCCCGAACCAGACACGCCGCATATGGAGACGAAGGCATTTTCGGGGATATTTACGTTTGTATTTTTTAAGTTATTGTTACGTGCTTTTTTTATGGTGAAATGACTTTTTATCTCTCTTGGATTTTTGTTTATGTTTAGCTTATGGTCCAGGATTGTTTTGGCTTTAGAACTTTTTAATCCTTCTAATTCCCCTTGATAGACAACTTCTCCTCCATTTACACCTGCTCCTGGTCCCATCTCGATTATTTCATCAGCTGCTTTTACGACGGATAGATCGTGTTCAATGACAATTACATTATTATGTCCATCTTTTATATTTCTTAGCATCTGTATTAACATATTCACTTCTTGTGGATGAAGTCCTGCGGTTGGTTCATCGAAAATGTAGGTGAGGTTATTTAGACTGCTCCCTAAATGACGAGCGATTTTCACCCTTTGAGCTTCGCCGCCGGACAACGTACTCATCTTTCGTGACAGGCTCAAATACCCTAACCCCATATCAACTAGTTGTTTGATATGCGGGATTGTTTGAATTGCAATTGATTCTCCCATTGGATCTTTTATCCGATTTAATTCTTCCAAAAGGTCTGCGATTTCTAATTGATCGTATTCTGCAATATTTAAGCCATTGATTCTGCATTCTAAAACTCTTGGGTTCAGACCGGACCCACCGCACGTTTCGCATAATGCATGTGAGGTTACAGCTAAAACATCATCCTGGGATACGCCTCTCAGCTTTGAAATATCCCTGTTTATATAAAGACGTTTAAATCTGGGAATGATCCCATCCCAATCATGCTTTTGAGGTCCATTTTTTGTATGAAATGGCGCATTTACTGTTTTACCTTCTCCAGGACCATATAGTAGAAGCTGGAGTTTTTCTTTTGGGTAGTCCTTTAGGGCTTTATCCGGATCGAATAATCCGCACGTCATCATCCAGTTACCTTGCCACCCTGAAGGCGATAGAGGCTTAAACTGAACTGCATGCTCTCGAAGTGATTTATCGAAATTGATCATCTTATTTAGGTCTGGAGCAATTGTCTCCCCAAATCCACCGCATTCAGCACAGCTGCCAAAAGAACTTTGACTCGAAAATTCGGTAGCAGAACCTATGGACGGTTTTCCTATTCTTGAAAACAAAAGTCTGATTAATGGGTCTGCATCCATATAGGTGCCAACTGTTGAACGAGAATTGCCTCCAGCAGGTCTTTGCTCGACAACAACAACCGGACTCAAATTTTGCATAAGATCAGCATGTGGTCTTTCATATCTTGGCATTTGATATCTGACATAGTGAGGATAATTCAACGTCATTTGTCTTCTGCTTTCTGTTGCTAATGTATCAAAAATAACCGAACTTTTCCCTGAGCCCGAAAGACCAGTAAATACAACAATTTTTTCTTTCGGGAGGTTTAAATCTACATTGTTTAAATTATTCTCTTTAAGCCCTCTTAAAATGATTTCATCTTTCATTTCCGCCATTTTATCACGCTTTCTGATTTTATCTGCAAACAAATGCCTAAGATACGCCAGGCCTCATCAATTGGCTGCTTGTGATTCTATCTTTTTGGTATACTCGTCCTACAAACATTATGAACACAAAAGATATATTTAAAAGATCGGAAGGAAGTCCTTGATTTAAAAGGGTTTCCCACTATCTGTTGAAGAGTATCTGTTCTATTTTAACACCAATCAAAATTTAACATCGATTCAAACTACTTGTAATCACACAAAATAAGCTATAATTAGATATAATCAAACAAAATGGCAATGGTTTTCAAAGGCAGGTGATAATAATGCTTGAAGGTAAAAGAATTTTAATAATTGAAGATGATCAAGAAATTAGTAAGCTGTTAAACGTCATTTTAACAAAATCAAACATGAGTCCAGTTGTGGCTTATTCTGGTACAGAAGGCCTTCTACAGCTGCATAATAATACATACGATTTAATTCTCTTGGACTTAATGTTACCAGGTAAAAGCGGGGAAGAATTAATAAAACAGATCAGAGAAGAGAGTGCGATTCCCATTATTGTCATTTCCGCCAAGATTGACATTGAAAATAAAGTACACGTATTGAAAGTGGGCGCAGACGATTATATAACGAAACCATTTAATCAAGAAGAGGTTCTGGCTAGGGTTGAAGTTCAATTAAGAAAATCAGTTAATAATCCATCACAAACGCCGTATAAAGTATGGCGTGGTCTAAAAATCGATCCGAAAAAGCTATCTGTATCATTAGAAAACAACGAACTGCAATTAACGAATGCAGAGTTTGATATTTTGTCCTTATTTGTAAGTTATCCAGATCGTGCTTTTTCCAAAAGGGAGATTTATGAAAGAATCTGGAAAGGGACCTATTTAGGCGATGACAATACCATTAATGTTCATGTCTCAAATCTTCGTAAAAAATTTGCCGAAATCACCTCTGACGAGTATATAAAGACAATTTGGGGGATCGGCTTTATGTTGGTTTGATTTCTTTATAATTTCTTTATGTTTTGTTTAAGGGATATTAAAGACATCTAAGCTAAACTAAATGTATCAATAAATTTAGCGAAGGAGTCAACAAGATGGATATCATTATTCAAACGTATCAATTGAAGAAAACCTTTAAGAAAGAAGTAGTTATCAAACCCCTTGATTTCTCATTAAGGAAAGGAGAAATTTGCGCATTAATTGGCAAAAATGGTGCTGGCAAATCGACGATATTTAAAATGCTTTCAGGGCAATTATTTCCAACTGCAGGAGACATTCAATTATTTGGCAAGTCAGGCAAGGAAACGGCTCAAGCCAAAAAAAGAATGGGCTTCATGATCGAGGCACCGGAATTTTTCCCGGATTTTACTGCAGCCCAAAATCTTGAGTATTTTCGAATTCAGCGAGGCATTGCTGAGAAGGAACGCATCTATGAAGTTTTGCAAATTGTTGACCTAGCAAAGCAAAAGAAAAAGCGGTTTAGAGATTACTCCATGGGAATGAAGCAGCGATTAGGAATTGCCCTATGTCTATTAAGTAGTCCAGATTGCTTAGTGTTGGATGAGCCAATCAATGGGTTGGATGCTGAAGGAATTATGGAGATTCGTAAGTTATTATTGAAGCTGAACGAGGAAAAACAAATATCGATTCTAGTTTCAAGTCATATTTTAACCGAACTGCAATTGCTGGCAACACGTTTTGTATTTATCAAGAATGGTGTAATCGTCGATGATTTAAGTAAAAAGACTTTAGATGATAAAAGTAAGAAACAAATTCGTCTTAAAGTTGATGATGCAGCGAAAGCAGCACGATTGTTAGAGCAAGCATATCCTGATATTCAATATAAAATCCTTCCTAATCATATCATAACCATCCAAAATTATGTAGAAGAGAGCGGTGAAATCAATCGGCTTTTAATCGACAGTGGTGTGTTAGTGATGGAGTTTCGTATCGAAGCACTGAATTTAGAAGAGTACTTCTTAGGATTAGTGGAGGGGGTTGAAAAATGATTAATTATATGAAAAGCGAACATTATCGTTTGCTACGTAAAAAAGGTCTTTATATTACGAGTATGATTTGTTTATTGTTAATTGTCGCAGCAGTGGTTGTTTTGTACTTTTCTCAACAGCAAGAGCCGAATTTCCCTTACGCAACGAGCATGTTTTTATATTCGAGCGTAATTGGTAATACGCTACTAATTATGATTGTAGCATTGCTCTTTAATTCTACGCTTACAGGGAAGGATACGTCTCTAATCAAACAATCTGTATCCTTTGGTTTTTCTCGGAACACGGTCTTTTGGTCAAAGCTAATCCTAACTTTAGGTTACTTTCTGTTACTATGTGTGACTGGTCTGCTCTTAACGATTACATTAGGAGAAACACTCATGGCCAGTAAAGAACATTCGGTCAGCAATTTCCTGATAGCTGGTTCAAACATGGTACCGATTGTGCTCAGCGGATTTATTCTGATTCATGTGATGAAAATGCTGAATGTCAGTGAAGTCTATATTATTATCCTGTTCCTATTCATTTATATTTTTTCTGGTGATCTATTATACATGCTGTTCGATTATACGCCAAGTACACTATTAAACGAAAACTTAACGAGCTTTATGAATCAATCTGCACATTTCGATTATCGTCTTTGGGTAACAGGTATCGTGATTTCCGTGATTTCTTTACTAATAGGGACGAAAAGATTCGCCAAACAAAATATCAATTGATGAAGAAGGGATGAATGGATGTGAATGGCTGGTTGATAATCCTTATTTTGATTTTCCTACTAATGGTTAGTATCGGGATGCTTCTGCTATTCCATTGGGATATTAGAAGAATGACGAACCAATTGGAAGAAATCATTGAAAATTTCGGTACAAATGAATTAGTGCGCACAAATACGCACAGTAAAAGCCTCATCAGATTTGTTACGAAAATCAATCAGCTCATTCATTTATTCAAGCAGGATCAGCAGCACACGCAAAAGAGAGAAGAAGAAATAAAGCAGGAAATAACAAATATCTCTCATGATTTAAGAACGCCTTTAACATCAATGAAAGGATTCTCAGAACTGTTACATGATCCCTCTTTATCCGAAACAGAAAGAATAGAGTTTTTAACTATTATTCAAAGGAAGATAGACAATCTCAGCATGATGGTCGATTTATTCTATGAGTTCTCACAAATTGATTCATCAGACAAACAATTGGTTATGGAGCAGCAGTTTTTGAATCAAATTATCGTAGATGCTATGCTCATGTTCTACAATGATTTTGAAAAAAGCCAGTTAAAGATCCATGTGGATAAAACCGTCGTGGCCCCTATTTTTGCTGACAAGAAAGCAACAAATCGAATTGTGACAAACATTATTCAAAATGCTTTGCGGTATGCCAAAAGCTATGTAACCATTAACTTAATTGAAGAAAAAGAATATGTTCGGTTAAGGGCAGTCAATGATGTTAATGAGTTTGATCGTACTGAACTCCATCGAATTTTTGATCGAACATTTAAGATGGATACTAGTCGAACTAATGGACGGCTTGGATTAGGCTTGCATATTGTCAGGCAGCTTATCAATAAACAAGAAGGTGGAGCAACTGCCGATATTCATGAAAATGAATTTAAGATTGACGTAACCTTTAAGAAATGGGGTTAGAGTGGGAAAAACGCCTAAGCAATAATTCTGTCATAAACATGTCAGAGCGCGGAGTTAAGATACATTATATAACGTGATGCATCAAAAGACATTATAATAAGTAATCTGTTGGCAGTCAGAACATGAATAAATCTCGAGGTCCTATTGAGGAAACTCGAGATTTATTGGAATCGGGCTTTTAAATTTAACTGGACTATTTCCTCTCCAGCCAGCACACCGCTTCAACATGATGGGTCTGCGGAAACATATCCACTGGCTGGACTTCCTGTGTAGCATAGCCACCGTCTTCCAGAATACGTAAGTCCCGCGCCAGAGTTGACGGGTTACATGACACATATACAATCCGCTTCGGCTCCATTCCGAGCATGGCTTTTAGCAGTTCCTCGTCACAGCCTTTTCGCGGTGGGTCGACGACAACCACGTCCGGGCGCAAACCTTGAGCTGTCCACCAGGGCATGACTTTTTCCGCTTCGCCGACATAAAACTCGGCATTAGTGAAACCGTTCAATCCGGCATTTTTCCAGGCATCATCAACCGCTTCCGGGACAACTTCTACACCGTAAACTTTTTTGGCCTCCTGTGCCAAAAACAATGAGATGGTACCAATTCCGCAGTAAGCATCAACAACCGTATCATCGCTGCCAATCCTGGCATATTCCAATGCTTTATCATATAACTTCTTCGTCTGGGGCGGATTGACCTGATAAAACGATTTGGCGGAAATGGCAAATTGAATATCACCGATTGTGTCATAAATATAGTCTTCTCCCCAGATGGCCTTCGATTGTTTCCCCCAAATGGAATTTGTTTTCCGATCATTGATGTTATGAACGATCGATTTAATATGCGGATACGTCTTGATCAGTTCCTTGACCATTGCGTCCTGATGCGGCAAATCGGACGTTCGTGTTATGATGACAATCATCGTATCCTTTGTCACTTCACCTGTTCGAACAACTATATGCCTTAACACACCAGTATCTTTGTCCTCATCATAGGAAGGGATTCCCAGCCGGTCAGCGATTCGCCGTACCGCTTCCACCATCCGGTCATTCACTTCATCCTGGATATTACACGTCTCCATCCCATCAATGATCCGGTGACTGCGTTTTTGGTAAAAACCGGTTTTTAGTTCACCGTCTTCCTTTTCCCCCACAGGCATCTGCACTTTATTGCGATAACGCCAGGGATCGTCCATGCGAATGATCGAATGCACCGGTACGTCTTCAAGATGAGCAACTTTTCGCATAGCATTTCTTACCTGATTCTGTTTCATCTCAAGCTGCAGTTCATAGCTCATATGCTGCAGCTGACATCCACCGCATTGATAATACACATCACATGGCGGTTCAACGCGCTCTTCACTGGATTTCGTAACCTTAATCAGTTTGCCGAACCCAAAGTTTTTATTGACCTTAACAACCTTGACTTCGCCCTCCTCACCCGGGAGTGCGTAAGGAACAAATAATGGATAGCCATTAATTTTTCCGACACCGCTCCCTTCATGAGTCAAATCTTCAAACTGAAGTGTCACGGTCTGATTCTTTTTCACTGGTGCTGCTTGTTTCGCCATTGTTATCTTCCTTTTCGTACGTTTAATATAGTTCTAATCCTACCATATCCTTTGTTATGAATTAAAAAGACTGCCACTGTCAGCAGTCTTTCGTCAACCTTCTTTTTCAACAAATTTATCCGGCACAAAAAACGCAATGTGCTGGGGCAGGTTTTCAAATTCACCCGGCAGCAGCCCGCCGTATTCACCATCTATGTTCAGTTGCATCTTATCATCTGTTTCAACGCTGATATGTTTAGCTTGCGTATACAAAATCCGCTTATCCTCAAGATGAGCGCCCCTGATGGCCAGACTGGCAATACGAACAAATTCAGCCAGATTCATTTTCTTTAAAATCAACAGATCAAAATAGCCATCATCCAAGCGTGCATCAGGCGCCAGCTTTTCAAAACCACCGACTGAATTGGTATTGGCAACGAGGAACAGCATGATGTCCTCATCGAGAATGGTTCCATCATATTCAATTCTTGCCCGCGTCGGCTTCAGAGAGGGAAGCATTTCAATCCCCTTCACATAGTAGGCCAAATGACCAAGCACTGTTTTTAGCTTACTTGGGACATCATACGTCAGTTCTGTCAATTTACCGCCCCCGGCGATGTTGACAAAATAGTGGGCATTCACACGGCCGATATCGAGGAGCTTTGATTGACCGTTCAAAATAATATCGACTGCTTTTCTAATATCACGGGGAATGCACAAGGCTCTGGCAAAATCATTGGTTGTGCCAGTCGGGATAACGCCAAGGCTTGGACGGTGTTCCTGCTCCGCCAATCCATTGATGACTTCATTGATTGTACCATCACCACCTACCGCAACAACTAGATCAAAGTGCCGTTCGACAGCTATTTTGGCAGCCTCGATGGCGTCACCTTCGCGCGTTGTCGCGTGTGCTGATGTTTCAAAGCCGGCGATTTCAAACCGCTCCAATACAGTGGGCAGTTCCTTCTTAAATGCCTCTCTTCCTGATGTCGGGTTATATATAATGCGAGCTTTTTTCATGACATTCTCTCCCAACGCGCAAATCAGTTTTACACCTAACGTCTATCATAGCGTTTTTTACATTGATTGAAAAGCCATTGCTTAAAAATGATGGACTGCTGCCGTAAATTGGCAGCCGGTCCATCATTTATTTCTATGACTTTCTTATTCGGTTCAGTACGACAGACGAGAAATCTGGCGTTTTCACGCGAAAATCCGGCGTTTCTGCATTTAATGACGTTGTCAGCCTATACTTTGGCGTTTCCGCAACTTAAGCAATCAAGCAACTAACGCTTGTCAATCTCGGCTTGCAAAATTTTATTCACCATCGGCGGGTTGGCCTGGCCTTTGGTTACTTTCATGACCTGACCGACCAGGTATTTAATGGCGCGGTCTTTGCCGTTTTTATAGTCAATAATGGATTGTTCATTTTCGTCCAGTACATTTGTGATGATTTCAGTTAGCTGGCCTTCATCGGAAATTTGCACAAGACCTTTTTCCTTCACAATCTTTTCCGGATCGCCGCCGTTTTCCACAAGTTCGGCAAAAACTTTCTTGGCGATCTTGGATGAAATCGTGCCATCCTCAATCAACTTGATCATGGTCGCCAGTGCTTCCGGCGTCAAAGCAAGTTCGTGCAATTCTTTGTAGTGCTTGTTCATATATGCTAAAACATCGCCCATCAGCCAATTGGAAGCCTGCTTGATATCCGCGCCATTTTCAACTGCTCCCTCGAAGAAATCAGACATTTCCTTGGAACTGGTCAAAACAGCGGCATCATATTCAGGAAGCTGTAACTCATCGATGTAGCGCTGTTTACGGGCATCCGGCAATTCCGGAATCTCAGCACGAATGCGTTCCTTCCATTCTTCATCAATATACAGCGGCACAAGGTCCGGTTCCGGGAAATAACGGTAGTCGTCGGAGCCTTCTTTGACGCGCATCAAAATCGTTTCTTTGGTTTTTTCATCATAACGGCGCGTTTCCTGTAAAATTTCGCCGCCTGAGAGCAGTTCTTTTTCCTGACGTTTCTCTTCAAATTCCAGACCTTTTTGTACAAATGAGAAGGAGTTCAGGTTTTTTAGTTCGGTTTTGACACCAAACTCTTCCTGCCCAATCGGACGGATAGACAAATTGGCGTCACACCGGAGCGATCCTTCTTCCATTTTGCAATCCGAAACACCAGTATATTGAATGATATTTTTTAGTTTTTCCAGATAGGCATAGGCTTCTTCCGGTGAGCGCATATCCGGTTCCGAAACAATTTCAATCAGCGGCGTTCCCTGGCGGTTAAAGTCAACGAGCGAATGCCCATCATCCTGGTGGGTCAATTTGCCAGCGTCTTCTTCCATATGCAGACGGGTAATCCCAATTCGTTTTTTCTTGCCGTTCACCTCAATCTCAATCGAGCCATTTTCACCGATTGGCTGATCAAACTGGGAGATCTGATAGGCCTTCGGGTTGTCCGGGTAAAAGTAGTTTTTTCGGTCAAATTTGGTATCGGTTGCGATGTCACAGTTCAGTGCCAATGCTGCCTTCATGGCAAAGTTGACCGCTTCTTCGTTCAACACCGGCAAAACGCCCGGATAGCCAAGGTCAATCGGGCTGACGTTTGTGTTTGGCTCATCACCGAATGCGTTGGGGCTTGGACTGAAAATTTTGGAGTCCGTTTTTAATTCGACGTGTACTTCAAGTCCGATAATTGTTTCAAAGTTCATGATTTGGCACCTCCCAATTGAGGCCGTTTTGTATGATGTTCCGTTGCCTGCTCATACGCATGTGCCGCACGATAGACCGTTCCTTCATCAAAAGCATTCCCGATGATCTGCAAGCCAATTGGCAACCCTTTTTCTGAAAAACCGCATGGCACCGAAATTCCAGGAACGCCTGCCAGGTTGACTGGAATAGTCAAAATATCGTTGGCATACATCGTCAATGGATCATCGACTTTTTCACCGACTTTAAATGCAGGTGTTGGTGCAGTTGGCCCGATGACGACATCATAATCATTCAAAATCTGATCAAAGTCATTTTTAATCAATGTCCGTACTTTCTGTGCTTTTTTATAGTACGCATCATAATACCCGGAACTCAGCGCGAATGTCCCAAGCATGATCCGGCGTTTAACTTCATCACCAAAACCCTCACTGCGGGAATGGGTGAACATATCCATCATATTATTTGCTTTGTCCGAACGCACGCCATAGCGGACACCGTCAAAACGGGCCAGGTTGGCGGATGCTTCGGATGATGCGAGGAGATAATAAGCCGAGACCGCATATTTCGAGTGCGGCAGGGAAACTTCCTCCCACTCAGCACCGAGCAGTTCATATACTTTTAACGCGTTCATGACCGCCTCTTTTACTTCAGGCGCAACACCCTCTGACAGGTATTCTTTCGGTACAGCAATTTTCATTCCCTTGACATCACCTGTCAGCTTGTCCGTATAGGAAGGTACATCAACATTGGCGCTGGTTGAATCCATTTTGTCATGGCCGGAAATGACTTCAAGCACGCGTGCATTGTCCCCTACACTGTGGGTGATCGGGCCAATTTGATCAAGGGATGATGCAAACGCGACAAGCCCGGAGCGCGACACACGGCCGTATGTTGGTTTCATGCCAACGACACCGCAGAATGAGGCCGGCTGACGGATTGAGCCGCCCGTGTCAGAACCGAGGGAAAACAATACCTCCCCTGCTGCAACAGACGCTGCCGAACCACCGCTGGATCCCCCCGGGACGTGATCCGTATTCCAAGGGTTGCGGGTAGACGCATAACTGGAATTTTCCGTCGATGACCCCATGGCAAATTCGTCCATGTTCAATTTACCGACCGTTACTGTTTTTTCTGCATTCAATTTTTCAACAACCGTTGCATTGTACAGCGGATCGTCAAAGTTTTTCAGAAATTGACTACCACATGTGGTCCGCAAGCCTTTCGTGACAATATTATCTTTAATGCCAGCCGGAATCGCAAATAACCGTGCGTCTGCATCCGGCGCTGCGTCCAACTGTTTCGCCTGGCTGCGGGCGTGTTCTTCATCCAACGTTAAAAATGCCTTCACCTGGTCATCAACTTCTCTGATCCGGTCATATGATGCATCAACCAGGTCTTCAGCGGAAATTTCCTTTTTATGTAACATGTCTTCCAATTGTTTGATGCTATGGTCAAATAGTGACATTCTTTTCCCTCCTTATTCCAGAATTGACGGCACGCGGAAATATCCACCCTGCTTGTCCGGTGCATTTTTCAGTGCTTCTTCTCTGGAAATCCATTCTTTCGGCTCGTCCTCGCGCAGTACATTTTTCAAATCCAGAACATGAGTTGTCGGTTCAACGTTATCCGTATCCAGTTCATTTAACTGCTCCGCATAATCAATGATTGAACTTAGTTGTTCAGTAAACATATCAGCTTCTTCTTCGGTTATGGCAAGTCGTGCCAAATTGGCAACATGCTTAACCTGATCTTTTGAAATATCTGCCATGCTGTACACCTCCATTAACTGATTTTTACCTTATTTTTATTATAACTCAACTTTCGCACCAACAAAATCGTAGTTAGCTTAAAACATGCAAGTGCTTGTAGAATTTAAAATAGGAGTTTGACATTACGTTTAAACATGAAAAAACACCTCAACATTTGGTATAGTTAA
>NZ_SRHY01000005.1 GCF_004565465.1 Lentibacillus salicampi
CCCAAATGATCCTAAGACCATTATCTAGGAATATCTCAGAGCGTCCAAGTTATAAACATTCTGAATGCAGGTTTTTTTGTGAATTTATAGGCTAAATGAAAGAGCCTAAATATAGTATACGAGGAGTAATTGAATGAAAAAACTACTAATCTTAGTATTTGCTGCGCTTTTAGTTGCGCTTGCTGCCTGTGGCGGATCTGACTCAGCAGACGGTGAATCAGGTTCAGAAGCATCTGTTGATAAACTGGTCTTTGCTGATGCCGGGTGGAACAGTATCAGAGTTCACAATTCGATTATGCAGAAGGTTATAGAAGTGGGTTATGGCATTGATACGGAAGTAACGCCAGGTTCAACTGCCGCAACCATTCAAGGTCTGCGTGAAGGCGATATCGATATTTACTCTGAAGTATGGACAGACAATGTTAAAGAAGTCTATGCAGAAGCGATTGAAGCTGGAGATTTTGAAAAAGTTTCCGTCAACTTTGATGATAATGAACAGGGCATCTATGTTCCGACATATGTGATTGAAGGCGACGAGGAGCGCGGGATCGAACCAATGGCACCAGATCTGAAAACGGTCGAGGATCTGAAAAAATATCCGGAATTGTTTGAAGACCCTGCAGAACCCGGGAAAGGCCGTTTAATTAATGCACCAAGCGGCTGGGCAGTGGAAAAGGCCATCACACAAAAGATGGAAACGTATGGATTGAATGATACGTTTGTAAACTTTAAGCCTGGTTCAGACGCAGCAATTGTCGCTTCACTTGCCGATGCTTATGAAGCCGGAGAAGCCTGGGTGGGTTATTATTGGTCGCCGACTGCTGTTACTGCGAAATACGACCTGACACTGCTGGAAGAACCAGAGTACGATCCGGAAGTGTACGAAGAAACAAAAGGGACGGAATTACCGCCAAATGATGTGGTTGTTGCTGTTCATAAAGATATTCCGGATGCGGCGCCGGAAGTTGTGGAATTTTTGAGCAACTATGAAACAAGCAGTGCGCTGACGGAAGAAGCGCTTGATTACATGAATGAAAATGAAGATGCATCTGCTGAAGAGGCTGCCGCATGGTGGATGAAGGAACATGAAGATTTGTGGACCGAGTGGGTTCCTGAAGACGTGGCTGAGAAGGTGAAGGAATCACTATAATAGCTTATAAAGCAGCTGGCCTGCCGGTTGGCTGCTTTTCTGATTTTTTCCGGTAACTTTAAATTGAAAAAGAGGTGTATCGTTTTATGGGCGTCTTTCCGGATATAAGGTTTAAACTCGGTGACTATGTTGAAAAGTTCATAGATTTTCTGGACCAGTCACTAGAAAGCGTATTTGATTTCATTTACCTGTTTTCGTCTGAAATCATAAGTAGTATAGAAGGCTTTTTACTTTGGATTCCATGGTGGCTGTTTATTATACTTATTGTACTGTTGGGATGGTATTTCAAATCAATTACTTCAGGTATTCTTTATGGTCTTTTCATATTTCTGACAGGAACGTTCGGACTGTGGGAAGATTTGATGACAACGATTGCCATCGTCATGACGGCGGTGATTATTTCACTGGCACTCGGGATACCGCTGGGCGTCTGGATGGCTTTCAGTAAAGGATTTTCGACGGTTATGCGGCCAATACTTGATGCGATGCAGACCATGCCAAGTTTCGTTTATTTAATCCCTGCTATTTTCTTTTTCGGATTAGGAAACATATCTGCCATTTTTGCGACGTTAATTTACGCTATACCTCCCGTTATTAGGCTTACTGAACTGGCCATCCGCGGTGTGGATCAGGAAGTGATTGAATCAGCGGAATCATTTGGCTCATCGAAAATGCAGATGCTGTTTAAAATACAACTGCCGCAAGCTTTGCCGACCATTATGGCAGGTGTCAACCAGACAACGATGATGGCACTGGCAATGGTTGTTATCGCATCGATGGTTGGTGCACAAGGTCTGGGTGAGCAAGTGCTTGTGTCGATTAACCAGATTGATATAGCCCTAGGGTTTGAAGCTGGTATCAGTATTGTATTCCTTGCTATTATTATTGACCGGGTTACCAACGGTCTCGCCGATAAATTCCAGAAGCATAGGAGGCTTAGCTAATGGATACAAAAATAAAGGTCGATCATATATCGAAAATTTTTGGACCCAAACCGAAGTCGATTATTCCCAAAATTAAAAGCGGCATGACGAAGGATGAAATTTTGGCAGAAACAGGGCACACGGTTGGTGTCTATGATGCTTCGATGGAGATTAATCAGGGTGAGACATTTGTCATTATGGGGCTTTCGGGAAGCGGAAAGTCGACGTTGATTCGCTGCTTTAATTTATTAAATAAGCCTACAGCTGGCTCCATTTATATTGACGGGGAGGATATTGTGCAAAACAACAAGTCCCAGCTCAAAAAAGTGCGTCAGGAAAAAGTCGCGATGGTGTTCCAGCATTTTGGTCTCTTCAACCATCGGACGATTATGGCAAATGTCGAATACGGGCTGGAAGTACGTAATATTTCCAAAGAGGAACGCCGGGAGATTGCGCAAAAGAATATTGAGATTGTTGGCTTGAAAGGCTACGAAGATAAATATCCTGATGAGCTTTCAGGCGGGATGCAGCAGCGTGTTGGTCTCGCCAGGGCGCTTGCCAATGACCCGGATATCCTTTTGATGGATGAACCGTTTAGTGCATTGGATCCGCTCATTCGCCGTGAAATGCAGCTGGAACTGCTGGATATTCAGGAACGGCTGCAGAAAACGATCATTTTCATTACACATGATGTTAACGAAGCGTTCAAGATTGGTGATCGGGTGGCTGTTATGAAAGATGGTAAAGTTAATCAGATTGGTTCACCTGAAGAAATTATCGAAAACCCGGCCAACGACTATATTTCAGAATTCATTAAAGATATTGACCGGTCGAAAGTGTTTCAGGCGGAAAACATTATGATTAAACCAAATGCTCTTGTTTCCATGAAAGATGGTTTGAATGTTGCCCGGAAAGAAATGGAGGAAAATGGCATCTCCAGTGTATTTGTCGTTGACCGCAGCCGGCATGTCAAAGGCATCGTCACGATAGATGATGCGATTCAAGGCCTTAAGGAGAAAAAGTCACTTGAGGAAACGATGCGTACTGACATCACAACGGTCCAAAAGGATGAATATGTGAATGATTTGATTGCAAAAGCTCTGGAATCAAGCTTTCCACTGGCGGTTATAAATGATGAGAAGAAACTGGTCGGCTTTATTCTGCGTGTACATGTATTGTCAGGGCTGGCAGCGGAAGACGTTGAAGAGAGTGACGAATACCATAACTAAATACAATAAAAAACTGACGGTTGCAGTTGCATCCGCCAGTTTTTTTATGAGATGTAAATATACTTTTTGAGATGTTTTCAATCATGAAATCGGCTCCCTAAGGTCGACGTGTTTCCTTTATCTCCTGCGGTCCAGTCCGTACGTCGCTAAACGGGCACTTGCGCCTTTATTCCTCTTTTGTTACCAGATCCATTTTGCCTGTTTCCGGATTGATAACAAGGCCGTGAACCCGTACATATGACGGCAACAGGGGATGGTTTCTGACTACGGAAACGCTACCCTTAACAGCGTCTTCAACGGTGTTAAAACCTGAAAACTCCTGTTCCAGGTCAACACCGGCATGTGTCAGTGTATGAAGTGTTTCTTCCGGGATATCGTTTTGAAGCAGTTTTTGTTTAAAAGCGTCCGAATTCATATGTGACATGCCGCAATCGTGATGCCCAATCACCATAACCTGTTCTGCCTTTAGTTCGTAAATCGCAACAAGGATGCTTTTCATAACACTGTCGAACGGGTCACGAAGAATTGCACCAGCATTTTTAACCATTTTGACGTCGCCATTGCTGATGTTCAGTGCTTTCGGCAGCAGTTCGACTAATCGGGTGTCCATACAAGTGAAAATGACCGTCCGTTTATTTGGAATGTTGTCTGTTTTGTATGATTCGTAGCTTTGATCTTGGACAAACCGTTTGTTAAATGCAAGCAGGTCATCAAGGTTCATGATCGCCAGTCCTTTCTATGATTTTTTGTTAAATAGACTTTGCTGATAACCCTTATAAGTGTTACAAAATCTTCACCATGTGTTAGGTTAGACATAGTCAATTTGTGGTAACATTATTATAACAAGATGACACATGATAATAAAATATGAACAAACGATTACAATGTATTTTTTTGAAAGGGGAGTTACCAGTGACACAAACGAAAGGAAGCACGTCAGCATTAGTTTTCTCCACAATTGCCATGATTGTATCATTTACAATCTGGTCCATGATTTCACCAATGGCTCAGGATATTAGTGCATTGTATAACTTATCAGCAACTCAAGTTAGTATTTTGGTGGCGGTACCAACTATTCTGGGATCGATAATGAGGATTCCGCTGGGAATTCTCTCTGACAAATACAGTGGACGAAAAGTCTACACATTAACAATGTTATTTTTGATTATCCCATTAATTGGAGCGAGTTTTGCTGATTCTTATGGCTGGATGCTATTCTATGCTTTTTTTATTGGCATGGGTGGTACAACGTTTGCGATTGCGATTACATATGTTTCAGGCTGGTATCCGAAAGAAAAGCAGGGACTGGTACTGGGGATAGCCGGGGTAGGAAATATCGGGACAGCTGTTGCCGGTTTCATTATTCCAGTTATTGTCGCTACCTACAGTATTGATTGGGCATTTCGTATATTAGCCATAGCAATTGCGATAATGGCTGTCATATTTTACTTTGGAACAAGCGATCGTGAGCAGAGTGGCCAAAAGACATTAAAAAGTGCATTGGAACCATTAAAGCATCAACAAACCTGGATGCTATCACTTTTCTATTTTCTCACATTCGGTGTATTTGTTGCACTGGGACTTTATTTGCCAACGCTTCTTCAGGATTTGTATGACTTGACTTCCGTTGACGCAGGACAGCGGGCTGCTATATTTGTCGTTATCGCTACCTTTATTCGACCATTGGGTGGGATGATAGCAGATAAATTTGATCCAAAAAAACTACTTACGGTCGTCTTCCTGGTGATTGCGGCATGTGCGGCCATTATCGCGTTTACAACTGGCAATGTTATTTTATTCACTGTATTTTGTCTGACGATAGCCATTTTTTCAGGAATGGGCAACGGTGTTGTCTTTAAACTTGTGCCGATGGTTTCACAGGGTAATACAGGTGCTGTTACTGGCATTGTCGGTGCCGCTGGTGGTCTTGGTGGTTTCTTTCCACCAATTGTCCTTGGTGTATTCAAAGATATGACAGGTGGTTATTATCTGGGCTTCATCCTGCTGGCGTTATTCAGCCTCGCTTGTTTATGGGTGAACCTGCGTCGCCAGAAACTAGTGAAGTAAATATTTTTGATTATAGCCGTATAACCTGACGTGTTGCAAAGGACCACATTCATACGTGGTCCTTTTGTTGTTTTAGAAAATAAAGCCATTCAATTTTGCGATGGCGTGATAAAATGTGATTAATAATCTGCAGGGAAACTGAACGTGTCAACGCCATCATATTACTTTTCAACAGACGGGGTGCATTATGAATAACGATAAAAAGAATCCTGATGTTATAGATGATGATTTGTATGAAGAGCTGGATGAAGAAGAATTGTATGAGCTTGTGGAACAGGAGCGGCAAAAGGCACTTGAACGTGCTGGAGACGAAACGAAAAATCAAAAGCCCCGACGACCATTTCCCAAATGGTTGTTTTGGCTGATTGCTGTTGTAATGGTAATGAATGTTGCATCACTTATACCAAGGACATTTTCTTTTCCGGCTATCGATTTTTTATTCACATCTGCCCAACTGTCGGCGCAGGAGGACATCCAGACTTATAAAGAGTCGGTTGTTGTTATTGAAACGGACGATTCAAGAGGGACGGGCTTTTCAGTTACAGCTGATGGAACAATTATCACCAATCACCATGTGGTGGAAGGTGACGATGAAGTCACGGTGGCGTTCCCTGAGGAAGGGCTGTTTGCAGGTGAGGTTGTAGAGACGTATCCATCTGTTGATTTGGCCGTTCTGAATGTGACCGGAAAAAATTTGCCTCATTTGCAACTTGCAGAAGAAACTGCCTACGACCCCGGTACTGAGCAGGTTTATTTTATCGGTAACCCTAGTAACTTTAACGGTATAGCAAACGAAGGCAGAGTGATTGATGAAATTCGTTTAAATGGCTGGGAAGAGCCGGTAATTATGATGGAGGCACCGGTTTACCGGGGAAACAGCGGCAGTCCGGTGATTAATCAGGATGGAAAAGTGATCGGTGTTGTATTTGCGACGCTGCATCACGACACCCATGGCCGGGTCGGTTTATTGATACCAATTGACTATTTCTATGGTCACCATGGCTGATGCGTGTTTAGTGTACAATACTCTGGGGTAAACCGTATTGAAACTGTGGGAGGTGGCAGGTTATGCTGTATTGTTCAACTCATGGAAGCTTTGCTTGTGCTGGCGTACTGTGGGGTGCCACCGGTATTCCAACGTGGGATGACGGTCTTTTTTTGAAAGATAAGAAAGTATAAAATTTCGGGCTATATGAAGCTCTTTGTCAGCAATAGCCATGTCCAGCTTCGACGTACAGGACGTACTAGTGCCGGCGTTGGCACAGGACGTGCCGAACATAGCCGGCCAGCGCCTACCCCCTCGAGGTCTTAAGCAATCATTTTACGTGGCAAAACACGCCACTACAAATTCATGCTTAAGCTTTTCGGGGGTGAACAAGGCGCCCCGCGCTTTTCTTATCAGCAGATCCTTATTTTTTAGGAGACATCAAAATAGCTTTTAAACGTAAAATGTTTGATATTATTAATAGTTGATCCTTCGCAATATACCTCATAAATTTCTTCCTTCTTTATCGCAATCAAAATGATAGAATTGAACGTTCGCTATTCGGCCGTTTTGCGTCCTCCGCTGTTATATCATGCCAGTAACGGATTTTTAAAAAAAATGTAATAAACCTGTTCTCGAAACCATATGCATGGTACGTTACGATATAATCATATTGGACAAATAATATAGGCTGTTCAAAAGTCCGGTTTTATCCGCCTTTTTGAACACTCACTTAAATATAAACAAAGATGGTGGATAGATCATGAACGTTAATGATTTCAACATACATATCATCATTGAACATGATTCACTGCAAACCACACCCAAAAAGTATGCTCTTAAAACGAATTTTATAAAGGCTGGGGGTGCTGCGTGTTGCCAAGTAGTCAATCCTTAAAGGAAAGCCCCCTTGAAGAAATGGTTGCCATAGCGCAGCAAGGGGATCAAATTATACAAAATGAGCTTTTAAAATGTTATCAGCCATTTATCGCAAAATGTGTTTCCGAAGTGTGTAAACGTTACATTGATCCTCGAACAGATGATGAATTCAGCATTGGTTTAAATGCTTTTAACGAGGCGGTTATGTCGTATTCTCCTGAAAAAGGCAGTTCGTTCCTGACTTTTTCCAGGCTGGTCGTAAAGCGGAAGGTCATTGATTATATACGCTACGTGCAAAAGACACCGGTTGCCATATCACTGGACGGTCGTTATGATGAAGAACAGATGGAAAACCCTGTCGAGATTCAGGCGGTTAAGGAATCCTACCGGGAAGAACAGAACGTCTTATTACTCAGAGAGGAAATTATTGATTTTAAAGAAAAACTGCGCAGCTATAAACTGTCATTAGTTCAGCTGACGGAGGTGTCGCCAAAGCATAAAGATGCACGGGAAACTGCTATAGCGGTGGCAAGAACATTGTATAATGATATTGACTTAAGACATTTTGTGCAAAAAAAGAAAAAACTGCCACTAAAAAATTTAGCCAAATTGGTGAATGTCAGTAAGAAAACGCTGGAAAGAAACCGAAAATTCATTCTAGCCATTTTTATTATTCTGGACGAGGATTACACATATCTTAAGGAGTACCTTAAGGGGGTGGGTTAGTGAAAAAAGGAATTGTGATGGAAAAACATCGCGATTACATCATTGTGATGCAAAAGGATGGCGCATTCCAAAAAGCATGGCCGCTAAAAAATGCGGCTATCGGCATGGAAGTCAGCTACCAGCCATTCCCCGGCAAATGGCGTTACAGCCAAAAGAAGTACATATTCCAAATGGCTGCAATCGCTTGTCTATTGCTAATATTGATGCCGATTTATTTTATGATGGACAAGGATAGAACATATGCCTATGTAAATATTTCCATCAATCCAAACATAGAACTTGCGATTGATGATCATTTAAATGTCAAGTCAATCGTTCCTTTAAATGAAGATGCCGAATCGTTCTTACCGAAGCTGACTGATTATGAAGGTGACTCATTGGAAAACGTCATGGAAAAAATTATAACAGCAAGCGAAGAAGCAAATCTGCTGCAGAATGGAAAAAACATGCTCGCTGGCGTGAATTATATTCGGGATACACATCAGGTCTCTGTCACGAAAGCGATCGACGATTATTTTCTGGATCATGATCAGGGTTGGGGAATTGTAACATTCCAAATACCAAACAAAATTCGGAAACAAGCTCAGGAAAGCGAGCAATCGATGAACCAATTAATGGCCAGGAGTCTGGTTGAATCGGAATCTTCCACTAGTGGAAACGAAGGTCATGCAGCTGAAGAACCCCCTGTTGAT
Organism: Lentibacillus salicampi; assembly: GCF_004565465.1. Taxonomy (GTDB): domain Bacteria; phylum Bacillota; class Bacilli; order Bacillales; family Amphibacillaceae; genus Lentibacillus; species Lentibacillus salicampi. Next base: position 8,652 of record NZ_SRHY01000005.1, read on the forward strand.
GAGGACGATAGAGAAATTTTAAATATATTTTATAACGAGAATAACAATCATTCAGGGTCTCCAGCAGATGAAAATCGACCGAATAAACGCGAGCAAAATGTGCTATCCGATGAAAAAGCTTCTGAACAGAGTGACCAGACTGTCAAATCTGTAGAACGGCATGACGAAGAAACGCCAAACAGTCGGCATGAATCAAAACACCCAAGCGACTTAAAATCTGAAAATGCTGAGCGAAACGGTTATGGACAGGAGAGGCAAAACGAAACATCCGTACATAAGAACGCTGGGGGTGACGACCGGCATCATGGCAAAGGTAAGGGGCATGATAAGCCAAAGCAACATAATGGAAAAGCAAAAGGAGACAAGGCGAAACCGCACAATGGCCACCACAAGCAAAACAACGGTAAAGCCAGCGGTCAACACACACATAAACATCATAATAGCAATGGGGAAGGCCATGAGAAAGTCAAACAACACAACGGCAAAAAGAAAGGCCACCACAAGGGGAAGAATGGAAGAAAGAACAATGGGAAAGGCCCAAAATAAAGGGATAAGAAAAGCGCGGGGCGCCTTGTTCACCCCCAAAAAGCTTAAGCAAACATTTGTTGTGGCGGATTTTGCTACGTAAAAAGATTGCTAAAGACCTCGAGGGGCAGTAGCTGGCCGGCTAAGTTCGGCACGTCCTGTGCCAACGCCGGCACTAGTACGTCCTGTACGTCGAAGCTGGACATGGCTATTGCTGACAAAGAGCTAAATTTGTTCAAAAATTTTATACTTCATAAACGAAAAATGCACCGTTTAATCAGTGCATTTTTCGCGTTTCGGGACCTTTTCTTATACTTCCATGGCAATGGGTGGAGTGTATTTCATGGCATGGTCTATATAATACAATAAATTGTCATGTGACTCGATGATTTTAACTTGTTCTGGTGAATAATGGTAGGCATGCAGGAAGAGCTGGATTTTCTTGGACAGCATATCATCACCTGTGCGAACCATTAGTACAAGCAATTCATCCCACTGTCCCCATAACGTATAATACAACGCTTTGTCGTAATCTGGAATTTCCATCTTTTCGCCCTCCTTCATGTTGAAAAGGATCAGTTATAGTCTCCCCGAATTATATATATATTGTCGGAAACAAAAATGGTGTATCTGCCAATTTCTGTTAATGTATAAATCTTTTTTTCTGTTACATACTAATTTCAAAACAGTAAGGAGGGCTTTGAATACAATGAAATGGAAACTTTTTAGCATCATGCTGGCAGTACTGTTTGTTCTTGCCGCATGTAATGGAAACAACGGTAATAATGGAGGAAATGACGGTACTGACGATGGCAAGAATAATAATGACAATGTGGAACAGACCCGGTTTGAAGGTGATACCGGAACAGATAATATGAATGACCGTAACAATGGCAATCGCACACGTAATAAAGATGACCAGGGAAAAAATGGTCCTAACGGGAACAATAATGAGGACCAATATGAACTGGCAGATAAAGCCGCAAACAAAATTGCCAATGAGGTGGATAGCATTGATAACGCCTATGTCGTTAAAACGGATAATAATGCCTATGTGGCTGCAGAAATGGACCGGGATAACAACAATGGCAACAACATGAACAACGATAACAATGCTAGCAATAACGGCACAACCAATAATAATAACAACAAAGGCGGAGACGTCACAGATGAGGTCAAAGAACAAATATCGGATATCGTGAAATCGGTTGACTCTGATGTTGACAATGTTTATGTATCGACAAATCCTGACTTTTTAGACCTGATGAACAATTACGCTGACGACGCCGATAATGATGAACCGGTTGAAGGATTGTTCGATCAAATGGGCAATATGATTGAACGTGTTTTCCCTGAACGGGGTAATCATTAAAAAACGTGTTCAAGAAGAAAAAAGGATCGGCGGCTGAGTTTCCGCGCTGTAATTGTTGGCGCCGGTACGCCCCCCGTCCTGAGCATTGCAGTTTCACAAACCATTTAAAAGAGTGACACGCTTAATTGTGTGCACTCTTTTTTTGCTATTACTTTCAACATTTGGTATTCTGTACATACAATCCATATTAAACATAGTTGTATACTATGAATTGAAAATAATGGGGATGACAACATGGGTCGTGAGTTTTTAGGTTTATTTGATGAATGGGCGGACTCATATGATGACAGTGTCGCAGGTATTGATCCACAATATAAGGATGTCTTTGAAAATTACGACATCATTTTAAGTAGAGTGGCTAAATGTGCTTTTGGAAATATACTGGAATTCGGTGCTGGCACAGGGAATTTATCGAAAAAACTGATGGAGTCAGGTTATCAGGTAACAGGGATCGAGCCATCCGCAGCAATGAGGAAAAAGGCTTCACTCAAGCTCCCATCCCTTTCTTTCCTTGAAGGGGACTTCATTAATTTTCCGACACCCGCAGAACCTGTTCATACGATTGCAAGTTCGTTTGCTTTCCATCATCTGACGGATTCTGAAAAGGAGGAGGCTGTTATACAATATGCCGAGCTTCTCCAGCCTATGGGGAAAATTGTTTTTGCAGACACACTATTCGAAACAGACGATCATAAGGAATTTGCGATAAATAAGGCACAGAATCAGGAGTTTATGGATTTAGCGGAAGATTTGCAGCGGGAGTATTACACGACACTGTCAGAAATGGAACGTATTTTTAAAGTGAATGGGTTTCATGTAACGTTTGAACAAATGAATGATTTCGCCTGGTTAATAATAGCTGTAAAAAAATAATGACTTTATATAGGGGAGCGATTTTATCATGGCAGAAAAAATGAACGTGGAAAGTTTTAATCTTGATCACACAAAAGTTGCAGCACCTTATGTTCGTCTTGTTGGGATGACATCGGGTTCAAATGGTGACAGCGTGTACAAATATGATATCCGGTTTAAACAGCCGAATAAAGAGCATATGGATATGCCTGGACTGCATTCAATCGAGCATCTAATGGCCGAAAATATCCGAAACCATTTAGATAATCTGCTGGACATTGGACCAATGGGGTGTCAAACGGGATTTTACCTGTCGATTTTAAATAATGACAGTTATAGAGATGTCATTGAAGCACTTGAAAAAACATTCCAAGACGTTCTTGAGGCAAAAGAGGTGCCGGCGTGCAATGAATTCCAATGCGGCTGGGCGGCCAACCACAGTCTTGAAGGTGCACAAAAGATCGCCAAAGATATGCTCGCCAAAAAAGAAGAGTGGCAGCAGGTATTTGCGGAGTGAGAGGGGACGAAACGATGGCCATATACCAATCCATTCATGCGTTAATTGGGGGAACTCCATTATTGGAGCTAACGAACTTTTCACTTCCGGAAGGTGTTCGTTTATATGCGAAATTGGAATTCTATAATCCGGGCGGCAGTGTGAAAGACCGACTGGGTGTTGAACTCATTCGTGATGCGCTATCCAGCGGGAAAATTAAGCCAGGTGGAACGATCATTGAGCCGACTGCCGGGAATACCGGTATTGGGCTGGCATTGGCAGCTATGAATAAGGATTTATCGGTTATCTTTTGTGTCCCGAAGAAATTCAGTGTTGAGAAACAGCAGCTTATGAAAGCGTTGGGGGCAGCCATTGTTCATACACCAAGTGATCAGGGCATGGCTGGTGCGATTGAAAAGACCGGACAACTGCTTAACGATATTCCAAACAGTTTTTCACCGCAGCAATTTGTTAACCAGGCGAATCCCGCCACGTATTCTAAAACACTTGCACCTGAATTGTGGCGTGACCTTGATGGTGATATTGACATCTTTGTCGCTGGTGCAGGCTCAAGTGGCACATTTATGGGGACATCCAGCTATCTGAAGGAGAAAAAGCCGGCTATCCGGTCTGTAATCGTAGAGCCCGAGGGATCAATTATTGCCGGTGGTGAGCCAGGTTCACACAAAACAGAAGGAATTGGAATGGAATTTTTGCCTGGCTTTTTTGATCATTCGCTGATGGATGATGTGTATACGGTATCGGACTGGTCTGCTTTTACGCTGACGGAACAATTGGCGAAAAAAGAAGGATTGCTTGTTGGGAGTTCATCAGGATCCGCGATGTATGCTGCATTGGAAGAAGCCCGTAACGCTAAACCGGGGACAACAGTTGTCACGATTTTTCCGGATGGCAGTGACCGTTACCTGAGCAAAGATATATATTCCAACTGGGATAATTGAAGGGGGAATGGATTTATGCGCACAAAAACGAAGATGATCCATGGTGGTGTAACAGGGGATGAAAAAACAGGCGCTGTGTCTGTTCCGATATACCAGGTCAGCACGTATCAGCAGGATTCAGCCGGCAATCCCAGGGGCTATGAATATTCCCGGACTGGCAACCCGACCCGTCATGCGCTTGAAACCGTTGTGGCTGAACTTGAAAACGGAGCATCAGGCTTTGCGTTCGGATCTGGTATGGCTGCGATTACATCGGTTATGATGCTGCTTGATGCCGGCGATCATATTGTTATGACGGATGATGTGTATGGCGGAACCTACCGCCTGATGACAAGCGTCCTGAATCGTTTTAACCTTGATCATTCTTACGTGGACACAAGTTATCCGGAACATGTTGAGGCAGCCATACAGGAAAATACGAAGGCTCTGTATATTGAAACGCCGACAAACCCGCTGCTAAAAATCACCGATCTCGCAAAAATGGGCGAAATAGCGAAAAAACACGACTTGTTGTTAATAGTTGACAATACGTTTGCCACACCGTACTGGCAGCAGCCGCTAAATCTGGGCGCAGATATTGTGCTGCACAGTGCCACTAAGTTTATCGGCGGGCATAGTGATGTTGTGGCAGGACTTTTAGCCGTTAATTCCGATGACTTAGCAGAAAGGATTCATTTTATCCAAAATTCAACCGGAGGAGTGCTGGGCTCGCAGGATTCATGGCTCTTAATGCGTGGTATCAAAACACTTGGAATACGAATGGAAGCCATTGAACACAATACGGCGAAACTAGCGGAATTTCTGCAGGGGGATGAGAACGTAACCACCATCTACTACCCCGGGCTCCCGTCACATAGAGGACATGATATTGCAAAACGTCAGGCAACTGGGTTTGGCGGGATAATTTCGTTTGATGCAGGATGTGGTGGAAGTGCTGATAAGATCCTGAGCCGTGTAAACTATTTCACACTTGCCGAGAGTCTGGGGGCGGTGGAAAGTCTTATTTCGGTTCCGGCAAAAATGACACATGCTTCTATTCCTGCAGACCGGCGAGCAGAACTTGGCATAACGGATGGATTGATTCGAATATCAGTCGGTATTGAGGATGCAGATGATCTGATTGAAGATTTATCACAGGCACTTGAATAGATTATAGGGCAGTCTTTTTACAGGCTGTCTTTTTTTGCGGAAAAACGGGGATATTGGCGGGAAAGAGTGGAAGAATCGGCAGAAGAGCGGAAGAATCGGCAGAAGAGCGGAAGAATCAGCAGAAGAGCGGAAGAATCGGCAGAAGAGCGGAAGAATCGGCAGAAGAGCGGAAGAATCGGCGGAAGAGCGGAAGAATCGGCAGAAGATTGGAAGAATCGGCAGAAGAGCGGAAGAATCGGCGGAAGAGCGGAAGAATCGGCAGAAGAGTGGAAGAATCGGCAGAAGAGCGGAAGAATCGGCAGAAGAGCGGAAGAATCAGCAGAAGAGCGGAAGAATCAGCAGAAGAGCGGAAGAATCAGCAGAAGAGCGGAAGAATCAGCAGAAGAGCGGAAGAATCAGCAGAAGAGCGGAAGAATCAGCAGAAGAGCGGAAGGATCAGCAGAAGAGTAAGAATATCAACAGAAGAGCAAGGATATCGGCAGCACATCCCCGATCGGGACCGCCCGATTCGTTTTTTTGCTATCATATATGCTAAAATAGAATAAAATGAACAGGAGGTATGAGTCGATGAGTAAACAGGCATTGCATTATTTAAACGAGAATCGCGAACAGCTGCTTGAAAAATTAAATACGTTTTTGTCGATTCCGAGCGTCAGTACGGACAGTGTACATAAAAAAGATATTAAGGAGGCTGCCGCTTACCTGGAATCCTATTTAAATGATATCGGATTTGACCAGGTACAGCAGCAGGATACGGGTGGTCATCCGCTCGTGTATGCCGAATATAACCAGGCCGGTCCTGATGCACCAACTGTCCTGTTTTACGGGCATTATGATGTGCAGCCCGTCGATCCGATTGACCAGTGGAAGAGCGATCCGTTCAAACCGGAAATCCGGGATGGGCGCTTATATGCACGCGGCTCAAGTGACGATAAGGGACAGGTGTTCATGCATCTTGCTGTTTTTGAGGCGTATATGAAAACGGAAGGAAAACTGCCGATCAATGTCAAAGTATGTATTGAAGGTGAAGAAGAAATCGGCAGTGAAAATCTCTACAAAGTGCTGCATGATAAGAAAGAACAGTTTAATGCTGATTTTGCCGTTATCTCTGACTCGGGAATGATCGCCGAAAACCAGCCGACGATTCTTTACGGATTAAAAGGGTTCACAGGCATCGAAATCAATGTCACCGGACCTGATCATGACCTCCATTCGGGCATGTATGGCGGTGCTGTCCGCAACCCGATCATGGCGTTGAATCATATTTTGGCATCCATGAAAGATGAAGATGAAGTCGTGACGGTTGACGGGTTCTATGATGATGTTGAACCACTCTCCGACAACGAACGGGAATTAATCAAAAATGTTCAAGGCGAAAACTATCAGGAATCAACAGGTGTTCAAGAGACAGCATCTGAAAAAGGCTATACCGCTAAAGAACATACCATGGCAAGGCCGACCTTTGAAATCAACGGCATGTACGGTGGTTATCAGGGTGAAGGGACGAAAACGATTATTCCATCAACCGCCACAGCAAAAATCACCTGCCGTCTCGTTCCCGGGCAGGATCCCGAAAAAATTCAGGATTTGCTCGAAAAACATATTCATCGAGCTGTCCCATCAGGTGTTACGGTTGATGTAAAAAAAGAAAAACTGTCAGCCAGGGCTTACAAAGTGGAGCCGGACAGCCAGCTTATTAAAAAAGCTGCTGAAAGTTATACGAAGGCATTTGGCAAAGAAACTGTCTACATTCGCATGGGTGGCTCGATTCCTGTTGTTGAGTGGATTGAGGATATCTATCATATTCCGATTGTGCTGCTCGGATTTGGCACACCGGATGACCGGCTGCACTCGCCAAATGAAAGTTTTCCATTAGACAGTTTTGACAAAGGGATGGAAACACTAGTTCATTATTGGGCCGACTTGAAATAGAAGCGGTCTTTTGTGTGGCTGACAATATACAAAAGATTGGCATAAGATTACCAGGACATTCAGGGAGATATGCATCAGATGTGGAAACGTAAAAAAATTGTACACTTTTTTATCTTGATGGCGTTTGTTTTAGGTGCATGTGAACAGCAAACATTTCATTCCGAAACGAATGCTGCCAGACAGACCAAACTGGCGGAAAAAGCGGTGCCGGAATTTGCGGAAATCAATCCTTTGCTGATGGCAGATACTTCTTCGTTGCAGCCATTTCCTGACAACACGCCGGAAAGCAAAAAGCCGATGAATGTACCGTTGATCAATCAAATGGACCACCCCAGGATTTATAATGGCTGTGAGGTTTCCAGCCTGGCCATGATCCTGAATTATCATGGCTATAATACAACAAAAAATAAAGTGGCTGACAAACTTCCGCGTGTCCCATTAACCTATGATAATGGCCAGAAAGGGAATCCGAATGAGGGGTTTGTCGGGGATATGGTGAACGGTCCTGGACTTAGTGTGTATCATGGACCGATGTATGATGTTGCACAGGACTTTGCCGGAAATAATGCGATTGATTTGACCGGCAAGCCCATTGACATGTTATATCAATTGGTAGCTCAGGGGTTACCGGCATGGGTGATTACCACTGTTAATTTTGCTCCGGCAAACGATTTTGAAACGTGGGACACGCCATCAGGGGAAGTGGATGTCACGTTCAGTGTGCATAGTGTCGTTGTGACAGGTTTTGATAAGGATTATGTCTATATTAATAATCCTTACGGGCAGAAAAATCAGAAGGTAAACAAAGAAGACTTCGAAGCGGCCTGGGAACAGATGGGCAGTCAGGCAATTGTCATTACAAAATAAGATTGTTTTCGATCGTCTGAATGCGGGTATCATAACGTCATATACTGAAAAATAGAGGGGGAACATTTTTATGCGACATGCAGTTGTTACAGGTGTGTCGAAAGGATTAGGGGAGTCAATCGCGAAGCTTTTAATGGAATCAGGTGTCCACGTAACGGGGATCTCCCGTCATAAGAATGCTAAACTTGACGATGCGGCCAAAGCGAACAACGTGACGTATCAGCATTATGCCTGTGATTTAGGTGATCTGGAGGCGACGGAAGCGTTATTTCGACGAATCGGTGAGGATATATTTTCTATTGAGCCGGATACGGTTTATTTAGTCAATAATGCGGCAGTGCTGGAGCCGCTTGATAAATCCATGAACACAAAAAGTGCGGATGTGGCATACCATATCCAAGTGAATACAACAGCCCCGATGATACTGACAAATTTATTTCTGAAAAAAGCTGCTGAGCGGAATGTCCGATTTATTAGCACAACGATCACATCAGGCGCTGCAGAGAGGCCTGTCTACGGCTGGAGTGCTTATTGTACATCCAAGGCTGCTATGAATATGTTTACCCAAACAGCAGCACTGGAACAGGATGAATTGAAGACCGGAAGTAAAGTCATTGCGTTCAGTCCGGGAATTATGGATACCGGGATGCAGGAAAGAATTCGCCAGAGCGATAAGGATGCATTTATCGAAGTTGATCAATTCCGTGGTTATAAGCAAAATAATCAATTGAAAGATACAGATACAGTCGGCGGCGTTCTGGTTGATATTTTGACCGATGAGACAAGTATTGTGAATGGAAAAATATATCGTGTGACCGATTACTTGTAATCAACAGGTTGCAAGATAAGGTTTGAAGCATGAACAGATCAAATGCAGGGGATGGTTGTTCCGCTGCATTTTCTGCCGTTCGATGAATGGCCGCGTATGGGGATAGGGCTGAGAAGCCACTGAATGAATTTTTGCTTTATGATATAATGACTGAGGCGAACTGATCAAAATGTGCAGATTAGCTTTCCAGCATAGAAAGGAAACATCAGCGGTAGAACACTGAGTATCAACGGTAGGACGTGAGACATCAATGGTGGGACGCGGGGCATCAACGGTAGGACGTGAAACATCAACGGTGAAACAGGGGGTATCAACGGTGGAACGTGGAACATCAACGGTAGGACGTGAAACATCAACGGTGAAACGCGGGGCATCAACGGCGGGACGTGGAACATCAACGGTGAAACGCGGGGCATCAACGGCGGGACGTGGAACATCAATGGTGGGACGCGGGGCATCAACGACGGGACGTGGAACATCAATGGTGGGACGCGTAGTATCAACGGTAGAGTGTCCTGCATCAACGGCCCCACTCAGTTCGGACCTGCACGATACAGGTCGCAACACAAAGAGTTCCTGCGTCAGTGACACATTTTCCGAGGAAAAATGCATTCTTTTTTTGTGAACGCCCGAGGATTAGTTTTTGTTCAAAGATAAGAAAGTATAAAATTTTTGGCTATATTAAGCTCTTTGTCAGCAATAGCCATGTCCAGCTTCGACGTACAGGACGTACTAGTGCCGGCGTTGGCACAGGACGTGCCGAACTTAGCCGGCCAGCGCCTACCCCCTCGAGGTCTTAAGCAATAATTTTACGTGGCCAAACCCGCCACTGCAAATTCTTGCTTAAGCTTTTCGGGGGTGAACAAGGCGCCCCGCGCTTTTCTTACTCTTACGCAGCGGGGAAAGAATACCCAGTGGACTGACATTTCACTTTATAGAAGATTTTGTAGAAGGGAAGAACCTGATGATAACACGTAAAAGTAAACGCGAAATTGAAAAGATGCAGGCGGCTGGTGATGTGCTCGTCGCATGCCACAAAGAAATCGCTAAAATTATTAAACCAGGGATTACAACAATGGAAATTGATTCATTTACAGAAAAGTTTTTGGCTGAACATGGGGCTACACCAGAACAGAAAGGTTTCAGCGGCTATCCATATGCAACGTGTGCCTCTATTAATGATGAGATATGCCATGGTTTTCCTCGCGACAAGCAGCTTGTAGATGGCGATATTGTCACGGTTGATATGGTCGTCAATCTGAATGGGGGATTGGCAGATTCAGCATGGACGTATAAGGTTGGAACTCTTGATGAAGCCGGTGAAAAACTTCTGGAAGTCGCGAAAACATCGCTTTACAAAGGGATTGAACAGGCCCTTCCCGGTAATCGAATCGGTGATATCGGTCATGCGATTCAAACGTATGCTGAAGGGGAAGGATTCGCGGTTGTTCGCGATTTTACCGGACATGGTATCGGGCCGACGTTGCACGAAGACCCGCACATCCCGCATTTTGGCTTGCCGAACAAAGGAACACGGTTGAAAGAAGGCATGGTCATTACAATTGAGCCCATGATCAATGAAGGCACCTGGAAAAGTAAAATGGATGACAACAATTGGACAGCACGTACAGTTGATCAGGGACGCTCCGCACAATATGAGCATACTGTTGTAATTACAAAAGACGGCCCGTTGCTGACAACCGATCAGGATAAGTGATTTTGGGCTGTAGCTATATATTAGGGTGAAGATGAATTCAGCTGTTGACCAATTTTTTTCATTCTGACGCTGACAATGCCGGATTTTTCCGGAAAGGGGAGTTGCTCGTGCGCGTTGTTTCGATTTGTCCCAGTAACACAGAAATCATGGAATATATCGGTGAAACACCCCAACTGGTGGGCGTCGACCATTATTCTGATTGGCCGGCAGAAGTGCAGGAACTGCCAAAAGTTGGACCGGATCTGTCGATTGATATGGAAAAGGTGGCAGCATTAAAGCCTGATTTAGTGCTGGCCTCGTTGAGTGTCCCTGGTATGGAAAAAAATATTGATGCGCTTAATGAATGGGAACTGCCGTACATCATATTGAACCCTAATTCATTGGAAGAGATTGCTGATGATATTGAGTCTGTGGGAATTGCATTGGGAGAAAGGAAGCTTGGTTCAGAGAAGGCAGCCCTTTTTCGTGAAGAAGTGGAAAATTTTCGTGAACAAGCCGCTAGAAAGTCACATAATCCCTCACTATACTGGGAATGGTGGCCGAAACCTGTTTTCACGCCAGGTGGTGTCAATTGGCTGACCGAAATAAGCCGTCTGGCAGGTGCCCGAAATATTTTTGATACCGAAAATAAAGCAAGTGTTCAGACAGATTGGGAAGATATTAAGGCACGTGACCCCGACCACATTTGCATGGTATGGGTAGGGGTGAAGGAATCCAAAATGCGGCCGGAGATTGTTCGCAGGCGCCCTGGCTGGGAAGAGATGAAGGCAGTCCAGGAAGATAACATTCATGTCCTCGAAGAATCCCTTTTTTGCCGGCCATCCCCCAGACTCCTTGAAGGGCTGCGCAGATTGACAGCTATATTGGCATGAAAAATCCTCCCCTTGTCGCAGAGGGTCTTTGTGCTTCCGCGAGCCGGGATGGAAAGGGAACTTCACCCCGAAAACGCAATCTTCGTCCGAAAGCCACAACAACAGTTCGATGCTTGATTAGCCCTTCAATGTCCGTCCACCAAATATTACGGTGATAACCGGACTGAGAAGACAGAAAAACGCAAACGGCAGGTAAGTCAGTACGGATACACCCAAAACGTCAGCGATGAAGACACCACAGACACTCCAAGGGACGAGCGGGTTGATCACTGTACCGGCGTCTTCCAGCGTTCGGGCAAGCACCTTATTGGATAATCCTGACTGCTGATAAACGCCTTTAAATGTCTCGCCGGTTAACATGACAGACAGGTATTGCTCACCGATCAGCACATTGACGCCGAGTGCTGTTGCGGCAGTTGATGCGATAATGGCCCGCACCTTTTGCAGCTTTTGCTGGAAAGACGACAAAAGAGTCGGAATGATCCCGGTCACAAACAATAATCCACCAAATCCTAGTGCCAGAATGACAAGGGAAATGGTAAACAGCATACTATTGATGCCGCCTTTTGTTAACAAGCTGTCAACTGGCTCAAAACCGGTTTCCGCCGTATAACCGTTGAACCAGATCCCCCATATGTCAGACCACATAAGGCCACTCGTCATGCGGGCAAGCAACGTTGCAATCACACTGCTCGCAGCCAATGAAATGAACGCCGGAACCCTGAATGCCGTTGCGAAAACCAGGAAGATAAGCGGTATCCATGATGTCCAGTGGATCAAACCGGTTGCCCCCAAGCTGGACCTGTATGTTTCCAGACTTTCAATGGTAATGGCTTCGTTTGGTGACAGAATCGCAAACAAAATAAATGAAATCACGAACGCCGGGAGTGTTGTCAGACTCATATGTTTAATATGCGCAAATAAGTCCACTTGCACAATGGTTGATGCCAGATTTGTAGTGTCGGACAGTGGCGACATTTTATCACCGAAAAATGCTCCGGAAACAATGGCTCCAGCCGTAATCGCTAGTGAGGCGTCCATGGCACTCCCCATCCCGATAAAAGCAACGCCAACCGTTGCTGTAGTTGTGAGTGAACTCCCCAGTGAAACACCGATGATGGCTGTCACGGCAAATACAATCGCATAAAACCATGTTCCACCAATCAATGTAAAACCGGTATTGATTAGGACGGGGATCGTACCGCTGATCATCCAGCTGCTGATTAGAATTCCAATTAATAGAAACAGAAAAATGGCTGCCATTCCGGACTTGGCCCCAGCGATCATACCCGCTTCAAGATATTTAAACGGAATCTTTCTAATCAGTCCATACATAACGATCAGCAATAAAGCAATCAGGATGGGGATGTGTGGTTCTGTTCCCAAGCCAATCAGAAAGTAACTAATTAGCCCGATGGTTAATATGAAAAATAAAATCGATTCACTAAGTGCTGGATGATATTTTGGCTCTACCGTGAACAATATGAACGCCTCCTCTGTTAACCAAACTAAAAAAGCCTCATCCTCAAAATAGGGACGAAGCTGTTCTCCGCGTTACCACCCTGATTGATGCCTTTTACCTGATGAAATGATCTTCATTCGGATAAACGCATCCACTCAAGAAACATATCCGTCAAGAGGTTGTTCAAAAAGTCCGGTAAAAATGACACATCGAATTTCGTTGTTGGCTAGTTTTTTGTGCTACTCATGTATCTAAATGCATACATTCCGCCCGCCAAAACTACGCCGCCTCGAACTTTCGACGCACAGGACGTGCTAGTGCAGGCGTTGCGACAGGACGTCGCGAACTTAGCCTGCCGGTCCTTTTTATCCTTCTTTTTGAACACGCACGTCAAGTCTGAATGTGTAATTCGAATTTTTCCTACCGCGGGTTTCACCGATCCCCCCGCGTCTCTGATTTCTGTCCGGAAAAATCTCTACTGCGCATTCACGGATTTCATCATTCAATTAAAATATAACTATACATGGTATGTTTCTGGTTTGTCAACGGGTATTTTTTCAAAAGTCAATTACTTTTTCTTTGAGATGAAATAAGTTATAATTGTTTTAATTTTGACTCGGGAGGGGACGAGAATGGATACAGATGCATTGGAAAAACAAAAATCATCCCCTGCACTATATATGGTTCGGAAGGGTATAGCCGTGGGTTTTCCGATTATGCTCGGGTACTTGCCGATCGCCATCACTTACGGCGTGCTGGCAAAACAGGCTGGCATGACACTGACTGAGTTAACGTTAATGAGTGTGATGGTTTTTGCAGGCGCCAGCCAATTTATGGGTGCGAATATGATTGCAGTTGGGGCCGGAGCACTGGAAATTATCGTGGCAACATTTGTGCTCAATTTCCGTCATTTTGTGATGAGTTTGTCATTCATGAACCGTCTGCGGAACCTTGGACTGAGGTGGAAGGCACCCTTATCACTGGGGTTAACAGATGAAACATTTGCCGTGTCTTCTTTACATACACAAGAGGCAAAGATGGAAAAGAACGGTTATTTTTATGCTGCCCTGATCTTAACAGCCTATTTGTCATGGATTGTGGGTTCTTTTTTAGGGGGCGTTTTAGGCGAGGTTATCCCTGAGAAGCTAAGTCAGAGCATGGGCATCGCTTTGTACGCTATGTTTATTGGACTGCTTACCCCATCCGTAAAAAAAGAGTGGCGTGTTGGGTTTGTTGCGGTTATTGCCATGCTAATCAACGTTGTTTTCAGCCAATTTATGAGTGAAGGCTGGGCCATCGTATTTGGAACAGTGTTGGGCGGATTGAGCGGCGTATTTTTGCTGAAGGAGGATGCGTCATGATTTTAGCGATTATTATCGGCATGGCACTTGTAACCATGGTTCCTAGAGTTATTCCGGCGTTCATTGTGGATAAGCTCGCCTTTCGTGATTGGGTAAACCGCTGGCTGAACGCCATTCCATATGCAGCCCTGGGAGCGCTTATTTTTCCGGGGATTTTAACAGTCATTCCTGATCAGCCGTTAATTGGACTCTTGGGCGGGGTAGCAGCTATTATACTGGCGTATTTTGGTCTGAACGTCATTTTGGTGGTCATAGGCGCTATTTTAACGGTTTTTTTGTTGACAATGTAACAAGAACTTAGGTTTGCAACGCTTAAAAAGCTGTCCGCTGCGGACAGCTTTTTATTCATAAGGCTCGATGTGAATATGCGCATACGTTATGTTATGTTTTTTCTTGAGGAATTGCTCAATTTCCTCAGTGATGGCATGGCTCTCCTTCACATTTAAATTCGGATTAACAAGAATGGTAACCTCTACAAATGTCTGGTTTCCGTGGATTCTTCCCTTCACATCCGTTACTTTTTTAACTTCTCGCACTTTCGTAATGCTTGATTGAATCTTCCGGATTTGCCTCTCATCAAATCCGTCCGTTAATGCATGTGTTGCGTCTCTGAAGATATCCCAGGCTGTTTTGCAAATGATTATACCAACAATCAGTCCGGCCAGCGGATCGAGCCAATAATGGCCGAATTGTGCTCCGATAATTCCGGCAAAAGCACCGATACTGACCAAAGCATCTGAACGATTATCCTGGGCGGCGGCATTGAGTGAACCGCTGCCGATTTTTTTGGCAAGTGACATATTGTACCGGTAAACGAAAAACATGACAATAGCTCCACCAAGTGCAGTCCACGCTGTGAGCATGCCAGGCTGGGAAGTCTCCTCAGAAAATAGCTGTCCAAACGTGCCGATAATGACTTGAATACCTACCGTTACAATCACAAACGCCGCAAACAACGACGCGACGGTTTCCGCCCTGTTATGACCATAATGATGATCTGCGTCAGGCGGCTTTCTGGAAATCTTAAGCCCGATCAACACAGCAACCGAGGCCACAATGTCTGTTACATTATTCAGCCCGTCTGCACGCAATGCGTCCGAGTTACCAATTGAAGCAATGACAAGTTTGGCTGTTGCTAAAATAATATACGCACAAATGCTGAGCCAGGCGCCTTTTTCGCCTTTTTTCAGATTATCAGCCTGATTCATGGAAAAGCCTCCATCATGTATGGGATAACTGCGGGTCCTTCTATAGCTTTAACAGTCTAACAAAGATTAGCATGGTGGGTCCAGAGAAAATTTGAAGGATAGGGCTATAGATGTTGACAGTCATGAAGGAAGTTTCACTGGGTCAAAATCTTAAAGAATAAATCCTGCCTGCAAGTAAATAGTAAATTTAGTGATTCTATAAACATGAAGGAGCAATAGTATGAAGCAGCAATTGACGGAACAGGAAAAACGCTGGGCGGTTATTTCATTGGCATCGATTCCACTGATTATGACGCTGGGGAATTCAATGCTCATTCCAATCCTGCCCGTTATGGAGCAGGAGCTTGATATTTCGAAGCTGCAATCCAGTTATATCATCACATCTTATTCGCTTGTCGCTATTTTTTTGATTCCCGTTGCCGGATTTTTGTCAGACCGGTATGGCAGGAAGATGGTTATTATTCCTTCATTAATTATTACAGGGGCCGGGGGGCTAGTGGCCGGACTGGCTTCTCAACTGATGGACCATTCATTTTTGCTGATTCTTGGAGGCAGGATATTGCAGGGAATTGGTGCATCAGGTGCTTTTCCCATCGTGCTTCCGCTTGTAGGCGATATGTTTAAAGATGATGAGGAAGCGAGTACAACGCTTGGTATTGTCGAAACGTCTAATACGGTCGGGAAAGTACTGAGCCCGATACTCGGAGCGGTTCTTGCAGCGATTGTTTGGTATCTGCCGTTTTATTCCATCCCGGTGTTTTGTGCCGCTTCTGTATTAATGGTTATATTTATGATTAAAGATAAGGGGGGCGAAGAAAAACAGACACGCTTCAAAGAATATCTGGGACTTGCCAAAGATATTCTGAAAGAACATGGGAGATGGTTGTTTGCCGTGTTTGTGATTGGCGCCATCCTGATGTTTATCCTATTTGGGTTTCTGTTTTACCTGTCCAGCATTCTGGAGGAGGATTATGGATATAAAGGCATCTGGAAAGGGGTATTGCTCGCTGTTCCATTATTGGCCCTATCGATTGCATCATTTACAACGGGCAGAAAAATAAAAGATAACTTAAACGTTATGAAATGGGTCATCTTCATCGGGATTATTCTCACCGGCGCCTCGGTTGCGGTGATTCCATTTACCGACAAACCTGTTTTTCTGTTGTCTATTTTCCTGGTTTGCGGTACCGGGATTGGTATGGCGCTTCCGTGTCTGGATGCTTTGATTACTGAAAGCTTGGAAAAAAGTGTGCGGGGAGTCATTACATCGATCTATAGTGCCATGCGGTTCATTGGTGTTGCAGCAGGCCCGCCGGTGATTGCGATCATGATGAAAGGCAATATCAGCTGGATGGCGAGTGTTCTGGCTATTTTTGCTCTGGTGGCGGGGTTTCTGGGATATCGAAACATAAAACCGTAGTTCCTTGTGTCCAGATAAAAGTTAGTTTTCCATAAATTTATCCTTGCAAATATTTAAATAATTTAGGATAATGAAAAAAAGGAACGAGGGGGACTGTTCCATGAAGAAACAAAAAACAACCTATCAACTTTACTGTTACACTGGAAAGGCTATGAAAGCTAAGCGGGATGCTCCGTTTGAATTGAAGCTGTCAGCACAATTATTGCTGGATGAATTGTGTTTCAATTGGAATAAACAAAAACTGGAATCTGCTATCAATGAAGCCATTGATGCAGGGGATCGGGAAAGATTCATCAAGTTGAGTGAAGAATATAGACATTATATCTGGGAATAAGCCTGGTTCAGTACACATGCCTCGCCGTGTTTGGTGAGGTTTTTTTACTGTGGAGGCTGTTTAAACATGTGGTGACACCTGGTGGCCGCAAGAGTATTTATTTTCTCTTCTGAACATGCTTCTGCACGAAAAAATATCTCATTTTTTTGGAAAAGTCATCCGATAGTACTGGTTATCTGGTATGCTAATGGAAAAGGGGGGAAGAATGGATGAGATACAATAAAACGGCTGTCAGCTGGATGTTGTATGATTTTGGGAATTCCGCATTTGCCACGACCATCATGGCTGCAGTCCTGCCGATTTTCTATTATGATGTAGCTGCCATGGGATTAGAGGAAAACCTGGCAGAGAGCTATTGGGGGTATTCCCAGTCCATCGCTGTCTTAATCGTAGCCATTTTAGCACCGATATTGGGAGCTATCAGCGATTATTCCGGAGCCAAAAAGAAATTCCTGCGCTTTTTTGCTTTTATGGGGATGATCGCGAGTATTCTGTTGGCATTTGTCGGGGAAGGGGAATACATATTTGCTTCTATTTTATTGATCATTGGAAATATCGGTTTTTCCGGCGCGAATGTATTCTATGATGCCTTTTTGCCGGAGATTGCCAAAGATGAGAATGAAATGGATAAGTTATCGGCCAGCGGTTTTGCATTCGGCTATATCGGCGGCGGAATACTACTTGCTGTCAACATTTTGATGATTACACAATATGGATGGTTTGGTATACCGGACGCCACAATGGCAAGTCAGCTTTCATTTGCTTCCGTTGGACTTTGGTGGTTCATCTTTTCCATCCCGCTTTTGAAAAACGTCCGGGAAGAGAAAAAAGCGGCTGTCAAACGGGAAAAATCTTATGTGGCCATTGGGTTTTCAAGGGTTATCAACACATTTAAAGAAATCAAACAGTTCAAGTATCTGCTGATTTTTCTGATTGCCTTCTGGATGTATAATGATGGTATTTCAACGATTATCAGAATGGCCACTATTTACGGACGCGGCATTGGCATTGATTCGAATTCACTCATCATTGCACTCTTAATTACGCAATTCGTTGGGATCCCGTTCACATTTTTCTTCGGCTGGCTCGCAACCAAAATCACACCAAAAAGAGCGCTTTATCTGACGTTATATATTTATATTGGGGTTGTCATTCTTGGTTATTTCATGGCTTCTGCATTGCATTTTTATCTTCTGGCTATATGTGTCGGGATGGTGCAGGGCGGGGCACAGTCCTTGAGCAGATCCATATACGGACGGATGGTTCCGGCCAATAAGCAGGCAGAATTCTTCGGGTTTTACGGTATTTCCTCAAAGTTTGCAGCTATTTTCGGTCCCTTCCTATTTGGATTTGTCGGGCAGTTGACAGGCTCGAGCAGACTTGGGATTATATCATTGCTCATATTTTTTATCGTGGGGATCATATTACTGCGGTTGGTGAATATTGAAAAAGGTGTTCAGCAGGCGAAACAATATGCTGAATGATTATGACGGGGAGTCGATGTGATAAAATCGGACAGGGGGTGAGCTATCATGCGGATTAATAATATTCGAAAGGTATTATATGCTATTTCCAGAATTCTGGGGGACGTTAATGCTGTTAAAAAAGGGAAAGTCGGCAAACGAATAGGGCGCAGAATGGCCGGAAAAGGAACAGGCAAGATGATGAGAAAATTGTTTAAATAGCGTTTCTTTCACAAGCCCGGGATGAAATGTCTGACAGAATTAGCGGTGAGAAGGGCGGCGAAATTAACAAGATAAGATAAAACGCTTTGTTTAATCATCGAGTTTACAAAAGTAGACCTTTGGAAGGCCCTTTACCAGAACAAAAATTGGATGCCTTCTTATCGGAAAAAGGCATCCATGCCAAAATGAACGGCAACTCCAACGATTAATGACCAGATGGCGAGACTAATGACCATCCATATCGTAATATAGCCGCGATTACCTCCGAATGAGCAGGCCATTAATGCCGTTAAATGGCTGCTCAACAAAACGGTGCCCAAGAAGCTTAATCCCGGCATGCCATATTTAACCCATAGTTTCTTCGCCTTTTGGGCACGATTACTTTTCAGTGTGCCAGTTGTTTTGTTGACATGATCATCTATTATAGCTTCCACCCCGTTTTGCAGTTGTTCCCCATTTGGGTATACAGTAAAGGGAGCATCGGAGACTGAATCTGAAGCAGTAACTTTTTGCTTTTTCTTTTTACGTAACGCATCCCGCACTTTGTCGACAAACCATATTAGCAAAATTACGGTGGTCAAGTTGCCGGCAAAACCAATTATAGTTGCTGGTATTGTAGGGACCCCGGCAATGATGCCAAAGGGAATAGCCAGCATATATTCCACAAACGGTATAGCTCCTGCAACAAATGTGAGAAGAATATAAATCATTAAATCCATCATGATCACCTTCTTTGTGCCTATTGGATTACGCTGCCCTTGATGGAGTGAAAAGCGGTAAAAATTTTTCTGTTCATCAATTGTTTTAAGTCAAATGACCTAATAAAACTATTATAATACAATCGTATTATAAAAATCAAGGAGAAATTTTATCATGCCAAAACGCGTCAATCATAGAGAAAGAAAAGAGAAAATAGCAGAAGCAACGCTTAAAATGATTTACCAGGAGGGTATCGAAAAAGCAACACTGCGCGAAATTGCGAAAGAGGTGGGGTTATCTCTTGGTTCGGTTCAGTATTACTTTCCCAGGCAAAAGGATCTTTATGAATTTACAATGGAAAGTCTGTATAGACGAACAGAAGCCAGGATCGGGAATGTCATTCTGGATGACCAGACTGCCTTTGAAAATGCTGTCAGTATGTTAAGCCAGCTGGTCCAAGTGAAAAACCCACAGCAACGAATTGAAAATGATATTTGGGCGCAATTGAATTTAATGCCTAATAAATCGCCTGAGTATAGTCAGCTAAAGAATCGTTATCGTGAGTCTTACACAGCGTTTGTCACTCGGGCAGTGACAATTCTCAAGGAAAATGATGATTTACTGAACAAAGATCATGTGGAAGATGAAACAAAAACGCTTGCGATTTTCATTGATGGTTTAATGTTTGAGACGGTTATTTATCCGGAAATTTACGATGAGCAGGCCGTTGAAAAACAAATCCGGGAATATTTATACAAAATATGCCGCTGAGTGCAGCCGGCCGAGAGATTTTATAAAGTGACACGGCTGGGGAGCCGAGTCACTTTATAACTGGATATGAAAATATAGTTTTCTGTCAGACAATCGGTTCGCTATATTGATTTGTGAGGTTTAACGCCAATGGCTTGCCGGTATCATACGAAATGTTGTCAATCAGTTTACTGAGCTGCTTTCTGCTGGCGTGATTACCCGTATTCCAGTAGTTAATCACTTTCGGCATAATGTCGATGCCTTCCTGCCAGGCCTGATTGTACAAGTCGACAAAGCTTTTTGTACAAGGTTCATGTGTCGCAGGATGGTACCAGGTTGTGTGCGACAGGTTTAAATAATCCACATCATTCTTAATGGGCTGATGGGAAAAAGAAGCAATCAATGGCTTGAATAGTATGTTTTTCCACCTGTAAGGATCAGCTAGCAACCTCAGAGCTAATTTCATATCCCTGTACGCTTTTTGGATATAAGCATTCGTACGTGGACTGCTCTTGGGATAGTGGGCTGTAATGGTTGTATGCAGCAAATCTGCAATGCGCCCATCAAGTTTGGTACCTACATCTATTTCGTTAGCGACATGTGCTTTCCATGTTTTTAAATGATGGTATTTTTCCATCATCAATGTATCAATCAGCACTTCCAACTCCTGGTGTTTATTCCCTTCATATCCGGCACGGTAATGTATATAAGGGTGCGCATTCCGGTCAAGTATGTGGTGTGTGACGAACCCGAACAGATACGCTTGTGTCTGGTTATCCATCGTTTTTCCCTGGTCGATCAAATCCATGAGAAACTCCCCGCATCTTTCCTGATGAAGCCGGAGTCCGATAGCGTTTACAGGATCGTTTTGCATCCATGGCCAAAAATTATAATAGAAAAAGGGGTCCGGCCCCTGAGCCCCCAGCTTCATATACGCTTCATTATGCAAAAATGAATTCGGATTTCCAATCGAGTCGGCGACATTTTCGCAAAAGAGCATATGTGTCCAAATATTAGGCATCATGAAACCTCCTGCCTATACGTTGTTTTATCCAGTATAATAGAAAACGGCCTGAAAGCAATATGAGAATCCTTACTATTCTGTGACTAAATGGCTTCATTTCTGTTAACACGAGCCAGGATTTTGTCCGAATTCTGATGACCCCTTACATGTTATAATTGTATCAAAACATCGTGTGAAATGAGGGTTGACCGTGGAAAAAATAATGATTGTGGAAGATGATCCGAAACTTGCCGGCTATTTACACGCTTTTGTCGAAAAATACGCGTATGATGTTTTGACGGTTGATGATTTTGATAACCTGATGGATGTATTTCGACAGTTCGGACCGGATCTCGTGCTGCTGGATATCAATTTGCCCCGTTTTGATGGGTTTTACTGGTGCCGGCAAATTCGCCTTGAGTCGATTTGTCCGGTTATTTTCATTTCCGCCCGGACTGGGGAGATGGACCAGGTGATGGCACTGGAAAACGGCGGTGATGATTTTATCACCAAACCGTTCCACCCTGATGTGGTTATGGCCAAAATCCGAAGCCAATTGCGTCGTGCCTACGGCGAGTATGCGGCAGCGCACCAAGAACGCAACCTGGAGAAGGATGGGCTGAAACTGTTGCCGGAAAGACTTGAACTTAGGTTTGGATCTGATGTGACACTCCTCACAAAAAAGGAAGCGGATATTATTGAAAGCCTGATGGACAGGCATCCACGTGTCGCCGGCAGGGAGGACTTGCTGGAAAAGTTATGGGATGATCAAGCATATGTGGATGAAAATACGCTTAACGTCAATATGACACGAGTCCGCAGAAAATTTCAGGAGCTTGGAATCACTGGAGCGGTCGAAACAGTTCGGGGAGCAGGGTACCGGCTGCATGTGACGTGGAACAGGGCAGAGAAATTATGAAACTGTTCATCAGGGATCATCAATTATTGATTGGACTGCAGGTGATCCAGTTTGGCCTTGTGTTCCTTATCGTATGGCTTGACGGCTACCAGAACATCAGGGGGCTACTCTATGCAATTTTTCTCGGATTCTTTTTATTAGGCGGGTATCTTGTGTATCGCTACGTGACATTAAGCTCGTTTTATAAACGGCTTGAAAAACCACTAACGTCGTTTGATGAATCATTGCAGAAAACGGAACAGATTCCGGTTGCCGAGGCACTAGATCAATTGCTGAAATCGCAGTACAGGTTGTACAAGAGCCGGATTGTTGAAATTGAAGCTCGAAAAGAAGAGCATATGACATTCATCGATCTCTGGGTCCATCAAATGAAAACGCCACTCTCGGTCATTGAATTGACAGCTCAGAATCTTGATGAGCCGGAATCATCGAATATCCGCGAAGAAACCGAGCGGATCAAAACAGGACTAAATACGGTGCTTTACATGGCGCGCCTGCGTACGATTGAGCAGGACTTTAGGGTCAAGCCAGTTAGCCTCGAAAACCTGATTCAGGAGGTGACCACGGACAATAAGCGTTTTTTTATCCGTCATGCGGTTTACCCTAAATTGGAAATAGAACGTTCGGGGATCAAGGTTGAGACAGATGAGAAGTGGCTGGTGTTTATTATGACCCAATTCATACAGAATGCGGTGAAATATTCGACAGGAAAAAGCGGTCAAATTATGATTTCGCTTTATGAAAGGGATGGCTCAGCTATTTTTGAAGTGACTGATTTTGGCATCGGGATCCCTAAAGAAGACAAAAAGCGCATTTTCAACGCATTTTATACAGGAGAAAATGGACGTAGATACCGGGAATCCACTGGCATGGGGCTGTTTCTCGTCAAAGAAGTGACCGATTATTTGAAGCACGGAATTGAAATGGAAAGTATTGTTGGTAAGGGAACAACATTCCGTATCATTTTTTCACCAGCACAAAACATGACAACAATGTAAGAAAAATGAAAGGCCAATCGATCGTTTGACAGGGCAAAGGGCGGTACACTGTTCATAGAATAATGGTTCAGGGTGTATTACACACGCTGATGAAAGGGGTACAGACATGCTTGAAGTCAAAAACGTGAGTAAAGTGTACGAAGGGAAAGTCACCTATCGCGCCTTGTCAAATATTGACCTGGAAATTGAGAAGGGAGACTTCGTTGCCATCATGGGACCGTCCGGAAGCGGGAAAACAACCCTCCTTAACATGGTTGCAACGATTGACGAACCGACAACCGGTGAAGTACTGATTGAAGCAAAAAATCCGCACACGCTTAACCAGAATGATCTGGCCAAGTTTCGCCGGCGGGAATTGGGGTTTGTCTTTCAGGAGTTCAATCTATTGCACACGTTAACGGTGGAGGAAAATATGGTGCTGCCGTTGACATTGGATGGCAAACGTGTCAAAGAGATGAAACAGAGAGCAAATGCCATTGCCGAAAAACTTGGTATTGCTGAAATCATGAGCAAACGAACTCATGAAATTTCCGGTGGTCAGGCGCAGCGGGCAGCTATTGCTCGGGCAATGATCCATCAGCCGAAACTGCTCCTTGCTGACGAGCCGACCGGGAATCTTGATTCCAAAGCATCCAAAGACGTCATGAGTATGCTTGAAACACTTAATAAAAAAGAAGAAACTACCATGATGCTTGTCACGCACGATCCGCAGGCGGCAAGCTATGCAGATCGGGTTGTGTTTATCCGGGACGGAAAGTTTTATTCGGAAATCCATCGCGGAGAAAGCCGGCAGACGTTTTTCCAAAGCATTATTGATACGCTTTCTTTGATGGGAGGGGATGACAGTGACTTTTCGTCAATTCGCGATTAATAATGTCATCCGCAACAAGCGTCTGTACGCCGCCTATTTTCTGAGCAGTCTGTTTACGGTAATGGTCTTTTTTACATTTGCTATTTTTGCCTTTCACCCTGCTTTTTTTGATGGGTCCATCCGTGGGGAGATACTGTACGGCATGACAATCGCAGGCGGGGTTATTTACGTGTTTTCTTTTTTCTTCGTCCTGTATTCAATGAGCTCATTTTTGCAATCGCGCAAGAAGGAATTTGGGTTGCTGATGATGCAGGGGATGTCCACAAGGCAAATTCGTCTGATGGTCTTTATGGAAAATATGTTGATTGGCTTTTTTGCGACCCTGGGCGGAATTTTGTTTGGGCTTGTGTTTGCCAAGGCGATTCTTTTGTTTGCCGAAAATGTACTGATTATTGATGAATCTCTTCATTTTTATTTTCCTTTAATGGCCATCATCGTCACGTTTGTATCGTTTATTATACTGTTTTTGTTCATTTCACTGTTCGTGTCCTTTATTCTGCGGACGCGGAAACTGGTTGATCTAATCAAGGCTGATAAACAATCAAAAGGCGAGCCGAAAGCATCGATTGCACTGGCGATCATCGCGGTGGTACTGCTTGCCTCAGGTTACGCGACGGCTCTGTATGTGAAGGGCCCTTTGGTTGTAATGGCAATGCTGCCGGTCATCGTTGTAGTGGTTATCGGAACGTATTTGTTGTTTACCCAATTGAGTGTTTATGTGATCCGGCAGTTGAAAGAAAGAAAAGGTGTTTTTTGGCGGAAAACAAATATGGTGCTTTTCTCGGATTTGTCATTTCGCATGAAAGACAACGCACGCACGTTTTTCATGGTAGCCATTATTTCCACTGTTGCTTTCAGTGCGATTGGGTCGCTGTATGGATTCCAGTCGTTTTTTATGAGAGGAATTGATGAGGCGAATCCCTTTTCCTTTGAGTATACATCATCCGCGGATGCTAAAGAAGAAGATATGCAAAAGGAAGTTCGTTTCATTGAGAAAGCACTCGATAAACATGAGATTAAGGGTGATTCCAGCGTCATCGATAAGACATACTTCAGTCAGAATGATGGTGAAGTGATGATTACCAGCGAAACCAGCTACAATCGTTTTGCTGATTTACTCGGAGAAAACAGGGTGCGTATCGATGATGATGAAGCCGTGGTCATCACAGATAGCTCCAAAGTGATGGCTCCCGGGAGCAAGGTGGACAGACTCATGGATAGTCCAGTGAAGCTTAGGGATGGCACAACGATTAAACCCGATCGGATGCTTGATGAGCATGTTTTGCCTGAAATGTATTCCTATTATGTGATCAGTGATACCATGTATGAAAAGCTGCCGGAGCCGGCTTCGGTTGAAACCACCCGTGTTTGGGCTGCGGACGAAGGTCAGGAAGATGCGCTCGTCCAGGCGGGTGAAGAAATATTTGACGTTATAGGCGGTTATAACTTTGCAGCGATCGATTATACCATTTATCAGGTCAATAAAGTGTACGGTCCAATTTTGTTCATCGGGCTGTTTATTGGCATTGTGTTCTTTGTGTCGGCCGGCAGCTTCCTGTACTTCAGGTTGTACACAGATCTTAATCAGGACAAGGAGAAATTCAGGATGATTGCCAAAATGGGTTTGACGAATAAGGAACTGAAAAAAGTTATCAATCGTCAGACAGCACTCCTGTTTTTTGCACCGATTGTTGTTGCGCTGGTTCACGGAGCTGTTGCCTTGACTGCTCTGTCACATATGTTTGATTACACACTTATAAACGAGTCGGCAATGGTGCTTGGCACATTCACTGTGATACAAATCATCTATTTTCTTATTGTCCGACACTTTTATACAAAACAAATCAGACGTGCTGTTTATTAGCTGTTTCTAAACGTTACTTTTGACGTAAAAACCATAAACTGCGACGTAGATTGAGATGGTGGTTGGATTGCCGCTACGGAAATACACTACGCTTTCCGGGGGCGGCTGGTGAGCCTCCTCGTGCTCGTCGTGTTGCAAGTGATTGCGAGAAGTAGCACTCCTCGCAGGACGAAGCATACTCATGGAAGCTTTGCTTTGTGCTGGCGCACTGCGGGGTCTCACCGATGCCTCTGCTCCCGCAGGAGTCTCCGTGTATTTCCTCCGCTAGATTTTACGCGCACATCTTGCAAAAGAACAAAATGCTTTATACCGGAAAAAACCAGATTTCTTAACCATTAAATCGAGAAGCCGGATTATAATTGTCTTGCCGCTGAAACACTTTACTGTATGTTTCCTGCTCCATTGCAGCGTTTGATTGGCGCGGAGGACTGTTCCCGAATATAAGGATTCGTCGCTCAGGAAATACACTCGCTTTCCACTGGTTTAAAGTCAATTATATCGCTAGCGGAGGCAATATACGTAGACTCAATCAGAACAGTCACGTGTCCGAAGACCCCGCAGGAAAGCATGGTTCAAAGGCTAAGAACGCCACGTCCTGTGGCAACGCCTTTGTGACCAACGTCCTGTTGGCCCGAGGCCGTGCCCATGGAAAGCGACGAGCCAAAGCTTCCGCCGAATACGCTACGAGTTGCGAGGAGTGCTGCTACTTCGAAAAGTCTTGCAACACGACGAACACTAAGTATATTGCCGGAGCGTTTCAAAGCACTCAGCGGTAATCAGAGTGGCATAAGCCTCTATATGAAAATTTTCGTTACGTCGCAGTTTATCTCAATTGCGGCGTTTGCTTGTTTTTTGTGACAAATTTCAGCATTTCCGCTAACACTCGCTTCGTTTCATTTGTTACAATAAACTTAACGACATTTTATACATAAGGAGGCAACATATATGGACTACCGGATAGAAAAAGACACACTGGGTGAGATGCAAGTACCGGCTGATAAATATTGGGGCGCTCAAACGCAGCGAAGCAAGCAAAATTTTCCAATCGGCGGTGAAAAGATGCCGGCTGAGGTGATCCGGGCATTTGCAATTCTTAAAAAAAGTGCTGCCAAAGCGAATAGTGGGCTAGGTTTATTGGATAAGCAAAAAGCCGACGCGATCGGATATGCCGCCGATCAGGTATTAGATGGGAAACTCGACGATCATTTTCCATTGGTTGTTTGGCAAACCGGGAGCGGCACACAATCCAATATGAATGTGAATGAAGTCATTGCCTATGTCGGAACCGAATGGCTGAAAGAGCGGGGGAGTGATACGACACTACATCCAAATGATGATGTCAACAAATCCCAAAGCTCCAATGACACGTACCCGACTGCTATGCACATTGCATTTGTTTTAAAATTAGAGAATCATGTTCTGCCTGCTGTCAAAAAACTGAAACAAACCATGCATGAAAAGGTTGAAGCCTTTCAGGATGTCGTCAAAATTGGACGCACTCACCTGCAGGACGCAACACCCTTGACACTCGGGCAGGAAATCAGCGGATGGCACCGCATGCTGGAAAAATCAGAAACGATGATTTCGGAAAGCCTCAGCTATGTCCGTGATCTCGCAATCGGTGGTACAGCTGTCGGCACAGGCTTGAATGCACATCCGGATTTTTCGGAAGCTGTTTCCAAGGCCATCAGTGACGAAACCGGAAAACCATTTAAATCCGCACCAAATAAATTTCATGCTCTGACAAGTCACGATGAAACTGTTCACGTCCATGGTGCTTTGAAAGGGCTGGCCGCCGATTTGATGAAAATTGCCAATGATGTGCGCTGGCTTGCAAGCGGACCACGCTCAGGCATTGGTGAAATCACTATCCCCGCAAATGAACCCGGAAGCTCAATCATGCCCGGAAAAGTCAATCCGACACAAACGGAAGCTGTGACAATGGCAGCGACGCAAGTGATGGGAAATGATGCTGCCATCGGATTTGCAGCAAGCCAGGGCAATTTTGAGCTAAATGTCTTCAAACCGGTCATTGCTTACAACTTTCTGCAATCCTGTCAGCTGCTGGCAGACAGTATGCTGTCGTTTGATGAGCGTTGTGCAAAGGGCATAGAGCCGAACTATGAACAAATTGAAAAATATTTACGGGATTCACTCATGCTCGTAACGGCCCTGAACCCGCATATCGGCTATGAAAATGCTGCCAAAATCGCAAAAAAAGCATTTGCGGATAATAGCACGCTTAAAGAAGCGGCTGTTGAACTTGAACTGCTGACCGAAGAGGAATTTGAAAAATATGTGAATCCGAAAGAAATGACTTATCCGAAATAATGCTAAAAAAGTGCACTACCTGTAATGACGGTAGTGCACTTTTTTTATGACGTTCTGCAGTTTAAACAAGCAACAATTACCAGTGATTTTTCATGATAAGATTTCGCGATCTGCTCACAATAATGCGTACAGGAGGTGATAAACATGGCTAACAACAACTCAAACCAATTGGTTGTCCCTGGTGCAGAACAGGCTCTCAACCAAATGAAAACCGAAATTGCATCAGAATTTGGTGTTAACCTTGGTGCTGACACGACTTCCCGTGCAAACGGTTCTGTCGGTGGTGAGATCACAAAACGTCTGGTTCAATCAGCTCAATCTCAATTTAGTGGACAATAATAATAATGAATGGCTTCATAAGGAGTACATCTCCTTATAAACAATAGAGGGAAGTCTACCAATGGCTTCCCTCTATTTATACAATCAGTTATTGGTATTTTTTACAATAGCCGGAAATATATACATTTATTTATTTCGGATCCGCTGTTCTGTTTCCGCATCAAAGAAAAGTGCCTTGTTCATATCGAAAGCGAGGTCAATTTGCTCGCCGCCGGTAACATCTGAACGGGAGTCTACCCGGGCAATAAAGTCCTGTTCATTTAGTTTGGAGTAAAGATAGGACTCCGCACCCATTAATTCTGCAACATCGATGGTGGCCGTTATTTTTGTATCGGGCGTTGCCTCAATGAACGCGGGCTCATCGTGAATGTCTTCGGGCCGTATCCCCAAAATGATTTCTTTATCCGTGTATCCCTGATCACGTAATATCTTCATTTTACCTTCAGGAATTTTAATTTTGGCCCCTTCATTTTCAAAGTTGCCATCTTTCAGTTTCCCACTCAAAAAATTCATCGATGGAGAGCCAATGAATCCGCCAACGAAAACATTTTCCGGCTCGTCATAAACTTCTTTTGGAGCACCTACCTGCTGAATGATGCCGTCCTTCATAACCACCAGGCGTGTTGCCATTGTCATCGCTTCTGTTTGGTCGTGTGTCACATAAATCGTCGTTGTTTGCAGCCGTTGGTGAAGTTTTTGAATTTCAGCACGCATTTGTACACGCAATTTGGCATCAAGGTTGGACAATGGTTCATCCATCAGGAACACTTTTGCATCACGGACAATGGCCCGTCCTAAGGCGACACGCTGCCGCTGTCCGCCGGATAATGCTTTTGGTTTACGATCCAAATAACTTTCCAGTCCTAAAATATTGGCGGCATTTTTAACGCGTTGGTCAATTTCGTCTTTTTTGAATTTGCGTAGCTTTAATCCAAACGCCATGTTATCATACACATTCATATGTGGGTACAGGGCATAGTTTTGGAAAACCATTGCGATGTCACGGTCTTTAGGCGCAACATCATTCATTCGTTTATCGTCAATGTACAATTCCCCATTCGTAATTTCCTCGAGGCCCGCAATCATTCTTAGTGTTGTTGATTTACCACAGCCGGATGGTCCGACGAATACGATGAATTCCTTGTCTTTGATCCCTAAGTTAAAATCATCGACAGCAAGGGCATTTTTGTCATAGGATTTTTGAATATTTTCCATTCGCAATTCAGCCATGTTTCTCCTCCTCAATATGTAAGCGGTTTAAATTTATTTTAGCTAATTTAGGGAGGTTCAGTAAATGGGAAAAGTGAACAAAGAACCTGGGCTTGTTTGTGCATATTGTTTATTTTTCCCGATTTATGGCCCGTAACACGATGTAGACAGCGACTGCCTGCTGGAATTCACGTACGTCAATACCTGTTTTGTCCTTAAATTTATCAAGACGGTATTGCAGGCTGTTTCGATGCAAGTATAATGCTTTGGCCGTGACAGACCCATTTAAATTACAGGTGATAAAGGTTTCAATCGTTTTAAGTAAATCAGGGTCATCTGTAGTATCAGCCAGTACTGTTTTGACAAGGTCTTTTCGGATACTGTCATTGGATTGATCGATCAGGATGTATGGAATCGCTTCAATATGGGTTATAACTGCTTTTTCGGAGTGTTTTCGTGCAGCGTCAGCACCTCTCAGCAGCATCTGATACCCTTTTTGTGCCTCTTTTAATGAAGTCATCAACGCCCCGACGAAAAAACGAATGTTGACGGACAGATCACTCATGAATATGTCTATAATGGCTTCATATGAAATGGGTTCATCCTGATTCTCTTCAATGATGATACCTTCATGATCATTCTCCCATAATATCGGCACCTGCTTTGCGAAAAACGCATTCACGGCTTCTTTAAATGAGGCAGGATCGATTTGTTCACGCTGGAAGGTAAAATAAATAAAACGGTATCTCGCCGCCGTGGAGCGCGGTGTAGTGCCACTGTGGATCAAAGTATGCCATCTTTCTTCCTCGGATGTCATCTCTGGAACAGTAATGGTATGTGGCACCAGGAAGTGACTCAATAATTGGCTTTCTTTCGTGGTCAATTCTTCTTTGGCAATCCCAATCATCTGATGTTCAGAGGTTAGAAACCATTGGTAATGGTCTTTTTTATCATCCGTTACGTCCTGATATAAAATAAATGATGAAAAAATTTTGCGGAGTTGTTCGATCATCAAAACACCACTTTCTCCAGTCCTTTTTTCCATTATAGCAGTGTATATGGTCCGTAAAAAATGAAATTTGCAGTTTTCGGCCATTCAGGAAATGCTATACAGTGCTTCAAACGTTTGTTATAGTATGTTTAGACAAAGTTGAAGGAGGATCTATCGTGCCTAATATTTATGATAGTGCATATGAGTTAGAAAAAGCAATTCGTAACAGCGATGAATTCACAAGACTAAAGGATGCTTATGACGCTGTAATGGCTGATGAATCTGCAAAAAAAATGTTTGATAACTTCCGAAATACACAAATGGAATTACAAGAAAAGCAAATGCAAGGGCAGGAAATCTCTGAAGAGGAAGTTGAAGAAGCCCGCAAAGTTGTTGAACTGGTGCAGCAGCATGAGGATATTTCCAAATTAATGGAAGAAGAGCAGCGTTTGAATGTAGTCATCAATGATGTCAGCCGCATCATTACAAAACCGCTTGAGGAATTGTATGGCAATCCTGAAGAAGAAACAACTGAATAAATATCTGACATTTCCCGCAGCGATTTTCGGCGGGATTTATTTTTGGTTTTTCCAGCACATCTTTCTTCAGAAGGCAGGATTTTTTAAACGACTTCGCGAAAGTATATCACAATGAATATTGTGAAAAGAGGTCGATAGGATGCGTACTATATTATATGAGCGTCAGCATGGCGTGTCGTATGTCTATATGAATCGTCCTGAGCGATACAACGCCATGGATAAAAGAATGCTGGCAGAGCTGCTGAATGTCCTTTCTGAGGTGGAACAGAATGATGATCGTATGGTCGTGCTGAGCGGAAAAGGGAAGGCATTTTCTGCAGGCGGGGACATTGGCATGATGGCTGATTTTGCGGATAAAGCATTTTTTGAAGAAGTCATGCAAACAATTGAAGCGGTGGCACTGAAATTATATTTGATGCCTAAAATGGTCGTATCAGCTGTTAATGGGTCAGCAGCCGGGCTGGGGCTTTCTCTTGCATTGGCAGCGGATTATGTCGTTGCTCATAAGGAAGCCAAAATGGGGATGCTATTTATTGGGATCGGTCTGGTCCCGGATGGCGGCGGACATTTCTGGTTGCGTGAACGGGTAGGGACCCAGCGCGCCAAACAATTTATTTGGGAGAAACAGCAAGTTCAGGGCTCAGAAGCACAAGCAATGGGACTTGTCGATGTACTGACCGAACATGACGCGCTGGAACATGCTACTCATATGGCCGGACAGATACAGGCTTCTCCAATGGCAGCCATGCTGAAAACGAAAAAAATTTATCATCGGAACAACCTCGAGACACTCAAGTATTACCTGGAAGCGGAACGGAATGCACAATGGGAGCTCCGTCATACAAAAGACCACCAGGAAGGTGTAAAGGCTTTTCAGGAAAAGCGCAAACCGGTGTTTACAGGGAAGTAAGCTGCCCGTCCGTCGTCATTTCCTGTTACGACAGTTAAAAGAGGGCATAAATTTCACACGTAATGGCCCCCTTTTACTGTCGTGTTTCGATTATATATGTGAAGGCAGTCTTAACGATGAAACAGTACCAATTTTGCTTCCGGGGAGACACAGCGGTGGGTATATTCACTGTAGCCTTCATCAGCAAGACGTTTTTGACCCATTTCTTTCGCTTGACCGTTATTGGATGCCTCGAATGTTTCGTTAAGCAGTCTTTCCCCGGTCTTATTAAAAACAGTCAGAAAATACGTTTTCACATAGATCCCTCCTTTAAAATTACCACTATTCATTTAAATGTATCATAAAAAGGGTGGAGAGAGAACCCTTTGATGTTTCTGTCTATGATGAATCCACATGACTACTGGCTTCATCTGGCAGTTTTCAAAGTGTCATCAGCTGATTAAAAAGATTAGGTAAAACAGTAAATAGAACGTGCATTCGTGACAGGGATTTGCTACAATAGCAGTAAAGAAGAATGTCTGTTATCCATGTCAGATGTCAGGTTGTTTAGGTTGCGAATCCTTGTGTTTAAAGTCTTATTTTAAAAGGATTTCATACCTTCCTGAGCTAACTCGATCGTTATGCAGACGCCGTTTAGAGGTTTCTCAGTGATTCAAACCGGGAACGCTCCAATAAAGTGACTAAAATGAACGGATAATGCAGGCCAGGTGGCTTGAGCAAAAAGAGAAATCTGCCAAACATGGGTGAACAGCGCGCGAAGTTTTCAGGAATTCAGGAATATTGAATACGGACTGCTGTTATCAGGCGATAATAATGAAGATCATTAAAGGTTGAATATAGGTGAACTGTGTCTTACCATTGTGAGGAACTTTTTCTGGGGCACCTTCATTGAATCAGCAAAATCTGTTCGCATTCCGTCGATATTAATGATAAACTATTTTCAGATAACTTGTTGGTAACAACCTCTTATAAAAGCGTATGGAGGGATTCCATTGCAGAATGACAAAAACACATCAATCGAAGAAGAAAAATACGAAGAATCAATTGAAAAATTTATCCAGGTCATCGCCAAAAATATGAATTTATATGGTATTACATCTTCAGTAGGACGTTTATATGGTGTCCTTTATTTTTCAGATAAACCGATGACGCTGGATGATATGCGTGATGCGCTGGAAATGAGTAAAACCAGTATGTCGACAGGGGTTCGTGCATTATCGGATATGAAAATGGTGGAATCAACATTTAAAAGGGGAATCCGAAAAGATTTATACAGGTCAGAAGAGGACTGGTATAAATCGTTCACGTCGTTGTTTGCGAGCCGTTGGAAACATCATACCGAAACGAATATTGAAGAGGCTGAGGAAACGATACTGGATTTAAGAAAAATCGCACAGAAAACGACAGATCAGGTGTTGAAAGATAAGATTGAAAGGGATGTAGACAGGCTTAAATATGCCCAGGATTATTACCGATGGCTGATGCAATTCATTCAAGTTGTTGAATCAGGTAAGATATTTGAATACATACCGAAAAACATTGTAGAGACAGATAAAGAAAACGATGAATGAATTAGTTTCTGTATAAGATGAAGGGGGAGGAAGCGATTGAAAAAGGGGATAGGACATTACAGCATTGGCGATCCTTTTGATAACTTTATTTTGATCAAATCTGCATCAAGGGGAGTTGCCAGCAACGGAAAGCCGTTTTTAACATTAATACTGCGTGATGCAACCGGCGAAATCGAAGCAAAGCTCTGGGATATTACGAAAGAGGATGAAGATGTGTTCATCCCTGAGCAGATTGTCAAACTGTCCGGCGAAGTGAACCAGTTCAGAGGGAAACCTCAGTTAAAAATATTTACCATCAGGCCCTCTCAGACAACAGATGGTGTGCAAGTTTCCGATTTTGTTGAGAAGGCCCCTGTTAATAAAGATGTTCTGATGGGGAAATTGACTGAAGCCATTTTTGAAATGCACAATCCGTCACTGCAACGGATTGTGCGAGCATTAATTAAAAAATATCAGGAGGCTTTACTGACATATCCTGCAGCAACGAAAAATCATCATGAATATGTATCGGGACTGGCGCACCACGTGGTCAGTATGCTTGCTCTGGCAAAAGAATTGCATGCATTGTATCCCGAAACAAATAAGGATCTATTATACGCTGGAATTATTCTGCATGATCTCGGAAAGGTGAAAGAACTTTCAGGGGTTGTCACGACTTCGTACACACTTGAAGGGAAACTGATCGGGCATATTCCCATCATGGTGGAGGAAATCGGAAATACGGCTAAAGAACTGCAAATAGACAGTGAGGAAGTGCTGATTTTACAACACTTGATCCTTTCCCATCACGGTAAAGCGGAATGGGGGAGCCCTAAGGCACCATTAATCAGGGAAGCGGAGTTGTTGCATTTAATTGACCTGATTGACGCCCGGATGAACACACTGAATCGTGCGTTGGGTAAAGTGAAGCCGGGAGAATTTACAGAACGCTTATTTGCGTTGGACAATCGGGCATTTTACAAGCCGCTATTCGAAGGGAATTCATAAACTGACTTCTTCAAACGGGTTATTTTTTATCCCCTTTTGTCATATACTTGAAATAGATTCATGGACAAGGGGGCTAAGTATGATTCTTGGAGTGCCTTGGTGGGTATTTATGATAATCCTTTTCATTTTTCTCAGTGGTTATATGGCGTTTAAGGCAATGAGAGCAGAGCGGAGGCTTGAACAGCAATATATTGAACAAGAAGGTAAAATCTATATTGATCGAATTGAAAAGGATCGTAAACAAAAGCAGGAGCGTAAACGACTGCCGCAGTGATCTGGAAAGCAGAGCACCTGAAAAAATGAATACCTTGAGAAGAAAAACCGCGAAGTCATAACCTATATGACTTCGCGGTTTTAAATTTAAAAGTGTAAAGTGTTGTGAATAACTCTGGCAACATACAGCCCCAGCGCTTTCGTTCTTAACCCTTGCCTTCTTCGGAGCTTTCATCACTTTCGCCGGACCCCTGGCCTTCTCCAGAGCCTTCATCACTTTGTCCCGAACCTTGGCCCTGTCCAGGATTCTTTGTTTCAAATATATCCTCAAGACCTTCTGCTTGAATATTGACATCGGCATCCTGAATCATGCCATTAACTTTTTCCTGTAGTGCTTGAACATCAACACGCTGGTTGATAATGTTGCGGCGGATGGTATCTTTATTGTCCTCGAATGATCCGATATCTTCTTCTGTATCACGCTTGTCTGTCACTTTAATAATGTGAAAGCCATGTTCAGACTTAACTGGATCGCTCACTTCATCCACTTCCATGTTGTAAGCTGCATCTTCAAATTTAGGGGCCATATCACCGGTAGAGAAATAGCCCAAGTCACCGCCGTTTTCGGCAGAAGCCTTGTCAGTGGAATATTCTTTTGCCAGTTCACCGAAGTCACCGCCATCTTCAAGTTTGGTTTTGACTTCGTTTGCAGTTTTTTCATCACCGACCAAAATGTGTTTCGCCTGAATTTCCGTCTTCATGCGCTCGTATCGTTGCTTCAAATCTTCCTCTTTAATGTCCATATCTTCGGCAGCTGCTTCCAATTGTAGAAGGCTGAGATGAATGGTATCACGGTATGCCTCCTCATCAGGAATGCCTTGCTGCTGAAGAAACATCTCAAATTGGCCGCCTAATTGATCTTTCGTTTTTTGAACTTCCTGGTCGACCTCTTCTTCGGATACATCATAGTTGTCGCTTAATACTTTAAAGGTGACCAGTTGACGAAGAACCTGCTGTCCGGATTGCGATTTCATTTCCTGGTAAAATTCCTCTTTTGTAACATCACCAGCACTTGTTTCGGCAACGACTTCGGAGTCCCCCTCGCCGGAATTACAGGCAGCTAATGCCAGAATACTTGCTGTTAAGACTGCAGCAATCGTTAATTTCTTCATTTGTGAACACTCCCAGCTTAATTTTCAGTACTTCATTTGCTATTTTATCCCGCATCCCAAGGGTCATTAACCCGCCAAAATACGGCGGCTAACTGACCCTAAATGCCCGATTCTGTTCAACTAACATTCTGTGAAGAAAATCATTTCACAGAATGAAGTTTCACTTTATAAATATAACACATATTTATCCAAAAAAAATAGGTCAACCTTCTCATACTGTGGCATTTAGCACTTTTACATAAGAAGATACCAGTAATACCAAAATCATGATATTAATCACACGAAACATGGAGGATTGCTTTCTATCTTTCATTTCCATCTTCATACAAAATTGATGTGTGAGCGAATTAAATATTAGAAGTACAAAAATGGCATAAATCGGAAAAATAAACATCATATTAAAAACCCCCTTAGAAACACGCGGCATTTTCCCATACTTAATACTCTATCAAAAGATGCTTGTCATGAACAGTATAAATTTAAATTTCCCGTACCAAAAAGAAACCGGCTAACCAGCCGATTTCTTTTCGTTCTGTATGAGAATCGTAAATTCATTATTTCTGTTTTCAATAAATGATTGCCTGGGTGCTTTTGCGATATAAAAGATATATATAAAATCTGTAAACGTTATGGCAATATGAGCAGATGTGAATATCAGGAAATACACATAGAATTCACTGAACAGATAAGCTGCCGTCACCCCGGGTATTGTAATGAGTATGGTGGGTGTCCCTGCTGCAAGTAATGAAGCTTTTTTTGTCAAATGTTTTTTTGTATAATAATTAATAATCGGAAAGAAAATGGTGTTTCGCTTATAAATCAATCTTGCCCGTTTATTCATCATGATTAATGGTAAAATATGCATGAACGAGTGTATAAGCGGCAGGCAACAGACCATGACAATAAATGGAAGAATGCCTGATTTGCTCATGTCAGTTGTGCCATGTTTGATGGAAAGTGGTACATATAAAATGATAAAAGCCAACAGGCCAAACAAAAATGATTGCAGATACAACCTGGTTATTCCATACTCTTTATTGAAATTAATGATTTTCCAGCAATTCATTTTTGATCCCTCCTGTTAAAGTATATAGCTTTATCGTGCAACCTCTTAATCCGAATTGCCTTAAAGCATCATAGTACGTTTGAATCTGAAAATCAATAGGTTTATACAAAAAATAATTCCTTTTTTTAAGATGGCTCGTATATCCCGTCAAATCGGGTGCCTGAGACATTTTAATAACTTGGCCTGGGGGTCTTTTTGTTGGAGAATATGGAGCATAACGAAACCATGAACTTGTATCTTCAACTGTTATCAAAAACAATTGATATCAATCAATACCCATTTACAAAGATGGTCATCGAAAACAATATGACCAAAGGTGAATATGATAAGCTTTTACGCTTGCTGGAAAGGTTGCATCAGCAGTATATGACACAAAAAGAAGAAGGGTTTTTAGATTTTTCTTCCCTTCTAATACAGTTTGCCGGTATGCTTAACGAAAAGTTGGAC
Organism: Lentibacillus salicampi; assembly: GCF_004565465.1. Lineage (GTDB taxonomy): Bacteria > Bacillota > Bacilli > Bacillales > Amphibacillaceae > Lentibacillus > Lentibacillus salicampi. The sequence continues at coordinate 46,574 of NZ_SRHY01000005.1, forward strand.
CCGAATCGAACCGTTTATGCATTAAAAAAAGAAGGATACTATCCTTCTTTAATGGAGGAATTTATCGATGTTCTGGAAAGATAAAAGCTGAGATAATGGCTGGATAAAAAGCAACTGACTATTTGGCGGCCAGGTTGTCTTCGTTATGACTGGAGCCTGCGAAAAGAGGATTCAAGCTGTCTATGAAAATCAATGATTCTAGTTAAGTTATCCGTTATTTCCGGATATTCTTCTATGTTTAGCTTTTTAAGCTCATGGTGAATTTTCTCAAGAGCATCTTTCTGATGATTGGATGCGTTAATCCATTTGGTTACATAGTTGTTCATAAATGATTTGAACAATTCGTTATTCGCTTCATATAAATCCTTCCGTACGCCTTTTCTCCACACAAGGGTAACAAGGTTGAAGTCGGACAAACTCCGTATTCCGGTACTCATGGATGTTTTGCTTTTTCCTAACGCTTCACTCATGTCATCCAGCGTTTTTGGCTGGTTCTGTAAATATAAATAAACGAATAATCGTGCTTCTAATGGGCTTAAGCCAAACATTTCTATTGTTTTGGCAAATTCTGAAATAATGTCATATGTCGCATTTTCAATCGTTGAGTTGTTCATAAAACCCTCCTAAAAGACCTGCTGAATAAAGGTTACACTAAAACAATCAAGATTCAAAATATGGAAGTGGTAAGTAAATCGAAGAAAAAGTAAGGAAATAAAAGAATAAGCTAACACAACTCTGTACAGTTTAAACTGTACAAAAAACACGTACAAAATCAGTAGTTTTTAACATTTGAATTATGAATGAGATAGTAATATAGTAGTAAGAGTGGATGACGCGAGGTTAGTTATATGTGAGATTAAAGTTAACCATTTCGGGATCGTTTTATGGATTTAATCTGATAAAAAAGTTGCAGGACTATTATCCTCGTTATTTAAGATCGGTTAGAAAAAAAGGGGGGGAGATGTAAGTGGCAGCTCGGAACTGCCGGAATAAGTTTTTTTACAGGGATAATGAGCGTTTTATAAAAAACGATTATTGATTCTCGTAAAAAAGGGAGCAGAAACACTGGAGTTCTTGATTTAAGTGAGGTGAAGAAATGAGTGAAATTAAAGTAGATCGCTTGACAAAAATTTTTGGCAAACGGCCGAAACAGGCTGTGAAATATCTTGAAGAAAATAAATCGAAGGATGAGATTCTGGACCTGACCGGGATGACGGTAGGCGTTAATCAGGCCTCATTCGAAGTTGATGATGGTGAAGTCTTCGTCATAATGGGGTTGTCCGGCAGTGGTAAATCCACTTTGGTTCGCATGCTGAACCGTTTAATTCAGCCAACCTCAGGGGATGTTTGGCTTGGTGATGAGAATATAGCAAAAATGAATAAAGATCAGTTGCGAAAAGTTCGCAGGGAAAAAATGAGTATGGTCTTCCAGAACTTCGCACTGTTGCCTCACAAATCAATTCTTAAAAATGCTGAATATGGTTTGGAAATTCAAGGGATTGATAAAGATGAGCGGGAAAAGAGTGCCCGTGAAGCACTTGAATTAGTTGGCTTAGGCGGATATATGGACAAATACCCGAGTGAGCTATCCGGTGGCATGCAGCAGCGGGTCGGCCTGGCAAGAGCGTTGGCCAACGATCCGGACATTCTGTTGATGGATGAAGCGTTTAGTGCGCTGGATCCGCTGATCCGGAAAGACATGCAGGATGAATTAATGGATTTGCAGCAGCGGGTACACAAAACCATCATCTTTATTACTCACGACTTAGATGAAGCACTTCGAATCGGCGACCGTATTGCTCTGATGAAAGACGGAAGCATCGTACAGATCGGGACGGCTGAAGAAATTTTGATGGACCCGGCAAACGATTACGTTGAACGTTTCGTTGAGGATGTTGACCTCGCCAAGGTTCTGACAGCCAGCCATGTGATGAAACGTGCTGAAACGGTGACGGCTGATCGGGGGCCTAACGTCGCCCTCAGGCTGATGAAAGAGAATGGTGTTTCTACAATTTATGTTGTGGATAAAAAGCATAGATTGCTAGGTTATGTAACGGCTGACCAAGCAGCAGCCGCAGCGAAGAAAGGCCAAGGACTGGAAGATATCCTTACAAATGATATCCCGAAAGTGCATCCTGACACACTGCTGAATGATATATTTGAGCCTATGGCTGAAGATAAAGCACCACTTTCCGTTGTTGATGACACGGGCAAATTGGTTGGTATTGTTGTCAGAGGCGCTATTATCGGTGCACTTGCTGGTAACGATGAAGTGCTAAATGGAAACGGGGGTGAGGAAACAAATGGATAATTCAGGAACTCTTTTTCCCAAACTCCCATTGGCAGAGTGGATTGAATCGTTTGTTGATTTCTTGACAGACTCACTTTCGGTGGTCTTTGATAGTATTTCAGCAGTCCTTGAATTTATTAACGAAAATATTGTGATGTTATTGGAGTTTGTTCCGCCACTGTTACTGATTATAATCGTAGCGCTCATAGCGTGGTGGGTAGTCAACTGGAAACTTGGTCTTTTTGCGCTTATTGGTCTTGGACTTATCAATAATCTTGGTTATTGGCCGGAAACCATTGAAACAAGTGTGTTGGTAATAGTCTCGGTTGCGGTTTCGATGATAATCGGTATACCGATTGGCATCTGGATGTCACAGAAAGGTGCTGTCCAAGCAGTTGTGACACCTATTCTCGACTTTATGCAGACGATGCCTGCCTTTGTTTATTTAATTCCGGCCGTTGTCTTCTTCAGCCTTGGTACGGTGCCAGGTGTCGTAGCTACCATTATCTTCTCAATGCCTCCGACTGTAAGGCTGACAAACCTTGGTATTCGGCAGGTGGACGAGGAACTGATTGAAGCATCCAATGCATTTGGTTCATCAACTGGCCAAAGGCTGGGTAAAGTACAGATACCACTTGCTATGCCAACAATCATGGCAGGTATTAATCAGACCATCATGCTGTCATTGTCGATGGTGGTTATCGCCTCAATGGTTGGGGCGCCGGGTCTTGGTACAGTCGTTTACAGGGCTGTTACACAAGTTGCAATTGGACCGGGCTTTGAAGGTGGTCTGTCCCTTGTCATCCTTGCAATGTTGTTTGATCGTATTACACAAGGGGCAAATAAAAATTAAGCATGTTCCAGGATTCATTGCATCGGCAGTGACGCAATGAATCCGAACATATATATATAATATTATTTTAAGGAGGTCAATTTCTTATGTTTAAGAAATTTAGATTTTTAGGCTTAGCTGCAGCACTCGTGCTGGTTATTGTACTGGCAGCATGTGGCGGCGGAGACAGTGAAGAAGGAAGTGACAGTAACTCTGGCGACAGCGGTAGCAGCGACAGTGGCGACAGCAGTAGCGGTGTAGAACTTGGTGAATCGGAACTGACTATTCCATACGTTTCATGGGCAGGCGCTATTGCGCGTACACCTTTAGTAAAGCAGGTTCTTGAAGATGTTGGGTACACTGTGGAAACGACACAGGTTGATGCTGGTTCAATGTGGACAAGTGTTGCCAATGACGATGCATCCTTTATGACAGCGTCATGGCTGCCAGCAACCCACCAGTCCTATTGGGATCAATATCAGGACGATGTGGAAGCTGTTGGAACATTTGTTGATAAAGCTCCACTTGCAATGACGGTTCCATCTTATATGGATGTGAACGCTATTGAAGATCTGAAAGGCAATAAAGAATTGGGTGAAGCAGTTGATTGGACAATTACCGGTATCGACCCAGGCGCTGGTGTTATGCAAAGTACACAAGAAGCAATTGAAACATATGGTTTAGACAACTGGGAACTGCAATCAAGTTCTGAAGGTGCCATGTTGTCAGAACTGCAAACCAAAATTGAAAATGAAGAACCAATTATTATTCCTGGCTGGAAACCACATTGGATGTTTGCCGAAATGGACCTGAAAATGCTTGAAGATCCTGAAGAAGTCTATGGCGGTGAAGGTGATCGGATCGAAGCGATAGCACACACAAGCTTCAAAGAAGACTCGCCTGCAGCGTATGAAGTTGTCCAGCGAATTACAGAAGATTACGATACGGAAATGGAAAACTCACTGCTGGTTGAAATCAATGATGGTGGAGAGCCGGCTGATGTCGCAAGCCAATTCCTTGAAGACAATCCTGATCTTCTGGAAAAATGGACAGAAGGTATTGGTGAATAACCTGGATGTCATAAAAGCATAAAAAAAGCTGTCTCATCTATTGAGGCAGCTTTTTTTATGACGAAAATTTGTTTTTAGCAGATTCACTGCATAAAAAACTCCCCCTGATTTCCGCCATTTGAAAAGGCAGATATGGGGGAGCTGGAACGATTTTGAAATGTTATTTTCCTACTTTATCTTCCAAGTCCCTTAGGCTTGATTCAATTTCTTTCAGATACTGATGGATACTTTCTTGATGCGGCTCCACGGTCTTTTTCCAATCTTCTACTGAGTTTTTCATTTCCTGTGTTAGTTCCCTGACGAGGACAGCTCCTTCTTTGGATGTATTGGTCAGTCGCTCTTTTAACTTGAGACTGCCATCTTTTAAGTTTTCAAGTAGCTCCTGCCATTCAACACGCTGTTCCCTGGCACGACTCCGTAAATTCCTGCCTGATTCCGGGGTACTTAATAATACCGCAGCAGCACCTAATGCTCCTCCTGCCACCATCCCGAGAAATAACGATTTTCCTTTAGTCATAAAGATAAACGCTCCTTTCAAAGAATTCATATACCCCGGCAAGCGGAGGTGAAATGCCTGTGAATTGCCTGAGGCTGCCTGATGCAGACCACTCGACATACTTGCCTGTTCACTATCATAATGAACGTTAATTTTAAAAAATCCCCTGACAGATAAATAGTGCCAAAGGATTGATAATTTATATCATGCCGTCAAATATCAGGCGGTGGTCAGCGGTTGTGCCCGTTTTAAAATATTTTGCACGATTGGATATACAAGCATCATAAATGCTGTATTCAATACAGCTGCTGGCAATACAATTGTACCGAATAAGATCGGGAAGGCTCCGTCCATTAAGCCCACAATGTAAAGCGCGACAGTTAGAAATATGGAGCCGCTGATCATCGTACCGACAGCTGTTAATACTGGAACATTGATTTTAACATTGATACGATCTTTCACCAGTAATAACAGTCCAAAAAACAGAATGCCTGTAATCGGTTTGTCAATCACGTTGGCTATCTGGCCGCCGGGTGTCTGCGTTGTCAAAGCGGAAATAATGCCTGCTCCTACCGATAACAGCAGAACATATTTCGCCTTTGGAAAAAGCATAATTCCTAAAAACATCATGGAAAGCAGCATGTCTGGCTTCATCCCGTAAATAAATGGTGGAATGATAAAATGCAACACAGCACCAATCCCTAATAACAACGATAAAAATACCAAAACTCTTGTATTCACTTTTACCTCTCCTCTTCTCAGCTAAACTATCTATTTTGGCCCCCCAGCTGTGCACGTGTTGCCAGCTGCGAAAGCATAATCTCATTATAACAGAAAAGCACGCAAATAAACAGAATCAATTTTCTAATTATTATTAGTGGTGCTTGTTAAATCACATCACCAATTTCTTTGGCAATTTGCTGCAAATCATCCTGTGAATAATCGTTCTCATGCACTTGCCAGTTGAATGAAAAACCGTCATCCTCACCATAACGCGGCAGAAGATGAACATGTAAATGAAATACGGACTGATCCGCGGGCTTTTCATTATTATTTAACAGGTTCATGCCGATCGGCTGGTAAACTTTTTTGATGGCGTTTGCGATGGTCGGAATCCGTTTAAACAGTTCGCTTGCAACTTCAGGCGGTGTTTCATAAATATTTTTCGTATGGGTTTTCGGGATGACTAGTGTGTGTCCCTTTGTTACTTGGCTGATATCCAGAAACGCGTAGACGGCTTCATCCTCATAAACTTTCGCTGACGGGATTTCACCATCAATGATTTTGCAAAAAATACAATCCTCATGCGCCATGCCAATCACTCCTATACGTGTTTTCATTTATTGTATAAAGAAACCGGGTTAAAAGTAAAGCCAAGTGAATACAAATATAAGGCATAATTGAGACAAACAGCAAGGTAACGAAAATTGTCATATAGAGGCCACTCTGATTACCGCGCGTCGCAGTTTATGGTTTTTGTAACAAAAAAATAAACAGGCCAGGCTCATTTTTTAGGTGAGCCTGCCTGCTTTAAGAAGTAAGCGGATGGCAAAACATCTAACGTCTGGGGACTTGTAATAATCGTCAATCGCATGTGCTTTCAACGTTTACAAAAACCGATTTGTCAGGTTCCAATTGAATTGGGACCGTCTGGCAAAAAGGTTTAAAGCATTAGATGTTACACTTAAGACGTGTGCAACTGTATCCAAAGATACGGTGCAGACAATCTTAAACAGGTCGATCACTTAATTGCCGATCACTAACACCTCATTTGTGCAGTGCGAAATTATATGATTTTGCTCATCCACTTGGCTTCATTCGTTAGTGTTAACCGTCTATATCTTTTTATACACATTTTTTGTCGAAGAATTTGCTTTGGCTCCTCACGTGAAACGTGGTAAAATTTTAAGTAAGTGACAATTGGGAGGCAGGCTTTGTGGAACCTTTATTACATATAGCCGATTTATATGGCGGTTATACACACAAAAACGTGCTGCACGGTATTAGCTTGAATGTTTATCCCGGCGAAATCGTTGGGCTGATCGGACTGAATGGTGCCGGTAAAAGTACGACCATCAAGCACATTATCGGCTTAATGCAGGCTAAAAAAGGCACCGTTGCAGTTAACGGGAAAACATTTCAGGAAAATCCGGATACATATCGAAATCAAATGGCCTATATACCGGAAATGCCGATCTTATACGATGAATTAACACTATATGAGCATCTGAAACTGACAGCAATGGCTTATAATATTTCGGAAGCTGATTTTGAAAAAAGACTTCCGCCATTGTTGAAAGAATTTCGGATGGAGAAACGCCTGAAATGGTTTCCGACCCATTTTTCCAAAGGGATGCGACAAAAGGTGATGATCATGTGCGCCTTTTTGATCGAACCACCGTTATACATTGTGGACGAGCCGTTTGTCGGACTTGATCCGCTTGGCATCAAATCCTATCTGCAACTGATGGATAACATGAAGCGAGATGGATCGGGTGTCCTCATGTCAACACATATTCTCGCAACAGCTGAACGAAATTGTGACCGATTCATCATCCTGCATGAAGGTAAAATCAGGGCAATTGGCACGCTGGAGGAATTGCGTAAAAACTTTAAGATGCCTGATGCAACGCTTGATGATTTATATGTGGAATTGACGAAGGAAGATAGCCATGTTTGATTCACATGCGTTTTTTAAACAACGTTTCGCAGCACACTTAAAAGAGACAAGTCGTTATTTGCGCTATATTTTTAATGGACATATCGCGTTTGCCATGTTCTTTTTTGTTTCGGCGGCGGCCTATTATTATCAGCAGTGGCTCGCAAATCTTCCGGAAGATTTTCCGACGAATTGGATTATTGGATTGACCTTTGGGCTGCTCGTCAGCTATAGTCCTGTTCGCACTCTTTTAAAAGAACCGGATCTAGTATTTCTGATTGCTGCCGAGAATAAAATGGGTTCCTATTTCCGTGACGCTTTAATTTACAGTTTTGTTATTCAGCTTTACATGATTCTGCTTGCTGGTGCAGCGTTTGGACCGTTATATTTTGCGTCTTATCCGGAGCGTACCGGGGAAGTTTATTTACTGACATTGCTCATTGTCCTCATTTTTAAAGCAGGGAACCTGGCTGCCAATTGGTGGATACTGAAAATCCGAGAACCCGGGGTGCGGTGGGTTGATCAGGTTGTGCGTATTTTGCTGAATCTGGCTGTCTTTTATTTTATTATCTCAGGTGAAATGGTGTGGGCCGGAGTCACAACGGTGCTGTTTACGCTAGTCTTTTTATACGATTTAAGCGTGTCACGAAAGCAGCCTGGAGTTGTCTGGGATTTGCTGGTGGAAAAAGACCGCGAACGCATGCAGACATTTTACCGGATTGCCAATATGTTTACAGATGTTCCGCATTTAAAAAATCGGGTGAAAAGCAGACAATGGCTGGTATCGCTTGTCAGCAGGGTGCCGTTAGCAAAAAATCGGACATTTGATTACTTGTACCGGATTTCGTTTGTTCGGAGCGGGGATTATTTAGGGATGTATGTCCGGCTAATTGTCATCGGTGGTTTGTTCATTTATTTTGTTCCAAACGTTTGGATGAAATTGCTGTTTGCCCTGCTGTTTTTGTATATGAGCGCTTTTCAGATGATGACGTTATACCATCATCACCGGACGGTCATGTGGCTTGATCTGTACCCGGTTGATATTAAGGTAAGGCAACAATCGCTCTTCAAGCTGCTGTTTCAGCTGACATTGATCCAAACGGTGATTTTTGCCCTGTTGTTTTTGGGCATGAAGGAATGGATGGGCATGTTGATCGCGCTTATTGGCGGAACGGTCTTTAATTACTTATTTATTCGGGGATACGTGAAGAAAAAAGTGACGGCATAGGGAAGAGGCTGACCCGCCTTGGTGTCAGCCTCCTTTTACGGCTTATTTCTCCTGGTATTTAAAATACGCTGTAATGAGTGTTTTGGCGGCTATCGGCATGGCACGTTCCTCAATGTCGAATTTCGGGTGGTGGTGCGGGTAGTGGTGTCCTTCTTTTTGTGCGCCTGTGAAAAAGAATGCACCAGGTTTTTCCATCGTGTAATAGGCAAAATCCTCACCGGCCATAACCGGTTTCACCTCTTCGGCTGTTTGTAAGCCATCAACCTCCTGGGCTGCTTCGAGGACCACTTCGGCTTCTTTAGCATTGTTGACGAGCGGCGGATAGCCTTTTTCGTAATGGAATGAGTAGGAAGCATCATGGGCGATACAAACGCCCTGTATTATTTTTTCCATTTCATTCATCACTTGTTCCTGAACCGTCTGTTTTAAATATCGGACTGTACCGACAAGCCTTGCTTTGTCTGCGATGATATTGAACGCATTGCCCGCTTCAAATTGCCCGATGGTGATGACCGCTGTTTCCAGCGGGTCAAGCTGCCTTGAGACAATTTGTTGCAGCTGGGTGACGACTTGCGAACCAATGGTAATTGCATCTTTTGTTTGATGCGGGTAGCCGCCATGCCCGCCTTGGCCCTGTATAGTTATTTCAAAGCGATCTGGACCGGCCATGAAAACATCCTTTGATGTCTGCAGCACACCAAACGGAGTCGTTGCCCAAAGATGGGTTCCAAAAACCGCATCGACATCATCAAGCACACCTGACTCAACAATCGGTTTAGCTCCGCCTGGTGCGTATTCTTCTGCATGCTGATGCAGAAATACAATGGTGCCCGGCAGATCGTCCTGAAACATTTTCATTGTTTTGGCAAGCATTAGCAGTTGTGCAGTGTGCCCATCATGACCGCATGCGTGCATGACGCCGTCGATCTTTGATTTATAGGGAACATCTTTCTCATCCTGAATTGGAAGGGCATCAAAATCAGCTCGCAATGCCACTTTTTTGCCCGGGTTTCCGCCTTTTAATGTGGCAATCACGCCATTACCACCGACATTTTTCTGATAAGGGATCCCCAGATCTTCATAAAAATCTGTTATATATTGTGCGGTTTTGGTTTCCTGAAATGATAGTTCCGGGTATTGATGCAGATAACGCCGGATATCTACCATTTCAGGGTACAGTTCATCCAATTTTTTATGTATATCCTGTAGCAAGGAAAGGCCTCCTTTTTCAAGCTGTTGCAATTAGTATAACATCATTTGCGGGGCCATGTTATATAGTTAAGAAGATTTAGAGAAAGAAAAGCTGCCCCAAAAAGTAATTTTTTCGGAGCAGCCCTGTCTTATTGATTATGGACTCTTGGGTCTGTCAATAACCGTTGAATTTCTTCTTTATGACCTGTTTCATCGGCGATCATATCTTCCAGTTTAACGACCAGCTCAGTTAAGCCTAGCGCTTCAGCCTGTTGTTTGCGCTTTTCGTAACGTTTAATGGTGTCTTTTTCAGCTTCAAGTGCAGCTTCCAACAGATCTTTTACTTCTTCCGGCTGTGGGACGTCGGCAGATTTTGTCGTTGGTGTACCACCTAATGACTTAATCTTTTCGGACAAATATAATCCATGTCCCATTTCATCATTGATTTCCGCTTCGAAAAAAGGCTTTAATGCGGAACGGTACAGTCCCGAGACAACCGACGCACTGTACGTATACTGAATCGCTGCAGCATATTCGTGAGCCAAATCTTCATTCAATCCGTCAACCAAATTTTGCATATCTTGGTTCATAGCATATCCCAACCTTTCAAATAATCATAAGTACATTAATATGTTACCCTTCATCACTAATTTGAAACATGCATGGGTTGGTTTATCTGGTTCGTTGTCGCTTTTGCAATTCGTGATTGTTATGCCACTGGGAAATAAGGTATGATGTATTCAGGAGGGGCTGGACGTGTGGCATAGACGGAATGGTATTCTATTATTTTTGTTGATGGCAGTTCTTTTAACGATTGGCGTTTGGGTGTTCCGTATTATCAGCGGGAAAATTCTTTACCTGGATCGAATGACCCGTGGCCTTGTTGAACAAATGGAAGATACCACTGTTTATACATTTTTCCGATGGGTAACGGAATTCGGTTCGGATACCTTTTTAACGCCCTTTACAATTTTGATGGCACTTTTTCTATGGCGTGTTTACCGGGAGTTGCTGCCTTCCTTGGTATTTGGCCTGGGGACGTTGACGAGCCATGGTCTGAATGTTGTCATTAAACAGCTTGTGGAGCGCGAACGCCCAAGTATCTTGGTTGCCGCGAATGCTGAAGGATACAGTTTCCCATCCGGTCACGCAATGATTCCAATGGTTTGTTATGGGTTGCTTGCTTATTTCCTTGTCAAAAAGCTAACGTCAGCGCGGGCTGTTTTAGCCGTTCAACTAAGCCTCGCGCTGCTTATTTTTCTGATTGGGATCAGCCGCTATATCATCAACGTTCACTATTTAACAGATGTCATCGCCGGGTTTGTTTTCGGATTCATTTATTTAGCAGCTTTGATTTATTTATATGAATGGCTGCAGAATTTAAAAGAAAAATCTCCGTCTCAAGACTGAGTCAAAAACATGCTGAAGATGATTACGTTCTCTATCAATATTCTATAAACTATAGATAAAGGTTAACATGTCAGCGGGAGGAGCGGGGTGAATATATTGGGCCGGTTTATGCAGTATGTTGTGGCGATCATTTTTATTTCAATTGGTGCCACACTGGTACTGGGAAATATTGGCGTCATTGATGTTAATGTAAACAATGCCTGGCTGTACATCTATCCGATTTTATTGATTATCATTGGGGTTAAGTGGATGACCAATCGTATCAGGCACCGTGGCGGCAGCTGGGTTTTCGGATCGTTTTTCTTCATATTCGGGGCATTGCTGTTGATTGACCGTTTTGACATCATCACTTTTCATTTCGGCGATGTTTTTAAACTGTGGCCTCTCCTGATTATTTATATCGGGTTTTCATTTATTGGCAGTACCAGGGGCTATAAACGAACAATTAAACATCATCAAAGAAAATATAAGAGGAAAAATTTTGGTGTTTTTGATTTTCTTTCAGTCGGTGAAGAGGAGTATAATCAGCCGAATTGGAAAGTTGAGCCAATGAACCTGAGAAACATGGCGGGGGACTTTTACTTGGACTTTTCCAAGGCATTTATACCTGAAGAGGAAATCCCGATCACTATCAATTCTCTGGCGGCTGATGTTCACATTATCGTTCCTGAAAATGTTACATTTCGGGCGGAGGCGTCGGTCAAAGCTGGTGATATTGATATTATCGGTCAACAAAAAGACGGTGTCAGCCAGTTTATCACCTATGAAACACCGGATTATGAACAGGCGGTTCAAAAACTGGATTTATTGATTAAATTGCAGGCAGGCTCTATCAAAGTCGTCAAGGTTTAAGGGGGACACATGAATGCTGAGAAAACTAAGCAGTACCCGTTATATGTATATTCGTTCCCACTTATATGCGGTTTTTCTGACGACGATTCTGTTGCTTTCGATGCTGTTAAGCATTCACGTTCTGTTTGCACCTGACTGGCTGTCGGCGGGAGGTATTGTTGCTTTCACTCTTTTTTATGTCTTGTTCGGAATCGTCATTTCCTTTTATGCCGGTTTTAAATCAGGCGGTAGCATGAAAGAACGACTTGATGATATGTCTGTTCTGATTACAAAATTTGCTAATGGTCATTATGATGCCCGTGTTTATTTTCAAGAACGTGACGAGATAACAAGAATCAGCAATGAGATGAATGAACTTGGCGAAAAACTTGAGAGCCAAGTGGCATCACTCAAACGGATGGCTGATGAAAAGGCGGATTATGCCAAATCGGCACATAAGGCGGCCGCTATGGAAGAACGACAACGTCTTGCACGAGATCTGCATGATGCGGTCAGTCAGCAGTTGTTTGCCTTAACGATGATGTCGGAAGCAGCAGTCAGACAGATTGATCAACAGCCGGAAGAGGCAAGGACACAGATCCGGGAAGTGGCCAACACCGCGTTAAAGACCCAAACTGAAATGCGGGCCTTGCTATTGCATTTGCGTCCGGTTCATTTATCAGGAGAACCCCTGTCATCTGGTATCAGAAAGCTGATTGGCGAACTTGAGCAAAAAACCCAATTGACGTTCACTGTACATATGGCTGATGACTTGAAGCTGTCTGAAACGATAGAAGAGCATTTATTTCGGATTACGCAGGAGGCATTATCCAATATATTGCGACATGCGGAGGCAAGTCATGTAAAACTTGACATGGTCACCCGTCCGAATGAGTTGTTTTTGCACATCCGCGATGATGGTCGGGGATTTGATGCACAAGAACGTACAGACCGCAAAACGTCATATGGTCTGAAAACGATGAAAGAACGTACAGAAGAACTTGGGGGGACTTTTACAGTAAGGTCTGTCCGAGGAGAAGGCACGTATATTGATATTCGTATTCCATGCTAGAGGAGGGGACGTTTGAATGATCCGGGTTGTCGTCGTTGATGATCATGAAATTGTACGAAAAGGTATTGTAGCGTATTTGCAGACGGAGGAAGCCATTGATGTTGTCGGGGAGGCATCAGGCGGTCATGAAGGGGCGGATTTGATTTTGCGTACGGAGCCTGAGGTTGTCCTGATGGATTTAATCATGGATCATGGGAGCGGAATTGAAGCGACGGAAAAAGTGAGGACACACTTGCCGGCGTGTAAAATCATTATTCTGACAAGCTATTATGATGATCAGCAGGTTTTTCCTGCTCTTGAGGCAGGTGCTTTCAGCTATCTCCTCAAAACGGCTTCCGCTTCGGAAATTGCCGGGGCGATCAAAAAAGCTGCGGACGGCGAGAATGTGATCGAGCCGAAAGTGGCGGGAAAGATGATGTCCAGTTTCCAGAGTGATCAGAAACAGCCTCACGATGAATTGACTGAACGTGAACTTGAAGTGCTTCTCTGTGTTGGTGAAGGGCTGACAAATCAGGAAATCGGAGAAAAGTTGTATATCGGTGTTAAAACAGTGAAGACACACGTAAGTAATGTTCTTTCCAAATTAGACGTTCATGATCGGACACAAGCTGCTGTTTATGTTCACAAAAACGCCTTATTGAAACTGAATGATTAATTATTTTAAGACACCTTTTTTGATTTTATTCTGCGTTTCTTAGTATAATACGTACGAAAATAATTGAAAGGATATCCATATGAAAAACACGAAAACAACCGAAACATGGCTAATGCTAATATGGGTTCAGTCACTTGTTGCCACATTGGGCAGTCTCTTTTTTTCGGAAATCATGGGTTATGTACCGTGTGAGCTGTGCTGGATACAGCGGATTTTCATGTATCCACTAGTGATTATATATGGGACTGCTCTTTTTAAAAAAGATGTATCCATTGCATTGCCGGGTCTGATTTTGAGCGGCATTGGGATATTTGTCTCACTGTATCATTATTTGGTGCAGAAGCTGCCGGACTTGCACGTTGCAGGTGGCTCGTGTGGAGCTGTTCCTTGTAATACGGAATATGTGAATTATTTTGGATTTGTTACGATTCCATTTTTAGCGGGTATCGCATTTATCGTTATTGTTGTATTGCATACCGTGCTACTCAAAAAAAGCAGGAGCGGGAGGAATTAGTTGATGCAAAAGAAGATGCTGATTATTTTAGGTTCGATTGTCGTGTTGTTTGTGGCACTTTATTTTGTGATGGATTATAAAAATCAGCAGGCTACCGGCGATGGTGAAAATCCATACGGAACAGACAACCTGGAACAGGCAACGATCGATCAGTTGGATAATCCGAACTACCAGAATCAGATTTTGCCGGATGAACTGGAAACGGAACTGGATAATGGGGAGGATATGCTTGTCTATTTCTATGACCCGCAATGTCCGCATTGTCAGGAGTTAACACCGCGCCTTGTGCCAATTGCTGATGAGATGGGTGTTGATATGAAAAAACTGAACCTGCTTGAGTTCGAGGATGCGTGGGGCACGTATGGCATTGAAAGTACGCCGACACTGATCTATTTTGAGAATGGGGAGGAAGTCGACCGTGTAAATGGGGCTCAGTCAAATGAGGTTTTCGAGGCATTTTTCAATGAATATGTTGTGAACGATTCAGGCAACAGTGATGGCGAGGCAAGCTAAGCGCCCAGAGACAAAAGGTTTTTATGAAAAAAAGTTTGTATGTAAGTAGATGTATAGACCCGCTGTGGGAATATGCCTGGCGCACCTTAGCGTAGCCGGCGGGGTTGGGCCGATATAACGTTGGTCACAAAAGGGTGTGGCGCTCTTAGCCTTTAAGTTGTGTCTCAATCTCCTGGGGGCGCTCCCGAGAACTCTCGGGACCCCCGGGTTGCCTTGTTATGCCTATCCCTCCATATCGACCATGTGATAGTTTGTCACAAAAGGTCTGTCCAGAAAGTATGCCGGTGGTTTAACGTCTCCGCCATCCTTATGTGCCTGCTTAAACTCATCTGAATTCTTCCAGTTGTCAAAATCGGATTCTGAAGCCCATTGGGTCATCGCAACATAGGTATTGCCTTTTTTGGGTCTAAGCAACCGGAAAGCTTGAAACCCAGGCGCTGATTCCACGTTCCCGCGCCGTTGTTTAAACTTGTCTTCAAATATCGCCTTGCCATCATCGGCTACCGGAATATTATTCATGACCACATACCCGTTTTTCTGTAAAGTACCGCTTTGGGTGACTGATTCATATTCTTTGCCCGAAGCGAAGATATTTTTCTTTTCCCCTTCATAATAAATCAGGGTACTGGTGTTTTCGCGCATAAAGAAAAAATCAATGTTCGGATGTTTTTCCGGCATTTTTTTCAAAAAATCAAACGTTCCTTTTGTCATAAATGCATTCATCATGCTACCCCCTAACAAATTCTGCACCACTATTTTACCATACCCGTTTTCCTTGAGCGATACTCTCCTCTGTCTCGGCATGTAACGACACAAATGTTTCAAAAACTGTCGTAAACGGCCGATGCTGTTCAGGCTAACACTGTACGAAGTCGCACTTTATAATTCTTATTAAATAACAGTGAGTGTAATTCTTTCGTCACTGCAAAAATTGTCGTATACTAATTTTGAGGTGAATTCACATAAGATGAAAAAGCTAAAATGGCTATTCCTTTCTTTTGTTTTCATTTTGATGCTCGGTCTAATTGGATATGCTGTCATACTATTCGGCGGCGGGCTTATTGTTGATGAAGAAGATATGGTTCTTGATGCCACAACGACAATTGAAACAAATGATGGAACGGTCATCGGCAAGTTATATGATGAAAATCGGATACCCATCACACTTGAACGTATTCCGGAGCATGTTCAGGAAGCATTCATAGCTGTAGAAGACAGACGCTTTTACGATCATGCAGGTGTAGATTTTATTTCGGTTGTCCGGGCGGTTTTTCGGGACATTGTGGCAATGGCAAAGGTAGAAGGCGCCAGTACGATCACACAGCAGCTGGCGAAAAATCTGTTTCTAACGAATGACAAAACGTGGCTGCGTAAGACAAAAGAAGTCATGGCGGCTATTCATTTGGAACGACACTTATCCAAAAACGAAATCCTGGAATTATATTTAAATGAAATCTACTTTGGAGAAGGTGTGTACGGCGTTGAAGCTGCATCCCTAAAGTTTTTCAATAAATCAGCTGACGCGTTGACATTATCAGAAGGAGCACTATTGGCTGGGCTGGCAAAAGCGCCGAATGGCTACTCGCCAATCAATCATCCTGAAAAAGCAATGAATCGCCGGGATGTTGTTCTCCATGCATTGGAGGATACCGACGCTATTTCGACAGAAGAGCGTCTGGAAGCACAAGGAAAAACGCTTAGTCTGGATGTGCAGGAATATGAACCGAAACCATGGGCGGCGAGTTATATTGATTTGGTGCTAAAGGAAGCACAAGACAAGTATGATTTATCGGCTGACGAAATACGGCGCGGCGGTTATCAAGTCTTCGTGAACATAAATCCGAACATCCAACAAATTGCCTATGAAAACTTCCAGGATGATCATTATTTCCCGGGTAATACCGAAAGAGTTGAAGGTGCTTTTATAATGATGGAACAAGATTCGGGGAAAATTGCAGCTGCTGTCGGAGGTCGTGATTACCGACTGGGTGACCTGAACCGGGTGACAGTGAAGCGCCAGCCGGGATCAACGATGAAACCACTTGCCGTCTACGGGCCTGCGATGATGCAGGAGGCCTATCAGCCATATACGTTAATTCCGGATCAAAAAACTGAAATTGACGGGTATACCGCAACAAATTATGATGACGAGTATGCCGGGATGGTTTCGGTTTATGAAGCGCTGGTGAAGTCGAAAAATGCACCGGCGGTATGGCTCCTAAATGAGATAGGCATACCCTATGCGAAGGACTACTTGAATCAACTGAACATACCGGTTCAGGATGAAGGACTGGCAATCGCGTTAGGCGGCTTATCAGAAGGTGTAACCCCTTTACAAATGGCGGAAAGTTACCGTGCATTTGCGAGCGGCGGTAATGTGGTTGATGCGTTGGCCATTGAACAAATTGCAAATCGGGAAGGTGAGGTTATTTATGAAGCGGAAACAAAGACTGCTGAGGTTTTCAGTCCGCAAGTCGCCTGGAACATGACGTCGATTTTATCACGTGCTGTGACAGAAGGGACAGGCAGTGCGGGGAGCTATCCAAAAGCATTGGCAGGCAAAACCGGTTCAACACAGCACCCGTACGTTGAAGACGCTGTGAAGGATGCATGGTTTGCAGGGTTTACGCCGGAATACGTGAGCGCTGCGTGGATGGGCTATGATACTTCTGATGAAAATCATTATTTGACGGCTGGAAGTGAAATGCCGACAAAACTGACAAAGGATATTTTTTCAGAAATCGACAAACAGGAATCGCTGGCAGCATCGTTTGAAAAACCGGACAATGTGGCAGCTTTGCCGGAACCGATTCAATTGCCTGGGGACATTTCATTGCACGGGGATTATTCGTTTGGCGGCTTTTCCTTATTCAACGGCAAACTTGAATGGACGCCCCCTGACGATGAGCGGATCGTTTACCACGTTTATCAGGAAAAGGAAGGGATTGATGAACGAATCGGCAAAGTGGAAGGGGACAACGAATATACGGTGAATCGTATCCCGTTTTTTGGATCATCCCGTTATTACGTTGTACCTTATGATCCTCTGACAAAAACGGAAGGGCAGAAATCAAATACGGTTGAATTGTCCATGTAATGTTAAGGCTAAAGTGACAGGGAGGATTGTGGTTCAATTTAGACAAATTGTTGACAATCCCGGCTGTTTTCTATACAACGAACTTGAAAATCGCTATAGTTAAGGATAGGCAATTCTGTTTAGTTGAACAGAATTGGACATTTGACTTGCAGTTGGACCCCTACTTATCATCTTTGTGTTACCTCATCGCTTTGAAGTGGGGTCTTGTTGCCAGTTACATGCGGGATAAAGCGAAACTATATTCAATGGGATGCTTTTTCCCATTGAATGAAAGTTGAGCCGAATCGGGCATTTAGGGCCAGTTAGCCGCCGAACTTTGGCGGGTTACTGACCATTACATGCGGAATAAAGGGTGAAGTACGTGGTAGAACAATTTAATGATACGATTTTGAAAGCATACAATGGTGAGAAAACGAATTATACACCAGTATGGTTTATGCGCCAGGCAGGCAGGTCGCAGAAAGAATACCGTAAACTGAAGGAAAAATATTCCTTATTTGACATTACGCACCAACCAGAATTATGTGCCTATGTCACAAGGCTTCCTGTGGAACATTACGGGGTAGATGCAGCGATTTTGTATAAAGATATTATGTCACCACTGCCGGCACTTGGCGTCAATGTGGAAATTAAAAAGGGCGTCGGTCCGGTAATCGACAATCCGATTACAAATTTTCAGGATGTGGAACGATTGGGTACCATCAATCCGCAGCAAGATGTCCCATACGTCCTGGACACGATTCGCCTTTTGACCGAAGAACAGCTGAATGTACCACTTATTGGCTTCAGCGGTGCGCCATTCACATTGGCAAGCTATATGATCGAAGGCGGCCCATCCAAAAATTACAGTAAAACCAAAGCACTCATGTACAGTCAGCCGGACGTCTGGTTCGCGCTAATGGACAAACTGGCTGATATGACGATTGCCTATGTAAAGGCGCAAATTGACGCCGGAGCTAGGGCGATTCAAATATTTGATTCGTGGGTCGGCGCCTTGAACGTAGAGGATTACCGCTATTATATCAAACCGATCATGAAGCGGATTTTCTCGGAATTGCAGGCTGAGAACGTGCCATTGATATTATTCGGTGTCGGTGCGCGGCATCTGTTGCTGGAGTGGAACGATCTGCCGGTGGATGTCATCGGTCTTGACTGGCGCACGTCCATTACCGAAGCACAGCAAATGGGGATCACCAAAGTATTGCAGGGGAATCTTGATCCGACAGTGCTGCTTGCTGACTGGGAGACGATTGAGCGGAAAACGAAAGCGATTCTGGATGAAAGCATGGCTCAGCAGGGTGCACATGTATTTAATCTTGGTCATGGTGTCACGCCGGATATCAAACCGGCAACACTTAAAAAATTGACAGAGCTTATTCATACGTATGCAAAGTGATAAATTGAAACTGACGAGGTGTTAGAAATGGGAAAGAAAACATTAGGACTGCTGGTGATGGCGTACGGTACACCTTATAAAGAAGCGGACATTGAACCGTACTACACGGATATCCGTCACGGCAGAAAACCGACTGAAGAACAATTGCAGGATTTGAAAGACCGTTACAAAGCAATCGGCGGCATTTCTCCCCTGGCAAGAATCACGGAAGAACAGACGAAAGCTTTGGAAGATCAGTTAAATGCATCACAGGATGACGTTGTATTCAAGGCATATATCGGCCTGAAGCACATCCATCCATTCATTGAAGATGCTGTTCAACAAATGGCGGATGATGGGATAAAAGAAGCCGTTTCAATCGTGCTCGCTCCACATTATTCAACATTCAGTGTTAAATCGTATAACGAGCGCGCTAATGATACAGCCGAGAAACACGGCATTTCCATCGAATCAGTGGAAAGTTGGTATGATGAACCAGGCTTTATTAAATACTGGGCTGATCAAATCAGTGCCATTTACGATAACATGCCTGCAGACGAACGAGAAAAAGCTTGTTTAGTCGTTTCCGCCCACAGCCTGCCGGAAAAGATTCTCAAGGATGGCGATCCATATCCGGATCAGCTGAAAGAAACAGCACGGTTAATCTCTGAGGAGACTGGTATCAAAAATTACGCAATCGGCTGGCAGAGTGAAGGCAATACGCCTGATCCATGGCTTGGCCCGGATGTACAAGATCTGACACGTGATTTGTATGAACAAAAAGGCTACCGCTCGTTCGTTTATGCACCGGTCGGCTTTATTGCGGATCACCTGGAAGTGTTATATGACAACGACTACGAATGTAAAGTCGTTTGTGATGAGTTGGGGGCAACCTATCATCGCCCGGAAATGCCGAATACCCATCCGCAATTTATTGCAACACTGGCTGATGTTGTGATGCAGAAAGTAAAGCGTGAAGTCCAATGAGCGAAACGAAAAAGATTCTAATAGCAGGCGGCGGGATAACGGGTTTATCCGCTGCCTTCTATTTGCAAAAAGAAATTCGTGAAAAGGGTTTGCCGTATGAGGTGAAACTTGTCGAAGCAGGCAGCAGACTTGGCGGCAAAATTAAAACAACACGCCGTAATGGCTTTGTGATTGAGCAGGGGCCGGACTCATTTTTATCACGTAAACAACCCGGCGTTAAACTAGTCAGGGAATTGGGGTTAAGTGATCAGCTCGTCCGTAATGGTACCGGACAATCTTACATCCTTGTGAACAATAAATTGCATAAAATACCTAAAGGCTCATATATGGGCGTGCCTGTAAGCATTCGTCCATTCCTGTTTTCCGGTATTTTTTCGCCAGTTGGGAAATTGCGTGCCGGCATGGATTTAGTACTTCCACGAGGAAAAACAGGTGATCAGTCACTGGGCGGATTTTTCCGCCGGCGTTTCGGAAATGAATTGGTTGAAAATTTGATTGAACCACTTTTGTCCGGGATTTATGCCGGTGATCTTGATGATATGGGCATTATGGCTACATTCCCCAACTTTTATCAGCTTGAACAGGAACACCGTAGCCTGATCAAAGGGATGCGGAAAACCATGCCTGAGAAAAAGAAGCCGAAAAAATCAAGCGGGAAAAAGCGAGGCATGTTTTACTCGTTTGCAAATGGCCTCGAAACATTGGTCGAACGGCTTGAGGATGTTCTTGGTGATAACGTTTCGCTCGGTGTCGGGGTTGACCATGTCGAGAAAAAAGACCACGGTTACCATGTGTTGTTGAGCAATGGTGATGTATATAGAGCGGATGCGGTTGTGATGGCAACACCGCATGATACGCTGCCAAAAATTTTCAGTCAGTACGAGCTGTTTGACGATTTCCGTGATATTCCGGCCACATCGGTTGCCAATGTCGCCATGGCATTTGATGAATCAGCCATCAAACAGGATATCGATGGCACCGGATTTGTCGTATCGCGCAACAGCGATTTCCGGATTACGGCATGCACCTGGACACATAAAAAATGGCCGAATGCCGCACCTGATGGCAAAGCACTTGTCCGTTGCTATGTCGGCAAGCCGAGTGATCAGTCAGTGGTCGATTTATCCGATGAAGAAATAACGAACATTGTGCTGGACGATTTGAATAAAACGATGAATATTACGGCAAAGCCTGAGTTTAGTGTCATCAGCCGCTGGGTCAATGCCATGCCGCAATACACGGTAGGACATACCGAACGGATTGCGAACGTACGTGATGATATGGACCAGGAGCTTCCGGGTGTCTTTTTGGCTGGCAGCTCGTATGAAGGCGTCGGCATCCCGGACTGCATCAGTCAGGGCGAAAAGGCGGTTACTGACGTATTGACATTTTTGCGTGATTAATATTCGGATCGGCACCCAACAGCGCGTTTGGTACCGATTTTTTTTGTCGCAGGATCGAGGGAGAATCGGCAGAAGGGCGCGGGAATCGGCAGAAGAGCGGAAGAATCGGCAGAAGGGCGGAAGAATCGGCAGAAGAGCGGAAGAATCGGCAGAAGAGCAGAAGAATCAGCAGAAGAGCGGGAGAATCGGCGGAAGGCCGCGAAAATCGGCAGAAGAGCGGGAAAATCGGCAGAAGAGCGGGAAAATCGGCAGAAGAGCGGGAGAATCGGCAGAAGGGCGAAGGAATCGGCAGAAGGGCGCGAAAATCGGCAGAAGAGCGGAAGAATCGTCAGAAGAGCGGGAGAATCGGCAGAAGAGCGGAAGAATCGTCAGAAGAGCGGGAGAATCGGCAGAAGAGCGGGAGAATCGGCGGAAGGGCGGAAGAATCGGCAGAAGGGCGGAAGAATCGGCAGAAGAGCGCGGAAATCGGCAGAAGAGCGGAAGAATCGGCAGAAGAGCGGAAGAATCGGCAGAAGGGCGGGAGAATCGGCAGAAGGGAGAAAAAATCTGCAGAAGTGCACAAACATTCTGCAGAAAACTCTACCTTAGTCAAACTGTAGTATTTGTTTTGAATGACTTTTATATGGAAAGATTGAATGTTGCGGGAAATCGTTAATGCCTGGTGATAAGTATTTTCTTCCTCTATTCTGTCCTTCTTGTTGAAGATGCATGCTATTTAAAATGGTCTGAGCCGTTTTGGGTGAGTTGATTTGGAGCAGGTTGCGACATTTCTTGTTTGTAATGGCAGTTCCGTGAAAAAGAAAGTAATCTAAAATTTTCCGCTCATGGGCTTTAAAGGACGTGGCAAAACAGTTTGGACAACGCCATTTTTTGTATAATCGGCTCATAGGGTGTTGCCCGCATTTCTCACAAGGGATTCCTTTTATCAAATGCTTTTCCTTTATATTAAGGTCCTGAAGTATGTTTACCCGAAGAGGGGAATCTTCTTGCAATAAGGTATGGGACAACTTCTTCAACTGGGTGTTTGTGGTTATATTTTCCGTATAGTTATGGTTAAGTCTGTCCAGATGATGGTGCAGGCTTTCGTTGTGAATAATTTTGTTATATACATCAGGATCATCCCAGATATTTTCAATAATAGTTGAGGGATAAGCAACGACTACGAGAGTTTCTATCGGAATATTGAAAAATCCGCGTCTTTCAAGCCATATTTGCATATTTGTTTTTTGTGCCTCAGCTTGTAAAATCGGGTCTTTGTATGATTTTGTCTGTCCGCTAACTTCCTGGGTTAACTGTCCCTGTTTCGAATCATACCTGAATGTTTCCTGTTTGTTTTTAATCTCGAGTATGAAAAGGACCCTTTTTGACAGGATGAGTGTGTCGATCTGAAAATAAAACGGAGGGTTTTGCAGTCTGATACCTTGTAAAACGAAGAAATCTTTTTGCGGGTAGGTGGCGACCTTGTAGTCAACATTCCTTTCGCCGTCATAACCTGCTTTTTCCCGTTTGTACTCTGAAACAATGGTTTTATGCTGCCGGTACTGTGGTAAAATCCATCTGAACAGGGCTTCGTAGGTTAAAAGTTCATGAGTCTTTTTTCTGTGCTTTATAGTTGTTGGATTCACGCTTCCATCACTCCTTAATAATTATCAATCATATATTCGACAAAAGACTCCTGATTCCTGCTAAGTATTATAAAAAATTGGACAAATTTTGATGAAATCGGTTGTAAATGTGAATGTATAAAAAATAGGGTGGTCAGGGGTATCGAGAATAGCTGCGGAAGAGCAGAAGAATCGGCAGAAGAGCGGGAGAATGGGCGGATGACGTTGAAATTTAGCAATAAAATGCCCCGGCCAAAACCGGGGCATTTCTTCTTCCCATTATTCATAACTCTTTTCCAACTCATCAACAAGCTCGCCGACATAGGCGACAGCTTCTTTAATAGCGTCCGGTTTGGACATGTCAACTCCAGCCTTCTGGGCTAGGTCCAATGGTTTCATTGTTCCGCCTGCTTTCAATACGGACAGCCAGCGATCCACGGCGGGCTGGCCTTCTTCGCGGATCATTTTCGCCATGGCAGTTGAAATCGTCAGGCCGGCTGAATAGGTGTACGGGTATAATCCCATATAATAGTGTGGCTGACGCATCCATGTCAGGCCAGCGCCTTCATCAATCGAAACGGCGTCTCCCCAGAACTGTTCGATCGCTTCTTTTTTCTGCTTAGACAGAACAGTTGCCGTTAGTGGGGTGCCTTCTTCAGCCAATGCATACACCCGGCGCTGAAATTCGCCTTCCAGCAAATGTGTAACAAAGTTATGATAATAAGTTCCGAGCAGCGAGCTGATCACCCAGCGTTTCATCCGCTTGTCATCCGTTTTGGCAATCATATGGTCTGCCAGCAATAACTCGTTCAAAGTTGATGGTGCCTCGATAAAATATGTGGATGGTCTGGTATTTACGAGTGACTGGTTTTCGCCGGCAAGATAGAAATGTCCTGCGTGTCCAAGCTCGTGCGCCAGGATAAATGCTCCCCGCATGTTGTCTGTCCACGTTACTAAAATATACGGGTGAACTCCATAAGGCGACGAACAAAATGCTCCGGTCTGCTTACCGACATTATCCGTCCGGTCGACCCAGCGATTGTGGATTCCCTGATGTATGATGTCGCGATACGCTGGTCCCATAACCTCCAGTGCTTCAAGAATTGTATCCGTTGCTTCAGTGTAGGTTGTCGCCGGATTGAACTCCGGATCAAGAGGTGCTTTGAGATCGCAATAGCGCATCTCGTCAAGACCGAGTTTTTCCTGTTTCAATTTCGCGTACCGACGCATATGCGGTGCCAGTTCCTTTTGAATGACATCGAGCTGATTATGATACATATCTTTGGTTACCTGCTGCGGGTGGAGCAACATATCAGTTACCGAATCGTAAGAACGAAGTCGTGACATGGTAACTTCTTTTGTTACCTCGGTAGCATATGTTGCCGCATACGTATTTTTGTACTGATCCAACGTTTTAATAAATGCGTCGTATGCATTTCTGCGGGCAGTTGTATCCGGCGACAATTCATACTTGTCCTCGTATAGCGCTGCTGACATCGGTAATTTTTCACCTTCACTGTCCTCGATGGCTTCAAACTGCATATCGGCTGATTTGCTCCGCTCATAGATCATAAATGGCGCGCTATGAACTTCATCAAGTGCAGCAAGAGTTTCTTCAATTTCCGGTGCCAGTGTAAACGGCTTTTTCTCCAATACATCGTCAAGCACTTTCCGGTATGTTTTCAATTCCGGTTCTTCACTTATGAAGTAGTCAATCACGTCGTTCGATAACGCCAACAGTTCATTTTCAACGAATGCTAATTTCGCACCAATTGTGGCCAGCACGGATGATACTTTGGCGGAGTCAGCCTGATTTTCCGGATCGGCCCCGTCAGCACTTGATTTCAGATTTGCATATGTTGCGACTCGAATCAGACGCTTTTCAAAATTCTCTTGCGCCTTCAGACCATTCAACAGGTTTTCGGCATTTGCTACCAGCCGTCCTTTATATTGGGTAACATCACTGACATTTGCTTGAATAGCGCTCAGCTCTTTTTCCCACTCATCATGGGACTGAAATAAATCCGTTAAATCCCATGTCTGTTCTTCCGGTACTTCAAAACGTGTCAGACGATCCGTTTTTGCGGTCATTCAAATACCCCTCCCCAAATCAATTCGTTTTCCTAATTAATTATAAAATAAAAGTTAGTCAAATAACATCATTTGCGATTATTTTTTGAAAAATACCGCGATACTTTGGTAAGCTTTTATAAGTTCGATAGTCCTCAGGTATTCAAGATCTTTCGTCGACGAGTTTTAGCTTAGTATATCTGAATGATTGACAACTGTGTATTAAATTTTACAACCTGCCTGTTTTAGTACACCGTCTTAGGGGCGGTAATCGGCACAACATACAAAAAGAGATACAGCTGTATGTATAGCTGTATCGATGGAAAGGAAGTATAGAGTACAGTTAAACGAAAATAGAGGTGTAAGCCTACCTTGCCGGGTGATCACATTCGTCACAAAGATTGCCGTAGCAGTCGGCTTTCTCATACATCACGTTGCCACAGTTGTGACACTTTTTCTTTGGCAGGTTCCTGAAAAACTCAATAACGTTCATCATGCGAACATCCCCTTTTTGAGTTGGTAAGTGCATTGTAATATAACAGTATGCACGGTGTCAATACTGTGTTACAACAAATTTAACATTTGAGGTGAACATTATGAAGTTAACGATTATTGGTTTTTGGGGTGGTTATCCTGCCCCGGATGGTGCAACATCAGCATATCTGCTGGAAAAAGATGATTTCACACTATTAATAGACATCGGGAGTGGGTCACTGTCCAAATTGCAATCCAATAAACACGTTATGGATTTGGATGCTGTCATTCTTTCCCATTATCATCACGATCATGTGGCTGATATCGGGGTTTTGCAGTATGCATGGCTGGTGCAGTCCTACATTCAGGAAAACAGTGAAGTTCTGCCGATTTACGGTCATACAGAAGACTTGGATGGGTTTAACGCATTGACGCATAAAAATACAGAAGGAATTGCCTATGATCCGGCTGCAGCACTTGAAGTCGGTCCATTTTCCATTACTTTTTTAAAGACAGTTCATCCGGTTCCGTGTTTCGGCATGCGGATTACTGACGGAGAGACGACGATTGTCTATACCGCCGATACTGCCTTTAAAGAAGAATGGTATGATTTTGCCAAAGATGCTGATCTTTTGATAACGGACTGCAATTTTTATGAAGATCAGGATGCCTCAGCTGCCGGGCATATGACAAGTCAAGAGGGAGCCATGGTTGCCGAGGAAGCGAATGTTAACGAACTGATTTTGAGTCACTTGCCCCAATACCGTGACAACAATGACTTAGTAAAAGAAGCCGGACGCTATTTTTCCGGAAAAGTTCAGTTAGCAAAAGAGGGCCTCATATGGGAAAAAAGTCGTAATTTTTGATTATAATCGACATTTCCATTACACTTAAAATGGTGAATGTATTTTTTTAGGGAGGTCTCTGTCATGAAATTCATTGATAATCAGGGCATCACTGATCCGACTATAAATTTGGCAATAGAAGAGTATATCCTGCAAAACTTCGGGGAGAAAGATACATATTTGTTGTTTTATATCAATAAACCCTCGATCATTGTTGGCCGGAATCAGAACTCCGTTGAAGAAATCAATACGGAATACGTGGACGAAAATGGTATTAAGGTCGTCCGCCGTCTGTCCGGTGGCGGTGCCGTCTACCATGATGAGCAAAATCTTAACTTTAGTTTTATCACAAAAGATGATGGTGATAGTTTCCAGGATTTTGCGAAGTTTACCCAGCCGATTGTTGACGCGCTGAATAAGCTGGGCGTACCCGCGGAAATGAAAGGGCGCAATGACCTGGCTGTTGAAGGCCGTAAAATTTCCGGAAATGCCATGTTTTCAACGAAAGGCCGGATGTTTAGTCATGGAACATTGATGCTTGACTCGGAAATTGAAAACGTCGTCTCAGCGTTGAATGTTAACAAAGAAAAAATCGAATCGAAAGGCATTAAGTCGATCCGCAGCCGTGTCGCTAATATTTCCGAGTATCTTGATGAAAAGATCTCGATGGATGCATTTAAAGAAATGATTCTGAAACATGTTTTTGATGTGGAAGATGTCAAGGATGTGCCACGGTATGACTTGACTGAAGCGGATTGGGAAGAAATTCATAAGATTTCCGAAAACCGTTACCGGAAATGGGAATGGAACTTTGGGAAATCACCTAAATTTAATGTGCAGGCGTCCCATAAATTCGATGCAGGTCTTGTCGATGTTCGCCTTGACGTGAACAATGGCACGATTGAAAACTGCAAAATTTACGGGGACTTCTTCGGATTGGGCGAGGTCAGTGATCTTGAAGATGCATTAACAGGTGTCCGTCACGAACGGAAGGCGATTGAAGAAGCGCTTTCCAATGTTGAGGTACCGCATTATCTCGGCAGGATTCCAAAAGATGAATTTATTAAAATGCTGTATTAAGACAGGTAGGAACCGGTTCTGTAAAAAAAAAGGGCCGGTTTTTTTAGGATAAATAAAAGCATTCGTTTTAACTTTTTTGATGAAATTTGATGGTTTTTATGTAAAAATTCAAGAAAAAAGCAAATTTTCTATTGTTTTTTTCGTTCGGAGTTGGTAAATTATAGATACCCTCTTTCTTTTCATTGTTACATGAAAGGATGAAACATAATGATAGAAAATTTTTATTCTCCAACGTACGAAGTGACTCCCCTTACAATGGCAGTTATCCCACATCAGGACGAGGGTGGACGTTCCGGCGCACGCGTATTGGAAGAACAGGAGGAATATTCTGTTCACAGCTCCCCGAGCAAAATGATTGATCGCGCATGCAAGTTCTTTGGAAGCAGTCTCAGGGGTCGCCAGGACGGAACTCGCGGTATTTGCGGTATTACCCATAAAGCTCCCATTTCCATCGATCCGGGAAGCGGCATGTATTTTTTCCCGACAACATCTCCAACCAACCCAAAGTGTTCATGGATTGCCCACTCACATATTGACCAGGTCAATCAGGGGCCGGGCAGGCGGACAGAAATTATTTTTAAAAATCAAACTTCCATTCTGCTTGATGTGTCATTTGGCTCGATGCTTAATCAGGTACAGCGGACTGCACAATACCGTTATTTATTGGACAACCGGATCAAAGGCTTGCAGAATCAGTCCTCTGATAAAGTGGCTGAGCCTTTTGCATAAGTTCCTGAATAATGTTTTCCACTTTTTTGCGGATAGCCGGGTTAAAATAGTTACGCTTTTCTTCACGTCCCCTGCAAAGAAATAAGTAGGATGAAAATGAATCATTTTTATTCAAGGTAACGACCCGGAGTTTTTTATCCTGCATCGTCTTTCTCAGCTTTCTTCGTTCATTTGCAGCTTCGGTATTCATGTTCTCCAAAAAGTTGATATATGGCTCCTTTATTTTAAAAGTACCATGCTGGATGTTGTGAATATCCTGTTGAATCACCACCATCGCCATTGAAAGAAACAGAAAGCGTGAAGCCAGCTGTAACTCTTCGTCATTCAGATAGCGCATATTATCCCTCCGTAATCGAACATTAGTTCCGTATCTATTATATGATATGTTGAACAAAAAATATACAAAAAAATTTGGTATAAGGTAAAATGGAAAGAAAGAGGATATGTATTTCAATCAAAATGCTTTTTCGATAATGTTTACTATGTAGATGCGGACGGATAATTTACAATAAAACCAGTTATACTGGCTACTGGATAAAGAAGACGTTTCAGATAAATTGGACATTTACGGACGGGCAGTGTATCCCCCTCGTGTTAGGGGGGCATGCTGACCGTTACAAGCGGGATCAATAAGGGGACAACGAAGACATGTATGTGTTAAACGTCAGCATTATGGATTGGAGAATTTGGCTCGAACAGGACAGGCTGGACGAGTTTATTCGGCATCTATTAAGTGAATACGAAAGCCTGGGACCATTGCCAGGTGTTCTTTTACCATTTATAGAAGCATTTCTGCCGTTTTTACCATTGGTTGTATTTGTGCTTGCCAATGCAGCCGCTTATGGCTTATGGGAGGGCTTCATATTATCATGGGCAGGAGCATGTGCCGGCGCCATATTGGTATTTTTGCTTATCCGGAGACTTGGGGACAAGCGGTTTTTTAAGGCAATACGCCGGAATAAACAAGTGCTTCAGGTGACCGGATGGGTGGAGCGGCACGGCTTTGGCCCGCTTTTTCTGCTCATGTGTTTCCCGTTTTCCCCTTCGTCGGTCATCAATATTGTGTCGGGTCTTTCAAAAATAAGTACCCAACAATTTATCCTGGCGGTACTTATGGGGAAGACGGTCATGATTTTTTCAATTGCTTTTATAGGTTCAAGTATTTTTGAGTTTGCAAAGAATCCGGTCAGAACCATTGTTGTCGGCGTCTGTATCGTACTGTTCTGGGTGTTCGGAAAATACATCGAACGGCGATTGCAGCGGAAAGCAGTGATAAAAGAAATTTCTGAACGGGACCAGGTTAAAAAGTGACAAAACAGGGTATGCTGGTAAAGTCAAAAGCGAAAGCGACCGGTTAGCGACGTACGGACTGGACTGAGGCGCAGAAGATAAAGGAAACACGACGACCATAGGAAGTCGATGTTGACTTATCGTACGGAGGCGAGGGAAGTCGCGCTAGTCGCTGGGAGCTGGAGCTGGTAAAGTCAAAAGCGAAACGACTGTACAGCCAGTCTGATACCCTGGAGGAAACTGGAATGAAAAAACGATATATTCGCAAAATAATACCGATCATCCTGTTAGCCCTGACCCTGGCGATTATTTTTCGATCTTATTTATTTGCAAGTTATGTTGTCAATGGTGAATCGATGGAACCGACGCTCCATGATGGAAATTTGTTAATGGTCAATAAGGTTGTTTATAACCTGACAGATGTTGATCGCTTCGATATTATCGTGTTTCATGCTAATAAACGGACTGATTATGTCAAACGTGTCATCGGGCTGCCCGGCGACGAAATTGTTTACAAGAATGACGAATTATTTATTAATGGCGACAATGTACAGGAACCATTTTTGGAGCCATTTCGAAAAATGCGGGACAGCAAACCGTATACGGAGGATTTTACCCTGGAAGGTGTCACCGGGTCCGTAACAGTCCCTGAAGGAAAACTGTTCGTGATGGGTGATAATCGAAGGGAAAGTCTTGACAGTCGTAAAATCGGCTTTGTTGACGCGGCCACGCTGGTTGGAAAAGTCGATGTCAAATACTGGCCGGTTTCTGATATGCAACTAAGTTTCGGATGAAGTTCATACATTTGGAAAGTGTTCTAAAACCTGTTTCTCTGGTAAAATAAGAAACAGGTTTTATTATTTTATAGTTTGAAGATATAAACTGCGACATATTGAAAAATCTGTGCACTTAAACACCGCTTCGGAAATACACACCGCTTTCCGCGGGCGGCTGGTGAGCCTCCTCGTGCTCGTCGTGTTGCAAGTGATTGCGAGAAGCAGCACTCCTCGCAGGACGAAGCATACTCATGGAAGCTTTGCTTTGTGCTGGCGCACTGCGGGGTCTCACCTATGCCTCTGCTCCCGCAGGAGTCTCCGTGTATTTCCTGCGCTAAGGTTTGCTCACGCCATCTAAATGCTGCCAAATGGACTACCTTAGGCTATATCGCAGTTCTTCTCCATTGCAGCGTTTGATTGGAGCGGAGGGCAGGAGACTCCTGCGGGAAAAGCAACAGCTGAAGACCCCCAGGAAGTGGTTTTCTTCCGAGGAGGCTGAAGCGTTGCCCGCGGAAAGTGACTGCCCGCAGCGGAAATCAAGCATAGTCTACGTCGCAGTTTATGGATTTGGTGTCAATGTCAACAATTTTTTAGAAAAAAAGTCTTAAGAAAAAAGCCTGTTATTCAGGGGGGCAAAATATATGGGACTCCGATTTTTATTAGGCAGAGCCGGAACAGGCAAAAGCGAACGGATTTTAAAGGATATTCAAACGCAATTAACGGATCATCCACAAGGGTCGCCGATCTTTTATATTGTGCCAGACCAAATGACGTTTCAGCAGGAATATGCTTTATTTCAGGATGAAGCGATTAAAGGCAGTATCCGCGCCCAGGTTGTCAGTTTTTCACGGTTGGCATGGCGCGTTCTGCAGGAAACAGGCGGTGGGACAAGACAATTTATCAGTTCGGTCGGGACTCAAATGATGCTCCGTAAAATTATTGCGGAAAAAGAAAGTGACTGGCATATATTTCAAAAGGCTTTGGAGAAGCAAGGGTTTCTCGAACAGCTTGAAAGCATGATAACTGAGTTCAAACGCTATCGAATTTCCCCGGAACTGCTGCATGTGCAAATGGAACAGATGCAGCAATTTGTCCATAAAGAACCCGGCGAGGCGGCACTAACGGGCAAGCTGAACGATTTGGCTTATATCTATGAAAACCTGATTCGTGCTTTAGGAGATAACTATATGGACAGCGAGGATCAGCTGCAGTTGCTTGCTGACAAAATACAGGAGGCGCCACTGCTTGAGGAAGCTGATATCTACCTTGACGGGTTTCACCGGTTTTCACCGAAAGAATTGCTTGTTGTGGAGGCCTTATTACGAAAATGTCGTTCTGTGACGGTGGCATTGACGACAGATATCCCGAATCAGAACAATCTGTCTGAATTGGATTTGTTTTACCAGACAAAAGAAACGTATCAAACCTTGCAGACCATTGCGCAGGAGAATCATATTCCAATCAATACACCGATTCTATTGGAGCCGGAAAATGGCAGCTTGCATACCCGGCCGTATTTTGCTCATTTGGAACGGTATTTTGATGTGAGGCCTGCGCCTGTGTATGACGGGGAAGTGCCAATCCAAATCGCCGAGGCTGTTCATCCGCGTGCAGAAGTAGAAGGGGTTGCCCAGGAGATTCTACGTCTTGTCAGGGAAGAACATTACCGCTTTAAGGATATCGCGGTCTTTATTCGTCAAACCGATGTCTATCACGATTTGATCGATACGATTTTTGATGATCATGATATTCCTGTCTTTATCGATGAAAAACGCAGCATGCTGAATCATTCCTTGATTGAATTTATCCGGTCCATTATGGATATCGTTGAAGGAAATTGGCGGTATGATGCGGTTTTTCGTGTTCTGAAAACCGGGTTTATCCCGTCCAGTGATGCACGATACCCGCTGAATGCTGATGCGATTGACGAGCTGGAAAATTACGTGCTTGAATATGGCGTCCGGTCGCGTGAACAATGGCTTGGTGAGGATGAATGGGTTTTCCAGCGGTTTCTTGGTTTTGCCCGATCGGGACAGACTGATGCCGAACAACAAATGCAGCAGCGAATCAATGCATACCGTCATCAGGTGGCTCAGGCACTGAAAGAATTTGACGAAGCTATCAGACAGGCTAAGACGGTACGAAAGCGATGTGAAGTTATCTATTTACTGCTGGAAAAACTTGATGTACCCGGCCGTCTTGAAAAAATAAGGGAAGTTTTCGATGCGGAAGGTGAGATTGAAAAAGCACGTGAGCAAGAACAAGTTTGGAGTGCTGTCATTCAGCTGCTTGATGAGATGGTTGAAATGGCCGGTGATGAGTCGATGACGATGGGAACATTCCGTGCCGCCATCGAAGCCGGTTTTGAGACACTAACGTTCGCCCACGTACCGCCGAGTATTGATCATGTCATTGTCGGGACGATTGACCGTTCGCGGATCAGCGGCGTGCAGTGTTCATTTTTACTTGGTGTTAATGACGGCGTGTGGCCGATGATCCAGGCGGAAGATGGCCTGATCAATGAACAAGAGCGCAACATTCTGGCGGAACACGGATTGGAACTGGCAGAAAGCAGTAAACGGAAGCTGTTGGATGACTGGTTTTATATGTATCTGGCGTTCACCTCAGCGCGCGACTATTTATGGGTCAGTTATCCGTTAAGTGATGCGGAAGGAAAATCAAAGATGCCATCACAGCTGGTTAAGCGACTGGAAGATTTATTTCCTGAATGCCGTGATCATCTATTGCTGCAGGATCCTGATGAACTGATTGATGCTGAACGGTTTATTACCACCCCAATTAAAACACGGGCAGCGCTGACGGCCCAGCTGGCACGCAGCCAAAAAGGATACCCGGTGAAAGAGGTATGGTGGCATGTTCTGAACTGGTATCTCCGGAATCACGCTAAATACAGCACAACTTATACGGTCCTGCAAAGTTTGTATTATCAAAACAGACCGGTTAATTTATCACGCCAGACAACCGAACAGCTGTATCCAAAACAAGTGAAGGCCAGTGTGTCGCGACTTGAAACCTATTATCGCTGCTCTTACCAGCATTTTGCTCAGTACAGTTTGCAGCTTGAGGAACGAAAGACTTATAAGCTTGATGCACCTGATATTGGGCAGCTTTTCCATGAAGCATTGAAAAAAATTACCGAATGGATTCAGGCTTCAGGCAGGGATTTTTCACAACTATCCAGAAGCGAAAGTGCCGGTTATGCACGGCAGGCCGTGGACAACCTGGCGCCTGTTCTGCAACATCAGATTTTGCACAGTTCAAACCGCTATCAATATATTCAACAAAAACTTCAGGATGTTATTACACGGGCAACGTATATATTGGGTGAACAGGCACGACAGAGTGAATTTTCACCGGTGGGGCTTGAGCTTGGCTTTGGTGACAATCAGACCCTTAATCCGGTGACATTGCCGCTTCCGAATGGCTTTGAATTAATGCTGCGCGGGCGGATTGACCGTGTTGATAAAGCTGAGAATGCTGATGGATTATTTTTACGAATCATTGATTACAAATCCAGTGAAAAAGGATTGAATCTAATCGATGTGTATTATGGGCTGGCACTCCAGATGCTGACTTATCTGGATGTCGTTCTTTCTCAGTCTGAACAGTGGCTTGGGGTAAAAGCATCACCAGCGGGCGTTCTTTATTTTCATGTGCATAACCCAATGGTTTCAGGAAAAATGAATATGCCTGATGAAGAAATCGAAAAGGAACTCTTTAAAAAATATAAAATGCAGGGGCTGCTGCTGTCCGATGAGCAAATTGTTAAATTGATGGATACTTCACTGGATTCAGGAAGAAGTCAAATCATTCCGGCGGGTGTTAAAAAGAATGGTGACTTTTACAGTGGTTCGAGGATTGCTGACAATGAAACATTCCAGAACCTGCAAAATCACATCCATCATTTGATGATGCAGGCAGGCATTGATATGACATCAGGCGGTGTCCACTTGAACCCCTATCAGCATAAGCAGCAAAAAGCATGCACCTATTGTCCATTT
Organism: Lentibacillus salicampi; assembly: GCF_004565465.1. Classification (GTDB taxonomy): domain Bacteria; phylum Bacillota; class Bacilli; order Bacillales; family Amphibacillaceae; genus Lentibacillus; species Lentibacillus salicampi. The sequence continues at coordinate 81,087 of NZ_SRHY01000005.1, forward strand.
TTATCCGTTTGTCAATTTGACCCAACTTTGGATGAAAATAACTATCGTAAACTGACCGACATGAAGGATGATGAAATTTTGGAGAAACTCCGCACGAAGGAGGAATCATAATGGTCAACTGGACAAAAGAACAGGAAGAAGCGATTTCCCTCGATGGCCGTGATATCCTTGTTGCTGCTGCGGCAGGATCAGGAAAAACGGCTGTTCTTGTGGAGCGGATTATCCAGAAACTGCTGCGGAAAGAGGACCCGGCAGATATCGATTCCCTGCTTGTGGTGACGTTTACGAACGCGGCGGCACAGGAAATGCGGAACAGGGTCGGGCTGGCGCTGGAACAGGCTTTGGCAGATGATCCGGATTCCAGTCATTTGAAAAAACAATTATCCCTTCTGCAGCGCGCCTCCATATCGACCTTGCATTCTTTTTGTCTTGATATTGTAAAGCAATACGCGTATTTGCTTGAGATTGATCCCGCTTTCCGGATTGCCGATGATATGGAAGCTGATTTGATCAAACAGGAAGTCATTGATGATTTATTTGAGGATTGGTATGGAAAAGAGGGGGAAGAGCAGCAAAACTTTTTCGCGGTGGTGGACCGTTTTTCGAATGACCGCAGTGATACCGATGTCGAAAGTCTTGTCCTTGATTTGTATACATTTTCCGTACAAAATCCTTGGCCGGACCAGTGGCTTGATCGACTTGCAGATGTCTATGATATTCCGGATAACTGGCAGGAAGCTGATTTAGACTGGCTTTCCATCATTAAAAAAGAAGTCAGAAGCGAGTTTGACGCGATCAATCAGGAGATGCAGCTGGCAATGGATCTGACCCGGGAGAGTGACGGACCATATCATTATGCTGAGACAATCGAATCAGACCTTTCCGGGTTACAGGAAGCCGAGGCCCAAATTGATTCGTGGGACCATCTGCAGGCGGTGATGGCTGCCAGTTCCTTTGCACGATTATCTGGAAAAAAGGCTGACTGTGATGAAGCGAAAAAAGATAAAGTAAAAAAACTGCGTGATAGCTATAAAAAACGCTGGAACGATATGAAAGAGGGATGGTTCAGCCGTAACCTGGAGGGCCATGTTACCGATATGCAGGAACTGGCTCCTGTGATCAGACAGCTGACTGTACTGGTTAAACAGTTCAAAGTGCGGTTTGCCGAACAAAAACGCGAGAAGGCGATTGTCGACTTTTCCGATTTGGAACATTACTGTTTGCAGCTGTTAATGGACGACACCTCAAGTCCCGGGCGGGTCACACCATCCAATGTAGCAGTCAGCCTGAGAGAGCAATTTACAGAATTGCTGGTTGATGAGTACCAGGATACGAATCTTGTTCAGGAGACGATTCTGACGCTGATAAGTGATCACGAAGGCCCTGGAAACATGTTTATGGTCGGCGATGTCAAACAGAGCATTTACCGGTTCCGGCATGCTGAACCTTCCCTGTTTATCGATAAATATAAACGGTTCGCAAGTGATGCCTTGTCTGCGAAACGAATTGACCTGGCAAGCAATTTTCGGAGCCGGGAACAAGTCCTTACAGGTACCAATTACATCTTCAGGCAAATTCTGGATGAATCATTAGGCGAGATGAATTATGATCCGGACGCAGAGCTGATTTATGCCAATAACATGTACGATGCATTACCACAACCTGAGCCGGAGCCTGAACTCGTCATCATTGACCGTGAATCACCGGAAGAAAAAGAAGACCTGACACCGGAAGAGGAAGACTATCAGGATCTGGAAAAAGCACAGCTTGAGGCACGTGCCTATGCGGAAAAAATCAAAGGCTGGATTGGTCAGAAAGAAAAAGAACCACTAAAAGTTTATGATAAAACGACGGATCAACAGCGGGATGTTCAGTACCGTGATATGGTTATTTTGCTACGTTCCATGACGTGGGCGCCAACGATTGTGGATGAGTTAAAAAAACAGGGCATTCCCGTTTATGCTGAGCTTTCAACCGGTTACTTTGAAGCTATCGAAGTAAAGATCATGCTGAACTTGCTGAAAGTGATTGATAATCCAAGACAGGATATTCCGCTTGCTTCTGTGCTGAAATCCCCGATTGTCGGGCTAAATGAAGAAGAACTCGGGATTGTTCGGTTAGCTGATAAACGGGGCACCTATTACGATGCTTTGAAAGCTTTTCATCGGGGGGATATTGATGATGCTGCCGTTAAAGTGACCCATTTCATGGAAAAGCTGGAACGTTATCGTCTTGCATCACGTCAGGGGGCTTTATCAGAGCTGATCTGGCAGATATACAGGGAGACCGGCTATTATGACTTTGTCGGTGGTATGCCTGGAGGGCGGCAGCGTCAGGCGAACCTGAGGGCGCTTTATGACCGGGCAAGGGGTTATGAAACAACGTCATTTCGCGGCTTATTCCGCTTTTTGCGCTTTATTGAACGAATGGAAGAGCGTGGCGATGATTTGGGCGCTGCGCGTGCGCTCAGTGAACAAGAAGATGTTGTCCGGATTATGACGATTCATAAGAGTAAGGGACTCGAATTTCCGGTGGTTATTCTCGGGGCCATGGATAAGCAGTTTAATATGCAGGATTTGAATCAGCGGTATTTACTGCATAAAGATCTCGGGTTTGCCAGCAAATATATTGATCCGGTCAAACGCATTACGTATCCAACGCTTTATTATCACGCTGTAAAACAAGCATTAAAGCGAGAATTGCTTGCCGAAGAAATGCGTGTGTTATATGTGGCACTGACACGGGCAAAAGAAAAACTGCTGATGGTCGCGAGTGTCGCATCGTTTGCCAAAAAACAGGAAAAATGGGAGCAGGTCATCGATCATTCCGATTGGATATTGCCGGCGCATTACCGCGTCAAGTCGAAAACATACCTGGACTGGATCGGCCCCGCATTGATCCGGCATCAGACAAACGATGTGCTGCGTACAATGGAAGTGTCTGATCAAGTACTTGAAGCCATCCGTATCGACCCGTCTGAGTGGAACGTATCCGTTGTACATGGAAGCTCTTTTGCCAACCTGGAGGAAGAAGATACGAAGGAAGTTGGCGAGCTGAAAGAAAACATTGTCAACTGGGAACCGCTTGATATTGATGATAACGTGTATGATCACGCGGTGGATAATCGGCTGGCGTATACGTATCCACATGAACAAGCAGCCCATTCCCGGGCCAAGCAAACCGTTACGGAAATCAAACGACAGCGCGAACTGAAGGACGAATACAGCAGTGATCAGCTCCTCCAGAAGTCTCAGCCACAACCGCCCATTGTTAGGCGGCCGGCATTTATGCAGCAACAACAGACCATTACGGCGGCTGAACGTGGGACCGCCATGCACACCGTGATGCAGCATATCCCATTAGAAAAGCCTATGCGGGCTGATGCGATTGCCGAGTTTGTGGAATCACTGTTCGAACGGGAGATTTTGACCAGACAGGAAGCAGACGTCATTGATATTCATGCCGTTGAGGCCTTTTTTGGCACTGCTGTCGGTCAGTTGGTCATGAATGCACCGACTGTAGATCGTGAGGTGCCGTTTAGCCTGACGCTCCCAGCTAGTGAAATCTATGCAAACTGGTCTGGTGAAACAGATGAACATGTATTGATTCAAGGGGTCATCGATTGTGTGATTCCCATGGATGATGGCTGGATTATTTTGGATTATAAGACAGATACAATCACAGGAGACCTAACAGATCGCGTAAAAACGAACCTGCTGAAGCGTTATGATGTGCAAATGCAACTCTATAAACAAGCCTTACAGCGTATCTGGAAAGAACAGGTCAAAACCGCATATCTTTATTTCTTTTCCAAACAGCTTGAATTGGAAATTTGATCAAACGAATATGGCGAATTTGTTACAGAATAAACCTGGTCAAACCTTTGATATATCAAGGGTTTGACTTTTTTTATTCTTAAAAGCATGAATCCCTTTTAAAGGTGTTACGAAAATCACATTTCCTTGTGATTTAGTTCACTTCGATCCCCTCTTTAACTGAATATGATGAAAGTGTAATAAGTCAAACAAGGAGGGGAATTCGCATGAGAGAGGCACAGGAAATCACCCCAAAAAATAAAGAAAATGACAAGTCACTGAAAGGAACATTCGCATCAGTACTGGTTGTAGCAGCTATTATCGTCGTCATGTGGGCTGGTGTGTTCCTGATTTATATGGATCGCGTCTAAGGAGGGAGTAACATGCATCGTCTTGAGGAGATTTGGCTCGGTTTAAGTGCAGGTGTTTTAGTCTTATTCATGGTTATTGTCGGTTATCAGGCGTTCGCACTGGGAATGGGGCCGCCAAGTCATAAGGAAACCATTGATCCGCAAAAAGTTGACCAGACAGAACCGTTTGATAAGCCCGGCGTATATGAAACAGGCGAAAATGAATATGAAGTTGTCATGACACTTCAAGCATTTGGATTTACCCCGAATGATATTGAAGTGCCTGCTGGGGCAGAGGTGACATTTACTATGACGTCCAAGGATGTGAGCCACGGTTTTCAAGTTGCCGGAACAAATATCAACGCCATGGTTATGCCAGGGCACATTCAGGAAATCACACACACGTTTGAAGAGCCCGGCAATTATCTGGTGTTATGCAATGAGTATTGTGGCAGTGGGCATCAGCTAATGTCAACGGAAATTACGGTGAAGTAAAGGAGTGATTACATGGCAAAACCACTGAAGGATATTATTCGTGATGACCCGAAAAAAACGCTCGGGGTTACCCCTGAAGATGCTAAAATTTCGAAAGCTTATTTATCAGTTGCCTTTATAACATTGCTTGTCGGCGGACTTTTAGGATTAGTACAGGGTCTTGAACGAGCGGGATTACTAGAGCTGCCGGCCTGGCTGAACTATTATCAGGTCCTGACCGCGCATGGTATTTTACTAATCCTTATCTTCACGGCTGCATTCTCGATTGGTTATTTATATGCAGGGTTTTCCCACACAATAGGTGGATTACTTCCTAAAGTAAGAAAAATGGCTTGGGCAGGATTTAGTCTGATTCTAGTAGGTGTTGCACTAGTAGTTGCAACGATTCTAATGAATGAAGCATCTGTGTTGTATACGTTTTATCCGCCATTGGCTGCATCACCTGTGTTTTATATCGGACTGGTGTTTGTTGTACTTGGCATCTGGTCGTGTGCGTTGGGTGTATTCATCAACTATCATCACTGGCGGAAAAATCATAGGGGTGAAGTCACTCCGTTGTTTGCCTTCTTTACAATGGGGGTGTTTATTCTCTGGTTTTTCGGGAGTCTCGGTGTAACGATTGAAGTGCTGACACTTATTCCATGGTCAATGGGATGGAAAGAGACGATTAATGTCATGGTCAGCCGGACATTGTTCTGGAGTTTTGGTCACACATTAGTTAACGTCTGGTACATCATTGCAACGTCAGCATGGTATGTCACTATACCGAAGATTATCGGCGGCAAAATTTTCAGCGATAAATTAGCGCGGGTGGTCGTTATCATGCTTGTTATCCTGAATATTCCGGGTGGCTTTCACCACCAGATTATTGACCCGGGAATCTCTGAGACGGTTAAATTCCTGCATGTATTTATGAGTGTTTCGATTGCGTTTCCATCATTGATGACGGCGTTCGCGATGTTTGCGGTATTTGAACGCGCAGGCCGCAAAAAAGGTGGTAAAGGGTTGTTTGGCTGGTTCACGAAGTTGCCGTGGGGCGATGTCCGCTTCCTGGCACCGATGGTCGCGATGATTGCCTTCATCCCTGGTGGTGCAGGTGGACTGATTAACACAAGCAACCAGATGAACCAGGTGATTCATAATACAATGTGGGTTGTCGGCCATTTTCATATAACAGTTGGTGTAACGGCTGTACTGACATTCTTCGGGATTTGTTATTGGCTCGTCCCATATATATCGAAGCGTCAATTGACACCCCAAATGAATAAATTGGGAATTATCCAGACGATCGTATGGACGGTTGGCATGATTTTGATGTCAGGTTCACAGCATATGGTCGGTCTGTTAGGCGATCCACGACGTACTTCTTATACAACATACGGTGATCATGAGACGGCTCTCGGCTGGATACCGTACGAATATGTGATGGCATTCGGGGCAACATTGCTTTTATTAGGTATTATCATTCAAGTTTATGCCGTATTCAACATGATGTTTTTGGCGACAAAAGGCGAATCGGAATTCCCGATCGGTGAAGTGGAAATTAACGCAGAGAACACCCCGTTGTGGACCGAGCGCTGGAGTCTCTGGATTATACTGCTGCTGATGGTTGTTGCTATGGCTTACGTGGTTCCAATTGTCGATTTCGTTGTCAACGCGCCCCCAGGTTCACCACCTATTAAAACGTGGTGAAACAGAGGCTATAGGAGATGAGGGACTAAGAAAAGGTGCCTCTGACCTCGGCCCTGCAATTTTAAGGGAAGTGATCTCGATGGGCGAAAATAAACGAAATACAATAGCTGTTATGGCCGTATTGCTGTTTGGCTTTGCGTTGTTTTATGCCGGCACAGATGGGTTCCGGGCATTTACTGCGGAAAGTGCACGGACTTATGACATTAACCAGAGCCAGCCCGCGTTTCCTGATGTGACATTGGAGGACAGTAAAGAACGGACATACACATTTGATGAATTTGCTGAGGGGAAGTATGTGTTTGTCACATTTATGTACACGAACTGCACGACGGTATGTCCACAGCTTGAGATGAACATGGCACAGGTTTATGAACAAATTCCGAATGACTACATTGGCGAGGATATTGTATTTTTAAGCATCAGCTTTGATCCCGAACATGATGATCCGGAAACATTGTCCAAGTACAGGACTTATTTTGGCAGTAATGGTGAAACATGGCGAATGGCAAGAATTCATGATAAAGAAGAATTGAATACAGTTCTGGATAAGCTTGGTGTTATCGTTATCCCGGATGGCAATGGTGATTTTACGCATAACAGCGCATTTTATTTAATTGGGAAGTCCGGGCATTTGCTGGAAATGATGGATTTTACTTTAATTGATGAGGCAGCAGACGAAGTGAACAGGCTGCTTGAAAGCGAAGAGGGTGCATAGGCGATGAAACAGGCATTCTACGGATTATTATTATTTAGCTTCCTGGCGCTTCCTCCGGTTGCTGCCGTTATGGAATCGATCATGATTGTCCATATGCATATGCAGATGACCCTGTTAGTGCTATCAGGCTTTTTAATGGGGCGTTTTTTCCAGCTGAAATTCCCGGTCTTTTTCAAAAAATGGAACATGAATGGCATTGCCGGAATCCTGTTATTCATGATTATCTGGAGCTTTTGGATGATTCCAAGGTCGATGGACGACGCGCTGACTATTCAGGTCGTTGAACTATTTAAGTTTAGCAGCCTTCCGTTTCTCGCTGGGGTTGCGTTGCGGGACAGCTGGCACAAAATTGGGGCTCGCGGGCAATACATTGTGTTCGGGTTCTTCATTCTGGTATTCTCATTCATGGCATGGATTTATATTGGTGCTGACAATCAAATTTGCAACAATTATCTGCTGGTCGAACAACAAACGGTCGGATGGGGGTCGTTGTTCTTTGGAGTCATCTTGTCGTTTTACGTCCTGCAAGTACTGTTCATCGATCAATCGCAATATGAATAGATATGAACGAAAAGCCTGCACAACCGGTGCTGCGCAGACTTTTTAAGCATTTGCTGACATATTCTGATCATTTACATCTGGATCAAGTGGGTTAGTCGAGCTGACTCCATTATTGGTATTCAGAAAGTCTCCCGTGTTAAAAGACCCTGAACCGGAACTTGTTTTTGACGTGCTTTTTGGTGACAGATAAAATGAATCCCCAAAGTTTATGACGCCACCATCGACGCTATTGATTTTAATGGGTCCGACAATTGATGGCATGAAAACACCTTCTTAGGATAATGGTTACGATAGTTTATGATGGTTTTTCGTTTGTGTGTGGATTAACCGCTTAGATACTTGCGCGTGTGTTTCAATCGTGCTTCACTGTCCACCTGATTAATGCTGCCAACCTGGAAAATGGCAGACTGGGTGACGCCGATTATATTCAAACGATTTACTTGAATGGTACCACGGTGTTGAATGGTCATTTTTTGCACAGGTGGTCCCGGCGGGGGCCAGTTTGCCTTTTGTTGAAATAGCTCATATTCGTTGAAATCAGCACCATGATCTTCCTGAAAGGACGCCCCTTCTTTTTGGACAGCAATCCCTTTGGAACGTGGTCGGGCCAGCTTTGTGTCACCTATGTTGAAAATGGCACTGTACGTTAACCCATTCAGTCTGATTTTTTCGGTATGCACGGTCCTTTTTTCCATCATGATGACCTCATCCTGATAAGGGTACAATTGTCCCGATAGCTGTTGCTTCAGGTGGCGTGTCGTAAAAAGACGACATGACAAACGAATCATTATCACCAACTAAAAAGACGGATGACGCGGTAACTGTTCCGACCTCAACATTGGCAACGCACAACTCCCAATTATGGACTTCCATATTCACTGTTCTGATCATTCCCTTCCATGAATTTGTTTAATGAATGGTGAATTTCATGTTTGATTTGTTCACGAATATGACTTTTCAACTGCTTTTCGTTAAATTCCTGTCTGCTTTGTCTAGCCTCTGCTTCATAATGTGCAATCCTTTCTGGCAATTGTTTTGCCATATCCTCCAGAAGGAGACCTGAGTCGATACGCTCCATTGGAACCTGATTTTGGATTGCGAGGTCTCGAATCAGCTCCACGCCATTTTCTCTTAAATAAGCATTCAAATCCGGCAATAACTGCTGTTTAATCGTAGAATGGCCGGCATCCGGCGTTGAAAAATCTTCTATGTTGTTCAGATCATCCGGTGACAGACCGATATGCAATGTGCCATCAAGGTTTTCAATTTTCAGTTGGTCGAAGTGATATTCAACTTTTTCGACTGTTTGCTTATTGTGCTGGTAGGTATTATTTTCAAGTTGCTGTATTCGTGTTTCCAGTGATCGGATGAATCGGTCCTGTTCATCGATACGCTGGTAAAGGCTATAAATATATTGATTCCAGCCATTCATATAAGCGCCCTCCTTATGACTAGGCAAAGACCTATAGACAGCATATGCGCAGGGACTCTGATTGTGAATTCAATCAGGCTGCTGAAGCCGGATGATGGTATATTCCCCGGCAGGTTCAGCAGGATCAGCTGCTTCGGTGTAACCACCGGTGTTATGAATATCTGATTGTGCCTGAATATGTCCAGTACTGCCTATTTGAAAAACAGAGGAGTTTGTTATGGCACCTATTTTGACGAAATGTATGGAAATCGATTGATGTATGATAAAATTCATACGCCACACCCCATTACTATGTTATATTTTGGTCTAATTTGTCTTTGTCGGTCACATATGTGGTGGATTGCCCAAGCCTGATGCGTATTCCGTCACCCGTGATGAAAGAACCGCCGCCAGCATAGGTTTTTGCAGTGCTTTCCGGGCTCATGGAGTAGACGTCACCGATATTAAAAACACTTGAGTTCCCAACATTATTCACTTTTACAGCACCTACTTTTGCTGGCATCGTAACGTCCTCCTTCTCTGTAGTTTATGAATGAAAATGAATTTGTGAAACCCGGGAGGAAATCGGATGGCAGGTATCGAATAGGATGACAGATAACCGAACGAATGGATGATGGAAATGGTCATGAATACTGCGGAGCCTTTACAAAAATCTGAACGCATGATGTGGGTGGATGCAACCAGAGGATTTGCGATTTTGGGAATCTTCGTCGTCAATATTGGTGCATTCGCAGCACCATATTTTTTATATGGTGGGGGACAAGAAGCCTGGCCTCTGGCAATTGATCAATTCACAGAAGCGTTGATTGATATATTCTTTCAGGCGAGTTTTTATACATTATTCTCCATTCTTTTTGGCTTTGGACTTCAGATGTTAAAGGAACGCCTGATTATAAAAAATATTGCTGTCAGGCCATTTTTATTCCGCCGGCTTGTCATATTAATAGTGTTTGGAGTGATCCACGCGTTTTTGATCTGGCATGGTGATATTTTACTGTCGTATGGTGTTATCGGGCTGTTCTTCATGGCATTTATTTACCGGAGCAACAAAATGATTCTGATTTGGTCGGTGTTTATGCTCAGTATTAGCGTGTTTCTCTATACAGTTATGCTATATAATCTCAGGACCTTTCTTGGCGGTGCCCACACATCGGGAATTCATATGGCGGAAAAGCATTATGCAAGTGATGATCTGTCTGTCATTTTGGGGCAGAACTTGAATGACTGGCTCTATTCTAATAGTTTCGTCTCTTATTTGCTTCTGGCGACGACGTTATTGCCTCTGTTCTTATTTGGGATGTACACAGCACGGAAGCGATGGCTGCATAATCCCCATGAACACAGGCGTAAGCTCTGTATCGGTTGGGTGTTAAGTTTGATTGTGTTCTTTGCTCTTAAGATGGGCCCGTATCTGTACGGTAATCCAGTATGGTTTTCCTGCGTGCAGGATAATATTGGTGGCACAGCTTCTGCATTGTTTTACTTATTTTCCATAACACTTCTTGCCCGTAGTCCGTTCGGCCAAAAATTGCTGAAGCCGTTCAGCTATGTCGGGCGTATGTCGCTGAGTAACTATATCCTGCAATCATTCATCTGTTTTGTGCTGTTTTATGGTGTCGGGTTCGGCCTGTATGGATTGATCAGACCGATTGAGGCAATGGGGATTGTTGTAATAGTGTACACGATGCAGATTTTCGTTAGTAAATGGTGGTTGGCCAGATACCGATTCGGACCGCTTGAGTGGGTCTGGAGAAGCCTTACGTATAAAGAACGGCAGCCATTGCGGGAAAGGAAATAACCTGATGGGATGTTTAACGGATAGAAAAGGAACGTCAACTTGAAGGCAAAACTTCATCTTAGGAAAAAGGATTTCTTTCGGTGTGATAGCAGTAACTTCCGCCCGAAAGTCAGCCTTCTCAACTGTTCAATAAATTTTCAAATGATTTTCCTGATCGGACATGTTAAGATAGGGATTATGATAATGAGTAAAAGTATGTTTCAAGGAGGAACGATAAAAAATGAATACACATTTACATGTGACCTCATGGGTTCTGGCATTTATCCTTTTTATTGTCGTCATTGCGCTGAATAAATCAGGCAAAGCAAAAGGCGCCAAAATAATGCAAATGATTCTTCGCTTGGATTATTTATTGATTCTGTATTCAGGCGGAACATTGCTTGCGGCCTATTTTAACGGTCCGCAAATGGGAGAAGCTATTTTCAAAGGGCTTGCCGGGATTTGGGCGATTTTTGCAATGGAAATGATCAGTCTGAAATCGGGGCGTGAGGAACCAACAAAAAGCTGGTGGATTCAGCTCGTCATCGCCGTTTTGCTGACGCTGATTTTAGGATTCGGACGGCTCGGCTTCGGATTTTTGCCATAGAATATGTGAAACAAGAGGCTGGGACAAAACTCAACTTTTTAAATATTAGAAACGAATGATCATTTATTATTTTAGATTAAAGTCAGGATGTGTTAACCATCGCTCCGGAAAAATACTTGGTGCTCGTCGTGTTGTAAGATGTTGCGGGGAAGTAGCACTCCTTGCAACCAGCAGTTTACTCGGCAGAAGTTTTGCTCGTCGCTTTTCGGGGGCGGCTGATGAGCTCAGGCCAACAGGACGTTGGTCACAAAGGAGTTGCGATTGTCGTCGCGATTTTAGCCTTTGAACCTAAATGGCGCGTTCCGGGGTCCCCTCCAGGTCTCCGCTCACCCAGGATTTTCTGTATTTTTCCTCCGCTAGTTGAAAAGCCTATCACTCTATAATAAAAATCCGAACAGATTATAAATATGTTACATCATTGTTCGGATTTTTATTTTGATGCTATGATTTTGCCCCAGCCCCTTGTTTTTGGCCCAAGGGGTTAGACTTCATCTGAAAATTAGTTTGCCAACGTTTCAAGAACATCATCGATTGTTCTTTTAGATGCAATCAGGCCTTTGTTGGTCCATGGGCTTGGATCATTGATAACATAGACCCTGTCGTTTTGCGCTGCTGGTGTGCCTTGCCAGACGGAACTGTTCTGGAGCGTCTCCAGTCCCTGTTCATTTTCCTGGCCCAGCAGAAATACATGGTCAGCTTGTAATTCAGAGAGTTTTTCAAGGGAGATCGGATTCCACTGTTGGCCTGCTTCTCCAAGTTCCTTGACCAATTCAGGTTGACTGATCCCCAGTTCAGAATAAAGAACTTCTGCGCTATGACGGTTTTTTTCAAATAAGAAAAACTGGTCACCTTTTGCCCAGATCATGGCAACTGTTTCGTCGCCGATAGCCTGATGGAGTGTTTCTTTTGCGTCCGCAACTTTCTTGTCATATTGGTTGAGCACTTCTTCGGCCTTGGCTTCTTTATCAAGCATTTTACCGAACGTTTCGATTTGTTGACGCCAGTTATTGGTTGTCTCCTCGGACATCACGTAGGTTGTGGCAATTTTTTGATAGTCTTCATAAGAGCCTTCATAACTATCAATGGCATTTTCCAGAATAACTAAATCTGGCTCATGTTCCAGAACTTGTTCCAGTGGGAGGTTCCATTCAATTTTCGGGACATCTTTCAGCTGGTCGGCCAGATAATCTTGAACCGTTTCGCCGATTGCCCATTTAGCTACTGGTGTAACGCCCAGTGCAAGCAATGCATCTTCATGATATGGCGCGATAATACGCTCAGCGTCACCGGGAATCGTAACTTTCCCCATTTTACTGTCCAGTGTTACGTCGGATGTCTGATCCCCTTCATCACCAGTGGTTGAATCCTCATCCGAACCATTGCCACCGCACGCGGTCAGCAAAACGGTCAAAGCTACCAAAAAAGCCATGATCACGTTATAAGATTTGCCCATTTTGTTCATATGTAAAACTCCTCTATGTTATAATGAAGTTCCTAATGGTAATGATAATCATTTTCAATTAATATGTCAATTTGTTTTTAAAATATTGCAGAGTCTTTTATTTGCCATTATACTTTTGTATGGATTAATTTGTTTTTTTACAGGAGCCAATTATGTTATCCACTATTCAGCATTCCAGGATTTTTAAAACAGCAATCATTATGTCAGCGATCATTGCGCTGGTCGTTTCGATAGGTTTCTCGGTTGCTTTTGGGGCTGCTGATATTCATCTGTCAACGGTTTGGGAAGCAATTGTTCATTTCAATGAAGACTTGACATCCCACCAGGTGATCCAGGAGCTGCGGCTGCCAAGAGCGGTTGCTGCGGCATTAGTCGGCGCTTTTTTGGCGGTATCGGGAGCTGTTATGCAGGGTATGACCCGCAATCCACTGGCATCGCCGTCTATTATGGGGGTTACACATGGTGCCGCATTCGCCCTTGTTATCACCATGGCATTTTTTCCAGCGGCTTCGAATTCAGCTATGACGTTCACGTCGTTTGCCGGTGCCGGTACTGCCGTTGTACTGGTTTTTATGGTCGGTTCGTTTTCGAAAAGCGGATTAACACCGGTAAAGCTTGCCCTGGCCGGTGTTGCCATTGGAACATTGTTAACGTCGGTTACGTCGGTTATTGCACTCTATTTTCAACTGGAAAAGCAGCTGGGATTTTGGAAGGCCGGTGGATTAGCGGGTGCAGATTGGCAGGCCAACAAGGTTTTATTAATCTCAGGTGCTATCGGACTGTTTATTGCGTTGATGATTGCTAAATCGATTACTGTCCTTAATCTGGGTGAAGATGTGGCAGCAGGACTTGGACAAAATAACGTCCTGTTAAAAATTCTTGGCATTCTAACTGTGCTTATATTGACCGGAGCTGCCGTGTCGGTAGCAGGTTCAATCGGGTTTCTCGGTCTCATTATTCCACATATCACACGGTTTATGATGGGAACCGATTATCGCTGGATCATTCCTGTATCGGCATTGTTTGGAGCACTGCTGCTCGTGTTGTCTGATATTGTTTCAAGACTGATCAATGCGCCGTTTGAAACCCCTGTGGGTGCTATCACTTCTTTAATTGGCATCCCGTTCTTTCTTTATCTTGCACGCGGTAAAAACGGGGGTGGTCAATCATGAAACAGAACCAAAGACAGAAAACAGGACGGTTTGCGGCTGTCACCGTTTCGTTAATCGTGCTAATTGTGGTCATGTTCTTTATTACACTGGGGGCAGGTGTTGTTTCCATATCACCTGCTGAAGTCATTCATACTCTTCTGGGGCAGGGGACAGACAGACAGGATCTGGTACTGTTTGATTTCCGGCTACCGCGGATTATACTGGCGCTTTTAATCGGTGCCGGTCTTGCGGTTTCCGGTGCCATTTTGCAGAGTGTGACACAAAATGAGCTGGCGGAACCGGGCATTTTAGGTATTAATACTGGGGCAGGATTTGCTGTCGTCCTGTTTATATTCTTTATTCAGGATTCGCTTACTGGCACATTATCCGTATTTATCATGCCCTTATTTGCGTTATTAGGAGCATTACTTGCCGCATTTCTTGTTTATTCCCTGGCATGGAAAAATGGGGTGAACCCAATCAGACTCGTTCTGGTGGGGATTGGCATCAATGCCGGTTTCAGTGCAGCATTGATCATCCTCCAACTAAAAATGGACCCCCAGAATTTCCGGCAGGCAACGGTCTGGCTGTCGGGCGATATTTGGAATGCCGGCTGGCCGTTTGTCATGTCGTTATTGCCATGGATACTCATACTTATCCCGATTGCACTTGTGAAAGCAAATGCGCTGAATGTGTTGAATCTGGGCGATGATATTGCAGCAGGACTTGGTTCAAAGGTTGAAGGCGATCGCCTTATCCTGTTATTGGTTGCAGTTGCACTGGCTGGGGCAAGTGTGGCTGCTGGCGGTGCCATAGCCTTTCTGGGACTGGTTGTACCGCATCTGGCTCGGAAAATTATCGGCCCGTTAAGCCATTATACCATTCCAGTTTCAGCGCTGATTGGTGCTCTACTTTTGATGGCTGCCGATATGGTCGGGAAAAATTTATTGGCACCAATGGAAATACCGGTCGGAGTCGTTGTTTCGATTCTGAGCGCTCCATATTTTATCTATTTACTCATCAAAGTGAACTAACCCAAATGGGAGGGGACATTCATGTCAACGGAAGTTTATGATGTCACGATTATTGGAGGCGGTCCGGCTGGATTATTTACAGCCTTCTACAGTGGCATGCGTGAGATGAAAACGAAAATAGTCGAATATTTACCGTTTTTAGGTGGTAAAGTGCCATACTTTTACCCTGAGAAAGCGATTCGGGATGTTGGTGGGATTCCGTCCATATCCGGCGAAAAATTTACCGCTGAGCTGATTGAACAGGCCATGACATTTAACCCGGCTGTCGTTCTAGGCGAACAATGCAGTAAAATGGAAAAATCAGCGGACGGGAGCTGTTTTATTCTGACAAGTGACAATGGTGCCAAACACTATACCCGGACGGTTATCATCGCGACAGGCTTTGGGTCAATTAAACCGGTCAAACTGGATTTGCCTGATGCCGGTCCATTTGAGGGGGACAGTTTGCACTATACTATAAATCGCTTGGAAAATTACCGCGGGAAACGTGTTGTCGTCTCTGGTGGCGGCAATACGGCTGTTGATTGGGCAAATGAATTGGGGTCAATTGCTGAACAGGTAACTTTGGTATATCGCAAAACAACTTTTCCAAGTATTGAAAGTAATGTCACGACATTGCGGAATTCTTCCATTGTTGTTAAAACGCCCTATACGATTGATCGGTTGAACGGAAAAGCAGGTTCTATTTCGAGTCTCCGGCTGAAAAATCTGCAGACAGATGAAACAGAAGACGTCACAACTGACGCCTTAATTGTGAACCATGGATTTGAAATTGATATTGGGGCGATTGCTGACTGGGGCATGAACATGGAAGGCGGCACGATTTCGGTTGATGACAAAATGGAAACAACGATCCCCGGTATTTTTGCCGTTGGTGATATTGCCGGATATACGCACAAATTACAATTAATTGCGGGTGGATTTAATGAAGGCCCGATTGCCGTCAACAGTGCCAAAAAACATATTTACCCGGATCAGCAATTGGACCATTTGTTCTCAACGGATACTAACCTGTTTTCTTAGGGAGCATAGACAAAAGTATTTTATTACAGTGTAACCCGATTTTAGTTTGGTGCATCTAACCTGCTGCGGAAATATACTTCGCTTAAGTAGTGGATTGACTGTTTTACTTCTGTCCAATTCTCCTGGTTATCACAGTGTGTCAGTGGACGGGCTTCGTCTGAGCGGTTATTTTCACAAGCGTCGTAAATATGAATGATTTTCGACAATCCAGCCGTTTGTATTGACTATGAACATGAATCGTCAATAATGGAACTACATCACATTACACATTTGAAGGAGTACGCGTATGAAACGCCTTATATTACGAGCTCTGGCGGTTGTTCTTTTGCTGTCGTTTTGTTTTGTCAATTACGCTGTGGCAGCAGAGGAGGAGTCCGGGTCGGTACAAAGCGAAATCTTCTATCATATTTTGGTGGATCGTTTTAACAATGGCGACAGCTCCTTGGACGAGCAGATTGACCTTGAGGACCCGCTTACCTATCATGGCGGTGATTTACAAGGCATTACAGAAAAGCTTGATGACTTAAAAGATTTGGGTTATACGACGCTTGTCCTATCGCCAATTATGGAAAATTCCCCTAATGGGTATCATGGCTATTGGATCGAGGATTTTTATCAAGTGGATGACCAATTCGGAACGTTGGAAGATTTGCGGAAGCTGGTGAATGAAGCGCACGATCGCAACATGAAAATCGTATTGGAGTTTGTTACAAATTATGTTTCCGAAAACCATCCCATCACAGAGAATCCGGATAAACGTGACTGGCTTGCTGAAGAAAGTAACAGACAATCTTTCCGGTGGCAGGATAAAACGGCTGTACTGGACCAGTCCAACCCGGAGGTGCAAAGCTTTTTAACTGATGTGGCGGATTATTGGATGGAGGAAGCTAATATTGATGGATATCAATTTCATGCTGCAGACCAGGGCAATCAAGCATTTTTTGATGATTTGACAGCACATATCCACGATAAGGATCCGAATTTTTATTTGCTAGGCAACATTTTGGATGACGCTTATAACGGCAATCTTACCGAAAATACAGCTATACAAGCAGTGGAAAACCATGCATTGTATGAGCCGATGACGGATGTGTTCGCCAACGCTGGTACCCCAATTGCACCGATTTATGAAACGTGGCAGCGTACGGGAGAGCAGGCCGGCTTAAACTATCTGGATAATCCGTATACCATACGATTCACGCAAAAATTCCAGGAGAATGGACGCAATATCGTAACAGCGTGGAAATTGGCACTGACTTATTTATATACAGCCCCCGGAGCGCCGATGGTTTATCAGGGGTCAGAAATTCCAATGGGCGGCGCAGGTTTTCCTGAAAGCCAGCAGTTAGTGAAGTGGAACAATGCAGATGGAGACTTGCAGAAGTTCACAGAGCGGATTGGTGCGCTCCGATCGGAATTTCCGGCATTGCAGCATGGCGATTATGAAATGCTGGATTCCAGTGGCGCGATGAACTTATTCAAGCGGTCATATGAAGGAGAAACAGTTTATATTGCGATTAATAATGATACCCAATCGCAAGCCATATCACTTGAAGGTATTGAATCTGACAAACAGCTGAAAGGATTGCTCGGTGATAACCTTGTAAGGGAAAATGATCAAGGAGAATTCCGGATTGGTTTGCCGCGCGAGACTGCTGAAGTTTATGTTATCGAGGATAATGCCGGTCTGAACTGGCTTATCATTGTTCCGATTGTAGTGATTTTTATTCTATTTGTCGCAGGTATTATCTATCTGTCCAGACAACAAAAAAAGCGGGAAGCTGACGCATAATGCTCAGCCTCCCGCTTTTTTTATGCAATTTCATGAGCTGAGATGGCGCCTTGTCGGTGTAAATAATGATAAATTTTCCGGTAGTCATTTATGTTAATATCGTCCGTGATGTATTTCTGCTGATAAAAGTCCAGCAATGCATTCATTGATTCCGGCGGCCGATTTCGTTCCGTTTCAAAAATTGTAATTAATTCAAAAATACTCACCCGAATCCTCCTTTATGATTCCCGGTTTAGGTTGTCTTATCGGAAATATATGCAAAAGGTAATAGAAACATGATAGGTGATATGTTATCTGGAAAAAGGTCTTCTTTTTCAGTATAGAAAGATTGATAACAGGTAAAAGCGGAAGAATCGGCAGAAGAGCGTGAGAATCAGCAGAAGAGCGTAAGAATCAGCAGAAGGGCGGAAGAATCGGCAGAAGAGCGTGAGAATCAGCAGAAGGGCGGAAGAATCGGCAGAAGAGCGTGAGAATCAGCAGAAGAGCGTAAGAATCAGCAGAAGGGCGGAAGAATCGGCAGAAGAGCGTGAGAATCAGCAGAAGGGCGGAAGAATCGGCAGAAAAGCGGAAGAATCGGCAGAAGAGCGTGAGAATCAGCAGAAGGGCGGAAGAATCGGCAGAAGAGCGTGAGAATCAGCAGAAGGGCGAAAGAATCGGCAGAAGAGTGGAAGAATCGCGCGAGAAGATGGGAGATATCACCCTGGTTTCGGAGTCCACGTTGGGGAAGGTTCCATTAATATTGGCGGTTATCCGAATAAATACCTTCTTTTATGAAAAACTACTTCCTGAAGGAGGTGTGGCGGATGAATAACTCTCTCCCTACTAACCAGGACTTAGGGCAATCAAATTCTGACATTCCATCCATGTCACTATCTTCATCGCTTAACGAAAATCTTGATGTTTTAAAAAAGACGTTTGATGGCTGTGACGACATCGTCTTTAACGAGGTATCATTCGTCGATAAATCCGTATGCCTGGTTTATATCGCTGAATTAATCAGCAATCAAACGATATTCGAAATTGAAAAGGGTCTTGCATCATCTTTAGAGTCGTATACGCAAAACGGGCCACAACCGTCTTTTACCTCGCTAGTTTATCGCTGTTTTCCATTCCGGCGTGATAAGGACTCAAAAAACATACGAGGTGTCATCAAAAGGATCATGGCAGGTAAAGTCGCTCTCTTAGTTGATGATACAGACGATGCACTTTTATTTGATACGAACAATCCATCTGAAGTAAACGTTCCTGAGTCTGATACGGAACGGACTGTCCGGGGGCCTAATAAAGGGTTTGTTGAGACCATTGATACCAATCTGCGGTTCATCCGACAAAAAATACAGACACCTTCGCTAAAGGTCAATTATTTAACGCTTGGCGAACAATCAAATACAAAAGTCAGTGTAGTGTTTATGGAAGGAATTGCTGATAAAGAGATCGTTGCAGAAGTTCACCGTCGTCTGTCCCGTATCGACATTGATGGGGTGCTTGACAGTCATTATATTGAATCGATGATTAAGGATTCACCGTGGTCGCCGTTTCCGACGTTATTCAGTACAGAGCGTGCAGACCGTGTCTGTGGCGGACTTTTGGATGGGAAAGTGGCAATTCTGACCGATGGCAGCCCTTCTGCTTTAACAGCTCCCACTATGTTTGTTGAATTCCTTCATTCAAGTGAAGACTATTACGATAGCTCACTGGTTGCAAGTATTATTCGCTGGGTACGTTTTTTAGGATTGTTTGTTACTTTAATACTTCCGGCTTTTTTTGTTGGTATAACGACATTTCATCAGGACTTATTACAGACGCCTTTCTTAATGCGCATCGCAGCCTCCCGGGAAGCTTTGCCGTATCCAGTCATGGTTGAAGGTTTTTTTATGCTGTTGACCTATGAATTATTGCGCGAAGCAGGGTTACGAATGCCAAAGAAGCTTGGGGGAGCCATCGTCACCATTTTGGGGCTGGTGCTGATTGGACAATCCGCTGTACAGGCAGGGCTTGTCGGTTCCATGATGGCTATTGTGGTATCGGTAACCGCATTGACCTCCTTTATTTTGCCGAATTACGAATTTCACCAGGTGATACGTTTTGGTACGATTCCCTTCCTTTTATTGGCTGGCGTGTTCGGCTTTATGGGCATATTGGTCGCTCTGATGTTTGTATTAGCCCACCTTATTAGCTTACGTTCCTTTGGTGTCCCATATTTTTCACCTGTTTCCCCTGGACGGAAGGAAGGCTGGAAGGACGTATTTATACGGGCGCCATGGTGGGCCATGGACACCCGTGCACCTGGACTGGGCGTTGACAATATCGACCGGGTTGGAGCAAAGAATAGGGTTCATACTCCTGCAGAAGAAAAGGTGGATCAAGATGGAAAAAAATAAGCTGTTCACATGGGCACGTCCAATTTTGCTGACGGGAATGCTTGCTGGACTGCTCTGACAGGCTGCTGGAATGCAGTGGAAATCAATGATCTATCCACAGTCGATGTCATCGGGATTGATGTGAACAACGCCGGAAAGGTTGAAGTAACCGCCGTTATAACCAGACCGTATACACTTTTTCCAGATACCGCTGTGGAAGGTCAGGGGCAGAACAAATTTCTGGCTGAAACAGTAACAGGTGAAAGTATATTGGAGGCATTCGGTAAAATATCAGGTTCTATACCGGAAAAAATTTATTATGGCCATACAAGTCTCGTCGTATTTGGTGAACAGGCAGCACGTGAAGGGATCTCAGCCTCACTGGACTTTATCAAACGGGAAAATGATTTCAGACCGAACATCCAATTAATGGTCACACGCGGCTCTGCAAAACAGTTTGTTAAAACGACCCCTCAGTTTAATATCTCCCTTGGGCTGGAAATGAATGATTTATTAATTTCCAATCGATATGCGGCTACAGGCATGGTAAACGATGTCAGTCAGTTTATGGAGGCATTTTCAAGCGAGACCGCTGATCCCTATACCGGCGTCGTCAATTCCGCGAAAGAAGACGGAATCGATGTGGACAAAGGTGAAAAACAAAAGACCGAACAACCAAACGCGGGAAATCGTCAAAATCAGCAACAACAAAATGTACCTAATGCAATGAGTCTGGGAGGTGCCGCCGCTTTTAAGGGCGGACAGTTAAAAGGTATTTTAAATGAACAAGAGACACGTGGATTAATGGCGATTGAGGGCAAACTTCAAAATCAGATATTTGTTTTAAACTGTGGTAAGAATCAGGGAACGGCCACTATAACGATAACCGATGTTAATTCAAAATTATCTCCACTGGCAGCAGGGGGCGCTCCCAAAATGGCGATCGACATTCAGGTTGAGGGTGATATTGGGCAACTGACCTGTTCTAATTTAAACATGAACTCCCAGCAAGTGGAGCGTTTTAATCAGCAGCTTGAGGATTTGATCAAACGGGATGTATCTACTGTTCTAGAAAAGGTCAAAAATGAGTGGCAAACAGATATATTCAAGTTCGGTGAGGAATTTTACCGTAAGTATCCTGAAGAATGGAAGCAAATGGCGCCGCAATGGCGAAATGGCCTGCTGAAAAAAATGAAGATCGATTTAACGGTTTCGGCAAGTCTATCACGGTATGGAGAGATAAAAGATCCTGCCAAACCGAATAAGTGAGGGAAGATATGACTATTTTAATGATTTTACTGTTGTTCATTTTAATGGCTCTAACAACGGGATGGCATGTCCGGTTTGCATGGAAACGGAAAAAGCATAACTTATTATTTATCCAAATTGGGATTATCAGTTTAGCGTTTTTGTTAGGGATCCTGACGATTTATAATGTTTCGGAACTTTCCATATCCAGTGTATTCAATACCATAAGTCCGGTGGATAAATAACAGGGGGTACAACCTATGATTGAAAAAGGCCGAATAAGCAATATTCAAGCTGCTATGCTGGCGATTACATCCTTAACAATTATTGGACACTTAATTTTGCTAACGGTTGTCATTGAGCAAAGTCGTCAGGATGCTTGGCTTGCGGCGATTGGCGGTGCCATCCTGGGGCTGATTGGGATTATGGCACTGGTGAAACTATCGCAGCACTTCCCGGGTCTGACACTGATTGAAATTCTGTTTCAGCATTTTGCATGGCCGGGAAAAATCATCGGTGTCCTTTATCTGGTTTACTTTTTTTTGATGGCTTCCCTGGGGGTACGATTGTTTGCTGAAGCCTATAAGCTCATTTTGGACGAAACACCTATGTGGGCACTTGTCACAATCATATTGTTGTTAACTGTCTATATCGTGTATCTTGGCCTGGAAACTATGGGAAGACTTAACCAAATCATGTTAATTGTTCTGGTCGTTGTGGCCGTTTCAGTGGTTTTTTTGACAATGGGGGAAAACAAAGATTATACCAATCTGCTCCCAATTATGGGGGATGGGATGCTTCCGGTCACAATCGGATCGCTGTCGGTTATGGCCTGGTTCGGTGAATTTGTGATTATGGGCATGATTCTTCCTTATGTGCAAAATCCACAAAAACTTGGAAAAACAGGGATAGGAGTGGCCAGCGTTACCTTGATTTTTTTCTCGGCCCGGTTATTGGTCCTGTTGCTCTATTTGGGGCTGAACAGGCAGCCGCAATGGCATTCCCGACGTTTACAGAAGTCCGGTATATCGAAGCGGGGGAGGTTATTAACCGGTTTGATGCGATTGCCATTATTCTTTGGACGGTTGGGCTCATGATTCACATATCACTGTTTCTTTACGGATTAAGCTTAGGATTGGCTCAGGCTTTCCGGCTCGATACATACCGCCCGTTGGTGATTCCGTTAGCCTGGCTGACTGGCTTCGGCGCTATTCTATTTGCCGTTAATTACGCAGAATTAAATGAATTTTTCTTTGAATCCTATGTTCCTCTTAATATTTTGATGGGTGCCATCATTCCAGTGGGTCTCATAGTGGCATTGATTGTTTTTCGCCGCAATAAAAAACACAAGAGAGAATAAATGTTTTGTGGAACGAGTTGTGCCCAGAGCATTACAGCCAATACTGATCCGGGACGGAGCGGATCAGTATTGGCTGTATTATTGATAGGTATGATTCAAAAAGAAAAGGGCAAGCGTCCCCGGTCCGGCATGTGCACCGATTGTGGCGCCGACCATTTCGATCAGGATATCATCAACACCGAATTTTTCCTTAATCATGCTGGCTAATTTTTGCGCCGTCTCAACATCATCGCCATGACTAATGCCGATTGTCTGGTTCGAAAAATCCGTTCCGCGTTCTTCCATGATTTCGAGCATTCGGTTCAAGACTTTTTTAGACCCGCGTATTTTTTCAAGCGGAACCAATTTGCCACCTTCCACATGAAGAATCGGCTTGATTTTAAGGAATGATCCGACAAATGCAGCCGTTTTACTGACGCGGCCGCCGCGATATAGATATTCAAGGTCATCGACTGTAAAAATATGTTCCATGTGGTTCGCATGGTATGTGGCTGTTTCGATGATTTCTTCAATGCCTGCGCCGTCTTTAGCTAGCTGGGCGGCGCGAAGGATGACAAGCCCATATCCGATGGAGGCGCAGTGTGTATCAACGACATGCAGTTCAGCATCCGGATAAGTTTCTTTCACTTCCTGTTCCATCATTTTCGCCGTCTGGTATGTACCTGAAAGTTCTGAAGAGAAGGCAAGGTACACTAATGGTTGATTTGCTTCAGCATACGATGTAAACATCGTTTTAAAGGCTTGGGGTGATACTTGGGATGTTTTTGGACTTTTCCCTTCACGCATGGCGTCATAGACCTTTTCAGGCTTAATACCAATGCCATCTTTGTATTCCTGATCGTCAAGATGGACCGTTAAGGGTATCATTTCAATGTCATATGTTTTATAATGAGTCTCGGACAAATCACATGCAGAGTCTGCCAGAATTTGAATTGTCATTTTTTCACCTGCGTTCTCTGATAATATTATTTACTTTAGTTTAAAACTATATAAGATAATAGTCAAAAAATAGTGATAAAGTGAAACATCATGCAGTGGGACAGGCTTCCCCACTGCATGATGCAGATCACAAAGAAGTTGCAATTGATGTGGCGGTTTTAGCCGCTGGAAAAGGAGGGGCCTTATGTTTTTAGTCGAGGCAAGAAGAATCATTATCGTCATATTTGGAGCTGTGCTAAATGCTTTGTCGCTGAATTTTTTCCTGATCTCGGCAAATGTCTATGCGAGCGGGTTCACTGGCGCGGCACAGTTGGTTTCCAGTATTTTCAATGACTTTCTGGGAATTGGTTTATCAACAGGTATTATTTTATTCGTGTTAAATATTCCGGTTGCGGTATTAGGCTGGTATAAGGTCGGCAAAGGGTTCACCATTTACAGTGTCATATCGGTTCTTGTTACGACGGCTTTCCTGGAGGTTCTCCCAGTTGTTGAGCTTTCCGGGGATATTATTTTAAATGCTGTGTTTGGGGGCGTTCTTGCCGGCACAGGTGTCGGATTGACGTTAAAGCACGGCGCGTCAACAGGTGGGATGGATATCATTGCCATGGTTTTATCACGGATGAAAGACAGGCCGATTGGCACCTATTTTCTAATCCTGAATGCTGTGATTATCGCCATGGCTGGTATTCTGTATGAACCGGAAAACGCTCTGTATACGCTTTTGACATTGTATGTAACAACACGTGTGATTGATGCGCTCCATACACGCCATGAGAAAGTAACGGCTATGATTATCACACATAAGGCGGAAGAATTGCAAAAAGCGATTCATGACACAATGGTTCGCGGGATTACCATTATTCCGGCAAAAGGAGCTTATACACGGGAAGATAAAAACATGATGTATCTGGTTGTTACCCGTTATGAGCTTTACGACCTGGAACGGATTATTGGGGAAGTGGATCCGAACGCTTTCACGAATATTGTTCAGACAACTGGTATATTTGGCTTCTTCAGGAAGGATTAGACGAGGAGCGGTTTGCTTAGTCATCAGCAGACCGCTAATTTTTTCACTAAAAAGACAGCAACCCCAATTTGCTGTCTTTCCAGTTACTATGTATTTGGATTAATAGCCATATTTTTCAATCACTTCAATGACCCGCGGCTGCAGTTCATCCCACTCCGCGTCAAAGGCTTTATTAACCGTAATGAAATTTTGGTAACCAAATACGTTATCGACACCATTTACGTCCATCAGATCATTTAAAATGTCATGTTCGCTTGTATCTCCGGGCATGACAGAAATACTGCTGTCACCTTCAAAAATAAGGCTGTCAGTTGTAAATTTCAATGCATTTGGGTTTGGCGTAGCTTCAGCTCTTACTCCCATTAATTTTTCCCTCCATCATTATCGATACTTATCTATATTTTAACAGAAAATGAACAGAAGGGAAACACCCTTATCCGGCCTTTCAGATAAGGGTGCTCATGCATATTAGAATCCCGCACTTCATCAATTATTAATGAATGGTGGATCGTTAACATACATTCATTTTTTGTGCGCTAAAGCTTTGAGTGATGCTTGGAGGTTATTGCAATTGGTTTTGTTGCCTTAACTGCTGCTCAAGCTGTTGAAGCTGTTGCTGCTCTTCAGATGATGCCTGGCTTTTGGCAGCCTGAATGGCATTTTGTGCAGCCTGCTGTTCTTGCTGGTTTGCATTGCCTTGAGCGTTCGTTAATTGGTTAACGGCATTTCTGGCACGTTGCATCATATTGTTTTGCTGCTGGGCCATTTTATACCCCTCCTAATGTGTGACTGTCCGTGTCATCCTGATTGCGTTTGCTTTCTGAAAAACGCGATCTGTAGGGAAACACTTCGTCATGTCGTTTAACGGCATCCGCACTATGCTGGCTGAATCGTCTTGACTTGCTTTGTTTTCCCACTGGCAATTCCTCCCTCGGAATACCCTGAACAATGACAGGCGCCCATCGTTCTCATGGAAGTCATCAAAACAAATAAGAAGTGAACGCTTTATGCGCTCACTTCTAGTTTGGTCCGGTACCCACCGAATATGAAAGGAAATTTTTAGAGGCTGTTAAGAGCCTTGTTTGACCACTAAAGGAAAAAAATTTTGGCTATATGAAGCTCATTGTTGCAATAGCCATGTCCAGCTTCGACGTACAGGACGTACTAGTGCCAGCGTTGGCACAGGACGTGCCGAACTTAGCCGGCCAGCGCCTACCCTCTCCAGGTCTTAAGCAATCATTGTACGTGGTAAAACCCGCCACTACAAATGCTTGCTTAAGCTTTTTAGGGGTGAACAAGGTGCCCTATGCTTTTCTTAGATGACTTCGGACTGGAGTTTTAAATAATCATCCAGGAATATGCCGATTCCATCATTTTCGTTCGTGTCTGTCACATGTTTGGCAACTGATTTGAGCTCATCGATCGCATTGCCCATTGCAACACCTACACCTGCGTAATCGAGCATTTCCAGGTCATTATCTTCATCACCGAATGCAATAATTCGCTCATCGGGGATATGATAATAATGCGCAATCTTTTGCAGTCCGACAGCTTTGTTCAGTCCTTTTTTAACAATCTCAATAATATTCCACGGAGCGCCCCATTTGCGATGCTCAACCAGTTCAGCATGGTAATCGTCCAAATGATTTTTTAATGCGACAATGTTGTCTTCTCTCGGGTGAATCAGCAGTGAGGTCGGGTCTTCCTGCAGTTTATTTTTAAGGCTTCCAATCGTAAAAGGTGAATCCTTTCGCGTTGCCTGGAAAATGTCAAGGATTTTTTCGTCATATTGATCCATGTAAACATTGTCCATTACTTCAGCAAGGATGTTTCGGACATTCAGGTCATAACACGCATCAATAATGCCGTGGGCTGTTCTGACAGGCATCGGGTTGTGCAAGACATCCCATTTGTCATCAGTCGGATGGTGGATTAAGGCGCCGTTAAAATTAACCATTGGCGTATCAAGTCCAAGCGTATGGTAATAGTCGATGCTGGCACGATGTGGCCTTCCGGTAGCGATGACGACGATATGCCCTTCATCGATTGCTTTATTCAGGGTTTGTCTGTTGCGCAAGCTGATTTGTTTGTGATCGGTTAATAATGTCCCATCCAAATCCAATGCAATTAGATGCTTTTCTTTCATATATTTTTCACCTCGTCTGCTCTATAGTTTATAAGGGATGGTACGATATGTAAAGGATTCGTTTGCAATTTGCAAAAACTTCATATTATGATGGCAATAGAACAACAATTCACAGGAAAGGAACCTCATTTATGATAGGAATACACCACAAAACGATTGCAGCCATGCCTTGCCTGGTTATTGTCGATCAGTCAAAAGAAAACAAACCCTTGCCAACGGTTACATATTTTCACGGCTTTACCAGTGCCAAAGAACATAATTTGCCACTTGCTTATCTAATGGCAGAGGAAGGTTTTCGGGTCATTCTTCCGGACAGCATGTATCATGGTGAACGCGAAACAGAAATATCCCGCATCAAAAAGCAAATATCATTCTGGGATATCGTGATGCAAAATGTAATGGAACTGAAGGCGATCAGGGAGGAACTGGATTCAGAAAGCCTTATATTGGATGGGCGTTTTGGTATTGCCGGCACCAGCATGGGCGGCATTACAACCGCTGCGGCACTGACACAATACCCATGGATTAAAACAGCTGGTATACTAATGGGGTCACCGAAAATAACGACATATGCCAAAACATTGGTGGATAGTTTCAAGAAGATGGGTAATCTGCCTGTGACCGATGATGTGATTGAGCATCTGTACGTCCAGCTTGAACAGTATGATTTGTCGAATCAGGTCGATAAGCTGAATGAACGTCCAGTCTTGTTCTGGCATGGTGAAAATGACCCGGTGGTGCCGTTTGACCATTCCTATACGTTCTATGAAGATGCCAAACAACATTATACCAACCAAGAACGGATCCGTTTTATCAAAGAAGCAAATCGGGATCATAAAGTGAGCCGATATGCTATACTGGAGACGGTGAAATGGTTTAAAACATATTTATAGGGGCCTGAAAGATGGCTACTTATCATTGTTCTTGTACATACGTTATGAGTGTGACGTAAATCATTTAAAAAAGGGCCTGAATATGTTTAAATAAGATTATAAGCATGAAGGAGGGATTGTCATGGACGAAGCTCTCGAAGAAAATATCCTGGGTGCACTTGAAAATGTCATTGACCCCGAGCTGGGAATCGATATTGTCAATCTTGGACTCGTATATGGCGCGGATCTGGATGATAACGGCATCTGTACCGTTACCATGACGCTGACAGCAATGGGATGTCCGCTCGCGGGTCATATTGAACAGGATGTCAAGCGTGCTCTTTCAGATATTCCGGAAATTGAAGAAACGGAAGTGAGTATTGTCTGGGATCCGCCATGGGGCAAAGAAAATATGTCCCGTTATGCCAAAATTGCACTCGGCATTCCTGACTAATACAGGCACTTACATGGTTGATTCATCTCTTGTGAATCGGCCTTTTTTTATTTTTATATAAGAGTGGAGACATTCTATGCAAATTTGTCAAATTGCCGGTTATAAACATTCAGGGAAAACAACGCTTATGAATCAGCTCGTCCGGTATTTTTCCGAAAAGGGCTTGCAAGTCGGTTCGTTGAAGCATCATGGTCATGGTGGTGAGCCGGAGGGGCTTGAAGGAACAGACAGCCATCAGCACCTTAAGTCCGGTTCGGTCGTCAGTGGTGTGCAGGGTGGAGAGTTGACACAACTTACATTGCAAATGCCTTTTGAATTAGATGAATTAATCAAGTTGTATGGGACATTCCCGCTTGATTTATTGCTGATTGAAGGATATAAGCAAGCCAATTACCGTAAAATTGTTCTGATTAAAAATGAAGCGGACCTATCGCTTTTACGGGAACTTTCGAATATAATAGCAGTAGGAACACGGGATGTGACATTGGTGGAAAATCAAAAATACCCCGTATTCGACTTGAATGATCTCAAGAAAGACATATCAGCGCTTGCAGATTACATAAGAAGGGGTTTCGATGGATAAAAAATTTTGGATAACACAAGAGCCAATTAATCCGAATGACTGTATTGAAAAAGTCGTTCGTCATGAAGCAGGAGCCGTGAACACGTTTATTGGCACTGTACGGGAGTTTACAAAAGGCAAACGGACATTGTTTCTTGAATATCAGGCCTATATTCCAATGGCTGAAAAGAAACTTCTACAGATTGGTGAGGAGATTCGGGAAAAATGGGGGGAAGCCGATACTGCCATTGTGCACCGGATTGGACGGCTCGATATTACGGATGCAGCGGTTGTGATCGCTGTATCGACCCCACATCGACATGACGCGTTTGAAGCAAGCCGTTATGCCATTGAGCGAATTAAAGAAATAGTGCCGATTTGGAAAAAAGAATACTGGGAAGACGGAACCAAGTGGATCGGGGATCAAAAAGAGAACACTTCATATGAAAAGGACATACCTTCTGAGGAGGAGATGCGTGATGGTTGATGTCTTGTTTTTTGCCGAATTGCAGGAAGACGCCGGGAGTGATCAAGTGCGGATAGAGGCTGATGGTCTATCTGTGAACGAGTTGAAAACAAAACTGTTATCATCATATGAACTGACAAATCTGGATCAGGCCATGATTGCCGTTAATGAAGAATATTCCCGTGAAGAAACTGTCTTAAAAAGTGACGATGTTGTGGCGTTTATACCACCGGTGAGCGGAGGTTGAGTTTCCAATTCACAACTAAGCCCCGTTTTTTTGTTGTTTTCACTTTTCACAGATGAGCGGGGCTTGTTTTTTATGGTGTTTGCTGCCTGTTTTTTACAATGAAAACTACTCTAATAAAAACAAAACTGATTTTCATTGACGCAGTACACAAAAGTGGTGTAATATATTCATAATATTTTTAAGAACCTTTCACTTTACTTTCCCCGCTGGATAACAATTCCCGGGAGCTACCATCTTCAGGTTAAAAGGAGGGAGCGCTCACTCCCGAGGACGGATATGGCAAAAATGATTGCGGCAGCAATTGACCCTGTAGTCGTCTATCATCCAACTTTAACCTTTTAAAGCGCAGAAGTGAAATAAAGTGTTCTGACAATTTCGAATAGGGGGAAATGAGATGAAAAACTGGATACAGATTATAACAATTATTGCAGTTTTCAGTTTGCTGGCTGCATGCGGCTCTGATGATGGATCTTCGGAGGAAACGACAGCATCTGAAACATATCAGATAGGCGCTACACAGATTGTGGAACATCCGTCATTGGATCAGGCATATAAAGGATTCCAAGCTGCGTTAGAAGAACAGGGATTAGAAGTGGAATATGATTTTCAAAGCGCACAAAACGACCAAAATAATGTAAAGCCTATTTCTGATAATTTCGTTGCAGATGGTGTTGACTTGATTTTTGCCAATTCCACACCAAGTGCACTTGGTGCTTTGCAGGCAACGGATGAAATTCCGATTCTTTTCACATCTGTAACAGATGCTTCAGGAGCAGGGTTAGTAGAGTCTATGGATGATCCTGGTGCTAATATTACTGGTGTACTTGATCTCCATCCGGATGCCATTAAAAAAACGGTCGAATTTATCGCTGCCAACTTCCCGAAGGCTACTATAGGCACAGTCTATAACGCGGGTGAGCAAAATT
The DNA here is from genome assembly GCF_004565465.1 of Lentibacillus salicampi. Lineage (GTDB taxonomy): Bacteria > Bacillota > Bacilli > Bacillales > Amphibacillaceae > Lentibacillus > Lentibacillus salicampi. Next base: position 111,600 of record NZ_SRHY01000005.1, read on the forward strand.
CTGTAGCTCAAATAGAGTCTGTCAAGGAAGCGATGGAGGGTACAGGGTTAAGTTTGGCCGAGCGAACAGTTGCGAACGCATCTGAAGTAAAAGATGCAGCAACGACATTGGCTAGTGAAGCAGATGTATTCTATATTATCACCGATAACACAGTTGTATCTGCTTTAGACAGTGTTGTGGGTGTTGCAAATGAGCAGGATATTCCGTTAATGGTCGGTGAGCCCGATTCCCTAAAAGGGGGAGGATTTGCCACCTATGGAATTAATTATCATACCATCGGTTATCGTACTGGAGAAATGGCCGCAGAAATATTAACAGGAGAGAAAACCACAAAAGATATCCCAGTAGAGTATCCACCTGAAATTCAACTTTTTATCAATAAACAGGCTGCTGAAGAACAAGGGGTTGAATGGAATGATTCCTGGGATGAAGATGCGGAATTTGTTGAAACTGAATAGGAAATAGAGATACAACTTCAGAAGCCGGGCAAGATGGCAGTCATAGTCATCTTGCCGTAAGGAGGCAATCATGCTTATATCGTTATTCGGAGCTATTGAATCAGGAATGATTTATGCCATTATGGCACTTGGCGTTTATTTGTCCTTTCGCATCCTGGATTTTCCGGATTTAACAGTTGACGGCAGCTTTGTTACCGGGGCTGCGGTAGCAGCGGTATCCATCGTAAATGGGGTGCCACCGGCCGTTGCATCTGTTCTGGCTGCAGTGGCTGGTTTTATGGCCGGGTGTTTAACAGGCATTCTTCATACGAAAGGAAAAATCAACGCTTTATTAGCAGGAATTATTATGATGACGGCTCTTTATTCAATTAACCTGCGAATAATGGGACAGCCTACACTATCCATGTTAAACGAAACAACTTTGTTTCAGCAGTTGGAATCCTTATGGGCAACAACAGGTATCGATACCTTTTTTAACGGGGCATTAACAGCTATGGGAGCGGATCAGACCCCTTCAACATGGGTCATCATTGCAATTATGATACTAGTAACCCTCAGTATCAAATTGTTAACCGATTATTACTTGAAAACAGAAATTGGTCTGGCGCTGAGAGCGACTGGTAACAATAAAAAAATGATTCGCAGTCTCTCCGCAAATACAGATTTCCTTATTATTAGCGGTATTGGTATATCAAATGCTTTTGTAGCCTTTTCCGGAGGATTAATCGCTCAACATGGCGGTTTTGCCGATGTGAATATGGGTATCGGAATGATTATAATTGGTCTGGCATCTGTTATTATTGGGGAATCAATATTTGGCGTCAAAACAATTGCAAGAGCCACGTTAGCTGTTATTGGCGGTGCCATTATTTACCGAATCTTTGTGACCATGGCGCTTCGTGCTGATTTCTTGGAGACAGGCGATATGAAACTAATCACAGCAACACTTGTCGTAATAGCCCTGATTGCCCCGAAAATGGTTCAGGCGCGAAATGAGAAAAAAAGACGAATGAAGAAAAAGACTGAATTACTGCAGCAGAAAGCAAGCGAGGTGTAAAAATGCTCTGGTTACAGGATGTCTCTATTACCTTTAACGAAAATACACCGGATGAAAAACGGGCATTGCAGGCGATTAACCTTGAACTGCCCAAAGGAGAGTTTGTGACAGTTATCGGAAGTAACGGAGCGGGGAAATCCACGCTGATGAATGTCATTTCCGGCAGTCTGGAACCTGATGTCGGAAGTATCGTCGTAAATGACAGAGAGGTCGCCAGTCTTCCCGAATATAAACGATCCCATTTTATCGGCCGTGTATTTCAGGATCCCATGGCTGGAACGGCACCCTCCATGACGATTGAAGAAAATTTGGCGATGGCTTATGCAAGGAATAAAAAAAGAAAGCTAAAACCAGGCGTAACCAAAAACCGAAGACAGATGTTCAAAGAATACCTGGCTACATTGAATTTAGGACTTGAAAATCGCTTGAAGGCAAAGGTAGGTCTTCTTTCTGGCGGTGAACGTCAGGCTCTTTCTTTGTTGATGGCCACTTTTACCGAACCTGATATTTTGCTTCTGGACGAACATACGGCTGCATTGGATCCTTCAAGAGCTGAATTGATTATTAATATTACCCGGGATGTCGTGGATAAATCTGGACTTACTACGCTTATGGTTACACATAATATGCAACAGGCGTTGGATCTGGGGGACAGATTATTTATGATGGATAAAGGGGAAATTATTTTGGATGTTGAACAAGAAGAAAAGCAGAAGCTGACTATTGAAAATTTGATGCAGGAATTTCAGAAGAAACGCGGAAGTGATTTTGAAAGCGACCGGGCGATATTGGGCTGATTGGCGTCAATTTTCGCTGGAATATCTTTATACTCCGAAGGATGGCGAAAACAGCCGAAGAAGGAATATGTCATTTCTCTCTTCGGTGGTTGGACTCATCCAAAACCAAGCATCTCTTGACGCGGTCACTCGTTTGCCAGGCGTCCATGCCTATTGCCATCAGCACGACTCATGCCAAGTCCCGGGTTGAAGACTTCAGATAAGGCAATGCCAACTTCTTTGTCAAGTGCATGATTGTTGTTCCCTCAGTAGGGGGTATATCGATATCAGCAAAAGACAAAGTAGCCCCACATGATCATATTCAACAAAAAAGACCACTCCTCAGGGTGGTCCGTTCCCTTAGAACAACTCATCTTCCAGCCCATCGATATCCAGTACGACCGTACCGGACTTGTCAGTGGCTACCAGGTTGTATTTTTTTAGCTGGGTCAGTGTGCGGCTGACGGTCTCCCGGCTTGAGCCGATCATATTGGCGAGCTCGCGATTGGTGAATTGGGTTGTCAGCTTGACCATGCCATCACGCGTCCGTTTTCCGTATCCTTTCGAAAGGCGCAATAGTAGCATAATAATTTGTTCGTATGTGTTATGAAGAATTTTTTCCTCCAGCCGGCTCTGCAAATCGACAATAATATCCCCGAGTACACGAAACAGCTTTACACAGATTTCAGGGTGGTTAACCAGAAAGATTTCGAATGATTCGATTGGAATATAAATCAATACAGCGTCTTCCGATACTTCGGCATGTGCGGGGTAATTGTCTTTCCTGAAAAACCCCTGATGCGGAAACATATCGCCAGGCTGCAGTATGTTTACAATCTGTTCCCTGCCATGAAAGTCGGTTTTATAGATTTTTATTTTTCCCTGGTGAATAAAATAAACGTTCGTTAATGGATCGCCCTGCATGAATATGTGGGTGCCATGCCTGTACATTCGGTGTTTTGCCAGACCGATAATCGGCTCCATTTCATAGTCGGTCAGATCTTTGAATAGTGGAATATTTTGGAGCAACTGCTGTATAGTATCGGTATTCATTGGATTCCCTCCATTTTAAGGGTGGCTTTTATTCAGTTATGTGATGGTCAATTTCATCCTATCATATTCCAAAGGTGTCTTCTGCTTTTAAGTTTGAACGTTTTGTGATCAAGTGATGAATATCATACATAGATGATGTCCTTCGTCACAACCTTATGGCCTGTCGGGGTATAAGATGGAATTGGTCAATAAGAAAAATATTTATGGAGGGGTTTATAATGAATGATACACAATTTACGGCAAAAATACATGCACCAAACTATGATCCAAGAAATCGACATCCAAAGATCTTTGAAGTATTTGATGGATTGAAATCGGGTGAATTTATACAGTTGTCCAATGATCACGATCCAAAACCGCTTCATTATCAATTGAAGGCTGAACGGAAAGGATCTTTTACATGGGAATATCTGGAACAGGGACCACCAATGTGGCGCATCGCCATCGGAAAAAAATAAATAGCCGCTGCCTCTGGATGTCGCCCCAGAGGTTTGTATAGTAATATCTGCAATCGTTGAGGAGGGGTCTTTATATTTCCAAAAGACTACCATAAAAATCCGTTTATCGTTATTTGGGAACTGACACGTGCCTGTGAATTAAAATGTCTGCACTGCAGAGCAGAAGCCCAATATCACCGACATCCACTGGAATTGACATTTGAAGAGGGAAAGAAATTGATCGATGACATTTACGCCATGGATAATCCGATGCTCGTCTTTACTGGCGGGGATCCACTGATGCGGCCGGATGTGTTCGATATTGCAGAGTATGCGGTGCAGAAAGGTGTGCGGGTTTCCATGACACCATCTGCTACACCGAATGTGACGAAAGAAGCGATGCGGCAGGCAAAAGATGTTGGGTTATCGAGGTGGGCTTTTTCCATTGATGGTCACTGCAAAGAGGTTCATGATCATTTCCGCGGGACGTCAGGTTCGTTCGATTTGACGATGAATGCGATTAAGTATTTACATGAATTGGAAATGCCATTGCAAATTAATACGGTTATTTCCAGATATAATGTGGACTACCTTGATGAAATGGCTGAAATGGTCAAGGATCTGAACTGTGTGCTCTGGAGTGTGTTTTTCCTTGTACCAACTGGACGTGGAAAAGAAAGCGACATGATTTCACCGGCAGAACATGAACGCGTACTGCGCTGGCTGTATAAACTTTCCAAACGTGTGCCGTTTGATATTAAAACAACGGCAGCACAGCATTATCGCCGTGTTGTTATCCAGGGTAAAATACGTGAGAACCAGCACACCGATGAGATGATTCGGTATGAAGATGCTTTGATGAGCGGAAAAACTGGCCAGATCGATGGGCTGGGGCGCGCACCTAAAGGCGTCAATGACGGGAATGGTTTTGTATTCATCTCGCATACGGGTGATGTTTTCCCGAGCGGTCTTTTACCAATCAAAGTTGGCAATGTACGCCAGACACCACTTCCAACCATTTATCGAGAGTCGGAAGTATTCCAGAACTTGCGGAACCCGGATAACTATAAAGGCAAGTGTGGTGTCTGCGAATTCCGGCATGTTTGTGGTGGCTCAAGATCGCGTGCATATAATGTGACAGGGGACTATATGGAAAGCGAACCATATTGTGTTTATATTCCCAAAGCCTGGCGGGAAGAGCATAGACGTGAATATCGACAAAAAGCTTCTAACTGATCAAGGTTAGAAGCTTTTTTTTACGATTCAATTGTTCAAAAGAATGCATACGATCTTTGATTGGACGGGAGAGAGACTGAGCACTGCCGCTACCAACTTGAATATCCGGATAGTTATTTTCATTTAAATGAAACCATGAAAAATCCCTCCACAGATCGGCTACCCCTCGAAAGGAACCATGAAGCACCTGATACTTTAAGCCGTTTTTTCTAAATCCTGCTGCTTTTTAATCTTCGCGATTGAGATAAACTACGACGTAAGTGCTGTGTTGATTTCCGTTCCGGGCAGTCGCTTTCCACTCAACTATTAACTTACCGTCGCAGTTAATGGATTTTGGTTAAAAACAACCCTTTATAAAATAGTGTATGGAAGCATGTTCTGTCGCATTTTAAAGAAACAAGATAACAAGAAGCCCGATGGCAAAGCAGTAATAAGCAAAATACTTCAGGTTGCCCCGTGCCATAACATTTATAAACCATCGTAATGAATAATAAGTCGCGATGATTGACGCTGCAAACGCCAGGATTGCTGGAATTGCCACAGCACTGAATTCACTGTCGCCGCCGACAAGGTCGCCAGCTGATAACATGGTAACACCAAGGCTGACCGGTATATACAGCAGGAAAGAGAACCGGAGAGCTGTTTCGGTTTTCATACCAACCAGCATGGCCGCGACAATAGTGGCCCCTGAGCGGCTAATGCCGGGCACAAGTGCAACCGATTGGGCCAGTCCAACGATAATAGCATCACGGACCGTAATCCCGCCATCACTCTTCTTGCCGCGCAGATTCCGGATAATCCATAAAGCGGCACCAGTAATCAAAAGTGTCACCCCAACAACGGCCACACCGCTCAGTTTACTTTCAATATAATCCTCAAACAAGAGACCGATAATCCCGGTCGGAATCGTTGCAACCACCAAAAATAGGACAAATTGAAAATCACTTTTCGCATCGTCAGCCCGTGTCGTTATGTATCGTATCGTGTTTTCCACAAGACTATAAATATCTTTCCGGTAGATAATCAGAACTGCCAATAATGAGCCGAAATTGACCATGATTTCAAACGAAAGCCCATCAATTCCAACATTAAAAAGTTTTCCTACGATGACCAGATGTCCGCTGGATGATATCGGAATCGGCTCCGTGAATCCTTGGAGTAGTCCAAGGACAATATATTTGATTAGCAGCCAAAATGCTTCAATGGTTTCCATAAAACATTCACCTCAATTGATTGAATTTCCGGTGCCAGACATGTCACCAACCCATGGGCATATGAATAGGCTGGTTGGTGAGGAGGTTGAAAATATGAACTACAATCATCAACATATGTATGAATTGTGTAAACAGCATATGCATTCGTATGTACTTGCTGAAATGAATGATGGTACACAAGTTGACGGCATTATCACAGGGCTTGATAACGAATGCGTCTATATGGCTGCACCGTTCGGGCAGGATAACCATATGCCCGGGCATCATCATCATCAGTCCCACGATTGCTGCCAGGATCCACACAGATTTGGCGGGTTCGGTTACGGGTATCCTGGTTATGGATACGGCTATGGACATGGCGGGTATCCTGGTTATGGCCGCCCCAGAAGATTCAATCGCCTGGTGCTTCCATTGGCAGCGTTGACTGCACTAAGCGTTCTGCCCTGGTACTAAAAAAACATTCCCGCATGACGGCGTTTCGTCATCGAAACACTTGCAAACACGAAACCCTTGCCATCATTACCTTGAAGGCAAGGGTTGATTCATACGCAGCTATCATCATTCAAACGACCGGAATCATGTCACCGGTATTGCTTACTGATCACTTTCACCTTTCAATACGCCTTCACCCAGCACATATACGGCAAGTGTAATGACGAGTGCTGCTGCTAATGTACTTCCAATTTCAAACGTATTACCTGCCATGCTGATTAATACATATGAAACAACACAACTAATTAAAAATGCCCAAAAAAGTGGCCAAAAGAACCGCATGTTAAAATACACCTCATTTTTATAATACTGCTTATTTTTTCGATTCGCTTATAGTGTGTTCAAGATTGATTGATGAACGCTTACTTCTTCAGTTTAGCAAATCCTTCCGAAAAATTAAAGGATTTGTTTTAACGTCAGGAAAGGATTGATTTTTCGCATGCGTGATATGATGAAGAACGACACCGTGACATAATTTTTTGAGTAACAGGAGGGTGAATCACAATGGTTGTCTTTGTGGAAAATTGCTTTCATTGGATTGGTTTTCATATAATGAATGATTTGCTTGATAACGGTTTTCAAGTTGATGGAATGGACAGTCTTGACACGGACAAGAAGGAGCATTTGTCTATGTTTGTCGGCCGGAACCAGCTCTTCCGTCATGTATCTGCTTCTGAGCGAAATAACGCGTACGATATTTCACTCAAGATTGAGGATGATGCGTTGATATTGGAAAAAGAAAATTTGGTCACCATTCACCTGCCTCTTGTCTTCGGGGAATGGATGCCGATGAATCAGGAGGGCGTATATGATCAGGATGATTTTATCCCGTTTGATTCTGAGCGATTCTTAACAGAGGCTGTCTACGTGGGCGATGTATTGAAAAGCCTGCAACAGTGGTTTGCTACATCTGATCTTCCCCCGATATTGGAAGTCAGGTCGTTTCATGAGCGGCAAACAGGACAAAGAAAACTTGAGAATGCCGTTTATATACGAAACAATAGGCCTATACAAGAAGAGATCAATCGAGTGAAGAAACACTATAATACGTATCAGAAATTTTATCAGTAATCTCCCAAATACGGGACCTATCTTGCCGGACTGTCCTGTTCGCTTTGGGGTTGCAGGATGTAACGGGCGCTGTCATGAAAATGTAATGATTGTGTTCGTTTACGGAATGTTTGATAATCGTTACAATATTTGTACATGCTCATTAACTTCCGGAAATGGAGTGGAAACGTGAAAAAGTTATCGATCATCATACTGGCAGCTTTCATTCTTATCTTACCCGGCTGCAGCAGCTATTTTGATTCAGGAAATTTACAAAATGCCGGGATGCTGGTGGAAACATCCATTCATGATCAGCCGTGGGATAAAAAAGGCTATGAAGGGCTGCTTGCCATCGAGGAACAATTTAATATCGATGTTTACTATAAAGAAGGTATTCAAACAGAGCAAGATGTCCGAAAAGCTGTTGACGAACTTGTAGATGATGGGGTGAATCTGATATTTGGACATAGCGCTGCATATGGCCAATTTTTCGAAGAGCTTTCAAAAGTGTATCCGGAAGTGCACTTTGTTTATTTTAATGGTGGGCAATTTACCGAAAATGTGACAAGTTTGAATTTTAACGCCCATGGCATGGGATTCTTTGCGGGGATGCTTGCGGGGGACATGACCGAAACCAATCATGTAGGTATTATTGGTGCGTTTGAATGGCAACCGGAAATTGAGGGGTTTTTTGAAGGAGTTGCGTATCAGAATCCGGAAGCAAAAGTGCATTTTAAATATGTAAATGATTGGAATGGCCAGGAAAAAGCCATGGAAATGTATGAAACCATCCGGGGTGAAGAGGTTGATGTGGTATATCCGACCGGCAATGTTTACAGTGCATCGGTCATAGAACAGGCAAACAAGGATGGAATATATGCAATTGGTTATATAACCGATCAATCGGAAATAGCTGAAAAAACTGTTTTGACAAGTACCGTCCAGCACGTTGAAAAACTTTACACTCGTGCAGCAGAAAAGTTCAATGAGGATAACCTGCGTGGAGGTGTGTTAACATTCGATTTCCAGGATGATGTAATAACGCTTGGAGAATTTAGCCCGGAGGTTCCGGAAAACGTTCAGGAAAAAATAAATAAAGAGGTACAAGCCTATAAAGATACTGGATTGCTGCCAAATGAACGGCAGGAAGAGTAAGTCATACTTGCACAATGACAGGTGATGCATTAAAATTAGGACCAAGTCATAATAATTGCTTATAACAATTGATTTTAAGGAGATGGATGATATGAGCGTCGGACTGTTAGGTACCGGGCATTACGTTCCGTCCAATGTTGTTTCCAATAAAGATCTCGAGAAAATAGTGGATACAAATGATGAATGGATCAGAACGCGAACAGGGATTGAAGAAAGGCGCATCGCTGACAATGATATGGAAACGTCGGATATGGCCTTTTATGCTGCCGGGAATGCCCTGAAGGAAGCAAACATGAAGGCAGAGGACCTTGACATGATTCTTGTTGCAACCGTTACACCTGACACACCTTTTCCATCTGTCGCATGTATGCTTCAGGACCGGCTGGGAGCAGGGAATGTTGCCGCGATGGATGTCAGTGCGGCATGCTCCGGTTTTATGTATGGGATGATTACTGCCAAACAATTTATCGAAACCAATGCCTATCAAACGGTTTTGGTGGTTGGTGTTGAAAAGCTTTCAAAAATTACCGACTGGACCGATCGGAGTACTTGTGTTCTGTTCGGTGATGGGGCAGGAGCAGCTGTTGTCGGGCCTGTTTCAGAAGGTAAAGGCATCCTGTCGTTTGAACTGGGAGCTGATGGCTCAGGCGGGAAAGAACTGTACCAGGATAAGTTGACCGATTATTTGTTTATGAACGGCCGGGAAGTGTTCAAGTTTGCTGTCAGAGTAATGCCGGAATCATCGTTAAATGTTGTCGAGAAGGCCGGGTACAATAAAGAAGATGTGGATTATTTAATTCCGCACCAGGCAAATATCCGCATTATGGAAGCCGCCCGCGAACGATTGGGGATTGCCAAAGAAAAGATGGCAGATTCGGTCAAAAGGTATGGCAATACATCGTCAGCATCTATTCCAATTGCTTTATCAGAAGCCGTTAATAGTGGTAAAATAAAAGATAATGATTTACTCGTTCTGGTTGGATTTGGCGGAGGATTGACGTGGGGCGCCATTGCCTTGCGCTGGGGCCTTTAATGATTTCAAAAGTCTATAGGAGGAGCAGCATATGGAAAGAAAAAGAGTAGTCGTTACCGGACTTGGAACCATATCCCCTAATGGTAATGATGTAGGAACTATGTGGGAGAATGTCGTGAGCGGGAATAGCGCCATTGATGTGATCACCCGGATTGATCACAGTGAATTGCCGGCCTCTGCAGCTGCTGAGGTGAAAGATTTTGACCCGACATATTTTATGCAAAAAAAAGATGCCAGGAAGATGGATTTATTTACACAATACGCAGTCGCCGCAGCTCGAATGGCTGTTGATGACGCCGATCTGACGATTGATGAGGATAATGCCACTCGTGTCGGTGTCTGGGTCGGCTCCGGGATCGGCGGCATGGGAACGCTGGAAGACCAGCATACGAAACTGATGGAAAAAGGTCCGCGGCGGATCAGTCCGTTTTTCGTGCCTATGATGATTCCGGACATGGCAGCAGGGCAGGTATCCATTCAACTTGGTGCTAAGGGAATCAATTCCTGTACAACAACTGCTTGTGCGTCTGGCGCCAACTCAATCGGTGACGCGTACAAAGCGATTGAGCGTGGGGATGCCGACTATATGATTGCCGGTGGAACAGAAGCGCCTATCACACAGCTGGCATTTGCCGGGTTCTCGTCCATGAAAGCATTATCGACCAACGAGGATCCGAAAAAAGCAAGCCGCCCTTTCGACAAAGACCGTGATGGCTTTGTCATGGGAGAAGGTGCAGGCATTTTGGTGCTGGAGACACTGGAGTCAGCTATCGAGCGCGGGGCTCATATTTATAGTGAGATCATCGGCTATGCCGCAACAGGTGACGCTTATCATATTACAGCTCCGGCAGAAAATGGAGAAGGCGCCGCACGGGCTATGCAGCAGGCAGTTGACGATGCCGGTATTTCACCTGAAGAGATTGATTATATCAATGCTCATGGAACAAGTACAGAACTGAATGATAAGTATGAAACACAGGCCGTTAAGGACGTTTTCGGTGACCATGCCAGGAATTTGGCTGTCACCTCAACAAAAGGTGTAACCGGCCACTTGCTCGGAGCTTCCGGGGGTGTGGAATCGGTCATTTCTGTTAAAGCGATTGATGATGGCATTATTCCACCAACGATGAACTACGAGACACCTGATCCGGACTGTGATCTCGATTATGTGCCAAATGAAGCTAGAAAGCAGGACATCCAAGTTGTTATGAGTAATTCACTCGGATTTGGTGGTCACAACGCCACATTGATTTTTAAAAAATATTCGTAAGATAAGAAGCTGACTGCTGCGGTAGTTAGCTTTTTTAAAGAAAAAAAAGTATAAAATTTTGGCTATATGAAGCTCTTTGTCAACAATAGCCATGTCCAGCGCCTGTCCCCCTGGAGGTCTTAAGCAATATTTTACGTGGCAAAAACCGCTACTACAAATTCTTGCTTAAGCTTTCGGGGATAAACAAGGCGCTCTGCGTTTTTCTTAGTTTGTTGCGAAAATATGAAAAACATGAGAAGAGTGCAATCTTTTCGCTGTCGGGGGAAATCTTGCTTTTTTGAAAGGGAAACACCATTCATGAATACCATTTTCATGCATAAGATGAACTAAAGGAACTGGACAAGCATGGTGGACAAGCGGTCAGGTCTAAGTCCTTGTTCATTGATGAGGCGGTGTGAAGGTTGGTACTATTAATTCTCTTTTTGATCGGGTTTGGACTTGCTGTATCTGGCGGTGTAACCATCATCGCCTATATGAACTTTTTACCTGTCGGCGTCTCTTGGGCGGATTACTTTATTTTCTTAGCCGGCCGGCCTGAAAGTTATTTTCTTCCGATTGGCATTTTACTGATGTCGATTGTACTCTTCCGTTATCCAAACAACCTCTAATTTTTTTGGCGAATCGAATAATTTTTTCCAGGATGGTCATAATGTATTTTAAGTACGGGTTCGAAAGGCTGGTCAAATTGCAGGGGAATACCGGTGATTTGAATCCTTTTGAATACCCTTAAATGATTCATTTAAAGTGAGGGTTGTTTATGTTATATTTACACGATGTCTGGGTAAATTGGTTTGAGGGTGAAGAAAATGGTTATAGTGTCTGCTATTTTCATGAATGGCGGAAAAATGATGGGATTGAACTGCTTGATCAGGTGCCATTATTATACATAACGGAAGATCTTTACGATTACATTGAAAATGATATGCATGATTTGCCGGAAGCGATGATGGACCAAATTTACAGACGTGCGTATATACGAAAAGGTCAGGAACGTACGAGTGTTGATTTTGCAGCCGTTGTGACAGATGGGAATGACATGATTGCATTTGATTCAATTGGTTATCAGATACCCGTAAGGAAAAGCCGGCTAATCCCAAGGCAGGAGCAGCTTGTATTTGATATGATCAAAACGACCAAACCGGAATCGTTTCATTTTGATGGAAGAGAAATAGAAAAAGAGTACCATATGCTGTCGATGGAGCCGGAACTTGTCCACGGTTTGACAAGGCGGGAACGTCAGTTGAAACAACTCATGATGATTGCGCTTGATCAGCTGCGGACGGTCAATAATCCTGAAGAAATCCGGTATTGGCTGACAGAATGGGATCCAAAACAGTATCCTTATATACGCTACATGGATAAGGAGATTGTTTGGGATACGTTATACGAGGCTGTCAGGCATGGCTGGAGTCACTCACAAGAGGAATTATGCGCCAAAATGATTAAAGGCCAGCCATTTCTTGAAAAGATGTGGGAAGCTGAGCAGGCGCCGAAACAAAACACACATCAAAATTAAGTTGAATGGGCAGAATACTAAAATTTAACGTTACACGAAAAAAGGGCAGACCCAATTCAATTGCGGGTCCGCCCTTTTTGTTAGCGTTTTTTCTTCACACGGCCAAGTCCCATTGCCTTTTTTGCTTTTTTGAGCATTTTACCTGCTTCAAAGGAAGCGTTGTCCGATCCCCGATCCAAAATATCATCCAGTGCCTCGGAGTCGATTAATTCATTGTAACGGTCCTGGATCGGTTTCAGGACATCAATGACTGCATTGGCCGTGGCTTGTTTGAATTCGCCGTAGCCTTTTCCTGCAAATGTTGCTTCTAAATCTTCAATTGATTCTCCGGAACAGCTGGCGTAAATTGTCAGCAGATTGGAAACGCCCGGTTTGTTTTCCTTATCAAATTTCACAATGCCCTCAGAGTCCGTTACAGCACTTTTGATTTTCTTTTCGATCTTTTTTGGTTCATCCAACATTGAAATAAATGCTTTTTCATTTTCATCCGATTTGCTCATTTTTTTGGTCGGCTCCTGCAGGGACATGATCCGCGCACCGACTTTCGGGATACTGACTTCCGGGATGGTGAAAATATCATTGAATTTGTTATTGAATCGCTCCGCCAGATGACGCGTCAGTTCCAGGTGCTGTTTCTGATCTTCGCCGACCGGAACGACCTCTGTTTTATAGAGCAGAATATCAGATGCCATCAGCGGGGGATAAGTTAATAATGCTGAGGAAACAGTTTCCTTCCCGGCTGATTTATCCTTGAACTGCGTCATCCGCTCCAGCTCGCCGATGTAGCTAATGGACTGCAGCATCCAGCTCAGTTGTGTATGTGCCGGGACTTCAGATTGAATGAACAGTGTTGATTTTTCCGGATCAATCCCGGATGCGAGATACAACGCTGCCAGTGAGCGGATATTGCTGCGAAGTTTCAGCCGGTCCTGGGGCACGGTAATCGCATGTTCGTCCACTATACAAAAATAGCAGTCATTCTCCTCCTGAAGCTCTACGAAATGCTGAATTGCTCCCAAATAGTTCCCGATCGTCAATGTTCCGCTAGGCTGAATTCCTGAAAATATGGTTTGCATCATGGTCACTCCTCGATTATTCTTACCAGCAAAAAAAGCGCAGGGCGCCTTGTTCACCCCCGAAAAGCTTAAGCAAGTATTTGTAATGGCGGGTTTTGCCACGTAAAATGATTGCTTAAGACCTCGAGGGGGGGTTAGGCGCTGAAACTGGACATGGCTATTGCTGACAAAGAGCTTCATATAGCCAAAAATTTTATACATTCTTATCTTTTAAAAAAAGATCCATTTATCCCTCTTGCAAAGGGACGAATGAACCGCGGTGCCACCCTGTTTATCCCGCTCTGTTTGGCGGAATCACTCATTATAAAAAGCTCCAAAGTCCAATTCCAATTGACCATGGTGCTTGTTTTCACCAGCCACAAGCTCTCTGAAATCCAGTAGGCCATTGTACTGCGTCTTTTTCATAGCTAACGATATGGATTTTTCATCATTATATATAGTCCCATGTTGAAATGCAAGCGGTAAGTTTCGTAAAACGAAGTGATGATGTGTTGTCACGATGAAAAAGAGGGGGAATCAGGGGTAAAATCATCAATAGAAGTGTTCTCATTAAAAATAGTCCTCCCTGAATATTGGAAGGACTTAAGGTTTAGAGCATAAGATTATAGGTTCTTACTCGAAATAAGACCACCGACGAGTACCTACTTTTGTAAAATTGCTTAAAAGAATACTTCTGATTCGCTGCTTGGATAGCACGACCTGGCACCAGTCATAAATAATATTCGTTGTAATCTTTTCGTCCGGAAAGAGAATCCTGAACTCTTTAACATTTCTTAGAACGGCATCAGTAACTGGCTCGGCATGCCCACATCCCCGGCAAACAGATCTTCTTTTTTCAACAGCCACGGAAAACGATTGGCATTTCGGACAGATTATTCCCTTTCGCAGCTGGCTGTATTCATAAGTTGGGATTTTTTTATATTGAGAGTCTGATTGATGCAGGGACAGCAGTTGATCTGCAAGTTCTTTATGCTTTTTAGTTAATTTTGATGGCAATGCATTCAGATCACTTAGATGTCTCCTAACCTGGGTCGGGTAAATAATAGGCTGATCAAGGGGTGCTTGATATAAGGTGAATGTCGGGTTAATGAAAACAACGGAGCCGTCAATTGGAAGCGTAAAACCATGATTGAGGAGCAGCTGCCGCAACAGGGATTCGCTCCTGCCCAATTGGTGGAGTGGATTCATAATCTCCAAATTTGGTCTTTTAAAAAGTTTGTCGGAAGCGTAATAATAATCGCCTTCATGGTTTTTAACTTCATAAAAGCAGATTTTCTTTTGTGCAATAATCAGGGAGTCAACTTGGAATGTTGTGTTTGTTAGCTCCAGCAGCAAATCATTTAATATCAAGCATTCACACTGTAGTTTTTCGGTTAAGGCGTCAAATTGCTTTTCGCCTTCATAACCTTTTTTCAAACTTTTATAGTGAAGCTTATCCTTGCTGTTCAGTTTCATACGGGTGTTTAATAGTTCCATGGTGGCTAATTCGGCAGGCTTCGTGCGGGGTTTATAAATCACAGCATCATCCACTCCTTTTTATAAAATTTGAATCTATTATATACCAAAATCGTTCAACGTTCATCAAAAAAAGCGAGATTACTCGGATTAAAATATCCCACTCAATGTTTTGCATCATCCATGAAGGGACATTCAGGGAAGCTTATGACCAAAAAGGTGTGGCTGTCCTGTCGGTGCCGGACGATGTATTTCTGGAATCGATTAAGCAGAAACCGTTAAGATCAACCACGATTCCAAACTACCATGTTTATCCGGATGAAGAGGATATGAATCAGGCTGTTTCACTCTTACAGCAATCCAGAAAACCGGTCATTCTGGCAGGTAAAGGCGCGCTTGAGGCAAGAGACGCTTTGGTTTCGTTTGCTGACAAAATAGCCGCACCTGTCGTTATGTCATTGCGGGGAAAGGGCGTGCTGCCTGATGAGCACAGGCTGAATCTCGGCAACCTGGGGCAAATAGGAACAAAGCCAGCATATGAAGCAATGGGCGAGACAGATTTATTGATTTTAGCCGGTACATCCTTCCCGTATCGTGAATTTTTGCCGAACGATGTACCCGCCATTCAGATCGACCTGAATCCCGATCAAATTGGAAAATGGTATCCTGTCCGTCTTGGACTGACAGGTACCCTAGAGGAAACCCTGCTGCATCTTAATAAACAATTGCCCTATCAGGAAAGCCGTGAATTTTTGAAGGCATGTCAGAAAAACATGGAAAACTGGTGGGGACATATTAATAAAATTGTTAATGCAGACCATGAAAAACTACAGGGAGCGCATGTCATCAATGGACTGCATGATGTTATGGATGATGATGCGATATTATCAGTCGATGTCGGGAATGTCACAACCTGGACGGCAAGGTTTCTTCGGCTCACGAACCAACAATTTGTCATATCGAGCTGGCTTGCGACCATGGGCTGCGGTTTGCCTGGAGCGATCGCTGCTCAATTAGCGAACCGGACAAACAAGTGATTGCCATCTGTGGGGATGGCGGTTTTTCAATGGTGATGCAGGACTTCATGACGGCTGTTAAATATAAGCTGCCAATTAACGTTATTATATTCAATAATGAAAAAATCGGCATGATTAAATATGAACAAGAGGAAATTGGAAATATCCCTTATGAAACGGATCTGCAGCCTTTTAACTATGCAAATTTTGCTAATAACTGCGGCGGCGAAGGCTATAATGCTACCAGCACCCAAGAATTACGTGATGCACTGCGTTCGGCTGAAAGCAGCGACGTACCAACGATCATTGACGCACAAATAGAAGACAGTGCGCCGTTGCCGGGGAAAATTGAATGGACTCAGGCTGTAGGCTATTCGAAACATTTGTGGAAAAAATTGATCGAAAACGAGGGAGATATGGACATGCCGTCTTTAAGGACGGTACTTAAACGATTATTCTGAAACGTAACAGACAATTCTTATGCAGGGAGTGACATATAAAAATGGAAAGATGGATGGTCATCGGGTTTATCATTTTTTTGGCACTTGTCATACTGATCCCCGCCATTTTGCTGTTGTGGCTGTATGTTCATGACGTGAAACAGAAAGAACATTCAGTCCTGCAAAATTATCCAATTCTTGGGAAGATGCGCTATATCTTAGAAAAAATGGGACCTGAGCTGAGGCAGTATTTATTTTTAAATGATCAGGAAGGAAAACCCTTTAACCGGAAGCAATTTGAATTTGTCATGAAGGCAGGGAAGTATAACAGCAGTATGATGAGTTTTGGTGCTGAACGGAATTTTGAGAACGACGGGTTGTATCTGGTTAATGATATGTTTCCTGCCAAGAAAGATGAGTTAAAAATTGACCAATCCCCGAAAGTTAAGACGCGTTTATATGAGGTAAATGAGGAAAACTTATTTAACCGCAAAGAAAGCAGAAAGGAAACCGAAATTAATCCGTCCTACCTGCGTGATGATGACACTGTGATTTTAGGTGAGCATACAGCTCGCCATCCATTTCGGCTTAAAGGGCTGATTGGCCAGTCAGCCATGAGCTATGGATCTTTGGGAGACCATGCGATAACAGCGATGTCCAAAGGTCTGGGGATGGCCGGAGGGACCTGGATGAACACCGGCGAAGGGAGCGTTTCACCCTATCATCTGAAAGGAAACACCGATATCATTATGCAAATCAGTCCAGGTCTTTTTGGTGTCCGTGACAAGGATGGTCATTTTTCATGGGAAGAATTTAAAAAGCAAGCCGAAACTGAACAAATAAAGGCGTTTGAATTAAAACTCGCCCAGGGTGCCAAGACGCGGGGAGGACATGTGAGCGGTGAAAAAGTAACAGAAGAAATCGCAGCCATCCGCAAAGTGGAGGTAGGACAAGAGATTAACAGTCCCAATCGATTTCCGGGCATATCGAACCCAGAAGCGTTGCTTGAATTTCTGAATCAGTTGCGGGATGTTAGCGGGAAGCCGGTTGGTATGAAGATTGTCGCCGGAGATGAAAAACAAGTGGACCTTCTTATTCAATCAATGGCTGAAACCGACATTGTCCCGGATTTTATTACCGTCGACGGGGGAGAAGGTGGAACGGGAGCTTCCTTTTATGCGTTGGCCTATTCAGTAGGATTGCCGGCCTTTTCCGCCATTCCGTTAGTGGATGAAATCCTGAAAAAGTACCAGCTGCGTAATAAAACAAAGATTATTGCTTCTGGTAAACTTCTGACTCCGGATAAAATAGCGATGGCGCTTTGCCTTGGGGCGGATTTGATCAATATTGCCAGAGGATTCATGATCTCAACCGGGTGCATCATGGCCCAGGTGTGTCATACAAATACATGTCCTGTCGGTGTAGCGACTACTGACCCAAACCTTCAGAAGGCTTTGAATATCGAGGAAAAGAAATACCGGGTGACCAATTACTTAGTCACACTAAGGAATGATTTATTCAACTTAGCTGCAGTGGCCGGGTTGGACAGTCCAACGAAGTTCAATCGTGAGCACCTTGTATACCGTTCAGCGTTCAAAGATTTTTCAAACTGGAATAATCAGCAGACGTTTGAATACAAGTAATCGTAAAGGAGAACTTGTTGACGTAGCATACGGATAAACATGTTTTTGTCAAATTTTGAAGTTTGTTGTTCTATTATTTGTCGATTTCCTTTATAATAGAATTAAAATGGAGTGGGAGATTGATAGATAATGAAGAGAAAACATCTGAGGATTTCTGCTTTTGTCATTATTCTCCTTGTTATCGTGACCATAATACCGATTACAGCTCAGCAAACGAGCGGCGAGGAGACATTAGAGGCGAGCCCGCATATGGAAAGGCAAACGAATTTGTCAACGATTGATAACGAACAGAAGATGCAGCGTTTTACATACGATTCCGGTTTGGACTTTGATTATCCGGATGCGGTCAGGGGGATTTACGTCACTGGACCGTCCGCCGGGGGAAAGAAATTCAACAGTCTTGTCGATCTGGTCGATACATCTGATTTGAATGCCATGGTCATTGATATCAAGGAAGACCACGGTAACCTGACAATCAGCGTGCCGGAAGACTCACCATATTCGGATGCAGCCCAAAATTATATTGATGAGCCCAGGAAAATGCTGGAAAAATTGGAAGAGAAAGGTATTTACCCGATTGCCCGAATCGTTGTTTTCAAAGATTCAGTCCTTGCTGAACAGCACCCTGAGCTGTCCTTCAAGAAAAATGGAGAAGTCTGGACGAATAATAAAGGTGAAGCGTTTGTTAATCCGTTTCAGAAAAAGGTCTGGGAGTACAACCTGGATATAGCAAAGAAAGCAGCCGAGCTTGGTTTCCAGGAGATCCAGTTTGATTATGTCCGCTTTCCGGAAGGCTTTGAAAACAAAGATGATGAATTGAGCTACAACCAGGGCGACTATAAGAATGAAGATATGAGTAATGTGAAACGGCGTGTGAAAGCAGTTACTGAGTTTGTCGAATATGCCAAAGCAGAGCTTGATTATTATGACGTCGATGTAGCGGTAGATATATTCGGGTATACGGCAACCATTGAAGAAGCTCCTGGAATTGGCCAGAATTTCCCTGAAATTGCAGGCAATGTGGATGTGATTTCCTCGATGATTTATCCGAGCCATTGGACATCTTACTTTGACATTGAGTTCCCGGATAAAGAACCATACAAAACAATAGACGCGTATGCGAAGGCCGAAAATGGTATTCTTGATCAGTTGGGCGAGAATAAGCCTGTCTCCCGTCCATGGATCCAGGATTTTGAAGCACCATGGCTCTATAGCGGTGCTCCAACCGAATATGGCAAGGCAGAGGTTGAGGCACAGATTAAGGCATTAAATAAAAACGGCATAAATGAATTCCTGATCTGGAATGCCGGTAATACGTACACGGAAAATGTTGATTATACACCAATGGATTAATCTGCATATCATCCCTTGCCATTAAGGTTTTCTAATGGACTTCCTGTTAAATGGTTTTGTCTATGTTTGAAAAACCGGGTTATAACGAATAAAACCCGGTTTTCTTTATTATAATAAGTTCACAATGATTATAACCCGTAAAAATGCAGACAAATGACGTCTGAGCCAATTTCACAAAGGCATATGATACCGTTATAATGTAAAGGATACTAAATGAAGGAGCAGATTTATGAATTGGTATGAAAAACTGAACAAATATTTTCCTATTGAAGAAATGAAATCCAAGGAGCATATGGATAAGCTTCTGAAGGAAAAAGGCGATGTTTATCATAAGGATGAAGGCCCTTACCATGTCATGATGTACGCAGAATTCGACACATTTATCTTTATCGATTATGTTTGGGTTTCTGGACAATCAAGGGGGCAGGGCATCGGGCATAAACTGATTGAAAAACTTAAAGAACGGAATAAGCCGATCATTCTTGAAGTGGAACCCGTTGATTATGATGATACGGACACTGGTAAACGGCTTCACTTCTATAAGCGTGAAGGTTTCAACCATGCGCAGTACATTGACTATAACCGCCGCTCCCTCGCTACAAATGAAGAGACACCGATGGAAGTATTATATTGGTCTCCAAATGACGATCTGGAAGAAATGATCTATGAAAAAATGAAGAAAATGTACGAAACGATTCATACGTACAAGGATGAAGAAATATATGGAAAATCCTATCAACCTGTTGATGAAGTGCTGAGTTATGATGAAGAGCGCGATTCAAACGACATCTTTGAAAACGTGACAGAGAAAGCATAATCCTGCATGTAATGGACAGAATCCCTGGCCGAATATCTGCAGATTCCGGGTTTGGCAGGGGTGATTTTTTCAATTAGCAGGTTTAATTAAAAACGTATTAGGGTAACTTACAAATAAATAAGTACATTTTGTGAACAGATATAATTTTTGCCAACTTTTTTGGAAAATCCCTACCTTTTGATTGACAACTATAGTATAATGTACATATAAGTTATTTAAACTTATTTTAATTTAATAATAAGCTATTGCATGTTCATAAAATGTTTATCTATTCTAGATTGAGGAGTGAAGTTACATGGTAACACTTTATACCTCACCAAGTTGTACTTCGTGCAGAAAAGCAAAGGCATGGCTGGAAGAGCAGGATATACCATTTAATGAGCGCAACATATTTTCTGAGCCATTGACACTTGATGAGATCAAGGAAATATTGCGTATGACGGAAGATGGTACCGATGAGATTATATCAACCCGCTCGAAGGTTTTTCAAAAGTTGGACGTCAATATTGACCAATTGCCAATGAAAGACTTATTCAAGATGATTCAACAAAATCCCGGGTTGCTGCGCCGTCCGATTATTCTTGATGAAAAACGGCTGCAGGTAGGCTATAATGAAGATGAAATTCGCAGGTTCTTGCCGCGAACGGTACGTACTTTCCAGCTGCGTGAAGCGCAACGGATGGTTAACTGATTTCAGTATATATACGTGTTTGTTCAAAAAGGAGGATAAAAAGGACCGGCAGGCTAAGTGCTCTTGGTGTCATTCGCTAACGCCTGCACTAACATGTCCAACGCGTCAAAGTTCAAGGCATCCAATGCCTGAACGAGGGCTTCGCGCGTTGTAGTGAGTTTGTAGTTGGTGATTGACGCGGGCGTTTTAGCAGAAGAACCCCTATTAACGTGTCATTTTTACCGAGCTTTTGAACAACCTTTATAAAAAAATTAAAAACGCAGATCCTTCAAAATCAGGTCTGCGTTTTTTCTTTAAAAATCACCCTCATGTTATACGAACTGATTTCTCTATAACAGGCAAATTAATTTTTGTTCAGCTAGTGACAAGATGATTAAAATCGGTTAAAATATGAAATTAATCATCTGTATATAGGCATATAAATTTTCAATCAGGATGCAAGTATCATACAATGAATATAAAGGATTAATGATTGGTTATAAAGGTGTTTGAAATGGGAATATGAATCATAATAAATACGAATTTGACTCTTCCACCATTTGGATTTGACCCTAAAAGTCATGATTCTTTAAACGAAGGGAGAGAAGATGGATGGAAATAGAACGGATTAATGAGAATACGGTGAAGTTCTATATTACGTATGTTGATATTGAAGATCGCGGGTTCCAGCGTGAAGAGATCTGGTATAATCGTGAGCGGGGCGAACAGCTATTCTGGCAAATGATGGAAGAATTGAACTATAAAGAGGACTTTAATGTTGATGGCCCATTATGGATTCAAGTACAGGCAATGGATAAAGGCCTGGAAATTGTCGTAACAAAAGCACAAGTTTCCAAAGACGGTGAGAATCTCGAACTACCGGATGAGAACGGAAAAACAATCGACATCTCAGTGAATGAAAAAATAGAAGATGTGCTTGATGATAAATTCGGCAAAGAAAAACCGAGTAAAGCCGCTGTGAAAGATGAGGGAGATGGCAGTCTTTCACTGATCGTCCGTTTCAGCGACTTTGAGGACGTCATTCAATTGAGTCATTACTTCGCAGGAAATGATGAGGAATTGGACAATATGCTTTATCATTATAAAGATGATTATTATTTGTATATTGTATTTCCTGAGGAAGACGATGACAGACAGGAAGATCTGCTCAGTCAAATATTCGAATTTGCTATGGACACGGAGGTAACCATTCATTTCCTTCAGGAATATGGTGAACAGATTTTTGACCATGACACATTTGGACAAATTCGCTCCCATTTTCCGGCAACGATTGGACGCTCTGAATAAAGAGTGTTCTTTTTTTGCCCCAAATAAGGGCTGATTAGCTCCACATTCAATGTCGGCTGGCCTTACAAGACTAAATGCATGTATTTCCGAAAAAATTCGCTTTTTTTTGCAGGATTTTGTTCACCTCTGTCGAATAGTTTGATTGGAGGTGTTTTTTTTATGTTGCAAGCGAAAACTGAATATGGAACCATCGTGACACTGGCGTCCTTTACAAAAAAGGAGATTTCATCCGTGAAGGAAAAGACGCAATTTTTTTGTCCGGCGTGTCAGGAACCGGTCATTGTTAAAGCAGGTGCTAAAATAACGCCACATTTTGCCCACAGTTCGAAAAGTAGTTGTCCGGCACAGGAAGGCGGCGAGGGGGGCTATCACGAAAAAGGTAAACTGTTGCTTTATCAGTGGCTCAGATGGCAGCAGCTTGATGTCCAGTTGGAGGCCTACTTACCGGCAATCAATCAGCGGCCCGATATTCTGGTCAAACTGAAAAATAAGACGGTTGCGGTTGAATATCAATGTGCCAGAATTCCCCCCACAGACGTGATTAAACGCAATGAGGGCTATCACCGTGAAGGGATTGTTCCCATCTGGATTCTGGGTGCCAATCGGTTTAATCGCCGCGAACGGAACGAAATCCGAATTGATCAGTTTCAGCTTCATTTTATTCACCAGTTTTCTGCAGATTTTCCACTTACACTATATTTCTTCTGTCCCGATACACTCCGGTTTAGTTCATTCCAGGATTTTTATTTTACAGCATTGCAGCGGGCAATAGGGAAAATGACTATTCGAAAATTAAATGATATGAGATTCACTGATTTGTTTAAAACGTCTTTCTTTTCCCCCCAGCAACTTTTTCAAGTTTGGAAGCAGGAAAAACGTTCGTTCCGCATCCGCCCTTCCAGACGTGTATATGGCCGGGAATTGGCGTGGAATCAATGGCTATATGTCAATGCCATTCATCGTCAATCCCTTCCGTCGATTGTTTATCTTCCCGTTTCAGCACAGTTCAGGATGATCACACAGCCATGGGACTGGCAAAGCCGAATATGTCTTGAAATCATTTATCCACTAGCGTCAGGGGAGACGTTCAGCCTTCAGCGCTGTATGCGTGTGTTGCGCCAGCATCTTCGGCACTCATCGTTATTTCCGCTTATGAAGTCTACTGACAACCCTGTTTATCAGTATCTTCAATTGCTGCAGAAGCTTCAGATCATCAAAGAAACCCCGTCCGGCCATTTTATTAAACAAAAACCATTTATGTTCTATGAGCATATCGAAGCCGCAATAGATGGAGATAGCCAATTGATGGATCAATTAATGTTGAAGCAAAATATGGGCATGTTTCACTAATGATTCGTTATACTAATGAACAGGCAGGATTTTTAGACAACCAAATAGAATAAATAGGTAACCGGAATGATAAGGAGGATGAGGAATATGGCAAAGGCTGCAAAAGAACTGCCAAAAAGAAGTGAAATACCGGAAGAACACAAATGGAAACTGGAAGATATTTTTGCAACTGATGACGATTGGGAGAAAGAATTGGAATCATTGAAACAAGATCTGCCGTCGATTGAAAAATTCCAAGGGAAAATTGCTGAATCGGCACAAAATCTGTATGATGTGCTCAAGCTTCAGGATGAATTGTCGGAGCGGCTTGGCAAGCTGTTTACATACGCCCACATGCGTTATGATCAGGATACAACCAATTCGACGTATCAGGCGATGAATTCCAAAGCGGAAAACGTTTTAACCATGGCTTCGAGCACGATGAGTTATGTTGTGCCGGAGATATTGGAAATGGACGAGGAAAAATTGCGCGGGTTTTTGAATGAAAACGAAGAGCTGAAACTGTATGAGCATATCCTGGACGAAATTAACAGGTCTCGTCCGCATGTGTTAAACGAAAAAGAAGAAGCACTACTGGCAGAGGCGTCTGATCCAATGTCAAGCGCGTCCAATACATTCAGCATGCTGAATAATGCGGATCTGACATTCCCATCAATTCAAAACGAGGATGGAGAAGAGGTCGATCTGACCCACGGGCGCTATATTGGATTTTTGGAATCAAAAGACCGTGATGTCCGTCAATCGGCTTTTAAAGCGATGTATGACACATATGGTGAATTCATTAATACGTTCGCCTCAACTCTGACCGGCACAGTCAAAACGGACAATTTCAATGCCAAAGTCCGGAACTATGATTCTGCACGTCAGGCTGCACTGGACAGTAATAACATTCCAGAGCAGGTGTACGATAATTTGGTAGAGGCCGTGAATGAAAGACTGCCGCTTCTACATCGGTACGCCCGCTTGCGCAAAAAAGTACTTGGCCTTGACGAGCTGCATATGTATGATATCTATACACCACTTGTCAAGGATGCGGATATGAGCTTTTCATATGAAGAGGCCCAGCAATACGTGATGGATGGCCTGGCACCACTTGGTGAAGACTATGTCAGCGTCCTGAAAAAAGGCTTCGAGAGCCGCTGGATTGACGTTGAAGAGAATAAAGGGAAGCGGAGCGGCGCCTATTCATCTGGGGCATATGGGACACATCCATATATTCTGCTGAACTGGCAGGATAAACTGAATGACCTGTTCACCTTGGCGCATGAACTCGGACATTCCTTACACAGCTATTACACACATAAATCCCAGCCATTTCGTTACGGCAACTATTCGATTTTTGTGGCTGAAGTGGCGTCAACAACCAATGAAGCACTGTTAAATGACTATTTGTTAAACCATGTTGAAGATGAAAAACAAAAGCTATACCTGCTGAACCACTTCCTGGAAGGATTTCGGGGGACGCTCTTCCGTCAGACCATGTTTGCTGAATTCGAACATGCTATTCATAAACGCATGCAGGATGGTGAAGCCATGACGGCGGAATCATTAACAGAGATTTACTATAACCTTAACCAGAAATATTATGGTGAAGATGTCGTTTCGGATGAAGAAATCGGTAAGGAATGGGCACGTATTCCACATTTTTATATGAATTACTATGTCTACCAGTACGCAACGGGTTATTCTGCCGCTACGGCACTTGCTCATAATATCCTGAATGGGGAAGAGGGGGCAGTTGATCGCTACCTTGATTTTCTTAAAGCCGGCAGCAGTGATTACCCGATTGAGGTCTTAAAAAAAGCCGGCGTTGACATGACGTCCAAAGCACCGATTTTAGCGGCGCTTGATGTGTTTGAGGAAAAATTGAATGAAATGGAAGAATTGTTGTTGAAATAAACGAAGAGGCTCTTTTCGTAAATTTTGTTGCTTTGTGACAATTGAGATAAACTGCGACGTAATGTTCCATGAGTGTTAAACTGCCGCTGCGGAAATACACTTGGTGCTCGTCGTGTTGCAAGTGATTGCGGGAAGCAGCACTCCTCGCAACTCGCAGCTAACTCGGCGGATGTTTTGCTCGTCGCTTTCCGTGGGCGGCTGATGAGCCTCCTCGAGCTAAGCACTAAGGGGTCTCATCTAGGCCTCTGCTCCCACAGGAAGCGGTTTTTGCTTCCGAGGAAGCTGAAGCGTTGCCCTAAGGTGCGCATCCGCCCGGAGTGATCCCGGACGGTAGGGTGAAATTGGAACCACTCCAGCACTTACGTCGCAGTTTATGGTTTTTGTGCTAAAAGTAACAACCTTTTAGAAAATAGTAAGCAAAGAAAAGGCTGTCGCCGCTTTGTAGTGACAGCCTTCTGCTTGTAAATGAAGAAATCGCAAAAAAACGTGTAAGAGTACATATAACACGCCCGCGCATCTTTATCCGTGTATCCTGCCACGATAAACGTTGCGGTGGGTAAACGTGAAAATAGTTAAATAAATGGAAATAAAGAGCATTGGCAGTGTAATATACAGTGGTATCAGCTTCATCAGTCCGAGTAAATTCAAGAACACAGCAACAACCGTCATCACGAGAAATATAAACGGCAGGAAGCTACGCATAATATCCACTCCTCAAGCGAAAGAGTTTTGTCTTTGACAGGTATTCCTATTCAGACGTAGGCCAATCTTACCGAGCCCCTCACATCTAATATCCTCTTAAAAGGTATGTGACAAACCTGTGAAATAGAACTGTGACATTTCTGTGAAAAAGTGAACATGTTAATTGATAAATAAAGCCGTCACTGATAACATTAACAATGTGAGATAAATCACAAACAAAACCCCTTTGTTTTTGATCATGAAACTTTCTCCCATCCCCCTTTGTTTAATACAGAGACGGAGAATAACAGGATGTACGCTGCCCCGTACATCCTGTTTTTTTGTGGGACAAGGGGTCTGACCCTTTGTCCCAATTTTTTGCCCCACAAAAAAGCCCAAAGTTGTGTAGTTGAACTTTGAGCTTCAAGTGTCAATATATTCCCAGAATGCGCCGTATTTTACAGGGATTTTTTTAACTGACTGGCGCAGCTGCAATTTTTTCATTTCCCGATCCGTTTTTGCCGCAGACCAATCGTAAACGACCGATACTTCTTTGCTGCCGACAACATGATAATATTGAACAAAGTGATCAAGCGGAGGTTTGCTGGACGGGACAGGGTTTTTCTGCAGAATCTGTTTCAATATCTGTACATAAATGTCATAGGGATAGAGGCCGGATATTTTGATGCCTTGTTCGTCGGTTCTTTGATTAAAAAATACAATCGTCGGAATGTAGTCCACTTCCATCTCCCTTGTTAACTTCAGATCGGATTGGAAAGCTTTTTTGGCTGATTGTGAATACAAGTCATTTTTAAACTCTTCAAGATCCAGATTGGCCTCCTGCGCATATTTCAGCAGGATAGATACGTCGGATATGTTTTGTTTCCCGAGAAACGCACCTTCCTGAATTCTTCGTAAAAAGATTTTACCCGCTTTTTTTCCTTGCAGTTCAGCCGCTTTCACGGCAAGTGACGCTATCCATGGCGCCGTGATGTCATTCTCTGTCCATAAGTCGCCATCACAGGACATGCCGGTGCGGGAAGCGGTTTTTTCCCATATTTGTTTCAGGCGTTTTGGTTTATCAAAGATATCTTTATTTAATGCATTCAACTGACCGCTGAGGATCGGTTGTAATGTGAAAAAACGTCCATATTCAATGGACAACTTCTTTAAATAGGGCTCCAGTGACCAGGATTCCGGACACAATGGATCGATAAAAACGTATATTTCAACCGGTTTTTGAACAAAATCGACGTAGCTATATGTTGACGATGTGTTTGCGTTATTTGAGCTTGATAGCCCCGGCTGTTTCCAACTCACATCGATTCTCCTTTCCAAAGGATGTCAGAAAGTCAGGCGGACGCCCGGGCAGCAACAGATGTGCTGCCGCTTGCCAATTAACTGTTTGACAATCTTTTTTCTAAAACATTGTGTATTTATCCTGTCTTAACGGGCAGTAAGACCCCCACTCCAAGGTTTTGAGGTGGAAATCAAAAAGATAAGTGGGGTTCAACTTGCCCGTAAAGGTCCGATTCTGTTCAACTAACATTCAGTAGGAAAAACCACCCCACTCAATGAAGTTTCACTTTATTTGTATGGTGTGTTCATCATATGGTGTGCAGTCATAGTCAGTTTTTCAAATATAGCTGTATGATAGGGTTCCTCGATTTTTGTTTCGTTAAGAGCTGCATCCATACATGCTAACCATGCATCCCGACGCTCCGGTGTGATTTCAAATGGCAAATGACGCCGGCGCATCATGGGCTGACCGCGGTCTTCGGTATACCACTTCGGCCCTCCGAAAAATTGTGTCAAAAAAAGCCGCTGTTTTCGGGCTGTTTCCGTTAAATCATCCGGAAAAATCGGGATCAGTTTTGGATGATTTCCAACATGTGTATAAAATGCCGTTACCAAGGTGTCAATCGTATCAAATCCGCCAATTGCTTCATAGATCGTTCCGGGTTGTTTCATACGTGTGCTCCTCATTTATTTGTATATATTTTAGCAACGTCAAAATGTAAGAGCAACTAATCTGATTCATGGGGCCGCATGTTCGCGGGGCTTGTACCGAAAAAACGCTGGATTTTATTAGGTGTATGCCGCTTATTTATATTAAAATGATGCATTATTTGATCCATTGTTTTGACGCCGGCTGCTTCGGATTGTGCTTCAATCTCCAGCTCATAATCGTCATAGCCGTGATAAGCGCTGTAGTCCAGAACAAGAAGAACGTCATTGTAGTTTAGTTCTCGGCGTTCAGTTGTCAGTCTGCCGTAATAGGTCAGATTGTCTGCGGAGATATGTTTGTCAGTCATGCGTTTTGCGATGTTTTGTTTAAGCGTCACAGTGCCATTCATCCAGCTGTATGCTTCCTGCTGTGTCAGTGTATCGTGCGTTTCCAACAGGCCCTTCGGATGCGGTTCTTTCAGTGTAGATGTAAAGGTGTCGTCCTTCTCTCTGATTCTGAGAGCAGCCCCCGATTCCTTTAACGCAAAATCAGCCGTTTCAAAGTAATGGTTGACTTGTCGCTGTGCCTTTTCAGGAAATGGCAGACCGTCTAACAAGCGTTTAAACTCTGCTTCAGTCAGCAAATTTTTATACTCCATTTCAATTTCCTGTGTCACTTGGATCCCCCCATATTTGTGTAGCATCAGTTGCTGCTGGAGTATGATGGTAAACTTCATTATGGCGAATGATGCCCAATTATGCAAAGAATACCCGTTGAATATGTTATGATGTGTGAAGGAAATAGATGACTCGACAGGTGGTGTAACGAATGAATTGGGAAGCATTACTCGCCCCGTATGCTCAGGCAGTGGAGGAATTAAAAGTAAAATTAAAAGGAATCCGTAAACAATATGAATATGAATCCAAACATTCACCGATTGAATTTATAACCGGTCGGGTAAAACCGGTCCCGAGTATTTTGGAAAAAGCCGAAGTAAGACACATTCCGCTTGATAAAATTGAAGAATTGCAGGATATAGCAGGTGTCCGAGTAGTTTGCCCATTCGTCGATGATATCTATGCGATTGTTAACATGATTCGATCACGGGAGGATTTGCACATTATCGATGAAAAGGATTATGTGTCGCACAAGAAAAAAAGTGGGTACCGCTCCTTCCATATTATTATCCGGTATCCCGTCGAAACGATTCATGGTGTTAAAATGGTGATTGCCGAAATCCAAATTCGTACACTGGCGATGAATTTCTGGGCGACAAATGAACACTCTCTAAACTACAAATATAAGGGGAAAATCCCGGAAAATATTCAATCGAGATTGCAGCGTGCGGCTGAAGCAGCTTTTAAGCTTGACGAGGAAATGTCCATCATTAAAAATGAAGTACAGGAAGCAAAACGACTATTTCACCGAAAATAAGGAGGATCTGACTGTGAAGTTTGCGATAGTGGCAAAAGGTGATGAACGATCCAAAAAAATACAGGCAACTATGAAACAATATTTAACGGATTTTAATCTGGATTATGATGAAACAAACCCTGATCTGGTCATCACCGTTGGCGGTGACGGGACTTTTCTGGAGGCTTTTCATCAATATATCCACTGCCTTGATTCAACATCATTCATCGGGGTACATACAGGCCATTTGGGCTTTTATGCCGACTGGACACCGGAAGAAGTGGAAAAACTGATTATCGAAATCGCTAAAACACCTTTCCAGGTTGTCGAATACCCGCTTCTTGAAGTGACGATTCGCGATTATGACGGTGGGGAGGAAAGCCGGTTTCTCGCATTGAATGAAGCGACGATTAAAACAGCTGAAGGATCTGTTGTGTTTGATGTGGAAATAAAAGGTTCCCATTTTGAAACGTTTCGCGGGGATGGATTGTGCATTGCGACGCCATCCGGAAGCACAGCTTATAATAAATCACTGGGCGGGGGCATTATCCATCCGTCGCTTGAGTCGATTCAGCTGACTGAAATAGCTTCAATCAACAACCGGGTTTTCCGGACAATTGGATCACCGCTGATTTTGCCCAAGCACCATACATGCATGCTGAAACCACTTGGCGGCAAAAAAACCTTCCTAATAGCGATTGATCATTTCACGAACAATTACGCCGGTGTCAAATCCATCCAGTGCCGGGTTGCCAAAGAACGCATACGATTTGCCCGATTCAGACCATTTCCATTCTGGGATCGTGTCCGTGATTCCTTTGTTACCGATGAAGCCGATGCTTAATATGACAGGATGTGCTGCAGCATGAAATGGACAATCAACCAACAGCAGGAAGGATTCACGATAAGAAACTACTTACAGCAGGAACATCGATTTTCAAAACGGCTGATGAAGCACATCATACATGGCGGCGGTGAAATCCAGGTGAACGGCGTCAGTCAGACGGTCAAGTATCGACTGGAACCGGGCGATGTGGTTGCTGTCACCTTTCCTGAAGAGGAAAAAGGAGCCATGATGATTCCCGAAAAAATGCCACTGGATATCTTGTATGAAGATGATGCCATCCTGGTTATTAATAAACCATCGGGACGGGCAGTCATCCCATCATATGTTCACACATCCGGGACAATTGCAGGCGGTGTATTGGCGCATTATGAGCAGCAGGGGCTTCCGTATACGTTTCATCCGGTAACCAGGCTTGACCGGAACACTTCCGGTGCGATGTTGATTGCCAAACACCGCTTGAGTCATTCGATCTTAGCAAGAGCACAAAAAGACAGAACGATTGCCCGTGCCTATCATGCGGTGATCGAAGGACATCTGCAGCAAAAAACAGGAACCATCAATAAACCAATCGGCCGCAAAGATGGTTCCATTATTGAACGGACGGTTACGGAGGCAGGCAAACACGCCGTCACACATTACACCGTTTTAAAGGAATTCACGAATCATTCGCTTATCCATGTCCAGCTGGAAACCGGCCGGACACACCAGATCCGTGTTCATTTTTCACATATCGGCCATCCTCTAGCCGGTGATGACCTGTACGGCGGCGGGACGGGTTATATCGACCGGCAGGCGCTCCATTGTCATCATTTGTCATTGGAACATCCCATCACACGTAAACGGATGGATTTTTCCGTTGACACGCCAAATGACATGAAGCGAATGGTCTGGTGATGGACAACAGACATTGTGAAATCAGGTTTCGTCAAAATAGCGAAATTTTTCCGCCACAAATGGCTGTTCTGACGGGACTGAGACGGTTTTTTTCTCAGGCAGACGAAAGGCCGTCAGCGCATTTCCGAATACACACCCCGTATCAATATTAACGGTTTGATGAACCTTGCGCGGCTTCATGACAGGGGTATGCCCATAAATAATCCAGCGGTCACCTGTATAATGCTGAGCCCAGTCACGCCTGATGGGCTTGCCATCGTTATCATAGGTTCCGGTAACATCACCGTACAGGACAAATGACTGGACTTTTTTATTATACCGGCCAATATCCTTTTCCTTGATCCCGGCATGAGCGACAATCGCATTCACGTCAGGCAGTTCCAGATACAGTGGGGCCTGTTCGTAAAGTTCCATGAATTGTTCTCTGACCGAGTGCTGTTCGGTTCGGGGGAGTTTCTGGTATTCGTCGACAGTCGTCTCCAGCCCGTGCTTCACCTGGACTTTGTTCCCCAGAAAATAACGATACAGCTTATTGCAATGGTTGCCTGGCACATAATATGCTTTCTGATGATTCACGACCATTTCATGGACAAGTTTGATCATCCCGGCCGAATTTGGTCCCCGATCAGTAATATCGCCGAGGAAAACAGGAATTCTGTTGTCGGGGTGCACAAAAATCTGCTGTCTTTGCTCGTATCCCAATGTCAAAAAGAGTGTGCGCAATTCATCCATGCACCCATGTACATCACCGATGACATCATATCGCATTAATTTTTCCACCTTGTCTCAAACATGTATTCTTTCGTTCTGGAATGAACATTCAGCACAATTGCGATGGCCAGCATATATGTCAGTGTTGAGCTGCCGCCGTAGCTTATGAACGGCAGGGGAAGCCCGGTGATGGGCAAGAGCTGGATGGACATGCCGATATTCTGGAAAATCTGATAGGCAAACATGCCGACCATGCCCGTGACAAGGTAGCTGCCATAGTCATCATTGCTTTGAATGGCGATGTAAATCAGCCGGTAAATCAATAAAAACAGCAGTGTGACGACAATACTGGAACCGATAAATCCGAACTGCTCGGCAACGGCCGTGAAGATCATATCGGTATGCTGCTCCGGTACGGACACTTGTATGTTGCCTTTACCAAATAATTGGCCTGAGCCGATTGCCATCATGGCTGTAATCAACTGATAGCCGTAACCGCCATTTGTTTCCTGCGGGTTCAGCCAACCGATGAACCGGCCTGCCACATGATCAAGTCCGGATTTGTCAAGAAACGCTGCGACAGAATCAGGAAAGAAATACCATATAGCAGTGACAAGTGATACTGCAGCCAAACTGACGAAGAGAAGGAAAAATAGGATCCGCCATCTTATCCCCGATACCAGAATCATGCTGCCTGCAATCGCGGCAAGTACCAAAAACCCGCCGAGGTCCGGCTGCTTGACCAGGAAAAACATGGGCGGCAAGGACAGGGCAATGATTTTCACAAGCAATCCGAGGTCACTCTTAAAGGTTTTTTCCACGTATTTGCTATTGTGCCGAACGATAACATGGGCAAGCGTCATGACCAGGATAACCTTGATAAATTCTCCAGGCTGGATTGACATACCCGGAAATTGAAACCAGCTCACGGCACCGTTTATTTCCGTTACAATACCAGGTGGAAACCCGACAAAAAGCATGAAAAGTGATAAGAGGCCGAGGCCATATAAGATCCATGTGATCTGATGAAAACGATCATAATCAATGGTCATGACGGCAACGATGACGAGTCCGCCTGCTATATACCACATGCCCTGCTTCAGCCAGTAACCTGATCCATCGCTTGCTGAAAGCGTCGGTTCAAGCGTATAAAGTGTAAAAATGCTGGACAGCCCCAGAAGTATAAGTATGGATAATATTGTATAATCTATATTGATTCGGTTCTGCATGATTTAACCTGACTTTCCGTAGAATTCGTGTTGCTTAAATTTACTTTTTGAACAACCTTTTTAAGGGAATAATAGATTTAACGACAAACTTCGTCTATGCATATGAACCCATTATACCTTTAGTTTACACGAAATCAATCGAGAAATTAAGCATTCCGGTGAAAAAAATCATAATAAAATGAACGTTTAGCGGACATCTTTTGTCATGTATAATAGGACATTGTGAAAGGATGTGATCTTGTGGAAAAGAATGTTTCAGATGCATTTTTCCGGGACGAATTACAGACGTTAGCAGCCAACGGACAGATCGATGCATTTCGTGGCAAATTTTTAGACATGCACCCGTATGACCAGACCGCGTTTTTCATGGAACTCCCAGAAGACATACGCTTGCACATTTATACGTACCTGTCTCCGGAAGAAATGGCAGCGATCATGGAACATATTGAATTGGATGATATCAAGCCGCTGGTAACCGAAATGGATCCGCGTTTTGCCGCGATGGTCATTGCGGAAATGGCGACAGATGATGCAGTTGATATTTTAAATGAACTAAGAAAAGATGTGGTTGTCAGTCTGCTGACTATCATGGACGATAAAAACGCTGACGAGATAAAAGAACTGCTTCATTATGAAGAAAAAACCGCCGGCAGTATTATGACCACAGAATTTGTGGAAATTTATCAGGCGACAACGGTAAGTGATGCGATGCAATATCTGAAGGCTGAGGCACCTGAAGCCGAGACGATTTACTATTTATATGTGGTCGATGCGGATAAACATCTTGTTGGTGTTTTATCGTTGCGTGACTTAATTATTGCCGATTCGGACGTGAAGATTGCTGATTTGATGAGCGACAAGGTATTGTCTGTATCTGTGGCAGAAGATCAGGAAGACGTTGCCCGGATGATCCGTGATTATGACTTTCTGGCACTTCCTGTTGTTGATTTTCAGAATCATTTGCTCGGTATTATAACGGTTGATGATATCCTCGATGTTATGGACGAAGAAGCCAGTGACGATTACTCGAAGCTGGCTGGTGTCTCCGATGTGGAGCGGCCGAAAGACAGTGCACTCATCTCGGCCAAAAAGCGTCTGCCCTGGCTCATTATTCTGTTATTCCTGGGAATGCTGACCGCCAGTCTGATTGGTCAATTTGAAGAGGCCCTTGAACAAGTCGCTGTTCTCGCCATCTTTATTCCGCTGCTTGCCGGGATGGCCGGTAATACCGGAACACAAGCTCTGGCAGTTGCTGTCCGCGGACTGTCAACAGGTGACTATGGGAAACAGGGGAAACTGAAACTCATGCTTCGTGAAGCAGCCACTGGATTAATAAATGGGGCAGTTTGTGGTGCGTTACTGACAGTGATTGTGTATTTCTGGAAGAATGATTTTTACCTTGGACTCCTGGTTGGATTTTCAATTATGGTGACATTGGTGGTGGCAACATTGGCGGGCGCTCTTGTCCCGATTTTGATGGACAAACTGAATATTGATCCTGCTGTTGCATCAGGCCCGTTTATCACGACCATTAATGATATCATTTCCATCTTCATTTATTTCGGTCTTGCAACAGCATTTATGCAATATTTGGTCTAGCGTTCTGACGAATAGGCTATTCAGAACCGTCGTGCACACCGATCTTTCTGGGTTGGGATCTGGTTTCCGGCATCTAAACAGCTGTCTTCCAGAATAGGCATACACACATTTTTAAAGTGTTCATATAATATGGTTGACGAATGGATTATCCCGCCTTAATGGGCAGCGATCCGCCAAAAAAACGGCTAACTGCTTGTAAAGGTCCGGTAAGTTTCACTTTAAAAGGAGCGTATGACAAATGGGAGACCATAAAAGTGCTAAGAGCCCATTACTCTATATTCAACAGCCGAACATAAAAACACCCAGGGCATCGATGCAAAGTCATTACAGGACACCGAAAAAAGCGTTTGATGATAACAAAAAGGGCTACCCTATGAGCAAAAAACGCCAGGTAAACTGGAGTAATTTTGGGAAACAAGATAACGATGATGAAGCAGAGGAAGAGGTGACGGAATCCTCAGAAGAGGACTCTGATCAACAGGAGAGCAGTCATGATCGGAAAAAGTTTAAAGACATGACATTAGAAGAGCGCGTCTATTACTTCCTGGACGCACCTAAACATGCCCCTGTCATGAGGTGTGAAGTGAAAACAGAGGGACGGAATTATCGGGGGATGATTATTGATTATCAGGAAAAAAACGTGTATATGCGTGTCGGCAAACGGACAACACCAACAGCCATTCCATTTGATACGATTACCGAAATACGGCTGCTTGGCTTCTAAAAAGCACGAAATAATTTGTATTGAAAAAAAGGTGCCCCGGGATCGCCGGAGCACCTTCATTTCGTTAGCTATTGATTAGTTGAATGCATTTACTGCTGGCAGGCATGTTACATGGCAGAAGCAGTTCAGGTCTACTGTGATGCAGATGCCGGTAGCGCACAAATGCTTCGTGTACTGGTCAATTGGATTTTTCGGATTGTTGTCATCGTCATGAGGGTCTCTCAATAACTCAACAACCGCACAGCAATCATCATTTACCTTCTTCACACGGAAGTAGAAGCTTGAAGTCATTTCGCCAATATCATCCGGGTTAGCACCGAACCCTTGGAATGGTTTGCAGCCTTCTTTGCAATAAAGGATGACTGGAACCGTGTCAAGGCCGTTGGTCCCCTCCGTTTCACCCAGCAAATCACTGATTGATTGTTCGCAGCTGGTCGCGCAGCAATTTTCCACAACATCGTTTTGTGCCTCTACAATTTCGCGCAAAACATCGCAGACACAATTACCTGTTTCAAAATCCTTTCCACAACCCATGAATTATAACCCCTTTCGTGTGTTATTGACTTGGTGTCCCTAATAAGATATGTGCTGATGGGTATATGGTGTGGGCACTCGTCTGCATTACGCGAATATTTTTGAACGAGATATCAAAAGCGTCTTCGTGAAAAACAGTTGATCCAGTGGCAAACGTGGTTCGGAGTATTCTTTGAAAAGAATCTTTCAATGTTTCGGGACACCTGACTATACCTTACGAACAATGGAACATAAACTAATAACGACCATGATTCCAATTCATAAGGAGTGTTGATGTCATGTCTGATCATAAAAAAGTCATTCATGTAAAAGATTTAGTTATTAAAGCGGATAATGTCCACATAGAGCCGCAACACAGGCGTCCCCGCAGAGATCCATTTTTTGGCCGCTGGATGGGCAGCGATTGGGAAGAGCACAAAGAATCAAGTGATAAAGATGAACGTCATTATGAAGAAAGCTCTGAAGATAAAAAGGATAGCGGGCCATCTACCTGGATATAAATGATGAATGCTCGAGGCAGCTGTAGGGCTGTCTTTTTCTTTACGCTATTTTTTGAAGAAAGGGGGGATGTCCGTGCATAACCGTCTAGTCCGGACATTACGCATTATTGAAAAACATTTAGATAAAAACGAAAAGTGGTTTCGATACCCGGAGAAAAAAATGCAATCACTTGATACGGAAATACACGCCTGGGACAAAGAATTTCAACAGGGAATCGCAACATTTGAAAACGTTATGGATGAATTTGAAAAAATAATGGAATAATTTTTAATCAAAAGGGGTATAGATGATTAAGAATACTAAAAATAATGTGAGAAGGGGGGACGAGTGATGGGGTATGTTTTGCCGATCAATCATTATCAATATCATGATTATCAACAACGAGTTACGAAAGCAAAATCGGATCCTTTTCACATTGAACGGCCGTATAAAACGATATTACGAATGGAATACCACAATGATCATACAAATTTGTCCGCAGCAAAGCCGCTTGAAAAGTCCGGCTTTAAACTGAGCACACCAAGGCCCCCTACAGCTGACGAACTATATGCCGAGCTGACAGGAAAAGGACGCCACTTCAGCAGCAGTATTTAGAAAAAAGAAAGCCAATGAAAGAATAGCAGGGGAACTGTCGAGACCTCGAGACAGTTCCCCATCAACGGTGAAAGAGCCCCCATCAACGGTGAAAGAGCCCCCATCAACGGTGAAAGAGCCCCCATCAACGGTGAAAGAGCCCCCATCAACGGTGAAAGAGCCCCCCATCAACGTGAGTGCCTCCGTGAACTTTTACTTTTTATTATGGTAAAGCATGGTAAACAGTTTTTGTTGGTTTTCCTGCCATTCGGCATAGAAAACATCCTCAACAGCAGCAATATTTTGTTTATGAAGCTCCTCTTCCAGCCATTTTTTGGACAGGTTCGCCTCTTTTAGATTGTCCCACAGCACTTCACCATCACTAACGATAGTTCTGCCAAGTTTGACAGGAGTTGGTGAGACGTTTAGATCTGAATTTGTTGGTGTTTGATAGTCCGGTTTTTTCAGCACGGAAATGGTTCCATCTACTTCAAGAACGGCGTATTCAACTTCTTCAATTGAAAAGACATCTTTGGAACGAAGCAGGTGCTGCAGTTCATCGATATCCAGGCGATTTTCTTTGAGAACATCATAGATGAGGTGTCCTTTATGAATAACGATCGAAGGCCGGCCCTCCAGTACGGCCCGTGACCCTTTGAATTTTTGAGTGACAACTTCTGTAATGTAAAGCAATAAACCCCAGACAACGACCAAAAAGGCGATTTCCGGTATACCTGACTCTTTTTCAAATAAGGCATTCCCGACAAGTTCTCCCAATATGATAGCAGAGATGAAATCAAATGGGGTTAAAGAGGAGATTTGCGTTTTTCCAAGCACTTTGACCAGTACAAATAAAGCAAAAAAACCGAAGACTGCATCAGCAAACATCAGCAGATACTCATTCAATGATAATTCCCCCTTTTTCATTCTTGTTATAGCATAACCATTCGGCTGTTTGTCATGCAGATGAAATAAGAGCGGCATATCAGTTAGGTGCGCCATTGAATAGGAAACTGCGGCTGTCTGATGCATACTGAAAAACGTCCCATTGAAAAAGGATACCCTTTATGAAAAACAGGATACCCTTCTTAGCTTAATTGTTTTGTCATGGTTACGTGCGGAATTCCCGCATCCATAAACTCACCTGACACAATGTCATACCCCAATCGTTGATAAAAGCGTGTGGCGTGTGTCTGGGCGTTTAATTTCGCTTTGGCATAGCCTTCCTTTTTGATAACATCTTCCATTGTTTGAATCAATTCAGAGCCGTGTGATTTTCCGCGCGCGTTTTTTACGACACAAATCCGTTCCAATTTGCCAAAGCTATCGACAAATCGGACACGGGAGGCGGCGATTGGCAAATCATCTTCATAACCGATCAAATGAATCGCCTGCTCGTCAAACTCGTCTATCTCTACTTCAGGTGGTACGCGCTGTTCCTC
Organism: Lentibacillus salicampi; assembly: GCF_004565465.1. GTDB lineage: Bacteria > Bacillota > Bacilli > Bacillales > Amphibacillaceae > Lentibacillus > Lentibacillus salicampi. The sequence continues at coordinate 150,470 of NZ_SRHY01000005.1, forward strand.
AACAAATACTGTTGCACGGATATCAATGGCGTCTTGTTTCTCCTGTGGTGTTTTGACAACGTTGATGATCATACGAATTCCTTGCCAAATACAAACGATTCATAAACCGTCCATATCTTATTATCAAGCTGGTACACGATGTGAAAACGGTCAATAGGGTCCTCGAGTTGAATGTCTTTCATACGCAGGCTGCCGTATACGTCTGAATGCTCGTCTTCCGATAGTTTTTGCGCAATGGTGATATGTGGTACAAAGGAATACGTCTGATTTTCAGGGAATTTTCCAGTTTGCATCTTCTCAGCCAGATCAGTCAATTGCTGATGCTGGTTAACTTTTAAATAAATTGTGTTGGTCACAGGCGCAAAAGTACTCACTTGATTAATGGATACGTTAAAGGGCTCTGTCTCATTTGCGATATGCTTTAACTCCGTAATCAGCTCAGAGATTTTAGCATCATCCACTTCAAAGGCTTCTTTCAATGTAATGTGTGGCGGGATCAATGCATAATGTGAATCATAGCGTTTTCTGTATGCGTTAATCTCATCCTGAATCGGCTTTGATGGAAAAATAACAATACCATATTTCATTTTAGATAACCTCCTCAGTTTACCTTATATTGATTTTAAGTATAGCTTCTATTATAACAAAAAATGGATTGAATAGGAAATAAAAGTTTTCAAAAATTTTAAATTGAACTAAATATATGTGTGAATGCACGGCTTAAATCGTTTTGCCAATATTTCCAGGTGTGCCGGCCATCCTGAAGTTCGTGATACGTGTAATCCATGTTTTTTTTCTGCAAAACCTGGTGCAGTTCCCGGTTGGGTTTTAAAAAATCTTTCTTACTCCCATCCGTCGTGTCAACAGCTGTCTCATCAGTTCCGATGGTATGGTAAATGGTAATCGGCTGAATGGCTTTCGCATCCTGAACGGTCTTAGTTACTGTCTGATCAACATAGGGGGACTGCATGATTACCTTGCCAAATGTATTCGGGTACTTCAATGCGGTCATCAATGCCAGGGTCCCTGCCAATGAATCGCCAATTAGTGCCCGGGAACGCCCCATAAGGTACGTGGGAAACAAGTCATCCAGGAACGGGACAACTTCATGAGCGAGAAATTTGCTGTAGGCCTGGCGCTGACTGCCATTTGGATGATATTTATCTCTCCGGTCAAATTTATCCCGGTAATGGATTCCAGCCAAAATCGTATTGGCGATTTCATCATTCTCGTGCAAGCGGTCAGACCATGTTGCGGCACGGCCAAGCTGATAGTAATCATCACCGTCCTGCATGATGCCAATCTGATATTTATAAAGCGGTGAATATGTTTCCGGCTGATAAATTCTCAGTGTCATGGTCTCATTTAGATATGTGCTGTTTATCTGTTTGTCGATCATTTTTCCTTTTCGTCCGATCGTGAACACCCCGCTTGATGAAAGATCCACTTTCCTGATATTTACCCGTGTAAGAGCATCTCAAACCACTATTAGTTTAGCATGCTTGAATAGAATATTCTATGCATGGTTCTTCAATTGACCTTTATATAATTTAAAATAGTGGCCCTGCTGCGCAATTAATTCTTGATGCGATCCCTGTTCAATGATTTGGCCGTTTTCCAGCATGATGATTTTGTCCGCCTCCTGAATCGTGTTGAGCCGGTGAGCAATCACAAAGCTTGTTCTTCCCTCCATCAGTCGTTTAAGTGCATCCTGAATGTGCAGTTCGGTTACGGTGTCAATGTTGCTGGTTGCTTCATCCAAAATTAGAATCGCCGGATCAGCGAGTATTGCCCGGGCAATGGTGATCAGTTGTTTTTGTCCTTGGCTGATGCCACTCCCGTCCTGATCAAGAACGGTGTCATAACCGCTGGGAAGGCGCTTAATAAAGTCGTGTGCATTGGCGTCTTTGGCAGCTTTGATAATCGCATCATCAGTCGCATCAAGCTTGCCGTAGCGAATGTTTCCCTTGATTGTGTCTCTAAATAGAAAGGCATCTTGCAAAACAAATCCCATATGCTTTCGGAGGCTGCTGCGTTTAATGTTTCTTAAATCAATGCCATCGAGGGTGATCGAACCGAAATCATAACGATAGAAACGTGAAATCAGATTAATAATTGTCGTTTTACCTGCACCGGTATGTCCAACCAAGGCAACTGTCTGACCGGGATTGGCTGTGAAGCTGATTTGTTTTAAGATCGGTGTTTCCTCATATGCAAAAGACACGTTGTCAAATGCCAGATGACCGTTCGTATGGTCGATCATGCGGGCGGAGGCTTCATCGGTTTCTTCCTGTTCTTCATCGATAATATTAAAAACACGTTCAGCTCCTGCAACAGCTGACAACAGAATATTGAACTGGTTCGACAACTCGTTAAGCGGCCTGGTGAACTGCCGGGCGTATTCTGTGAAAATAACAATGACACCGACCGTGATAATCCCTTTAATCGCAAGAACCCCGCCTGCAAGTCCAATTAGCCCAAAGCTTAGAAAGTTCAGCATGTTCATGACTTTCGGGATGAAACCGGCAAATGTCTGCGCCCAGAACCCGGAATGCTGCAGGTTTTCATTATGCTCCTGAAATTCACGGATGACTCGTTTTTCCTGAGAAAATGTTTTAATAACATGCTGCCCTGAGACCGTTTCTTCCACATACCCGTTCAATGTGCCAAGGTGCTGTTGCTGCAGCTTGTACAATGGACCGGTTCGTTTGGTTATCCAGCGAATCGCCAGAAACATGACCGGAATGATGACCATCGTAATCAGCGTCAATAATGGACTCAGTGCCAGCATGACGGCAACGGTTCCGACAAGCGTCAGGATGCTGGTAAAAATTTGGATAACGGATTGGTTCAGGGTGTTGTTAATGTTATCAATATCATTGGTGACTCGGCTCATCAGTTCGCCGTGCTGCCGTTTATCGAAAAAGGCGATCGGTAGCCGGTGAAATTGCTGGAACAGTTCACTCCGCAGTGTGTACACTGTATTCTGGGCGATGCCGATCATCCAGTAATTTTGCAAGAAAACGGACAACGAATGGAGTACGTAAATGATAAACAGCCAGACGAGCAGCATGCCGAGCCCGGCTGCTTCTTGCGTAACGATAAAATCATCAATCGCCACCCCCACCATAAACGGACCGGCCAGACTCATGGCCGAACTGAAGAACACCATTAGGATCACTAGCAGGAGCATGCCTTTTTCCCGTGACAAATACGACCAGATGCGCTTAACGGTACCGGCCGTATTGCGGGCACGGTCCGTCTTGTCTCGCTCCTGCCGCTCGCGGAGTTCATCGATCGGTATTTTTTTATATTGAAATGGCTCTTTAAAGGCTTTGGTCTGCATACGCATACTCCTTCCCAAACTGTGAGGCGACAATCTGCCGGTATAGCGCAGTGTCATGAAGCAGCTCATCGTGTGTGCCGATTGCCAGCGTTTCCCCGTAGTCCAGCAGCAATATTCGGTCGGCGTTCATCGCTGTTGATACTTTTTGGGTAATCATCAATGTCGTGCAGTTATACGTTCGGATGGCTTCAAGCAGCCTTGACTCAGTGGCCAGATCAAGCGCACTCGTACTGTCATCAAGCATCAAGATCTTTGGCTGTCTAATCAACGCCCTGGCAATCGAAATGCGCTGTTTTTGTCCACCAGATAAATTGACACCTTTCTGACCGATTTTGGTGTTGTAATCGTTCGGCAGATCCATGATTGTTTCATGAATCTGGGCATCTTTTGCAGCCTGAACAACATCGTTTCTGGATGCATTCGTCTTTCCCCACGCGATATTGTCGGTGACAGTCCCGGTGAACAGGAGTGGATTTTGCGGAACGTAGCCTATACTGAGTCGCACATGTTCCAATTTGTATTGATTGATGGGTCGCTCATCGATATAAACCGTGCCCTGATTGGCATCATATAAGTGCGGAATCAGTTGGAACAAGGATGTTTTACCTGATCCCGTTGCACCCATCACAGCCAGTTTCTCGTTCGGGTTGACAGTGAAGGAAATGGATTTCAATGCGTAATCCGGCATGTTTGGATAGGCAAACGATACATGGTCAAAAGTAATCTTTCCATCCTGTACGGTTAAATGGTCATCAGCATCCGTATGATCCATCAGGTCAACGTTTACCCGGAGCACTTCATCAAGCCGTTCAGCTGACGCTTTGGCACGGGAAAAGCCCATAATAATGAATGTGAACATGGAAATCGACATAGCCACACGCATCGCATAATTGACAACGGCCACGACATCACCGGTATTCGTGTCACCGGAAATTGCCAGCGTGTTCCCGTGCCAGATGATAAAAATAAGACTCATATTCATGACAAACAGCAAGATCGGCATGGACGCCTCGATGAAGCGGAATGTTTTGCGCATTATATAGGCCAGATGAGCGTTTGCATCCATAAATCGGCTTTCTTCGTGGTCCCGACGCACAAACGCTTTTATCAGTCGCATCCCCGCAAGATTCTCCTGCATGACCTGATTGACGTAATCAACGTTGCGCTGCACTCGGTCGAATAACCGTGCAGCCATTTTCAGCACCCATAAAATAAATCCGACCAGAAGTGGCACCGTTATAAGAAATATCAATGCAAGCCGCGGACTGACAATAAACGCCATGATCACCCCGCCCATCACAATGAGGGGTGCCTTAGCCATAATCCGGAGTGCCATGAATACCGTGTTTTGCAACTGGCGAACATCATTAGAAAACCGGGTGACGAGCCCTGATGTGGGGAACCGATTCAAATTTGCAAACGAAAAATCCTGTATCTTCCGGAAAAGCTGCCGGCGGATATCATACGCAAATCCAAGCCCCGTGTGAGCGGCGTAAAATGAGTTGAAAATACCGGCAATAAAAGCGGCAAATGCCATGCCAATCATAATGCTTCCCCATATGATGATCGTGCTGATGTTTTGATTCACGACCCCGTCATTAATCATCTTTCCAAGAAAAAACGGCAGCAAAAGCTCAACCATCAATTCAATCAGGGTAAGTGCGTAAGCGACAGTGATAGGAATTTTGTATGGTTTAAGAAAAGAAAGGACATGCTTCAAGTCGGTGACCTCCGATGCAATTTTGGCAATTGTCTTCTTATTATAAAGGGAACCAGGTGATTTCGCCAAGCATTTATTTCGGGTTTAGAAATAAATTAAAACTTTCATTTGTTCGTGTTTTTCACTCTGTTACGGACTGCTGAATTGTGAACACTTCTCCGGAAATTTGTGAACTTCAACTGATTTTGTGACAACTTCAGCATATAGCCAAACAGCCCCTCATAATTTCAAAGAACAAACAGATACTACCGCCAAAGCAGAAATTAAAGGTGAGGTACACGAATGCTTTTATTCATCGGGAAAACAATCCTTTTATATTTCATAACCATTATCATCATTCGATTGATGGGAAAATCAGCTTTTGCCCAACTAACAGCACATGATCTGGCCGGGATCTTTTTCGTTATTTCACTGGCGACAGGCCCGGTTGTGACAAACGATTTTCTTCAATCAATAACGGGGCTGGCCGTAGTCGGGATGATCCATATCGGGTTTTCCAGGCTTATGCTGTTCAACATATTAAACCGGATTTTTGTCGGAAAGCCAACGATTGTCATTAAACATGGCAAGCTTATCCGGGAAAATTTAAAAGGTTCACATTTTACACTTTCTGAATTGTTATCAGAAGTACGGGAAAAAGGCTATCCGGATATCTCATTAATAGATTATGCGATTATTGAACCAAGCGGCGGCATAAGCATTGTTCCGCAACAGGATATTGCTCCTGTCACACCTGCGCATTTGAATATTGAAACGTCCTATCACGGCCTCCCGATCGCGGTCATTATCGAAGGAAGAATCCATCACCGAAATCTGAAGCTTATCGATAAGGATGAACAATGGTTGAATAAAGAACTTTCGAATGCCGGTTTTTCTGATCGAAGTCAGGTATTCTATGCGTCGGTCCGTGATGATAGTGATTCACTGATGATTGATACAGGAACAGGAAATACGCATGCTTGGCAAAACAGGCAATGATGTTTGCAGTGCAGGAGGGAGCGTGACGTTTATTTTTGAAAAAATAATGATTGACAATGCGCTATAAATTATTTATAGTATTAGTTGTCGGTCATTTCATATAAAACATGATTCCGTAGCTCAGCTGGGAGAGCGCATGCTTGACAGGCATGAGGTCGGTGGTTCGAGCCCACTCGGAATCATCAGTCACACCAAGGGTTTCAATCCTTTGGTGTTTTTTATTTTTCTTTTTTGACCACATTTTGACCACGTAAATAATTAGAGAAGTTTTGTGCAGTTTCCTTTTGCATATCGGGCAACACATGACTATATATATCTAATGTTATAGATGTCCTTGCATGTCCTAAACGTTCACTAACGATTTTTGGGTTTTCACCTAATTTTAGCAACATTGTAGCATGTGTATGTCTTAAATCATGAAACGTGATTTTTGGAACGTCTGCTCTTTTTTGGATAGAATTGAAATTACGCAATAAGTTCCTTTGACTATATGGAGTGCCGATTGATGTGGTAACAACTAATTCAGATGAATATTCTTGATCATTCTTATGCTCTTTTAATGCTTCTATAACGTCATCTGTAATTGAAATTTGCCTTTTAGCACCTTTTGTTTTAGGTTCATCAAAATAGTAACTACCGCCCATTCTTATCATTGCTTGTACAATATGGATTGTACCATTATCTAAATCAATGTCTTTCCACCTTAAACCTAATATTTCCCCCATCCTCATTCCGGTGTATATAGCTAAAACATAGGCAATATAAGTTTGATAATCTTTAGCTATCTCCATGAATTTTGTCACTTCTTCCAATGACCACGTTTGTATTTGTTTGTATTTTGGAACAGGGGCATCAACTTTTTCCATAATATTCACTTTGATTTTATCCCACTTTTTAGCATATTTAAAAACCGATGATAAGATATTGTGAACTGCTCTAGCGTATGATGTCGATAAGCCTTCATCATTAAGCATTTTATTATATATGGACTGGATTTCAGAAGGTTCGATATCCTTTATTTTTTTATTACCTAAAATTGGTCGGATTTTATTTCTTATAATCATATTCTTATTTTCAAATGTGGAAGGTTTCATTTTATTTTTTGCATATACCTCGATCCACTCATCTATAATGTGATTTAATGTTTTTTCGGTCACAGTTACATAAGTTTTTTCATTAACTTGTTGCTCAATTTCAGCAGCGGCTAATTGGGCTTCCTTTTTAGTGTTGAAGCCCGTTTTGGTTTTTTGCTTTCTTTTGTTGGTGATTGGATCAATCCCCAAGTCAACAGTATAACTCCATTTTGCACCACAAGTACATTGCTTCTTATTTTTACACTTGCAACCTCTTCTTCTGTAATAAGCCATATTCTTTTCATCTCCTATAATTTATCAATTGACTGTTTAATTATTGGTTCTCCCCATGCAGCATTTTCCTTTTCTGCCTCATTCATTTCTTTATATAACTCATTCAAAACTTTAACTAAGCTATCCTCATTCAACAATGATAAATTATTGTCAAAAAGCCTTTGCATGAACATATACAGCTTTTTATTGCTCTTCATATTTGTCAATGTCTGTTCAATATTCTTGACTAATTTAAAGCCTTCACCAGTCTTTTCTAATGACACCTCTTTGAGAATTGAGTTAATTATCTCTAGTCGATCATTTATGATTTCTTTCAGTAACTCGTCATCTGTATTAATGAAATATTCTGGATGACTATTCCTTATTTCCTTCTCATTTTCTTCATGTTGTTGATACTCATCATATGTCAATTCATTTTGTTGCATTTGTTTATTAATTAATTCCTGTTCACGTTCTGGTGACATAAGACCAAATGATTCCAGATAATCCTCTATTTTATCCTCATCTATTCCTATATACTTAAAAATCTTGTAAACATTGTCGTAGTCAGGATTTTTATTTCTTTCACTTTCAATTTGATATATATAAGCAGCACCTTTGCCTAATTCAAAAGACAAGTCTCTAGCATTAATTTTTTTAGCCTTCCTATGCTGTTTGATAAATTCCCCCAACGTTCCATCAAAATTAAGGTAATATTTTCTGGTCATAGCTTTACACCTCCTGAAATTATTATATCTTATCACAGTATATCCCTTATTTATCAGGCTCACAAGACTGTCATGATAATTATTACCAGTTATCATATAAATTATTCAAAGTGAGGGGGGTTGACATGATAACACATGATAATATATACTAATGATACAACATGATAACTTATGATAATAAATGATAAAAAAGGAGGTATAAATTTGGTTGAAATTAAACTAGATGAGGATGAACTAAATAAATTGTATCAAGAAAAATTAGAGCAACATCTAAACAAATTAGATAACGAAGTAGTGTTCTGGGATACGAAGGAGCTAGAGAAACAGACCAATCTTTGCTTTAACACCATTAAAGATCAGTTTTTCTATCATCCAGATTTTCCTAAGCATAAGGTTGGCAATAAGTGGCTTTATCCTGCTAAAGAGACTAAACAATTCTTATTAAATTGGATTCAGAGTAAATAATACATATTCTTTAAATTCAGATGAAAGGGGTGATAACGCTATGACCGAGCAATATTACAATATATTTGAAGAATATGGATTGAAACATTACCAGTTGCCAAAAGTGTTTTTTACGAATAGCAGCTACATAAAAATGACAAATGATACCAAAATTGCTTGGTCAGTATTAAAGGATAGGTTTCAATTGTCGGTTAAAAATGGTTGGTATGACGAAAGGGGGAATATTTATTTCATTTATACGAATGATGAATTAAAACAGATTTTAAATGTAGGTAATAACAAGTTATCCAATATAAAAAAGGAATTGCTTCAGAATGGATTACTTGAACAGGTCAGGTTAGGGCAAGGAAAACCAAACAGACTTTACGTTAAAAAGCCGATTGTTAGCAAGCATGATATTTACAAGATTAATAAGGCAGAAAGTTTAGAAATCCCAAAACGAGATTTCAAGAAATCCCAGAATAAGACAACTAGAAATACTGAAATAGGACAACTAGAAATCCCAAAACAAGACGGTAGTAATACTGATGTTATTAATACTGATTTTAATGATACTGATCATCATTACCATTACCAGATGACTGGTTATATCTGGAAAATGAAATTACCTATGTCATTAAAGAAGTTCTTTTCGGAAAAGGTAAATGTTTTAGTCAATGATCGAACATTTGATATTACAGAAATTGAATACTTTTATAACACATATACAGAATTTATTTATCCTAATTGTTCATCTGAAGATATTTATCATCTGAATGACATTGAATTTACAAAAACAATGAAGCAAATGTTTAAAAAGGTCGATAGACCAATAAGCAACATGGAAGGTCTTATTAAAACATGGGTGCTTACAGCTATCCATTACAAAATGGAGGGTTATCAGTGAACCTGATAAACAAAATCAATCATTATTTCTTTGATTTAGAGGACGATGAGCAGTTACCGCTTGTATCAGATGCATTATTTTTCTACATTCCAATTTTGATAATGCCGGTAATAGCAATCGGAATTTGGTTTATATAGGGGAGGGGTTGCTTTGTGGATCAAGAGTGGGTTGAATTAATCGAATATGCCAAGTTGTTGAGAATGTCAAAAGATGAAGTGAAAAAAATTTTAAGAGGGGGATCACAAATGATTGTTAGGAATATTCCAGCTACTCAAAGAATAATCATTGAAGCCGATTATTACGAGACAGCAACTATAGCAGCAATAATTGATAACTATGTAAGAGCCAATCCTGATGATGAGCAGATGAGGGAAGTTAGCAGAAAAATTCACAATCCTGAAATTATTAAAGGAGAGGGTAAATTATGAGTAAAGTAGATTTTGGCGATCAGGTAAGAGTAATTAAGGATTCTTGCGAAGGAACATATGAAGATTTAGTCGGTAAAACGGTAACAGTGGTCGAAGTTGATGAAACGGAAGAGCCGGAAATCCCATACACTTACTTGGTGACAGGAACTGGCAGACCAACAAAAAGCGAGTACCTTGAAGGTGACGAGGAAGTAGTAGTATGTACAGATGTTGAAGTTGTTAGTAGGCAAAATGATGAACTCATATAAGCAAATTAAAATTTAAAAAGGAGAAATGAAAAATGCTTAGATTAGATGACTATAAATTTGAAAATAAGGAAGAAAGAGAAGCTGCAAGGGGTATGATGGAAGCATTTACGAAAATGGATAACGAAAGAATGATTATGCAAAGACAGAAATACCTTTTTGTCAACTTTATTATGGAGAATGACTTAGAGGATGACCTTGTTAAATTTATGAAGGCTAAAACAAATGAAGGCGTAAATTACTGGTACGAAAAAGCAGCAAGTGAATTTCTTGAAACAGATTTAGAAATTGAAGATGAAAACGTATTACATGATGATTATGAATTCATGAAAATATTAAAAAATAAGTGTGATGAAAATGTTTATTTTGATTGATTAAATGTTTAAAGTATTTTTAGCTATTGAGAGCCTTCTCACAGCGTTTTAATGCTTGCGGATATAATAAGTCCTATATTTCTATTAAACGTAATGTCAGAAGGCTCAATAAGCTATATCAATAAGATTTTAGAACTAAGGAGAGGAATTTATATTGGAAGAAAAATTTAAAACATGGGAACAAACAGAAACTAAAATTCAAGACATGGAATATAAACAGCTAGATTTAAAATATAGCTTTGGTTATGGAACACCTAGATATAATAAAGAATCTGAAGGGAACGCAGCTAGTTTATTTCTAAGGATAAATCGAGAATTAGAGAAAAAGGATTATACAGATGATCCAGTGCTTTTAAGCCAGTACCTAAATGAAATATTAGGCGATAAAGATAAAGGTACACTAGACGCTGAATTACAAGGAATACTGGAAACAGAATACTACCATACCAATTATGCAGATACAAACAAGCGTAGTAGGTTGTCGGAGGACTTATACATAAATAAGAAATTGGAATCATTAGCTACTAAATTAATTAACCTTACTAATGATTCTGAATATCCATTGTTAAGCAAGTATGCGGAAAATATGAACACAAACAGGGAAAAATTTATAAATGATGATGAGGACGAAGATCCAAAATTAGGAATTATGCCAAATGGCTTACATGAGGACATTGTAGAGTTATTTAATAATGAACAAACGCAATCCATAATAAATAATTTTAAAATGTCCGAGAAACAGAAAAGACAATTACGAAATAAAAATATCAAGCCAGATGATTTTAAGAAGTATCCAGAATTGCTACATATGTATGAAGCTAAATTAACACTTGAAAACGAATTAGGTTTAAGTGATGGATTGACCGATAAGGACAAAGAAGAAAAGAGAAATACATATTTATCTAATTACAGCCAACTCTTATATAAAGAAAAAGAAAAAGCCTTTGACAGATGGGCAAATGGACAGTCAAGGCTAGACAAAGAAACTATTGAAAGATTTAAAAAGAATCCTAAGAAATTTGAAGAATTACTAATTAATGAGGTCTGGAAACCAATAATTAGCGAAAGTGAATTAGAATCAAAATTTCAAAATGTTGTTAGATATTATGGTAATGCCAATAATGCCATAAGTCAATATAACAAAGCAAAAAGAATTAAAAATGATATTGGCTATGAAATGACCGTCATAAAGCAGAGATTAGAGCCAGTAGTCGGCTTCAGAGGTCAAAGAGTGACTTCTATTAATGTTAGACAGAATCAGGAAGAATTAGAGCATAAATTTCATTTTGGTGATCCTAAAATGATTGAAGGTTTATTATTTGTTGATACTGAAACAAGCGAGCCAGTTAAAGATGATAACGGGAAATCAATAAGGTTTAAATATTCAATTCCATTATTTCAAGTGCTGGAAGATAAGCACAAAAATCATAATACATATGTTAATAATCACATTTTAAGCAAGTTTAGACAGTTGGTTAAGTCTACTAAACTAGAAGATTATGAGAATGCCATAGTTAAAATGATTATTGATCCTATCTATAACATAGAAGAAAAAGGAAACGTAAGGGAAAATCTGTATCGAGATATTATTGATAAATTAAATAATACATACGACTTATCCATTAAAAATAAAAGACAGCTTAAAACATTGATTAGAAAGTTGTCCAAGAAAATTAGCAATACATATTTGGATGAAATAGAAAAGGATAAATTAGGTACGGTTAAATGTAGTAAATGCAAAGAGGATAAAGTAGCAAGTACAAGAAATTTTGGCAAAAACAGTAAAAACACAGGAAGGAAGGGGTTAAAATCAATCTGCAAGTCATGTGAAAATGTATAACATATAATAATATCGAATAAATATTTCAATAGTAAACAATAATAGACGGAAACTTATGAAAATTTGTAGAATTAACTCTAATATAAGTAGTTGGTTTAATTCAATGTATACATTTATATGTCTTTCTATAAGGCTAATGTATCATATTTAAACATTTATAGTTTTGTAGAATGATATGCTATTACGCATTACTACAAAATTCTCCTTAAAATTCTTTTATTATTATTATTATTATTATGTGCCAATTGGGCACACCTCTCCCGTAGTCGGTTGTCGCTAGATGGTCGGCTACCAATATTTTTTGCAAATTAATTCACTTATTGGAAAGGGAGAGAGTATCACTTTTTTATGTCTGTCTAATTTAGACATTCATACATATACAAATATTAAAAAGAGAGGTGGTGTATCAATGGCAGATCAAACATTTTCGCAAGAACAAGTTGATGAACAGATTGCTAATGCCAAAAAGGAATGGCAAGAGAAAGAGTTAAAGCCATTACAAACAGAATTAGATGAGGTTAAGGGTAAACTACCTAAAGAGCCCACAGACGCTGAAAAGGCTTTACAACAAAAGGAAAATGAACTTTTCCAAAAACAAGTATCTGTAGAGTTAAAAGCCAATGGCTTAGAACAATTTGCAGATGTTGTAAATGTGTCCAATGAAGAAGGATTAACTAAGACAATCGAACAATTAACTAAAATCAATAATGATATGAAGATTAACAACTCATATCAGCCAACAGACACGAAAGGGAATGATGCATACGATGTTGCTAAAAAACAAGGCGATCACAAAGGAATGGTTAAGTCAATCTTTGGTTTTAAATCATAAATTATCACACTTGAAGGGAGGTGAGTAAATGTTTAATACGCAAGATTTTGTTCCAGGTCAATCATTCGATATGAAAGACTTGATTATTGAGGTGAATAAGAAACAGAATCCTTTTTCAACTTTATTGTTGTCTAAGGCTGTTCCGGCTCAATCCCCTCATGTCGAATGGATTCAAGAAGAAATCAATGAAGCTAGTGCGGTCACTATGGCAGAAGGTGGAGATGCTCCTGCATACCAAAAAGATAACTTAGGTTCTAAGCAGAATTGGTTAGAGTTGATTGGGGCTACAGCATCAGTTACAAATACTGCCCAATACTCTAATGCTATTGGAATTAGTGACTTGTTGGCACATGAAGTTACCAAAAAGACTAAAGCTATTAAGCGACAGTTTGAAAACCGTTTTATCCATGCTACAGGTGGAGGTTATAAATCTGCATCTAAGACATATAAAACGAATGGTATTTTGTCACAAATTCATGCTGATAACAAAGTTGCAGATACAGCATTAACGGTTGATGCTTTTGATAGCGTAATTGAAAAATTATATAACGCTGGTGTATCTGATAACATGATTTGCTTTGTTCCTGCTAAATTGAAAAAGCAGATTAATGCTTTTGATTCGGTTGAACACTTTGCAAAGGATAACTTCCTAGGATTTGATATGGACACTTATATCACTGTTTGGGGCAATGTTTCATTCGTGCTTTGTGAGGGTCTAAGCAATGAACTATTTGTAGTTAATCCAGATTATCTTGAATTGGCTCAACTTATCCCATATCATGCTACTGTTCAAAGTGTAAGCGGATCAAAACAATCCGTATATCTGGAAGCACAGCAAGGTGTTAAATTGTTGAACGAAAAAGCAGCAGCTAGTTTCTCTATTGAAACAGCATCATAATAAATTATAGGAATAAAAGGAAGCAATACATATAAATCGTTGGCGAATGGATAAATTTTTCATGTGGTTTTTGATATTCATTCGTTAAATTTCAGGGGAAAATCACATAAATTTGATATGGATTCGGTCAGCAGATGAGGTTAAGACGTTTCCAGTCTGATTGGCTTTAATTACACTAAAAAACGTCAAACCATGTTTTAATAATTATTCGTCTTTCATTGTAATTTGCGGTGGATGGTCGGGTCTAGTCAACTCGACTATCTACACTATTTTTTTAAAATTAAAATTCATGAAATGGAAAGGAAGGGATGAAAATGCAATTTACAGAAAAAGAAATGTTCAAGATGCAAAGGCAAAAACTAGGCATCAAATTGGCTGAGGTTGCTAAATATGCTAAGTGCGATCCTAGCTATTTATCTAAATATGAAAAAGGTAAATATGAGCCATCACCAAAAATAATTAATGCTTATAAAGAATATATTGCAAATTATCAATAAAGGGAGAGTAAAACAAATGATTTAATATATAGGGAGAGGTAGAAAAATGGGAAAACCAAGAATTAATCCTTTTACTAATAGTTGGGAAATAGATGATAAACAAATCACAGAAGATGAAGCTAAACAATATGATTATGAACAATATGAAGCAGAGTTAGAAAGCTATCAGAAACATATGGGTAGTAAGCAGGCATCAACAATAGTTAGTCATGACGAAAAAAAGAAAAGCAAAATTAATCCAAAAGACTTCTTTAGTGAAAATTTTAAATTTGTTCCTGCTAAACTAGGCAGGTACATAAATGAAAATATGGCAACTTTTTATGATGGGAATACACTTTATTATTATAAAGATGGCGTGTATATTCCAAAAGGTGAAGCAAGGTTAAACAAGGTTATTCAAGACATTTTAAAAGATGACAGCACAATTAGCCGAAAACGTGAAACGATTGACTGGTTACGTACTAATAATGATATTACATATAAGAATGTTAAAGTAAATCCAAATGACGGTTTTATAAATGTGAAAAATGGATTATTAAATATGGAAACTGGTGAATTATTACCACATAGCCAAAAACGAATTTCGACAATTCAATTACCCGTTACTTATGATCCTGATGCCAATATATCTAAAGTGGATAAGTTTGTTAAATCGGTTGTTCCTGCCGATACAGTTAAATTAGTGTATGAAATGATTGGTTATTGCTTGACTATGGACATTAAGGCACAAAAAGCGTTTATGTTTCAAGGTAGTGGGGCAAATGGTAAGTCTGTAATGATTGATATGATTAGTGCTTTAATTGGTAACAGTAACATTAGTAATGTGGCGTTACAGGACTTAGACGACAATAGATTTAAAGTGGCACAATTACAGCATAAATTAATTAATACGTTTGATGATTTACCTAATAAAGCATTGAAACAAAATGGCAACTTCAAAGCAAGTGTTACAGGTGGATCAATAGATGCTGAAAGAAAAGGGCAGAATCCTTTTCAATTTAGACCGTTTGCTAAACATATTTATTCAGCTAATACAATTCCAAAGTCTCATGATAATTCAGATGCTTATTTCAGACGTTGGATTATTATTCCATTCCCCAACACTTTCAAAGGTGAAAATAAGGATGAAAGTTTAATAGGTAAATTGACAACAGAAAAAGCATTGTCAACCCTATTAAATTTAGCGTTAGAGGGATTGCAACGATTACGTAAAAAGAAAATGAACTTTTCAGAAAATGAATCAACTATAGAGATGCTTAAACAATACATAAACCAATCAGATAATATTGTCACGTTTGTTGAGGAATGTTGCGAAATCGGAAATGATGAAAACAACAAACCTTATCAAGTACCAGTAGAAAATTTATATCATACATACAAAAATTATTGCAAAGAGAACAATTATTATTCTTACAGCAAAAAGGAATTTAATAGTCACTTAAAACAGACATATAATTTTGACACCTCCAGACCAAATAAGTTTAATAAAAAAACAACTTGGAACGGAATAGGTTTATCAAGTGAATATAAAGAATATTCCCCTTTTAAATAGGTGGAACAGTAAATAGTTAAGTGGAACAGTAACTGGAACAGTAAATTTATATAAAATTGTTCCAGTTTTATTTTTAAAATCCTATCATATCAACGTTTATAGACTACTGGAACAGTTGGAACAGTAAAAAAATAATCCTTAGTGTTGTGAGAGATTATAGACATAATTTAGTAATTATATATACATATAAGAGAAACTAGAAAAAACGTGTTCCAAGTGTTCCAGTGAAGGTAAAATCCAATTATGACAGTGTTTATAGGGTGTAAATTGGAACAATTACCTTTATATTTAGTGTTCCATTAAGTGTTCCAGTTGAAAAAAAGGTGTTCCAGTTACAATTTAACAGAAAGGATAATCATTAATGACAGTTTATGAAGCGTTAGAAAAAATTCCATTTAAAAAGCGTGAATATTTCAAATGGAAACATGATATTAGATACGATCAACGTTTAGAGAAAAAAAGCAAGGAAGATTTTTTACGATATGTACATATGAAAACATTGAATAGTTTCTTGAAGTGGGAGAAAACACCAGAATATAGACAATTATTAATGTTGTTGCTTGAATGGCGTTCAACAGATGATTTTGAACAAATCTATGATGTAGTCAGCAATAAAGCAAAAGAAGGTGATGAAAAGAGTATTAAATTATTCTTAGATTTGCAGAAACAAATTAAACAAAATGCTAAAGCGGTTAAAGATTTAATGGGAAATGATACGGAAATAGAAGATGATGACGACTTAGCGATATAAGGGGTGATGAAGTGGCAAAGAAATTAACAAAACAAGAAAAGCTTCAGCGTATAATGAACGATTTCACTTTGTTTTGTAAGAATTTTGTACATATTGTGGATAACGCAGGGGAATTAGTCAAATTAGACTTAAACGATCAACAAATAGAATTTAATGACATAGTAAATAAGCAACGTTTTTCAATTGTAGCCAAAAGCAGACAATTAGGTTTTTCAGTTTATGCCTTAGCAAGGGCTTTTTTTATTGCCATAAATAAGCCTAATTCTAATATCATGATAGTTTCTTATAAGGAAGACTCAGCAAGGGAATTATTTAACCGTTTGAAGCGAATGAATCAATATTTGCCAAGAGATAAATATCCTAACTTGTTCCCTGATACAGTACGTGATAACCGTAATGAATTAATATTAAGTAATGGATCATCTGTTTCTTCAGTTACAGCAGGAAATAAGGATATTGGGCGTGGAAGTACATATACAATGATTCACTTGTCAGAGTTTGCTTTTTATGGCAATCAAGAAAAACAGTTATTGTCAGCAGAACAAGCACTTGCAAAAAGTGAGGACAGTAGGCTTATTATTGAAACTACATCTAACGGTATCGGGAATCATTATTATAAATTGTTTATGTCGGCTTATCGTGGACATTCAAAGTATACAGCTTATTTTGCTCCCTTCTATTCGTCCGGTTATAAGAAAATGTGGGCAGATGAATATGAGGAAGCGTGGAAGTGGTATAGAAGTTATTTTAAGTCCTATCCATCTGTTAAGGATTTAGATGAAGATGAAAAGGTTTTACATGAAAAAGGGGCGACATTAAAACAAATTGCATGGAGACAGTGGAAACTAATGGATATGGATTTACAAGAGTTTTGGCAAGAGTTTCCCTCTAATCCTATGGAATCGTTTGTTTCAAGTGGAAACAGTGTATTTGAACAAAATAAAATTATGCAGCGTATCAATCACATAATGCCAGCCATTAATAAAAAGGATATACAAGACATTCCAGACAGTTTAAAAAAATACATAGGCAAAGAGTTATACATATATCATGAATACGATAAGAAAAAGAAATATTATGCTGGAATTGATACAGCAACAGCTTCATCTGGTACTGGAGACTATTCGACAATAACCATTTTAGATGAAGAGGGTATAGAAGTAGCCAGTTTTGGCAGTAATAAATTACCAGTATATAAATTTGCTAAGGTTGCCAATGATTTATTAAGACATTACGGTCAGGCTTTTGTAGCGATTGAACGTAATAATGTTGGAATTGTTCTTATTGAAAAATTACGTGATGATTACGGTTATTTAAATATGTATAAGGAAAAGCTGTTTGATCAGCGTGGAACACATAAGAAACAGTTAGGATTTACGACTACCAAGACAAGTAAGCCAGTATTGATTGAAAAGTTTAAGGAACAATTTGAACTCGGTTATATCCTTTTGAATGATAAAGAAACATTAGAGCAGATGCAGATATACCAGATTAATAATGATAATGGAAAGATGGGCAATAGTGGAGTAGGGAATGATGATAAGGTTATAAGTGCTTCTTTATCTGTATTGGCAAAATTAGAAAATAAATGGTACGTGTAACTCATTTCATTCTATTGTGAAGTGAGATTTTTTAATTATGAAAGGAATTGATTATATGCAATTAGAACAGTTGATACGTGAAAAATATGACGGTAGTTTTAAGAAATTCGTTACTCAAGAAGTACATAGTGTTCCGCAACAGCATCATATTAGGGAAATCGTAGCCATTAAAGAGTATTTAGGGGAAAACAAGCACAAAATTAAACAAAGACCAGATGAAACTTTTAACGGTGTAACATTGAAAACAGAGAAGATTGTACTAAATTATGCTAAAACGATTATTAAATTTAGCGTCAATTTTCTGTTAGGTAAGAATCCAGTTTCATTAAGTGGATCAGAAAACGTCATAGATAAATTGAACAAGGTATATAAGCGTGGCAAATATCATAAAACTGATTATCGTATACTTAATGACTTAATTCGTTACGGTGAATCCTTTGAGTATGTATATATGAAGGATGGAAAGATTTTAAGCCAAGTAATTGATCCTAGCGAAGCATATCCAGTGTATAACCATGAAAACGTCATGATAGCGTTTATTCAGGCTTATAATTCAGATGCTATTGATTATTATAACGTGTTCACAGATGAAAAGGTATATAAATATGATAATTATGGCGGAGATTTACGAAAGGTTGAGGAATCCGTTAATTTATCTGGTATGCCAGTCCATTATAAAACTGAAAATGAAATGGATAAGACTAGAGGGTATGCAGAAATAAATGATTATATTGATATTTTAGACAGCATGGAAAGCCTGTTATCTAAAAGTTTTGATGGCTATTACCGTCATATTATGGGAACGCCTGTAGTAATTGGTCAGCCATTAACAGATGCACAACTACCTAAGCATGGAAACGGTGTAGGACTTAATTTAGACGATGACAGCGATTTTAAATATGTTGCTAATCCTTTTAGTCATAGTGCATTTAAAGAGTTATACGGAACACTTAGAAATGCTTTAATGGACATATCACAATTGCCTAACGTTGTATTAAATGGTACTACTGAAATCAGTAATGTTGCAGAGGTAGCAGTAGAAGCTATCTATACATTGGCATTGATTAAAGCCAATATGAACAGTAAATACTTAGAAGATGGATTCGAGCAGCGTTTAGATAAGATCAGGGGAATACTAGCTATGCAAGATGTGACATTTAATGATGATGAATTTGATTCAGTTAGATTTGTATTTAGTCCATCAATGCCTAAGTCCGATAAAGAAATAGTTGAAAGCATTGAAAAGCTAAGGGAATTAGATGCAATTAGTATTGAATCCATTATGGATAACGTTTCATTCATTGATAAAGTACAGGAGATGGAACGGATTATAGAAGAACATAGTAATGTTAATGTAAATCAGGGTAATTCTTAATTAGGGTAATATGGTATAGATGGTGACTAAATGATAACCATTATCAATTAGAATAATGTTACATAAAAATGTTGATTTGTGGGGGATTTGAAGATATATAAATATGTTGAAAAAATCTCGCTGTTACAATAGAAATGTTTCGAGTATCGAAATAAATGTAAAAAATCTCCACAAAAACCCAAAATGCCAGCAATGCAGGGCTTTAGCTGTTATAGGCATATATGGTCAATGTCTATATAAGGGGCTATTATAAGAGATAAAGTATGCATGATTTTATACATTTTTGATAATAACTGAATATTATTACAATTTATATAAACGTTGGTATCATAGGGTTTTATGATGTTGCATAAATTATGCATATTTGATAATTATTATGTTATCTTTAAAACCAGTCATGACAACTATTCTTACTTTTAGTTAGTAGACATAATGGCTATTATGTAAACAAGGTTTTGTATATTTATAAGTTAGTAAAGTATGGCTTATTGAGGTCTATTATAGCATACGTATATGGAATAGGTCTAAATCGGTTATAGAAGGCTATACAAAGGCTTTATTTTAACCTGTAGACCCCTATTAGCAAAAATTTGGGCATAGCATACCAATTTTTACACGAACAGAAAATCTAAAATTTTAGGCATATATGCTCACATTGGATGAAATATATGGTAATATAATAAAAAAGGGGGGATGTAAAATTGAATACAAATAATAAAGTTGCAAAATGGCTTTACACATTAGGGCAGATTATTATTGTTGTAGGGATCGTGGCAGGTTTAATTATAGCAAGTAGTTCTCTGTATTTTTCATGGTCAGCATTTTTTATATATGCTGTCAGCGGTTTAATCTCAGGTATCATGTTTATAGGTTTTGGCGAAATCATTAGATTATTGGAGAATACAGGTAACACAATTGTTAAATTGGATTCAAAAGTGGAAAAAATTGAACGAGAAATACATAAATAATCGAATTTTTACCTATCCTTCATATTTGAAGGGTATTTTTTTATCTCAAATAAAGAAGGTGATCGAATGAATTTACAATATATAAAAAATCCAGAAACATATTATAACATAATCGAAAATTTACAATCTGTATCTAAAGTTACAAATGCATATTATTGTTCAAAATGTCTAGCAGTATTTCATGATTTATTGAGATGTCCAGAATGTAATAGTACAAAAATTAGAGAAGTAAAAATAATATAGGAAATATTTCTCAATAAGCAGGATTTTTGTCCTATATGTCGTATATTGTAGTAGAAGGGAGAGGGATTTAAATATGTCAAGTGAGTCACGTTATAAATTTTTTATTACATCTTTTTTTGTTTTGGGTATAGGGGGGTTTTTTGCCCTTTTCATAAATGAAACATTAGGCACTGTAATGATATTCAGTTCTTTAGGTATGGTAGTTATTATAATTATTAGTGCCTATAGTATTGGTAAAGAGAATGAAATACAATTTTATGAGTTAGTTAATAAAACAAAATCTGAATTAACAAATTTTAGTATCGATAAAGAATATACATCAAAGGATGATAAACTAGTTGTTCTGGTTGATGAAAATATTGATAGTGTATGCTTTTTTAGTAGAGATAACCTAAAAGATGGCTTCAATATAAATAAATATACCTATAGGGATATTTTAGAAATAGAAATAATTCAAGACGGTAATACCCTTACTAAAACAAATAGAGGAAGTCAAGTAGGTGGTGCATTATTAGGAAGTGTATTAGCTGGTGGTGTTGGTGCGGTAATCGGTGGATTAAGTGGATCTAGTACCTCGGAAGATAAAGTGGAAAGTTTATGTCTTAGAATTGTTGTCAATGACACTAATAATCCAGTTAGATTAGTTTATTTCCTAAAACATAAATTTGGAGTTAGAAAAAGCGAAGATATATTTGTTCATGGAAAAAAAGATTTAGAATACTGGTATAGTTTATTTAAGATTTATATTAATGAAGCAGACAAAGAAGACGAAAAAGAAAGAAATGAAACAAATGATGATGACGCAGTTACTACAAATCAATCTGTTGTAGAAGAAATTAGAGAGTTTGGAAAATTACTTGAAGATGGTCTTATTACACAAGAGGAATATAATGCCAAAAAAGAAAAAATATTAACATGAAGAATCCGAATAGGTATTTTTTATTATATAATAAGCAGGATTTTACAAATTTTTGTCGAATAATGGGTGTATAAAGGGGGTGAGAAAATGGGATTAACGTTTGAGGAATTTTGCCAGTTTAAAAGCCAGATTGAAATGCCAGAGGGTTTTGAATCAGGTGCGACAAATTTTATTTTTGAAGATGCAATAGAGTTTATAAGGGAACGTGGCTATGACGAAACAATGATTGAATTCTATCCAAAAAATATTTTCACTGAAGAATTGGTTGAACTCTATTTGTTTTTCAAAGATAAAATGACAGTGATTCAATTCCATTCAAATGGTAAAAGAAACTATTCTTTTTCAACTACAACTAGATATTACAAAGATGTTAACGAAATATCGTCCGAACGTCATCAAGAATTTAGTAGGTTGCGGATGTTTTTGAGTTTTAATGATGGTAAAGAATATAAATTTGATAATATTGATGACACAAACGTCCATTATGCAAAAAATACGAGGAAAAAGCTGGAAAACATATATAATCTTCTAGATTATTAAGCTGTCCATCATGGATGGCTTTTTTATTGCCAAAAATTAATTATATGGAGTGATTGAATTGAATAAAACAGTTTTAGAAGTGTTAAAAGTTGAATTAAAAGGGCTAAAAGGCTATACAGATGATGAATTAGAGATTTACCTACATAACAATGATTTAGATAAGGAAGCTACATATGATAAGTCTATGAGGATAGCATTACTGGAGGCAGCATTAGAAATATTAAATTCAATGGCTAATAACCAGTCATACTTTGCCAGTAAACAGCATGAAGATTTTTCTGTATCGGACTTTGCTACTAATCTCCAGAATAGAATAGATCAATTAACTGTACAAATTCGCAAATTAAAAGCAGAAAAAAGCAACTCACCAACTTTTATGCTGTTCAATGAGTAAAGGGGATTTGAAAAGATGAATCAAAAAGAGTTGATCAAATACTTTAATAGACTAAATGAGCAAAATAAAACTTGTGAATTTGATGACTACAAAAGAAGATTGCTACAAATTAAATTAGATACACTTAATATTGAATTTAAACTTAATAATAAAAATTACGTATTTCATAATACGAGTATTAATAATCTAATGCGCATATTAAAAAGTAAAAAGTTGCTTCCAAATGCTTTCAATAGTAGTGAAATGAAAGAGAGGTTTGGTGGTTTACCAATAACAGCTACTAACCAAGAATCAGGAGTAATGGAATGTAAAATAATGGAGTTTTTATCGGGTAACTGGGTCATTGATGATGAATTAAAAACAAGGTTACAAGTTTTAAAATATTTGATAAATGATAAAAAGCCTAAAACATAC
The DNA here is from genome assembly GCF_004565465.1 of Lentibacillus salicampi. Taxonomy (GTDB): domain Bacteria; phylum Bacillota; class Bacilli; order Bacillales; family Amphibacillaceae; genus Lentibacillus; species Lentibacillus salicampi. Next base: position 173,810 of record NZ_SRHY01000005.1, read on the forward strand.
TTACTGGATCATCTCAATCCTTTGGCATTTTATCTTGAACAAGAAAAGAGCGTTATTCTTGGTATTAATCCAGAAACTACAAATGTCATTGAAAAATTTAATTATAAAGAAATATATATACAATCACAGAAACAGAAAGAAATTACATATTGGGTTAAGGAAAATGAAGAAAAATTTATTTTGGATTATGTAAAAAGTCTTGCTAAATATAATAGGTCTGAATTTATAACATATGGAGAAATACCATTACACCTAATTGAATGTATTATTGTCCTAGATAATTTTGAAATTTCCGATGTAATTAATTTAAAACAACAAGAAAGGAATGATTAAATGCTAGAACAGGAATTTACAAACTTAGTAAATGATTTTGGTGTTCCAGTAACATTAAATGATGAAACAACCACACGTAAGGCAATATTATCCAGTCAAACGTTATCTGATACATTACCAGATTTTGACGACAAAACAATACATAGTGATTTTCCTATAAAACGTGGAGATGTAATTACGTATAACGATACAAAATATCTGATTATTAGTGATGTTCAAGCAAAGCGATCATATGAATATAAAGCAACTATTAGACCAATGACTAATGCTTTTCAATTTACCTATATGACTGATGGTTATTACGAGGAGACAGACCGCTTTGGCAATCCTATATGGATACGAGAACCCGAAGAAGTAACAGAAGATTTGCCATGTATAGCCCAACAAGAAGGAAGTCCGACAATAGAAAGTGGTCAAATTAGATTGCCAGAAGAACGTATCATAGTTATAATGTCTGATGACAATATAAGTCAACAGATTGAAATAAATTCAAATCATCAGATGATGAATGATACTTACAACATCGTAAATATTAACTTGCTTCAATCAGGATTAAGAATTTTCACGATGGAATGATTACAGCCATCGGAATTTACCACCCTTGCCATCTTTTTTACCACCGTTTGCCAAGGTATTTACCACACATTGCCAGTGTATTTACCAATGGTTGAAAAAGCCCTACAGACCAATGTTTTAAAAG
>NZ_SRHY01000060.1 GCF_004565465.1 Lentibacillus salicampi
AGTTTCCATGAGAAGGCCTCTTTCGAAATGTATTTGCCCGTCAAAGCATACATTTATGATAGAGTGCCTTCTCTTTTTTGACTAGAAAATTGCCTCAGGTGGCCCCGAGAATTATTTTACACATATCATCTCACATAAATGTTGCCTATGAATCTCTTGTCGGAAAAGGTAGAATAAAAGCAATGGATAACCGGTTGTCCTTCTATCAAAAGGAGGAAAAAGTCATGAATGAAAAGACACGGGAAGAAATTGCTTTATTTCGCTATGGCTTGATTGCCCCGCTTTTTAACGGGCAGCGGGAGCCAAAGGAATATTTTCAGGAATTGGAGGGGAAAGTCTATCAGGTTCCTTACTACGGGGAACGAAAAATTGCAGCTAAGAAGATGCAGGAATGGCTTCTACATTATCGGAGAAACGGGTTTGAGGCATTAAAGCCCAAAAGACGGGCGGATCGCGGGAATTCCCGCAGGCTCTCGCCAGATGATAAAGATCAAATTCTCAAAACAAGAAAAGAAGAATTGCTTCACATGCCAGTCAGTGTGTTTTACGAACAACTGATTAACCGCGGAGAGATTCATCAACATGAGGTTTCCTATGCGACCATTAACCGATTACTGAAAAAGTACAATTTGGCTGGAAGGAATCATGTGAGCTTTCATCCGGAAAAAGAACGGAAGCGTTTTGCCTATGAGAAAGTCAATGTATTATGGCAAGCCGATCTGTCACACGGTCCGTATATACCAATTGAGGGGAAGATGAAAAAAACGTTCCTTATCGCCTATATTGACGATTGTTCAAGGATTGTTCCTTATGCGGAATTTTTCTCTTCCGAGAAATTTGATGGTCTCCAGGAGGTGACAAAAGAAGCACTTGTGCGACGTGGGAAGCCGACGATGGTTTACGCAGACAACGGCAAGATTTATAGATCAGAAACGCTGCAGTATGCTTGTGCGGAGTTGGGGATCACCTTGGTTCATACACAACCGTACGATCCTAAAAGCAAAGGCAAAATAGAACGTCTGTTCAAAACGATTCAAACACGGTTTTACCCGTTATTAAAAAGTGATCCGGTTCATTCTCTGGAAGAATTAAATAAAAGGTTTGGGCGGTGGCTTGAGGAGGATTACCACCGAAAGCCACACGCCTCACTTGATGGGAAAACACCACATCAAGTATTTCATTCACAGTTAGATCATATCACATTTTTAGAGGATCCTGCCACTTTGGAAACGATTTTTTTAAAGCGAGCAGAGAGAAAAGTAAAATCAGACGGAACCATTACTTTGGAAAAGCAATTATATGAAGTCCCCCCTGCATATATTGGGCAAAAGATTGAAATTCGGATGGATGATCAGGCTGTTCATGTGTTTGAGGATGGCAAGCAAGTGGCTGAGGCTATGCCGGTTTCTATGAAAGATAACGCCCACGTAAAACGAGGACAGTTACCATCCCCTTTCGCCATTACGGATACGACAGGTGAAGACGATAAGGAGGAAACGGATTATGTATAAATCGTTTTACTCCTTGGCAAAAGCACCATTTTCCAAGGACATGGAGCATGGCGATGCTTTTGAGTCCACCGTTTATCAAGAAGCATTAAACGGGCTTGCGTATTTACAAAAGTCCAAAGGGATCGGTTTAATTATAGGTGACCCTGGGGCCGGGAAAACATTTACGCTGCGGTCATTTAAGGAGTCGCTTAATCCGGCGTTATATCATGTGATCTATTTCCCTTTGTCTACAGGGGGTGTCATGGATTTTTACCGGGGACTGGCTTATGGTTTGGGGGAAGAACCAAAGTTTCGTAAAGTGGATCTGTTTCGCCAGATTCAGTCAGGCATTGAACAAATGGCCCAGGAACGTAAGGTTACCCCTGTTTTTATTCTGGATGAGATGCATATGGCAAAAGATGCATTTTTACAGGATTTAGCGATACTTTTTAACTTTCAAATGGATTCATCGAATCCCTTTATTCTCATATTGGCTGGTCTGCCACATTTGAAAACACGGTTGAATTTGAATCATCACCGGCCATTGGCTCAACGAATCATCATGAGGTATCAAATCCAGCCATTAGGTAAAGAGGATGTGTATGCGTATATAGAGCATCATTTAAAGCTGGCAGGAGCCAGAATGCCGATTTTCAGTCCTACTGCCATGGAAGCAATCGCTTTGCGATCACAAGGCTGGCCGCGTGTCATCAATACATTAACGATGAACTGCCTATTGTATGGGGCACAACAGAAAAAAGAACAAATTGATGAGGAAATTGTCCGTCTGGCAGCTGAGGAAGGTGGCCTATGAGAGTATGCGGTACATTAGAATACAGCAGCGATCAAGACGAGTGGGTCATTTGGTTTGAGTCAGTGGCGCATGAAACATTTGATGGGATGCATATAGAAATGTGGATCGTAGACCACTACCATGAAGTCTATCTTGAACGGGATGGTTATCTGGGAGAAGATGTTGTAACGTTAGAAGAGAGTATGGCTTTCGTATTGCAGATTAACGAAACATATAAAATTCGAATTTCCGATAAAATTTTATATGAGTACCCAGCAATGAGGCTCCTTCCCTCTATTTATTTCGATTTTCTTAAAATATCGCTGTTTTTCTCGCTTTTTTCTACTACATTTGATGAAGCCATCTGATAAAGTTGAAAGGTATACACCTATCAAGGAAAAATATGGAAGTATTCAGTTAGTCTTAATAAGCTTAGTATCCATATTTTAGAAAACTAAGAAAAGTGCAACGTATGATCGCACCTTTGGATCTCCACATTGTACATGGTGGTGGACCCTCCCATTTCTCTCGGCGTCGTGCGCGTAAATTCCTTAGTTCAACCTTACCATGTGTGGATGCCGGAAATGCTTTCTAAGTGGGTCTATGCCCTAACGGAGTGAATATCGACCGGCTAATCCGTGCTTCAATTGTAATAGAATCCCGATAAATAGACAGCGTATTTTCTTTTCGTATAACTTCCACATTCCTGTATATCATTCATTATTTGGTTTTGCTGGGGGGGCATAGCCTGTTTACAAGCCATCCCAATAGACATCATCACATCAATCATTAATCGGCATTAACACGTTTTATACCGGCAATCTGTTCATTTCTGCAACCTGTCTAATCAAGCTGCTTCCTGCAGAGATTTCAATTGGGGGATATCCCTCATCATGCGCTCGCCATCGAATGCACAATTGCGAGTACCAATGACATAAAAGATTTTGATGAGTTTCCGACCAAGTGCTACAAAAGATTCCTTGCCTGTCAGCGGGTTGTTTGCTCGATTTTTATAATAATGATGCAGCTGTTTGAATCCGTCGTTATTAGCTGATAAAGGGCGCGCAGCCAGGTATAGTATGGATCTTAAGCGGCGGCGGCCACGTTTCGTAATCGTTGTTTGACCCTTGAAAATTCCCGATTGGTTCATCTGAAGATTAAGTCCCGCTAATTTAATGATTTGGCGTGGATCTTTATAATTGGATAAATCCCCTACTTCAGCGAAAAATCCGGCAACGGTCAGGACGCCAACCCCTTTTATCGCAACCATTTGACTGGCTCCGGAAACCTGGAGAACAAGTTCTTCCAATCGTGCTTCATGGGCCTCGATACGTTTCTCGATAGCCAAATACTGATCGATTAAATAGCTGATTTCCTGGCGCGCCATGGCCAAGCCAACGGTGAGACCTACACTCGTTTCGGCCGCATGCTTAAGTTCCTGAACGCGTTTGATTCCAACCCCGCGTTTCGCCGCCTGTTTCACTTCCACCATTAATGCCTCTTCCGAACAGGATACGATATCTTCTGGCAGATAGCCTTTTTTCAAAAAGTGAATCGGTGTTTTCTTGGTCCAATCTTTAAAAACGGTTGTAAACTCCGGAAAATAACGATCCAGCGCATTCTGTACCTGTGCCTTTATAGATGATAAATCTTGCTGCATCATGTCATGAAGCTTCATGCCTTCAAGTAAAATTGGATCATGATAGCGTCCTGCCCGCACGACCTGTGCAATAACTTTCGCATCTTTTGTGTCATTTTTCGTTGGTGAGTCATCATCCAACTCTTTTGTTTGTTTGACTTTTGATGGATTAACAACGACAGCATGTAATTGCTGGGCCGTTAAATAGTAAGCCAGATTCAGCCAGTAATGCCCGGTTGGCTCCATCCCAAAAATAAGGTCGGGACGATTCGTTTCCTCCGAAAGGTTTTGCGTCCAATCCAGCAATTCTTTAAAACCTGCTAGGCCATTTTCAAACACCAACCGTTTAGCCAGATCGCGTCCACGATCATCAATGGCACGCGCGACATGTTTATGCTTTGCCACGTCGATTCCGATAATAAGTGTCTCGTCTGTGATTTGCTCTAAGCGATTATTTTGTGTAAAATCCATTGTAGGAGTCCTCCTTGGTACTTAAATTCGAGGTCATTGCAATGACACTCTCTATCGTACCAAGAGGGCTCTATTTTTGTACAATCGATTCTACGCCCATGTAACATCAAATTTCTTTATATACAGGAATGCTTTCTGAGGGAGTCTTTTTGTATAATTTTTTCGAAACAATGTGATCAATTATTTATAAATCTGAGATAATGTGAATAGACTGGCATATTATTTCAGATTTTTGGCTGGATTAGTCAGAAAAATGGTGGCTGGAATAAAGTACTGATTTACACCATCTGCTTTCTGAAAGCTTCAATCATCACTTGAAATAGCGCAGCATTAGAATACTTCCACCTTGACGCAATCGCGATCACTCCCCTGAATTAGCCTCCTGCCTTTCATCTGAACCATGCCCGCGCCGACTTTTAAGCCGTTTATAAATGATATCAATTCGATTAAACACCCACTGCAGCGCCAGGCCCTGGATGGCTATGCCAATGACAGAAACGACCGTGAGGGTCCAGACTGAAATAGACTGGTCAATCTCAAAAATCCGGTGGCCAAAGAAGAGCAGATAGCCCAATACAACGAATAACGCATTGGCATAAGTGTCAACAGAGCTTTCAACCGTGCGGATAAGAACGCCCTCTGCCAGCAAGAGCAGCAGGATAACGGCAAGGATTAGTGACTTCGACTGGAATGTCAGCTTTTCAACTAATGGCACAACGTAATATTTCGTAATGGTTTTAATCCGGAACAAATAGATGATCCGTACGATTCTGGCCATCTGGAAAAATTGATCGAGCGGGATGATAGCAATCAGAAGAAAAGGGTTTTGTTTGATAAACCCCCATTTGGATCGTGACACGATAAAACGTACGATAAAATCGGCAAAAAACACTGCCCAGACAATCCAGCTGATCGTCGAGTTATAGGTGTCATCCGTCCAGATTGTTATAATGGTAAGCATCACGAGTAATATCATAATACTTTCATAAATGATTTTCGCCACTTTTTGCATGGTTTGTCCCTCTTCCAGCCAGCTTACACTCTATTATAATCAAAAAACCGGGGAAATGTTAACCCCGGTAAAATTCCTAAAGTCCTTCAGTTTGGTGACCGCTTATTCAGCAAGCACATCCTGATACGCTGGTGTTTCTTCCATTTTTTGTTTAGCATACGGGCATGTCGGGTCGATTGTTTTCCCTTCATTACGTGCGTAGGAAACCATCTTTTCAACCAGCTTGCCACCGATGCCTTCACCACGCAATTCATCTGACACATACGTATGATCCACATTCAATTCATTGGTACCGGATTCCTTGTACGTGATTTCTGCTTTCGGATTCTGTTCATCGTCACCGATATAAAACTTGTGATCGCCTTTTTTGATATCTGCCAAACGATTCCCTCCTTAAATGTTCTAATGACATTTTTCCCTTTTCATAACAAAAATAATCGTTCCGTCCTATCCGAACAGTGGCGTCGTAACAATAATCGCAACTATAAATATAACCATTAAATAATTCACGGACACCATGAACATTTTATCCGCCCATTTCCGGGTATCACTGGAAAACAAACCGCTGAGCGCCAAAGCAAGATATCCAATATTGAGCAGAGTCGCAATGACCACAAATGCCGTGCCGAGTGAAAACAGGAAAAGCGGCAGCGGCAGAAGACACGCAATGTAAATGACCATCTGCCGCTTTGTCATTTCAATGCCATGGACGATCGGCAGCATGGCAACATCCGCCGTTTTGTAATCATCGTATTTCCTTATGGCAATCGCAAATGTATGCGGCATCTGCCAAATGAAAATAACCAGTGCCAGAACAATCGGCACAATATGTGATGCCGGTTCCAGCGCGGCCCAGCCAATCAGTGGTGTCACCGCACCGGAGACGCTACCGATTACTGTATTTAACGTATAGCGCCGCTTTGACCACATCGTGTACAGCACAACGTACGTGAACCAACCGATCAGCGCATAAATAACGGCCTCAAGTGTCGTGAATGCTAACATCCCCAAACCAAGGATGCTTGTCGCCATTCCAATCCAAAAAACTGTTCGGAGCTGCATATCACCTGTAACGGTCGGCCGTGATTTCGTCCGGTCCATCACCGTATCAATATCGACATCATACCAGTTGTTGAGGACAAGTGCACCGCCCATCACGAGCGTACTTCCGATAATCGTCAGCAAAAATAGATCAAAATTGGCTGCAAAAGATGCCTCTGTAAAATATATGGCAAGCCAAAATCCGGCAAAGACCGGAACCGCATTGGCAATCAGCACAGGGAATTTAAAAAGTAATTTCAAGTCTGCTGCCATTGATGTTTGATTTTCCTTTTCTGATGCATAATGATTTATATCTGATGAGGTGACAATTTGCCTGCTCATCCCATTCATCCTCTCAGTAAACATAAAGTGAAGCTTCAATCAGGGGGGCGTTTTTCCCCACTGATTGTTAACAGAATCGGGCATTTATGGACAGTTAACCGCCGTTCCTTGACAGGTGACTGTCCATTACATGCGAGATAACAAAAACATTCCTTCATATATTGTAATCGTTTGTCGACATTTTTTTAAGCAGAACGAACTGTTAATTTCAGGGTGAAAAAGAACAAGCTCATTGAAAGGCAAATGTGAGGCGGGAAAGATAACATCATCAACCAATAGAAATAATCCACACTTTGTCGGATTGGATGCTGATCAGGACAAACCCCGATAATGTATTCCATTTGCTCTGTCGTTAAATAAGATCAATGCATCCCGGAGCTCCGGATCGGTCGAACCAATATGATCAAGTATCCTGTCAATAAGGTCGTCCATATCAATACGCTCAACTGCTTGTCTATCATGAAGATCGAGTTTTTGCAGGTCATTTTTCAATGTCATAAACATACCACCCTTATTCCTTCGGCCGACGCAATTCAGGATCATTCTATCGGTACCTCAGCCCCGCTACACCGGATCCAGCGTTTTTTCATCATAGAATACATTCCGGCTGGCAAATTCTTTTGGCGCCGTGATGATCCGCTTAATACGTGCTATACTTTCATTTGGCACTGCGGGTGTATAAGGGGTGTCCAGCTTTAGTTTTTCCGAATATATCCAGTCCTGTAATTTTGCTTTTTTCCTTCTGTTACCAACATATTCGACGACTGCAGCAACCTTTGTCACTTTTTCCCGATCTGAATTGCTCAGATTGTCTATCTCCCGCTCATCAAAATCCAGATCGTCAAAATACTTCTCATAATCAGCAGAATACAAATCAATGAGCAGATTCGTCAGCGCAAAGTTAAAATCGTCCGCATGAATTATATTGTAAACTCTTTCCATGGCTTACCCAGATCCTTTCCAACATAGTTCAGGAACATTTTCTGTCTGTCACGCAAGAACTTCCTGCCGATATATTTGTCAAAAACGTCAAGTACCTGCTCAAGCGTTTCAAGCCCAAGAAAATCAATCAAAAATTCCGAATCAGCAAAGTCTCTGAAAGGTTCCGCTCTTGATGACAATATCTTCATCGCCAGCATCTGCTCTGCACTCGGTGCAAATACCTTAAGATGATGTGTATAGTTCTTCCAGCTCTTCATTTCTTACATACCTTAATGGCTCTCTAATATCCTGGTTAATCCAGTCATTACCCAACCCATACGTTTCAGCGATTTCAGTCAAAATTACTTCAATTTGCGGTGATGTTTCGAATATCTCATCAACATCTTTTATCGCCGGTCTCACGTCAAAGGAGATCATCATAACCGTTCCGCCATATATGTTAACGACATGTTCAACTTATTTTCCCCAAGTCGCTCATCCAATACTTCCAGAATCTCCAGAAATAGTTCCTTTGAGATTTTTTCTGCGGTCAATCGGAACATCCCCTTATCCAGTCCTTTGTATCTATTATAACAGTTACGGCGCCCCTTCACACGCTAAACAGTCATCAATCCGCTGCACTTCATATTTGAATCCGAAGTACTGATAATTCTGCCGCTGGTACATCTCCCGTGGCGTATCCTCCCCGTCAGCAACCAGGATAATCGTCTGACCTGGATACTTGTCCATGACAAATTGCTGCAAATGGCCGCCGATTCCTTTTCGCTGATGTGACTTCCGAACAGCCAGATCATCAATTTCCACAATTTCACCCGATAAAATCACGTTCATTGTGCCAGCTGGCTCCCCTTTATAATACGCGATCACCTTCATATATTGATCATCGACGAACTGCTTCTTGTTTAGCTTCACCTTTTCATTAGCAAACGTTTCTCCATTTTCTTTATCTGTTTCATACTGCAGATTAATAAAATCATTCAAATGACTGTCAGTCACTTCTGAAACCCGGATATCCGGGTTTTGCTGCTGTACCGGGAACTCCTTAGGCTGAATAGCATATAGCTCAGTGAAGCCGATATCATAGCTATGATCTTCAAAATACTCTTGCAGCACTGGGCCGGGTTTTTCATTTTCCGGAAATTCAAATTTCAAGTGTGTCTGGTTATACTGCAAATGCAGTTCTTTTAAAAGCTCCTCCGCCTGCTTGAAATCCCCCAGCGATGGCATTTGCTTGAATTCGATGAAATTGCTGTCATATCTGATCAGCATTTCCGGATAATGGTAATGTCTGTATTGATCGTTCTCTTCTATAACATACCCAATAGTCTCGATATCCTGGAATGTCGGTTTCTTCATACGTATTCTCCTCGTGTTGTTTGTCGTCTTTAAACCATTTTTATTATAACAGAAAACAGGACATTTCCTGATGAAATGCCCTGTTTTCGCATCATATTTTTAACAAAACGAGTCTTTTGATGTTGGAACGGATAATCCAAACTTAGGCCTGAGATATAGCGCTATGAATGTTCCAGCCAAGGCCATGATACCCCAGATATATCCATGCAGGCTGAATGATGCAATGCCGCCGAAGTATGCACCGATATTGCAGCCAAATGCCAGCCGTGCACCGTAGCCCATCAGCAGTCCGCCGATAACGGACGCCGTCGCATTTCTTCCAGTTATCGTTGTAAACTTAAAAAGACCTCCGACTGCGGATGCCAAAAATGCCCCGAGAATGACACCCAGGTTCAAGACAGTTGTGGAATCAGCAAAAATCGATGTTTCCAATGCGGCTGCATTTGCTCCTTGCCAGTACCCCCAGCTGGCCACGTCAACCCCGAAAAACTGTGCGACCTTGGATCCCCATAAAGCAAAAGCTGATGTAATGCCCCACGGTGTACCACGGATCATCAGCGTTAAAGCGTTTAGAATCGCTAATACAACAGCTGCCGCGAATAAGGGCCATGAACCACGAAAAATTCGTTTCCAACCTGATGCTGATGGTTTTGGCGCCATTTTCGGCGGCTGTTTCCTTTTCTCTACTGCCAGTGTAATCCAGGCAATCAGACCAAACAGGGCGATCGATAACGCCCAGGCTCCGCCATAGCCGAACCCTGTCGTTGTTGCGAGTGAGACAGGTTCAAATGCCGGCAAGTCTTCTGTCCAGAATGGCAAATGTTGGGCCCCCACCGTTGATCCGACAATAAAAAATAATAGCGTAATAAACATGACAGTGCGTCCGCCGCCGACTGCATAGAGTGTTCCAGATGCACATCCCCCGCCGAGCTGCATTCCAACGCCAAACAAAAAAGCACCAACTAACAGGCTGATGCCCACCGGTGATACATACCCGGAAACACCACCACCAAAAAATGAATATCCGAAGGCCAGAATCGGCGCAAAAAACGTGACGGCAACCGCCAGCATCAACAAATGTGACCTTAACGCCTGCCCGTTTCCGACCGATGCCAGTCTACGGAATGCGGATGTGAAACCGAAGCGGGCATGAAATAACGTATACCCAAGTAAAAGGCCAATGACGAGCAATAACGGCTGGACGCTATTTTGCGTTGCCATCAGGTAGATCATCAAGATCGCTCCGATGGTTAACCCGCCGATGATCAGTGGCATTTGCGGTTTATTCAAGTCAGTACTTTTGCGCTGTATTGGATCTTTCACTTCATCTATCGGTTGGACATTTGTCGCTGAACTCATACCAAAGCACTCTTTCCCTATCATCTTAGTCAGATTTATTCCATTATAATAACGGATGACTGGTTTTGTGTCAAAAAATTTTGTTGGGTGTTCAAACAATCCGTTAAGCAGCTGTAGACATAAGCTATCGAAACTGGAACAGAAAATGAAAGAGGGAATGAAAATGCGACAATCTAACCGATCGCGCCGTGGTCCTTGCATTTTTCCCGGCTACCGGTATTGCGGGCCCAACTGCAGCGGACCAGGTGCGCCAGTCAATGCTGTTGATGCTGCCTGCAAAGCGCATGATGAATGTCTGCAAAGAGGGGGATCGCCATGCTTTTGTGATCAGCAATTTCTTAACCGCCTGCGTCCATTGATCAACCCTTATACCAAGGAAGGAAGGCATGCGGGAACAATCCATCATGCCATGCGGATTGCAGCACGTTTCAGGTGTTGATCAATCGTCAGGGGATACCATCTCCTCCATCAAGCTTATTTAGTGGTACATGTTTTGTGGATTTTAAAAGTGGGAATCGGGATGTGAGCATCAGAAGCACCACTCATCCATGGAGGTTTCACAAATGCAAGATAATGTCGTTAGTTTCACAAAGAACACCGAACCATACAGCTGCTCAGATGATGAATTGATTGAGAAAGTCCAGGATTTAATTTCCCGGTTTCAAGATCCGGATTTGTCAAAGGAAACCAGAGAGGAAATATTTAATAAAATTATTCAATTGACGGATCGGTTGACATATTAAAATACTTTGAATCAATACGATAAAAACCTGTAATCTCTTTGAAAACTTTAGAAGTCAGGCATTTTTTAAGTTTCCTTTTGATTGCCAACATGCGGCACTTAAGTATGTTTCCCCGTCCTTAACTCACTGTACTGTATATGAATCCGATTTTCCGGTTTTTTATCAACGGTATATAATACTACCAGGAAAATCCATTCCAGGGGCTTAATCAAAAAATAAACAACATCAGCTGCCCACCTTGAGTTGATGTGTCGGCTGATAGGATACCCGTATTGATCGTAGAAGGCGCGGATAACGCGATGCGATTTTGGCATATATTGCTCCAGAATGTTTTCAAACGCATTGGCAACCAGCAGCTGCCGGTTCACTATAATTCTTGCATTCCTCCTGATACCGGACCTGACCGGCTTGACCAGCTTTCTATGCCCGCGGGCCGAAACGGTACATAAATAATGACCGTCCCCCGGCAGAATCTCCGGCTTTGGGGCAGGAATGACCGAGTAGTTAAAAGAGCTTGTCTCCAGAAACACGCGAATAAAACTGTCAGGCCGCTGACCGAAAAGCACCAGGATCAGCTGAATGATTATCAGGACCGGGAACAGACAGATTACCCATATTCGCGGCATTTTTTGATAATGCTGTGTCACAAGAAGGAAAAACATGAACAGCTTATTTCTGTACACGGGTTCAGTTTCCCGCTGGTATTGCAGAAATTCGTCCAATGAATCCTTCAGCCTGGCGATATATAACAGCGCTAACGATAGAAAACTGACCTGAAGCAGGAAAACGGAAATAGCCTGACCATCGTGAGACAAGCCTGTATGTGTGAGATAAGCTGCCGCAAACAGGATATTTAAGATGATAACGGTACTTACCCCGACATATATAAGCGGGGATAGCCCCCTCTCGTTCAGGCTGACAATCCAAAAGCTAATGACGCCTAGCGTTACGAGTGCAACGACCGTCAGTATATGTGCATTGGCAAGTGAGGCATAGCCATTGACCTTTTCCCCGGTGAGCTCAAAGATACGCAACGGTTCGCCGGCCTCCAAGCCACTTTTATTCAATTCAAGCCCCAGCAAACACAAGCAGTAGATAAAGATGGAATAATAGACATCCATTGTTTTGCGTTTAACCGAGCCGACCTTTGCATTCCGGACTTTCTTCTTGCCGATAAAACTCCGGATTATTCGGATGAAAGCATAGACGGGTATAGATAAAAATAAAAGTGCCATTATCAGGATAAGCAGCCAGTCCAACAGCCTTCCCCCTTTAATCAAGTATACCGCCTTCAATCGTTAAATCCTGCAAACAAGGGATTACAAACCCCAATCATTGCGCCACTGTCCAGGTACAACAAAACCTGCCTGTTTAAGTGCGACATAATATTGACCCTGATGGATGCCTTCATGCTGTATTGCCGCGCCTTGTAATTCCATTGAAATTAAATACTCATTGCCCATTTTAATTTGCTTCGGTTTAGAATGATTGAATTGATCCGCTAACTCTTTCATACTTCGTTCTAATTCGGAAACTAACTTTCTGCCTTCTGCCGGTAACTCACCCGGGAACTGCACCACCCCGGTTTTCAACCCATCCCGATACGCATCTCTTACACGGACGATATGTATAAAAAGTTTTCTCAATACGCCTAATTCCGGTACAAGCCGATTATCCCACTTGTCTTCCGGAATTTCCATTGCCAAAGCGTTCGTCATTTTTGCAGCATACATAAAACCACTTGAGTCCATACGCTCATTCCCCTTGCTTTACGTACATTCTGCTCATTCACCCTGATTATCCTGTACAAACCCCAATTCATTACCATCAATATCCAATATCGTAAACTTTCTGCTGCCATATGGTGTGGATAATAATTTTTCTGCGACGTCTACTTTGTCTTTAAGTTTTTCCCACAGTGCATCCACATCATCGACATAGAAGTTAAAGCGCCCGGGAGACGGATAATTGTCATGTTCCATTAATTCAAACATGGCTCCCCCTTCATGTTCAAAATGCACATAATTAGGATTTTCCGGGGGCCATGATGCTACTACTGTATATCCCAAAACATCTTCATACCACTTCACTGCCCCTTCTAAATCCTTTACATTTGCCCGTACATGCAAAAGCCTTGTTTTCATAATCTGCTTCCTCCTCCATGAATTTTCCCGCGCATTTCACGGATCCGAACCTATTAATCCAAATCAGCCAACTTCTCAGCATATCTTTTTTCATCAAAGGAAACCTGATTTTGCAGAAGATAAGCCATCTCTTCAAGCAGCACTGACGCAATCATTTCTTTTGCAGTGTCCTCTGAATACCCTGCTTTCTTTAACCTGTTAAATGTTTCTTTTGTGGACTTCGGATCATTCATCTCAATCTGGTTTTCCACCGTTTCGATCATTTGTGCTTTTAACATGTTCTTTTCCATTAGCATGTTGCCTCCTTTTTGCATGAATGTTTTACTTCTTGTATAACCAAAACAAACTCTTTCAATCCCCCACCAACCCGATTCCACCGTTTGAGATAACAATAGAATTAAAAAGCATTGGATCCAATAGCTTTTTTATTGAACCACTATTGAATGGAATAAATCGCTTGCTCGGCTCCAAACCTGTTTACCGTTCGTTCAAATTCCATGCCAACCCTTTCCAGGAGTCTGCAAGAAGCTTCATTTGCTGTCTGTGTTTCAGCAACTATTTTTGACAGATTCAATTCATTGAAAGCATAATGAATGATGGTATGAATGACTTCAGTGGCATACCCTCGTCCCCACCAGTTCGGCAAAAATTGATAAGAAATTTCGATGTTATCGCCTTCATGGTGCGGATCCATAGAAACCAAACCGACAAAATGATCTGTCTGCTTTTCTCTGACGACCCAGTACGAGGAATCATCACCTGTATCAAGCATTTCATCCAACATTATGACAATCGATTCCTTATCACGTATCCCGCCAAGGAATTTTCTTACTTCCTGATTTAAATATAATTCCTTCACATCAGCATAATCCGATTTTTGAAACGTATTAATGATGCAACGCTTTGTTTTAAACATAGATTCACCCACGGTCCAATAGATTTCTGGTAAGTAAAATTCACCGATTAAAATCTTTTTTATTCCATGTTAAAAATTGATGGTTCTTTCTCCAGCGCAAACTACCCATCCCTCAAGCATTTACTTGTTTACATTTTCATTCCTGGCTTCCTGTCTAATAACTTGCCATTCTTTTTGGACACTTTCACCTCTTGGTGTGTGCTATCAAAATAGGCTCCCGTATACTTGCTCCTCCCTCTATTTATTTCGACTTCCTTAAAATATCGCTGTTTTTCTCACCTTTTCTACCATATTTGATGAAGCCATCTGATAAAGCTGAAGGCTATACATCCGTAAAGGAAAAATATGGAAGTGTTTA
>NZ_SRHY01000061.1 GCF_004565465.1 Lentibacillus salicampi
GGGTTGAATGTGGTTTTGCTTTGGTGAAAGCATAAACGGATCATCCTTTTATAAGTGTTCTATAGACTATATTCGACATAAAGCAAGGAAATTCCTAGCACAATTTGACTTTTTCACCGGACTTCTAGTTCTCCCTTTCTTTGAGAAAGATATAAAGATCAGAAAAAAAGCCGTTGAAAGAGCCTGGGCTGGCGGATAAAAAGGGGTTTGAATGAAAGGAGGGGAAAAATGGCAGGACATTTTATAATACTGATTCTTTTTTTAGTGACTGCCTGTTATTATGATGTCAGACAGCATCGATTGCCTAACTGGCTTAATGTTAGTGGAGTATTGACTGGAATTGTGTATCATCTTATTGTAAATCAATTGGATGGTTTCGTTCAATCTGTGCTGGGTGTATTAGTTGCCGGCGGTATATTATTGTTGCTGTACATATTTAAAGCAGTAGGTGCTGGTGATGTGAAATTATTCGCAGCAATTGGTGCGATTACCGGTGTTTTATTTTCGCTTTATGCTATTATGTATTCCATTATCTTTGCGGGAATTATTGCACTTATCATATTGCTGTTTACTAAAACATTTTTAATCAACATAACGCTGGCACTCTTGCATATTAAAGAATCAATTAAAGATAAAACATTAACGCCCTTGGATGATTTCAAAAACAATATTTCAAACAGATTTCCATTCATTTACGCTGTCATACCAGGTGTTATCGTAACATTTTATTATATGTATCTGGCTTAAGGAGGAATAACATGTCTACCCAACTCGATGATTTTTTAATAGAATATGTTGAATCAAATGGAGCATATCTGAAATTGCAAAAAAGGCAGGATGAAGGATTTAAGCAAGGGGATTTTCAGGAGCTTCAGCTGAAAATGATTCAGTCAAATAATATTCCCCGACTCTTACCAATGAGCTTTGAGGATGTCAATAACCGGATTACCGTTTTTTATAAAATAGAAGGTTTACGTCAATTACGTCCATTAACAAAAGAGCACCCGCTTTCTATGCAGGAATATTATGCTTTGTTTATCAATATTATTCAGGCATTACAGGATTCGAACAATAATATGCTGACAGACCAGCACTTTGCATTAAACGAAGAATATATTTACGTTGGAAGTGGCTTTCATGATGTATATTTAACCTACCTGCCGCTCAAACAAATTAATGATAGTACTTCTGTTTATGAAAGTTTGAAGAAATTATTGCTGAATCTGGCCAGTGAAGTTCAGGGACTGAATGGCAAGCAATTCAAAATGATTCTTAATTATATTAAAGATCCCGGTTTCAGTCTCCAGGGGATAAAACAGTTATTAAGTCAGCTTCAGGATAAGCAACAGGATGATGTATCTGAGGAGAATGGACAGGAGGAAGACTCAAATCATCAGGAAGAATATAAGGTCAAAAAAGTTCGAAGTCTTCCGCCTTTAGAAAGAAAGATGAAAATCTATTCAGTTCTTATTGGTGTTCTGTTACTTGCGGGCGTTTGGAAACTATATGAAGGCTCTTCAAGTTTGTTAATGCTTATTATATCAACTGTCCTATCGCTTGCAGTACTTGGTGGAGTACTGATTTATTGGTTTGTATGGCGTCCGGGGGTAGAACCGATTATTACTGAAAAAGAAGTTAAGGTTAAGAAAAAACAAAACAAACCAAAACAAATCGAAGAACGAAAAACTGAAACCGGGTCTAAATCGTACGTAACGCAATCGGCTGAACAGACTAAACAGGATAACAATCAGCAGACTAAAACAGATCTCGAATTGTATCAGCAGGAAAGTGCATCAACTATTAATTCAACAATTGATAGCAATGCAATAACCGATCAGCCCAATGAACAGGTTTATGATGAGACAATGCTGCTGGATGAATCGGAAATGGTATCCGAACCAAATATCCGTAAAGCAGAGAATTTTTTGCTTGTGGATCGTGAAGGAACTGAGGAAAGAATTGAGCTGGATGCAGATAATTTTGTTATTGGAAGAGCAGAAAAGGGAACCAATTTTGTCGAAAAAGGTATCGGTGTATCAAGAATGCATATTGAATTTATAAAGCTTTCTGACACATATGGGCTAAAGGACCTAGGTGCTAAAAATGGTACGTACATTAATCAGGAGAAAATAATCCCCTATAAAATTCATGAACTGGCAGATGAAGATGAAGTACAAATTGGGAAAACAGTTTACACATACAGGGTGTCATATGATTAATATGGGGACGGAAAGAAACTTGCATGCGGGAAAAGTCAGTATCAGCCCTTCTTCTAAAAAGTTGAATGAAGACTATCTTACTTATGCCAGCAACTGGGTTAATCAAGATGAAGATGCCCATATTTGTATCATCGCCGATGGGATGGGTGGACATACCTCAGGTAATGCTGCCAGTTATTATGCAGTTAATTTTATCCTGAAATGGTGGAAGAGTACTATTTGGAATCATAATTCAGCAGATAAATTTTTTGAAGAATGCCAGGAAAGCATTATAGACGCTTTTTACGAAATTAATGATAATTTACTTGAGTTGGGGAGACTCGAAGGTAAAAAAATTGGGACAACACTTAGTGTACTTATATTTGTGAAAAATACTTATTACATCTGTCATGTTGGTGACACGAGAATTTATCGCTTCAGGGAACAAGTGCTGGTACCCGAAAAACCAACTGAAGATACAATAGATCTGGATGAAGAAAAATCACTTGTACAGCTGACAGAAGATCATTCCTGGGCCGCCATGCAGGTTAAGAGTGGTCAAATGGATATTGATGAAGCCAAGTCACATGAAAAAGCCCATTACCTCACGCAGTGTATGGGGGTAAAAGGCGATATCAAGCCATTTACCGCTTCAGGGTCTTTTACCGGTGCCGATTATTTTTTGTTAACTTCAGATGGTTTTCATAATCTGATTACTGACAGCACGTTAAGAGAACAATGGTGCAAAGAACTTGAAGTTCATACAGAGATACAGGATATCTGTGATAGTTTTTACAATACCGTTAAAACATTCGGATTTCATGATGATGTTTCTATGCTTATGGTTAATATCGGCAGCAGAACTGAGGGCTAACTATGCTAAAAACCCAACAGTATATTAATGGGAAATACAAAATTATCAAATATCTGTGTGAGGGTGGTACGTCTTATATATATGAAGTTGAGGAGGAGGAATATAAGCTGGCAATTTTAAAAGTATCAAAACAGCCCACAACCCTCTTAAACACTCAAATTGATAATGAGGCCAAAATTCTTGCAGCTGTTAACCATGAAAAAATTCCCAAACTGTTTGATAAGTTAACGATGGATCGGCATTATCATGGTATTATACTAGAAAAGTTGGATGGTGTACGTTTATCGGAAATCATTGAAAAAGAAAGACGGCCGTTCGATTGGCGTGAAGTACTGGATGTTGCCAGGCAGCTTGCTGATATCATTCAGGCATTCCATAACAATAATCCGCCGATTGTGATCAGGGATATCAAACCATCGAACATTTTACTGTCCGACCAGGCTCAGATAAATTTGATAGACTTTGGTGCATCCGCTGCCCTTAATTCACTCGAACAGCATAAAGCATTAGGAACAATTGGGTATGCGGCGCCGGAGCAGTTTGAAAACGGGGTTATCGATTTGCGATCAGATCTATTTTCATTTGGAGCCACCTTGTTCTACATCGTAAGCGGGGGTAAGAATATTTATACAAGTAATTCCGCAAATATATTATCGGAAAACCTTCCTAAAGCTTTTGCTCATTTAATATCCAAACTCTCAGAAACAAATGTGGATGAAAGGTATGATTCGATAGATCTGGTTATAAATAAATTAAAAAAAGTGAGACCAACCTTTATGGAGCGTCTATTCCGCCCTGACATTGACCAGCCAACGAAGACATAATTTATTTGGAGGTGATCATATGGAAAATTCTTATCCATTAAAGAATGGGTATATCAAAGAAGAGAACGATTCAATTATTTATCAAATCCCAAAGGAACAAACAAACCTGATTGAAACCGAACAACTGGATGAATTAAAGAAAAACGACTCTTTATTCTTTAAGTATCAAAAATGTGAAGTGGATGATAAATTTGTCCGTATTTATTATGAAAAATTGCAAGGCTATAGGTCAATTCTGGATTATTCTGACGCCGATAATGAAGTCAAACGGCAGATAGCCATCAACCTTTTATCCGTAGAAAAATTAATCGGTACACAGTATACAACATTCATTCACCCAAGCAATATTTATGCCGACAATAAGGGTAATGTGAAGTTGGCGCATCGTGGCATTCGTTCTGTTTTGCCAACTGGAGAATTGACAGTACCTAAGCTTCTCTCAGATTTAAAGGGAATCATCATTTATTTGTTTACATCGTATAATTTGTCTGAAATCAAAAGTACCAAAAGGAAAGATGTTATAAAAGAAAATTCTTTTATAAAAGAAATTTATGATGCTGCCAGTATTAAGCGCCTTCACGAGATTCTCAACTCTAAAGTAATTCCAGAACAGAAGGTGAGAAAAAAGACCCCAAAATTATCGCTCTTATCCGGTGTTTTAATCGGCGTGATTGCTGGTGTGATCTTACTTTACGCTGTTAAAGTAGTGCCAATGTCTGAAGCGGCAGATAAACAAAGTGAACAAGAAGCGGACTTAAGTGCGGAAAATGAGGAATTACAGGACTCACTTGACCATAGTAATTCAATTATAAAAGGATACGAAGCAGCAATGAATAGTGATACGGAAGAAGCTATTTCAATGTTCGAAAATATTGGGAATCTTAATGAAAATGCGGAATTAGCATTACTTGAACAGTACCTAAAATTAAATACGCCGGAAAGTCTGGAGAAAGCAGCCAATATGGGAAACGCTTACCCTCTGAAGGTGGTTGAAGGATTAAGGGAACTTAATAATTCTGATGCCAATCAAGCAATTCTCAGTGTGGAATCTGATATGCCGGAAGTCAGAATTGAAAAAGCCTGGATAAATGACGAATACGAAAATGTTATCGAAATTTATAATGATATTCAGGAGAATGAAAGAGCAAAATATCTGGTCGCCCGCAGTTATATTGAACAGGAAAATCACAAAGAGGCTATGAAACTTGGAAAAGAACTCGAGAATAATGATATCCAAATTGCCAGTCTTAATCTCCAGAAGGATGAAATAAAAGATGATGATGATATGGATGATGATGAAAAAGATGATAAAATCGAGGAACTGGATAACCAGATTGATGATTTGAAATAATGTTGACTGAAGGGGAGATACAGGTAAGTGTTATCTTCCCTTTAATTCAATATATGATACATATATATCAGGGGAAAACGAAAAATATTATCTTGAATTTCTAGTATTAGATGACGTTTAATTTGATTAAGTTGGGTTGATTAATTGTGCTTTGTCCAAGATGTATAGCCCAAAAAGATAATAGCTGAATTTCAAAATGCAGGGGGGCGTTGTTTGTGAAATGCTCATATTGTGGTAAAACAAACAATGAACAAAATCAGTTTTGCTCGGAGTGCGGTTCTAATCTATTAGAACAAAATACTGGTAAGACGTGGAAGCACTCTGAGAGATGGGCTATAGTGCTGGCAACAACGATCATTGGTTTAACTGCAGGTTTAGCCATCTTTTACCAGATTGGAAAAGCTAATTTTGCACCGGAAAATCTTGTGCAAAACTTTGAGGAAGCGGTCGAAAATAACGATCCTGATGAAATACAAAACCTGTTGATTTCATCAAATAAATCATTATCTATTAATCATGATAACACTTCAAAGCTTGTCGAATTTTTGAAGAAAAATCCGGAAGCCTTTAAAAATCTCATCCAAAAATTAAGTGAACAGGCGAAGGTGTTAAAATCAGATGTGACCGCGCAAGAAACAGATGAGGTCTATGGAACGCTTAATTTAACTAAGGATGGTAAACAATGGTTATTCTTTGACAATTATAAACTCGAAGTCATTCCAATGGACATAAAGCTGGAAAGCGAAACAGATGGAATCGATTTATTTATTAATGATGAAAAAGTTGCCGCTTCGTCAAAGAGAAAGATATTTGGTCCATATATGCCTGGGAACCATGTTGTTAAAGCAGAATTTGAGAATGAATATACAAGTACAGAGACCACGGATGAAATAGAAATATTTAATTCACAAGAAGATACACTAATGCATGAGATTGAACTTCCTTTAGGAGACGTTTCTATCATATCGTTGCACGATGAGTATAAATTGTTTGTCAATGGGGAACAAACCGATATAGTCATCAATGAAGGTGAAAATCCAATTGGCACCTTCCCAACGGATTCGTCAACAGCTGTTTATATTCAAAAAGAGTTTCCATGGGGAACCGCAAAAAGTGAAGAAAAACCTGTAACTTCCGATATAGTTGAGTTCGATGAAATTGATGTATTCAAAAAGGATGAAACAACGGCGTTAATGGAACAGATAAATGAAAGTATCAGTAAATATCATGAAGCACTCACAAAAAAAGATGAATCTATTGTGCAGACAGGCGTAACAGATAATCTGAATAAAATACTGTCAGAGCATTTGGAGTTTACAGGTGATTGGAACGAACCATATGAAGGTGAATTAAAAAAAGCGATATACGATAAATCAAAAATATCTTATCCGGAATATAATGAAGATCTGGAAGGATATACCATTACTTTAAAAGCACATTACCACTTATATGAGCCCCATGGCCATGCTTATGGGAATTTAAACTGGCAAGGGAGGGATCAGGAAAAACAGCAATATATGGAAAGAAAAAAGTTGACTCTATACTATGATGAGGGTGAATCAGCCTGGATGCTCCACAGTATAGAAAATGAATACTTCCATATTGCTGAGAAGAATAAGAAGGAATTTACGCTTGAATAGCCCATTAGCCTTCAGGGTCTAAACAATAATTCGAAATTTCTGTACTTTGATATAAATGAGGTGGATTATATGCGCAAACTTTTTATAAGCATGATTGCATTCATGGTTTTTATCTTGACAGCTTGCACTTCGGATGATGACCAGGATTCTGAAGCCGCAGCAGAGGAACCACAGTCCGAGGAAGAGACAACTGAGGAGGAGGTTGCTGAGGAAGAAGAAACGTTCACGCCAAGTGAGTTTGAATACTACGAATTGGAGGAAACAGCCCGTCCATTAACTGATCTGGAACAGGAACTTCTGCGTAAACCTGGTCCGTACAGTGGCGAAAATTATAATGAGGAGGAAGTTCAGGAAGAAGTCGATAAATTACCTGATGATCTGACGGCAGAAGAATATGTCCATGAGCTGAAATACTTGCTGGCGGAAGACTATCACAAGGAAATAGAAACCTTTGCCAACTTTGATTCAGAAGTAACAACAGATGTGCAGAGTCCTGATGAAACTATCGAGGAACCGGAGATGACAAACGCTCATTATGCGATCTTAATCGATGCAAGTGGCAGTATGCATGCTGATACCGGCGGACAAACAAGGTGGGAAGCTGCAAAGTCTGCCGTAACAGATTTTGCCTCTGAAATACCTGAAGCATCAACCGTTTCGCTGAAGGTATACGGACACAAGGGAACAGGCAGCGATGCAGACAAAGAACTTTCCTGCAGCAGTATTGAGACCATTTTTAATGATCATTATAAACAAAAGGATTTTAAGTCTGCATTGAATGACATTGATCCCTCTGGATGGACTCCGATTGCGTCAGCATTGGAATCGAGTGAAGGAGATATCCCAGAATCTGCTGACAGGGCTGTCGTATATGTGGTAAGTGACGGGATTGAAACCTGTGGTGGTGATCCGGTAAAAGCTGCGCAGGAACTTGTTGATAAAGATATTGAGACCGCAGTCAATATTATTGGTTTTGACGTGGATAATGAAGGGCAGAAATTGCTGAAAGATGTTGCAGATGCCGGGGATGGCGAGTTTGTTTATGTTGATTCGGAAAGTCAATTAAATGAATATATGCGTGAACAATATGAAGAAATTCAGGAGGCATGGCATGAGTGGAAGGAAGAAGGAAAAAGTCAGGCTTATGATCAAAAAGAAGAGAAGAAGCAATTAGCCAATGAAACCAAAGAAAGTGTCAAGGAAAAAGCTGATCGTGAAAAGCAGCATTTGAAAGCTGCCCAGGAATATCTGGAGGATCGTTTTGAAGATTACGACCACCCTGCCAGAAGCACATTCTCACCCATCATTGATTACGCCAATGAGATATGGGGTTATGGTGTAGATACCGGTAATGATTTGTGGGGAGAAAGTGTCGATAGCGGTAATGAAGAGTGGGGCGATTATGTTGATGAGGGTAACGAGAAAATAAACGAAACGATAGATAAGAAGAATGAGCATTAGAAGGTAAAGGAGGATAAGCAGACTGTTTTAAACCCCGTGCTAGTGTGCATATCACTTTCAATCCTTACCGGAGGAGGCGTAGTTTGATAGGTTACCGGTCTATGCTGTCGGTGATATAGATACTGTACTGGTTTTCCCTATCCGAGACTGCAGCCTGAAGAAGCAGGAACTCTCATAAAATAGTGCTAAGGGTGGTCGTTGATGAGGAAGCAACTTCTGTTTATATGTGTTATAGCAAGCGCTGTTATACTGGCCGGATGCAATAACGATATTGCTGCCAAGGAATTTAAAAGTTATAACGACGAAGATATGGAGCCGTTGGAAGAGAATGCTTATAAATTACAAAATATGAAAGCAGAAATGGAGTCCCTTATACAGGGCACTGAGGCTAAAGGGGAATATATCCAAAACAATATGCTGTCGTTATTAGAGGAAATTATAACTGAAGCCGAAGAAATTCAGGATAGGCTGCAATCAGAAGAGGTCAAGAAATTAAATGATCTTTCAATCCAGCAATTGGACTCAACGCATGAGGTGTTTGAAAAACTTGCTGAGGTATTCAATTTGCAAACACCACCGGTCAGTGACCAGGACCAGAAGAAATCGGAGGAAATATATAGTGAAGTTCAAACAATTTCGTCTGATATTCAGGAAATCACCGAGGAACACGATCAGTATATGAGCGAGTTGGAAGATAAATACAACGGCAAAGGTGACTAGCAGAATGAACAAAGCAGATAACTGTTATCGGTAATGATGTGAGGCGTATTGAAAGGATTGAGTGCACGGAACGAATTTGAACCAAGGGGCTGGACATCCTTTAGGTAAAAGATTTGTAGGTCAGGTAATTTCATACAAAACATGGCTAAAAATCCTGTTCCTACTACTGGATTAGCTGGTAAAATTGCTGGAAAAGTAACCCCGTGGACTGCCGCGGCTGACGTTGGATTATCCGGATTTGAAGCAGCAACTCATTTTTCAGATGGTAATGTTAACGAGGGCATTGGTTCGACGGGTGAAATGCTTATGTCAGGTGCTGTTGTAGCATCTGCAACTGGCGTTGGAGCCCCAGTTGCGGCTGGCATGGCTGTTGTAGGCTTTGGTATGTGGGCTGGTTCAAAAGTCTATAAACATTGGGATACAGTTACGAAGACAGTATCCAAAGCTTGGGAAGGTACAAAAAATCTTGCTAAAAATGCTGCTGATGGTGTGAAGAATGCAGCAAAATCAGTCGCAGATACGATTGGCAGATGGTTTAGTTAATTCTTTTAATCATTGTAAATGCAAGGAGTGATTTTAGATAGATGGTCACTAAGAACGATTTACCCCAGAAAGCTATTGATGCGGCAGAAAGATATAAAGATAATAATAGTTATCAACTTTGTCCCGCTGTAATTGAATATGGGCATTTGCCTTATTATTGTTTTATTTATAAAGGTACTGCAAATTTATTAGTATTGAAGGAAGATGGAAGTGTTCCTTTTTTCAATGAACATGTAAAGCAGGTGGCTTTAATAGTAAAGAATTGGGATGCATCCGGAAATACTTTAAGACATATAGGTATTAGATGGGCAGATGATGCTTCGATGAAGAAGATGAAAATGTTAAAAGAACTGCTAGAGAAAATAGATAATGAACTTGTTAAAAAGAATAAATTGGATATAAGTCAACAAATACAAACATTTATTCAAGTTCCGGATGAAATTATCAGAAACCAAAAAACGATTGAACAATCAGTTGATAAAGGAATTGATTTATTCGATGGAGGTTTTGAAAGAGGGAGAATCACTGAAGTTGACCAGCAACGTCTTAGACGATGTATTGTGGACATGGCTCGGGCTGCTCATCAACAAAACGATATACAATTTAAAACATCTGAGCAAAGAAAGAATATTATAAAACAACTATCATCCTTACAATTTTCAAGTTTAAAGTTATTTTTTAGTATACGGAAATTACGGTCCTACAATAAGAAATTGTTCAATAAATATGATCCTGCAGAAATGAAAGAAACCTCAGAAATGATTAAGGAAGATGAACCATTGGAAGAAAAACCAGAAGGAAAAGAAGTTATACAGAAAACACTTAACCCACGGAACTAAAAGGAGAATAAATACATGAACGCCTTTAAAAAGTCCATTAAGTTATATAAGGAAAACTATAAATCTATTCTCCTTTTATGTTTGACGATAATTTTTCCGATTCAACTTGCCTATACATTTTTGATCAACTATGTGACCATACCATTTGAATTTTTCCTTAATCCTTTATGGCCATCGCTGTTACATTCGTTTTTCATGCTAATAGCCTTGTTTTTGATGCATCCACCATTTATTAGTATGGTTTCTCAGGATAGAAGGCATGATGAAATCAAAATTGGCAGATTGTATGCAGACTCCCTGCAATATATGTTTTCCATATATATTGTGGGGATCTGCTACGCATTTATAGTAACATTTGGTTTTCTCTTTTTTCTTATCCCCGGTATTGTGATTTCAATTTTTTTCTAGCAATTCCTTATGTGGCAGTGATTGATGACCTGACATGGATACAGGGTATTAAAAAATCATTTGAATTTGGAAGGAAAAACTATATGTCCCTCCTTGGCATAATATTTTTATTTGCAATTGTTGATTTAATTCTAAGCTCATTGGCGCTAATGTTGGCTTCTCTTATGACAAATTTATTTATAGTATCAAATATTGCTTTAATGGTTGTTAATGCACTGTTTATTCCACTGTTTATTTTTACTATTAGCTTCCTATATTTACAGTGGAAAGATGAAAAATTGCAAAATAATAAAGGGGAGAAAAGGTTTCATTATAAGCTTGGATAGGTTTCTGATGAAACTGTAGAAATAAATATAAAAACCTAATCTAATTTTTTTATTTAAAAAATCAGTGGGTACTAAATCAACTTTTTAAGGGACAGATTCAATGGGAAGAAAAATGAAGCTATTTATCACTTTAACGGCAGTACTGTTGCTCGCCGCCTGCGCTTCAGCAGAGGCAGAGGAGCTGGTGGACTATCACAACGGTTATGTGGAAAATGTAAATGGTAAACTTATGGAGATCGATACGCTTAATGAAAAATCACTCAGCTCGGCATCTTATGAAGATGCACTTAACGTTCAGGAGAATGAATTAATGCCGCTTGTCAATGACATAAAGGATTACATGGATTCACAGGAGCCTGAGTCAGATGTTGTGAAAGAATATCATTCATTAAGGGCTGATCAGGTGGATACCTGGTATGAAGCGTTTCAAATGAAATTCGATGTGCTGAAGAAAATGGTCAACCAGTCCATTAGTGAAGAAGAAGCAAATGAGGTAATTATGGAAGCCGATGAAAAATATATGGAAGCTGGTGAAAAGGCACAAATGGCCGATCAAAAAATGGAAGATTTAGCGGACGAACATAATTTGGAACTGGAAGAAGAAGGTTAACTCCCCGATCATTAGAAAGGAGAGGAGAAAATGTCTAAAACTGAAAAACGCTGGAGAAGACTATATTTAATTTTAATGATTTTCATCTATGCTATTTATGTACCTGTCACGGTTGTTGAATGGCTGGCTGGCTCGGGAGGCTTTCCAATAACAGCCGTTGTCGTCGGCTTCGGGCTTCCTTTAATGCGAAAGAATCATTTGAATTCGATAAGGGAGAAAGAAGGCAAAACCGTTGAATGATAATGGGAGGATGCATTTGGGTCTTCCCTTTTTCTTATTTTAGGTCATTTGTAACTATTGAAACTGAAATAGACGCTTTAGCATTTTCCATCCTTACCAGAGGAGGCGTATGTATGAAGAAAATAAGCTTTTCGTTTGGTTTTATCATATTGCTGCTGGTCGTAACAGGATGCAGCAGTTCTTCCGGGAATGCAGATAATTCTGAGGCTGAAGAAGAGTCTGCGGAAAGTCAGGAATCAAATGAAATTCCTGAAGCACCATCAGATCCCGAAGTAATGGTCGAACAGGGGGAAGAACTGTTTGCAGAAGCCAATTCACCGGAATCCTATTTCAATGATACGATTCAACCGCAATATGACGACTTATCAGTTCAAGAAGCATATGCGTCAACTGTCTATTACTTTTCGCAAACATATGATGAAAATGTTAAATCATATGATCATTATCAGGTCAAATACATAGATTTTCCCGAGATGGTTGAAAAATTGGAGGAAATGAGAGCGGAGAAGGACTCAAAAGTGTTTAAAGACATTCAAACGAATACATGGGCAGCAAATTCCGGTATTGAGCTTAATGAAGGGCTCTTAGGTAAGTATAGGGAACTTGCAGACATTAAAAGTTCATTTCTTGACGCTATAAATGAAGAATACGAAAGATTCATGGATGTCGGGGATTTGTTGAATGATCATGACATCATTACTTATGATGAGCGTGTTGAGTTAACCGATTATTTTGAGGAACGACGGGAGCAACTGAAAAGCTTCAATCAGAAATTATATATAAGCGCAAAAGAGGCCTTACATATGAAAAAAGAAGGGTCTCCACTCTGATTACAGATAAACGGGATGAATATCTTGGTGTGGAGAAAGATAACAAAAATGAAGAGGTGGAGACAGAAGGTCAAATAGATCAAAAACCTGACGAGCAGGAAAAATCAATGTTCATGAATATTAAACTGCTATTTTTAAAAGAAGAAAAAGGCTGGGAGGTTGGCTACAGCAATCTTGCGGAAAACAATATTATGTTTGAATTTGTGCATAATGGTGAGACCGTTCAAAATTGGACAGAAACGGCTACAGTTTCATTTTATTCATATCAATCCACAGTTTTTCCTTCTGCAAATGCTTATGCAAAGGAAGTTATGAAAAATGTGGAAGATACAGTGAAAAGCGGAGACGGCGATATAAACGTGAACTTTATGCAGGAAAGTGAAGAAGAAACGATTCTTGAATTTATGGTTACCGACACAAAGGGCTATGATAATCAACATGAACTTCAAAGAGTCTTTCTTGGTGAAAATGGCATTTGGTATCTGCACTATGTTACCAAGGACAATGTTCCGATGGATGATAACCAGCGGGACAAATGGCTTGAATATCTGAAGAACGTTGAAGTCGAGAGTGGTGTCGGAGGATTAGAGATCTAATTTTTGATGCGATGGATAATAAACGCTTCTGAGGTATTCGGGAAAATGGGGATGCAGGGACGGTTGCTATGAAGCACATAAAAATAATCTTGACCATTTTTGGAATCATTTTGGGAGTGGGCGCCATAATGGCCTTGGTAAGTTTTTTATGTATGTTATGGCCCCTGTACGAGAAGCGGAAGTCAAAGAGGCTGTTGAAAAACATTTACATGATAAATACCAACAAGAATTCGTGATTGAAGATGTATCTTACCAGGCGGAAATAACTGAATATAAAATAAAGACTTATCCGGCAAAAAATGAAAAACAGGATTTTATTATAACAGTTACCGAGGAACAGATTATAAATCCCGAAAAAGAAATAACAGATGGCTATTTATACATTTATTGGGATTTTCAGCTTGAAGAAGAATTTAAAGGAATAGCCGAAGATATTTTTGAAGACCAAGTTGAAAAAGTCAGCGCAGATGTAAGTCCTAGGAGCCTTAGACAGAAGTATAACGGGTTTTATGTAAAAATATGTAAATTAGCGAGTGGAACATCAGATTTTCAATGAAACGGCTTGATCTCCCGCCAAGACAGGAGTAATTAGGTTTTAGAC
>NZ_SRHY01000062.1 GCF_004565465.1 Lentibacillus salicampi
CTCCTTGGTACTTAAATTCGAGGTCATTGCAATGACACTCTCTATCGTACCAAGAGGGCTCTATTTTTGTACAACCGATTCTAGCCCCACTTATCCTCAAATTTCTTTATATACAGGAATGCTTTTTTATGGTCTATTATACAATCAGGCTTTCCGATCATGGTGACGTTTTACTTGCTGCACCGGATCGAAGGCAAACTCAATGATCTGATTGAATCCATCCACGCACTTCCGGGAAAAATGAAATGACAATCTTGAAAGCTCCAGTGTGTATCGGAGCTTTCAAGATTAAAAATTCCCTGGTTTCAATATACTGTATACGACCATATGAGATAATCAAGAAAATGGGCGGGGGTGATTTGATGTACGGAATCAGCAGAGAACATCCCACACTGGCAAAAAACATTAAAGAGAATCTAACTGCCAACTAATCACCAAAAAGACGTTTACAATCACGAGAATTCTCCCATCCTATTAATAGTCTTTAGTTTAAAAACGACTCCATGTCATATACAATATTACTAGTAAAAAAGATGGCAGAAGGTAGGGTAAATGTGTTTTGAAACAGATCCGCGATATTGATATAGAAAAGATGTTTTCAGACACCGTCTATCAGCGCGGCCTGAACTATTACCAGAATGGCCTGGTCGGTGATCTGATTTATGATAAAAATTTTAAAATCTGGTCGGCGCCGGTACAAGGGACAGAAGAATACTATGTGGATATCCATACGGCCCAACTGTCGAACGGCTCGATGGATGTGTATTGCGATTGCCCGGCTTATGCCACGTTTGGCCCCTGCAAACACGTGGCAGCGGTCCTGATTAAAATCAGCCAAAGCGATATCGATAACCCGATCAAAAAGTCCAGGGATTATAAGGCGACCGACTGGCTGATGAACTCAATCGCGTCACTGGCCACGTATCAGCCGGCATCCGAAATCACCCTGCAGAAAGTGCCGCTGCATGTCGAATATTATTGCAGGTGGAACCATGATCACAACCTGCTTCTGGAGTTGAAGGTTGGCGAGAACCGCCCGCTCGTGGTCAAAAAAGTGCAGTCATTTTTGGAAGATGTGTTTTCCGGAAACGAGCATTACTTTACGAAAACATTTACTTATAATCCGGAAATCCATTACTTCCATGACCAGGATATGGCAATACTTGAGCAGCTTTATGCCATTGTCAACAATGAAAAAATTTATTTTGACCGGAATATTTATCGGTTTATGGATGCACCGGAAAGGGCGGTGGTTATTCCGCCTTTAAGTGCAAAACAGCTACTGCGGATGCTTGTGGAACGTCATTTTACTGTGAAAGTGAAAGAAGCGACTTACCAGAACATCGCGATTGCCGAAGGAGAGCTCCCCTTTCAATTCGATCTGAGCAGAATGGAGAGCGGTGAATTATCATTATGGATGCAGGACATGGAGACAATCACCTATTTTGAAAATTATGGACTGTTATTTTCACAAGGCACGTTCTATTTTCCGGCCAGAGAACAGCTTCCGGTGATTGCCCAGATAACCTTCGCCGGACAACAAAGTAACCGTTTGCCGATTACAAAGGAAAAAGCTGACGACTTCATTTCCCAAGTAGTTCCGTCTTTGAAAAAAGTTGGCGATGTGCAAATTCAGGAAAACATCGCTGATGAAATCATTCAGCTGCCACTCAAGGCGAACTTGTACCTGGAACTGCAGGAAAACTTCATTACCGGAAACATGACCTATCACTACGGCAGTCATGAGATTGATCCGTTTAATGGGCGTGAGCCAGATGATGATGTCATTATTATTCGTGATGTGGAAAAAGAACAGCAGATCATGAACCTGATTGAACATGCGAATTTCCACTACAATGGTAAAGAGCTCTATATTCCTGTTGATGAAGAAACACTCTACGACTTTTTGTTTAAGGTGCTGCCGGTGCTTAATAAATATCTGGAATTGTACATGACAGATGAGATACGCCAGTTTTTCATCGACCGCCAGCCGTCACCAAGCACAAGCGTGCAGCTGGAATCGTCATCCAATCTGTTGGATATCGGCTTCAATATTGAGGGCATTAATGATGAAGAAGTGAATCAGGTGCTCAATGCAGTTATGGAGAAAAAGCGGTACTATCGTCTGCAGGATGGTGCTTTCCTATCGCTGGAGGGTGAAGAATTTACTTCCATGAAACAGCTTTTCGATGATTTGGATATTCAGCAGGCCGATTTGCAGGATGGGAATGTGCAAATGCCTGTCTACCGAGGTGCGCAGGTGGATGAGCTGATCGATACGAAAAAACAGTATGATCCAGCCTTTCAAAAGCTGCTGAATCAATTGCGGTCACCGGAGGAACAAGTTTACCCATTGCCCGAAAATCTGCAAGCGGAATTGCGGAATTACCAGCTAACAGGGTTTCAATGGTTCAAGTCATTGAGCCATTACCATCTTGGCGGTATTCTTGCCGATGACATGGGACTCGGGAAAACGGTGCAAAGCATTGCCTATATTCTGTCAGAACTTGGTGATACGCCACATCTGATCGTGGCACCATCGTCGGTGTTATACAATTGGAAAAATGAATGTGAAAAATTTGCGCCTGATTTACAGGTAGCCGTCATGGCAGGGACACCTGCTGAACGTGCCAAAATGATTGAAGAAAATGGTGGCAAAGACGTTTGGATCACTTCTTATGCGACATTGCGGCAGGATATAGAGATATATCAGGAGAAAACGTTCCAGACGCTGATTCTCGATGAAGCACAATACATTAAGAACTATGCAACCAAGACATCCAAGGCCATCCGCCAAGTTAAGGCAGGCAGACGGTTTGCTCTGAGCGGCACGCCAATTGAAAATTCAATTGATGAACTGTGGGCGATTTTTCAGGTGATTTTACCGGGGTTAATGCCGCCCCAGCGCAAGTTCAAGCAGCTGGAGCATGATAAAATTGCATCCCTGACCAGGCCGTTCATTTTACGCCGGGTTAAGAAAGATGTCCTGAAAGAACTGCCCGAAAAGATTGAATCGGTTCATGTCTCCGGGCTGACGAAAGATCAGAAAGACCTTTATGTCGGCTATTGGCGTCAGCTGCAGCAAGAGGCCGCCCAGTCAATGAAAGAGAGCGGCTTCCAGCAGAATCGGATGAAAATTTTAGCCGGACTGACGCGCTTGCGACAAATTTGCTGCCACCCATCTGTATTCGTGGAAAATTATCAGGGTGAATCAGGCAAATTAAACCAGCTGATGGAAACCGTCCAAAATGCGGTAGCCAATGGAAAGCGGATGCTAATTTTCTCACAGTTTACCAGTATGCATGAAATCATTGAGGGAAAATTGCAGGAAGCAAACATTGATTACTTCTATTTGCACGGCCAGACCGGATCGGAAGAGCGTGTGCAAATGAGCGAACGTTTCAATAACGGCGAAAAAAGCGTGTTCCTTGTTTCCTTAAAAGCTGGGGGTACCGGCCTGAATCTGACTGGTGCAGATACAGTCATCCTTTATGACCTTTGGTGGAATCCGGCAGTTGAGGATCAGGCAACAGGGCGGGCGCACCGATTCGGCCAGAAAAATGTCGTCCAGGTGATTCGTCTTGTGACAGAAGGAACGATTGAAGAAAAAATATATGAAATGCAGCAGAAAAAACGGGAGCTGATTGATCAAGTCATCCAGCCCGGCGAAACAATGCTCTCAAGCCTGAACGAAGAAGATGTGCGTGAACTGTTGAATATCTAAACGGCGGAAGCATTTTACAGAATTGCAGAATAGTTTTATAATAGGATTTACGGCTGACGGAAAGGATGGTTTACATGAGATATTTTTTCAAAGGAACCGTCAAGTTCATCGTATCGAACATTGCCGTTGTTTTCACAATAATGCTTCTACCTGTATTTCTGATTACCGACACAGTACCCGTTTTTGATGAGCTGATGAGTTTTTTATTTGATAACCATAACACATGAATGTTCAAAGACCGGATTCGAATATCCGGTCTTTTGTAATGGTCATTGATTCAGTTGAAATAGTTTCCGCGGGCGGCCTTTTACATAAGGCTTTTCTTCTCCGGCTGTTTTTATGACATTCCCTGCTGCCAGCTTTTTAATGGTGCGCTCAGCACTGCGCTTGGTTACCCCGTAATAGTTAGCAATATCATTGGAAGAAAAGGGTTCATTGTTCCGAACTTCGATAAAGTTGATAAAGTTATAGGATAATTCATTATTTAATTTGGCCTCATGGATCAGGGACCGGTATAACATCGATGGGTTAAACGCTTTTTTGACACCGAGCGGTCCAATCATGTCACTCCGTTCG
This sequence comes from Lentibacillus salicampi, assembly GCF_004565465.1. Taxonomy (GTDB): domain Bacteria; phylum Bacillota; class Bacilli; order Bacillales; family Amphibacillaceae; genus Lentibacillus; species Lentibacillus salicampi. Next base: position 4,301 of record NZ_SRHY01000062.1, read on the forward strand.
TTCACGATATAACATGACCCTTCGTCTCTTTTGTCACATGCCTGAAGTGCAAGTTTGGCATTGTCTTCGGCCTGTCTGGCGGTCAGTCCAAGTCCGAAGCCGATATCAACTGGTACTGCCAGCGTGCTTTCCATTTCTTTTAATAGGGGGAAATCACGGTAATGGCTGGTGATGTGGTTCAACGTGCCACGTGTTCCGAATAATACAAATTGGTCATGACTGTTTGGTAAAATGGATGCATACGTTTTCCGGAAGTAATCGAATAAAATTTGCTGCAGCGTCGCTTGCATTTCCTGGGTATAGACAACGCCTTTTTCTGATTGGATGGCCGCGAAGTCTTTAATGCTGACATACCCCGCAACAATTTGGGCACTTGTTGATTGGTTAATGGAAGCAATGGATGTCGCTTTTTCAATTGCTTGCATCAGATTAAGTTTCGGGATATCCATACAGCTGACTGGTATGTTTTTTTCCTGCAGGGTTTGATGAACGTCACGGATGGATGTCAGGACATAATCAATCTTTCCCGCTTTCCAGAGTTCCGTGTGGTGCTCCGCAATTTGTCTGGTATCAGTGCCGTGTTCGTGTCCATAGCTGTATGTATGAATGGATTCACGGCTGATATCAATTTCCTGAAGCACCTCGTCCACATGACTATCGTCCGGTATGTCAATGGACAGCCGCGTTAACTCCTGATTCTGAACATGTCTGATATGATAAAAAGATGACAGGAGCATATAAGCATCGAAATCCACCTGCACGGCAGGAAGTCTTTTTTTGTCAATGGTTTCCTTTGCATGTAAATAGGATAGGGCGTCGGCAAATAAATAGATATCACACATAAACGCCTTTTCCACCAATTCCCGTATTTCCCCGGTATCAGAATAGACAAATGGCAATAGTTCGACGTCCTTAAGACTTTCCGCAAGCCCGTCGAGCCTGTCCCTGATCTCCATCGGGCAAAAGACGGCCACTTTGACTTTCATGCTGATCCCCCCATACGAATTTCTATCAAATGTTTTGTTCTGGCATCAGAAAGTATAAGGTATGGATGACCTTATAAGAGAAACGGCTCTACACGAAAAAACACGTGAATGCGCGTTTTTCTAAAAAAGATAAGAAAGAATAAATTTTATGGTTATATAAAGCTCTTTGTCAGTAATAGCCATGTCCAGCTTCGACGTACAGGACGTACTAGTGCCGGCGTTGGCACAGGACGTGCCGAACTTAGCCGGCCAGCGCCTACCCCTCTCGAGGTCTTAAGCCATCATTTTACGTGGCAAAACCCACCACTACGAATGCTTGCTTAAGCTTTTCGGGGGTGAACAAGGCACCCTTCGCTTTTCTTATATAGATTGTATGACATAATATGTTAATAGGTATCATAGTACGGAATTTTCTTAATATTGTCAAGAAGTATTTAGGTAAATTTCTTCATAAATTTATTATCGTAATATTTGAAAAACTTGACAAATAACGTGAAAACAGTTTTAATCTAAGTAAGATTGCGAAATTATAAAAGGGGGAATTTTCGTGAGGAATCTGAAACTTGTGGGGTTATTACTGGTTGTTTTACTGTTCGCGCTCGCAGGCTGCGGCAGTGCTCAGAATGAAGGCGACGATTCTGACAGCGGCAGTGATGATGGTGGAGGAGATGAAGCATCATCAAGTGAAGAAGTTCGTATAACGCTTGGCACTGGTGGTATGAGTGGTACGTACTATCCTTTGGGAGTCGCGATGACTGAACAGATTTTCTCCAATGCAGAGGGCGTTTCCCAGGCACGTGCGGTATCCACGGGTGCTTCGGTAACCAACGCACAGGAATTAGCTGAAGGAAAATATCAGGCGGTTCTTGTCCAAAATGATATTGCTTATTATGCCGTCAACGGCGAAACATTGGCTGACTTTGAGGGAAATACTGTAGACAACATGGCTGGCATGACGTCGTTGTATCCTGAAGACATTCAGGTGGTCACAACGGCCGACAGTGATATTGAGTCGCTTGAAGATCTGAAAGGCAAAAACGTGGCTGTTGGTGACCAGGGCAGTGGCGCAGAAGCGAATGCCAATCAGATCCTGGAAGCAGCGGGGATTACGTACGACGACATTACCGCTGAGTTTATGGGCTTTGGTGACGCTTCCCAGGGATTGCAGAACGGTACGATCGACGCAGCGTTTATCGTGGCAGGTGCTCCAACAAGTGCGATTCAGGAATTGGGCGCCAACAAGGATATCAGAGTGCTTTCACTTTCCGATGAAATCATCAGCAATTTGACTTCTGAATATTCGTATTACACGGAGCGTACGATTAAAGCAGACCTTTACGCTGATTACGGTCAGGAAGAAGATATCACCACAGTGGCCGTTATGGCTATTCTTGTTGTGGATTCGGAACTCCCGGAAGATGTGGTTTATAACATGACAAAAGACATGTTTGAAAACAAAGATGCACTTGAGGCAGCGCATGACCGTGGCAGTGATATCACGCTTGAAACTGCGACAGATGGTATGTCTATTGACCTCCATCCGGGCGCAGCCAAATATTACGAAGAAGAAGGTGTATCGGTCGACTAATGAATGCCTCTTCTGACAAACGGCCAAGCCTGCATAAACGCAGGCTTGCCCTTTTATTCATGGGTTTGATAATAGTTGTGGGTATTTATTTGCTTCTGAAAGATGTTCACGTCATGTACGCGACGGCAGATAATGGTGATGTATTGATAGCCGAGCGGATAAGTTCCGATACAACGTTTTCGTCACGCTATCTCCATTCAGTGGTCAAGTGTCCGATTATCGAGAAGTATGTTGTGGGCGACGATTATGAGATGGTCTTAATGGAAAGCTGGAATTGCAGCTTTGGAGCAGGAATTGAAACAGAACCCCCGCCCGGTGCAACGGATCGCCTGGAAGACGGATTTTATGTGATCGATCAGATTGATAAGCCCTTTCAGGAGGTCCTGTTCCATCCGGTCAGCATTGCAGAACAAGTGCTGACAATAGATGGGGAAAAGTGGGACATCTCAAATGAACCATTTGAGGGGAGGACCTTTTCACTTCAGATTGAGAAGGAAAATTGGCTCACTTACTTGTGGAAAAGACGATCATGAGAGACTGGGAAGGGAGGCTCTTTATGGCAGACTCAAACATCGATACAAAAGTCAGTCAAGAAGAAATGAATGAGAAACTGGACGAGCTGGAGGGCAGTGACCGGACGTTGTTTGGCTGGATGGCGACCATTGTATTAACGGTTGCAGTGGCATTTTCACTGTTCCATTTATATACAGCGGGCATCGATATGCTGCCCAGGATGCAGCAGAACGCGATTCACCTGGCATTTGCCTTAACCCTCATATTTTTGATCTTTCCGTATAAAAAGCGCCTCGGACAAAAGAAAATTCCCTGGTATGACATGGTGTTGGCGGGACTTGGCGCATCAACCGGTATCTATATATTAATCGTATCAGAGAGTTTGGTCGGCAAGGTTGGTAATCCGAACACACTGGATACCACGATGTCGTTTATTGCGCTTATTCTTGTATTGGAAGCGACAAGGCGCGTTGTCGGTAAACCACTCGTGATACTGGCAGCGATCTTCATGCTGTATGCGTGGGCCGGTGATATGTATTTGCCGGATTTTCTCGGTGCACGGGCGGTATTGCCGGATGTCCTCAACCACTTCGGCTTCACATGGAATGAAATAGCGGAGTTCATGTTCCTGTCCAATGAAGGGATTTTCGGTACGCCGATTACGGTTTCCGCCCAATATGTCTTTATTTTTATTTTGTTTGGGGCGTTTTTGGAAGTAACCGGTGCAGGGAAAATGTTCATTGATCTGGCGATGTCCCTGGTCGGATCGTTTAAGGGCGGGCCTGCTAAGGCTGCTGTTGTGTCTTCCGGTATGATGGGTTCCATTTCCGGAAGCTCGGTCGCCAACGCTGTTACAACTGGCACATTTACTATACCGCTCATGAAAAAAACAGGATTCCGGCCAAAAGTTGCTGGCGGTGTAGAGGTCGCAGCTTCTTCAAGCGGTCAGCTGCTCCCGCCTGTGATGGGTGCAGCTGCATTTATCATGGCTGACTTCACGGGGATTTCCTATTTGGAAATTGTTAAATCAGCCGCTATTCCGGCATTACTCAGTTATACAGCGATCCTGTTCATGGTGCATTTGGAAGCAAGCAAATATAATCTGCTGGGGATTCCACGGAAGGATCTGGTGTCACCGTTCAGAATTTTTGCCGGGCGTGGCTATTTGCTGCTGCCGATTGTTGCGATCATCGTGTTGCTCGTCCTGCGGCTGACACCGATTCTGGCATCATTTATGGCGATTGTTGGCACGATTACGATTGCCCTGTTTTCCTATCGCATGCAAAAGAACTTTGGATCAGGTTTTCTGGTTTCATTGCTGTTTATCGGAGCGGCTTATGCAGCCCATTTACTGTTTGGTCTGAATCAATATGTTACTTTCGTTTCAGCCGGAAGCTTGCTGTTTGCGCTTATCTGGTATGCGATGGGTAAAAAAGTAAAAGGTGAAAAGCAGGTCAAATTCGGTTTAAAGGAATTTTTCACGGCACTGGAGCTCGGGGCAAAGAACGCCTTGAGTGTAGTGGCGGCCTGTGCGACAGCAGGGATTTTGACCGGGGTTGTAACCATGACTGGTTTGGGGCCAATTCTATCGGGACTTATACTGGACCTTGCGAATAACCAGATGATTTTGGTATTGTTGTTCACCATGATTGCCTGTATCATTATGGGAATGGGTTTGCCGACGACTGCAACCTATATTGTACTGGCAGCGGTCATGGCACCTGCATTAATTCAGCTTGGCATTCCGGTATTAGCTGCCCATTTATTTGTATTTTATTATGGGATTTTGGCTGATGATACACCGCCAATCAACCTGCCGGCATATGCTACGTCGGGAATTGCTAAAGCAGATCCGGTAAGTACAGGTGTGCAAGGATTCAAGTTTGATATGGGTGCACTGCTTCTGCCATACGCTTTCGTCCTGAATCCGATGTTGATTTTGCAGGATGACACTGCAACATGGATGCAAATCACGTTAAGCGTCACGACAGCCTTTATTGGCATTATTGCCTGGTCAACATTTATTCAAAGTTACCTGTTTACCAAGTTTGGCTGGATTGAGCGGATACTCGCTGTCGCAGCGGCCGTTGTCCTGCTGAACCATACAGTCTGGACCGATCTGGTCGGAGTTGGTTTGTTAGCAGTGCTTATTGCTTATCAGTGGTGGAAGAAGAACCGGCAGGACAAATCAGGCAGGCAAACTGTGCAAGAAAATGTGTAGAAATGATTGGGCTATTTTACAGATAGTATAGTGAAATAGCCCTTCTTTTTTATCACGTCATGTAAGTGATGGATGATCTTATAAGAAATGAACACATTCATGAAAGAACGTGAGAGTGTGCGTTTTTAAATAGACAACGCTGGCGGCACAGGAGCTTAGGCGCAGAACGGCCTTCATCGGAGCTGGGTGTTCTAATGTGGGAGTGGGTTTCGTATTTATGGTAGCCTTGGAGGAAAAGGAAGGGGGCATGTAGTCGTGGATACTTTAACAAACAAGCTCGGGATAGACGTGCCTATTATTCAGGCCGGTATGGCAGGGGGGATCACTACACCGGAATTAGTCACAGCCGTTTCTGAGTCAGGTGCACTTGGAACAATTGGGGCCGGTTACATGAGTGAGGTGGCGTTGAAACAGCATATTCAGGGGGTTAAACAGCTGACAGATAAGCCATTCTCCGTGAACCTGTTTGCCGTCAACCTGGAAGTGTTTTCGGAGGACTTGGAGCCGATGCAGTCGTTTCTTAACCGGTTCCGTGGCGAATTGGACATGGATGAAGGTGACGATTCGGTCAAAGTCCATGATTATTTACAGGAAAAAGTGAGTGTCATCCTTGAGGAAAATGTCCCGATTGTCAGTACAGCATTCGGAGTACTTTCATATGTCCTGATTGATCGTTTAAAAGCGAATGGTGTCACGTTAATCGGTATGGCGACAAATCTTGATGAAGCTAAACAGCTGGAAGATGCGGGGTATGACGCTATTGTTGCTCAAGGGATGGAAGCTGGCGGTCACCGCGGGACATTCGATGTGGAAAAATATCCAAACGGCTGCCAAACGGGGTTGCACGTGTTGGTACAGGAACTTCTGGATCATATTGGCCTGCCGTTAATCGCAACCGGCGGTATACATACAAAATCCCAGGTTGATGTGTTACTGGGAATGGGGGCATCTGCTGTTCAGATGGGGACACGATTTTTAATGGCTAATGAAGCCGGAACAAATCCAGCTTACCGCCGGGCGCTGATCAAAGCGGGGACAACTGATACGGCAATCACGAAAGTATTTTCCGGACGCCCGGCACGATCTGTTCAAAACCGCTTCATTGCAGAGGTGGAGACAAGCGGGATTGATCCGTTGCCATTTCCTGTTCAAAATCAAATGACCAAGGACATCCGCTCCGCCGGAAAAGAATATGCGGTAGCGGATATGCAGTCGTTATGGGCAGGCCAGGGTGTCGGGATGATCGAAAAGGAAGAAAGCGCGGCGGAGATCGTGAGGTCGCTTGTATAGGGGGGAGCATTGTGTTGCGCTTTAAAATGAAGTTGTACTGATTATAACCTTCATTCGCGGCATGTGTAACAATAAAAACCTCACGAACCTCTTTTGCCGCAATACGACGGGCCAGTTAATTGAAGAGTCAAAGGGTTTCGGCTATGGTTGAATCCTATATAGTTGAGGATATAAAAAATTAGTCCAGGGGGGGAGTAATGGTTGATATTTTAAAGCTTTTTGCCGCCTTAGTTTTGGGATACCTTATAGGAAGCCTTAATACAGCAGTGATTGTAGGAAAAATATATGGTAAAGACATAAGAAGCCACGGAAGCAAAAGCGCCGGTCTTACCAATACTTTGAGGGTTCTCGGTAAATCTGCAGCGATATTTGTTCTTGTTGGAGATATATTAAAAGGGGTAATTGCTTGCCTAATAGGATTGTTACTTCCCGTATACTTTTTTTCGGGAGTAGCTATGGATTCCGTAAGCCTTTTAGTAGCAGGCGCAGGGGCAGTTATAGGGCATAACTGGCCAATATATTTTAAGTTTGAAGGGGGAAAGGGCGCACTTACAGCAGTGACTGTCCTGTTTATGGCTGACTGGGTTATGGGTCTTTTATGCATTGGCTTTTTTGTGATAATAACAGCTTTAACACGTTATGTTTCTTTGGGTACTATATGCGCCATAATGCTTATTGTGGCTATTTCATTTATTCCTGTTTTTGAGCATACCTTATATTTTAATATATTTGCCTGCGTAATGGCTCTTACAATTATTTTTAAGCATATGAAAAACATACAAAGGCTGCTTTCAGGAACAGAAAATAAACTTACTTTTTGATATTTTTTGCAGCGTCGAGCATCTCCCTTGTTCCTCAAACGGGCGCCGTTCGACAAGCTATGCTATAAGCGCTTTGAAGCGTGAAATGCAGAGGATTACTTAGAGTTAATCCAAACTTTACAACGGAGGATGGGAGTGACGGAACCAAGTTTCCCGAAACCATCCCGTCAATACTCCTGCATGCGTCATGACTGACAGGTCATGGGGGTTGAAGAACAGGTAGATTCGGCAGCACGAAGGCTGGAGCCACTCCATAGGAGAAGGTATGCTAACGGATATGCCGCACGGCTGAAAAACTGGATAAGGTGAGAATGTTTTCGCGAAAAGGAACTGACGAACTTTCGAATGTACGGGTCTAAAGTTTGGCCATAAGGAAACCTTAAGGGTCATCCAACGATGGCGTGAGTGGTGTAGAGTAAAAATGCGCCCTCTGAAATACACTATACCGGACAATGGCGGTATCCAGCTCACAGGCTTATAGGAAGCACCTACGTCCAGAATAGATAGCTACGTTGTAAGGCACCTGGAAAGCAAGGAACGTTGGAACAAGGACTGTCATCCAAAACGGTTGCTATAAGGCTTATGCCAAAAAGCATTTATCCTTGTGAGGGTAGGGGCATGACTGATGAATCTTCTGTAATGGAAGTGGAGGAACAGCCGCAAGTCCAGCGAATGGAACGATGGTTTTCCAAGCGTTCATCGCACCGATCGGGTAGGAATGTGTGACTTTACACAGTGCGAGCTTTCAAACAAAAGGTTTGGATGTGACCTCTTTGTTTGGAGGTAACGAGGAACTTATCATCTAGTAGATTCAGTTAGATGGAGCGCGGAGTGCGGGGAAACTTGCACGCTCCTTGTTGAGCAGGTTGCGCCTTGCAAGCTCAAAGAGCGCATGCAGCCTGAAATGGCTGCCTTGATAAAGCTTAGCCAGCAGTCATGTACCGAGTCTTGCGTGG
>NZ_SRHY01000063.1 GCF_004565465.1 Lentibacillus salicampi
ATGCTTTAAAAAAGACCAATAACAAATTCAAACAACTAATCAAAGGTCAATTACATCAATGGTTTTCCGCCTTGCCCAATTATATCAAGGCTTATCTGCCTAATTTGTGCTGCGAAAGTTGAGTTTAGAAGAAAAGATCTACTTGCTCAATGCTGCTAATCAATTTCATCAGACTATACTCAGCCCAATTTTGCATATTTGGGTGTGATTCATTTGGTCTTATAAATGCAATTACTATGGAGTATAGTAAAGATAAGGGGAGATGGATAAGACTTGTCACTATAGGGATACGGCGGTGATAATTTGTGGATCAACGAAGTACGGTTGTCTTAAGCAATATTGTAAAAGCGGATTCTTATATTTCTGTTGAAAAACTTGCGAACCTTCTTAACGTTTCAAGACGTACCATTTATAACGATCTTGATAAAATCAATCATTGGTTGAAGGATCAGAATTTATCACAAGTGAAACAAGTAAGAGGCAAGGGACTTTATCTTGAGGGTTCTGTCAAAAACCAATTATGGAAAAAAGTAAATCCGTCTGATACAAGCTACTACGAGTATTCTAAGTCGGAAAGAAGAGCATGGATATATATTTGGTTAGCGGGGCGGTCAAAACCTTATTTTCTTGATAGCTTTCAAAATCTTTTCCGGGTCAGCCGGAACACCGTGATTGAGGACATTAAAAAGCTAAAAGAGGAGCTGGACGTCAATCAGGTGAAGCTTGTTGCAGAAAGAAATCAAGGCTACAAAATCGAAGGCAACGAAATCATAATCAGAAGACTGCTTTTACAGTATTTATCAGATGTCATTCCAAAGGAGTTTTGGCTCAATTTTGTGAAGGATTTGGAAGAGGCGTATCTAAATGAAACGCATAGGGGCATACAACCTTATTTAATATTGGCTGCTGATGACTTATATGAAATAAAAAATGATTTAAATCATTATGAGCGGCAGGTTGAAGTTGAAATCACAGATGACGTGCGTAATGACCTTGTTGTATGGTTTTATTTTTTCGTTCAGCGTATCGAACAAGGTCACTATGCCGAGGTCGATCCTGCTGAAAGAGAAGTGATCCATTCAACAAAAGAGTTCGCAGGTGCGAAAAAAATGTGCGATCGCCTATCAGCTTATTTTCAGCTAGAAATCCCCGCTGAAGAAATTGATTATTTTACACGATATCTGCTGAGTGCAAAGGTAAACTACAATCTTAATTTGCAATTAGAAAACCAGGAAATGAAACAACTTACAGCTGTTGTCGAAAAAATGGTCTATGATTTTCAGAAGTATGCTGCTGTAGCTTTTCCGGACCAGCAACGAATGATACGCAATCTTCTTTTACATTTAAAGCCAACGTATTATCGGATAAAGTACGGGATTCGTATTGAAAATATCCTTAAAAAAGCTGTTAAAAACAATTATCCCGAAATATTCCATTTAACCAAAAAAGTGATCCATCATGTTGAAAATTTAATGGACCAAAAAATTGATGAAAATGAAATCGCATTTATAGCTATGCACTTTGGTGGCTGGTTAAGAAAAGAGGGCGTCGTGCTTGAACCCAAACGGAAAAAATTATTGATTGTTTGCACGAATGGGTTAGGGACATCGCGCCTTTTGGAAAGTCAGTTGGAAGGGCTGTTTTCGGATGTGGATATTAGCGGTGTCACCTCATTGCGTGAATATAAAGAAATAGATAATTTACCAGCAATTGCAGATTTCATTATATCAACGATCGTACTCCCTGATAGGGGCATACCGGTATTTGTCGTGAATCCCGTACTGAATAATGAGGATAAGGAAAAATTGCTGAAGAAAGTAAACAGTTTATTTGAAGGCGGATCTCATCAGCAAACCATGTCAGTTGATACCGTCATGGATATGATTCGTCGTTATGCGGTGATACAAGATGAAAAGTCATTGCGAAACGAATTAAAGACTTATTTCTATACACCAATCCCGATGAACAGCGGATACAATAAACCTGACCTGCTTGAACTATTGCCGGAAAACAGGATTACAGTGGAAGAATGTACAGGGAGCTGGGAAGAGGCTATTTTCACTGCTGCTCGTCCATTGCTCGACCAAAAATATATTACAAGCAATTATATTGAAAAAATGACTCAAATGGTTAAGGATGCTGGTCCGTATATTGTCATTTCTGATCAAATTGCCCTGCCGCATGCTAATCCAAATGAGGGTGTTAACAAAACCGGAATGAGTTTGCTGCTCCTTGATAAGGGGATTGATTTGCTGGGTAAATCTGTCCGTATGATTATTGTATTGGCATCAATAGACAACGAACAGCATTTGAAAGCTTTGTCACAGCTGACCCAGTTGTTTTCTGACAAATCAGCGAAGGATAAAGTCATGAGATCAGGAAGCCGAGCTGAACTGATTAAGTTGATTCAATCATATTTTAAAGAATAGGTTAATGACGAATAGGCAGGTGTTGGGAGTTCTATGAAATTTTTAGATAACCGTTTGGTAAAGGTTGGGGCTGAGGTTCAAACCGCCGAAGAAGCCATAAAGGAAGCAGGAAATTTACTTTTGAAGGAGGGGGTAATAGAGGAAACTTATGTTGACGCGATGGTAAACGCCTTTAAGGAAAATGGGCCTTATTTTGTGCTGGCGCCCAAGATTGCTATTCCCCATGCACGACCTGAGGATGGTGTGAAGGAGGCCTCTGTATCAATCGTACAACTGAAGGAACCGGTGAAATTTGGTCATAAAACGAACGACCCTGTTCAGCTTGTTTTTGGTTTAGGCGCTGCATCCAGTGATGAGCACTTAACCTTATTGAAAAAATTAACGGGTCTTTTGAATGACACTCGTAATGTAGAAGCATTGATAAATGCTGATAGTTTAGAAGATGTTCAAACAATATTAGAAATGGAGAGATAAGCTATGATGAAAGTTTTAACAGTTTGTGGTTTAGGACAAGGTACTAGTCTGATCTTGAAAATGAATGTGGAACAGGTGCTTGGCGAAAGAAGTATTCAAGCAGATGTAGAACATACAGATGTATCAGCGGCTTCAAGTATGCAGGCAGATTATATCATTACGAGCAATGAATTGGCGGAAAGTTTAGGGGGCCATTCTGCCAAAGTGATTATAGTGAATAATTATTTTGACATGGATGAGATCAATCAGGCAATTGATGAGCATATTGCAGACTAATCACTGATTTGTCTAATAATAAATAGGGGGAATTTAAAATGGATGCAATCATGAACGTCGTCATGTGGCTGGCTACTAACGTGTTTGGTCAGCCGGCGATCTTAATTGGCTCCATTGTACTGATAGGACTTCTGGTACAAAAGAAAACAGGCAGTCAAATAATCAGTGGAACATTTAAGGCTATTATTGGGTTTCTGATTATAACCGCTGGTTCCGATATCATATCAGGGGCATTAACGGTATTTGAACCATTATGGGCTGAAGTTTTTAATCTGGAATCTGAATCGTTCAGCGGTTATATGGGTCAAGAAGCATTTACTGGTCAGTACGGAAGCGCGGTCGCATTGGCAATGACAATTGGTTTTATTCTTAACGTATTAATAGCCAGATTTACCCGATTTAAGTATATTTATTTAACCGGTCATATGATGTTTTGGACAACAACGATTTTTGCAGGAATCGTTGTTCAAAGTGTAAACGATGTTTCCTTCTGGCAGCTTGTCCTATTTTTAGCGGTTGTAATGGGACTTTACTGGACACTCCAGCCAGCAATCGTTCAACCGTTTATGCGTAAGATAACGGGCAATGATAATGTCGCATTGGGACACACTTCTGCGTCAGTCTCTTTACTTTCTGCCTGGGCAGGCAAGTTGCTGGGAAATAAAGATAATGACTCTGAAAAAATTAAAGTTCCGAAAGGCTTGGAATTTTTACGTGATTCGAACGTTATTACTGCCCTGACAATGGGGCTATTGTTCCTGACAGGTGCCATTGTTGTTTCCTTCAAAGATACACCTGGAGCCCAGGAACTAGTAGCGTCAGCAGGTGATCAGAACTTTATCGTTTATGCGATTATTCAATCATTCACCTTTACTGCCGGTATTGCTGTTGTGTTAGCAGGTGTGCGCATGTTCATTGGTGAAATGGTTCCAGCGTTTAAAGGTATCGCGACAAAAATTGTCCCAGGGGCAAAACCCGCTTTGGACGCTCCGATTCTGTTCCCGTACGCCCCTAATGCTGTTATCTTAGGTTTCCTTGGAGCATTTATAGGCGGATTAGTATGGTTGGTTGTTTTAGGGAATGCTGTTGGCTATGTGTTTGTTCCAACAATGATCGTGCTGTTCTTCCATGGCGCGACAGCAGGTGTTTTCGGTAACGCAACAGGGGGTGCGAGAGGTGCTGTAATCGGCGGATTCATTACAGCGACTGTTGTAGCCTGGGGGCAATATATCATGGTAAGAATGCTGCTTCCAGACACGATACCGGATACAGCCATGTGGGCTGCGGACTCAGACATGTTTATCTTAGGCCCGATTATTCGCTTTGTATCACAGCTCTTGTTTGGCTGATCAGCAAAATATAACGGGGAGGGCTCTTGGCTTTCCCCCCCTTTTTTAATTAAACAACATTAAAAGGAGTGACTGTTATGAGTTTTATTCGAACATTCCATGGTGATATTGACCCGGATAAACTGGGTTTCACTTACTCCCATGAACATATTGTATGCAGACCGCCATATTGGGTGGAACAGCAGGCTGATGATCTATTGCTAGATGATAAAGAGAAGTCAAAACTGGACGTACTGGACTTCAAAAACCTCGGTGGCCAGGCTATAGTAGATGCAACTGCCATCGACTACGGACGTGATGTACAAGCGGTTAAAAAGATCGCTGAGGAAACAGGGGTTACCTTGATTGGAACAGCAGGCTTTAATAAAAGTTTTCTCTGGAATGCTGCTATTCCTGATCATTTGAAAAACGTTACTGGTGATTACAGCACTTACTATAAATGGATAAATGATAAATCTATCAACGAACTTACCGAATTTGTTGTCAGAGAAATTGAAGAAGGTCTGGAATGTACCAATATACCTGGAGGTCAAGTGAAATTCGGCACAGGGTATAATCGAATAACCCCATTGGAAGAAAAAACGTTGCGTGCTGTAGCTAGAGCCCATCACGAAACGAAAGCTCCAATGCATTCACATACGGAAGCTGGTACGATGGCACTGGAGCAAATTGAAATTCTTAAAAGTGAAGGGATCAACCTGGAATATATGAGTTTCGGTCATATGGATCGTAATCCGGATCCATTTTATCATGAAAAAGTCGCGAAGACTGGAGCATTTCTTTCTTTTGATGGTATTTCAAAAATAAAATATGCCCCGGAAAGCACACGTATCCACTGTATCTTGGAACTTGTCAATAAAGGATACGAAGATCAGATTTTGGTAAGTGGCGATACTGCCCGAAAGAGCTACTACAAACATTATGACTACGGGCTGGGACTCGAAAACATTCTCGGAAAATGGGTGCCGCGTTTTATTGAAGAAGCCGATCAAAATGGTTTTGATGGTAAAAAATTAGTTGACAAATTCTTTGTGCAAAATCCAAAACGATGCTTTACCTTTAAAAAATAATGGACGGTGAAACTGGTATGCAATTTCAGTACGAAAATTCGTTTGATATTAAAAAAAAGATTGATAACTCTAAAATAGCGATTTTGCCGGTCGGTGCAGTAGAAGCACACGGACCGCATCTCCCACTGGGCACGGATAATTTACTGGCTGAGCGGTTAGCTGAAAAACTGGCTAAACGTGTGAATGGCTTGGTGCTGCCGACATTGCCGTATGGGCAAGTGTGGAGCCTTCGAAATTTCCCTGGCAGTATCAATATCACGAACGATTCCATAATCAGTTTTCTGGTTGATATCGGTGAGAGCCTTTATCATCAGGGTTTTACGACATTTGCAATGGTCAACGGTCATCTGGGGAACGGAACAGCACTAAAAGAGGCGGCTCGAGTTTTGTATGAAACGTGTCCTGATATGCGCGTCTTTTATTTCTTCTACCCTGGCATGAATAAGGCAGCCTCAGAAGTCAGGGAAACGAAAACGGCGCATAATACGTATTTTCATGCTTGTGAGATTGAAACATCTTATATGCTTTATTTAGTCCCCGAATATACAGATATGGAAAAAGCCATTACCGACATACCTGATATCCCGGCTCATGCCGATGTGACGCCTACCTCATGGGAGGAATTCACTGATTCAGCTGTACTTGGTGATGCCAAACTTGCTACAGAAGAAAAAGGTAAGTATATAGTGGATATCGCATTGGATAACATGGTTAAACTTATTAATGATTCATTGGGTAGGGTGTGAAGGATTATGATACAGAAATTGCATGATAAATTTTTATTTAATTTCCTGGCACAAGATGCGGAAAATGCTGCAAATGTTATGGAAGCGGGACATGGGTATGTGGTTCCGGGGATTACTTCAGATAATTTCAACTCGGCTGAAGGTGCCGTAAAAAAAGTAAAGGAACTTAAATCAGTATCGAATATTGTAAGTGTTGGCTTAGGCGGAAGCGGTAACGTGGATAACTGGAAAAAAGTATTGGATATTGCAGCAGCCTCTGAACCGGGTCATCTAAACCAACCATTTGAAACAGCTGCTTATTCACTTGGTTACCTTGATGGAAAAGACCGACAGAAACAATTGGTCAATGCGCTTGTTAAACCGGCTGGTGAAGTTGGAAAAATACAACTGGCTAACTCCGGAAATAGGATTAAAGTAGAGGAATTTATTAGTATTGCCTCTAACCTGGGCATTGAAAGCATTAAGATGATGCCCGTAAATGGAACAGAACATTTAGATGAACTTATTTATTTAACCAAAGTCGCACAGGCTAATGGTATTAGAGGAATCGAACCTGCAGGCGGGATTAATGCAAGTAATATTAAGGATATCCTGGCAGGTGTAAAGGATATAGAAGTTGAGTTTTTTATGCCTCATATTTTTGGTTCAACAATTGATAAACAAACAGGTGAAACAATTCCTGGCAAGGTTATGGAACTTTATGAACAGGTGGAGGGTCTATGATGATTCATAATTATTTCAGCAATATAACTGATTTACTTGCTGTCGTTGAAAAAGAAGAAACAGATGTATTAGAGCGAGCCGCCGATAAGGTATCAAACGCAATTCAACGTGATGGTGTAGTCCATTTATTTGGCTGCGGTCATTCTCATATTTTAACGGAAGAGGTTTACTATCGGGCAGGCGGACTGGTCCCCTTACACCCGATTCTGCATGAGCCACTGATGTTGCATGAAGGAGCCGTTCGTTCTTCTTCGTTTGAACGGAAAAATGATTATGCAGTGGAATTTATGGATGAACAGGACATTCGGACAGGTGATGTCATGTTTGTCATTTCGACATCCGGAAGAAATCCTGTGCCTGTTGACGCAGCCAAGATTGCTAAGGAAAAAGGTGCTTATGTGATTGGTATTACATCAATCGAATACTCATCAAGTCAACCATCACGACATACGAGTGGGGAGCATTTGTTTGATGCGGTTGACCTTGTTATCAATAATCATGCACCTATAGGCGATGCTCTTTTATCCCATGCTAAAGTGGATGTGAACTTCTCTCCAAGTTCCACAGTCATTGGCGCTACAATATTAAATGCCATCTTGGCCGAATCGATTAAGAAAATGGCTGAAGACGGCTTCTACCCACCGGTTTTTCTAAGTGGTAATATTGAAGGAGCGGATGATCATAACAACAAATTAATTGAAAAATATAAAGAGCGAGTGAAGTTGTAGGGAAGCAGATTTTTTAATAGTGTTTACACGGATATAAACACGAGGTTGGGAAAAAGGTAATTAAACCTAAATCAGAACGATGATTCAAGTATAACGGGACTGTCTCTTTCCACTTTATCACATTAGTGTGGTTAGGACAGTCCCCATTTTTAGTCCCTCGTTACCTCTTTAATGTATTACCGTAGTGTAGGACTGTCCTGTTCTAATAACATATCCAGTTTCAGATTCATGTCATGCTGCTTTCGATACATCTCAATCAATTCTATAATTAATTGTTTTTCTGACATTACCGTCATTAAATGGTCCTGTGCATGAACCAAAATAACCGGTATATTTTCCATTGTTTCCTCTGCATCCTCTTGAATGAACTTTGTCTGTATCTTATGCGCGTTTAAAAGTTCCTCTGTTGCTTGCTTTATTTTTGAGTCAATTTGTTCAAATTCGCCGTTTTTTGCGAGCTGTAATGATTCATGTAAATAGCCCTTTGCATTCCCAGCATGTAAAATAATGTTCATTGAAAAATCCTCATGGTTCATTTACTAACCCTCCAAAATGGATCAAATCGACTGAGTGTTTTTCTACCAAGTTTCTGAGCCTGCTGTTCACAAGAATACCTAACTCTTTGGTTCTAGTAAAATTATAGCTACTTTTCTTGCTTAACCACGGATCCAGGAATGCAGGGTGACACATGATCTCGGTTACTCCAGGTTGCAAATCAGACAATATACGTTCGAGGTAATCAGAAGTAACGTTATCATCTCCATAGAAATCGTAACGGAAATAATCGCTGGTCGGAACAAATTCAAGTACAGAATCTGAAAATGACCTTATCGGAAGTTTATACACCTCTGCAACTTCGACAATTGCCTCCAATGCACAAGGTATGTGCAGATGCAAGTGATGATGACTATCGATATGGGTCGTATCTATCCCCCACTTGTAAAGCAATTCAAGCTGCGATACAAGCTCTTCCTTAATATCCGACTTTTTGGCAGACTCGATAAGTGACCGGCCTTTCAAGAAGTTACCTTTTGTATCTGTCAGACTACTGACTGAAGAGGAAACTGGCTTGCCTGCATCCAATACAAAGTGCAAGCCAATTCCAAGATTCGGAAACCTGTTCACATCTTTCAGACTTTCTTTTGAAAACTCTGTGTTTACCATTGCGGTTGTACTGGTTAATATACCATGCTGGTGCGCATAAAGTATTCCTGCTGATACGCCCGGGGTTAAACCGAAATCATCAGCATTAACAATTAATTTCGATGAGTTCATTTATAGTCTCCTAGTCTTCCTTTGTGGCGGCAGCCGTATCATCAGCTTTTTGCTCTTGAAGAAGCTTCTTATCATATAAACGGAAAAATGGGTAATAAATAGCAAGTGCAACACCGATGTTGATCATCATTAATACTCCTCCGCGCCAGTCACCTGTTGTCAGAATACCTGAAAACGGCGGTGGTGTCGTCCATGGAACGATGATATATGGTTTCCCGACAAGTCCTATCGACATGGAGAAGTAACTTATTAAGGCTACAGCGATCGGTGCAAGAATAAACGGCACAACCAGGAGCGGGTTCATTACAATTGGGGCGCCAAACACAACCGGCTCACTGATATTGAAAAAACTTGACCATATTGAACCTCTCCCAAGGCCTTTCAAATGTTTAGACCTAGCACGTGAGACCATAAGTATCGTTAAAGCCAGTGCCATACCTGATCCGCCAACAGCCCACCAGATTGCCATAAATGGCTGGCCGATGATGTGTGGCAAAGCTTCTCCTGCCTGATGTGCAGCCACGTTCTCTTCAGTTAAGCTGTACCAAATCGGGGCCATAACACTGGCAACAACTGAAATTCCGTGGATACCAAAAGACCAGAGCAAGTGAATAAGCAAAACAGCTATAAGTGCACCCCACAGGCTTCCTCCAAACATTTGCAGTGGCTCACGCAGAATAGCCCCAACGACACCATGCAAGGATAAATCGAATGATGCTTTCAAGATTAAATCGACACCCCAAACAGCAGCAATAATAACTGCACCTGGTATCAGTGCTGTAAACGCTCGCCAAACAGAGGGCGGGACTGTCTCAGGCATTTTGATAACAATATTCCGATTTTCAAAAAAACGATATACTTCAACCGTAAATAGTGCTAAAACAATCGCAATAAATAATCCTTCGCTTCCCATTAAGTTTAACGGAATATTCCCGTTCTCTGTAAGCGGTGTTGCGACAAAAAAAGCAGATAAGCTCAGTACACCTGCAGACAGTTCGTCTATCCCGTAACTCTTAGCCAAACTGTATGCAATCGAAAATACTGCCACCAAGCCGATAAGGCCAAATGTGGCATCCACCGGAATACTTAATGCGTCTGCATACGGCGCCATAAATTCTGACCACGCTTCTACCGGCGGCGACGAAATGATCAGAAAAACACTGCCAATGATCAACAATGGCATTGTGGCAATAATACCGTCCCTGACTGCCTTTAAGTGGCGTTGCTCGGCCATTTTTCCGGCGACCGGCATGAAATAACGCTCCATAAAAGCGTTAAAATGATTCATAATATTTCCTCCCTAGTCAATCTATTTATTTAATTGCAGTGCCTGATTCAGCACTTTTTCCCCATCAATCGTTCCATAAGCTTTCATGTCAACAATATCAATTGGAACGTTTGCTGCTTCAGCTTTCTTATACAACTCATTCTTTTTGTAGCGAATTTGTGGTCCGAGCAGGATGATATCTGATGTTTTCAACTGCTCATCAATATCATCAGCAGAATGGGCTTCGATTTCTACATCAATCGATCTGCTGCCTGCCGCCTTTTTCATTTTCTCTACTAACAGACTCGTACTCATTCCTAAAGCACATAACAAGGTGATCTTCACTTGTTGATACCCCCTTAATGATGTTGTTCTTAATCGTTTGTCAGAATTGAGGCAAGTAGGGTTTATTCACTTCCAGCATTTCATCCAAAATATCCTTCGCTCTACCTGATGACGGTATTAAAGGATGTAGTGTTAATGCCTGCAGTGCAACTCCTTTGTCCCCGGTCACAGCAGCCTCCACCGTTAGTTCTTCATATGCTTTCACATTTTGGAGCAGACCCCTGATTTGAGGTGGAACATCGCCAACCTTTAGTGGCGTTGTCTGATGATTTTCAACGACACAATTCACTTCGATGCTGACGTCATCCGGCAGACACGAAATGGTTCCGTTATTCCGGACATTTAACGTATGAATTTTCTTTGAGTTTAAATGAATCGATTTAATCAGATTAATTGCTGCCTCTGAATAGTAGGCTCCACCTCGCTGTTCCAAAGCAGCCGGTTTTTCCTGAATAGCTGGATTTTTATAGATTTCAAATAACTCTTTTTCTACTTTTTGCACCTGGTCAGCACGCGTTTCATTGTTTTTATACTGCTCCAGCTGCTCTTCAAGGATTCGATCGGTTTGATAATAATATTTATGATATCCACATGGAATTGCCCCAAGTGACTGCAGGAAATCTGTATCCCAGCCGAATGAGGGGATATTTTTTGCCTCGTAGGTTTCCGATTTTCCGGTTAAAATATCATCAATTCTTGACTGACCTCTAATATACAAATCTGTTATCCAGATGAGGTGGTTGATTCCTATGAAATTAATACTGATATCTTCCACGGCCGTATTGTATGCTTTTGCGAATTTTTTATAGAAATTAATGGGGTTGTTGCATAGGCCGATTACGTTTACATTACTATGTTTCAAAATAGACTCGGTGATAATACCGGCTGGGTTTGTAAAGTTTAACAGCCAAGCGTCAGGTGCAAGTTCTTCAATATCCTTGCAAATATCAAGCATTACCGGAATTGTTCTTAGTGCTTTCATAAAACCACCGGCACCAGTTGTTTCCTGCCCGATCACACCATGTTTAATCGAAATATACTCATCATTCCGTCGCATTTTTAATTGTCCGACTCTGATTTGCGTAACAACGTAGGAGGCATCCTTTATAGCTTCACGGCGGTCCATAGTGGCTACAATTTTTATCTGCCTGTTTGCTTTATTAACCATGCGTCTGGACAGATCTTCAATCACGGAAAGCTTTTCTTTCCCTTCCGGAATATCCGCCAACCATACTTCAGAAACATTCAGCACTTCCTGGTTAAGTATGATTCCTTCCAGTAATTCCGGTGTATATGAAGACCCCCCTCCAATCACAGCTATTTTCATTGGTTCATTCATCATTGCTGCATCCCTTTCCTTATGCATATATTATTGAGTTAATTTCATTATAGTTTGTAAGCGTATTCATATGAAGTGGTTTTTTTTCCGTTAGCAGTGGTAAAAAATTAATGACATAAAATAAAGCACAATGTATGATCATTGTACTTTAAGCGTTAACGATTTTATTTTTGAACGTATTATAGGACTTACACTGAAGAAGCTGATGGATGAGAATTTTGTTGTCGACCAGTTTCACCAATGTATTGAACATCGGTTTTAAATCGTCTTTTTTGTTCTGATTAATATTTAACAAAAAAACGATTTGTACTGGTTTGTCATCCCACTGTATCGGCTTTTTTAAAGTAACGATGGACCAGAATGTGGAATCTGTTTTGGGTTCAAGGGGGTGGGGGATAGCAACAAGATTCCCAAAGCTTGTCGGTGAATAACTTTCCCGTTCCAATACAGAATCAACGTAATTATCAGTGACTATTCCATTTTTCCCTAGGAGCCTTAGACAGAAGTATAACGGGTTTTATGTAAAAATATGTAAATTAGCGAGTGGAACATCAGATTTTCAATGAAACGGCTTGATCTCCCGCCAAGACAGGAGTAATTAGGTTTTAGAC
>NZ_SRHY01000064.1 GCF_004565465.1 Lentibacillus salicampi
AAACACTGAAATACACCAGCCCAAAAGAATGCAAGGACTGTCCTTTAGCCAATGAAGAACTATGCCAGAAAGTGTTCAAGATGAAAATTACCAAAGACCTCAGGCGATACACGGCGCCCGCTCGTGGGTCCAAAGCCTGGGAAGAGATCTATAAACGTCGCTCAGCAGTAGAACGTGTCAATGCATACTTAAAGGAATTTTTTCAACTGAACAATGTCCGTTATCGTAAGGGAAAACGCGCCAAGATCCACTTTGATATGGCAACACTTATTTACAATGCATCCAAATTAGCTGCAGATCGCATCAATGCGCAGCTAAATCAGTCTCAAGCTGCTTAAGAGAATTTTTAAAAAAATCCTTTTTTAAATTCTGAACTTCTGTGCTTTTTTAAAAAGAGCAATTATGAAATTGACTCAAGCAATTACTATTTTCGAATGGTAAATTACTAATGGAGGATCTTTTATGTCTAAAATCAATTTAGTAGCAACGGGGGATGTCTTACTACATTCAAGAATATACAATTTATATAAGACGAGTAAGGATGGCTATGATTTTACTCAGCCTATGGCACCGGCAAAAAAGTTACTTAGTGGTGGTGATATTTCCGTCGTGAATCTAGAATCACCTGTGGCAGGAGAGGAATTAGGACTGCAATCCTTTCCAAAATTCAATAACCCTGTTGAGTTAGCGGAAAATCTAAAGAAGTTTGGCACTGATTTAGTAACAAACTCTAATAACCACACAATGGATCTTGGTGTAGAAGGCGCACTAAAATCCATAGAGAATCTGGAGAAAACAGGTCTAATGTATGTAGGATCACATAAGTCCAAAAAGGACCGAAAAGAAACCCGGGTTATTGAGAAGAACGGTATTAAATGTGCATTTTTGTCTTACACCGCTGTTACGTTAGGTAATAACCCTCCTAAAAATAAAGAATATCTGTTAAATAGAGTAGTGAAAGGACAGACTAAAGAGGTTCGAGGAGACATTGAACGGGTAAAAAAAGAGATAAAACCGGATGTTGTAATTGTTTCGATGCACTTTGGCAGAGAGTATCCATTATATCCTGTAGCATCTCAAAAAGAAGTTGCTGCATCTATTTCAGATGCAGGTGCAGATATTATTATTGGTCATCATCCACATGTACTGCAGCCTGCCGAATGGATTACCAACTCTCGTGGTAAACAAACATTTGTAATTTACTCTTTAGGTAACTTTTATTCTGGGCAAAAGGGGCTGTACAGACAAATTGGGGGCTCGCTTTCCTTAGATGTAATTAAAGAAAAAAATACTTCTGGCATTAAGGTGAAGAACCCGAAATTAGACTTGACATTTGTAGACGCAAATAGGAAAGACGGATATCAGATGTATCATTTGCTTGATTATATTGAGAAGAATGCGTATATTAAAACTGCGCATGGCGAATTTGATTCTCTCGAAGTGTATAGTGAATTATCAAGCCGCTATAAAAATTGGATGCCAGAAATTGAATTGAGATAATTTATCTCCGTATAGCAATTAGCCAAGTCGTAAAACAAACCGACTTGGCTAACATTTATTTACCTCTTACTTTATCTGTAAATTTCCTTAAAGGTTTCGTGACTTTCCACGAAGTACTTGCTTCCATTCTTTTAAGTTGTTTTTTAAGTTGTTTATTTTGTTTATTAGTCAGTTCCCTTATTTTTTCTTTTTCCTCATATTCTGCTAGTTGGCGTACAAGCCTCTGGTAGTCTTTCCTTAAATTGCTGTATTTTTGAATGTATTCTTCAACATTGCTATTTGTGCCCATTGCCTCTTTCTCTGGAATTTCTTCAATATGAAACCCATGTTTAACAGGTGAAGTTCTATTTTTCTCAGTGATTTTTGGAGCGCTAAAGTTTTTAGCAACGTACTTTTTAAACCGATCCTCAAATTCTCCAACATTTTTTTTATTCCCAGCAGCAATAATTACAATATCACCATTTGCTAAAGCTTTTATATAACCGCTCACCTTTTTATTAAAAGCGGTTCGTTTAATCCTGTTTGCTAATTTCTTGTTATATTCACAATTAGAAAGCAAAAATCGTTTTAAAATAATTGGCGAGCTAGGAAGTTTAGGCAATGTGATATCTTTAGCTGCGCTAGCCAAGCAAGAATCATAGATAAAATCATAATCAATATAAAGTTTATTTGCTTCTTTACGATTATAATCTTTAGTTTCCGGAAAGTAATAATCAATAATGTGTGATGGTATGTCACGAGCTTGCCCTTCCATCGGGAACAGGTGCTGTGTAATATGAGCCCTAGAGTTGAGTTCGATAACAACTCCAGTATTGTTTTTCTCATCAACAATCATATCAACACCGCATTGTGGAAGCGATGGAAAACTGTTTGCCGCCTCAATGGCAATGTTTTTAATGTTTTGTGGTACTTGATCAGTGATATCTATTGAATCACCACCAGCAGAAACATTATTTTTGCTTTTCAGATAGACAATTTCACCATCTTTAGCAACAGAATCAAGACTATAATTTTTTCTTTTTAATAATGTTTTTGTTTCATCGTCAATCTTAATTGGCCGATTTGTTAAGGAAGGAAGTTTGGATCTTTCTTGATTTTTTTTGTTAATGAGTTGTTTGATTGTGTCCTTCCCATTTCCTATAACATGCGATCTAACGCGCTTTAAAGCTCCTATTACCTTGTTGTTAAGAACGTAAAGCCGGTAATCACTGCCCTCAAAGTATTTTTCGAGTATTACTTTTGGATAATTTAATTTCTCTCTTACGTAATTTAAAGCCTCCTTTAATTCTTTTTCATTTTGGATATTCCCTATTACTCCTCTTCCACCAGTACCATCAGTAGGTTTTATAACAAGAGGATAAGATATATTATTTGCGTACTGAATAATTTCAGCATTTGTCACATTCTCACTAAATTCTTTTCCATCAGGAGTGGGAACATTATTTTTTTTAAGATACTCTTTTGCAGTCCATTTATTCTTAGCTAGTTCTTTAGTTTCTTCGGTAACACCATCACCCCTGGTAGTACTGAAGTGATGTGTTTTAGTACCGTTGCTAATTGAATAGTAAGGTTCTATTTTACCTGATTTTTCCAGAACAATACTAATGTTAATTTCTAGTCCTCTGCGCCAGGCTTCGAGAATGATACTATAAGTACTTAACATGTAATTGTTTGCCTTCTGTGGAATACACTCATTTAGATGATTTAAATACTGGTTGTTTCCCTTCATAACTTATCCCTTTCATTAATTCATTATATAAATATGTTTATTAGTCAATTATTCATTTAATTAACATGTGTATTATAACATAAATAATCATTTCGATTTGTCTTTTGAAATAAAAAGTTGTATTTGTCTTGTATTTACAACCCCAAAATGAATAAAAATATTAAGTTTATAAGAGTTAAATATGACTAATAATAAAGTAAATGGTAAAATATTTAAGAGTCATTTAAAGTCCTATATACAATAATGCGCGTTTTTGACAAAATTTATAAGTTTTTAAAACTGAGGGAGGATAACTTAGTGATAAATTATAACATTAAAATAAGTAATAATACTTCTGGAACATTAACGATAAATAAAGAGCTGAGTCAAAATTTTAAACTTACAAAGATAAAGAATGCTAATATCAGATTTGGCTTCACAATTGCAGAAGTAAATATAAATATTGATACCCATTTAGAGAGTAATGAAATAATACTATCTAAAGGGGTGATAAAAAAATTAGGTTTACCTACAAATTGTCAATATAATATTATCGTTAAAGATAGTGAAATAATAATTGGACCATTTATTGGAATTTATATAGGAAGGTATAAAAATACAGTCATTCAAAAATTGCGTTTTTTAGATAGTTATATACAAAACTATAATCAAATCAAGGGTGTTGTTTTTGCATTTTCATTAGATAGTATCAACAAAAGAAATTTAACTATTAATGGATATTTTTATAATCCGAATAAAGATCGATGGGAAGAGGCAGTCTTACCTTATCCGTCCTCAATATTTCAAAGAAGTACTTTTAATAGTGAATGGCGTGAATATTTTGGAGCACTTTATGGAAATAAAATTTTTAATTATAGACCATTAAATAAATGGGAAGTCTATGATACATTAAACCAATTCCCGGAAGTATCCGAGTATTTGCCGCCTACATCACAATATAATGATATAAAGGATTTGGCGGAATATATGAAGCAATATAAAGATATTTATCTTAAGCCAATATCGGGAAAAAAAGGACTCGGGATTTTTAACATATTAAAAGATGACCGAAAATTTTATGTTAAATCGCGAGTGGATGGTGAAAACCTGGAATGGCCATTTGAAAACCCTGACGAATTATTGAACTTTATGCACAATAAACTGGAAAAAGGGAAATATATTATCCAAAAAACGATAGATATCAAATTTGAAAATAAAGTTATGGATTTCAGGATAGGTATGGATAAGGATCAATTAGGTAATTGGAATAATTTAATGTTTGTGTCGAGAGTAAGTGGTGAAAATAGCATTGTAAGTAACAGGGCTATCAGTGGCGGAGCTATTAAGCCAATTTCAGAAGTGCTAAAAAATGATTATCATATGAATGATCAACAGGTAGAATATTATAAAGACGAACTCGTATCTCTAGCTGAATCTATCTCAAATAAGTTGGAGTTAACGGGGTATCAAATGGGGAAATTAGCATTTGACTTTGTAATTGATAAGGATAAAAAGATATGGGTTATAGAAATAAATAGTAGATACCCTGATGATTCATTAGCTAATAAAATAGGTGAAAAACAAACCTATTATGATATTCATCATACAAATATGTTATATGCTAAGAAACTGGGTGGCTTTGAGGTTAGTGCTAATAGTGTTCAATTAAATTTTTTAAACGAAGATGAACAACCTGAAGATTCTAACCAAGATAGATTTAAAATTTTTGTGGCGATTCCACGTAAAGATAAACATGAGTATGAAAATCATGTCTTTAAAATGCTTCAGAGGTTTGGGATAACAGGAAATGTAGATTATAATGAGAAACTAAGGAAAGTTGAAATTGATATTAATGGGGATTCGAAAACTATGGAACACTTCATTGAAAGTATTAAAAGAGGAAAAACACACTCAAATAAGGCTGTAATTGGACTTAAGCAATGTAAATAATGAAATATCCTAAACTAGTAGTTCGATTTAAAAGTAGTGTCAATATACAAAGGTTTATGAAATCCTTGTACTAAAGACATTTTGGGAGAGGATACGATGCCATTTAAACGAACAAAAGCTGAACTTCATTTATCGCAGGAAGATCGTGATTTTTTAGAGAAAATCAACCAGACCCGCACCGGAAAAGTACGCTGTGTCGAATGGGCCCGCATGCTTTTATTATATGCTGACAACATAAGTGTGCCTAAGATCGCAGACCATTTGAATACAAACCCGCAAAAGGTTTATCGCTGTATTGATAAGGCTTTGGCGTTTGGCGTCCAAACAGCTGTAGGCGATTTGAAGTGATCTGGCCGTCCGGCTGAGATTGCGCCCGAGGCAAAAACCTGGGTCGTTCTCTGTCTTGTCAGAAGCCTAAGGATCTGGGCCACTCTTATAAAGTCTGGACCATCCGTTTGCCGGCACAGCATATTCGTGATCATGCTGACGAACAGGGTTATCCCTCCGTCGCCCGAATTGGTTTCGGGACGATTTCGCGTATCCTCTCTGAGAACGATGTTAAGCCGCATAAAGTCAACTATTATTTAGAGCGTCGATCCTGACTTTGAGGATAAAATGGTTCAAGTCTTACACGTTTACCAACAGGTTGAGTGGACGTTGGAAGATAATGAATGCCAACAGATTTGTGATGTGATGTTGTCATACAGGCGACGGGCAATAAGGCACCCGATTTGCCGCCGGCTCCCGAAAGCATCCAACGGTTAGCCGTGACTGGGAATATGTTTGTTACGGAACACTCAGTCTGTTGGCAGGCATTGGCCTGGTAGAAATCATCGGCCACCTCAGCAAAGAGTTTGTTTATTTTCTGAAAGATCAGGATAAATACCACGACCCTGATATACGTATTCAAATTGTCCTGGATAACCACTCAGCCCATACATCCAAGAAACACGTGCTTACTTGGAAACGGTGGCAAATCGCTTTGAGTTTGTATTTACGCCCAAACATGGTTCCTGGCTAAATATTATTGAATCATTCTTTGCCAAGATGAGTGTGGGTTTTCTGCGCTATATCAGGGTTAATCCCAAGGAAGAACTGAAAGAAGAATGTATCGAACTTTACTTGCAGGAAGTCAATGAAAATCCAGTTCCTTTTCGTTGGAGGTATGGATTAGAATCATTACAAGGTTAAATATCATTTATATTAATGTTATTTCCGATACGATATACTAGATAAACCCAGCAAAAAAATAGGAGATTAATATACTTCGGAAGAAGCATAAAGTTCGGTGAAATACACCAACCTTTGGGCTTTGTACCGAAGTGTTTTATTAATTTAAATTCTTGCCAAATAGGTATCGATTAGTAATTCAATTACAAAATATGACAAAAACTATTGAAAAAAGTTGTATTACATTTATACTAGCTGTGGGAGGAGGTGAAAATATTTTTAAAAGATCATTTATAACACTATTAATACTTCTTTTTGTGGTGGTTTCTAGTAATCCATTACTAGTTTTAGCCGAAGAGAACGAATCATTAAATGAGACAGAAGTCGAAGCTCAAGAGAAAAAAGACAAGGCAGATGAAGAATCTGAGTTAAACACAAAAGACCCCGCTACAGGTGAAGAAAGCATAAACTCAGGTGAAGCCAATCCCAACAATAATTCAGATTCACAAAACGAAGAAAATAGGTCTACAAATCAAGAAATAGATGCAAAATTTGAATCTCAAGAGTCCGAAGGAACAAATGAAAACGAGCAGGAACAATATGAAAAGAAATTAAATTCGGTTGGGTCGGAATCCCAGGATAGAAATTCTAATGAACAATTTTTAGAAGGGCTAGAAGCACTAGGGTTTGAGAACAATGAGGGTTCTATTGAGGCTTTTCAAAGATATTACGAACTTGAAGTAACAGGAGAGGTAAATGAAGCGACAGAGGAAAAGATAGAAGAAGTTTTGGCCAGTCCGTTTCAGAATGGTAAGAGGCATGAAGACTCTGTCGAGTTAAAAGAGTACCTTGTGGTGTTAGGGTACTTAAATTTTGATAACCCAACTACATATTACGGCCCGCAAACAGAGGAAGCTGTTAAAGAATTTCAAACGGATGAAGGATTACCGGTTTCCGGAATAATTGAGCCAAATACCAAAGAGACACTAGAAGAGCTCGCCACCGGTCCGTTATCGTATGGAATGTATCGTGAAGATGCAATAGCGCTGAAAGAGAATCTAAACAAATTAGGCTTCACATCCTTTAACGGCCCGAACGATTATTTTGGTGCGAAGACAGAGCAGGGAGTAGAGGATCTCCAGAGCTATTACGAACTTGACGTAACGGGAGTAGTGAATGAAGCAACAGTGAAGAAAATTGAAGAGATCCTGTCCAGTCCATTTCAAGATGGTAAAAGTCATGAGGATTCTATAGAGCTTAAGGAATATTTAGAAATCCTTGGCTTTGTAACGTGGGATAATGATCCAACCGATTATTTCGGCACACGAACGGAAGAGGCGGTCAAAGAATTTCAAGAGACTGAAGGATTGCCGGTTTCCGGAATAATTGATCTGAATACCAGAGAGAGGCTGGAGGAGCTGTCCATTGGTCCGTTATCGTACGGAATGTATCGTGAAGATGCGGTAGCTTTGAAAGAGGATCTGAACAAATTAGGATTCACATCTTTTAACGGTCCAAATGATTATTTTGGTGCGAAGACAGAGCAGGGAGTAGAGGATTTACAGAGCTATTACGATCTTGAAGTAACAGGAGTGGCAAATGAAGCAACATTCGAGAAGATAGAAGAAATCCTGTCCAGTCCGTTCCAGGACGGTGAAAGTCATGAGGACTCCGTAGAGCTCAAGGAAAATCTAGAAACCCTGGGATTTGTATCATGGGATAATGATCCAACTGATTACTTCGGATCAAGTACGGAAGAAGCAGTCAAAGAGTTTCAAGCGGCTAAAGGATTACCGGTTTCTGGAATAATCGAACCAAATACCAAAGAGACACTGGAAGAGCTGGCCACTGGTCCGTTATCGTACGGAATGTACCGTGAAGATGTGATAACTCTGAAAGAGAATCTGAACAAATTAGGGTTCACATCCTTCAACGGTCCGAACGATTATTTTGGTGCGAAGACAGAGCAGGGAGTAGAGGATTTACAGAGCTATTACGATCTTGAAGTAACAGGAGTGGCAAATGAAGCAACACTGGAGAAGATAGAAGAAATCCTGTCCAGTGCGTTCCAAGACGGTGAAAGTCATGGGGACTCCGTAGAGCTCAAGGAAAATCTAGAAACCCTAGGATTTGTATCATGGGAAGATGATCCAACCAATTACTTCGGCCTAAGAACGGAGCAAGCGGTAAAAGACTTTCAGGAGTACTATGGTTTGCCGAATAGTGGGATAGCTGAGAAAAATACCAGAAATAAAATTCAAGATATTTTATCTAGTCCATTCCAAAGCGGTAAATCTAATGAGGGTTCCGTGGGGCTCAAGGAAAATTTAGAAACCCTAGGATTTGTGTCATGGGAAGATGATCCAACCGATTACTTCGGCCCAAGAACGGAGCAAGCGGTAAAAGACTTTCAGGAGTACCATGGTTTGCCGAATAGCGGAATAGCTGAGGATGATACCAGAGATAAAATACAGGAGGTTTTATCCACCCCACTCCAATATGGTAAAAGCCATGAGGATTCTATAGAGCTCAAGAAAAATTTGGAACTCCTTGGTATTGTATCATGGGATAATGATCCAACTGATTACTTTGGTACAAGGACGGAACAGGCAGTTAAAGAGTTTCAAGAGCAATACGATCTGCCGGTTAGTGGAATTGCTGATACCAACACATTGGACAAGTTAAAAACGGAAGTGCAGGATAATATTGTTAAGATATTTTTGGATCCCGGACATGGAGGCCATGATCCCGGCGGTCAAGGATATAGCTTAAACGAAAAGGATGTTGTTCTTGATATTGCATTAGCAACAGAAAATGTATTGAGTCAAAATTACGCTGGTGTAGAGGTTAAACTTTCCCGTACAACGGATACCTTCGTAGAATTGGAAGATAGAGCCCAAATGGCTAATAATTGGGGCGCCGACTATTTTGTCAGTATACACAACAATGCCTTTACAGGTGCTGCACATGGATTTGAAAGCTATATTTATAATGGAAATGTTTCTTCAAATACAATAGAAAAACAAAACCAAATCCATCAGTACATAGCCAACGAATTAAGTGCCAGGAACAACATAAGCGACCGTGGGAAGAAAACAGCTAACTTTAATGTGTTGCGCAATACCGCAATGTCTGCCATTTTACTGGAACTGTTGTTTATAGATAATTGGTCTGAAAACACATTATTGCAAAGCTCCAGTTTTCGAGCCGAGCTCAGTAAAATCACGGCGGATGCAATCGCACATGCATTTAATTTAAAGAGAAAATAATTTATTTGAAAGGTGAACTGCTTTATGCAGCTTCATCTTTTTTTAATTTATTAAGTATTACTCATTGAATATAAAAGTCACTTTGTAATAGTGGATAACTCCCGATGTTAATGGAATTGTGGGTAAATTTTTAACTACGAATTTTGTCCATCCTGTTTAACTTAAATGAAACAGGCAAAAAACGACAAAACTATTGAAAAATATACTTTAAAAATTATAATAGATTAATAGGAAGGAGGTGGAAAGTTTTATGAAAAAATTACTTATAACATTGTTACTGCTTTTCTTTGTGATACTTGGTTCCCCGTTACTAGTTCTAGCGGAGGATAACGAATCGTTAAATGAGACAGAAACCAAGACTCAGGAGAAAAATAACCAAGTAGATCAGGAATCTGAGTTAAACACAGAAGACCCTGCTGAGGTTGAAGAAAGCCGAAAACTAGGTGAAGTCAATTCGTACAGCAATTCAGGTTCGGAAAACGAATCTATGAATCAGGAAAAAAGTGAAATATTTGACTCTCAACAGTCGGAAAGAACAGATGAATCTGAGCAGGAACAAGAAGTAAGGACTCTGAATTCGAATGAATCGGAATCCCAATTTGAAAACTCTAATCAGGAATTTTTAGAAGAGCTTGAGGCACTGGGATTTGAGAACAATGAAAGTTCTATTCAGTCTTTTCAAAGCTATTATGGAGTAGAAGTAACGGGAGTGGCAAATGAAGCAACAGTAGAGAAGATAGAAGAAATCCTGTCCAGTCCATTCCAAGAAGGTAAAAGTTATGAGGAATCTGTGGAACTTAAGGAATATTTAGAAATCCTGGGATATGTATCATGGGATAGTGACCCAACCGATTATTTCGGCTCAAGCACGGAAGAAGCGGTGAGAGAGTTTCAAGAGGCTGAAGGATTGCCGGTTACGGGAATAATCGAGCCGAATACCAGAGATAGGCTTGAGGAGCTCGCCACCGGACCGTTATCATATGGGATGTATCGTGAAGATGCAGTAGCTCTGAAAGAGAATCTGAACAAATTAGGATTCACATC
>NZ_SRHY01000065.1 GCF_004565465.1 Lentibacillus salicampi
CAATTATTGATAACCAAATAAGAAAAATGCCAAAATCAGGATGAATTCTTATTAATGCATACATCATTGCAAATAAAAATGGTACTGGAAATATACTTAACAATAAAGACCAGTAGCTTAACCAAGAGTATTGTTTCATTTTAATCACCTCTCAATATTTAACTTTCTGGTAGGCCACTATCCAGCTATCGCGCCCGTTTGTGGCATATTCCTATATTCCTTTTACCATAAAAATACCCTTCAGACAACTTAAATCTAAAGGGTAAAGAGATGCAATTATTTTATAAACGGTTCTATTCAAAGCCTGTTATTATTTAGATTATTGGATAATTCAGCTCGTAACTTGGGTAGCAATAGTATGGTGGTCTCAGTCCTATTTTAGGCATTGGCCAGGAATCCTCCATATAGACCATCTTTACTTTTTCATTTGAATGGTTTACTAGCAATAGCTTTACTTCTGGATTAAATTCATATCTCAAAATGGTACCCCCTTCCATTAGGAATTTGTTGATTCTCCCCCATCAACATGAAGAACTTGACCAGTAACAAAACGAGAATCATCAGAAGCAAGATAGACAAAGGTTGGTGCAAGTTCAAATGGATGGGCAACACGTTCCATTGGATTAAATGCTCCATATACAGCGACTTGGTCTGACGAGAAACTTGCTGGAATAAGTGGGGTCCAAATTCGGCCGGGGGCGACGGCATTGACTCGGACCCCTTGTTTCACGACATTTTTAGCCAAGGCACGTGTCCAACCAACTATTGCGCCTTTTGTAGCCGTATAATCAATCATTTGCTGCTCACCTACATACGTCACCACTGAAGTAGTGCCAATGATTGAGCTGCCTGGTTTTAAATGAGGAAGCGCTGCTCTTGTTGTGTAAAAATGAGAGTATATATTAACTTTGAAGGTGTCATCGAATTGCTCATCTGTAATGTCAAGCAGGCTTAGTTGTTGGAACTGGATACCAACGTGGTTACAAAGAATATCGAGACGTCCAAACGTATTAACTGTTTGTTCTACAATGGAGATACACTGTTGTTTGTCTCGTAAGTCACCAGGCATTAGAAAACAACGTTGTCCGAGTTCTTCAATCCTTGCTTTTGTTCGGTTTGCGTCCTCGTGTTCATCTAAATAAGCGATGGCAACATCAGCGCCTTCTTTAGCGAACGCAATCGCTGCAGCTGCACCAATACCACTGTCACCGCCTGTAATGAGTGCAACCTTTCCACTTAATTTCTCGCTCCCTTTGTAGTTCGGGTTTTCAATAATCGGCCGAGGGACCATAAGTTTCTCGACACCTGGGTGCTGGAGCTGTCGTTGTTCGGGAACACTGATCGGAATTTCTTCGTAACGTGTGATTTTCCCATAGTTAGGGTACATGGGATAAGGTTGAGTTATCATGTTCGCTTTAAACATTTGTTGCATTTGCTTTATTGGGTCTAGTTGATGACTTTGTTCATTTTGGTCCTTTTGATTCATGGAAACCTCCTATAGAAATAATTTTTTCTATAGAATGTTTATGTTGTTCATTACAAATAAAGTATAAAAAATGTGAAAAAAGTTGATTACTTTCAACACAGAAAAGCCCCCGTGATCTTCTAACACAACTCAGTTTGTTTACTTTTTCTTAGGGATTGTAATTAGTTTCAATATTATAGTTTACGCATAATTACTGGTTATTAACAGACTATAATGATGTAAACTTTAATTATTCTGGAGGCTAAATGCTTATGAAAGCAGTAACATACCAAGGAAAAAACTCTATCAGTGTAAAACAAGTAGATGACCCTACTATTCAAGATCGTGAAGATGTCATTGTAAAAATAACTTCTACTGCAATATGTGGTTCCGATTTACATCTTTACAAAGGAAACTTTCCTCTTCCAATTGGTTATGTTATTGGTCATGAACCAATGGGGATTGTGGAAGAAGTTGGACCAGACGTAAACAAAGTGAAAAAAGGAGATCGAGTAGTTATTCCATTTACAGTTGCATGTGGTACATGTCCATATTGCTCTCAACATCTAGAAAGTCAATGTGATAACTCCAACCCTCATTATGATTCAGGTGGACTATTAGGTTACTCGGAAAAGTACGGTAACTATCCTGGTGGACAGGCTGAATATCTTCGAGTTCCATTTGGAAATTACACACCTTTTCTTATTCCTGAAAACTGCGAATTGGAAGATGACCAGTTGCTTTTCTTGTCCGATGTTTTGCCGACAGCGTACTGGAGTGTAGAACATGCAGGTGTTAAAGAGGGAGATACGGTTATTGTTCTAGGTAGTGGACCTGTTGGTTTAATGACGCAGCAATTTGCCTGGAAAAAAGGAGCAAAAAGAGTGATTGCGGTTGATTATTATGACTATCGCTTGCATCATTCCAAAAAAATAAATCACACAGAAACATTTGATTTCACAAAAGATAAAGACATGGGTGAAACGTTAAAAGAACTTACCAAGGGGGGAGCTGATGTAGTCATTGACTGTGTCGGTATGGACGGAAAGAAATCACCATTAGAATTTGTGGAACAAAAACTGAAGTTGCAAGGCGGAACACTTGGACCGATACAAATTGCAACGAAAGCAGTCAAAAAGTGTGGAACCGTACAATTAACAGGTGTTTATGGTGGTCTTTATAATATGTTCCCATTAGGACCTTTCTTTTCAAGGAATGTCACCCTTAGGATGGGACAAGCACCTGCTCGTGGATATATGCCAAAGTTATACGATATGGTTGTCAATAATGAGATTGACCCAACCTCCATTATTACCCATAAACTATCGTTGAATGAAGCGGAACATGGCTATGATATTTTCAATAAACGAGAAGACAATTGTATAAAAGTCATATTAAAGCCATAGGAAAAGTCTAGTATTGTGATGTGCTAGACAACAAAAGGGGATGAGGGGTGACCTTATCCTTTTTACATTGATTGGTTGTTATATTAATTTAGCCAATTATTAAAGTTTAATCCCCACCCCTCTGTCCTAAACAATCTGGCCCAATTCTGGCACAACACTTCTGCGACAATTGCGCCCGATTAAGGAAGATCGTTAAGCCAATCTTATTGAAGAAAATCAACAGTTAGCTGAAGAAGTATTATTTATTAGTATTCTTCAACAATCTCTTAATTGTTCTAATCTGTCCACGGTGGTTAATTTCGTCTTCCATAACATGAAACCATAAATAGTAATTATTATAAGAAACACCATTATTCCACTTTTTCTCCTCAAACAACCAGCTATCCTTCTGCGATTTCAGACATGTTAATGTGTTTTTTCTGACTTGTGATAATTCATCTAAATAATAACCAAGAGACTGTTCTTTTATTACTTCTCTAGCCTTACCTCCAAGTTCTAAAGCTGTTCCCCACTTTAAATATTCATCTTCAATTAAATCTCTTCTTTCAAATGAAATAACCTGATGAACAAACTCAATTGAAGCAATATGTGATAAGAGAGAACCAATGGAATTCGAACTATCATTTGGTAAAAAGTCCAAGTCGCTTTGGCTTATATTAGAAAGTTCATCTAGCGTAACGTCCCTTGTATGTTCAAGCATAGATACAAGCTCCCCAATTTTGTCAGTAAAGTTTTCTTTTGATTTTATTCTATAATCAATCATCAATCTACCTCCATTCAATGCTAAATTAAAGGATACCAATAAAATAGAAAAAATAAAGACTGATAATTCGTAATTAAAAATGGTATAATGAAGTTGAACACACAGAAAAGGGCAACCTGAGTTACCCTTTTTTCTTACAAATCGCCTCCATGATACAGATACTTTTATTCTTCTGGAAAAGAGTCCTTTTCTGGAATAATAGCCAATGTGGTACTGCTTTTCATCATACTTTATTTTCATATGTAACTTGAACAATTTGTTGTTCACCATTCTTCTCAAAAAACTTATAAGTTTCCATTCCGATTTTTGCTGCAACTTTTTGTGAGGGAATATTTTGTAAGGTCGTATACGAAAATATTTTAGGATAGCCTAAAATATTAAATGCATATTCCTTACATGCAAATGCTGCTTCCGTAGCATACCCTTTGTTCCAATACTCTTTAATAATGTGAAACCCGATTTCCGGTAACCTCTCGTCATCTATGTTCTGCATTGTTATTCCACAATCACCGATAAATGTATCCCCTTCTTTTAAAATAACTGCCCATAGCCCATGTTTTTCTTGCTTATAATTTTTCATATTCCATTTGATCCAATTTTTAACCTCTTCTTGGTTAAAAGAATTAGAGTAATATTGCATAGATACTGGGTCGGAAAGCACCTTCGATAATTCCATTTGATCGTCCATTTCCAACTCCCTAAGGTATAATCGTTCCGTCTCGATTATCTTCAAAATGATTCCCCCTAAGCACTTAATTTTCTGTTCCACAACCTGGCCGATAAAGCAAAGCTAGGCACAAGTCTTATTCAATTCTTGCGCCCGATCGTATTACAGTAAAATTTATGTCCAATGGTCTTTTTCCTTGGTGTTAAATTTTGAGACGATTGTCGCCACGAAAAAAGCGAGAGGAAACATCCAAAAGTAATAATCATCCCTGAAAAATGTCCCCTTAGATTGATACCAATTAATTCAAATTCCTAGAATTAACTCAATCCTTTTTTTATAAAAAAGAGCACTTGCCTTATTCGTGATAAGCGCCCGTTCGTATAATTGAACACTGATCCTAATATTATTGACCAAATTCATAGTTAAACAAAATATATACCAAAAATAACATTTCCGAATGATGTTTGTTTTCAGAATCCATAACTAATTGATAAACGGAATTACCTATTCTATTTCCCGTTGCAACAGTATTATCATTGTTGTAAATTTCAGTTTTAGCACCAATGCCAAATGATTTAAATTGATAAGTATTCTGCCCATATTCAAGATATAGATTTTCTTTTAATTTTGCTGAGTTTTTTATTGAATAATCAGTATGAACAGTTCCTACTTCTTTACCGTTATGATAAATAACCCACAGTTTATTTCCGCGAATTTTATTTTCATTTTTTTGTTTAAAAATCACTTGGTCATTATTCAATAACGAAAATGAGAGGTTAAGATACCATTGTCCGGAATTGTCCATCACATCTGCAACAATACGCTTCCACCAACTATTATAACTCCGATGATATGAGCCTATTTGTAATTCATCCTTATACATTTGTTTGGACGTCGTTGAAACTCTGTCTCCTAGCCGAGTAACCATATTATTTTCGCCCTTATCAGGCTGAAAATCACGATCTTTGTTATACTGCCATTTCATAATAAATAATAGCAATACAGAAGCAATAGGAAACATAAGTAATAATAGCAGTTGATTAAGTTCAAATTCTCCCAAAATGATATAACGAAGTGATAGTCCGATAAAACCAGCAATAAATAGTACGATTAATCGACTCAAAATGCTGCATCCCTTTCTAATACTAAGATGATATATTACTAAACATTCCGTCTCTAAGTACGGAATTATTCCTTAATGAGTTTCATTTGCTACATAATTAATTATTCACCTGTAATATAATGCCAAACCGCCATTACTTTCACAATAGTTATTCTACGAAAAACTCCTTCTTTAAAACAGAAATGAACGCTTCTCCTATTAGGAAAAGAGCGCCCAATGATTGAATAGTCCTTTTGTGCTATTAGCTGGTTTAACTGAATTCATTATTTGTTTTTATTTAGTTCCTCAAGTAGTTCGATAATTCTTTTATTTTGACCTACAATTATAACTACACCAATAACAAAAAGTAGTGAAAAAATCCACATATAAATCCCACATTGACAAATCTTATTTCAAATTAGCCCCCGTTAGCTGTACTGATAAGTGTGCTTTTTATTCTTCTTTATTTTCACTTGAGTTAAATACCGTCCCAAATGTTATTCCGAAAACCAAGCCGATACCAGTCCCAATTGCAAGGCTATCAAATACTATTAACCCAACTAATGCTCCTAACGGTAATCCTATTCCAATTCCAATCGCTAAATAATTATCCTCTTTTGATTTTTCATTTTGCTCATATTCGCTCATAATTTACTCCTTACTTTAATAATATTAATTGAATTTTATTCTTTAACAATATGGCCCTATTGGCAAATTGGACGCTATCCTTTATTCCAGATGCGCGCCCGATTGAAGAACAATTGTTATGTCGGAATTGCATCAAGTACTTTTATTTTGTTCGTCCGAAAATTCCTGGTTCTTTTCTTTAATTTCTTTCTTCTGTTTTTGCCACCATCCAGATTTAACGATAATAAAAATAAGACCTATGACCATTAAAATAATACTTAATATATACGGAATCCAACCTGCAATACTATCTAGTGAAGTCGTAATCAAGCCAGGTGGAGCAATACCTGCTGAATTAGATAAAAATAAAGCAATTGCAAGATGCATTATACCAAATAAAATTGTACCTGAAGTAAATAAAACATATCCTGTATTTCTAATTTCTCTCACTTCCATCTAAAATAATAATCTTAAACAATCTGGCCGGATTCGGGCACAACCCTTATTCCAGAAAAGCGCCCTTTTGTTTAATTCGGATTTAACTTTACTTATCAAACTAACCAATAAAATTCTAGTGTTGCTATTCCGAGAACAATAATTGCAGCAACTGATGTCATAGCAAGGTAATTTCTTTTCTCCGTAACTAACATTTCTACAACACGCACTAAGTAAGTTAGACCAAGTGACAGAGTCATCCAGGCAAGTAATAAAGGTGTAGAGTCGCTTGATTGGCTTGGCTCAGATAATACAGGGATTATTACAAATAAAATTTGAAGAGCAAAGTAAAAGGTTAGAAGAGTAAAAAGAGCATCCAAAGATAAAAATAATTTATTTCTTTTTTTGTATCTTTCTCGGATGTTGTCTATAAATTTCATTTAACCCACCCCTAGATTATGCTGATAATTGGCCTAACGCTTATGCGACGACCGTGACCATTTGTGAAAAGTCACTTATTTCTATTTCTTGGTTCTTGACTTTCTTTTACTGTCTTGGCCATGGCTATAAAAATAATTATCGCTAATATAATTAGAAAGATAAATACGGTAAACAAGAAAAAACCTCCCTAAGATTATTTAGGTCTGACTTATCAATCTGGTCCACAAATCAGAAAAGGGTACGAGGCTTATTCTTTTCTCGCGCTCAGTTAATTGAATAGTAATATATTCAACATTATTCAAAAAGGCGTTCATCCTTATTGCTTAATTTAATGCTAAAAAGAAGAAATGGAACGAATATAAGACTTAGATATCCTAGTGTAAATAATTTTTGTGTTTTTATAGAAATATATTGTCTCTCCCCACAGTTAGGGCAGTTTTTGCCGTTCTTTGAGAATCCGAGCGACAAGATTTCTTTGGCTTTCCATTTATAGTTGCAGTTAGTGCATCGTGCCATAAGACCGCCTCCTTTCTTTCTGTTTGCTAAATTTTTAATTTAGTTTCAACCAATTAGTTTAACAATCTGCCACGATTCGAGTGTAAACCTTATGCGACAATCGCGCCCGTTTGCGGTATACCGAAATTCCGTTAATCATTTACAGATAAAACCATTCTCTTTAATGAGTTTCTTTTTCAAAAATAAGTTTTAAATTAGTTGTCCCGCCAGTGGTTGTCGATAGTGGAATAATTGAATGTAATCGCCATCCATCTTTTGCATACGTTTTTATAATATCTTCCTCATTTTCTTTAGGCTTGCCATGCCAGTCATTTTCAATATTAACAAATTCATACTCATACATCTTGAACCATCCTTTCGTTTAATCGAGCTTTCTTACTCTTACGAATTGGCCATATGAAAAGTTTCTTTTATTCCGTTAAATGGCCCGACAATGGCAAGTTGGGCGCTAGTCTTATTCCTGATTAGCGCCCGATTCCATAATATTTATTTTGCGTTAATTATTATCACTTTTTCTAGGGAGTATCTTATCCCCAATCAAGTAACCGATTAATGCAGCTATTGCACCAATAAGGATTGATATGAAAGCATTTATACCCGAAAAAAGGATTTCTTTAATAAAAATGATTATGCCTACAAACAAACCTGTAAATAAAGCCCTATCAATATTTCTTATGTTCATAATGACTCACCTTACCTTAATATTCTAACTTGATTCAGAAGGGATATTATTATTCGGTAACTGCGCCCTATTCTGGCATACTTTACAAACTTGGCTTATGTGATTGTAAAAGCGATAAAAACTTCTTTTTAGCATATGTATATACCGCTGGAATGGAGGTGTTTTCTGTTGCTACTTCATCTTCTAACTGTATATGATTTGTATTTATCTTTCTAACAACAAACATATTGCCTTCATACTCACCTTGACGGAAGTTATCCAATGCAACAAAATCATAAATGAGATGAAATGTTTCGATATCCATCATTTCATCTCTGATAAATTTGTCAAAAACACCTTCATCTTTACTCATCATTTCACCACCTTAACGTATCTAACAATCTGGTCCTTTTCTTCAACATTGGGCGCCAATGCTTGTTTGAGAATCGCGCCCGTTTCTGGAATAACCCTTCTTTCATTCCTTATCTCCAAAAAAGTTTATATATTTCTCTTTGCAACTCAACTCCACTAAGTATGGATATATAAGTAAAATAATAGCAATCAAAACAGGCAACAAACCAAGTGTGCCAGCTAATGATAGATTAAGAAAATTTGGTATCATAATCATCAGGAAAACAACAATGCCCGTTAAAAAGCCACCTTTTGTTTTTGATTTCTGTGTTTGGTATTGTTTTTTTTCGCAGTAAGGACAAACCATCGCTGGATCCAAGGTAGTCGTCTTTTTAACTGTTTGTTTCCAACTCCACTTATTATTGCAATTTTCGCAGGTAGGCACTTTAATCCCTCCTCTCGTAATTCAATAATATGGCCAGTTTCTAGCACAACCTTGTGCGACAAAAGTTAGCAATAGGTAAGCCTTTGAAGTTATCTCCAGCTTTTCCCCTGCTCCACACCAAGGACGTGCTAGTTTCCCAGCATCCGGCGCTCCATCTAACAAGATGTACTATGATGATAAGTTACTCGTTACTTTCAAACAAAGAAGCCACTTCAAAATACCTTTTGTTTAAAAGCTCGCACTGTGTAAAATCACACATTCCTACCCGATCGGTGCGATGCACGCTTGTAAAACCATCCTTCCATTCGCTAGACTTGGGGCTGTTCCTCCACTCCCATTACAGAAGATTCACAGGTCGTACCCCTACCTTCACAAGGATAAATACCTTTCAGCATATGCCTTATAGTACCGTTTCGGATGACAGTCCTTGTTTCAACGTCCCTTGCTTCCCAAGTCCCTTACAACGTAGCTATCCATACTGGACGTAAGTGCTTCCTTTAAGCCTGTGAGCTGGATACCGCCTTTGTTCAGTATAGCGTATTTCAGAGGGCGCATTTTTACTCTACACCACTCACGTCATCGTTGGATGACACATAAGTTTCCCTATGTTTTAACTCTAGACCCGTACATTCGGAAGTTTGTCAGTTCCTTTCCCAAAGAACATTCTCACCATATCCAGTTTTTCAGCCGTGCGGCCTATCCGTTGGCATACCTTCTCTAAAAAAAGAGTGGCTGCAGCCTTCGTTCAGCCGAATCACCTGTGCTTCATACCCCAAAGCCTGTCAGCCTTGACGCATGCAGGATTTGTTGACGGGATGGTTTCAGGAAACATGGTTCCATCATTCCCATCCTCCGTTGTAACGTTGGAATTTAATAAAACTCCCCGCATGTTCACGCTTCAAAGCGTTTATAGCGGAACTTGTCGCGCGCGCCCGTTAATTGAACAACGATTGTATTTCAAAATGCTCTATTAGTGATTTCTTTCTACCTTCGTTGTGCCAATTATGGTATTCATTAAAGATAAGTTTGATATCGTTATTAGCCTTTTCTTCAAC
>NZ_SRHY01000066.1 GCF_004565465.1 Lentibacillus salicampi
AACGCTGCGCATCAACGGTAAAACGCTGCGCATCAACGGTAAAACGCTGCGCATCAACGGTAAAACGCTGCGCATCAACGGTAAAACGCTGCGCATCAACGGTAAAACGCTGCGCATCAACGGTAAAGCCCCGCACATCAACGTGTTGCCGGATCTTTAACCATCTCGAACAGTTAATCTAAAGGCGGTTCGTCACTGAGCCTGCACTGGCAGGTTTGGAATATTATTCTATATAAATTTTCCGCAACAGGCTTGAATTCTTCGCTTTAATGCTTTATCATAATAAAGTAATGTTGAAGAGAAGTGAGAGAGGGGAAACGGAAATGGAATGGGTTGTTGTCATATCTGTATTAGTATTGACCATTCTCAGTTTGTTAAGGGTCAATGTCATCATTGCGATTATCGCAGCAGCAATGACGGCAGGGTTGATGTCCGGTCTTTCCATCGTTGAATCAATTGAAATGATGGTCAGTGGCATGGGCGGTCAGGCCAGTACAGCATTAAGTTATATTTTGCTTGGTGCGTTTGCGGTGGCGATCAGTTATACAGGCATTACGGCTATTCTTGTCAATTTTTTAATCAACGTATTGACCGGCAGGAAAATGATGATGACGCTGGCGATTGCCGGTGTAGCAAGTTTATCACAAAATCTGGTACCGGTTCATATTGCATTTATACCGATATTAATACCACCATTATTAAAATTGTTTGATGAAATGAAAGTTGACCGCCGTGGTGTGGCGGCAGCTTTGACGTTCGGTTTAAAGGCACCGTATGTCATGATTCCGGCTGGATTTGGTCTTCTATTTCACAATACGATTGCAGAAGGGATGAGTGAGAGCGGCATTGATGTCACGACCTGGCAGACGGCGATGGCCATGTTGATACCAGGTTCGGGGATGATTATCGGGTTGTTAATCGCTGTTCTGGTCACGTATCGTAAAGACCGTGAATCGATTCCAGGTGCTGGAGGCAGCGAGGGTAATTTCACAGCGCCGCCAGCGGAGCATGTCACATTTAATCGGAAACACGCCCTGACATTAGTTGCAATAGTAGGTGCGTTAATCGTTCAGATCATCACTCAAAACCTGATTGCCGGTGCACTGACAGGGCTGGTTCTGATGTTTACCCTTGTGGTTGTACCATTTAAAAAAGGTGACCAGGTTATGGCCGATGGTATTGCGATGATGGGCCAAATCGCGTTTGTCATGCTTGTTGCTTCCGGATTTGGAAAAGTTCTGGAGGATACAGGGGCCGTGGATGCACTTGTCGAGATGTCATCAGGTTTCCTTGACCATAACCAGGCATTCATTGCGCTTATTTTATTACTTGTCGGGCTGGTAGTTACCATTGGTATTGGTTCATCGTTTGGAACCATTCCGATTCTGGCAACACTCTTTGTCCCGATTTGTCTGGCGGCAGGTTTTTCAACG
Organism: Lentibacillus salicampi; assembly: GCF_004565465.1. Classification (GTDB taxonomy): domain Bacteria; phylum Bacillota; class Bacilli; order Bacillales; family Amphibacillaceae; genus Lentibacillus; species Lentibacillus salicampi. Next base: position 1,434 of record NZ_SRHY01000066.1, read on the forward strand.
CTGGCAACTGCTTCACTAATCGGAACTGCCGGTGCATTGGGTGACGCGGGGTCACCTGCATCAGACAGTACACTTGGTCCGACTTCCGGGCTGAATGCTGATGGCAAACACCATCATATATGGGATACTTGTGTTCCGACATTCATCCACTTCAATATTCCATTGGTTGTGTTTGGATGGATCGCAGCAATGGTCCTTTAAATGCCTGCCATCATGAATAAATGACTACCACGATGGACAAAGTAAGGAAAAAATAGGTGGGGTTGTTATGCGAAAATACATTGCTGCGGCAGTGACGGTTATCCTGTTTTTCCTTACTTTACTGCCATCTGCTCATGTGACACATGCTGCCGGTGGCTATGGTTGGGGGTTTAAAAAGAACGACGAACATCAAATTCCGGATATTGGAAAATACAAACAGATGCTTGAAGAGTATGGCGCTTACTATGCTGATGATTCCGGTGAAAAAGTGGTGTATCTGACATTTGATAATGGTTATGAAGAGGGGTATACAGATGATATCCTTGATGTGCTGAAGGAGCATGAGGTTCCGGCAACCTTCTTCGTGACTGGGCATTACGTGAAAAGTGAGCCGGATTTGGTTGACCGAATGGTTGAGGAAGGGCATATTATCGGCAATCACTCGTACCATCATCCCGATTTTACGGTCGTCAATCAAGACGCGATGAAAGAAGAATTGGAGACATTGGAACAAGCGGTAGCCGAAGTATCCGATCAGAAAAAGATCAAATATATGCGCCCGCCAAGAGGAATGTTCAGTGAAAACACATTGGATTGGGCCAATGAATTGGGTTACATTCATATTTTCTGGTCTCTGGCGTTCATTGATTGGAATACAGAGGAACAAAAAGGGTGGGAGTACGCTTATGAGAATATTATGGACCATATCCATCCTGGTGCGATCATGTTGCTTCACAGTGTATCATCTGATAACGCCAAAGCCCTTGATAAAATGATAACGGAACTGACCAAGCAAGGCTACCAATTTAAGAGCTTGGATCACCTCGTCCTGAAAAATGAACTGCCGGCACCGATTTATGGTTATTGACAGGACGGATTATACCAAAAAGCTGTCTTTCGAATATAAGAGGCAGCTTTTTTAGCATAAAAATTTATTCAAATTTTGTATTAATTCTGATATACTTAAAAAAATGTGTATTGGAGTTGGTAGGATGAACAAGGAAGATTTAATTGCTCCGAAAGACTATAATATCGTTATGGAAATGCAACACTTTACAGTGAAAAACCCTGAGAGAAATGCGCTGGTTTGGCAGAATGATAAAGAAGAATCAAAAGAAATGACTTATGAGCAGCTGATGAACAACGTGAATAAGATTGGTAATGTTTTCAAAGAGAAAGGGTTGAAAAAGGGCGACAAGGTTCTCATTATGGTTCCGCGGCTGACTGAAGCGTATGAAACGTATCTCGCTGCATTAAAGACCGGCATTATCATTGTTCCAGGGTCGGAAATGCTAAAGACAAAGGATTTGCAGTACCGGATCAGTCATGGTGAAGTTAGTGCGGTTGTCAGCTATTATCCGTACGTTGATCAATTCGTGGATGTGCAGGGGGTGGATCAGCTGACATTGTTCTCCTTTGGTAAGTCTGTCGACGGTTGGCACAACCTGGATGAACTGAAGGAAAAAGCATCTGATCAGCTGGAGATAGTGGACACTTCCCGTGATGATATTGCGTTTTTGTCGTATACCTCGGGCACGACCGGAAATCCAAAAGCAGTCATACATACACACGGCTGGGGCTATGCGCATTTGAAAACAGCACCTGAAAATTGGCTTTGTATCAATGAAGGTGATACAGTATGGGCAACTGCAGGGCCCGGCTGGCAAAAATGGATCTGGAGCCCATTTTTATCTGTGCTTGGTTCAGGCGCCACCGGCTTTGTTTACCATGGCAAATTTGAGCCGAAAACCTATCTGAGACTGCTGCAGGATGAAGATATTAACGTGTTGTGCTGCACACCGACCGAATACCGCCTGATGGCTAAAGTGGACAACTTAAGTGATTATCAGTTGCCTGCGTTACGCAGTGCAGTTTCAGCAGGAGAGCCGCTCAACCGGGAAGTCATCGATACATTCCGGCAATATTTTGATGTGACCGTTCGTGATGGCTATGGTCAAACTGAGAACACCTTATTGCTCGGCTTTATGCAAGGTATGGAAGTGCGCCCCGGTTCGATGGGAAAGCCAACACCTGGTAATGACGTAGAAATAATCGATGAAGATGGCCAGCCTGTTCCGCCCAACAAAGTCGGTGATATTGCGGTGAAACTGGACAGCCCGGCACTGTTCCGTGAGTATTATAAGGATTCGGAACGCACGAAAATGTCCAAGCGTGGTGCCTATTATGTAACAGGTGATCAGGCGTCAAAGGATAAAGATGGTTATTTCTGGTTTGAAGGGCGCAGTGATGATATTATCATCAGTTCCGGCTATACAATCGGTCCGTTTGAAGTGGAAGACGCATTGGTCAAACATCCATTTGTTCAAGAGTGTGCGGTTGTCGCAAGTCCTGATCAAGACCGCGGCAATGTCGTCAAAGCTTTTATTGTGCTGCAGGACGGCATCAATCCCGATGATCCGGATTTGGTCAGAAACCTGCAGGACCAGGTGAAAGAACTGACCGCTCCATATAAATATCCGAGAAAAATTGAATTTATTGATGAACTGCCGAAAACAACCTCAGGGAAAATCAGACGAGTTGAACTGCGGGAGAAGGAAAAGGTCAAAAGTTGAAGATCGAAAGAGCCGCTCTATGTTTAGGGCGGCCCTTTTAACGTGAATAGTAGTAGTGAAGCCCTTTTAAATTTAAAAGATACAAAAGTATATAATTCAGGCTCTGCTCAGCCTATGCCAGCGCGAGCCATGTCCGGCTCCGGCGCCCAGCAACTAGCAAACTTCACATTCCTCCACTACGATAAGTCAACATCGGTTCGCTTCACAGCTCACCGTGTTTCCTTTATCTCATTGCGGAATGCTCCAGTTTGTACGTTGCTAAACGGACGCCTGAGCCTTTCTTATTGAGTATGGAATTGTTGTTGCTATGACGGGTTTTTCAGGCACCATCATTTTTTTCAAAAAAAGTTGAGCAAAAACCCTTGAAAGTCAAAGAAGGTCAGAGTATAATAAGAATCAAAGGTCAAAGATAGTCAAAGTCAAACCTTTTAAAATAAATTTGAAATCATTCAAGGAGGAATGACACTATGCAATGTCAAAATTGTGGTATTCGTCCAGCATCTATTAACGTCGCCATGCAAATAAATAACGAACGAATGAATATGCACCTGTGTAATCAATGTTTCCAAGAGATTCAGGGAAGCATGATGAATGGTAACTTTGGTCAAGGCCAGCAAGGAGATTTTGCCAATAAATTTTTCCAAGGCAATTCTCAACAAGGTCAGGGATTCACTGGAACGAAAACACAGCAAGGTGCCGGCAATGGTAACGGCTTGCTTGATGAACTGGGCAAAAACGTGACAAATGCAGCACGTGCCGGACTGGTTGACCCGGTCATTGGCCGTGATAATGAAGTGAAACGTACTATTGAAACACTGAACCGCCGAAACAAAAACAATCCAGTTCTGATCGGTGAACCAGGCGTTGGTAAAACCGCAATTGCAGAAGGACTGGCCCTGAAAATTACAGAAGGCAAGGTACCGGCCAAACTGATGGATAAAGAAATCTATCTGTTGGATGTCGCATCACTTGTTGCGAATACAAGCATGCGTGGTCAGTTTGAAGAGCGGATGAAACAACTTGTACAGGAATTGCAGGAACGTCAGAACGTTATCCTGTTCGTTGATGAAATCCATCTGCTAGTTGGCGCAGGTACCGCTGAAAGCTCCCAAATGGACGCCGGCAACATTTTGAAACCTGCACTGGCGCGAGGTGAGCTGCAATTAATCGGTGCGACAACCTTGAAGGAATACCGTCAAATTGAAAAAGATGCCGCACTTGAGCGTCGTCTCCAGCCAATTATGGTGAAAGAACCATCACTGGAAGACGCTGAACAGATTTTGAAGGGCATCAAAGACCGTTATGAAAAATTCCATGAAGTCCGTTATTCCGATGAAGTAGTTCGTGCGTTCGTTACATTATCACAACGCTATATCCAGGATCGCTTTTTGCCGGACAAAGCCATTGACTTAATGGATGAGGTCGGTTCACGCTTGAATCTTGACAATGCGGAAAAAGATTCAGATTCAATCCAAAGCCGGCTGGATGAAGTGGTCCGTGAAAAAGAAGCTGCCGCTGAACAAGAAGACTATGAACATGCAGCACATTTACGTTACCAGGAAATCCAGTTGCAAAAACAGCTTGACAAAGCAAAAGATGAAGAACAAGTTGTCGATGTGGATGTTTCTGATATTCAACTAATTGTTGAAGAAAAAACCGGCATCCCGGTCACGAAACTGCAGGCTGATGAGCAGGAACAAATGCGTGATCTTGGCAAAAATCTTGAGAAAAAAGTCATCGGTCAGGACGAAGCGGTGCAAAAAGTTGCTAAAGCCGTCCGCCGCAGTCGTGCAGGTTTGAAAACCAAATATCGTCCAATCGGATCATTCCTGTTTGTCGGTCCAACTGGTGTCGGTAAAACGGAATTGTCTAAAGCACTTGCCGAAGAATTGTTCGGCTCACGTGACAGTCTAATCCGTCTCGACATGAGTGAGTATATGGAAAAACACGCCGTATCCAAAATTATTGGTTCACCACCAGGATATGTCGGCCATGAAGAGGCCGGACAACTGACTGAAAAAGTGCGCCGCAGCCCTTATTCCATCCTTTTGCTGGATGAAATCGAAAAAGCACACCCTGATGTGCAAAACATGTTCCTGCAAATTATGGAAGATGGGCAATTGACTGACTCACACGGCCGTACTGTCAGCTTTAAAGATACAGTGATCATCATGACTAGTAACGCTGGAACTGGCGAAAAACAAATTAATGTTGGCTTCAATCGTGATGAACATGAATCAGTACAAACCCTGGAAAACTTAAGCTCCTATTTCAAACCGGAGTTCCTGAACCGCTTCGACAGCATCATTACATTCAATGAATTGACGGAAGAAAGCCTTCTGCAGATTGTTGATTTGATGCTCACCGAACTTGAAGAAACCATCGAAGAAAATGATATCAGCATTTCGGTGACGGACGAAGCAAAACGTGAGCTCGTCCAGCTTGGCTATGACCGCCGCTTTGGTGCTCGACCATTGCGCCGTGTTATCCAGGACAAAATTGAAGATCAGCTGACCGATCTGATTTTGGAAGAAGAATCAATCGAAGCTGTCAACGTAGATGTTATAGATGGCGACGTTGTTGTTGGAAAAACCAAATAAACATTGTGATTGAAAAAGGTAAAGCCGCTGACACTGTTCAGCGGCTTTTTGTGTATTTAAAACATCAATCCGAGGCGACAAACTTCAGTTCGGAATGGAACATTTCAGCTTGAAAGGACAAACATGATCAAGCAAGCCAAAATATGACCACGAAAGCCAGAATTTCCCTTCCCACACATCGAAATGTAATATTTTCGCCAATCATGTCATATAATAGGAACCCTATTTCGTACAAACTAAATGCACTAAGAATAAAAGGATGTTTTTCATGCAACGGCAAAGCAGTATGTGGATATTATCAGTCATTATTTTTCTTTTAATCGGCACACCAGTTGTGTACGCAGAACAGCATCCGGAGATGGATGTTCATTTCATCGACGTCGGACAGGGGGACAGCATCCTTGTTCAGACCCCATCCGGGAAAAACATTCTGATTGATGGCGGGCCACCGGATGCAGGGAAACAGGTTGTCGCATTTTTGAAAGAGCAAGACGTGAAGAAACTTGATTTAATGATCGCTACACACCCAGATATCGATCATATTGGCGGGTTACCCGATGTTATGAAATCGGTTGAAGTGGACAGAATTGTAGATACCGGAAAAATTCACTCCACCCGAACGTATGCCAGGTACATCAGCCAGGTCCTGAAACGGCAGATTCCGATTGAAATTGCTGAGCGCAACGATCTGCTCAAAATTGATCCGCGGTTAAAAATACGCATTCTCAATACCCACAACGGTTCCCAAACGAATAACGAGTCATCCATTGTACTAAAAATCACATTCAAAAATATGGACTTTTTACTGATGAGCGATGTTGAAAAAGAACAAGAAAAGCGGTTAATGAAGCAGCATGATTTAGATGCGGAAATTTTAAAAGTGGCCCATCATGGCTCACATACGAGCACGTCGCTGGAATTTTTACGCGAAGTCAGCCCGAATGCTGCAGTATTGACATATGGAAAAGATAATGATTTTGGCCATCCGGTTAAACGGGTCATGGGAAATTTGCAGGAGGTTGGCACGGCGGTTTATCCAACGGCTGCATTTGGCGATATAACCATTCGGACAGATGGACAGGGTTTTATCATCTTTCATGAAAAAAACCCTCTGAGCAGTTTACACGCTGGTTAGATATTTACAAAAATAAACAATAATGATATCATAATAATATGGAATAAAATAATTTAGGGGAAGGTGTGTCCGGGTGATTCGTGAAAAAGACGCGTGGATGATGAATGGATATGTCGGGATTCTTGCTATTGTAATTCTGGTAGCGGTGACGGTTATGAGTTTTCTGGAAGGACAGATTATCATTGGTGGTATTGCACTGGTGATTGCGATTGTACTTGGAAGCGGTATTACGATTGTTCAGCCGAATCAGGCAGCGGTTGTGATTTTTCTTGGAAAATATATGGGGACGATCCGCAAAGAAGGGATTGTCATTACTGTTCCTTTTTCTGTCAGACGGATGGTATCCTTGCGTGTCCGGAACTTTAACAGCAGCCTGCTGAAAGTGAACGATGTGAATGGGAACCCGATTGAAATTGCGGCTGTAATTGTGTTCAGGGTGGTTGATGCCGCAAAGGCGGTTTTTGAAGTGGATCGGTACGAAAAGTATGTGGAGATCCAGAGTGAAACGGCGATCCGTGCTGTCGCAACGCAGTATCCGTACGATACGTTTACGGAGGATGAGATGACACTGCGCGGGAATGCAGAAGAAGTATCGGAGCAGCTGGCAAAGGATCTTCAAGAACGACTGACGGTTGCCGGCGTGGAAGTGCTTGAAACACGATTGACTCATCTTGCATACTCCACTGAAGTTGCCCAGGCGATGCTGCAGCGCCAGCAGGCAAGCGCCATTATTGCCGCACGCAAACAAATCGTGGAAGGCGCCGTTGGAATGGTTGAGGATGCCGTTGCCCAGCTAGAGAAAAATGGTGTTTTGGAATTGGATGAGGAGCGGCGTGCAACCATGGTCAATAATCTGATGGTATCGATTGTGTCTGACAATGGTACACAGCCGGTCGTCAACACTGGAACAGTATACCAGTAAAAAGAGGGTTATGATGGCCAATAAAAAGAATTTTCCATTAAGGATCGATCCGAAATTGTATGAGATTCTTCAAGTCTGGGCCAAGGACGAATTTCGGAGCGTTAATAGTCATGTAGAATTTTTACTCCGGGAATCAGCCAAGAAAGCAGGTCGATTGCCAAAATCACAGGATAAAAAAATAGGGGAAGACTAGGAGCCTTAGACAGAAGTATAACGGGTTTTATGTAAAAATATGTAAATTAGCGAGTGGAACATCAGATTTTCAATGAAACGGCTTGATCTCCCGCCAAGACAGGAGTAATTAGGTTTTAGACAT
>NZ_SRHY01000067.1 GCF_004565465.1 Lentibacillus salicampi
GGTTGAATGTGGTTTTGCTTTGGTGAAAGCATAAACGGATCATCCTTTTATAAGTGTTCTATAGACTATATTCGACATAAAGCAAGGAAATTCCTAGCACAATTTGACTTTTTCACCGGACTTCTAGAAGTGGTGCAGTAGTAGATAAAATGATGGCACTTATGATACCACCAAGCCCTGAGGCAACTGCTGATATACCTATTGCTTTACCACTTTTTCCTTGTTTCGTTAATTCATATCCATCCATAACCGTCGCTGCTCCCGCTGGAGTGCCCGGAGTGTTTAATAAAATTGCGGAAATTGAGCCCCCGTATACCGATGAACAGTAAATCGCGGCAAGCAAAATAATTCCTGTTGCTGGGTCCATCGTAAAGGTAAACGGAATAATGATGGCTATTGCCATTGTTGAACTTAGGCCAGGTAATGAACCCATTATCATGCCAAAGATTGTTCCAAAAAAGATTGTGATTAATATGGAAACAGAAAATACATTTGTAATAGCATCAAACCAAAGTTGCATGGTTGCACCTCCTTAAAAAATAATGCCTTCAAAGATTCCTTGGGGAATTAGCACTCTTAACAAATACTGGAAAATAATAATCACAGCTACAGTAGTACCTATCGAAATAGATAAAATTAGTTTCCAAGATTTATAGCCAATCATCCTTAAAAGAAAGATTAAAAATACAGGAGTCAATAATAAGAAACCAACAAAATTAAGAACAAGCAAATAAAATACTGAACTAACGACGGCATATACTACCTTTTTAATTTGCTCGATATTTTGAGGTGTCTTATCAGATTCTTGAGTTTCCCTATTTGGATTACGATGGGTATCTACGATAAGTGCGACGCAGAGTAGGATTAGTATAATGCTAAATAGTTGAGGCCAATCCGCAGCATCTTCGGTATAACTTAAACTAAATATATAGAAGAATAATGCTAATAAACCCATCGTACCAGCCAGATAATAATTAACTTTTACCATATTAAACCTCCTGACAAATTGACTTTAGTGGGGTGTGGCCCCCATAGTATGGGGGCCACAAATTATTATTCTACATCTCGGTTCATTGATTCATGGTACTCATTAATCCTTTCTTGGAAATCTTCAGGATTTTGGTACTCCGTATCCATTCCCAAGTTACTCATTTGTTCCTGATACTCCTCTTCATCGAATCCTTTTTTGAATGCCTCATGCAGGATATCAATTACTTCTTGAGGTGTTTCTTTAGGAACCGCAATTCCTCTCCATGATGATTCCGTTACTTCTAAACCTACCTCACTAGATGAAGGTACATCAGGATACACATCTGACCTTTCATCTCCCAGCACAACTAAGGCTTTTAAATTACCGGATTGCACTTGTCCTTCCGCAGCAGCAAAGTTACCAATTACAGCTTCATCATGCCCACCAGCTGTTGAAGCAATAGCACCTGATTCACCATCATAAGGGATAGCCTCTGCTTCCAAATCATATTGTGCAATAATATCTAATGCTGCATAATGATCGGAAGCCTGAGCACCAGAAGTTGAGATAGTAACCTCACCAGGATTTGCCTCTGCAAATTCAATGAATGACTCAAAATCATCATAAGGAGCATCTGCGTCTACATATAAGTAAGAAACATCGTTTACTAACTGAATAACTGGTTCAAAATCTTCGTGTGTAAAAGAAGTATTATTAAAAATAGGATTCGTAACAGCTGAACCGGTCATTAACAGCAATGTGTATCCATCAGGGTCTGCAGTGGATGCAGCCTGTTGTCCTGCTGTGCCTCCTCCACCTTCCTGATTTTCAATAACGATTGTTTCACCAAGATGTTCTTCCGTATGTTGACCAATCACCCTCGCTGTAGTGGTTGCTCCCCCACCAGCAGAAAATGGCACAATTACTTTTACAGGTTTATCTGGATAATTTTCAGCGCCTGAAGTTGCTTCGCTGCAACCTGCTAAAATTAAAATCAGGCCAATGAAACTAAATAATACAGATTTAAGTCCTAGTTTCTTCATTTTCAGAACCTCTCTTCTCATTTATTTTATTCAAGACTTTTTTCCAATCATCTGGTGTCTTATTATGGAATTCACTAGCCAAATTTAACTCCGTGATCCATGATAATTTATCTAAAGTTGCTTGCGACATTTGTGAAGGTTTTTGATTACTATTTAATAATTCAATCACATTCTCCATTTCCTTCGTTCTTCTAGCTGAATGGATTGCGGTTCCAGATACTAGTCTAGTAACTGTATGATCAAAAGATTGCCTTTCCATCGTTTCAGAGATGGATTTTATCACTCTATCTTCGACATCCAAGTGATGTGCAATATCTAATACTTCATATAAGAGAGTGGACATACCTTTCATGAATATACTTCTAATAAGTTTGATATTTATCGCATCTCCTACCTGGTCGCCAATGTTTTCTATTTTCATTTGATGTTGTTCCATCATGTTAATAAAAACATTTACACCACTACCACTAGCAATGATAGGAACTTTATGTTTATAAGCAGGAAGTGGCCCCATTAAGGCAGCATCCACAAAATAACCCTGCCCACTCATAATTTCTTCAAAAACCTGTTGTTTTGTGTTAGAATTAGCTGTTGTAACATCAATCTTCAATGTTTCCGGCTTTGCACCTTTAATGCTCTGCCAAGCATTAAAGGTGTGGTCTGCTGGTACCGCTACTATAATGACATCTACCCCCTCTATAGCATCGAAAGGGCTTTCATATAATACAACACCAGCTTCTTCGGCACGGCTTTGGACCAAAGTTGTTTGATGCATCTTATCAAAGGCGGTAATTCGAATATTATTCTCTTCTTTAAAACCCTTTGACATTTGGTAACCAACTTCTCCAAAACCTATAAATCCAATTTTCATGTTTTATCACCTATTTGTAAGTTTATAAAATCTCATATTCTATTCATTGTCTTGACCTATTTTTTCATCAAACCAAGAAGGTTTTTTTAATTCTTTAACTTTACCCTTCTTAAAATCATTGATAGATTGAATACGATCACTCTCATATGCTAGTTTCTTTTCGGCTTTGTCTAATGCCATCTCTATTTGATCTTTAGGTACTACGACAACACCATCGTCGTCCCCAATAATTAAATCTCCAGGCTTAACTTCTACATTGCCACAGCTTATTGGTATATTGAACTGACCTGGCCCGTTTTTGAATGGACCACTTGAAATAAATCCTTTTGCAAAAATAGGTAAATTCAGATTTTCTAACTCCTCTTTATCTCTAACTAACCCATCAATGACGATTCCTTCTAAGCCTATTGCGTCTGCTGAATGTGCCATTAATTCACCCAAATAGGCATTTGCTTTATGATCCTTTCCATCACATACAATTACATATCCTTCTTCTACTGAGTAAATTGCATGATGTAAATAAAGATTGTCACCAGGCGCAACATCAACAGTTATAGCTGTACCAACCATTTTCATTCCATTTTTAACAGGCTTTATTTGAAAATCCATCGTTGTGATACCACTTAGTGCATCTGCCAATAATGTACTGCTTAAAGCCCGAGCTCTATTAATAACATCTTCTGATAATAACAAATCATTCATTTTCCTCACCCCCTTTCAAAAGCTTTCCTAAATACAAACTCCCTTTAATTAGTTACCTATTTTACTTTGTTGTTTAGGTGAAATTTTCAAGTCTGAGTTTTTCCCAGCTTTTAATATAAAACTATCAACATGCCCATTATATAATTTTCCAAGACACCTTCCAGTTTCTAAAACTTTATCCAGATCTATTCCTGTGGAAATACCCATTTCCTCAAAACCATGGACTAGATCTTCTGTAGATATATTTCCACTAGCATTTGGCGAATATGGACATCCTCCAAACCCTGCTACTGAGCTATCAAAATCCCGTATTCCCTCCTCATATGCAGCAACAATATTGGCAAAGGCCATTCCTCTTGTGTTGTGCATATGAAGCGAAAATTTAAAATCCGGAAATTGTTTATATAACTCTTTAACTACTTTTCTAGTAAGTACAGGATTTGCCATTCCAGCGGTATCTGCTAGTGATATTTCTTTAATTCCTAATTCCCCGTATTTTTTACAAATGTCTATCAGTCTTTTCAACGGTACTTTTCCTTCATAAGGACAACCAAATGCAACAGAGATGGAGCCTGTTAAAGTCACTCTATTTTCTGAACATTTTTCCACTAATGGTTTAAATCCTTCTAGTGCTTCAGCAGTAAGACAGTTTGCATTACTCAAACTGTGAGAATCCGATGCCGACAGCATTAACTTTATTTTTTCGACTTTAGAAGTAATTGCCCTTTCTAATCCTTTCAAATTGGGAACTAAAGCACGGAAAGTAACATTCTCGTTTCTATTTATTTTTTCAAAAACTTCTTCAGCATCTTGTAACTGTGGTATCGCTTTAGGATGAACAAAAGAACTTACTTCTATTTGATTAAAACCACAATCTATTAATTCATTAATTACCCTTACTTTTACATCTGTATCGAGAACTCTGGGTAGATTCTGAAAACCATCCCTCGGACAAACTTCCGTAATTGTAACAGTTTCTGTACTCAACTTTTCCAACCTCCTTATATTATGCCATTTTTCTTTAGTCTTCGAATATCCTCTCGATTATACGAAAGTAGGGATTCCAGAATCCCTTCATTATGCTCTCCTAAATCAGGTCCTACATTTTTTATCGATCCAGGTGTATCGGAGAATTTAGGAACAATACCTGGCATTTTAAGTTTTCCAAGTCTAGGATGATTAACCTCAATGATATTCTCACGCTGTTTATACTGCTCATCCTCAAATATATCCTTAATGCTAAAAATGGGGCTCACTGGTACTCCATATTCATCTAATAAGCTTTGTAAATCATCCCTATTAAACATTTGAATCCAGTCTGCAATTATTTTATTAGTCTCTTCAAAACGGCTGAGACGTTCAACATTCGTACTATACCTTTCATCCGTTAATAAATCCTCTCTGTTCATTGCCTGAGCAAGTCTTTCAAAAGTACGATCAGAACTAGTTACTAATACAATCCAATTGTCATCCTTAGTTTTAAAAGTACCCGCAGGAGCTGAATGACCACTTAATCCAGGAGTACGTTCTTTCACAATGTCATTCTGATCATAATCAGCTATTAAAAATTCCAACATTCTAAAAACTGATTCATATAAACTAACATCTATATACTGCCCCGAACCCTCTTCGGTTGTGTCACGATGATACAATGCAACCATGGTAGAAAAGGCAACATATATACCTGTGATATAATCCGTTAAGGAGAAAGAAGGACTTATCGGCGGTCTATCAGGATAGCCATGCAGATAAGTAAATCCACTAAATGCCGTTGCAGGCGTTCCAAATCCAGCTTTGTCAGCATATGGACCAGTCTGCCCATAACCTGTTACTCTTGTTAAAATAATGTCTGGATCCCATTTCTTAATTTCTTCATAACCTATTCCCCACTTTTCTAAGGTTCCTGTACGAAAGTTTTCTATAACTACATCAGACTTGCTAACTAGCTTTTTAAATATTTCCTTTCCTTCTTCCTTTCTCAAATCTAATGTTAATGACTTCTTATTCCTTGATAATCCTGGCCATCTTAATGGTTCGCTGTCAGAAAATGGACCTAAGCCTCTTAAGGGATCACCTTTACCTGGTAATTCGATTTTAATAACTTCTGCTCCAAAATCCCCCAATAATGTAGCGCCAAATGGAGCAGCAATAACTGTAGACATATCTATTACTCTTATCCCATTTAATGGCTCCTTCAACTCCAAAGTATTCTCTCCTTTCTGAAATTAGCTATTTTCTTGCATTATTATGATGCTGTTCCTTAGTTTCTCTAAGTGTCTTTTTGTTTTTTCTACCGCTAATGTCTTGTCACGTTTTTTTATAGCTTCGAGTATTTCGGTATGCTCTTTTAGCGACTCTTTATACCGGGCAGGATTTTTCATTACTTTTCTTCTTACTTGTCTAATCATATTTACATTATTTTCCATCATGGAAACAAATACATAATTGTGTGTAGCCTCTGCTATTACAACGTGAAAATTGTTATCAGCTGAAACTTCTAATTCTGGTTTCTTAAGTTTTTCTTCCATAACTGTTAAAGCGTTTTCAATTTCAACAATGTCTTCCTTCGTAGCCCTTTCACATGCTAATTCTACTATTCTAGGTTCAAAAGCTTCTCTAGCTTCAAGGAAATAAATAATAGCTGACTTTTCTAATAAATCGATGGTGCTAAACGTTTCAGTAGCAAAATTTTTTTTATCTAATTTTTGGACATATCTCCCTCCACCTGTTTTTGAAACAATCAAACCTTGGGACTCCAATACTCTAAACGCTTCTCTCAATGACGAGCGGCTACAATTTAGTTTTATAGCTAAATCTCTCTCGGGTGGCAACCTTTCTCCAGACCTTAATTCTCCCTTTTGTAATAAGCTATATATTTGATTGACAATTTTTTCATAAACTCTTTCTGTTTTTATATTTTCGAACAAGGTTAATTACCTCCGCAATAAGAAAATAAATGCTAATTGGATCTTTGGGCTGTTGGTTAGTCCAATTATTGTTTAATATTGTAATCTAAATAAATTTAAAAGTCAATTGTTTCTTTTAGTTTTTTGATATCTCAAAGTTTTTCCAAAGTATTTTTATTAGCTGAATTTCTTTATCACACTTATACATCATTTCACCTCATTTGCATGTAACTTATCTCAGGTTAGAAAGAAAAAGGTGCAGAAACCTATCACTTCTATACCTTAAAACGAGACATGACCTGAGGATTTAACCAAAAATTATTACTCCGCATTATTAAATAATTTACCTTCGGCTTGCCGACGTATTTCGTTACCAAAGTCATCCAATATTTTCACTTCAATAACCGCCCCTTGAGAATAGCTTCACCGGTTGTTTCATCTGTTATAGTACTACTAGAAAGAGATGTACACCCCTCCCTCAATAATTAAATGATTTTCTCCAATATGCTAGCTTTTTCTTAGAATTTCATAGGCATCTGATTGAAACTTCCTCCATGGACAACATCGAACTTATATTATCGGAATTTTCCGATGTGATGCTATACGACCTCCCAAATTACCCGAGGGTAATTTTCTGAATTTTTTATGATCGCGCTTCTGCATTACTCCGCGCTGCTCACGGCCGCTTACCCTCCCATGTCTCACAGGATCATGTCCATACATTCCTTCGTTCGGCGTGTCCATGAGGCGGAGGCCGAATATGCTCCCTTGCGGGGTCCGTGCCCTAATGGATTGGATGAAGATCGGCTCTGCGCTTCAATTGTTTGCCCATGTCTTCGTTTTCAAGTTAGCTTGGTGACGTTTTGTTCCTTTTAAGTTGCTTCCTGTGTACACATCTGAGGTATATCGCTAAGCATTTTTTCACCATCAAACTTACATTGCTTTGTACCGATGACAAAGAATACCCGAATCAGCTTACTACAAAGGGCAATGAGCGATTCTTTGGGTTTGAGCGGATGATCAGATCGTGACTTATAATAGTCATGCAGTTTCCGGAAGTATGGGTTATGAAGCACCAGGGAACGGGCAGCCAGGTATAACGTCTTCCGGAGCCCCTTTCGTCCCCGTTTGGTTAT
>NZ_SRHY01000068.1 GCF_004565465.1 Lentibacillus salicampi
TCTAAAACCTAATTACTCCTGTCTTGGCGGGAGATCAAGCCGTTTCATTGAAAATCTGATGTTCCACTCGCTAATTTACATATTTTTACATAAAACCCGTTATACTTCTGTCTAAGGCTCCTAGGTTCTTGCCCTTGACCATCGTGCCACTTCTTAGTTATCGCTGGAAGGGGCCGGTTCCCCACTATCGGAACTAAGAAATGATTGTCCATGGTACGTTTGCAATGCGGATGAAGCCTTTTCGAGCTGTTTTTATCCATCCGCCATACATTATAGATATTTAATATCTCTATTTATAGCAAAAAAAATGAACGACTTAATATTGTTTTTGGGCGATTAAAACGTAATTCGAATCTGTTGGGTAAAACTTCTTATTTACTTCAAATCCTGCTTTCTTTAATTCCTGTTCCATTTGGGATGAGGATATTCTTGGGTAATGTTGATTTGAATTTTCCTCCGCTTCTATTTCAACACATGCAAGGTAACCTTTTCCTTTTAGTACTTGATTGATGAACTGTAATGTCTCAGATAAAGGTTTTATTTCGTGAAGGACTAACGACGCTATTACAATATCAATTGAATTGGCTGATAAGGGGACATCCTTCATTTCACCTTGAATGGTTCGAACATTTTCAAGTCCATCATTCGTAGCCTTAGAATCTACAATTTGCAACATATCGGGATCTATATCAAGTGCATAGACCATTCCGTTGGTTCGTTTAGCGGCGGGAATCGTTAAGAAACCTGTGCCTGCTCCTATATCTAAAATAGTATCGTCATTCTTAATAGGCATTCGTTCCAGTTGTTGTTCTGGAGGGAACTCCTCTCTTCTCTTCATGCCATCCAGAAACTCCACCTTTTTTGAAAGTTACCGCTATGATTTGGCTTCCCATCCTTTTTTATATTCAAACAAATTCTCCTTTACAATTAAAAAATACTAGATTTAGAAGGTTTCCTCGACCAAAGCTCCATTGACCCCGATTGCAGCTTTGCTACCTTCTGCTGCTGCAATAATTAATTGAGAAGGGGCAATGATGGACGTATCACCACATGCAAACACGCCTTCAACATTGGTACGACCGATACCATCCGTGTTAATGGCACCTAGCTCGTTTAATTCACACCCGAGTTCTTCACCAATAGATGACGCCTGTTCCATTTCCGGTGCGATAAATCCGCCTTCACGTGAAATGGCCGTTCCATCTTCAAATAAGATATGATTCAAATAACCATTATCACCATTTAATGAAGTGATTTTTTGTTCGTAAACATGAATTCCTTTTGCTTTATAAACCTCTTTTTCGTCAGCGGTTAACAATTGATTTCCATTCGTACTGACAATCAAGTCGTTGGTCCAATTAGATACCAGCTTTGCCATATGAAAAGCATTAGAGCTTTCGGCAATCACGACTAAGGGGCGGTCTCTTAATCCCCATCCATCACAGAAAGGACAACTAAAGAGACTCGTTCCATAAAAATAATTAATACCGTTTATATCTGACAATTTTTCTTTAAGCCCAGTTGCTAAGACAACTTTCTTGGCTTGATAGACCGCTTCGTCATCTGTTTCAATTCTAAATAATTGATCCTGCTCCGTTACGTTTATAACCCGCTGACGCTTGATTTCAACATCCGGATAGTTTGCTAGTTCTTCACTGGCAATTCGTCGTAGCTCTTGAGGATTTATACCATCCCTCGTTATGAAACCGTGTGATTCATTTGTGACGGCATTTCTCGGTTGATGATCATCAAATAATACAGTATTCCGTCTAGATCTTCCCAGAACCAGGGAAGCATTTAATCCAGCAGGTCCTCTCCAATTACAGCACAATCTAATGTCATTTCATCAGTTCCCTTCATTTGCTTTTCCTTTTATCGTGTTACTATTCTTTTCTTCCATGTCATGGGCGATGTCGATGAGAAATTTATTATCGAGGTCGTCTTTCATGTTTTGTTCAGCCTCTGTCATCACACGTTCAATCATGCAGCCTTCGTTATGATCCATGGAGCAATGAAATAAATTGGAATCTCCCTCCACTGTTTTGATGACATCCAGAAATGAGATCTCATCTTTCGGTTTAGAAACTTTGTAGCCTCCCTTAACCCCCGGTGTTGATTCAATCAGCCCACCTTTCGCAAGCTTCGTTAATATCTTTGAAAGATAGGTTGGTGAAAGGTTTTGCATTTCCGCCAAGCTTTGAACACCTATCGTGCTATTTCTAGGTAAGGTCAGTAAATACACCATTGTGTGCAATGCGTAATTAGTGGCTTTTGAATATTTCATGATTTCTCCCTTCTTCATATTATTAGAGATATCAAAGACTCATGTTGTCCTTGATTAAGGATTAGCGTAGCACCCCCTAGTAAATGTGTCAATGGGGATGCTTTAACAATCGCTAATTATTCATTATGAGCGTCGTTCAAGATCCATCATCTGCAGCAGGGGCAATTATCATCCCCATGCTGTCCAGTAAGCATAAGCTTAATGGGCTATCTCCTCTTATAAGCCCCGGGGCTTTGGGGGCATGAAATCGGAAAATATTTCATGCAGCAAATAGACATGACACTCTTTTACCTAGGAGTTGATTGTCATGATTAAGAAATCTTTACACTCTTTTCTAATCCTTTTACATTCAATATCTAAAACATTTCGACAAAACCTTCTATTTGCGGGTGGTGACAGGTACATGGCATTTTATTCTTTTCTCTTGACATTTAGAATAAATAAAATTATTATGAACACAACAATAAGTAATGAGCTTGTTTTTCTCGAAGGCTTACGTGCCACGTAGGCTACCAAGTAGAGAAAAGGGGGCTCATTTATTTTTTGGTCTATACGACGTGCTATATACGGAATCCCTTGCAATAAATTTCCAGTGTCTGTAGGAGTGACTCCATCTGTTCGAATTATCACCGTTTGTACCAGTTGACTCTCCAATGTTAAAGTTAGGATATATGTCTCTGATGTGACTGTAAATATGTTTATACAACTTTTCTTTTGCTATTGTTCTTTTACCTCTTCTTCTTGACCCTGGTGCTTTCAACAAATGTTTATTATTTAATCTGAATTCCATGGCTCCCAACACAACATCCATACATTGCAAAATAACATGATCGTGAGACCTCGCTTCTGCAATGTCGTCTTTACTGTGAATTATAATATTATTTGATTGAAAGTCAGAATCAAACTGTAACCTGTAAATAAAGTCAATAAACTCTTGGTTTTTCTCCCTTGTATCCGGTAATTGATCAAAAAATGGATAAATAGATATGCTTTTTTTCGCATTTGGATTGGCGTATGTAAGACCAAATGCATGCTTAAAAAATTGGTAGTAAAGTATAAAATATTCATTGTTGTTGCTGATAATGTGACAGATTTTTTGTTTCATACCGATTATGTGTAAACATTATCCTTACTTTAACTTTATCCTGTTTAACGTGATAAAAGAACTCATCCATTAAAAGTTTATACTTATCCAGATATTTTTCAGTTACCTTCTGCCATTTAACTTCATTAAAGAGATTCAACTCTTCTTTTTTTAGTTCTAATGCCCCCCTTACTATATGAAAATCATTCGATCGAACCAGAGCACCACCATAAAAATTACTGAAGTATTTTCCACGCTTTTCTGATTCATCACAGTAAATGATATATTGCATAATTTACTCCTTTAAACACCCAAATCAGACTAACTTATTTACTTTCTTATCTTACAATTTTTCAAGCCATTCCAGTAAATGAGTTCTATCTGTATTCAATATATACTTATGTGATCTTTCAGCATATTGCTTTAATAAGTTTTCATAAACTAATATTTTAAAGACCACTACGATCGGAACACGCGGTGTTTTTTTGTAATTACTTTCTGTTTTTATCTCATCTCCCAATACTTTCAGCACATCCGAAATCTTTACAAGCTCATTAGAATCTATTATTTCCAATGCGCTGAAAACAATCTGCTTAAATAAAGAGACTGGCACCACATTCGACGTCATCGTTTGATTCTCATTTCTAATTTCAAACCGAACATTTTCTCTTTTCCTCTGCCACACAATGTCTTTAGTCTTCTGCTGATCGCTTATTGCATATGTCTCATCTGAATCTCTCACATGAAACTCCTGGGTGCTTTCTATGTTTTTCAAAAGCGCCTTGGTTTTTTCTTTCATTTCATCTGTTTCCGCAATAAGAAGATTTATTTGTTCAGTTATGTTTAATAACCTCTGTACCTCTTTATACGACTTATTTGTTACGGCAGCAGTCATGTCTTTATTTATTTTGTCATCCAATATTTTATAGTTGTCTTTCAAATGATCAAACTGTTCTTCTTTAAAAAGTTCCATTTGACTTCCCCCTCTTTAAATATATCTCTCTTTTATCATAAACAAAAAGAAAAAGAAAAACAACAATTTTTATCTTTCTTTATTTTTAAATGAATAGGACATCCCTTCACAATCATATGATGTAAAAAATGATGGAAGGTGGTTCTGGCAGAATGACTGTTGATTATTTAACTCCCGACCAGCTTATGGTTTTCCATGAAGACGAGGTTACCATGCCTACCGCGTTAAAATATGCAGAGGAAATGGAAAAGGCAAAAACACCATTCATCACTGTTGAAAAGACTGGAAGTGACAAATTCAATGTTATAGGGGGATTCAAATATATTAATGGAATTCGGTTATTACGGAAAGACATTGACTTATACTGTACAGTTTTGGAGCCATTTAAAGACGAAAAATCACGTAAACTTGCGACATTGCAACGATGTTTAATACACAACGAAAAGCTGATTTATAAAGAAATATTAGTGCATGAGCTTACCAAAATTCACAAAATGAATGAAAAAGATATCGCAGCAGAATTAGGACAGAATGCGCATAAAATTAAAAAGTATATGTACAAACAAATAATTCCAAGAACTTATATAGAGGAAGCTGAAAGACTAGGCGTTAAGCATCTTATTCAGGCTATCTATTTAGCTAATAGGTTTTCACCTTTCGAGCAGAGAGTCTTAACAGAGTTATGTTTATATCCTGTTGAGAAATACCGATTCAAAAGTAACCACTTAAATATTTACAAACGATACAGGAAAAATTATGTGTTATTTGATAACTTTTATGCTGCCCAAAACCAAGTATCACAAGCAATTAATAGTGACAAGAAAAATGAACAATATTGGGAAAGTATACCCCATCCGAAAAAAGTGAAAAAGAAAAAAACGTTTTATATAGATAAACTACATCATCAATAGTTCAATAAAATGACACACAAGACAAAGATATTAAAGGTAAAATTTATCGCTAATGCAAATATAGAATAAAGACATAATATATTCTGTTCTTGCTACTTAGATTTGTTGAAACTACCAGTATTGTCCTCCCAGTCTCCGCTTCCCAACCTGTCCCGGAAAAACAATTGGAGCTTACCGGAATGTGTAGGGTGGTTAGAGAGTGGGTGAAAGGTCTAGGTGTCGCATTGGTCCGGCTCCGGGAGCTAAACCGATGCAAAGCCTTCCTCCAAAGTGTTCATTTTTATTTAGCGAAAAATGTCTAATTAGTAGCAGCAGAATGAGCGGGAGAAGAAGAACCAGTCAGCATCCAAGACAAATGCGCGTAGCAAAATCTCAGAATGGGAAGATTTTGATCATCTATTGTAGAATTCACTGGAATACAACGTGCTGGGAGGGCTTGAATCGTGGGAGAAACCAGCCTTCAAAGCACATTATATTGAACTCAACAGTTCCTTCTATGACAAGCCATCAGACATAAATTAACAAAACTCTGGAAGTGACAGATGCCCTTCCAAATGCGTAATAAAAGAAAAAGAACACCAATTAAGATGTCCTAAAATACATATTTTGCTATATACTTGTTATCTCTTTCCATATTCTGTCTGTTGGATACAGAACACTGAATCACAAGAAACCAGCAAACTACCAATAGCATGAACAATTGCTTTATAATCTGGCTTAGTTCTTACAGCCATTTTTATCACAATCGATTCTCGAGTTAGTGTTTACCCAGTGCTCAAGGTTCTCTTTTGTATTAGTACCGCAACCTGTAGTTCCACCTTTTGCTCCACTATGCACAACTCCAGTTGGATTATGTTTTACTGCCACTTTCTCACCTCCTTACATTTTATACCTAATTTACGATATACCTCAACATAAGGTTTCATAAAAATCTAATTTTTAACTTTGCTTTTTCCCCAAAAATTTTTTCGATACTTGCCAGTAAACAACACGTAAGCTGAATATCAGGGATTGTTGTTCATAAGCCCCTAAATGAACTTGGATAATAAGAGTGCTATTTACTATACTGCTTATTGTTCAAGGAGGAAACATCATGAGAGGCACAAGGTATACAAGCGAATTTAAAATAGGTCTGCAGTCCGGTCCGGGGGCTGCATGATGTCCCAATCAATCTTATTGAGATTACCAAGATCTTTATAAAATTCCGTCAAAGCTACAATAGCCACCGGGAAACGCTTGTTTGAATTACAATACACCCCCCTTTACCTAACTCGGCCATTTCATCACGGACTAAATGACTCTTGGTGCATGTCATCAATCATTAGTGAGTAGCTTTTAATCTAATCCACCAGTTCACAAAGGGGTTCCCGTAATGGTGTCATTGAGTGTCCTTATTCGAAAAATAGCTGCGGTCAGTCACTATGTCTAGCCGCAGCAGCTTTATGCGGAGGTGGTCCAATGTGAGGTCCCCTTCTAAAGTGTTCATTTTTATTTAGCAATATCTGTCTACTTTAGTTTAGCAGTTGCAGCGTACAAATTTACTGTGTAAGTATAACAAAAAATCGGCTTCATCATTAGAATCAGTAATATTACCATCTAAAATTATAAAATTGAGTTTTGCTGAATTTTAAAAATGCAACTTTTCAACACCTTATTTTTCTATTATAAATCAACTCATGATAAATTCAAACATTTTTCCGAATAGTATTAAAAGGAAATAAAAGTAGGTGGACTACCCTTTTCCGCCTCCGAGTCCGCCTATTCCGGAAATTACTGGAATGGAGCGTACCGGGATGTGTGTTGGCTCTCCCTTACCGTCATCGATATGCGTCCGGTATTCCTGTGCATAATGCGCCGTTTTTTCAGCTTCTTTATTCTGTTTCCGAATCAAATCGATCATGCGGTTGCGGATCGTGTAATTGAAGTATGTCGCCATCGGCCCTTGGTCCGGCTGATAATTCTCATAGGCATTCCACATGGCGACCAACCCTTCCTGAAAAAATTCCTGGTGCGGATCATGAATATTCAACCGGTGAATGTGATAATGAATCCGCCGCTCGTTCTGCTTGAAAATCTCCTCGAATGTGATCATGTCTTTTCCCATCCTTATTCCCCCATGCTGCAGTAAGCACAAACTTAATAGGCTATCTCTTCATAACTATAATCGCAAGAAGCCGAGCATTTGGGGGCATGAATTTGAAAAATATTTTCTTATATTTTTTACCGAAAGATGCCACTTTTTCCGGATTCGCTTCGATTGTAGGGGTGAGAAAGGTTATTGAGTCGTCAAATCAGTTAATCCGCTGTTCCGATAGTCGTTGTCACCATCCTGCTTGCCGT
>NZ_SRHY01000069.1 GCF_004565465.1 Lentibacillus salicampi
ATGTTTATTGGACTTTACATGTAGGAGGTTATTAGATTTTGGGATGACTGGCAAGGCTCTTTTTTATCCTGGCAGTTGTGTATTTTTAGGCTGCCGAATTATGTAATTTTATTTTGCCATAAACACTCGTTGACTGTGTCTTTAAAATTTGCAGTTGTTTATTTTAAAATTCACCATCATGACACGTGACTTTGTGTCATAATAGAAGCACGTCAGGCCAAGCAGGAAATGGGTGGCTTCCTAAGACTATCGGCAAAGGAGACGTGACACGATGACATTAACCGTCAAAGAACTTCAAACACAGTATGATATTTTGCATGCATTTTCAGTCATGAAGCAGCTGCGTCCTCATCTTGATGAAACGACCTATCTTGAACTGGTAACTGAAGCTAAAGCAATAGATATGTACCATCTGTTTGCATTATTTGATCAAGGTGAGATCGTTGCGGTGACAGGATTTAAACCGATGGTCACGCTTTATTACGGGAGATTTGTATGGGTTTGTGATTTAGTTACACGTGAGGACAAGCGGTCTCATGGATATGGAGAACATTTGCTGTCGTTTGTTCATGAGTGGGGGAAGGATAATGGCTACGAAGCGGTTGCCCTGTCATCCGGGTTGAAACGGATGGATGCACATCGTTTTTATGAAAAGAAAATGGGTTATGACAAAGTGAGTTATGTATTTAAAGCGTCACTGTCTTCATGAAGGGAGGTGGGCATTGTGGCTAGTGATACATTACCCATCGGCCATAAGATAGTGGAAAAATGGGCGTAAAGACATCAATTCGCTGAGATATCTGAGGAGGCGAAGGAGGTTTTTGGGATAACTAAACGACATTATATCTGGCTGTATTTCATGATATTCTTTTTACTTTGGTGCCTTAGGGAGTTATGGCTGGTTCAGTACATCAACATGATGCCGCCGGTGTTGACGGCTATTACCTCAGCTGGTATTAAAATCGTTGTCTGGGTGCTGCCTGTTTTATGGCTAGTTACAGCTGTTGAAAAAAGAAATCCCCTAACGTATTTGGGACTGAGCGTGAACGTCTCTAAAGGTTTGAAATGGGCGGGCTGGTTCACGCTGGCACTGGCAGTCTGTTTTTTGATGGCCAATGTGCTCATATTGGGAAACGGTATCAATCTGGATTTGGGATTTGATGAATGGCTTAATACGATTATTATCGTTGGCATTACAGAAGAAATTGTTTTCAGAGGGTTTATTTTAAACAAATGTATGGAGATGTTTAACTTTTGGAAGGCGAACATCATCACTTCCCTGCTGTTCGTGTCGATTCATTTTCCGATTTGGATATACGAAGGCCTGTTTCAATTCCCTTATGTGATCGGTACAACCGTCAATGTTTTTGTTGTTGGTGTTCTATTTGGTTATGTATATAAAAAGTCGGGATCCCTATGGTCGGTCATTATCATTCATTCGATGTATAACTTATTTGTCACCGTGTTTGGCTGAGGGAGGATTTTAGAACAAATCTTTGTATAGTGAAAAAAGTGGTAATCCAATTGGAAGGCGTTAACCAAATGAAATACAATAATATGCTGGCCTCTATTGGACACTTGACATTTTCACTCCACTAACTAGTCCCAACAAAGCACAGCATGACAGGATGACTTCCCGAATCCTTGCTAATATGATCTCAAGGGGTGAGCGATATGATGTGGGTTGAATCGTTGCAGAAGGCGATTGATTACATGGAAGTACATTTGCTGGATGATATATCAATCGGGCGTATTGCTGAACAGGCGAATGTGTCGGTGTTTCATTTCCAGCGCCTGTTTGCGGTATTGACGGATATGTCGGTGGGTGAATATCTCAGGCGCCGGCGATTGACACTGGCTGCTGATGAGTTGTCGCGATCAAATGCCAGAATCATTGATTTAGCCCTTAAGTATGGCTATGACACACCTGAGGCTTTTTCGAAGGCTTTTCGCAGGCAGCATGGTATGTCGCCAAGTGAAGCGCGAAGGCATTCGGGAAAGCTGACATCGTATAATCGCCTGGTGATACAGGTGAATTTGAAGGGAGTAGAACCGATGCAATATAGAGTTGTTGAACGGGAACGATTTCAAATTGCAGGGATCAAGCGGACGTTTTCATTGGTGAATGAGAAGAATCTTGCGGAGATTCCAAAAATGTGGGATGCGGTGAATGGTGATGGGACCGATGAGTTGCTTTTCAGTTTGAATAATGGACCGATTACGGGCGTGTTGGGCGTCTGCATTGATAAAAGTTCCGAAGCAATTGATTATTGGATAGCCACCGCTCATGACGGCGATGAGCCTGATGGATTATCAACATTAACAATTCCCGCATCCAAATGGGCAGTCTTTGAAGTTCACGGTCCGATGCCGGATGCTATGCAAACGGTATGGAAACACATTTTCTCGGAATGGTTTCCATCAAGCGGCTATAAACATGCCGGAACTCCGGAGCTGGAGGTTTATACCGACGAAGATCCGTCGAGCCCGGATTTATATTCTGAGATCTGGATACCGGTCAAATGAGAAATGACAGTTGAAAGTGGCCAGGATGCATTTCTCCCGCAAAAAAACAGCTTTTTCTGCTTCCAAGGTTATATTGTGCGGCATATCAACCACAATAAGGGTAACTAAGCAGAAGGAGTGATGATCATGGGCGAGCAGTCCAGGTTCCGCGGGGGCCAAAAAGCGCCGAATAATGGCGCTTACATTGAGAAAGGCGAGACAGGAAGCAATGTGGAGGATCCAAAGCAGGTTGACATGAAAGCAGGCGACAAATTCCCGGAAAATGCCAATCCGGAACGCGTCTGGGTCAATAAACGCGATCT
Organism: Lentibacillus salicampi; assembly: GCF_004565465.1. Lineage (GTDB taxonomy): Bacteria > Bacillota > Bacilli > Bacillales > Amphibacillaceae > Lentibacillus > Lentibacillus salicampi. The sequence goes on from NZ_SRHY01000069.1 coordinate 2,829, forward strand.
GTCACGGCCGGGTGTACAGGGGAGATCCAACGATTGATATGAACGGGAGCTGCTGGCGTTCGGGCCGGCAGCTTTTTCATGGATTTTCATAAGATTATCAGCGTAATTCAAAGGATTAACAGCTATTTTTTCTTCTATATCCCATCTTACTGGAATAAGATGAAAGTGGGGAATTTTTAGGTTGAAAATATATGAATAGTGAAACGTTTGATGGTTTGTTATCGTATTACAGATATAGGTCCATTTACATAGATTGCTGGACTGGATTCATAACTTATAAGGGAGCGGATTGATGTTGTTTCAAGATGCATTAGTTTTAATGATCCTTGCCATTGTTGGCGTTGTCGTGATTATTGGGGGGATCATTGGGTTTATTATCTTCAGGCTCCGCTATAAAACCGCGAGTTCGAATGAAGCACTTGTTGTCACCGGACCGAAGCTGGGTGATCCGGAAAAAGAGCGGAATGTCTTCCAGGATGAAAATGGCCGTTCAGTCAAAATCATCCGTGGCGGCGGGTATCGCCTGCGGATGTTCCAGACTGCCACACCGATTGATTTGACCTCCTTTCAGCTGCAGGTTGATTCTGAGAAAGCTTATACCAAGGAAGGGATCCCGGTACGCGTTGTCAGTACGGCTGTCATCAGTATCGGCAGCGAGCTGGCAATTATGGCTAATTTTGCTGAGAAATTTCTTGGGAAAAAGCAGAAGGAGCGGGAAGATGAATTAAGAGATGTATTAAACGGCCATTTGCGTGCAATCATTGCATCGCTGTCCATTGAAAAGATTTATAACGATTTTAAAGAGGTCAATACACAGGTGAAAAAGATTGCGGAGGCAGACCTGAAAGGCATGGGCTTTGAAATCACCTCGTTTGCCTTAAATGACGTGGAGGATGTCGATGTTGAAAATGGCTATATCGATGCACTGGGACGTCCGCATATTGCGGAAGTGCAGAAGGTGGCGAACCAGGCCGAGTCCGATGCGAAGAAGGAAACCCGTATTTACCAGGCGCAGAATGATCAGGAAGCACAGGATGAAGAAAACCGCCGCCTGACAGCGATTGCCCAGTCCAAAAATGAAAAGAATATTAAGGAAGCTGAATTTGAAAAAGAAACCAATCGCGCCAGGGCGAACGCTGAACAAGCTGGTGAACTGGAGCGGCAGCGACTCGCCCAGCAGGTGAAGGATGAGGAATTGAAGGTTCAATACATCGAGAAGCAGCGTGCAGTTGAACTGGAAGAAGAAGAAAATAAACGCCGCCGCTCAATCGCTGATGCAGAGGCTTATAAAACAACGAAAGCGGCTGAGGCCGATGCGGAAAAAGAACGTATCAAAGGGGAATCCGAAGCTGAAGTCATTCGCCAGCGCGGTATTGCCGAAGCCGAGTCCAAAGAACGCATGGCCAAAGCAATGGAACAATACGGGGAAGCAGCGATGATGGAAATGCTGATCAACGTATTGCCTGAGTATGCCGAAAAAGTTTCCGCACCAATTTCTCAAATTAAGGATATGAAAGTAATTGATATGGGCGGCAGTGATTCGCAGGGCGGTTCATCAAAAGTCGCCAACAATGTCACGTCAACGATGCTTGGCATTCAAGAATCGCTGAAGGAAACGACCGGCATGGATCTGAAGGCGATGCTTGAAAGCTATGTATCCCGTGGGAACGCTGATCACTTTGGCGCACAAAAGGAAAAATATTATCAGGAAGCCTCAGCCGCCAAAGGATCTGATGAAGATGACGCTTCAACAGAGGAAGAGGCCACTCCGGAATCTCTGGACGAAGCGTAACCTTCAAATGAAAAAACAGCGTTCAAGTAGGTGCAATTCTTTTTCACAGAATTGCACCTTTTTAAAGGAATTATCACGTTTTTGTCGAAACTAGTAGCAGGGAAAAATTCATAAGGAATGAGTCCAGTGTCTCGAAAAATTTTATTTTGGTCTGGTTTAATCATATTTTCTATCGGATATTTCTTTCTCAACGGGTTGATGGGATTTAATCAACTGGTTGGCAATGAACTGGTAGCGTACATTGTCACTGCTGCCGGATTATGTTTTATAGCGGTTTCCAATTTGCTGAAGGAGTATCATTAGCTGAGGGGATCGGGGGAGAAGGAAAGGTATCAGCAAGCGGGGGGTTTACATGCCAATTTGTCAAAACTGTGGTAACAAATGGACTTGGAAACAGACGATTAAAACAATTTTCAAATTGCGTTGTCCGCACTGTGGCCAAAAGCAATATGAGTCGACATCGTCAAGAATAAGGAGCGGTATATTTGGGCTGCTTCCGGTGATGTTGCTCCCGGTTAACGCCTGGTTGGATTTTTCAGTGGGTATGGTACTGACCATGGCTGTCATGTTAGTTCTGATCATCCTTGGGTTCTATCCATTTATATTAAAATTATCAAATGGAGAGGAGCCGTATTGGTGAATAATGGTTGTACCGGCAGTCATCGTCTCAATTCTATTCACCGTTAAACGGTTGCAATGGTTATTCACATACCCCAATCAGCTTTTAGAATATCGTTAAGAAGCTGAAATTGTTCATGGCCGATGTTGTCAGCGATTTTTCTTTCCTGGTCCGCCTTCAATGCTTCGTTCTTTTCATAACACGCTTCACCTAAATCGGTTAACCGGATGTATTTATCCTTTTTGTTATCCCTGACATTGCTGACTTCCACTAATCCCTTTTCTTCAAGTTTTTTGATCAATTTATGCGTCGCCTGCCTGGAGATGTCCACATTTCGCGAAACATATGCAATGGTCGGTTGCTTTTGATAGATTCGTGCCATCATGAACCATTCAGAATTTGATAGATTCATATCACTGTTGGTATTCCATAATTGTTCGATGACTTTTCGCAGCTGCAGATGACGCTCGCTCAGTACATCAATTAAATCAAGGTCTTTTAATTTATCGTCCAACATGATCGCCCCAATCGGTTTTTTCGGTGTTTACTATACAAAACATACTCTGCATTGTCAACTTAATTGACATTCCTGAAAAAGTGGCGTATACTTATAATGTAAACTAGGTTGACAATTTTATGGTTGGAGGCGACCGAATGTTTAATGTTGGCGATTTGATGATTTATTCCACGCATGGTTTATGCCGTATTGATGACATATGTGAGAAAAGCTACGGCAAGGTAGCGCGGACGTATTATGTCATGCATCCGATTGAGGAGCCGGAATTAACGATAAATGCACCTGTCGATGGTGATCCGTCCATGATGCAGACGATTATGGAAAAGGACGAAGCGGAAAGGGTCATACAATCTTTTCAAAATCCGGGTATTCAATGGATAGACAATGCAAGACAGCGCAACAAAAAATATAACAATCTTGTCAATACAGGTGACCGTCAGGAGATTTCCATGGTGGCCAATACGTTAATGCGGAAAGAGCTTGAGGTAGACCAGGATAAAAGCAGAGTGTATGATCAGGACCGGAAACTTCTGGCTTATATACAAGGCATTATGTTCAGGGAATTGGCTGTGTCACTGGATACAACTTTTGAAAACATATCCGAAAAAATTAACACGATGATCAGACAAAGCGCTTAACATCATTGGCTTAGTTTAGTTCAGATCCGGAATTCTCGAATGACCATCAATTTATATGATAAGTTGTGGTCATTTTAAGACTTTGGTAACCCGCATCTGTTATCAACCCGGGTATGTAAAGCGTTTCTAATCGTCCTTCACCTTCACCCCAAATAACCCAATAAACCCGGCCGCCTGTTCAGGTGCGATCACTGCACCGCGCAGCTCCTGCTCACCCGCGTGTATATGTGTGAACCGGCATTGGCTGAGGTCGATATTGTTGAGTGATGTACCAGTGAACTGCACGTCCTGAATGTCTGATGTGCCAAGCTGTAGGTTATCCTGTGACGCATCGATAAAGTTGGCGCCTTTTAATAAACAATTGTCAAATTGCACATCCCGAAATGCGGTCAGGTTACAGAGAACATATGGGGCCTGGCAGTTCGTCCATGTCGCATCCTGCATAACAGCCTGGTCAAAATCGGTACCGGTCAGTTTGCAGTTGCGAAATTCAACGCGGTTAAACCTCGCCCCATTGAGTTTTGCGCCAGAAAAATCACAGTTGTCGAACAAAACATCAAGCCATTGGGAATAAGGCAACTCTGTTTCACTAAAGGTGACATTCCGGAAATGGATCTGGTCAAACCGAACATGTTCGGCATGTACCGTCCCAATTGGCGAATCGATGGCGCCCATTTCGTAATAGGACTGATCTGTCAGATGCGTGAAGTTTATGGAATCCAATTGTTCCGGCAGGTCCGGCGTTTGAATCATTCTATTTTTATTTCTCACCACACGGACTCCTCGTATACTATATTTAGGCTCTTTCATTTAGCCTATAAATTCACAAAAAAACCTGCATTCAGAATGTTTATAACTTGGACGCTCTGAGATATTCCTAGATAATGGTCTTAGGATCATTTGGG
>NZ_SRHY01000006.1 GCF_004565465.1 Lentibacillus salicampi
ATATATTTCCATATCCCCGCCAAATGGATCCGAGATATCATAATTAATCAGACTGGATTCAAGTTTTTGAATTTTTTCCCAGTCATCCTGCAAATAGTCATGAAGTTGCTTTTCGAGTTCATGAGACATGCCAACGCCAGCGGATATATCTCCGTTTCCGGGAACAACCCGTATCCTCGTATTCAATAGCCAGTTCGTCAAGCAGTTTTTTTACCTCGTTTCGAATGCCATTGCCTGCGTGATCCCCTGTTATCATCACTTTCATCATGCGCCACCTCCTGATCAAAAACATCACTCATTTGATAAACCATCACGTGCCATTCAGCTCTTTAGCCAATTCGTTAATATGCTGTTTCAATTCTTTTAATGTTTTCCAATATATTTCCATATCCCCGCCAAATGGATCCGAGATATCATAATTAATCAGACTGGATTCAAGTTTTTGAATTTTTTCCCAGTCATCCTGCAAATAGTCATGAAGTTGCTTTTCGAGTTCATGAGACCCCATTTTGCCCTGATTGTGGTGAATAAACCGGGACCGCTTTTCCTCATAATCGGCATACTGCTTTTTCAAATCGTTCCAAATTTTCTTGTCGTTATTCGAAACATATTCCTTTAACGTATAATACTTTTCCTGAAAATCGGGATATTCGAGAATCAGTGACTGTTTGTGTTGCGTTGTCATCGTCAGCACCAGGTCCGCCCACTGCAGCAGTTTGCCCGTTACCGGCTGAGATGTGGAATCAAGCACGACGCCATCTTGTTGCAAGGCGTCCACCGCATGATCGTTCGGACGCTGATTGTTCACAGCAAAAATCCCCGCCGACTGCACTTCAGCCCCAGGTACTTTATGTTTTAATAATGCTTCTGCCATCGGGCTTCTACACGTATTTCCCGTACAAACAAACAATATCTTCATTGGTGACCCTCCGCATTCCGTGGGGGGGATATATTTACCCTAACTCAAATAATATCATAGAATGGTATGGTTGTCAGAAAAAATCAGAATATAAGTTGCAGAAAACAGCTGAGATGCCTTCTCCTTTGGTAAGTCGGTCCATTTCACAATTAAAAGACCCTCCACCGCCGGCAGAGAGTCTCCCAGTTTTTCATCATCCGAACAATATATTTAATCCAAACCCGCAAAGGATGCTGCCGCCCAATATTTCACTATAAACGCCGAGTAACCCGCGCATTTTCCGTCCTAAAATCATCCCTGCCCAAGTCAACATCATACTGGCTGCCCCAAATAACAAGAGGGCGATAACCGTCTTCACCTGCGACAGCCCAAGACTGAGGCCGACTGAAAAGCTGTCAAGGCTAACACTCAGCGCGAAAAAGATCAACCCGAATCCGACCGGCTCGGCCAAACGTTTCGCCTCATGATTAAACGCGGAAAAAACCATCTGTGCCCCAATCCCTACGAGCAAAAGCCCCCCTGTAAGTAATGCATATTGCCCGATTTGTTCAGAGATTGCTTGTCCCAGCAAAATACCAATAAACGGCATAATCATATGGAATAATCCGATTACGGCGCCCACAATGGCAATCCGCTTCAGCCTGAGGCGCTGCATCCCCATACCAAGACTGACGGAAAATGCATCCATCCCTAATGCTATTGCCATAAATACAAGTGATACAATTTCCCCGATCTGATAAACCGACATCCACAATCCCCCTCGGACATGCTATTAGACTATATGTTTGTCCAGGGGTGAATATGCAAGTCTTTCAGCAGAGATATGGAGGGGAATCAGGTTATCCACAACTACAAATTCAATACATCAATTATCCACATAAGCTGTCGCTGCTTTTTTCAGTCGGTTCATAATGGCCTGCCCAATGTCTATCTGTGGAAAAGTCTCGCACACAATCAGATCGACATCCCCATTTTTAAAAATACGTAAGGCATCGTACAGGCTCGCTGCAATTTCACGCAGATCTGAACCAAGTGGGATGATCTGGTCGGCCTGAAGTTTATCAGCCGTTTCCGTACTGGCCATGACCCCGACACGCTTCCGATTGTCTCGCTCTTTATCGATAACACCTTGGATTTTCTCAAGAGCTCCTTCCACTAGCCACATAGGAACTTCAGGTGCATAATGAGTGTATTTCATACCGGGTGCCTTTGGGCGATCAGCCGTATTTGCCAGTGCCGGGTCAACCATCACAGATCCGACTGCCGCTTGGAGCTGCTCCTTCGTGATGCCGCCGGGTCTGAGAACGACCGGTATATCCTGTGTACAATCGATGACAGTTGACTCCACACCAACGCCTGTCGGGCCGCCATCAACAAGACCGGCGATTTTTCCCTGCAAATCCGCCCATACATGATCTGCAGTTGTCGGGCTTGGTTTACCGGAAATGTTCGCGCTTGGGGCGGCAATCGGGAGACCACACGTTTTCAATAGTTTCCGAGCCACCGGATGTTCCGGAATCCGCACGCCAATTGTGGATAACCGGGCTGTTACATTATCAGCGCACACACCATTGCTTGGCAAAACAATGGTTAATGGCCCAGGCGTAAATAATTCCAGCAGCTTTTCAGCGACAGCCGGCAGCGTGCTGACCAAACCACGCAGCTGTTCTTTCGTGGCAACATGGGCGATCAGCGGATTATCTTCCGGCCTCCCCTTTGCTTTAAAAATGCCCGAAACAGCCCTCGCGTCGGTTGCATCCGCTCCCAGTCCGTAAACCGTTTCAGTCGGAAATGCCACCGTATGGCCATTCTGCAGCAATTCCGCCGCTTCCTGAATTGCCTGATGATCAGGCTGTTCCCTTTGTATGTTCCATCGTTTCGTCTGCATTGCAGTTATCCCTCTTTTCTATCGTATATCCCTTATCTAATGGACCGTAATCCCCGGATCATAAACGGGAGATAACTGTTCGTAAATGGCCGAATAAGTCCGGTTCTGCAGAACGCAGGTCCCGGGAGACATCGTTCGTGCTCTTAGCTTTGTTATTTATATCAACAGAAAAAAGCATCCCACTGCATGAAGTTTAATCGAACAGCGATTTATACGCAAAAAAATAAGCCTGATGGAACCTTTTCCACAGGCCATCCACAAGGTGAAAGGTGATATCAATGCTCCGAAACCGAAACATTTGTTCTATTCCTTTTAAGAAAGGCCGAATTTCGGGAACATCCTGCCATGACAGCAAAAGCGTGAACTTTTTGATAACTATTTTTACACAGCTTTTCCACAAGTATGTGTATAATTCGTGCTGTTATCCAGCTGTTTTAAACAAGTTACCCACAACATGGTGTGCATAACTGTTGATAAGTGTTTAAGAAACGTTATACGTCCACCAATTACCTTTATTATTCGGATAATTGGTCACAAATGTATTTTCTTTTTGTGGGTAAAACTGCAGTGCTTCAAGCAGCACATCAACCATTGGCTGGTGACTGTGGACAAATAATTGCTTCGCCTGTTTTTCTTTGGCCAACGTCAGTATGGATTCCAATAAAACGGGCAATGATGACGCGGCATTCTTGGTCACGTAAAGCTGTTTCAGCCAGTAATGATCCTGATCAACGGTATCAATGACAAAACAGCCCTCAATTGTTGCATTTAATTCAACAACATAACCTTTTTCCAGCAATATATTCCGTTTGACATCTTTGTTGCTTTCCAAAAAACGCTCCAGCTTCTCTTCTGTCACATGATTCGCTGCGATCAGCTCCATTTTTTCTCACCTCTATGTTTTCGGGTTAGGGTTCAAATTTCTGAACAACCTTTCTAGTACGTTATGCAGAAACTATAAAGTCTATGACCTAACTAAACCATTCAAAGAGAAAAAATTTGACCTCGGCCTCTTCCGTTTCTTCCTCATTTTCATCTTCCTGCGTTTCCTCATCTGCTTTATCCTCTTCCGCTTCTGCAACACTGGTTCCGTTCGAAAAATCAAGAAAGCAAAGCGGCGGGAAGAGCACACACCACCAGTTGGCCCCCTGGCCTTCTCCAAGGGTGATGAGTACCGCTTCATATTCACCTGGGGGATACAGGTAGGAACCGTATAATTTGGCGGGAAACGTAATGTTTTTTCCATATTCAACTTCAAGGGACTGCTGCTCACTTTCCTCTTCCAAAACATCTTCCGCAACAGCGCGGATTTTCGGAATGTTGGCTTCTATTAATTTTCGGGCTTCGTCGATATCGGTTAAATCCTCGACCCAATCAGTGATGACAGCATTCACCTCATCACGGACCTTGCGTTTTAAATCCTGATCATCCGGTTGATCACTGTTAGCCAGAATGCGCAGACGGATTGCTTCATCCGGAATCACCTGTATATCGGACTGGGAGCTGCTTGATTCAGCCTCTTCACTCATAATTTGAATCGGCATTGCTAGTATAATCATCATCAATATAATTGCAGAAATCATAAGCCGCTGCATCGAATAAAACCCCTCTCCAACCTGATTTATCAATCAGTATGGACGAGGGGGATCCTTTTCATACTATGAATCTATTAATTTTTCGGGTCACCGGGTTAAGCTCACTTTTCCGGAGTCGGCGCCTGTTTCAATACCCCACTGACGATGCGGTCTTTTCCATTGATATCCGGGATGATGGCCACGTCACTTTTCGGAAATACGTTTTGCAGCAGTGATTTGACCGCCTCTCCCTGCTGATGCCCAATTTCGAAAACAACCGACCCCTCCTGTTTGATCACATTTGGCAGCCGGGAAATGATCTGTTTGTATGCACCCAGTCCATGGTCGCCTGCAAACAGCGCGCGTTCCGGATCGAAGTTTTTGACCGTATCAGCCAGCCATAACTTCTCATCAGGTGCGATATACGGCGGATTGGAAACCACCATATCCGCTTGAATACGCTGTTCAATCAGCGGCTCCAGGTAATCTCCCTGCAGGAAAATAACCTTTGCACCCAGTTGCTCTGCATTTTGACGGGCGACATCAAGTGCTTCCTGTGAAATATCGGTTGCATAAACGGTCGCACTCGGAAACAGAAGCGCAAGTGTTACAGCGATAATGCCGCTCCCAGTTCCAATATCCACAATGGTCTGCGGCTCTTTGGGGACTGTCTGGTAAATATGTTGAATAAGTTCCTCTGTTTCCGGGCGTGGTATCAGGGTATGCGCATTGACGTGAAATTCCCTGCCGTAAAAGTAAGCGTGACCTGTTAAATGTTCAACCGGAACGCCGGTTTCCGCATGCTGCTTGATTGCCTGATGAAACGGCGTTAACACCGTTTCGGGGACAGGGTCGCGCATCATCATGAAAAACGTTGACCGTGACACGTCTAAATAATGCTGCAGAAGTAATTCCGCCACTTTGGCCTCGCGATTATTTTTTTCCAAAAAAAGCGAAGCCCGACGCAGGACTTCGTGTTGTTTCGGTTCATTTTCCATTGACTATTCACCAATTTCCTCGAGTTTCTTCGTTTGTTCTTCCAGCAATAGGGCATCAATGAACTCATCCAATTTTCCTTCCATGACCTGGTCAAGCTTTTGCAGTGTCAGGCCAATCCGATGATCGGTCACACGGGTCTGGGGAAAATTATACGTGCGGATGCGCTCAGAGCGATCCCCGGTTCCGACTGCAGATTTGCGGTTCTCATCAATTTCAGCCTGAGCCTCCTGCTGGAATTTATCGTAAATACGTGCACGGAGCACTTTCATCGCTTTTTCCTTATTTTTGATCTGTGACTTTTCATCCTGACAGGAAACAACAATCCCGGTCGGCTCGTGGGTCAGCCGCACCGCGGACATGGTCGTGTTCACACTCTGACCCCCGGGGCCGCTGGAGGCAAATGTATCCACACGAATGTCTTTTTCGTTCACATCAACTTCCACTTCTTCCGCCTCAGGCAAAACGGCTACCGTTGCAGTCGATGTATGAATACGGCCGCCGGATTCCGTCTCGGGGACACGCTGCACGCGGTGTGCGCCGTTTTCATACTTCAGTTTGGAGTAAGCCCCTGTGCCATTGACCATGAAAATAATTTCCTTATACCCGCCGACACCGGTTGACGTCGCTTCGATGACATCAATTTTCCAGCCCTGTGACTCAGCATATTTGCTGTACATGCGGTAAAGGTCACCAGCAAATAAAGCCGCTTCATCGCCGCCCGCTGCACCGCGGATTTCCATAAAGACGTTTTTATCGTCATTCGGATCTTTCGGCAGGAGTAGTATTCTTAAATTCTCTTCAAGCTCATGCTCTTTTTCGGAAAGCTCCTCCATTTCAGCTTTGGCCATTTCCTGCATATCATCATCTGATTCATCTTCCAGCATTTCTTTCGCATCTTTCAGTTGTTGTTCGATATCTTTATACGTTCGGTAGGCCTGCACAACCTGCTCAAGGTCAGACTGCTCCTTGGAGTACTCGCGCAGTTTTTTCGTATCACTTATAACTTCAGGATCACTTAGCAACTCGTTCAATTTATCATATCGGTCTTCCAGAGACTCTAAACGCTCTAACACAACGGTCACCTCATTTCGATTAACAGTGTAATTATAATATACTCGGTGGGGGAGGTCAAAGTTCGGTCGTGAGCATTGTGTCAACTTTTTTCGCGATATCGCCTTGGCATCAAAAGTCGCTCTAGTTTTTGGTCGCTTTTCTTGCCTGCCCGCGCTGCCGATTTTTGAATTATGCCAATGCGTGTTACCACGATTGAATCACACACTCCTCTTTGAAAATAAAAAAAGAGCGCCGCAACACTCTTTTCATTCTGAGAATTCAGTTATAGCTTGTTTGCTTTTATGACCGGGTTTACCCGGTACTTCATGATGATGGCGGCATCTGGGCTCATACGACTCCGAAGCCCCGACCAGGATAACCGGATCATTGAAGGAGGCAGGCTTGCCATCAATCAAACGCTGGGTCCGATTGGCTGGCGAGCCGCAGATCGGACAGATCGCATTCAGTTTCGAGATCGATTCGCTTTGAGCCATCATTCTTGGCATTGGCCCGAACGGTTCTCCGCGAAAGTCCGTATCAAGACCCGCAGCGATAACACGAATTCCTTTATTTGCAAGCTCATTCGCAACTGAAACGATGTTGTCATCAAAAAATTGAACTTCATCAATCCCGACCACATCGATATGATGATGCTGGAGATGTTCCAATATTTTATCCGAATTTTTGACAGAACGCGCGATGATCGAAGTCCCGTTATGGGAAACAACGGATTCATCGGAATACCTGTCATCAATAATCGGTTTAAACACACGAACCGACAGATTGCCGTAAGTCGCCCGTCGAACACGTCGTATCAGTTCCTCGGACTTTCCAGAAAACATGCTGCCGCAGATTACTTCAAGCCATCCGCTCTGGTTCATCACGTACATCAGCGGAAACTCCCTTCAAGGTTGTATCTCTATTATGTATGTTTTCATTAAACATTATTTTGGTCAAAAGTGGAAACATATCACGTATTAAAGTGAAAAAACAGGCAACGTGTAAATGAATTGCCTGTTTTCCATATGAATGAGGTATTGTCCCCTCAGCTAAATCCAGTCCAGCCTCCCAGGTGCTAATGGACTTCCTTCCCTTCCTTACAATAAGTCAACATCGATTCACTTACGCTCATCATGTTTCCTTTATCTCATACAGGTCAGTCCTGTCCATACGCCCCTAACCGGTCGGCTTCGCTTTTTAATTTATTTCATATTATATTTTTTCTTGAAGCGGTCTACGCGTCCGCCGACTTTATCAGCTTTTTGTTTACCGGTGTAGAATGGGTGTGAAGCTGAACTGATTTCAACACGGATAAGCGGATAGGTATTGCCATCTTCCCATTCAATTGTTTCTTCAGATGTCTGTGTTGAACCACTCAGGAATTTATAATCTGAGCTCGTATCTAAGAAAACAACTTTTTTGTATTCCGGATGAATGTCTTGTTTCATGTCTTTCCACTCCTTTTTGCCCTGAATCCTTATGCATTCAGAGTTAGTGTAAGAGCCGTTACAGGTCTCAAACGTCATTTGATTATCTTTAATCACACAGAAAGATTATAACAGCGTCCGGTTATGATTGCAATAGCCAATCATTACCATGCACCGTCATGACTACTTTGTCCCTTTTCGCTTCATTTCATCGTCCATCTGCTGGAAAAATTCTTCATTGTTTTCCGTTGACCGGAGCCGTTTCAGGAAGCGGTCAAGAAAATTATGGGAGTCCTGCATCGTTTTGCGGATTGCCCAAATTTTATCAAGATGGCTTTTAGAAACAAGCAATTCCTCCTTGCGTGTGCCGGATTTCAATATGTCTATTGAAGGGAAAATCCGTCGTTCGGCAAGGCTTCGGTCAAGGTGCAGTTCCATATTGCCTGTCCCTTTGAATTCTTCATAAATCACATCGTCCATCCGTGAACCTGTATCAACCAGCGATGTCGCCAATATGGTAAAGCTGCCGCCTTCTTCAATATTCCTGGCTGCCCCAAAGAAGCGCTTCGGACGGTGGAACGCAGCAGGATCGATCCCGCCGGAAAGGGTCCGGCCGCTTGGCGGTATGACCAGGTTATAGGCACGTGTCAGTCTGGTGATGCTATCCATCAGGACGATGACGTCACGTTTGTGTTCAACAAGACGCATCGCACGTTCCAGTACAAGCTCTGATACTTTAATATGGTTTTCCGGCACTTCATCAAATGTGGAGCTGACGACATCCACATCTTCATGGACCGAACGCTCGATGTCAGTTACTTCTTCCGGGCGCTCGTCCACCAATAAAATAATTAGTTTGGACTCCGGATGATTCGCTGAAATGCTATTGGCAATTTCCTTCAGGAGAACCGTTTTCCCGGCTTTTGGCGGTGCAACGATTAATCCGCGCTGGCCAAAGCCGACCGGTGTCATCAAATCAATAATGCGCGTGGACAAATTTTTGGTGTCACGCTCAAGTTTCATGAACCGATCAGGGTGCAGAGCAGTGAGTGCCGGGAAGTGAACCCGTTCTTTTGACGTTTCCGGGTCTTCCCCGTTTACCGCATCCACATGCAGCAAGCCGTAATAACGTTCGTTTTCTTTCGGCGGCCGCACTTTACCGGATACTTTGTCACCATTTCTTAAATCAAAGCGGCGGATTTGTGATGCGGAAATATAGATATCTTCTGCACTCGGGGAATAATTAATTGGACGAAGAAAGCCAAATCCTTCCGACGGGATAATTTCCAGAATCCCATCCATAAATAAGTAGCCGTCTTTTTCCGCTTGTGCTTTCAAAATAGCAAATATGAGTTCTTTTTTTGTTAGTTTCGAATAATACGATACTTTGTATTCCCGGGCCTGAGCATAAATATCTTTTAACGTTAATGTCTCAAGCTGGGAAATTGTTAATGATGCCATTAAATCACCACACCTATTCATTTTTAAAGGTTGTATGTTTTTGCATTGTGAAATCTGTGAATTATTTCTCTTTCTATGAATGGTTAGTATGAAACGATAGGAAGAGTTTGCAGGAAGCTAGAATGGAAGTTTTTCCAGTTAATAATTATCATTACCAAGTTCTCCTATTCATAAACATCTTTATCATACCTTTTTATCGTTCATTATTCAATACTATTCCGGAATATTTTTATCTACTGAATGGAATGTGTATGATAATAGTCTATGTTCAAAAAGAGGGATGAAAAAGACCGGCAGGCTATGCTATCGGGTGACAATCGCCAACACCTGTCCTCACACATCAATCGCGTCAAAGTTCGAAGCATCACAAGTCCCAGAGCACGGGCTTCTCGCGTGTCGCGGCACGTATTGCAGCTGGCGACTACTGTTTTAGCAGAACATTCTATCCCGACATGTCATTTTCAACAGTCTTTTTGAATAACCTCTAATAGTGAAGGAAGCCAAACGTTCATTTGGCTTCCTATATATTATTTATGATGAAGATCCGTTACGGCTGTATGACGAGATTGGGCTTTTTCTGCAGGCTGTGTTCGCCGTCAATAAAGCGGACTGTACCACTTTTGGCTCGCATGACGACTGTCTGTGTGGTTGCCTTTGCACCTTTGAATTGGACACCTTGCAGTAATTCGCCGTCGGTTACGCCGGTTGCGGCAAAAATCGCATCGTCACCGCCACAAAAATCTTCCATATAGTATACTTTTTCCAGATCCGCTATGCCCATTTTATGACAACGTTCAATTTCGTTATCATTAGACGGGACAAGCTTCCCCTGGATTTCCCCGCCAAGACATTTTAATGCTGCTGCGCTAAGGACACCCTCGGGCGCTCCGCCAATTCCCAGTAAAATATCGACACCAGTATCATCGAAAGCCGTATTAATGGCTGCGGCCACATCGCCATCCGGGATTAACTTGATCCGAGCCCCGGTAGCGCGGACTTCCTCAATTAATGCTGCATGACGCGGGCGATCCAGCACAATCACCACGAGATCCTCAACCGCTTTATTTTTGGCTTCTGCGACGGCTTTTAAATTATCCAGTGTCGAGGCGTTAATATCGACCTTCCCCACTGCCTCAGGCCCTACTGCAATTTTTTTCATGTACATATCCGGCGCATGCAGCAATGCTCCACCATCAGCTATGGCAATTACGGCCAGCGCATTCCACGTGCCTTGTGCAACGATATTGGTGCCTTCCAGTGGGTCAACAGCGACATCCACTTGCGGGCCGGCACCTGTGCCAAGCTCTTCACCAATATAGAGCATGGGTGCTTCGTCTATTTCACCTTCACCGATGACAACAGTTCCCTGCATCGGAATTGTATCAAAAACAGCGCGCATCGCTGAGGTCGCGGCGTCATCTGCTTCATTCTTTTTGCCACGGCCCATCCAGCGTGCAGATGATTGCGCTGCAGCCTCTGTGACGCGGACAATTTCCATCGTTAAGCTTCTTTCCATGTTCCCCTCTCCTTTTTTAAAAAATATCCTCATCCCAAAAGGATTTACATATAAAGGGGGTTCTTCTCTCTTTATCTCATTTCTCTTTAACTAAGCTATTGTCATCCGTTTTTGTTACGAATTCTGAAATTGCTCGATTTCGTGCTGGTTCATTTCTTCCCGCCACACATTGGCGCCGAGACTGTTTAATTTTTCGGTGATTTTTTCGTACCCGCGGTCAATATGTTCCACACCTGTTATTTCAGTAATCCCATTTGCCATCAAGCCGGCAATAATGAGTGATGCTCCGGCGCGCAAATCACTGGCCTTCACACGTGC
The DNA here is from genome assembly GCF_004565465.1 of Lentibacillus salicampi. Classification (GTDB taxonomy): domain Bacteria; phylum Bacillota; class Bacilli; order Bacillales; family Amphibacillaceae; genus Lentibacillus; species Lentibacillus salicampi. Next base: position 11,156 of record NZ_SRHY01000006.1, read on the forward strand.
GCCTTCCAGCTGGACGGGGCCGTTGACAATCACTGAACCGCCTTCAACCTTAATCATAGCATTCATCCGCCGTAATTCGTCAATATGTTTCAAACGGGCTGAATAGATCGTATCCGTTACAACGCCTGTATTCACGGCTTTTGTCAATAATGTTGTAAAAGGCTGCTGAAGATCAGTCGGGAACCCCGGGTAAACCAGTGTTTTCACATCGACACTTTTAAGCGGCTGCTTCGGTGCGATATATAATTGTTCATCGCCCTGTTCAATCTTAACACCCATTTCCTCCAGTTTGGCCAGGACAGACTCCAAATGCTGCGGAATCACATTGTCAATAATGACTTCGTTGCCTTGCGCTGCGGAAGCAATGGCATAGGTTCCTGCTTCGATCCGGTCCGGAATAATGGTATGCTGGCAGCCACTTAATGATGGGACACCTTCAATCCGAATGACATCCGTTCCGACACCTTTAATCTTAGCTCCCATGTTTGTCAAAAGTGTGGCAACATCAATGATTTCCGGCTCTTTGGCAGCATTTTCGATGATCGTCTTTCCTTTTGCTTTAACGGCGGCAAGCATGATATTAATGGTAGCACCAACACTGACAACATCGAGGTAAATTCTGGCGCCATGCAGCTGTTTGGCCCGGATATAGATGGCGCCCTGTTCATTGGTTACTTCTGCTCCCAGAGCTTCAAACCCTTTAATATGCTGATCAATCGGACGCGGCCCCAAGTGGCATCCGCCCGGCAGTCCAATGACCGCCTGATTGAATTTGCCAAGCATCGCACCCATAAAATAATAGGATGCTCTAAGCTTTTTGACTTTTCCATTTGGCAGCGGCATGGATACCATATTTTCCGGATCGATATGTACCGTCTGCTCATCCCAGCTCACGTTTCCGCCAATTTCCTCCAGCAATCCGCCAAGTGTATAGACATCTGATATGTTCGGCAGTCCCTCAATGGTAACATGTGAATCGGCCAGAAGTGCGGCAGGCAACAAGGCAACAGCGCTGTTTTTTGCCCCGTTGATCCGTACCTTGCCGTTTAATAAATGACCGCCTTCAATTAAAACCTTTTGCAAATGCAGCACCCCGCTTCCAGACGTTGAACAGTTTTGTCGTCAAACAGTCGTCTGCGCTTTTCTTTGGCTAGCTCCGGCTCCCAGCGACTAGCGCGACTTCCCTCACCTCCGTACGATAAGTCAACATCGATTCGCTCACGCTCATCGTGTTTCCTTTATCTCCTGCGGTTCAGTCCAGTCCGTACGTCGCTGATCAGTCGCCTTCGCTTTTCTTCTTATATTACACATTTTTTCCAGTTTTATGCGTTTAGTTTTTTTGTTTATTCCAATCGGCAAGGAATTTTTCGATTCCCTGATCTGTCAGTGGGTGTTTAACCAGTTGTCCGAGCACTTTATATGGGAGTGTTGCAATGTGCGCGCCATTCATTGCTGCATCCGTTACATGCAATGGATGTCTGATTGACGCGGCAATGATCTCGGCCTTTATATCGTGACGATCAAATATGGCGGAAATCGTAGCAATGAGGTCCATGCCATCTTGACCAATATCGTCCAGCCGTCCCAGGAACGGTGATACGTAGGAAGCACCAGCACGGGCTGCCAACAGTGCCTGGTTTGCATTGAAAATCAATGTCACGTTGGTTTTAATGTTCAAATCGCTGAAAATCTTTACGGCTTTCAAACCTTCCAGCGTCATCGGAACTTTCACCGTAATATTCGGTGCAATGGCCGCGAGTTCCTTCCCCTCTTTCACCATACCTTCTGCGTCTTCAGCTATAACTTCGGCACTGACCGATCCGGATACCTCATCCGTAATTTCCTTTAACCTGTCAAAAAACGAAACGCCTTCTTTTGAAACAAGACTCGGGTTTGTGGTGACACCGGCCAGGATGCCAAGTTCGTTTGCCGAGCGAATATCATCAATGCTTGCAGAATCCAGGAAAAATTTCATTTGCCAACCCCTCGCTTTCATGAATTTATGATTCGTACAGGAAAATTATCCGGATGACCAAGCACGCGCCATTCTCAGGATACCGTTTTTCATGCAGTCCATGGACCGGTATCAGCATTATGGGAGTTACAGCTTGAGCAATCCGATTTTCCCCATTAACTTTAAATTAACCACAGTATAAGAATACCAACTAGAACGTAAAGTCGCAAGCCAGGAATGAAGCTGCCCTGGGGCCATTTTAAAAATACAGCATAAGCGCATCACGCCTGCTGCACTGTTAACCTGTTCCATTATGAGAGCTTCAATCCAAAATACTTTTGACAAAGCGGCTGACTTCCTGAATATTGAACGGTTTAGCAAATACCTTCCGGACGATACTGAATTGTTTTATCTCCTTTTTGATATCCTCCGCCAGTCCACTCATAACAATGGCCGGAACATTGAACTCGTCGCGCTCCATCTGCTTTAACACGTCCGCACCATCGACAAGGGGTAATTTATAATCCAGCATAAGCAAATCAAATGAACGGGCATAAAGCTTTTCCAGTGCTTCTTTACCGGTTTCAGCTGTTGTTATATTGTACCCCTCATCGGTGAAAAGCTCCTGCAACAGCATACGGATCCCCGGCTGGTCATCTACCACCAATATTTCTTTTTTCATAAGCTTGACCACCCCACTACCTCATTTCTATGTGCTTTTCACTGGTTATTATTCTACAAAATTTCCTAAAAACCTTCTTTTTAAAGAACAAAAATCGATTTTAATTCAGCAATTCTATGGAAATAATGCCTGTTTCAAAGTGAATATTCCCTAAATGAGTCGAATATACGTTCTTTATCCCGCATACAACTTTGCAAGTTCCACATTTTAGAAAAACTCGGCATTCGCCTCGTCTTATAGCGAGTGCCGAAGTTTTTCTTATAAGGTCAACCATCATTTATACTTTCTGACGTTGCTAAAAAACCCTGCTTCCTCTCGGTAAAAGACTAGAGGAAAAGCAGGGCAGCTCCTATTTGGATTTTTCGTATGCATCAAGCCTAATCTGTACGGTTATGGCATGCCGCTCCAATAAACCCATGAAACAGTGCCTGTGGGTGGTTCGGGCGTGATTTGAATTCAGGATGGAACTGACAGGCTACAAACCACGGGTGATCAGCAATTTCGATTGTTTCAACCAGCCGGTCATCAGGACTCTTTCCGGAAAGAATCATGCCGTTGTGATAAAATTGCTCGCGGTAGTCGTTATTGAATTCATACCGATGGCGATGCCGTTCATATACCAGATCGTCGTTGCCATAAGCCTGTTTCGTTTTCGTGCCATCCATCAGCTTGCATGGATAGCTGCCGAGCCGTAACGTTCCGCCTAATTCTGAAATATTTTTCTGCTCAGGCAATAAGTCAATAATCGGATGTGGTGTGGCCGGATCTATTTCAGCAGAATGCGCGTGTTCAAGTCCCAGAACATTCCGGGCAAACTCGACCGTCGCAAGCTGCATCCCCAGGCAAATGCCCAAAAACGGTTTATTATGTTCACGGGCATAGCGAATGGCTGCAATTTTCCCTTCGATTCCGCGATCGCCGAAACCGCCTGGGACCAACACACCATCGACCGTTTCCAGTTCACTTGCAATGGATTCATTATCCAGCTTTTCCGAGTTAATCCATTTGACCTCAATCGTCGTATCATAAGCGAACCCGGCATGCTTCAACGCTTCGACAACTGACAAGTACGCATCCGGTAGCTCCACGTATTTCCCGACAAGCCCGATAACCGTGGTGTTGGATAAATTCCGCACACTTCTTATCAGCTGTTCCCACTCCTGCATGTCAGCCTCACTAAGCCTGAGTCCCAGATGATCACATGTCAGTTGATCAAGGTGCTGGTCTTGTAGAGAAATCGGGACCTGGTACAATGTATCCGCATCAAGCATCTCAATAACCGCTTCTTTGTCGGTATCACAGAACAACGCAATTTTTTCCTTCATTTCCTGACTGATCGGCAACTCTGAGCGTAATACGATCGCGTCAGGCTGGATACCCAATGAACGCAATTCCTTCACACTATGCTGGGTTGGTTTTGTCTTGATCTCACCAGCCGCTTTAATGTACGGCACAAGCGTGCAGTGAATATACATGACATGTTCCCGTCCAATGTCACTCTTGATTTGCCGGATGGCTTCCAGAAACGGCAATGATTCAATATCCCCGACAGTCCCGCCGATTTCGGTAATGACGACATCTGCCTTGGTAGCCTGTCCCGCACGGAAAACCTGTTCCTTAATTTCATTGGTAATATGCGGAATCACCTGCACCGTTCCGCCAAGATAATCCCCGCGGCGTTCTTTCTTAATAACACTCGAGTACACTTTTCCGGTTGTAATATTGCTGTACTTATTTAAATTAATATCAATGAACCGCTCATAATGTCCCAGATCGAGATCCGTTTCCGCCCCGTCCTCAGTCACAAACACCTCTCCATGCTGGTATGGGCTCATCGTGCCGGGGTCAACGTTAATGTATGGGTCAAACTTCTGAATCGTCACCTTCAATCCCCGATTTTTCAAAAGCCTGCCAAGTGATGCCGCTGTGATCCCTTTGCCAAGCGACGACACAACACCACCAGTCACAAAAATATATTTCGTCAATGATGATCCCTCTTCTTTCTGTATGATTTTGTTGTATTCGTTCATAACTTCTGTGATTAGGATATATCTTTCGTTAAAAGTTAAACACCGGGAATCGAGTTTACCAAACAATAAAAAGCGCTCCCCCTTTATGCACAGGGGGAGCGCTTTTTATTTATACGTTTAGCGAGCCCAATAAAAATTGTACGCATCGGCATCTAAAAAGTCAAGCAGCTTTTTAAAAAGATAAGTTTTTGGCTATATTCATCTCTGTCAACAATAGCCATGTCCAGCTTCGACGTACAGGACGTACTAGTGCCGGCGTTGGCACAGGACGTGCCGAACTTAGCCGGCCAGCATCTACCCCCTCGAGGTCTTACGCAATCATTTTACGTAGCAAAACCCGCCACTACAAATGCTTGCTTAAGCTTTTCAGGGGCGAACAAGACGCCCTGCGCTTTTCTTAATTTTTATTGTCCTCTTCATCATCACTATCATCGAGCTCCTCATCGTCCTCATCAGCATCGAAGTCGTCATCAGCTTCATCAAGTTCATCGTCAAAGCCCTCATTATCGTCAATGTCGTCACTTTCATCCGGTGCATCATCTTCAAATTTATTGGTCAGGATTTCAACATTATCGTCAACTATGTCCAAGTCCCCTTCCTCAGGCTGTTCACGCGGGACTTCTTCTTTTTTCTTTTTTGCTTTTGCCTTCGTCTTTTTCTTTTTCTTTGGTGCTTCTGCAGTGACGATTTCATCCATTTGTTCGACTGGATACCACCGCTTCAGCCCCCATACACCAGATTCTATTGTCAGAAACCTGCCGTCTATTGTTAGATCCGTGTAAAATTGCGCCATAAATTCCTGCTTCTGTTCCTCTGTGAAGTCTTTCATTTCAGCTATTCTGTTGTACAAATCATTAAAATTCTGTGCTTTCTTTTCCTCATGTAAAATTTCATTGGCCAGCTCAATCATTGAGGTGACTTCAAGTTCCTCGCGGCTGTAATTTTTCAGACTCACGATACCGCACTCCCTTTTTTCGTATATTTCATGATCAAGGCAATCACGCCTTATCGTTAACGTTTTTGTACAGATTCACTTAAATCATACCATTCATTATAAACAAAAATGGGTAGAATATGCCAGCAGAAACAATAAGTTCATTGAAAACAAACCTTTTGCAGGGGCTTCACGGAGGTCGATCTATAAAAGGAATCGGTTCATGACGCCGATTCCTTTCAATGAAAGATAAGAATGTATAAAATTTCTGGCTATATTAAGTCATGTCCAGCTTCGACGTACAGGACGTACTAGTGCCGGCGTTGGCACAGGACGTGCCGAACTTAGCCGGCCAGCATCTACCCCCTCGAGGTCTTAAGCAATTATTTTACGTGGCAAAACCCGCGATCACAAATTCTTGCTTAAGATGAACAAGGCACCCTGCGCTATTCTTATTACATATTCCGCCGATACTGGCCGCCGACTTCGTAGAGTGCATTGGTGATTTGACCAAGACTGGCCACTTTCACGGTTTCCATCAGTTCGGCAAAAATGTTGCCGCCGGATGCCGCCACGTTCTTCAGCTTTTCCAGTGCCGTTTCCGTATGTTCCTTGTGCGTATCCTGAAATGTGTGCAGTTCACTAATCTGATGCTCCTTTTCCTCTGTAGAGGCGCGAGCAAGTTCCATCGAGTCAATTTTCTCAGCTGATGGCGGGTTCGGATTCATGTACGTGTTCACCCCGACAATCGGAAGCTCCCCGGAATGTTTTTTCCCTTCATAGTACAGCGATTCTTCCTGGATTTTGCCGCGCTGGTATTGCCGTTCCATTGCCCCGAGCACACCGCCACGGTCATTCATTTTTTCAAATTCCTGCAGGACAGCCTCCTCCACAAGATCAGTCAGTTCTTCGACAATAAATGACCCCTGCAGCGAATTCTCATTTTTGGTCAAGCCAAACTCTTTATTAATAATCATCTGAATGGCCATCGCACGTCGCACAGATTCCTCCGTTGGTGTCGTAATCGCTTCATCATAGGCGTTCGTATGCAGCGAGTTCGTGTTGTCCTGAATGGCGAGCAACGCCTGCAGGGTGGTGCGGATATCGTTAAAATCAATTTCCTGAGCATGCAGGGAGCGGCCCGACGTCTGAACATGGTATTTCAGTTTCTGACTTCGCTCCTCCGCGCCGTATTTGTCCCGCATTGTAACCGCCCAAATGCGGCGGGCTACCCGGCCGATGACGGTATATTCCGGGTCCAGTCCATTGGAAAAGAAGAACGATAGATTTTGCGCAAATTTATTCACATCCATGCCACGGCTTAAGTAATACTCCACATACGTAAACCCGTTTGCCAATGTAAAGGCTAGCTGGGTGATCGGATTCGCCCCAGCTTCAGCGATATGATAGCCAGAGATGGACACCGAATAATAATTACGCACATGTTTGTCGATGAAATACTGCTGAATATCCCCCATCATTCTGAGTGCAAATTCCGTTGAGAAGATGCATGTATTTTGGCCTTGATCTTCTTTTAAAATATCTGCTTGCACCGTTCCACGCACAACGGATATCGTCTCATCCTTAATCGTTTCATATTCTTCACGATTTGGTTGCCGGCCGTTTTCTTCCTTGAATTTCGCCAACTGCTGATCGATCGCTGTATTAAAAAACATGGCCAGAATGATCGGTGCCGGCCCGTTGATCGTCATCGAAACAGACGTCCTCGGATCGGTCAAATCAAATCCATCGTACAGTTTTTTCATGTCAGCCAATGTACAAATGCTTACACCGCTCTCCCCGACTTTCCCGTAAATATCCGGGCGCGGTGCCGGGTCTTCGCCGTAAAGCGTCACGGAATCAAAAGCGGTGGACAACCGTTTTGCCTCACTGTCTTTCGATAAATAATGGAAGCGGCGATTCGTCCGTTCCGGTGTGCCTTCACCGGCGAACTGGCGTGTCGGGTCTTCCCCTTTGCGTTTGAATGGAAAGACACCTGCCGTGAACGGGAACGCCCCCGGAACATTTTCCTTCATCAGCCATTTTAAGCGGTCCCCCCAGTCCATGTATTTCGGCAGCAGGACTTTTGGGATTTTTAGCCCGGAAATGGATTCAGTTGTTAGATCCATTTCCACCTCTTTGTTACGAATAGAAAACGTCATTTTGTCCTGACTGTATTTTTCTTTCGTTTCGTCCCAGTTTTTCAGCATGTTTTCCGAACGGTGATCCAGCTTTTCTTTGTATGTCTGAATGGCCTGGTCAATCATTTCAATACTTGCGTCATCATCCAGCACGTCTTTTGCGCCTTCAAGCTGGTAAAGTTTCCGGGCGATGTTCGTTTGCTGTTCTGTTTTTTGATGGTAGTCCCGAATATGCACAGCAATCTCACGTAAATAATGACGCCGCTCATTCGTAATGATCATGTTTTGCTTTTCAGCAATCGTATGTCGCTCAAAATCGACGGTATTTTCCCAGCCGAATTGTTCATTCAGCGTGTCAACCATGGAAGCAAACAGGGCGTTCGTCCCCGCATCATTAAACTGGCTGGCGATAGTACCGAAAACAGGGTATTTTTCCTTGTCTCCGCCAAACAGCAAATGACTGCGTTCGTATTGTTTCCGGACCTGATTCAGCGCATCTTCAGACCCCTTTTGTTCATACTTGTTAATGACAACAAAATCAGCAAAGTCAATCATATCGATTTTTTCAAGCTGTGACGGCGCGCCAAATTCGGCTGTCATCACATACATGGACAAATCGGTGATATCCGTGATCGCCGCGTCCCCCTGACCAATCCCACTCGTTTCAACAATAATAAAATCATAATTTGCGGCACGCAGAACATCGAGAATATCCTGAAGTGCCTGTGACAGCTCGGTTCGTGATCCCCGTGTGGCGAGTGACCGCATATAAACACGATCCGTAAAAATCGCATTCATCCGGATACGGTCCCCCAGCAGTGCGCCACCAGTTTTCTTTTTCGTCGGATCAATGGAAACGATGGCAATTTTTTTGTCAGGTATTTCATTGATGAAGCGGCGAATCAATTCATCGGTCAGCGAACTTTTCCCCGCACCACCTGTACCGGTGATGCCCAGCACTGGTGCGTTGTTCGACTGTGACCGCAATTGATCCATGGCGGCCTGTTTCGCTTCATCATCGTCATCGTAGTTTTCGATATAGGTAATCAAACGGGCTACCGCTTGCCGCTCACCTGTCGGCAATCCTTCCAGAGCCGCTTTCATATCAGTTGGCGGCAGAACATCACACTCCTCCAGCATGTTGTTGATCATGCCCTGCAGCCCCATTTCCCGTCCATTGTCCGGTGAAAAAATGCTTGAAACACCATAATCCTCCAGTTCTTTAATCTCCCGGGGGATGATGGTACCACCGCCACCGCCATATACATTAATGTGACTGGCTCCCAATTCATTGAGCAGGTCGATCATGTATTTGAAATACTCCACATGCCCGCCCTGATAGGATGAGATCGCAATTCCCTGGGCATCCTCCTGAATCGCCGCATAGACGACCTCTTCCACTGACCGGTTATGCCCGAGGTGCACAACCTCTGCTCCGCTCGACTGCAGAATCCGGCGCATAATGTTGATCGATGCATCATGCCCGTCATATAAACTTGATGCCGTAACAAACCGGACAGGATTCACCGGTTTATAGGTCTGAACTTGTTCCATGTAACCCCTCCTGTTTAAAGTTCCGGATCAGTGTGTCTCATTGCACTAAACCTTGTCGATTGCCAGGGATTGCAGCAGAAAATGCATTTGACGTTCAATATATGCTTCCAGTGTGAATTGTTTCTGCAGCATCCACCTTCTGAATGCCCACATTTGTCCCTGAACAAAAATATTATTGGCGATAAGCGCTGCATCCTGTTTGGCAATGGCTTGCGGCAGGCTTGCGCGAATCATTTTGTCAAGCATGGCCACCATATCCCGTTCCTTATTTAGGACATACTCTTTCGTCTTTTTTTTGAGTGACTTAACTTCCTGATACATGATGATGATTTCTTCCTGCATGTCATCCATCAGTCGAAAAAATGATTCAACGACCTTTTCCAAATTGGCAACGGATGGATTCTGCCAGTCAGCGGACGCTTCCAGGCGGTCCCTGACCTGGTCATAGATCGCGTCACAGACAAGGAAGAGCACATCTTCCTTCGTCCGGATATATTCATACAACGTTCCGATACTGAATCCCGACTCTCTGGCAATTTCTCTTGTTGTTGTGCGGTGAAAGCCTTTCTCCTTAAATAAAGCAATCGCGCCCTTAATCATCTGGTTGCGCCGCTTCTCAACCAGACCGGTATCTTTAACAGAAGAAACGACTTGGTTATTGGACATGCAGCAGTCCCCCTTTCTATTGAATGGTGTTTGCACGTTTTTGTTGCTGCGCTCGCTCGACTTTCCGCTGTGCTCGCTCGAATTCCCGATGCACTCGCTCGATTTTCCGCCGCACTCGATCGTTTTTCTGCTGCGCTCGCTCGAATTTTGGATTTTGAGCCAACTAAGCTTAATACTCTACTTTGTCAGCATCCTGCCAATAACCAGACGCTGGATTTCGTTTGTACCCTCATAAATTTGCGTGATTTTGGCATCACGCATGTAGCGCTCGACTGGGTAGTCCTTCGTGTAGCCATACCCACCAAATACCTGCACTGCTTCAGTTGTTGTACGCATAGCGGTATCGCCTGCAAATAATTTTGACATGGCAGATGCTTTTCCATATGGTTCGCCTTCTGATTCAAGCCATGCTGCCTGATAGGTTAATAGACGGGATGCCTCTACCTCCGTCGCCATATCCGCCAGTTTGAACGAGATGCCCTGGTTGGCTGCGATCGGTTTGCCGAACTGTTCTCGTTCTTTCGCATAATCTGCAGCAGCATCCAGCGCGCCTTGAGCAATCCCAAGTGCCTGGGCAGCGATTCCGTTGCGTCCGCCATCCAGTGTTGACATGGCAATTTTGAAGCCTTGTCCTTCTTCACCAAGCAGATTTTCCTTTGGTACGCGGCAATTGTCAAAAATCAGTTCTGTCGTCGGGGATGATCGGATACCGAGTTTCTTTTCTTTCTTGCCGGTGGTAAACCCTTCCATATCTTTTTCTACAATAAAAGCACTGATGCCTTTATTCCCACGCTCGGGGTCCGTGAGGGCAAAAACGATATAAATGTCAGCCACACCGCCATTGGTGATCCAAACTTTATTGCCGTTTAGAATGTAATCATCACCGTCTTGTTTGGCTACGGTCTTCATGCCTGCCGCATCACTGCCGGACCCTGGCTCAGAAAGCGCATAAGCGCCCAGTGCTTCACCCGTTGCCAGCTGGTACAGGAATGTTTTCTTCTGTTCTTCGTTCCCATATTTGTAAATCGGCCAGCTTGCCAATGACAGGTGCGCTGACAAGGTTACGCCAGTTGAAGCGCAGACGCGTGATAGCTCTTCTATGGCAATCACATAACTGACAAAATCCGCCTCAATGCCGCCGTATTCTTCCGGCCAGGGAATTCCTGTCAGGCCAAGTTCAGCCATTTTATCGAAAATCACGCGGTCAAAGCGTTCCTCTTCATCACGTTCAGCTGCGGTTGGCTCCACATCTTTTTTGGCAAAATCACGAACCATCTTACGCAGCATTTCCTGTTCTTCGGTCAATTGAAAATTCATAGTACGTTTACCCCCTTCAAGATCTATGCATCCAAAACTGCCCGTCTGGTCCCGGAGAATCAGCCAAATTCGCTTGCCCGAGTTTTTAGCCAAGCAGATTTTTTGCTATGACGATATGCTGGATTTCATTTGTTCCCTCATAAATTTCCGTTACTTTGGCATCACGGAAAAGCCGTTCAACCGGATAATCTTCTGTGTAACCATAACCGCCATAAACCTGGACAGCTTCAATGGCTGCCTTTCGTGCTGTTTTCGCGGCATACATTTTGGCCATCGATGCTTCTTTACCGGATTCAACCCCACGTTCAACCAATGCTGCAGCCTGATAGACCAGTAGTTTGGCAGCCTCGATCTCAGTCGCCATATCCGCAAGCTTAAACGCGACTCCTTGATTTTCAGCGATTGGTTGGCCGAATTGTTGCCGCTCCTTAGCATAAGCCGTGGCGTGCTCAAGGGCCGCTTCGCCGATACCCAAAGCCTGAGCAGCAATGCCGATGCGCCCGATATTCAAATTAGCCATCGCAATTTTGAAACCATCGCCCTCTTCACCAAGAAGCTGTTCTTTTGAAACGACACAGTGATCAAAGTTCACCTGAACGGTGCTCGACCCGTGCAGCCCCATCTTTTTTTCAGGTTTCCCGATTTCCAGGCCCGGTGTGCCTTGTTCAACAATAAAAGCGCTGATTCCTTTCGATCCCGTTTCATCACTTGTCCGGGCAAAAGTGACATATGTACCCGCATACCCGCCATTGGTAATAAACATTTTAGATCCCTTAAGAATATAGTGATCACCGTCTTTCACGGCTCGTGTTGTCATATTCGCAACATCCGATCCAGCTCCGGGTTCCGTTAAGGCAAACGCTCCCAGGTATTCACCCGTGGCCAGTTTAGGCAGGTATTTGTTTTTCTGATCCTCATTGCCAAAATACAAAATCGGATTAGTACCGACCGATGTATGAACCGATAGGATAACCCCAAGTGTTGCACTTACTTTCGCCAGCTCATGAATGGCGATAATATATGACGTATAGTCCATGCCGCTTCCACCATACGTTTCCGGAACCGGAACCCCCATCAGCCCGAGTTCCCCCATTTTTTGGATAAGCTCAGTGGGAAAACGGTCCTCCCGTTCCATTCGCTCAACTTCTGGCTGTACGTCTTTTACGGCAAAGTCCCGGACCATTTTACGCATCATGTTCTGTTCTTCCGTTAAGTGAAGGTTCATGTGCCATGCCCTCCTTTCGGTAATTCATGATTGTCATACCTGTCAATTCGGTTGCTTTACTGGTCAACTCCAGAAAACACCGATGTTTTTACTGCCGGCGGTGAATTTCGATTAACCGTACTGGTAAAAACCTCTGCCTGATTTTTTACCGTACCAACCGGCGTTGACATATTTTTTTAAGAGCGGGCATGGGCGGTATTTGCTGTCGCCAAACCCATCATGCAGTACTTCCATGATGTAAAGACACGTATCCAGTCCGATAAAATCAGCCAATGTCAGCGGCCCCATCGGATGGTTCATGCCGAGTTTCATCACCGTGTCAATGTCTTCAACTGAAGCCACGCCTTCATGCAATGTGTAAATGGCTTCATTGATCATCGGCATTAAAATTCGGTTGGCCGCAAACCCAGGGTAGTCATTCACTTCAACAGCTGTTTTCGAAAGACTTTTTGCCATATCAGCCACTGCCTGATACGTTTCATCACTTGTCTGCAGCCCACGGATGACTTCGACCAATTTCATGACCGGAACCGGATTCATAAAATGCATCCCGATCACCTGCCTCGGGCGATTTGTTAATGCTGCAATTTCTGTAATGGGAAGTGATGAGGTATTACTCGCCAGAATCGCATGTTTCGATGCGTATTCATCCAGTTCACGAAATACGTTTGCTTTCACGTTCCTATTTTCGACAATCGCTTCAACTGTCATGTCGCAATCTTTAACTTCCTGTATAGTGGTCGTCGATTGCAGGCGGGAAAGCGTATCGTTTTTCTCCTCTTCGCTGATCCGTTCCTTCTGGACAGACCTTGTCAGAAGTCCTTCGATACGTTGCATTCCTTTTTGAAGTGCTTGTTCATTCACGTCATTCAATAAAACATCATAACCGGATTGAGCGCAGACCTGGGCGATACCTGAGCCCATCTGGCCTGCCCCAATTACCATAACTTTTTGGATTATCATATTTATTGCCCCCTTGGAATTGAGTCACTTTGCTTCAACATTCCTGCCTGGAACACGTTTATCATCTTGCGGTGGCGATAAACTTTGGTGACTTTGCCCTAACTGTAACGTTTTAACCGTTACTTTGACGAACCGGCTGCAATTCAGCGACCGCTATCCCATTATTGCTTCGGCACTTCCAAAAGCATCGCATCACCCTGGCCACCGCCGCTGCAGATGGCCGCAATGCCACGTCCACCACCGCGTCGTTTTAATTCATGAATCAATGTCAAAATAATCCGTGCACCGCTCGCGCCGATTGGATGGCCCAATGCGACCGCACCACCATTTACGTTGATTTTTCCGGCATCGATACCTGCGATTTTTCCGCTGGCCAGCGATACCGCTGCGAATGCCTCATTAATCTCGAACAAGTCAATATCATCTTGAGAATAGCCGGTTTTCTCAAGCAACTTATTGATGACCAGCCCTGGAGTTTTTGGAAAGTCTTTGGATTCAACGGCCACTTCCGCATGACCATGAATGACGGCCAGCGGTGTTTTGTTCAACTGTTCTGCTGTTTCGTCAGACATGACTACAAACGCGCCGGCACCGTCGTTCACTCCAGGGGCATTTCCCGCTGTAATCGTACCGTCACGGTCAAACGCCGGCCGCAATTTTGCCAGAACATCCAAACTGGTATCTTTACGTGGAGCCTCATCCGTATCAACCACAATCGGATCCCCTTTTCGCTGCGGGACTTCCAGTGATACGATTTCTTCAGCAAATTTCCCGTCCTCAATCGCTTCGACTGCCCGCTGGTGACTGCGGTACGACCATTCATCCTGTGCTTCTCTTGTTAGGCCGTATTCCTCGGCCGTGCTGTTGCCGTAAGTGCCCATATGAACACCTGCAAATGAACAAGTCAGTCCATCGTGAACCATCATATCGACTACCTTTTTGTCGCCCATCCGGTTTCCCCAGCGGGTGTCAGGCAAAATATATGGTGCATTGCTCATACTTTCCATTCCACCGGAAACGATAATATCCTCATCGCCAAGACGAATCAGCTGATCAGCAAGCGTGACACTACGCAGCCCTGATGCACACACCTTGTTGATGGTTTCAGTTTTGACTTCCCATGGGATACCGGCTTCGCGCGCCGCCTGTCGGGAAGGGATCTGTCCCTGCCCACCCTGGAGGACGTTTCCGATAATGACCTCATCAACTTTCTCGCCGTCCAGTCCTGCCCGTTCCAACGCTTCTTTAATGGCTGCACCGCCCAGCTGTGACGCTGAAAAAGGCTTCAGCGCTCCCCCGAATTTTCCGAATGGTGTCCGTGCACCGGATACAATAACCGTCTTTCGCATACAATCGACATCCTTTCATGAACTAGATTTGTAGATTCATAACTACTTCCCCTTTGCACCTAAGTGGATTCATCTCTTTTGACCGAACGCTCACTCAGCGTAAACCCAAAATGGAGAGGGGCGCTTCTGGCTGCCCCTCTTCAGTTCAGTTAAGCCGTCTTCTGTTCGTCTTCTGTCAATACGGATAATGCCAGGATTTCAGCAACATCCATGGTGCTAATATCTTCTTCAACTTCTTTCGCTTTCGTGCCGTCACTCAGCATCGTCAGGCAAAATGGACATGCACTGGAAATCATGGTTGATTCCGTCTCCATTGCCTGTTCGGTGCGGGCCACGTTAATCCGATTCCCGGTCGTGTCTTCCGTCCACATCAGACCACCGCCAGCACCACAGCACATGCCGTTTTCCCTGCTCCGGTCCATCTCGACCAGATCGAGCCCCGGAATCGATTTCAGTATCTCCCTCGGCGGATCATAAACACCATTGTATCGTCCCAGGTAACAGGAATCATGATAGGTCAGGCGCTGATTAATTTCGCGCTGCGGTTTCAACTTACCGTTCATCACGAAATCATACAGCAGTTGTGTATGGTGATAAACTTCCGCTTCAAACCCGAAATCAGGGTATTCATTTTTAAAAATGTTATAGGCATGCGGATCAATCGTCACAATCTTCTTCACGTCATGTTTTTCAAATTCTTTGATATTTTTCTCGGCGATTTCCTGAAATAAAAACTCATTCCCAATGCGACGCGCTGTGTCACCGGAATTTTGTTCTTTATTCCCAAGGATGGCAAAGCTGATGCCTGCCTGATTCATCAATTTGGCAAATGCAAGGGCGATTTTTTGACTGCGGTTGTCAAAGGATCCCATTGAACTGACCCAGAAAAGGTATTCGAAATCTTTATCTTCTTTTTTCAGTTCTTTGACGGTTGGAATATAAGCATCTTCATCCTGTTCACGCCATTTGATGCGGTCTTTTTTGGAAAGGCCCCATGGGTTGCCCTGTCGTTCGATGTTCATAACCGCACGCTGGGCATCCGGATCCATTTTCCCTTCTGTCATCACCAGATAGCGGCGCATATCAATAATCGTGCCAACGTGTTCGTTATTGACCGGGCAGGCATCTTCACAATTGCGGCAAGTCGTGCAGCCTGCAAGCTCCTCCTGGGTAATCACATCACCGATCAGGCTGACGTTTTCCATACCGGCAGCTGCTTCGTTTGCACCTCGTGCTGCCAAATTGCCTTTTGTATTGGAAAAGGCATATTCCGGGACCCAGGCTGACTTCCCTGTAACGGCCGCGCCTTTTTCCGTTAAATGATCCCGTACTTTGATCATAATATCCATTGGCGACAGCATTTTGCCGGTGCCTGAAGCTGGGCAGACGTCAGTACAGCGCCCGCATTCGACACACGCGTAAAAGTCAATCATCTGGTGCTGTTCGAAGTCTTCCACTTTGCCGACACCAAATGAAATGTCCTCTTCATTTTCTTCCTCATCAATATCAAAATCGATCGGCTTCAGTTTGCCTGGCACACGCTTACTCAAAAACACGTTGACAGGTGCGGCGATTAAGTGTGCGTGTTTGGATTGTGGTACATAAACCAAGAATGCCAGAATCGTTACCGTGTGAATCCACCAGAATACATAGAACAGAACGGCAGCTGCTGTTTGCGGCAGCCAGCTGAACGCGGCCGCTATTAAACTGGCAACCGGTTCTGTCCAGGTTAAGGCCCCGCCGTGCCAGACAATGGTCATCCCATTTCCAAACAGCACAGAAAGCATCAATGTCCCAATGAACAACAGGACAAGCCCTGCTTTAAACCCCCGCTTCAAACGAACAAGCTTTTCAATATAGCGGCGGTAGAACGCCCACACAACTGCCACCAGAATCATTAACGTCACAAGTTCCTGGAAAAATGTGAATCCCGGATAAAATATCCCGAACGGCAAATGATTGCCCGGTGCCAGCCCTTTCACAAACATGTCAATCGCACCAAACTGTACGAGTAAAAAGCCATAGAACATCATGACATGAATTGTGCCGGATTTCTTATCCTTTAGCAGCTTGGACTGGCCAAACACAATTTTGCCGATGCGGCGGAACCGCTCTTTAAAGTCACGGTCAAACTCGGATTTTTTCCCCAGTTTTATGTAGGAAACCCGCGTGGCGACGACTTTGGCGAATAAGTATATGCCATAGGCGACAATTGCGATAAATGCCAGCCAGTTGATCAATAACAATGTGTTCATCATTCGCTTCCCCCTTGAGTTTAGTATAACGGAAAATGTTAGCGATTGCATTATTTTGAAAATAAAATACATCCTGCGATCTTTACCCACTAATATTGTGGAACAAGGCAAAATATGCAGCATCGGGGTGGGAGGCTGTCCGCTAATCAGACTAAAAGATGCAAGCACGTTATTTAATGTTGTTACCATTACTTTATATGATGAATGAGCATTCAGTCAATAGATTTATGGCAAATTAAGAAATACGGCTCACCCCTATAATCGAGACTAAACGGCAAAAAGGGGGCATTACTTTTTATACATTTTTTGCCCCCTTTCAGGAAATTCTTTCGATTATAGGAGTGAAAAAGGGGGGGTAACATGCGAGGACATCATTGTTTGTGTTCCAGCTGCGTTTTCCGGTTTTAAAGTGCTATAAGGATTTTTGTATAACCTTTGGAGACCAGGTATTGGGTAGATAATTATTTTGTCGTGCAGTTTGATGTGGTGAGTTACGTCTCATCAATATCAAGTACGCGCTTAAAACAAAACACTTCATCCGAGTATGTATAACAAAAACCGTGCAGAGGCACCTGATCCCCTGCACGGTTTATCCTTACATTTTCACCGGCGCACTGATGCCGAGCAGCCTGAGACCATTGGCGATCGTGGTCCGCACGGCTTTCATTAGCGCGATACGGGCTTTAGTCAATTCTGGATTATCCGAATCAAGCACTTTTTCCGCATTATAGAAGCTATGCAGCAGCGAAGCCAGGTCAAAAACATATTGTGTCACTTTATGCGGGGCATGTTTTTCAGCGGATTCAGCAACGGTCTGCGGGAATTCGCCCAATTTTTTCAATAGATCTGTTTCTTTCTCAGCTGTTAACAGATCTCCGTTAAATGTGCCTTCAACAGCAAATCCTTTCGTTTCAGCCTGTTTCAGCATCGTGCAGATCCGGGCGTGAGCGTACTGAACATAATAAATCGGATTGTCATTTGATTGGGAACGGGCTAAATCCAGATTGAAATCAAACTGAGTGTCGTTCGAGCGCATGACAAAGAAGTAACGGGTGGCGTCAACTCCGACTTCCTCCATCAAGTCGCGCAACGCTACAGCATTACCGGTTCGCTTACTCATGCGCACCTTTTCGCCCCCTTCAAACAAGTTAACTGTTTGAATGATTTTTACGTCAAATTTTTCAGCCGGGTAGCCAAGGGCCTGAATCGCTGCACGCATCCGGGAAATGTAGCCATGGTGGTCAGATCCCCATACGTTGATGATTTGATCAAATCCGCGTTCAAGCTTGTCTTTATGATACGCAATATCCGGGGTCAGGTACGTATAATGACCATCCTGCTTGATGAGTACACGGTCTTTATCATCACCGAAATCGGTTGAGCGGAACCATGTCGCACCATCAC
The DNA here is from genome assembly GCF_004565465.1 of Lentibacillus salicampi. Lineage (GTDB taxonomy): Bacteria > Bacillota > Bacilli > Bacillales > Amphibacillaceae > Lentibacillus > Lentibacillus salicampi. The sequence goes on from NZ_SRHY01000006.1 coordinate 29,630, forward strand.
TCTCATAGACATAACCGCCATCGCGCAATGTCTGAACGGCTTCTGTCACTTTGTCGTTATCATACAAGGACTGTTCGGAAAACCAGTTGTCAAATTGAACGCGAAAATCGGCCAGGTCTTTTTTCAAATTGTCGAGTTCAATGTGCAGACCGTATTCCTTGAAAAATGCCAGTCGCTCCTGTCTGTCCGTATTGACCCATTTCTCGCCGTATTCATCAGCCAGTGTTTTCCCGATACTGACAATATCATCACCGCGGTAGCCATCCTCAGGCATATCGGCTTCATAGCCCAGTGCCTCCAAATAACGGGTTTCAACCGATAGTGCTAATTTATCAATTTGATTACCGGCATCGTTAATGTAATATTCACGCTGCACCTCATAGCCCGCCGCTTTCAGGACATTGCAGAACACATCACCATAAGCTGCACCGCGGGCATGGCCCAGATGCAGATCGCCTGTCGGATTGACTGAAACAAATTCCACCTGGACGCTTTGACCTTTCCCGAAATCTGTCCGGCCATAGACATCACCAGCGTCCAAAATCGTCGGAATCAACCCGCCGAGAAAGTCATTTTTCATGAAAAAATTAATGAACCCAGGACCAGCAATTTCCATCTTGTCAACGGAAGCTTTTGACGCATCGAAATTTGCCGTAATATCGTCTGCGATGTGGCGCGGTGCCTTTTTGGCGATCCGAGCCAGCTGCATGGCAATATTCGTTGCGAAATCACCGTGCGCTTTCTCTTTTGGTTTTTCGAGAATGACTTCCGGCAGTTCGTCCTCCCCGGCCAGTTCTGCTTTCAGGACGGCAGCCGCAATCTCCTGTTTAAGTGTATCTTCTGTTTGGGATAATATATTGCTCATTGAAAATCCTCCTTAGGTCGAATCATTAGCGTCAATTGGTGGCTGCGTTCATCCTGTCCGTTCAGCCTGACAGTATAGTCAATCCTCAGCGATCCATGCTGCTCTTCCGTTAGCTTTTTGTAGTTAATCGCTTCTGTAAATGTTTCCATATGTATATTCCCGTGCGGATGCTGGAACACGTTTTCCGATATTTTTTGCTCGCGGAATGTTTGTTGCATCCGGACCGCTCCCGTGCGTTTCACACTCACTTTTCCTGTATGGATTGTCATCATATTGCTGATCACCGAACCATCTTCGGTCGTTTCATGATACGTCAGTACATCCATGTTCGCTTTTTGATAGAGATGTCCTGTTTCCTTGACCGTATGGTTTTCCTTCAGGCCGTTATCATCAATGACTGTCTTAAGTTCGAGTGCAACTTGTTTCGAATTCCCTTCCATCAAAATCGCTCCTGCTGATATGATTACCTATTATAGCCGTAAATGCGGGTTCATTTCAATTCAAAGACTGATAAGCTTTTTTAAAATAGTCAAATCCCTAAACTTACGGTCAAATTATTGATATAATGGTCATACTTTAACATGGGAGGTATTCCTATGCACGACGGAAAAATCGAAATAGCAAAAGATTTTCTCGTTCCAAAGCTTGATCCGGTCTTTCTTATCTTATTCGGCTCACAAGCTAAGGGAACTGAGCATCGTGAAAGTGATATTGATCTTGCCTTTTATTGTAAAAACAACGCACCCTCCGCATATGAAACGTTTATGCTGGCACAGGAACTTGCTGCCGAGCTGAATATGGACGTTGACCTTGTCAATATCCGTGAAGCCACCACTGTTTTCCAGGCACAAATCTTTTCCACCGGCCGTGTCATTTATTCAAAAGATGACATTCTTAGGGCAAAAGTACAAATGACCGTCATGAGTATGTACGCCAGACTGAACGAAGAAAGACAGGTTATTTTGGACAAAATCCGTGAAAGAGGTTCGATTTATGACGAATGACGTTATTTTAGACAAAGTGAGTATCATAGAGCGATGTGTCCGTCGAATTGAAGAAGTTTATGATAACGACCCGGCCAGCCTTGATGACTTCACAAAGCTGGATAGTATTACCCTAAATATTCAGCGAGCTTGTGAAGCAGCAATCGACCTGTCGATGCACATTGTTGCTGAAAAAAAGCTTGGACTGCCGCAAAAAAGCCGGGAAGCATTTGATCTGCTTCAAGATACCGGGGTTATTAGTGGATCCACTGCTGCACGCATGAAAGCGATGGTCGGATTCCGAAATATCGCAGTCCATAGCTACCAGGATATTGATCATGATATCTTGAAAAAAATTGTTAACGATCACATCGATGACTTTAAAACGTTCACCCGACAAGTACTTCATAATGTTGGCTAAGAAATAAAATTTAATAATTCATAATAAAGATCGATCATTTGGAATAAAGTTTGATTAAATTTCTCAATCATCATTGGGAAATGTTTATTTATTTTTAACATATGAGTCATACGGAGAGAATTTTAGATGAAAAGAAGAAAAGTAGGCATTTTACTTTATGATTTTGTGGATATACTGAAACAACCCGCCTGGATGTGTTCAATCTATCCAGGTGCTTTTTATTATTGAGTGCATTTACCCCGGGTTTAATTCCGCCTGTTTTTTCCCATAATGAAACTAACGAAGACGTCGCATAAACGGGGCTAAATGATATGGATACATTTTTGCGTTTAAACGGAAAAAAATACCGGCTGTTTTATCTCATACCATTCGGGATATTGGCATTCGGGCTGTTTCTCCTGATTGGGGTCTATTTTGTCAGTTTTCTATTGGGGCCGCCTCAGCTCACCAATGATCAAAACACGATTTATTACAGCAGTGACGGGGAAAAGATTGGTGAAGAAAGTGGTGCGGAAAACCGATACTGGGTCGATCTGGAGGATATGTCGCCACAATTGATTGCGGCAACTCTGGCAATAGAGGATCAGTATTTTTATGAGCATAATGGGTTTGATTTGCAGCGTATAGCTGGTGCTGTCTTATCCGATATAAAAAGTCTGTCACTTCAAGAGGGAGCAAGTACCCTGACCCAACAATATGCCCGAAATCTGTTTTTATCCCATGAAAAAACATGGCTGCGCAAACTGAAAGAAGCATTTTATACAGTAAGATTGGAAATGTACTACTCGAAAGACGAGCTGCTCGAAGGTTATTTGAATACCATTTACTACGGACATGGCGCATACGGCGTAGAAGCAGCTAGTCGGCACTTTTTTGATAAATCTGCGAGTGACCTTTCATTAGCGGAGTCCGCCATGCTTGCTGCCATTCCGAAAGGGCCGTCGTACTATTCACCGTTCAATCACCGGGAAAATGCGAAGAACCGTCAGCAGCAGATTTTGGGATTAATGCTGGATAATGACCGGATAACGGAACAGGAGCATTTCCTGGCTATCAGAGAGAATTTAGCCTTCACCAAACCGACAGAACGGGAAAAAATATCCGTCGCTCCTTATTTTCAGGATTCAGCATTGAAAGAGGCAGCAGACATTTTGGAGCTTAAGGCCGAAAAAGTCCGCTCCGGCGGCTACAAAATTTACACGACACTCGATACCCGGCTCCAAAAACAGCTGAAGGAAAATACAGGGAGTGAAATCCGTCCCGGGAGTGACATTGAACTTGGTGCCATGGCCATGAATCCGGACACCGGGGGAATCCGTGCTTTAATTGGCGGCAAGGATTATACAAAAAGTCCATTCAACAGGGCAGTTGACGCCGAACGCATGCCAGGATCCGCTTTCAAGCCATTTTTATATTACACGGCACTAAACAATGGCTATACACCGACAACCATGCTGATGAGCAAACCGACCGCTTTCAAACTTGAGGACGGTGAAGTCTATCAGCCGAGCAACTACAACGGGTATTACGCAAACGAACCAATCACGCTCGCTCAAGCGTTGGCGCTGTCCGATAACGTGTATGCCGTTAAAACCAATTTGTCTGTCGGGCCGGAACAACTGGTCAACACAGCTGAAAAGTTTGGAATTGAAAGTGATCTGCCAGCTGTCCCGTCTCTCGCACTCGGAACCGCGTCGGTAACACTGAAAAATATGGTCACCGGCTATGGGATGCTCGCGAACGGCGGCTACGATATCAAAGGTCATACGATAGCGAAAATCATTGACAGGCATGGCAATACGGTATTTGAAAGGAAGCAGGAAGAAAAGGAGCCTGTATTAGATCCGCAATCGGCCTTTGTTTTAACACAATTGATGACCGGGATGTTTGATCGGTCGTTGGATGGTTATATGTCAGTGACCGGTTCAACGATTGTTGATGAGCTCAGCCGAACGTATGCCGGGAAATCCGGTACCACCAACACCGACAGCTGGATGATCGGCTACAGCCCACAACTTGTCACCGGCATTTGGACTGGCTATGACAATAACGCACCGATTACCAAAACAGCTGAAGAGACATTGGCGAAAAATATATGGGCGTCATTTATGGAAGATGCCCATGAAGGTGCCCGCATGCAACAGTTTGAAGCACCGCCCGGGGTTGTCGGCGTTGCCATCGACCCCGAGAGCGGCAAACGAGCGACCCCTTACTGTGACACAAGCCGGATTATGTATTTTAAAAAAGGGACCGAACCCGAGGAACACTGTACGGTGCATATGCCGGGTGACAAACCGCAAATTGAGGACAACGAAAAACAATCAGATAAGGAAGACAATAGCTTATTTGAGAAACTGTTTGATATAATCTCATGATGGCACCTGCTTTAACATGTTTTACAATTGAAGTGGAGAACAAAATGCTGTTCCCCACTTCAATTAGTTAGTTAAAGAAAATATCAATAGCTTCCCAGCGAGTCCCCTTATTCCATCTCCATAGTTTTTTAATGAATTTTCATACTTATAACATTTTATTATAAATTTATCATAGACCTAAGAGAAATACTATAGTACATAAAGACTATTTCCTCGACATGATAGGTTGATTTTTGACATAAGAGAAATGTAATGACTGAAGAACGTAAAAATTTGCCACAGCAAAAAGAGCTGACTCTCCGTGAAAGAGTCAGCTCCTTTTGTGTCCTAGTAATACATGAGTTAGCCCATGTATACATATTCTACAAATTTGTGGATTAAGATACAAGTTGTTCAGCGATTGTTCATAAATCCGTCATAAAATGTTCACGAATTCCAAACGAATGATGAACAATCGCCCATTATGCAGCCAGAGCGTTTTTTAGCTCATCAGTCGAATTCTTCCACATGTCGCCGCCTTCAAAATCAGCAAGGAAATCCCGCAGCAATTGTTTGGAATGATTATCCATATGTTCAACCATAATATTCCCTTTCAAGGATTTCTCCATATGTTTGACATGCTCAGGCATAGACTTGTATGCCCGCTTAATTTTCCGGTCGACTACAATTTCGCTGCCTGCCACACCGGCAAAGTATGGGCCAATTTCACCTTTTTCCACTGTCACCCAGACGATCCAGTACGATTTGCCGTCTTTGACAACGTCCGGGTCATTTTGGAACTTCACGCGGCGTTCAACCTCACTGCGCGCATGCATCGCCCCCATATCGACAAAGGCACGGTCCTCATTCGGATCGATAATAACAGATGACATATTTTCAAGACTGATCGATCCGATGCCATAGCCGTCATGCCCGTCGTTCGGATCGTCTTTTATAATGGTAAATTGGTTCGTCTTCTTTTGATTGGAAGATTGATCTGACATTTCAAAAACCCTCCTGAATGGTTATTGATTCCAATTGTAGCATATCCCAGAAACATTTTTCATTCAATGGTTACTGAACCGGGTTAATCTCCCTGATGAATCGGAATGCTTCGTCGATTTCCCAGTCCGTATACTTTTGCTTCGGCTTGACGGTATGTATTTTTCGCACTATATCGTCTTCTGGCAGCCCGTCAAAATAATACATCGTTGATACCAGCTCAAGAAAACGTGAACTTTTGCGCTGCAGGAGGGTAATGTGTTCCGTCATATCCGGCATGTCCATATGGAATTGATTCAGAAAATCGACCCCGTCACCAGTAATCTGGTAATGGTATTGCACATAATTGCTTTTTGTTTCCTTTTCCTCGGTAATGAACCCGAGATTGCACAGCTCCTCAACTCTCAATGAAAGTTCTTCTGAATAAGGTCCATAGAAATGAAATTCGTATTTCTCTTCAAATGGCATATTACAATGTTGCAGGATATAGATCATTTTCTGCAGTTTTTTCCGTCCGGTTATCTCATTGGCAGCAGCAAAAAACTGCATTAATCTGGCATGGTTAGTCAGCATGTTCTCCCTCTCCTTCCAGGGGTTGTTCAAAATTCAATAAGTCCATAATCCGTTGCTTCACTGGGATATCATCGCTGAGTCTTTTCAAAAAGTCAGCCGGAAAATACAGCTTATGATCTGTGCGCTTTTTTCCCGAAATGGATTCGACAATGTCCGAGTTGCGGGAAAGCTCCTTCAGGCTCCCGTCCGGCATCAACAGATTAATCGGCAAGCGTTCGTCATCCTCGCCCGGGCGGTAAAAGTCATATGGCAAGTCTGATGATGAATCGACTTCCAAATAATAGTCCGGATTGATGCCTGCCTCCTGAAACAGTTTATAGAGTTCCATCCATTCATTCATCTGCTGGTTTGGATTAAATTCAATATATTTAAAAAGCCGGCGGTTGATGAAACGTTCGCACAGATCTTTTAATATAGCATCGTCTTCTTCCTGCCACAGCTGAAAATAATAGAAAACAATTGATTCATCCAGTTTTAAGTAATCGCTAAGTCCAACATTCTCATTAAAAAATGAAATAAAATGAAATGGTTGCAATTTGAATGTATAGTTGGTTTCAAACAAATACTTAGCCCGATGCAGAATCTTGGACAAGATCACCTCAGCACTTCTCGTGACCGGGTGAAAATAAACCTGCCAGTACATCTGATAGCGGCTCATGATATAGTCTTCAACCGCGTGCATGCCGCTTGATTTAATGACGAGTTGGTCCTCCAACGGCCGCATCACCCTTAAGATCCGCTCCATATCGAAATGGCCATAGCTGACACCCGTGAAATAAGCATCACGCTGCAAATAGTCCATCCGATCGGCATCGATCTGGCTGGAGATGAGGCTGACGACAAGCTTGTCCTCGTACGTCTTGTCAATCACATCAGCAACTTTTTGGGAAAAGCCCGGCTCCACCCGTTCGAGAATCGTATGTATGGTTGTTTCACCAAGAATAATCTGTTGCGTGAAATGTTCATGGTCCAGTTTGAAGACTTTTTCAAACGAATGGGAAAACGGCCCATGCCCCAGGTCATGCAAAAGTGCAGCACACAGACATAGCAATCGCTCATCATTGTTCCAGTCATCGCGGTTTTCAAAATTGCCGATGATACGCCGGACAATTTCATAAACCCCCAGCGAATGACTGAAACGGCTGTGCTCAGCGCCGTGAAATGTCAGGTATGATGTGCCAAGCTGCTTAATCCGTCGCAGCCGCTGAAACTCTGGTGTGGCGATCAAATCCCAGATCACCCGGTCTTGAACATGGACATAGCGGTGCACCGGATCTTTGAAGACTTTTTCCTCGTGTAATTGTTTGTCTTTATATGGCAATGATTTCAACCCGTTTCTGTTCGACAATGTTATCATATATTATATAATAGTTACCCGGATGATAAAAGGTTTAATCAAAGGAGCCAGCTTATGAAAAATTGGGAAGATGTCGTTTCACACAGGCAGTTTCGTTATCTCGATCACACAAGAAAAAAATTTTTTCACGGAAAACCCAATACGGCTCTAACATCGTTTGCCGTTGACGACGTGCTCGCGCTATTTGTGAGTGGCACTGACCCGGCAGTGCGTCTCTGGGTGCATTCCGACACGGTTGTGCTTGGCATTCCCGATACAAGGCTGCCGTATTTAGCGGAAGGTGTCAGGCTTTTGTCAGAACGCGGGTATCAAGCGGTCGTCCGGAATTCCGGCGGACTGGCGGTTGCACTGGATGACGGGGTTTTGAACATATCACTCGTCCTGCCTGATGTTCGGGGGGTTTCCATTTATGACTGCTATGAGGCGATGGTGAGCTTTATCCGATATACACTGCACGACCTCACGGATGGGATAGAGGCATATGAAATTGTCGGCTCGTATTGCCCCGGTGATTATGACTTGAGCATCGGTGGACGAAAATTTGCCGGCATCTCACAGCGGCGAGTGAGGGACGGGGCAGCGATTCAGATTTATATGGACGTCGAAGGAAAAGGCCAGGAGCGCGCGCAACTAGTACGGGATTTTTACGATGCAGCGCGAAAAGGCGTGGAAACTAAATTTAATTATCCCGATGTGGAGCCAGATGTGATGGCCTCGCTGTCGGAACTGCTCGGTATAGAATTAACCGTTGAGGCAATGAAACAGCGGGTGCTCGCTGCACTGGAAGATGTAAGCGAGCAGATTGTCACGGACGACTTTTCAGATGACGAGCTCGTACAATTTGCGAAGCGGTATGCGCAGATGGTGAAGCGGAACGAAGATGTAGCCGGAATGCAGTGATGGTACTGTTGATGCGGACGGCAAGCGGGATGAGGCAGATGCGAGGAATCGGGGCGAATAATTAAGGCGCCATTCAAAAACAATGGCAGCGCATGCTTTCCGTTAAATGGCCCTAAAAAGCAGTAGTGGACGCATTTTTTTATTCCGCGAATGCGCCCGATGATTGAATAAACTATGTTCTGCTATTAGCTGGTGTTGATGAACTATCCAGATCGTTAAGAAAAGTATTTAATTATGCCAATAATAGACAGAAGAACAACGAGATAAAAGAGTGTCCACAATATTGCATTTGATGGCGTTTTTGTTTTCCCTTCTGTTTCGGTTCTCTTGTACAAAACTACTCTTGACCACCAAAATATTCCTGTTCCCAGTAAAAGAATTGTCATTTGCCAGCCCATTTCACCAGTAGCTATAAAATCATAAATGGCCCATATTAATAATGCTAATGAATAAAACATAAAGCCATTTCTTCCAGCTTTTAAATTATGACTTTGCTCCATTTCATCTGGCTTACTTAATTTCACTAATCTCCCTCCTCAAAAATAAATAAGTGATCCACTGTAGTATAAAGGTTTTTTGACAATGTAAATGCTAAACTTAAAGTGGGGTCATATTTATTATTTTCAATAGCATTAATGGTTTGCCTGGTAACATTACACCTTTGTGCAAGTTCCTCTTGAGAAATTTTCATTCCTTTCCTAATTTGCCTAATGTTATTTTCCATTTTACACACCTCTAAATGTAAAAAACATTTTACATTTATCATTATAATAACACCGCATATAAATGTCAAAAGGTTTTTACGTTTATATGCGGTGTTATTCAACAAAATGGCCCTGCAATGGCAATGTGGGTACCTTACTTTATTCCGAAAATGCGCTCGTTTCCGGAACAATCTAAACTTATATTAGCTGGTATTGTTTTAAATATTGGTAAAGACCGTAATCTGTTGGCACAGAAGCATAACCCAACTGTCTTAACATAGCTGTGATGTTACCACGGTGATAGGTTCCATGGTTAACAACATGGGGGACTTGCTCAAATACACTCGTTTCCATGAGGTCACCGTTCGGATTCTTAATAACGAGGGGTTTATCTGAATCCTCCAATTGGCTAAACAACAACTTATATCGTTCTGATAGTTTAAGAAACATCGCTTCCATTTCCTCTAATTCCTTTGACTCTGTTTCCTCTTTTAATTGCTCTTGTAACATCAAAGCATGCTCCATATCCTTACCAGAAAAGACCTCTATCCAACCGAGATCAGAAAGATAAACATGGGCTAAAACACGAGATATCGAGGAAAATACACTTTGGATTTCTTTACGATAAACATCCTTTGGAAGCTCTTTGATTCGATTAAAAATTTGTCCATTTGCCCATTCGTTATAATCATACAACTGTAATTCAAGCCGTGCCATTTGAAATTCTTCCTTTCATGTTTAATATAACGCTAATCCAATTGTACACTACCTTTTTTATTATTTAATAACATCAAAATGGTTTTATTTTTCTTCCATCTAATCATTCTTTTTACTTTTTAACTTAATTACAATCCTTTTGAGTTCTCTTCATTTTCACATTTTCACAATAAGTATAGCTATTATGTATACGGAACAGGCGCCAATTCTTATTTCCAGAAGTGCGCCCGATCGTATTGCGGTACAGTGTTTTCCGATATTGGTTGGTATTGAGAAAAAAATCATTTCAAAGGCTTGTATTAATTGAAAGATCCCTCTCAGCCAACTCCAATAAATATTATAATTAAACCAGCAATCTGATGTAATTAAATAAAGGCGGTGATTCTTATGTTAGACCAACAAAACCATGAATCCAAACGAAAAGACGACTGGATCGACAAATGGGTTAAGATGACCGGCGAGCGGGCAAGAATTGATGCTAAAGCATTTCAATAGGATTAACTGTCGGACAATAACCAAAACCTGTTCCCTTATTGCGGATAATCGGTTTTTTATTGTATAAATTTCAACTTCCCCAAATATTATTTATTCCGCACACGCGCCCTTCGGAATACTCTGTTATATTATTTTTACCATAAAAACACCCTTTGGACAATACAAACTCAAAGGGCAAAATGGTACAATTTTTCATAAATGGTGATGCTTATTTTAACAACATTGTTCAGAAAGCACTTGATTTTTTCAAAACACCTTTACACTGCCCTCTCCGCTCTATTGACGATAAAAAGATAAATACCAATTCCGCCAAAACTGATCAATGTACTTAATACCAGCACCGTTTGCTGATCTAAAGCAGTCAGTCCAAGCAAGTATTCGGGCAGCACCAATAGTGTTAAAATAATCGGCAGCACCCAGGTCTTCGCCCACCAGGAGATGCCAACAATGAACACGACGATAGCCATTGCTGTCAAAATAGTACCAGCCACCCCGAAATGAATTACGGGGGTTTCAACAGCCCGATTAAAATAAATCAACCCGACAAAAAAGCCGATTGGAACAAGTGTCAATACAGACAAAACACCGATCTCTTTCCACTTTGAAAGCTGATTTCCTGAGATATACTTAAACGCAGTTAGAGTACCAACTATAAAAATACCACCTATGACAACATGACCTGCCAATTCAAGCAGTGAATAGGAAAGCGGGCCCTCCATCAAATCATTAGCCAGTGTAAAAGAAAATGAGCCAAAGATGATGATTACAATATACTTAAACCATGATTTGAAATCAGCAGGCATTTCATCTGACAACTGTTCCATATAGGCCTTTGGCGAGTGGCCGACAATTTTTTCCACTGATTTTCCCTTTTGCTCTGCCTCCATTAAATGAACTTCCAATTCCTCGACGATTTCGTCAATTTCGTCCGAATGCTTGCCACTGGAAAATAAATATACCCGCAAGTCTTCCAGGAATTTTCTGCTTTTAGCGGACAGTTCGGTTTCTGCATACATACTATCAACCCCTCCCCTGAGATTCATCAGATGCTGTTTCATGTTTCAGTACCCGATTAACGTTCGTCTGCAAGTATTCCCAACGCCCGATGAAATGTTCCAGCTCCTGTTCTCCTTTTGCAGTCAGGGAATAGTACTTTCGTTTCGGTCCAGCCGTTGACTTTTTTCGGGTGGATGTTACCAGTTCCTCTTTCTGCATCCTTAGCAAGAGCGGATAAATCGTCCCTTCACTTAACGCATCGAAGCCATACAATTCCAGCTGTTCAGCCAGCTCATAGCCATATACTTCACGATCCTTAATGATTGCCAGTAAGCAGCCATCCAGAATCCCTTTCATCATCTGCGTTGTGGACAAAGGTATCTCACCTCACTTGTATGTCTTGTATTGCAAGGTATACAAGGTATTATAACTGTTAATACCTTGTAAAGCAAGACTTTGTGAAAAAAAGTCTTTCAGAAGTCAGAGGTTAGGAGCAGAAGTGTTGACCCGTCAAAACACAAAGAAAATGGAAATGCCACGCCATGGGTTCGGTTTGGCGTTGCTGTTTTCTTTGGCCTCTTCATCATGCTCAATGCGCTCCCCATCCTTTACTTTTCCCCAATATACGTACCCGGAATTATTGGAAAGGTAGTTATCCAGATTACCTTTCATCGCTGTTTCAATAACCTTATCTTCACCTTAAAACACTTCCCCCGGATATTTTCACGGATTCGCCCACAATGTTCGCCGCTGCATCTGTTAGCAAAAAGGCGATGGTGTTGGCCACCTCATCCGGTTTTGTCATGCGCCCCGACGGAATCGAATCCTTCACCACTTCTGAAAGCGAACGATTTTGCCGCTCCGCTTTTTTCTGAGCAGAAGCCCGTCCCATTTCCGTGTCAACAAATCCCGGGCTGACGGCATTGACCCGGATACCATGCTCAATTGCTTCCAGTGCCAGCGAATGGGTGAAACCAGTCATGGCGAATTTTGAGCCAGCATATGCTGTTCCGCCATACGTACCGCGCAAGCCGGACAGTGATGTTACATTAACAATGGCTCCTTTTTTCTGCTGCTTCATTGACTGATAAACCACTTGGGTCAACAAGACAGCTGATGTGTAATTCACATGCATCACCCGTTCCAGATCATCTTGTTCAAGCTGTTCAACAGGTCCTCCACCTGAGATCCCGGCATTGTTGACCAGTAATGAAATCGGCCCGCACGCCTTCTCAGCACTTTGCACAAGTTCATGGCGTTCCTCGTCATTCCCGAGATCTGCCGCATAAGTATAGACATGAGCAAAAGGAGTCGATTCATGAATTTCCGCGGTCAGCTGCTTTAGTTTATGTTTGCGTCTTCCTGTCAGGGTAACAGATGCGCCCATTCCAGCAAGGACTTTCGCGGTTTCAGAGCCAATCCCGCCCGTTGCGCCGGTGACCAGGACGTGCTCTCCTTTCAAAGCATCATGTGCAAAAACAGCCATTTCTATCTCCTCCCTCAAATTTCCAAAAGTGTACTTGATTGACCTGTCGTTCCACCCCGCCGGCACGAGACGCTGACCTATAAACAAAGCGCACAGCCCCACGCTGCACGCTTCCTTCACTACGCCTGTGCTGCTGTGATCAGCGCCAGGTTATAAACATCCTCAGCACTGCAGCCGCGCGACAGGTCATTAACCGGTTTGTTCAGGCCCTGCAAAATCGGTCCGACCGCTTCAAACTCACCCAGCCGCTGGGCGATTTTATATCCAATGTTGCCCGCTTCAAGGCTTGGGAAAATAAAGACGTTTGCATCGCCTCTGATTTCAGAGTCCGGTGCTTTTTTCTTAGCCACACTCGGAACAAATGCAGCGTCAAACTGAAACTCGCCATCGATGATAAGTGATGGATTTTTTTCCTTTGCGAGCTCCAAAGCATTGACCACTTTCTCGGTTTCTTCCGACTGTGCTGAGCCTTTTGTGGAAAAGCTGAGCATGGCAATCCGCGGATCAACATCAAACAGTTCAGCAGTATTGGCGCTTTCCGCCGCAATTTCGGCTAAGTCCTGGCTGTCTGGGTTCATGTTAATCGCGCAATCGGCGAACACATACTTTTCATCGTTGCGGACCATGATAAATACACCGGATGTTTTCTGAATACCATCCTTCGTTTTAATGATCTGCAGCGCCGGTCGTACAGTGTCGGCGGTTGAATGTGTCGCACCACTGACAAGACCGTCCGCCTTATCCAAATAAACAAGCATCGTTCCGAAATAATTTTTATCCAGCAATGCCTGCCGTGCCTGATCAGTGGTTACTTTGCCTTTCCGCCGTTCGACAAACGCGTCAACCATCGCATCAAATTCCGGAAAATTATGCGGATCCAACAATTCGCACGCCGAAACATCAATCTCTGCAGATTCAGCCTTTTGCCTGATTTCGTGTTCGTCACCCAGCAATATCGGTGTCACAATTCCCGCAGCACCGAGCTGACTGGCAGCTGTCAATATACGTTCATCGCGCCCCTCGGGGAAAACAATTTTTTTAGTGGTATTTTTTAAGCGAACCTTTATTTGCTCAAAAAGATTACTCATGACAAGCACCTCCTGTAGCCTATCATATCGTGAAACAGTTAATCCTGAAAACAAATGACACCCGATTGTCATTCATTTTTGACAGTAACATGACAAGCATCCTATTTTCATGCTTATCGTACCCTAAATATGATATAGTTAAAACACATGGGAAACAACCTGACGATTCGGCATATTTTCATTTGAAATTGAAGATCGGATGACAAGATGCATGGTAAACAATCAGATGATAAAGTGAAACTTCATTCAGTGGGGGTTTTACTGCCCGTTAAGGCGGGGTAAATAGTGTAAACGAGTAAAGGAGCGATTTTTTTATGGCAGCTGAAGCAGTTAAAACATTGGATGGCTGGTATTGCCTGCATGACATGCGGACGATCGACTGGACGTCATGGAAAATGGCAGACTCACACGAACGCCAAAAAGCAATTGATGAATTCAAAAACCTCCTGGCGAAATGGGAAGAAGTCGAAGCAGCAGAAAACGGCAGTCATGTTCTCTATAAAATCGTCGGCCAGAAAGCTGACATCATGTTCATGTTTTTGCGGCCAACGATGAATGAGCTGACGGATATTGAAACGGAATTCAATAAATCAAAATTTGCGGAGTTCCTGCGTCCGGCACATTCCTATGTCTCTGTTGTAGAGATTTCACAATACAGCGGCAGAGCTTCTGCGGATGATCCAAAGACACGGGAACGACTCTACCCGATATTGCCGAAATGGGAACATGTATCGTTTTACCCGATGGACAAACGGCGCAAGGGTGAGGAAAACTGGTACGCACTTGATTTCAAGGAACGGGCCAAACTGCTTTATGAACATTCGAAAACCGGCCGCCAATACGCCGGCGAAGTAAAGCAGATCATTACCGGGTCATTCGGCTTTGATGACTGGGAGTGGGGCGTCACCCTGTTTGCCCATGACCCCCTGCAGTTGAAAAAAATCGTCTACGAAATGCGCTTTGACGAAGTGAGTGCCCTCTATGGCGAGTTTGGAGAATTCTTCGTCGGCAACCACCTTGCAAAAGAAGACATTGATACTTACCTGCACGTTTAAACTATTTAAAGAACGGCCTCTGAAGCACACTGGACATTGTAAGAATAGACATTAATTAAGGCAAAGAAAAATCCGAACGTTGATTTAAATCCCAGACTACGAATCAACGTTTGGATTTTTTAGTGAAATGGAGCGCCGCGTTGGCTTGCAGTAGAGTCGCGCGAAATAAGAGGGTTATCGCGCGATATTCAAAGAATGCCGCGCGATTTTATAACATCCTTGCGCGATATCCAGCCTGTGCCGCGCGATTTTGGGACACCTTCGCGCGAAACTCTATTTTTCCAGTCTCAAATCGTTTAATCCCAATTCCAGAACTCAACTTCGTCCACTTTCAACTCTTTAATCAACTGTTCGTTTTGCAGTTTCAATATTTCTTTTGTGGGCCCGGTGATAACGGCTCCGTAGTGCTGTATACCGTTACTTTTGAGAAAGTTAATGCTTTCTTCAAGCCGCAAGTCTCCAAAGGTTAGTTGATTCGCTTTTTTCTCATGGTCTTGCAGAAAACGTAATGTTTTCATAAACTGGTCATGAAGCATATTCTGATCTCCTTCAGTGTATGCTGGTGATGAAGCACTTTCCGAAACCGTTGTGCTACCAAACAATCCCTCTTCCTCTTCGTGTGATTGTGTAATCATGTCATCTTCATGCCATATTGGGTGACTCGGAAAACCGATGGGATTAGAAATGACGTCGTTATTCCCGGATGATTCCATGCCGGTATCAACAGCAAGCCATAAAAGATTCATCTGCTTACCTGAAAATAGTTGTTCTACGTCCTTTGATTCCAATAATTCATCAAATGATACATAGGCGGAAACGACCGTTCCTTCCGGGAGTTTTTCTAATTGATCCCAATCTGAGTTAAAGCTTTCGTCAGATTCGGGGTGGAAAAAAAAGGCGGATTGGTTTTGTGATTTGTTTCCCATGTATGATCGTTCCGGAAAAGTCATAGAGGAGAAAAGAAAATTCACTTCTAAGTCACCAACTTTTATGGTTTCATTTCCGATTTGTTTTTTAATATCTCTTGTTGCTTCTAAACCAAAATAGGGTTTCGTAATTGTGCTTGTTCCTCCGAGATAACCATAAGGATCTGTAACAGTCAGCGTGTGATCAATTACCTCTCTGAGTTCATCCACTCGATCTGGATTGCCCCACGAATAATATACCGCGGTTAACACAGAAGACAAAATTATAATTAGCATAAATATCCCTAAGGCAGTAAGCGCTGTTTGAAATCGTGCTTTCCATTTGCCTTTTCGGACAATTCTTCGCTGCTTTTTGTTACTTATAGCAGATTCTGGTTGCTCATCCGGCTTATTTTCCAACGTTTCCTGGTAACTTTCCAGTTTTTCCAATTCTTTTTCAAACGCTTCTAATTCCTGGTCAGTAAGCTCTCCTTTTTCATAAGCTTCCAGTTTTCGGTTAAACTCATCGTTCACTTTTCTCCCGCCTTTCTATTTCTGATTCGCTGTCTGCCACGGAACAGCAGCACTTTAAAATAAGGTTGCCTAACATTCATGACAAGAGCTGCTTCACGATAGGACAATCCGTGAAAATCATGTAAGAGTACAGCATATTGATATTTCTCGGGTAAATCTTTCAGCATCTCAATAATTCCCCGTATCTCATCATGAATGACAACCGTTTCTTCTGTTGCTTTCTTTCTGTCAAACAGAGTTGAGAAGAAACTTTGTTCTTTGACAGCCGTCCGCTTATGCTTTCGGTAATGATCAATGAAAGCATTATGTGCGACAGTAAAAAGCCATGTTTTTATGTTTGTCGCTTCGTAGTTTTCAATATTGAGGTGGGCGCGAAAGAAGGTTTCCTGTACCAAATCCTCTGCTGTATGATGGTTGTGACACAGGGAAAGAAGAAAGCGATATATATCATGAAAATACATTTTATAAATGTCGTCTAAATTATTTGTCACGCTGTTACTTCCCCCCCTCTGCACATAACACGTATCAGCCATAAAAAAGTTACAGGATTCGTTTGAATTTTGTTTGCATCAGAACCATTCAGTCGGTCTGTCCGTTAAGGCGGGATAAATAGATCGGCAATTCACTTCATCTGAAACACCAAGCACCATTTATAAATTTTTTCTCCGCTCCTGTCATCATTTCCATTCCCCTTTCATATATATATCCAGAAGACCAAACAGCTTGAGTATGAACTTAACAGACACGAGGTATTTCGTATGGCAGTCATCCCAGCCACCGAAAAGGTGTCAAATTGCTGGCACGATTCATGCGTGCTGAAGGTGATGGCCGGCTCGCTATGCTGATGGTCGGCAATACCGGTGTGAACCGTGTCCGTACCGATTGTCTCGATTTTACAACTATCAATAATCTCAATGACATGGTGTTCCTGAGCCCGGGCTGATCTGAGGCAACACAACACAAAAAGGGTGTTTTCACCAATGCATACAGGAGCAAGATACACAGCCTGCACAAAGAGTCATTAATGGTGAACGATTCCACCGGCCACCCATTCATTGTGGTTTTTCCGAGCCCAGGGAAGCTGCCCGGCACTATGGTTTGGGCAATGGAATACCAGCAGATATAAGTCACATCGCTTTATACACCAATTGAGGCTGAATGCCCAAGAGTCTATTAATCTGTTACAGGAGGTTTTTTCATGAGTGAGCAAGATCACAATGGCAACTATCCGTACGGCAGCTACTATCAGGCATATCCCTACTTCTATTATCCGCAGTCATCACCGGCGTACTATCCCGTTTACGACCCCCGACAGGATATGCAGAACCAGCCGCCGCAGCAGCAAGCTGGCCAGGGGATGTTGCCCGAGGAACAATCTTACATTGAGAATATTTTACGATTAAATGAGGGAAAACAGGCGACGGTTTATATGACATTTGAAAACAATGCGGAATGGAATGCCAAAGTATTCCGAGGGGTTATTGAGGCAGCCGGCCGGGATCATATCATTCTTCGTGATCCACAATCAGGCAAACGATATCTGCTTCTGATGATTTATCTGGATTATATCACCTTTGATGAAGAACTGAACTATCAATATCCATACGGTAATGACGCGCAAATGGCGCAATATCCGCCAAGGTAAAAGCAGGATAAACCAATACATGCATGGAAGCCGCCTTTCTTCACGAACATAAAGCGCCCGACATTCATCGGGCGCTTGGATTTGTTATGACACACACAAGGGGCAATTGGGATGCGAAACCCTTATGAAAAATACATCCGCATAGAATTGCTAACACTTGCACTGGCTGTTGTAATTGGGATGATCGCTATTGTGCAGGGGTATCTGCTCATCATGTTGTTTTGTGTGTATTTGCTGGCCTTCAGCATGTTCTGTGAGGGTTTTCTTCACATCAATACCAATCATGCTGTTGATGGCTTCAAACAGTTTGTTAAAGCCGGAATGTTGATACTTATCGTGACGGTCCTTTTTTTCTCCATATGAAAGGACGTTCAAACCCGATAGCTTCCTTCCAGACCACTACTGTACGCATCACAAATATTTAATCACAGCGTATCCTAACAATACCCAGCCGATTAAAAAGGCAACCCCGCCAAACGGTGTAATCATTGCAAACGTCTTGACGCCGCTGACTGAATAAATATACAGACTGCCGGAAAACAAAACAATACCAATAAAAAACAGCCAGCCGGCCCAGACCATCCCGCCGCTTTGCCATTTCGCCATCAGTAATCCCGTCACCAACAATGCCATCGTGTGGAACATTTGATAATTGACCGCTTTATCCCATGTACCGAGTGCCTTTTCAGATAACTTCCCTTCAAGCCCGTGTGCCCCGAATGCACCCAAGGCAACTGCCAGGAAACCATTAATGGCTCCCAGCATCAAAAATAATTTCATAGCTATAACACCTCTCACTCTTCAACTGTTAAAAATCGAATAGCGACTTTCCGTTTGCTTCGTCATGGTCAATCGGATCATGCGCCTGCTTCGACTGCCGTTCAGCGACTTCATTTCCCATCATCGCCTTCATCTCACGAGCTGTCATGGCGTGTTCAGCATCCGGGGAAGGCTCTTCTTCCAATAATAGCTCACAGAGAAGCCTGATATTGGCCACATGTTTAGTCATCGCAGCAACATCCGCGGACTTTTGATGCGCCTCCGCTAACTCCTGCTTCATTTTTTTCAAAATCGTATCTGTCGCGACTGCCATCATGACCTCTCCTTTGTCACGTTTTCATACACCATCACTGGCTCTTGGAATCTCCCAAACGTGCCTGTCATAAAAGAGTATCACATGTACCTTTTTTCAGCCATACAAAAAGCCTTGGCTCATCCAAGACTTTCGGCATTCCCCATCTTATTGACTGATGTTCACCCGCTGCTGCTGTTCTTGTGTATAGCGCGTATAAACCCATTGCAAAAAAGCAAGTTCTTTTACCTGAAGTTTTCTGTCAAGCTGTTCTTCCGTACTTTTTCTCATCTGCAAAAAGCTCTTCATAACGCTACTATCCTCCTAAGCGAAGTACACAGCTATGATTCTAATGTTTATTGTACTTCTAAATCTCAAGAGAATCAATACTAAAATTCAAATATACAAAATATACAGACAAACGACAAAACTCTACATTTTTTTACGATTCCTGGCGCCTTTGTTCATCCAATTGACTTTCTAAATCTGAAATCCGGGCACGCAGTTCATTTATATCTTCTTTTGTTGCAAGACCGAGGTCCTTGGCCATCTGCTGGGTCTGTTCATATTGTTTGGTGTTCCATTCATCCGTCTTCATTTCACCTTTATCCACAAAATTACGCATGACCGTTCGCGCCTGTTCCTGTGTCAGTTCATTTTTTTCAACCATATCCTTCAGCTTTTTATCCAATTTTTCTTTCCCAGTAACTGCTGCGCCAAGCCCCAGAAGAAATCCTTTTTTCAAAAAATCACTCATGATCAGCACTCCTTTTCATTTATTTCACCATAACGGTAAACGTCGGCAAAAGCAAGCTGGAGACGAACCGCTACAATATAATAGCTAAACTTCTTATAAATGTTTTCCCGCTATCCGTTTGCTTTAAACATGATTAGGCACTATATGTTATATTCGTGCCCCTTTTTAAATATGAATAGATCAAACCCTTAAAATTCCATCTGGTCAGCACACACTGCTTCCTATATAATGAGGAAAAGACAAGTTTGTGAGGGGGGAGAAGATGGAGAAAAGTGCATATGGAATTAGTCATCATTTAAAGTTCATTATCCCATCATTGATCGGGGTGTTCCTGTTTATGACACCTGTCAGCACGGGGGACGGGATGACCATTCCGATCGCTGTTTTTGCCGGTTGGGTACAAAGTGCATTGGCCGGACAGCTTTCTGCCATCATGATGATCATCATTGTCCTAACAGCGATTATGACGGTTATTGCCAAAATAAAGGGGTCGAACGCTTTTCAGAAAACACCTTTCTTTCATGAGTTGTTTTACAAAAGCACCTTTTGGACGATCACCCGTGTGGCAGCAGCTGTTTTTGCTGTCATGGTGTTTTTCCAGCTGGGTCCTGAAGCCATTCACGGTGCGGATACAGGCCAGACGCTTTTGGGGGACTTGCTGCACGTCCTGTTTGCGGTCTTTTTATTTGCCGGACTGTTTTTGCCTTTGCTGATGAATTTCGGCTTACTCGAATTGTTCGGCACCCTGATGACAAAAATTATGCGTCCACTGTTTAAACTTCCCGGGCGGTCATCGATTGATTCACTTGCCTCATGGATTGGCGATGGTACGATTGGGGTTCTTCTGACGAGTAAACAGTATGAGGATGGCTATTACACCAAGCGTGAGGCGGCGGTCATCGGTACAACGTTCTCGGTTGTTTCGATTACGTTTACGCTCGTTGTCGTGAGTGAAGTTGGTCTTGGCCATATGTTTGCACCTTTCTATTTGACTGTTATCGTTGCCGGATTTATCGCAGCACTGATCATGCCGCGAATTCCACCACTATCACGGAAAGCTGACACATACGTTTCCGATTCAGCCGACGGAACGAACGAGGCCATACCTGACGGGTACAACGTTTTTACATTTGGTTACAAAAAAGCACTGGACAGGGCCGGAAAAGAAACAAGTGTTTATAAGTTTTTTAAAGAAGGCGGGCAAAACATTCTCGACATGTGGATGGGCGTTGCACCGATTGTCATGGCATTCGGATTGGTAGCACTGGTCATTGCCGAGTATACACCAGTGTTCGGATGGCTCGGCCTGCCGTTTATCCCGCTTCTGGAAGTGATGCAGGTTCCATTTGCAGAGGAAGCATCCGAAACGATTTTAATCGGGTTTGCGGATATGTTTCTGCCGGCGGTTATCGGGGCCTCAATCGAAGCAGAGATCACCCGGTTTATTATTGCTGCATTGTCCGTTACCCAACTGATTTACATGTCAGAGGTTGGCGGGCTGCTGCTCGGATCCAAAGTTCCGGTTTCGCTGAAAGATCTGTTTGTCATATTTCTGCTCCGGACGATCATCACATTGCCGATCATTACGTTATTTGCCCATATGATATTTTAGAATCAAAAGTGGAAACCGTATTTATAAGTGGATATTGTTCTTACCTTTTATTCCTGCATTCAGTGAGGGGGCCCACTGAATGCAGTATTTAAGGGAGGAGTATCTTTCAAACGTTATGAACGGAAATCCTGTTTCACCACATGTTTGATGCCTTCCGTATTTAACGCGATATTTTTCGGAACTTCCTCATCCGCCTCTTCATGCTCAGACCCTTTTTCAACCAATTCCTGATGAAACCCGTACTGTTCAGCCGCCTGCTGCATAAATTCATAGAAACTCATGCTTCTGTCCGGGCCGGCATGATAGACGCCTGTTCTGGCATTTTGGACAAATTCTGTTATCGCCTTAGCCATATCCCCGACATGTACAAAAGTGCGAATCAGGTCATCGCGGTAAGCCACCGTATGTCCCAGCCGCAATTGATAGACGAGCTGATCGGTTCGGTCGTCCATTTTCCCAACCATATTTTCCCCGTAGATCGGGCCAGCACGTAATATGACATAATTGGTCAAATCCTGTGTGATGAAGTGTTCTGCTTTCACTTTCGCATTGGCATAAGTGCTTAATTTATGATCATCGGGCAGTTTGGACATCGAGTCATCTTCATTATATGGTCCGTTGCCATCTGCAAATACAAAATCTGATGACACATATACCAGTTTGGTTTCCGGCGTGACGTGGGTGTTTAAATGTCTCAAACCTTCCTGAATCAGGTTGTCCTCGTAAGGCCCGCTCATAACGGACCAGACGACGACATCCGGTTGGGTCTCTTTATAGAATTCGGAAAAAGACTCTGGCTGGTTAATATCCAATTTATACAAATCATCGAACACGGCCGGGTCTTTCAGGTAGGTGCCGACAACGTCTGTACCCGCTGTTTCCTTCAATAATTGATAAACCGATGCACCTAAATAGCCGCTTGCCCCAAATACACATACTTTCATTGGTTTCACCTTCCCCTTTAAATCTGATCGTTATGCGTTCGCGTGTTTCCGGTTGGGACGCTGCCTGAATTTGCTTTTCAAAATGGTCGTTCTGCCTTCAATGAGCGGCTGCCAGATTCCCTGAATCGGTCTGCTGGACAGGGCTAACACGATTAATGCTGACATAACCGCAAGACCTACTAGATCGATCACATGGTTGACGGCGAACAAATCGGCCTGCCGGAAAAATTGGATGAAAAATCCATGTAATAGATACACATAAAGTGTCCTGGTTCCTAAAACGGTTAGCCTGCTGCGCTTCTCGGGCATCCAGGCCAATATACTGGCAGCCATGAGCGCAGATGTGACATAAACCAGTAGCCTGGCAATGATGCCATACTCAGGCAACCCCAGCGTGCTGTATGATTTCGATGCCAGCAGCCAGCCTGTGTTAAATTCTGGTGCAACGTAAATCGCTATCCCTACGCCAACCATTACAACCAGGGCAGCTACCCGCAGCTGGATGCGTTTCAGCCACATGACCTGTTGTTGTGTCATCCAGTATCCCATCAGGAAAAATGGGAAAAAGACAAAAGTGCGCGACAGACTGAATGCATGGCCGACCTCACCGAAGTAGCCGACAATCAAGCCGATTCCAATTGAAATGGATATCCCCATCGCGGGTGACATTTTTTTAAACAGGATCAACAGTAAGTGCCAGCTGAATAAGCTGAATAGAAACCATAATGCCCAGTGCGGGTAGAACATTTCCAGTTGCCAGCCGTCTTTACCGATCAAAAAATAATAACCGGTATAGATAACTTGAAAAATCAAGTAAGGTACAAATAATTTTTTGGCTAATTTTGTTATATATTTCATATTCCCTGATCCCTTTGCAAAGAAACCGGACAGAAAGATAAATGCCGGCATGTGGAATGTGTAAATCCAGAGATATAGAGTATTTACGCCCGAAGATCCGTCCACAAAGGGCTGGATAACGTGACCAAACACGACAAGGAATATCAACATCAATTTGGCATTATCAAAATAAGCATTGCGTTCCATCTTTTCATCCCTTTACGTTTAAAGTACTGACGTCTCATACACCATTATACCCTCTCTTAATCAAAAGTACGTCGGGTACATATCATTTTTATGGGATTGTTATAGGAACGTAAATGGAATGCAATCACTGACATTATTTTGCCACTTTCTTCTTCTCTTTGGGGGCTGTGGTGGTTTTTCGTTTGGTTTTCGGTTTCTTGTCTTTTTGGGCGCGATTAAGGGATTCCTGGAGTGCATCCATCAGGTTGGTGACATTATCTGGCTTTGGTGTTTCCTCTGCTGTTGTCACCTCATCACCATTTTTCTTCGCCTCGATCAGTTCCATCAAGGCTGTCCGGTATTCATCCTGATACTTTTCGGGATCAAATTCGGCTGATAGCTGATCGACTAGCATTTTCGCCGTTTCCAGTTCTTTTTCCTCTGTATTGTTTTCTTCTGGAACGTTTGGTACATCTTTGACGTCCCGCACTTCATCCGGGTAATGAATGGTTTCCACCACAAGTGTATTCTGATAAATCCGGATGACGGCGAGCTGCTCTTTTGACCGAATCATCATTTTAGCAATCCCGATTTTCCCGGTATCCTCGAGAGCCGAGCGTAGCAGTCCATATGACTTCGCCCCGCCTTCATTTGGTGAAAGATAATAGCTTTTCTCAAAATAAATGGGATCAATCTCGTCCAAATTGACAAAATCCATAATTTCAACTGCCTTATCCGCCTGTTCCTTCTTTAAATTTTCCAGTTCTTCATCATCGAGCACCACAAATTTATTTTTGGTATATTCGTACGCTTTGACGATTTCATCATTTTCCACTTCCCTGTCACAGTTCGGGCATACTCTCTGATATTTAACCGGCGTTCGGCACTCTTTGTGGAGATTCCTTAATTTGACGTCCTTGTTTTCCGTTGCTGCATGCATCTTCACCGGAATGTTGACTAGTCCGAAGCTGATTGTTCCTTTCCACATCGTATGCATTAAAAAAGCCTCCTTTTTTCGTATAGTTTGGCTTTTGACGCATGAATTTATCCTTAATGATGGGGCACTTTAAAGAGAGAGGTGGTTGACGTGAAATTAATGAAGCCGATTGCCAGAAGCGATATCCCTAGTGAAGCGGGGTGGGCTTACGAGGTGAAATATGATGGCTTCCGCTGTGTGCTGGATTGGCAGGCGGATTTGGTCCGGTTGATCAGCAAGAGCGGGACAGATTTAAGCGAGAATTTTCCCGAGATTGTTGAAGCGTGTATGGCACAGCAGTCTCGAGTTAAGGATTACTTGCCGCTTAAAGTCGATGGTGAACTGGTTTTGCTGAACAACGCCTATCAGGCAAACTTTTCGCTGCTTCAGAAGCGAGGCCGCCTGAAGAAGCACGAGCTTATTTCGGAAACGGCAACAGCCCGTCCAGCCAGTTTTATGGCATTTGATTTGCTCATGTTCGAGGGCACTGAACTTATTAAAGAAACGTTTGAGCGACGAAAAAAGAAGCTTGAGCGTATCTTTGATCATGGCGATCAACTGGGGGAGCTCCTCCATTATGTCGAATGTGTGGATGATGCGGATTCGCTATGGCAGGTTATTTTTGACTATAAGGCAGAAGGGATGGTCGCTAAGCGCAAGGACAGCAGATATGCTCCCGGCAAAAAGCATCACGACTGGTTTAAGTTGAAAAACTGGCGGACGATCGAGGGGTTTCTGACCTTTTACGATCCGAAAAATGATTATTTCCTTGTTTGTGTGTACCGTGGGGATGAGGTGACGGAAATTGGCAAATGCAAACATGGGCTTGAGGAGGACTCGTTTAAAGCATTACGGGATTTATTTCTGTCCAGGGGTACGGAAGAAAACGGGGGCTATCGTCTTCCGCCAGCGGTTTGTGCGGAGATACATACATTGGATCTTCTCAGTGGTGAACTACGGGAGCCGGAATTCAGGCAGTTGCTTCCGGCTAAGACCCCGAGCGACTGTACATGGGAAAAAGTGCAGCTGGATCTCGCTATGCTGCCTAAAACTGTTGACGCATCGAATACGGATAAACTGTTTTGGCCATCGTATAGACAGACAAAAGGTGATCTGTTGGTATATATGCGAGAAATAGCACCGTATATGCTACCGTTTTTAAATGAGCGATTACTCACAATTATCCGTTGTCCGGACGGTGTGGAGGGGGAATCATTTTTCCAGAAACATCTCCCGGATTACGCCCCGGATTTTATTAAGAGTATCAAGCGCGGTGATGAGGTGCGTTTTGTCTGCAATAATTTGGACTCGCTGATGTGGTTCGCCAATCACGGGGCATTGGAATACCATATTCCGTTTCAAACAAGGGAGAGTAGCATGCCACGTGAAATTGTCTTTGATCTTGATCCGCCTGATCGGGAGCGGTTTTCGCTTGCGGTGAAAGCAGCGGGATTGCTGAGGCAGCTATTGGATGATCTCCGGCTCGTATCGTTTGTCAAAACATCCGGCGGAAAAGGAATCCAGATTCACATCCCCCTGCCGTCTGACAGCATCTCTTATGAGGAAACCAGTGTGTTCACCCAAGCGATTGCCTGGACGCTGGAAAAAGGCTTTCCGAATTTGTTTACGACGGAACGATTTAAAAAAAAGCGTGGCGATCGGCTCTACATCGATTATTTGCAGCACGGTGAAGGCAAGACAATTGTGGCTCCATATTCACCCAGGAAGCGAGAAGACGCCACGGTTGCCACGCCATTGTTTTGGGATGAAGTTGGGGAAGGTTTACACCCGGACATGTTCCGGATTGATCATGTTGTTGAGCGCGTGAAAACAGTTGGGTGCCCGTTTGCTGCGTATTTTACGGTTGGTGAGCAGCAAGTGCTGGACGACGTATTGGCAATGATTCGAAGTTGAGGATTTTCGGCCTGTGCCGAAAATCAACTGATTGAAGGGCCGTTCTTGTTTCGAGCGAGTTGCTCCGATTTTCGAGCGAGTTGCTCCCTCGTAAACTCGGCGCAAAACACACGAGGAGCCGCCCCGGATTCGGAGCGGCTCCTCACAACCTCATTAAATGGCTGTTTCATGTTCAATGGCCGTTTGATCGTTATACGTTTTCAGGTTAAGTTTTTTCATAATTCGGGCTGTCAGGGTGCCTGTAAGCATCGCATCGTTGACGTTCAACGCGGTGCGCCCCATGTCAATCAATGCTTCAATCGAAATCAGTAGTCCAGCCAGAGCGACAGGCAGCCCCATTGATGAGAGCACGATCAATGCAGCGAATGTTGCACCGCCGCCGACACCTGCGACACCAAACGAACTGATGCCAACAATCAGCACAAGTTGAATGATAAATTCTGGTGTGAGCGGATTAATCCCAACTGACGGTGCAATCATGACAGCCAGCATCGCCGGATAGATACCCGCACAGCCATTTTGCCCGATCGTTGCACCAAACGATGCCGACATATTGGCAATCCCCTGGTCAACACCCAGCGAGTTTTTCTGTGCCTGGATATTCAGCGGTATTGTACCGGCGCTCGAGCGTGATGTAAACGCAAATGTTAATACTGGTAATACTTTTTTCAAATAAATCATTGGATTCAAACCAAACACGCCAACCAACACGAGATGAATAATAAACATGACAATCAGAGCTGCATACGACGCAATCACAAATTTACCGAGTTCCAGAATTCCTGCGATATCTGTTGTTGCGACCGTCGTTGCCATCAATGCCATGATGCCAAATGGTGTCAGACGTAAAATCAAGGTCACAATCCGCATCACCACTGCAAACACGGCATTGACACCTTTCGTAAAGAGTGCTGCTTCATCAGGTTTTTTCCGGCGCAGTCCCAAAACAGCAATCCCGACGACCATCGAAAAGATGACAATTGCAATGACCGATGTTGGACGATCCTGGGTCATATCCTGAAATATATTAGACGGAATGAAACTTAGAATTTGCTCAGGTGTTGTCATATCCTCTACGTCACCAAGCTGCGTTTCCAACATTGAACCGCGTTCCTGCTCTTCCTGTCCAACTTCAATTTCACTAGCATCCAAATTAAATACCGTTGCACTACCGATCCCGACAAGCGCTGCCACCATAGCGGTCGAGACCAGTAACCCGATAATCCAGCCGGACATCTTTCCCAGATCGGATGATTTTTCCAGATTGATAATCGATTGAATGATGGATACCATCACAAGTGGTATAACAATCATCATCAATAGTTGTATATATCCTCTGCCGACAATATCATACCATGCATTCGTCTGTGTCATCACCTCTGAACCAGTGCCGTAGATTGCCTGCAAAGCCGCACCAAGTACAATGCCAAGGCCAAGCCCGGTAAAGACACGCTTTGTAAATGAATAGTGCTTTTGCTGCATACGGATTAGAAGCCCGACCAGCGCCGCCAGCACAACAACGTTTAAAACAATATAGACCGTTTCCATACCCATTTCCCCCTCTTGTTAGTCATTCTTAGCTTATGCAAGGGAACAAAAGGTGAAACCGTTCGACCTTTGATTTTCCCTACACATATAATATAATTCCTATAAGAATAGTTCACTTTAATAATATACAGGGCATCAGCAAATGGTGTCAACCAACTAATCTTTTCACGTTTTCTTTGCGACTTTTTCACCAAATGGTAAGATATATGTAGGATGATATGAAAGGAACTGTTTCCACATGCAGGACATTTATTACGTGAAGGATCTGGAGCAATTAAAAATATTAAGCGATCCGTTGAGGGTTCAAATTTTATGGGAGCTGGATCATGGCGCCCAAACTGGAAAAATGCTGTCCGTCAAACTGCAATTACCCGCGTCTAAAATGCGTTATCACCTGACAGCTCTGGAAAAAGCTGGCCTGGTTGAAATCGAACGCACGGAAGTCTTGAATGGAATCGTGCAAAAATTTTACCAACCGATTGCCAAGGAAATTTCACTTGAGAACGTTTCGCCACTGATTAACAAGCATGAGAACCCGTTCAGCGGCAATACACGAACGGAAAATGCTATCGAAGGCTTGAGGCGGACCCAGGAGATGTTAAAACGGGATCAAGATACCCTGAATTCGGATGCGCTGACCCAGCAATTTATCACGGCCTCCTTAACAAAAGAGGATGTGAGTACCGTTAATGAAAAACTGACGGAACTTGCTTCATTTATCAAAGCACGCGACCACAAGACAGATGCCGCTCAAACGTATCACGTTAATATCACCGGATTCCCGTCTGAAACCGAGTAACGGATAACTATTCCCGATACCCTAACCATTCACCTGCCGGGACGCTTCCATATAATAGGTTTTTTTTGACGAGTTCATGACCATCACGACCAAAACAAGACTGATGATAAACGTCAAGAGTGAAGCGCTGATAATGGTGTATCTAAGTGGAATTACATCACCCGTGAACCCGATTAACAGAATAAACACAATCTGAAATAAACTTTGGACGGTACCGAAAACACCGTACACCCTGCCGATCATATCCCCAGGGACGTTATTTTGGAAAAATGTCATAAACCCTGAATTGGAAAATGAATTAAAGAAACCGATTATGATGAAGCCGACAGCAACCGACCAGAACGAAAAAGAAAAGGCATAGATCAGATATCCAATGGCTGTAAACAGGAAACCCATACCGATTAGAAATCGTAATGACAGTTTTTTCGACAGAGCTGATAAAATAAAAGCGCCTGCAATGGAGCCGACTCCCGTAATACTGACCAGCAGCCCGTAGTCACTTTCAGACAGCCCCAGCGTCGATTGAATAAACACAACCTCCTGCGCATCCATGCCAATGGAGAGAACCATCAACATATAAACCAATCCAACGATCATGATGATATAAGGGGCATTTTTGCTAAATTGATACACGGTCTTCCAGTCATTTTTAAAGGTTTCAAAATGAAATGCAGACGTCCGTTCCACCGTATAATTTGGCAGAAATACCATAATCCCGGCAGACACGATAAATGAGACAGCCGTCAGCCAAATTACAGCACCTGCCGAAATCATCACCAACAGTGCACCAGCAATCGCCGGCCCGACAACAAAGGCACCTGACATAATCAGACTGGCATACGAGTTATACGCCTTCCGATCCTCCCTTGGAATTAGTTTAGTGATATACGTGACGGAAGCCGGATCAAAAAAAGCCTTTGCCACCGAGAGCAGAAATAAACAGACGTAAATCGCCGTAATGGAAGACATTAGCGGGATGAGTGCCATCAGACAGGCTCTAATCAAAACGGTCAGCATCATGATTTTCTTTTGATTCAGGCGGTCGATTAAAGTCCCAGCCCAAAACTTGGTCAAAAGTGAAGCCAGTGGCCCCATAATCCATAGCCCTGCTACTGCTGCCGCTGAATGTGTCAATTGGAGTATCAAAACATTTATCGCTATCAGGTAGATAAAATTTCCAAGACGTGAGATGCCGACCCCTGCTAAAAGAAACAGCGGCAACTTCCATTTCCCGATGATGGCCTTCCAGGACTGTTGCAATGCGAACACCTCTCCCTATTCATCTTGCTTATATACATATTAATTATTTACTTCGTATTAATTTATTAATATGATTATAGCATTTGATATCCGGCGAGGCAACTTTTTTTGAAAATGTGTTTGACACTCGGTACAAAAATAAGCCTAGGGCGCTTCCCAGGCTCATTGAATGTCTGCTTGTAATTCCATCGCTACGTTACCTTTGACAGCACGAGAGATCATGCAGTCTGATTCAGCTTTTTCAACCAATTTTCGCAGCTTTTTGTAGTCTTTTTCTTCAGCACTGTCCTGTAGTGCTACATAAGGTTTATGAATGATTTTTTCATACGTGAAGACACCGTTTGTCACATCGACAATTCCTTCTGAGTCAAGGGCCATCTCCTTCAGCGGAAGGTCTGCCCGCTCTATCATGGCCGCGAGTGTTATCAGATAACACGTTGCCGCTGCACCCAGTAACATTTCATCCGGATTTGTTCCCATACCGGGCCCGTCCATTTCCGGCGGTATCGAAATTGTTGTCTGCAGATTCCCGGCTTCAATGGTACCACTGCTGTTCCTGCCACCCGGCCAGTCTGCTTTTAAATGAAAATGATGCTGTGTCATTCAATCACCTCGTTTAAAATATCATCTATTCTATCATCAAGAATAACACCAGCATTCTCCAGCACCAAGCCAAAAAACCGACTGCTCCCAATCTAACGTTACTTTAGAGGTGTAAACGAGCCCTTCACAAACAATATCGCAGTGAGAAATCCCCGCTATAATTTCATTGCTATTTCAGGGCTTATCAATATGTCGTTTAAATTTCGCATAGTAAAACACACGCGTTTTCACAGACATAGAAATAAATATTTCTGACTTGCGAATCTATCGCCTTTTCATATGTGAATTATTGTGAAAAACGTAACTGTTTTAATTTCTATGAATTTTTATGTTAAAATATTATTAAACGTAATTCAAAGACCTTAAAGCTTTATACTTAAACTAACGGCCCATTTAACTAAATAATAGTGATCTAATAAAATTGCAAAAACCAAAAAGACCTACTATCCAAATGATAGGAGGTCTATAATAAATTCAAATTATTTTTTCTTATGGTTGATAAATAAACCGAATCGGAGTACTAGATGGTATTACAACAGCTTCTTTAGTTAAACTTCCTGTCGGTTCACCATTAGCGTGTAATATAGCAAAATATATATTTTGGCCATTGTTATATGCTGTTTCAAGCTTGTTATCGCCCATACCACTCAATGTTGCCGCTATGGAGCTTGTAGCACCAGGTATAGCAAAAGGTTTAATAAAAGCTGCTAATCCAGATATAATAGAAAACCAACCTACTGCTTTTTTTCTCTGATCTAGCATTTCTCCAAGCTGATAATTTGTAAGAGAACCAGCTTCAGCAATTGGTTTACCTACGTTAATTATTGTAGCTTGGGGTTGAAAATCTTCTTGTTTTTCTTCATCATTATCATTAGAAGAAGCAAAAGAAACAGGAACAAGCAAAGTGCTAGACATAAGCATTACGGTCAAGATTGACACGATAATCTTTCTTTTCACAATTAGCCTCCTAGTATTTTAGCCTTTTAACCTTATAAGCAAAAGGTGACATAATATAATAAAAAGTCAAATAATTTGAAAGGATGGAAATTGTGAAGCCTTCTATAAAATCATTTAAAAGATATTTAATCGGAAATGTAATACTTGCTACACTGTTAACAATAGTATCCTATCTTAATTATCAAAGTAATGATTACTCAATATTCTCTGTAGTAAATTTTACTCTTGTAATTGGAATTGTTATGTTGATTGCTTCCATAATTTCATATATTTCAATAAAGATATATGAAAAAAAACGAAAAAAACATAATGAAAAAAAAATAGAGATAAAAAAGCGATATATAAAGTTCAACACCCGATCCTGAAGAATCGGCCAGACTTTTAAACAAACAGACGTTTTATTGTTTTGTTTTAGACAACACAATGAAAAGGAGGATATTCAATGCCAGAAAACTACCCCTATTATTACAGAACTTGGTTTGCCGTATTGATGTTAATTTTATTTTTCCCGGCAGGATTTATTCTTATGTGGAAAGGCAATAAGTTTGGAAGATCGTGTCGGATTATTATATCTGCTTTTGGACTACTATCATTGTATCCTTTTTTACTGCGGATTAAGAAATTAATAGCGTCTCAGAAAATTAATAAAAGTTGGAGAAGTCGATGAGGGTATTAGTTGAAGAAAAAAGCTTAGAGGTAAAATTTCTCTAAGCTTTTGGGCTCTTCACCAAAATCTAAGGTTGATATTAATGAATAAATATGATAATAAGACTAGCTAGCGGAGGAAAAACACGGAGACTCCTGCGGGAAAGCGCAGTGGGAAGACCCCGCAGGAAAAAAGCGAACTTATTTTTTCCGAGGAGGCTGAGCTCGGGGCCCGCGGAAAGCGTAGTGTTTTTCCGCAGCGGAAATTATAATCCAGGTTAGTTTGTCAACCATAGATTTTGGTGTTGATCCAGCTTATTTAATGTGATTTATAATACGAAATGTGGTCTGGAGTAAACCCGCCTGCGTCTATTCAGCAGGGTCACCTATCGCTACTGCCTATCCACGATTTCCTTCAGCACTCTGGCCTGGTTATGGTCCTCGTCTTTAGCCGAAAATAATAGTGTCAGTTTTTTATCATGTTCTTTGGTCAATTTTTTCAGCTTCTGCAGTTCTTCCTGCTGGTCGCCTTCCTTAAGCTCTTCTTTATACTTCTGCTTAAATTCATCGTATTTATCGGGATCGTGACCGAACCATTTGCGTAATTCATTGGACGGACCGATTTCCTTGAGCCAATGGTCGAGTTGTGCCTTGTCTTTTGCCATGCCTCTTGGCCATACCCGATCAACCAAAACCCGGACGCCATCATCTTGTTCCGCTTCTTCATAAATCCGCTTCAAATGTACTGGCATCTGTTTACCACTCCCTCAACGTAATCATTTGCCGGTTATCACATGCTTTCATGCTGTGGGGTCTTCTCGGCAACCTTATCGGACGCGAACCAGCCAGTGACGGCAATCGTTACCAGAACAACATAGAAAATAATTTTCCATGTGGTTGAATGTGGGAAGGCATGCGGAATCAGACCGATCTCATCATGGGCAAGCACGATCATCGAAAGCTTCACACCAACCCAGCCGACAATAGCGAATGCCGCAACTTCTAAACCTGGCCGCTTATTTAACAGTTCCACAAAAATGTTGGCAGCAAACCGCATAATAATCAGCCCGATCATCCCACCGGCAAACACAACGGTGAATTGAGCCCCATCAAGGCTCCCGATTGCCGGCCACGCTGTTTCCGGTAACGCCACCGCCAAGGCAACAGCGGCTAAGATCGAGTCCACAGCAAAAGCCAGGTCCGCAAACTCCACTTTCAAAACGGTCATCCAGAAGCCGCTGCCAGCCTTTTTCGGCTTTTGTTTCGCGTCCTCTTCTTTGTTTGAAAATTTGTCGTATAAATTTTTACCCGAAATACCTAACAGATAGAGCGCTCCTAAGGCTTGTACCTGCCAGAAATCGACCAGAAATGAAATGACAAACAACGACCCAAACCGCAAGACAAACGCACCGGCCAATCCATAAAAGAGCGCCTTTTTACGCTTTTCTTCCGGAAGGTGTTTCACCATGATGGCAAGTACCAGTGCATTATCGGCAGCCAGCAGACCCTCAAGACCGATCAGTATGACAAGCACCCACAAATATTCTACTAACAATTGTGCTTCCACAATAATCTCTCCCTCGTGAAAAATGGTCCCACCGACAGGTCAGGACCATGAAAAAAGACCCTTACCAGCAGTGGTAAAGGTCTCGCTAACAACTTCTGTTGCCAATTAAGCCGGAGATTGTCCATCTCGTAATGACGACGTTAATTGTACAGCTACTCCCCTTCAGGAATCGAATTCTTATTAACTTCATTAAACAGCTTATAACGGAAAAAGTCAAGTTAAAGAGGAAAAACCAACTTTAAAAACTAAACAGAGTCAGCACGGCTGATGGCATTTTCCATATCGGTTTTCAATTTACTCAGCTGTTGTCTGCCAGTCTGTTCATCCGGTTCACGAACACCAAAATAACATTTGATCTTCGGTTCGGTGCCTGACGGACGCAGGCAAACCCAGCTGTCATCAGCCAGAATATATTTTACCACATTTTCCTTTGGCAGTCCGATCGGTTCTGTCCGGTCACTGTGAACAGCTTTCCGTTCACCTGCCAGATAATCCTCGACATACGCTACCTGCAGGCCGCCGATCTCTGTTAATGGCTCGTTCCGTGTCCGCGCCATGATGGCAGCAATTTTCTCCGAGCCCTCTTTTCCTTTTAACGTCAGTGATGACATATCTTCCAGGTAATAGCCATACGTTTCATAAAGCAGATGAAGGGCATCAAACAGGGTCTTCCCTTGTTTTTTCCAATAATACGCCATCTCACAGGCAAGGACTGCTGCCTGAACAGCATCTTTATCACGTACGAAATCACTGATCAAATAGCCGTAGCTTTCCTCATAACCAAACACGAATGTTTCATCCGTTGCGTCAAATTGCCGGATTTTTTCACCGATATATTTAAAGCCTGTTAAGGTATCGATCGTTTTAACACCATTGGCATCCGCAATTTTCCGGCCCAATTCGGACGTCACGATGGTTTTTATCATCCGGGCATTCTTCAATAAAACCGGATCGCTATGTGATAAAATATAATCAAGCATCAAGGCGCCCAGCTGATTGCCTGTCAAGACTGCATATTCGCCGGCTGCATCCTGGGCCGCTACCCCGAGCCGATCAGCATCAGGGTCTGTTCCGATTAAAACATCAGCATGTGTCTGTTTACCCAATGCAATCGCCATCGTAAATGCCTGATGCTCTTCCGGATTGGGGGATTCAACTGTGGAAAACTCCGGGTCCGTCACTGCCTGCTCTTCCACCACATCCACCTGATTAAATGTCAGCTGATCCAATCCTTTCAATACCAGATCATGGGCTGTCCCGTGCAGCGGGGTGAACACGATTTGCAGCTCTTTAGCCTTTTGCTGTTCGGCGGCGTCCAGTTTTGATATTCCTGCCAGCTGCTCCAAATAAGCATAATCAACCGTCAGTCCGATCCAGTTGAGCCAGCCCTGTTCTTCGAGTTTGTCCTGTTCCAGATACGGGACCAGCAATTCGTCTTCTGTCTCCCCGATATAGCCAATGATATCACTTGCCTCGTCTGGTGTGATTTGCCCACCATCTTCATTGTATACTTTGAAACCATTGTATTCCGGCGGGTTATGGCTAGCCGTTATCATGACACCAGCAGCCGTTCCCAAATAACGGACAGCAAACGAAAGCAATGGTGTCGGGTGCAATGTCTCAAACACATAAGCTTTAATCCCGTGTGCTCCAAGCACTTTTGCCGTTTCCAGCGCGAATTCTTGTGACATATATCTTGAATCATACGAAATCGCAACACCTCGTTCACCGGCATCCCCGGCGTGAGCCTGCAAATAATTAGCAAGCCCGTCAACAGCCTTCCTGACTGTGTAAATATTCATCCGGTTGGTCCCCGGTCCGAGCACGCCACGCATCCCCCCGGTGCCAAAGGTCAATTCCGTATAAAATGCATCTTCCAGCGTTTTTTTATCAATCATCCCGTCCAGTTCCTGCTTTAATGCGGGATCAAGCTGTTCAAACGAACGCCATTTCTCATAAACCATTTCCCAGTGACTCATGACGACCTCACCCTTCCGACTACAATCTATTACAGGAATTTTATCATACTTTTGATCTGCATTCTATTCTTCTATGTTTACAGGTTTGGCATATAGGAAAAGATAGAAGAATATACTTTCTATTACACGCCGGAGCGGTTAAAATAGATTTAAGCGAATTTCAATAGGAAAGTTGTGATCACACGTGATGCAAAAACGCTGGTTCCAGACGCTGATTGTTCTTATTCTTGTTTTCCTGCTGGTTTTACTCGTATCGGCCACCGACTGGATTTTCGAACCGATCTTTCAATATGTTGGTGCCGTCGCATTTCCGATCATCGGTGCAGGTGTTCTTTTTTACATAACGCGGCCGTTGATGCATTTATTGGAAAAACTGAAAATGCATCGAATCGTTGCCATCCTTGGTGTATTTGTAGTTCTGATAGCCGCTCTGTTCATCATTGCCAGATATATTGTGCCGATTTTGGAAAATCAATTCTCTATGCTGGTCAATAATATACCCGGATGGATTTCAACTGCAGAGAATATTATCGACTACTGGCAGGAAAATCAAAACGTCATCCCGGATGAAGTGAATGAGACCATTAACGAGACTATCAGCAATATTAGAGCCAACGTGCAAACATATATTGAGACGGTCATGTCGTTTATTTTCGGGTTTATTGGCGAATTTATCAGCCTCATGTTTGCACTGATACTGATTCCATTTTTCCTGTTTTTTATGCTGAAAGACGGAGAAAAATTTATCCCGTTCATTACCCAGTTTTTTGAAAAAAAGAAGGCAGACAATATCCGTTCGCTTTTATATAAAATCGATGACAGCCTCACATCCTATATCCAAGGTCAGATGATTGTTGCGCTTTGTATCGGGGTACTTTTGTACATTGGCTATTCGATTATCGGTCTGGACTATGCCATGACACTGGCCATCTTCGGTGCGATCATTTGTGTCATCCCGTTTATCGGACCATATTTAGCTGTCACACCAGCGATTATTGTCGGCTTCTTCCAGGATCCGCTTATGCCGTTGTGGGTCGCGATTGTGATGATTGTGGCTCAGCAGATTGAAGGCAACCTCGTCTCGCCAAACGTAATGGGCAAGGCACTGCACCTGCACCCTTTAACGGTTATTACGATCGTTTTGGCTGCCGGGAGTATCGGCGGTTTTCTAGGTATGTTGTTTGCTATCCCGGTCTATGCGGTGGTCAAAACGATTATCAGCCACTTTTACCACACCTATCAGGATGCACAAAAAGATGAAGAAGATGCGCTGATCTAACAGCGAGCAAAATGGGGCAAGCGGTGATGGCCGGGGTCGTCACCTCTTGTTGTCGGCCAGTTTATATACAACCGATGTGCCAACTTCATAATACCCTATTTTTTTATAAATATTGTTTGAGGTGGGATTGGCCGCATCGGTAAACAGACAGCAAAATTGAAATCCCTCCTGCAGCAATCTTTCCGATAACTTCGCCACAGCAGCGGTCGCGTAGCCTTTCCCTTTGTGTTCATCTGGTGTAAAAACAGCATTGATGGTTGTGCCGTTTTTGGTCTGCCGTGACTGGTTCACCATTGAAACGGCGTTATCATCAACTTTCCAAAGATATAATGACCGTTTTTCAATAAAGACTTCGGCCACATGTCCTGCACGTTCTGCTGACATCGGCTCGTTGGCTTGTTCACCAAATTGCATGAGCCAATTTTTCATTAGTTGATGGTCATTTGGAGTGGCTTCTGTTAAATTCCCCCCTGCATACGAAATAGCATTCACGCGGTCGAGCTGATAAATCAGCTGCTTCATATGTACAGCTGATGTTGAGCCGCGCAGATGCTCCAATTCTTTGATCATAATGTTTGCTTTATCAGGCGGCCCGATAACACCTGGAATATTTTCAGCCTTTTCATGGACGAAGCGTGCTATCTGCCGGATCGCATCATCACCGGTGTTGTCAACATCAGCAAGTATCCAGTTGTTTGGCGGCGTCTGCATGAACGCATAAACAGGTTTATCGTTCAGTTCGACAAGTCCCAGGCAGGCGTTGCTGTGTTTTACAGAATCATCCTGTTCAAGGCGATTCATGATTCCAAGCATCAGATTGTTACATGCCTCTTTTTTAAGCAATAAAGGCTCAACTTTTTGTTTGTAACGGTTAAGCGACGTTTCGAATCTGATTCGCATATGTCTCCCCCTTTATTGATTGCTATTATTTTAACGCATTTGCTTGTTTTGTAAAGGGGCTTTCGGCTACACTGTAATATGGGAGTGATCGTCATGACAAAAGCGCAAATTGAAGCGGAAATAGCTGAGCTGAAATCGGATTATGTACGGATTCAGGGCGACGTGGAAAAAGCCACCTCATTCAGCGTCAATACATCGGCCGGCGAAAAAAAACTGATTGAAATTGAGGAGCGTCTGGCTGAATTGAATAAACAATTGGATGAGATAGAATGACATGGACCGGGTTGCCTGTATGGGCGGCCCTTTTTTTATTGTAATGGGTGTGGAATGATACCTTTGCATTTGGGAACTTATTCTCGTTCTCGCGCTCATGTTTTGTTTTTCTTTGCCCATGTTTTACCATATGGGAACTTACTTTCATCCTCAGACTGATGGTTTCTCTCCGGTTGAAGTTTCCTTTTCCAGGTTGAACTCCACCTACAAAAAAGACTGCCCACACCGGACAGCCCTTTTTTTACGATTTACTTTTCCCATTTCCGTTATTGTTCCGCTGGTTCTCCAGGCGCTGCCGGATTTTTTTCTTTTCTTTAACCGGCGGCGTGAGACTGACAACCGTGTCACCAGGCTCTGGTGTTACCCGCAATTCCTCCGAATAATATTTCATCCTGCCTGATGGCTTCATAATATAGAGCAATACCGTGTCTTCATCTTTCTCATTTAAGTACTGCTTATACGGGTATTGATTGGTAATCGCAGTCTGCCGGAATATATAATGCTCTTTGGTCTTCTGGTTCAGATCGTCAAGGGATAAATCCTGTCTGAAAAGAATCCTCCCGCCGACCTTGTTAACGAGATCACCCATACCATTAAGATCGTGGCGATACGGACTCACTTTAAACACATTTGTCCTGCCATACTCCGGCATGAATGTCGTACAAACAAGGGCATTATAGGAATTATACTCGGTGGCAGCAATCATATATTCATAAGGAATCGTATCCAAATTGTATTCGGTCTGTTCCGATAACATTTCCCCATGATAGAACGGAATCCCTGCTTCACGAGCCTTCCGTAATCTTTCCCAGGATGAATCAACAATAATGACCGGTGCCTTTGCTTTTTGCAGTGATTTTGCCAGATTGACTGTAAAATTATTACTGCCGACAATTAATGTACCTGGTCTTCCTTCCATGGAAAGGTGCAGCTTTTTGGCCAGCCAGCCAATCGAAAATCCGTGGGCAACAACGGTCGTAAATACAAGTGCAAATGTAATCGTTGTGATGATGGTTGCGTCCGCATAGCCGCCTTCACTCAGTATTGAGGCAAAATAACCCGAAACCGTCAGGGCCACAATACCTCTTGGTGCAATCCAGCTGAGCAAAATCTTTTCATTCAGTGCCAAATCTGTTCTGATGGTCGACAAGAAAATAGACAATGGGCGGACGATGAACATCATTAACAGTACATACCCTATGATATTCGGGTCAAATACTTTCAACAGCGTTTCCACTTGCAATGAAGCCGTCAGCATAATGAAAATCGCCGAAATCAATAGAATTGAAATATTTTCTTTAAAATGGCGCATATCCTCAACAGAACTGATGCCCATGTTGGCGAGCGTCATCCCCATGGCAGTTACAGCCAAAAGTCCTGTTTCATGCACGATGACATCTGCAAAGGTAAACGAAGCAATGACAACAATAAACACAGCAGGTGATTTCAGGAAATCCGGAATATGACCTGTTTCAAACATCCAGCCAATGCCCCTGCCACATGCCCATCCCAATATAATCGCGAAAACTGATGCCGCAAAGAAGATGAGCAGTTGTGAACCATCCGGGTTGTTCGACGTCAAAAACGAGATGATTTCAAAAGCAAATACAGCCAGCAGCGCTCCAATCGGATCGACAATGATCCCTTCCCATTTAAGGATTTTTGCGGGGCGCGGTTTCAGTTTGGACTGCCGCAAAAGTGGCATGATCACAGTAGGCCCTGTCACAATAAACAAGCCGCCTATGACAAATGCAGCAGCCCAATTCAAGCCGGCGATATAGTGTGCTGTCAGTGACCCAAGGATCCACGCCAGAAATGCTCCCACTGTTGAAATACGAAAAACCGGACGTCCAAGACCGCGGATTTCCTTGAAACTCAAGTTCAAGCTGCCTTCAAAAAGGATGATAGCAACCGCGACCGATATAATCGGGCTATATAACTCTCCAAAGTCCTCCTCGGGGTTCATAATCCCAAATATTGGCCCAGCAAGCAATCCGGTGATGGACATGACCACTATTGCCGGCATCCGATAGCGCCAGGCAACCCATTGGGAACCAATCCCCAAAAGACCAACCAGCATAACTTCAAACAAAAGAGTTGGAACCATCATCGTCCCCCCTTAAGCGTATATTTTCCTGAAAACCCGATAATAACCGGATTTTCCGCACCAAAGCCTGCACAGGTAAATGCCGCGTGCATACTGTACAGTTCATAAGCTTGGCACAGATGGGAATTCTTTCAGTTAAGATAACGTTATTTTAAATGGCAAGCAGGTTTATGTAAACAATTTTATTTGAAAAAATGACTTCCCATTTCAATAAAACCATCAGAAAACGTCATCAGGCATCCTGAAATTGCGCACACGAGCGGTCATATCAAACAGGCATTAGCCCCCGATTTTGCTTGCCTCAATTGTCGAATATTTTTCAAAAACAGGACCACAGCAGCGTAAATTGCCGGTTATTATTTGGGGATTTTACCAGCTTATTTTCCGCCAAAATATGTTAGGATAGTAAGGGATAAAGGAGAATCGAACCATGTTAGAAAAAGCTGAACAAATCCTGCAGACATATTTTGGCTATGATACCTTTCGTGCTGGTCAAAAACAGACCATTCATAATATTACAGAGAAATATAACACACTAGCCGTGATGCCGACGGGCGGCGGCAAATCACTGTGTTATCAGATTCCCGGCATGGCTTTGGACGGTACCGCGATCATCATTTCACCGCTCATTTCGCTCATGAAAGACCAGGTTGATGCGCTGCATGCTTTGGGAATTCCGGCAACCTACATAAACAGTTCCCTTTC
Source organism: Lentibacillus salicampi (assembly GCF_004565465.1). Classification (GTDB taxonomy): domain Bacteria; phylum Bacillota; class Bacilli; order Bacillales; family Amphibacillaceae; genus Lentibacillus; species Lentibacillus salicampi. Next base: position 70,630 of record NZ_SRHY01000006.1, read on the forward strand.
AGCCGGTGAACAACAGGCACGACTGCGGGATATTGAAGCGGGCAGCTACAAATTTGTCTATGTCGCACCAGAGCGCTTCGAGTCGTCCCTATTTATTTCCACGATGCGACACATCCGGATTGCTCTGGTGGCATTTGATGAGGCACACTGTATTTCTCAATGGGGGCACGACTTCAGGCCAAGCTATCGGTCCATTATCCCCAATTTACAACAGCTGCCCAACGTTCCCGTTACAGTCGCATTAACCGCGACAGCTACCGAAGAAGTAATGGCTGACATTCAAACGTTATTACATATTGAAAACCGGCATATTGTTAAGACCGGATTTGAACGGGAAAACCTCGCCTTTCATGTTGTCAAGGGAAAAGATAAGGCGACATACATCCGTTCGTTTATGAACGAACATCAGGATGAATCCGGCATTATTTACACGGCAACGCGAAAACAAGCTGATACCGTACATGAACAATTGACAAAACGTGGCATTTCAGCAGCCAAATACCATGCAGGGCTGTCTGAAAACGAACGCAAAGCGGCTCAGGCGGCGTTTACCCACGATGAAAAAACGGTCATGGTCGCCACAAATGCTTTCGGAATGGGCATCGATAAGTCCAACGTGCGATTTATTATTCACTACGCCATGCCGATGACGATTGAGGCATACTATCAGGAAGCGGGCAGGGCCGGCCGTGACGGGGAACATAGTGATTGCATCCTATTGTTCTCGGCGCAGGATGTTCAGCTGCAGAAATTTTTGATCGAACAGTCGTTGATGGATGAGAATGCCAAACAAAATGAATACCGCAAACTGCAGGCGATGATCAACTATTGCCATACGCACGGCTGCCTGACTTCCTTCATTCTTGATTACTTTAATGATCAGGAATCTGACGGAGGGACTTGCGGAGGCTGCAGCAATTGTCTAAACCGCCGGAACCGTATCGATATCACAGAAGAAGCTCAAATGATCCTGTCGTGCGTCAAACGGATGGGCGAACGCTTCGGAGTAAGCATGACGGCCAAGGTGTTGAAAGGATCGAAGGACAGCCGGCTGCGTCAATTCCAGCTGCATACGGTTTCGACGTATGGCATTCTGTCAGCCTATACGGAAAAACAACTCACGGAGCGGGTTCAATTTTTAGTTGCGGAACAAATGCTGGCAACTCGGGACGGCAAATTCCCGACTTTACAGCTGAATCAAAACTCGGTCGATGTACTGAAAGGCAGGCAAACTGTCTGGATGTACACAGCGCCAATTCCGGCAAATGAACCAACCGATTACCAGGAAGATTTGTTTCAGTCATTACGTGAACTGCGAAAAGAAATGGCCACTGAGCAAGGTGTTCCGCCATATGTCCTGTTCTCCGATGCCACGTTAAAAGAACTCAGCCGCTATGTCCCAGAAACGAAGGAGGACATGCTGGCTGTAAAGGGCGTTGGTAATAAGAAATACGACCAATACGGTGAAGCATTTCTTGCGGTTGTGCGTGACTGGCGCAGCAATCATCCGGATGCGGCAAGACCTGTTAAGATAGCAGGCACTTCCCCTGACCCCAAACGAGAAAAACAGGCAGACGACCGCCCGAGCTACATGATCAGTTATACGATGTTCCGGTCCGGCAAATCGATTCAAGAAATTGCACTCATGCGTGAATTAACCAATCAAACAGTTGAAGGGCATATTTTCAAGGCGTTTAAAGAAGGACATCCACTTGCATGGGAAATCTTTTTTAATCATGACGAAGAATCAGCAGTTTTGGCTGCACGGAGTGAATTGGACGAACCGAAGCTCAAGCCTTTGAAAGAGTCATTGGCGGATGCTTACAGTTATACGACGATTAAGGCTGTGCTGGTGAAAAATGGGTTGATGTGATATCTGTTCAGTCATATAGCAACCTATGAAATAAGTCGATGGAAAGAGTCAGGAAATAAACCTCCCCACTGAGTTGGACGCTCTGGGGAGGTTCAATACCATGTCTGGTTAATTTTGTGGTCATTTATTTAATACCTCCTAATAATTGAACTGCGAAATCCCTGAATAACACTATTTCCGTTTCCATTATATCACATATGATATCTTTATAATAAAGCTATTTATATCCAAACGAGAAATATTCACCCTTTTATGATCAGTTAACGGAAATTTTTTGAACATCCTTTTAAAGCAATGGCGTTGGCTTTCCCCTGCTATTTTTTACAGCATAATCATATAATCGATCCATTCCCATTCGAAAGTCGTTCCAGCTTGGATTTGTTTTCTTTTCATGGCTGGTCAAATAATAGTGAAACTTATATAGGAACCGCATTTCCTTTGAGTCAGCCATTTGCAATTTACTCAAGTAATATATGATTTCATATAGTTTGATCGTGATCAAAGACTCTAAACTGGTTTCCAGGGTGACTGCCTTATCTACTAATCTTAAGGCATTGGAGTCATGGGAGCAAAAGTAGATTAGTTCTTTTACATGAATGTGGGCAAGGGACTTAACCTCGCCGCGGTCGTCTCTATTATCTATTTCCGGTTCATAATTCGTTGAAGCCGCAATTTTTTGCTCAACACCATTACGCAACAAGTGCTCTTCACAAGTCAAGTCGTCGTCTTTCAGCAAAATAAGTACTTGCTGTTGTATTTTTTGTTTAATATAATTTGACAAATTGGGAGTAGTGACAACTTCTTCATAAACAGCCTGATGAATGGCCAAATAGGGAAATGTTTTAAAAAAAGGGTCCAGCCATATCCGTTTATAGAAATTAAAATCAAGACTTGCATTGGGCGTGACTTTAGATCGATCGGATGGAATAAGGAGGTTGGCATCAAGGGGAAGTATTTGACTGAAGTTATCTATCAGTGTGAATAACGCTTCGTTATGATTTTCCAGATCAACCTTCATCTTCTTCCTTCAGCTTCCTCATCAAATCTTCCATGCCACTATCATTTTCGTCTGCCAGCCCAAACTCCCCTATCGTTTTACCAAACAGTGATAAATCTTCTGCTAACTCATCGATTTCAACACCAGAACTCTCGAAATTTTGCAGCATATAATCCAATAAGCGTGCATTGGCTCCTACCTTGTGTGTCTGCTTATTCAGTAACATGAACAAATCTTGATCGAAGCTCATCGCAATTTTATAGTACACACTTGTCTCATTCCTTGCGCTTTGTGACCATAGAGCTTGAAACACAATTTCATCTTTTATGGCACCCACTTCAACCAGGCGGTGAACAATCGCCTTATAAGGCAGTTTATAATCCAGGTGCAGCTTTGCGATAAAGCGTAAAGAAGCGGGTAACTCCCAATTGTCCATGTTTAAGTCATAGTTGTTTTTTATATATATTTCCTCTTTAAGGGACTTGTCAGGCAGCAGGAAAGAGGCGGCAAATTGATTCGCCCTGTGTTCTCTTTTACTTCCTGCGCATTCCATTCTTTGGCATAAGTGTACGTTATCTGTATCCTCAAAATGATGATATAGTTCATGAGCAATCGAGAATAGCTGGGAATCATAATGTTGGGCTGAATTAACGCCGATAAAGAACAGGTTTTGATTCCCTTTCTCTTTTGAAGCCAGGTAAATAGCAGAAAGGGGGTTGTCATCAGTTTTCGGGTCTTTCGGCAAAAAAATGACATTTATATTGAGGTGTTCTGTTAATTGTAAAATGCCATCACCAAGTGGACCCATTCCCAGGTTATACATGTTGCGCTTCTGTTCAACCAACTTTTCCATTTCGTACCGTTCTTTATGATTTAACTGTGAATTCATGATTCATCGCATTCCTTATTCTGACATGTTTTCTTAAACATAGCATCATGGCTGTCATATCTTCAAGCCACTTTTTTTCATTAGGGGTTTCCGCTTTACCCATCATGGCAACAAACACGTTACTTTCTTCCTTCTCGTCAGTAAGGTCATGCAGATTGAAATTCAATACATCCATAAGATTATTCAATTGAGTAATGGATGGAACATGCTTGTTATTTTCAATACGTCCAATTATTTGACGATTGATTTTGGCTTTCTCACCTAGTTGCTCCTGGGTGAATCCTTTCTCCAGACGTTTTTCTTCAACTAAGTTTCCGAGCTTTTCAGCTGATATCTTTTCCATCAGTCATCCCTCCAATTTAATGATACCAAAAGTATCATATAAGTTCAATAAGTTTATATTATGATATGTATAGTAACTTTAATGTCTCTTTTACAGTCAAAACCAGGTCCAAAATTTATAGAATTATTCACCCCTATAATCGTACACTAAATGCAAAAAAGTGGCATGTTTTTTTAAAAAAACATGCCACTTTTTTGCGATAACTTTCGATTATAGATTTGAAGGGGAACCTGTTTAATGGCGAGAGTAGTTCGGTCCCATCCAACACGACTATTCGCCTGTCACGTCCAACGCCCATGTGCCATTCCGAAAAACAGCTTCCGTTGAGCCGTCTTCGAGAACACCGTCAATGTCCAGCTTCTCTGAGCCGATCATGAAGTCAACATGGGTTAAGCTGTCATTCACACCATGCTGATCAAGCGCTTCGTCATCCATTTCCGCGCCACCTTCCAGATTGGTTGGATAGGCCTTTCCTAACGCGATGTGGCACGAGGCATTTTCATCAAACAGCGTGTTGTAAAAAATCAATCCAGACTGGGAGACAGGCGATTCATGGGGCACAAGCGCCACTTCACCTAAACGGGTGGCACCTTCATCCGTTTCCAGCAAATGTTTCAGCGTCTCTTCACCTTGTTTTGCTTTAAAACCCGTCACTTTCCCGTCTTTGAAGGTCAGACTGAAATTGTCGATGACACTGCCGCCGTAGTTGAGTGGTTTGGTACTGGCGACGGTTCCGTTCACATGATATTTATGCGGCAGGGAGAAGACTTCCTCTGTCGGCATGTTCGGGTTGAAGGTCGTGCCCTGTTCCGACACCGCTGAACCGCCTTTCCAAATATGCCCTTCCGGAAGACCAATTTCAAGATCAGTGCCTGGTGCTCTGTAGATCAATTTGGTATACTTTTTTCGATTCAGTATTTTCCGTGCTGTCTTCAATGTTTCATTATGGGCATCCCACGCAGCAATCGGGTCGTCCTTGTCAACACGGACAATTTTCACAATAGCATCCCATAAATGTGCGATCGCATCTTCCCAGGATTTATCGGGAAAAACTTTCTGTGCCCAGTCGCCGGTTGGGATGGAAATGATGGACCAGGTAATTCGGTCATTCATAGTATATTGGCGGAAATTTTTCATGGCTTGTGCGGAAGCCTTATTCGCCATGGCCACCCGGGACGAATCGATATCCTTCAGCAAATCCGGGTTGGTGGAACGTATCGACAGCACTGCCGCTCCGTCTTCCGCATACATATCATGCAACTGAACTTTCCATTCCGGAATATTTCCAATAACCTCGTCCGGTGCGTGTTCATATTTCAATAACGACAATTCATCATCCGACCAATTGATATGTACGTCTTTGGCGCCCATTTCATAAGCTTTCCGTGCAACGATTCTGGTGAAATCAGCCCCTTCAATTGGCGCATTGATCATTAAGGCCTGGTTGTTTTGCAAATTGACCCCTGTCCTTAATGCCAGCTCAGCATATTTTTCCTTTGTTTGTTGATCTATCATACGGTTAACCTCCAACATAGTTTAGTTTCCACCCTTATTATTTCACAAATGAAAAAGATTACCAAACGATACACTGTCCACTAAATGCGGAGTCAAGCGTAATTCCATTTACCTAAAAGAATTAGTGTGTTACAATTGAATCAGGTTACTTTTCGTAATCATATTATCATTAATCAGAGAGAGGTGATGATGATGGCTGATTTATGTCCGCGCTTTGAAGGAGCAATGGGGATCATCAGTAAACGCTGGGTTGGCTTAATACTGTTCGAACTGCTGCATGGTGCCAAACGTTTTACCGAGATGGAAACAGATTTGCCGATAAGTGGACGGTTGCTCTCTGATCGACTGAAAATGCTGGAAAAAGAAGGCATTGTTGAACGCAATATATACTCCGAATTTCCAGTACGAATTGAGTACATCTTATCTGAAAAAGGTAAAGCTTTGGAACCGGTTATTCAGGAGATTCAAAAATGGGCCAATGACTGGGTACCTTCTGAAACGGCTAAAAACACAAATGCATGACAGGAGAGCCTGGCGATTGGGCTCTTTTTTATTGCCTGTGCTTTCGCTTGTTGTCCAATTCGATAACGGATATCCAGTGGGGGCACATCATCCTACTGAATAGCGCATCAACCAATTTTCCATCGCCTCTATATCCCTTGCAAAAATCCTGTCCGCTGAAATGGATGGAACCATCTTCCGGGCATGCTTATAAAGTTCCCGAGTCTGTGAAGCCATTTGATCAACCCCCCGGTGCGTCACCGCCTGCATGGCACAAATCAGTTCAATCGCAACAACACGGCGTGCATTGCCGAGCATCGTGTGTGCATGCCTGGCAGCAATGGTCCCCATGCTGACATGGTCTTCCTGGTTTGCCGATGATGGGATCGAGTCAACGCTTGCCGGGTGTGCCAGTGTTTTATTTTCCGACACGAGTGATGCAGCAGTGTATTGCATGATCATGGCGCCGGACTCCAGACCGGGATTCGGGCTGAGGAAAGGCGGCAAATCGTTCAGCTGCGGGTTCACCAACCGCTCAATTCGACGTTCGGCAATATTGGCCGTCTCCGCAATTCCCAGCTTTAAAAAGTCCATCGCCAATGCAATCGGTTCGCCGTGAAAGTTGCCACCGGAAATCGCTTGATTCGTTTCCGGGAAAATAAGCGGATTGTCTGTGACGGCGTTAATCTCTATCTCCAGTTTCTCCCTTACATAGTTTAACGTCTGCCATGACGCTCCCAACACTTGCGGTATGCATCTTAATGAATAGGCATCCTGCACCCGTTTTTCACCTTGTCTTGTCGTAAGGCGGCTATCTTGTAATAAGCTACGGATACGTGCGGCCACATCGACTTGTTCCTGATGTCCACGCAGCCGATGGACATCAGGAGCAAAAGCGTCAATAATGCCATGCAATCCCTCTAATGTCATAGACGCAATCTGTTCGCTCTGATTCAGGAGTCTTTCCATTTCCAGACACGTGACAACACCGACTGCTGTCATCGCCTGTGTCCCGTTGATCAGTGCCAGTCCTTCCTTTGCTTGCAGTGTGACCGGCTCAATCGATGCATCACGAAGCGCATCCGAGGCTGCTAATGGCTTACCTTGATAAAAGACATCCCCCTCCCCTAAGAGTGGCAGTGCGAGGTGAGCCAGTGGTGCGAGATCCCCGCTGGCCCCCAATGATCCCTGCTGCGGCACAACCGGATGAATTCCCGCGTTGAGTAACGCAAGCATTTGCCTGATCAATATCGGCCGGACACCAGAATGCCCTCTTATAAGTGCATTGGCACGCAGCAGAAGCATCGTCCGGCTGATGGTTTCTGAAAATGGCTCGCCAACACCACACGCATGGGAATGAATCAGATTCAGCTGCAGCGTTTCCAAATCTGCCTCGTCAATGATCACATCACTAAACTTCCCGAATCCTGTATTGATGCCGTACACCGTTTCCTTTTCGCTAACCATAGCTTCCACCGTTTCCCTGCTTTTCGAAACCGTGTTTTCCGTTCCCTTTGACAACTCCGCGGATTCCCTATCCATAACAATCCGCTTCACCTCATCAAGTGTCAGCGTTTCACCCGTTAAAATAACCATACCACACCTCCATATTATTGCGTTACTCGATTAAAGTGCACAAAAAAAGAGGCAATGGCGGTTAAACCATGCCTCTGTTATGGTGACTTTCGGCGGAAAAATCAATCCTCATGTAATCACCTCAAGAAGTATCATACCTTTATCGTAAGCATTTTCCAGCACTAATGCAAGATGGAAAATTCATTTAATCTTCATTTCGTCTCACAGGCAGCTTCAACAGCCCCCGCTCAGACCTGAGGGGCATGTCCCTTAATGCGTACCATTCCAAGGATAATCGGTGCCAAACGTTGCAGCCATCTCTTTGGAATGTCCCCGTCGTTTTTTTCGCTGGGTTGCCCGTTCAGGCGCTGATTCGTGCAATTGCTTCTCCTGATCCGACACAGGATACACCTGCGGAACAGAGGTCGGCTTCCCCTCCTCATCAAGCGCAACAAAGGTTGAAAAAGCTGTCGCGCATATCTTGCGTTCGCCGGTCAACAGGTTCTCGGTCACAGCTTTGACGAAGACTTCCATGGAGGTATGATGAGCCCACGTGACAAACGCCTCAACGCAGATGGAGTCACCTTCTTTGACAGGCTCCAGAAAATCAACCGAATCCGTTGAAGCCGTTACCACCGGCTTTCTGGCATGTCTCACAGCCGCAATAGCCGCAACATCATCAATATGTGCCATCAGCTTGCCCCCGAACAGCGTCCCGTGATTATTGGTATCCGGCGGCAGCACATGGGAGGTTTTAACTACCAGCGAATTTCTGCAAGGTTTCATATCCATATTAGTTCCTCCATTTCATGGTTATACTGGCATTTTCCCCATTATACTCTGTTTTACCCTTTATAGAGGTTATTCAAAAAGTCCGGTAAAAAACGCCTTGAACGTTGACGCGCTAGCGCAGGCGTTGGGGGTGGTGGACCGCCCAATCCTTTTCATGCTCCTTTTTAAACACGAAACAAACTTATAAGATCGGCGAAATCAGTCGTGAAATCGACTCTTTAAAACGCACACCTATCGAACGTTCCCGATATAACTTTTGGGTCATTTGGGTGGAATGGGCAATATCATTTTTAAACGCATCCAATAGCCTTTCCGATAATCTCTGGTTATACATAAATGCATTCACTTCAAAGTTCAGACGAAAACTGCGTACATCAATATTGGCTGTGCCGACTGAAACAATTTTTCCATCGACGATAATGGTTTTCGCATGCAGAAAGCCACGCTGATAAATATAAACCTGTGCCCCTGCTTTCAGCAAATCACCGATATAGGATAACGTTGCCCAGTAGACAAATGGGTGATCTGGCTTATTGGGAATCATAACTTTCACATCGATGCCTGATAACGCAGCAATCCGCAGTGCATCCTGCAGACTGTCGTCCGGGATGAAATAAGGTGTCTGGATGTACACATATTCCTTTGCCGACATGATCATCTTAATATAGCCATTCTTAATCTGCTCCCAGTCGGAATCCGGGCCGCTTGATACAATTTGCACACCGACATCGCCGCATTTCTCATAGGCGTAATACCGTTCATGATACACGATATCGTTCCGTGATGCCTGATTCCAGTCGAGAATAAACCTGGTTTGCATATGGGCCACTGCATCACCGCAAATACGCAAGTGGGTATCACGCCAATACCCAAGCTTTTTATTATAGCCAAGATATTCATCACCTATATTAAAACCGCCGATATAGCCGGTTTTACCGTCAATGATGGCTAACTTCCGATGGTTGCGGTAATTAATCTTGAAATTGACTTTCGGAATCTTTGGTGGAAAAAATGATTCAATTTCAACACCCGCTTTCCGCAGACGATGGAGAAACTTTCTACTAATTTTCCTTGATCCCATATCATCAAATAAAACCCGCACCTCTACACCTTGCCCGGCTTTTCGAATTAAAACGTCTGCCATTCGTTCACCCAGCCGGTCATGGCGGAGGATGTAATATAATAAATGAATATGATCTAACGCTTCTTCCATATCCCGTAAGAGCGCCGTAAACTTTTCCCGCCCGTCTGTGAAAATGTCCACACTGTTGTCCTGCGTCAAAATAGCGTCATCATTGCGCAGATGCAAATAATACAGATCTTTATATTCGGCCAAATCCTTATTTTTATAATGGAATGTATCGTCTTCCAGCGCCCGTAATTGTTCCTGTACAGCAAATTTAACACCCAATTTGGATTTCGTATCCCAGGTAAAAATGTGCTGTCCGCTAATCCGCCTCCCGAAAATTAAGTACAAAATAAACCCAGCCACAGGCAAGAAAAGCAATACCATCAGCCAGGCCCATGTTGCAGAGGCATCTTTCCGCTCCAGAAAAATGATGGTAAATGCCAGCGCAATATTAAATAAAAGAATGAATCCCAAAAGTATTGACCAGAAGCTCACGAACAAAACATCTCCTTACAAGAACATGCCATGTCACTTATCATAGCATACTTTGTTCCTTTGTGCGTTAATTCGTTTTTAGATTGGTTTGCAGAATCAAGCCGGGCATTTGCCTATCAAACGTATGAAAAAGATGGCAGCATCCTGAACCGCATTGATTCGCTTACATTGCAGGATAACACATGGAAGGAGCAGGATGTGCTCTATACAACGTTTCGGCTGCTTCCAATGGCCATTTGGGCGTTTAGAAGCGCTCTATACGACGTTTCAGCTGCTTTCAATGGCTATTCGGGCGTTTAGAAGCGCTCTATACGACGTTTCAGCTGCTTCCAATGGCCATTCGGGCGTTTAGAAGCACTTCCTGTCTGGAAATCGGGAACGGTATTGCATTAACCAAGTGCCCGTTTTCGGAAAAAAGTAAACACACCTGTTCTGGAGAGGAGACAGGTGTGTTGATATTTCATGATGCCAATTAGGGCGGTGTTATCCAGACGGGCAGGCCGGTCAATGCCAAAACAACTGCCGGTAGCCTTAGCTGCATGATCAGCGGCCATGATTAAAGCTGGTCGAGCGCCTGCTCCAAGTCTTGCCAAATATCCTCCCATTCCTCCAGCCCGACCGACAGACGGATGAGCTGATCGGTTATCCCCATCTCCAGCCGGGATGCTTCTGGAACGACCGCATGTGTCATCGTTGCCGGATGCTGAATTAATGTCTCAGCGTCACCCAGGCTGACAGCAATTTTAATGAGCCTGAGATGGTTCAGCATTTTTTGGGCATCCTTTTTTGTTCCGTTTATCTCAAAGGACAGAAGACCACCACCGCGCTTCATTTGCTTTTGACGGATATGATAATCCGGGTGATTACTATCATTCGGGTAAAGAACGCGGGATACGTTCGGATGCTTGCGCAATTGATCGTAAACTTTTTCAGCGTTATCACAGTGACGATCCACTCGCAGCGGCAGTGTTTTCAAACCTCTGATCAGAAGCCACGCATCGAGCGGTGACATGATGCCGCCCATATCTTTCAGCGTCGTCATTTGTACCTCATCCAAAAAATCCTTTTTCCCGACAGCAACCCCGGCAATCACATCCCCGTGTCCGCCAATATATTTGGTCGCACTGTGCACGACGACATCACAGCCGAGTTCTAGTGGACGTTGCAGGTATGGCGAAGCAAACGTGTTATCGACCACGACCGGGATGTCATGTTCATGGGCGACTTCCGCTACCATTTTCAGGTCAATCAGCTTCATTGTCGGGTTGATTGGCGTTTCAACATAAATACATGTAGTTTCCGGTCTGATGAGGGCTCGCACAGACGCTTTTGTTTCCATCGTGGAAAAATCATGATCAATATTGTACTTGTCTTGCATCATATTGATTAAACCGAATGTACAACCATATAAACCTGAGGAACATACGATATGATCGTTTGCTTTCGTCAACGCAACCAGAATAGCTGAAACGGCCGCCATCCCGGATGCAAAGGCAAGCCCCCGCTCACCTTTTTCCAGCGCAGCCATTTTTTCCTCCAGAACCGTGACGGTTGGGTTGCCAAGTCTCGAATACATATAGCCGTTTTCCTCACCGGCAAAACGGCGTTCCCCCTGCTCTGCGGTTTCAAATGTAAACGTGGATGTCTGAAAAAGCGGCGTGGCAAGACTTCCAAGCAGATCTGCCGGATCATAGCCATCATGAATAGCCGAGGTCTCAAACCGTGTATGAGTTTTCATCAGGCTTCATCCCCCTTCTGGATTTTTCACTTATTGCCAATGTTTTTATAAAACTCATATACTACTATCTTATTGCATTTCCCTCACTTTTGAAAGCGTTTTCTATTGAAACTGCTGTGCAGACTGATTGCTTTTTTGTACGTCACATTCTAAACTTGTTTTATTTACACGAGTGGACTATCAATTGGATTTTTACCCCAGGATCAGCATCGATTAAGAATTCAGGACCGGTTATTCAACAGAATTGGCACGCTTTTCTGATTCAATTGTCAGATGCCAAGGTGCGTCAACATTGGATGCTGAATTGTGACAACTTAACCCAAACCCATTGTTCGATCGATTTTACCTGTACTGATAACACACTTGGTCAAAAACCAACAACTGCAAAAGGGAGACTTTTTATGAATCAGGAATACAAAACAGGAATTTTATACGCAGCTGCGGCTTACTTGTTGTGGGGGTTTTTGCCCATTTACTGGAAGTTTCTTAAAGACACGCCACCCGGTGAAATACTTGCACATCGCATTCTTTGGTCGTTCATCTTTATGATCATTATCGTTGTGGCTGTGCGAAAATGGCAGCCGTTTATTGAAGAATGCAAACGAATACTCAAAAACAGGAAGCAATTGATCGGTATAACGCTTGCTTCCATCGTTATCAGCCTAAACTGGCTCACCTTCATTTGGGCTGTCAATCATGACCATGTTATCCAGTCAAGCCTTGGCTATTATATTAATCCGCTTGTTAGTATTCTGCTGGGCATGATCGTGTTAAAGGAAACATTAACCAAACAGCAGCTATTTTCTTTCATTCTGGCTGCTGTCGGCGTCGTCAATCTTACCATCAGTTACGGCGTTTTCCCATGGATCTCACTGGCGCTGGCATTTACCTTTGCCATCTACGGCCTTTTGAAAAAAACTGTGAGCATCAGTCCCATGTTCGGCTTGACTATTGAAACGATGATTGTCACACCCATTGCCCTGATTTATCTGTTTGTCATTCCGGACAGCTCCATCAAAACAGAGGTCATGTTCACCGCATCCGGACCATTACTGGTTGGAGCCGGAGTTGCGACGGCTATCCCACTACTGCTCTTTGCAACCGGGGCTAAGCAGATTCCATTATCAATGGTGGGATTCTTGCAATATATCGCCCCGACCATCATGCTGATTCTTGGTGTGTTTGTCTATGGCGAGACGTTCTCTGCAGCACATCTGCTGTCATTTGGACTGATTTGGATGGCACTTATTATTTACATGACTTCTGCCAACCAAAAGCCAAGACGCCGTCGGGGAAAAAGTCAAAAAACATCTTGACGTACGGACTAAAACGTGTATAATGTTCATTAAATTAATAACAATTGCAACTCTTATCAAGAGCGGTGGAGGGATTAGGCCCTGTGAAGCCCGGCAACCATTGAGGCAGTTCAACTTGCCTTGAAAGGTGCTAAATCCTACAGATCAGGTAGTCTGGAAGATAAGAGGAGGACCGGTTACATAAACAACCCTCTTCTCTTATGAAGAGGGTTTTTATTTTCACCCTTCTCCAGGGCGCTTCGACTCAGAATTCTATCATTCATTTCTTAAAGGAGGAATTTTTCATGACTGATTTTTATTTGCCAAGTCAGGAAACACAATTGCTTCACGGAGGCCAGGAACCGGATCCGACAACAGGATCACGTGCTGTGCCAATCTATCAGACGACTTCCTACGTGTTCCGGGATACCGAACACGCTCAGAATCTGTTCGGGCTGACGGAGCCGGGTAATATTTACTCTCGCATCATGAACCCGACCCTTGATGCCTTTGAGCAACGTATGGCCCTGCTCGAGGATGGTGTTGCAGCTGTTGCCACTGCATCCGGCATGTCGGCCATCACCTTATCCATTTTAAATATTGCCGCGAGCGGCGACGAAATTATTGCCGATAGCAACCTGTACGGCGGCACTTACAACTTATTCGCCAACACGTTGCCTCGATACGGGATTGATGTCAAACTTGTCGACGGTACCGACCTTGAACGTGTCGAAAATGCCATTACGGATAAAACGAAAGCGATATTCGGTGAAGTCATCACCAATCCAAGCTTGAATGTGTTGGATCTGGAGGCACTTGCCGGGATTGCCCATGACCATGATATCCCGCTCATCATTGACAATACGTTTGCAACACCTTATGGCACCAAACCATTAGCCTGGGGAGCTGATATTGTTGTCCACTCAGCCACCAAATGGATCGGTGGCCACGGTACAGCCATTGCAGGCGTCGTTATTGACGGCGGACGCTTCAACTGGGGCAATGGCAAATTCCCAGGGTTTAGCGAACCGGATGAAAGCTATAATGGCCTCAAGTATGTTGATGTGGGACCAGCCGCTTTTGCCACCAAGTTGCGCGTTCAGCTCCTCCGTGATATCGGTGCCTGCTTGAGCCCGCAAAATGCGTTCCTGCTGCTACAAGGACTGGAAACATTACACTTAAGGGTTGAACGCCATAACCAGAACGCTGAAGTGGTCGCAAATTATCTGGAAAACCATCCAGCCGTCGATTGGGTGAACTACCCAGGCTTAAAAGACCACCCTTCCCACGAACTGGCTAATAAATATCTGCAAAGCGGTTACGGCTCCATCATCACATTCGGCATTAAAGGCGGACGTGAAGCGGGACGGCAATTAATTGATAGTATTAGCCTTTGGTCACACGTTGCCAACGTTGGGGATGCGAAGTCACTGATCATTCATCCGGCATCCACCACCCACCAACAGCTGGGGGCCGAAGATCTGAAAAAGAGTGGTGTCACCGAAGAATTGGTCCGGCTGTCCATCGGGCTGGAGTCAACCAAGGACACGCTAGCTGACCTGGACCAGGCCATAGCCAAAGCAACCGGAGAAGCGCCAACGATTGTGCCGACCGAGTACGATGCCATCAATTGGCTGCTCGCTTCGCCATTCGACAGGAAAAATGGCGGTATACGTCAAAAAGCCATCGCCGTGTTTGGATTGGATTCACCGGACAGTCAAATTTATCAAAGTGCTAAAAACTTGCAGAAACTGGGATTTCAAATTGTTCCAATCGGTTCATCTGACCGTGAGATTTTAAACAGCCCGTCGTTTGCTCAATTAACCAGCGTTCCATTGACTATTGATGCCATTTTGACGTATGACAGTATACTGCCTGCGGGAATAACTGAGCAGTTAAACGAAACTGGCACGCGTATAGTATGGGCGGAGAATCCCGAGGAAGCCGACCCAGCACTGCAACACGCACAGGGCGCTGGAATCACGGTTATTTCCGGAAAAGATGCGTATGAGGAAGCTGACCGGATCCGAAGAAATGGCAGCCGTAAGGAATTGGCACATTCATGATCATACATTGACCGCGATAAACGGCTATCGAAAAATTCGTCTTCATTTGAAGGCGAATTTTTCACGTTTAAATATGACGTTTAATGGGGATGAGCCAAGCATCAACATGATATAATGAATATACAGGAAAAGCTTGCACTTGAAGCTAAGCTACTTTATTTATATGATAACTCCTGTCGGCACCATAAGAAAACGACAATAGGTGTGAGAATATGAAGAAACGATACATGCTCATCTTTTTGGGCATACTGCTGATAGGCATAACCATCTTTTTTATTTTCGAACAGCCGGAAAGCCCCTTTGAGAATGCAATCAACAGCACGACAAAGCAAGAGGGAGCGGAGCCTGAAGACACCACCATTGAACAGCAAGACCCCCCTCAGGAGGAAGACCCGTCTTCACCGGAGGCAACCGGAGAATCCGCACTACAACTGCAGGAAATGTTCAATGAAGCTGTCCAGCGAACGGCTGACTTTTTTAACAATCGGGAATCAAACATTACAGCACTTGGCGATTCACTAACCCAGGGAGTCGGGGACCATGTTGTGAAGGGCGGTTATGTTGGCATTTTGGATCAAACGATCAACAAAAACCGGCAGCTGGTGTCATTTGATAATTACGGTAAGCGCGGCCATCGCTCCGCTCAGCTTCTGAAGCGACTCGATAACCCGGAAGTGGCACAGTCCATCGAAAAAGCCGACATGATCCTGATAACGATTGGGGCGAATGATATTATGCAGGTTGTGAAAGAAAACTTTACCAGCCTGAAGATGAACGATTTCACACCGGCAGAAAAAACGTACGAAGATCAGTTAAGGCAAATTTTCGATAAACTAAACGATTTGAATCATAATGCGGATATTTATTTGGTAGGAATCTATAATCCTTTTATTCATTATTTCCCGGACATAAAGGAACTGAGTAAAATTGTAGCGGACTGGAATGAAACGAGCCGGGGTGTGACCCAGCAGTATGATAACGCAACATTTATACCGACAGCGGATCTGTTCGCAGACGGAGAAGAGGAATTATTTGCGGAGGATCATTTTCATCCGAGCCATCGGGGATATCAGCTGTTTGCCAGACGAGTGTTGGATTATTTAACAGATCAGTAGGGGGCAAATGCGATGCCGAGACATAAAATAAAACGAAATAAATGGAAGCGCCTGTTTATCTTCCTCCTCGGTATGAATGTGCTGACCGTCGTATGCATCCTGGCGCTGATCTTCTGGCCGGTATCCGAAACAGAGACGCCTGCACCAACAGAAGAGAATACACAGCGCAGTTCGGAGTTTACGGTCCGGACTACGAAACAAAACGTCAATGAACTGGTCAATGCCTATATTGATAAATTTGCGGCGGGAAGTGACCATCAGTACAGTGTTTCGTTGGATGAGGATGTCAAATTGATCGGGGAACTTCCTGTTTTTTCATCAACGGTGCCGGTATCCGTTCATTTGGAGCCGCTCGTGCAGGAAAACGGGGATGTCGTCCTGAAACAGGAATCCATTTCAATCGGGCAGCTGGCATTGCCGAACAAAAAGATTATGGAATACTTAAAACAATACCTGCCCATGCCGGAATGGGTAACGGTTGACCCGGCAAATGAGGAAATTTATGTAGCCGTCACCGATATGAATATCCGAAGCAACTTCCACGTCAGTGTCAAAAGCTTTGACCTGGAAGCGAACAATCTGTCATTTAATATTGAAGTCCCCTATGAAACATTGGGGATTGAGCTGAGAGACTAAAAGGAAGCAGACTGACTGTACTGATTCCTTTTAGTTTTGAAAACAGTCTGGCCTAATCGTGTGCATACACGTCGTTCATCTGCCGGATTTGCTCTCTAATCCGCTCCACCAGATGCTCCGGTGAGAGTACTTTCGCACGGTTCCCCCATGTCAGAATCCAGTTGATCAGCCCGTCTGACAGCTTTGCTTTCGTTGATAAGACAAAGTGCGCATCGTCCAGCGCCCGGATATCCGCATCCTGTCCAAACCGGTCCAGCACGACATTCACCAGACTATTGTGGAAACGAATTTTAATCCGCATTTCTTCACCGGCAAACATATGGAAACTTTGATTGACATACTCCTGCAAATTGAAGTCTTTCTTTTTGAACGTTTCCTCACTCACAGCAATATCACGGATCCGGTCAAGCCGGTAGTGCCGTATTTCATTCGTATCCTGAAACACGCCAATCAGATAGTAGTAATCATTTTGCCAGATCAGTGCATAGGGTTCCACATGGTAGCGGCTGCCGTCCCGGTGGTAGACAAATTCCTTTTTTACATTAAATTTGCCGTACTGATATGTCAGGACTTTTCCATCTGAAATGGCCCGATGCACACTGTCGATGTTAAGCTTCACGCGTTCATAGTCGATATTGGCAGACTGGCTGAATACAATAGGCTCCGGCAAGGTTTTGGCGATATGGTGGCTCGTCAGATTTTTGACCTTTTTAATCAGCTTTTCTTTTTCATTCGTGGTGATAAAACGTGCGGATAAAATCGCGTCGATAATCAGCCGCAGCTGGTAGGTTTCAAACAGCCGTGCCTGATGGCTGTACAATGTTTTGCCATAGCGCCCCTGGTTGTTGACTATTTCAAAATCCATATCATCAAGTGTCTGCAGGTCCCGCTTGACCGTCCGTTTATCAAATCTCACATCGCCGGCTGCTAAGCGAAGTTTTTCAATTAATTCATTGATTCCGATATCATGATACTCGTCCGTTTCGTTAAATAAGATTTCCTTTAATTGCAACAGGCGGTAATTGCTCCCCCGTTCCATAAAAACCCCCCTTGGCTTTCAGTTCATCTGATGACTAGCCTTTTCACTTTTTCAGTCAGTATATAGACGAATGACCCCTTTGCCCCTTTTGCCGTTGTTCGCTGTTCTTCTCTTGCCGGTTGGTAGTCTTCCAGTCGTCCCTGATAGACGAGTTCCATGCCTTTATGATTGCGGATATCGGCAGGTGTTACGAAACAGACTGGTTTATAAAAGCGGATGGACTTGACATCGCTGAGGACGGTGGCGACAAACTGCGAACAAAATAACGCATCATCACGGTTCAATTCAACCTGAAGCAGGACACCGAACAATCCGAGAAAATTATATTTATAGTTCCGTTTCCGTAGTTCGATTTCCGCAATCCGTTCCTTCACCCGGGCACATTCTTCTTCTGTCAGTTTGAATGTGTAAATGGCACAGTCGGAACTACGAAGAAAATCGCTCCGGATATCTTCTTTGACAAAACCGCCGATAAACGGATTACGCGGCCGCTTCCGGCCAAAACTGCAAACTTCCTTCAGTTCCGGATCAAATCCAATCGAAACATGGTTTAACGGCTGTTTAGTCACAAAGTTAATCAGACGGCTCAAGTATGTACCCGTATCGGTAAAAAGAAAATAGGCGGTCTTCCCTTCCATAATCCTCCCCCTCTGTCATGGCGCCGGCGTTTGTTATGGTCCCCATCATGCTGCACCGCTGAATGAAGTTTCTTTTATTGTTGCATAAATGACTTAAAAAAAATAGTCCTTTTTGAATTTTACCAAATGATTGCCGCCACTGAACCCATTTACGTTGACGAAAAGGTTCAAATCCCTTAAGCTAACGGTGATTCTATTAATTGGAGGACGTTAATGAATGATAACGGTTAATAATGTGAGTTTACGATATGCTGATAAAAAATTATTCGAAGATGTGAACCTCAAATTCACGCCTGGCAATTGTTACGGCGTCATTGGTGCAAATGGTGCCGGCAAATCCACCTTTCTAAAAATCCTGTCAGGTGATGTCGAACCACAGTCCGGCACAATTGCCACATCCCCTGGTGAACGGATGGCTGTATTGAAGCAGGAGCATTTTGCCTTTGAAGATTATAACGTGTTGGAAACCGTCCTGATGGGTCATGAACGTTTATATGCTGTCAAACAGGAAAAAGACGCGATTTATATGAAGCCTGATTTTTCCGAAGAAGATGGCATGCGCGCTGCTGAACTCGAAGGTGAATTTGCTGAAATGAACGGCTGGGAGGCGGAGTCCGACGCAGCCGTTCTACTGAAGGGACTCGGTATTGGCGAATCCCTCCATTCAGCAAAAATGGCGGAATTGCCCGAAGACCAGAAAGTCAAAGTATTGCTTGCACAAGCACTTTTTGGAAACCCGGATATTTTGCTTCTGGACGAACCGACTAATGGTTTGGACATTCACGCCATTCAGTGGCTGGAAGAGTTTCTGATCAATTTTGAAAACACCGTGATCGTTGTTTCTCATGACCGCCACTTTTTAAATAAGGTATGCACACACATTGCCGATGTTGACTACGGCAAAATTGAAATTTATGTCGGTAACTATGACTTCTGGTATGAATCCAGCCAACTGGCAAAGAAAATGGCGCAGGAAGAAAATAAAAAGAAAGAAGAAAAAATTAAGGATCTGAAATCATTCATCGAGCGGTTCAGTGCAAACGCGTCGAAATCCAAGCAGGCCACTTCCCGAAAAAAACTGCTCGACAGCATCACACTGGATGACATCAAACCGTCATCGCGGAAATATCCGTATATTGCCTTTACACCGGACCGGGAAATCGGCAATGACCTGCTGTTTGTGGAAGGGCTGACCAAAACCATCAACGGCGAAAAAGTGCTGGACAATGTCAGCTTCACCATAAACAAGGATGATAAAGTTGCCTTTGTCGGTAAAAGTGAGCTGGCCAAGACGACCTTGTTTGAGATTCTGATGGGCAATATGGAACCGGACGCTGGCACCTATAAGTGGGGTGTCACGACATCGCAATCGTATTTCCCGCGGGATAATGCAGCCTATTTTGACGGGAATGATCTCCCACTCGTTGACTGGCTCCGGCAATATTCACCCGAGGATGAAACAGAAACGTTCCTGCGCGGATTCCTGGGGAGAATGCTGTTCTCAGGCGATCAAGCACTGAAAAAAGCAAACGTCCTGTCCGGTGGCGAACGCGTCCGCTGCATGCTGTCAAAAATGATGCTCTCCGGCGCCAACGTGCTGATCCTGGATGAACCGACCAATCACCTTGATTTGGAATCGATCACATCGCTGAACAATGGACTCAAGCGGTTTAAGGGATCGGTGTTATTCACCTCCCACGACCACGAATTCATCCAGACGATTGCCAACCGGCTGATCGAAATCACACCGCAGGGAATTGTCGATAAAGAAATGAGCTATGATGATTATATTGCGGATAAAAAACTGCAGGAGAAAGTTGAGGCGATGTATGCGGGATAAAGCTAATCGATCGGGTGTATAACTCGATCGATTTTTTGTTGATTCGATTGATTTTTCAGCTGACTGGACCGCAATTGGGTGCAGCTCGCTCGACTTGTGGTGTAGCTCGCTCGATTTCGGGCCGGTGCGGTGTAGCATTTATCTCTTCGGCAATCTATCCAAGGAGATTCCAATGAAATGAGAGGGGGCTGATTAACTTAACCCCCTCCGTGTTATTCCACCCGAAGCTTCCCGAGCATATCCGCCGTCATGCGGTCAATATCATATGCCGCTTCGAAGCCCCATTCTGCTTCCGCTACTGATGAATCGAGGTTATCCGGCCAGCTTTCGGCGATTTGCTGTCGGACGGGGTCAACGTCATAATTCAGCTCAAACGCCGGAATATGTTTGCGAATGGCACGCGCAAAGTCCTCCGGTGCCACCGATATGGCTGAAATATTATACGCGTTGCGGTGCACCAGCCTGCCGGGGTCGGCCTCCATCAGTTTGATAATCGCATTCAGGGCGTCCGGCATGTACATCATGTCCATATATGTCCCTTCAGCAATGTATGACGTATATTGTTTAGCCCTCACCGCCTCATAAAATATCTCCACAGCATAATCAGTCGTCCCCCCGCCCGGTGGTGTCAGATAGGAAATCAGGCCAGGATAGCGGACGCCCCGCGTATCCACGCCATAACGGCTGTAATAATAATCACACAGTAATTCGCCGGCCACTTTATTAACGCCATACATCGTAGTCGGGCGCATAATCGTTTCCTGTGGCGTTTTCTTTTTTGGTGTTGTCGGCCCGAATGCTCCAATCGAACTCGGGGTAAAAAACTGCAAGTCAAGCTCCCTGGCTGTTTCAAGAGCATTCATCAGTCCACCCATGTTCAAGTTCCACGCCAGTTGTGGGGCAGACTCCGCCTTGGCCGATAACAAAGCAGCCAGGTGCATGATGGTATCCACTTGATGCTTTTTAGCTGTCTCGTATATGGCTTTTCCATCGGTCACATCGACGATTTCAAATGGTCCTTCCACTTCTTCTTTTTTCCAGAGATCAGACCCAATAACGTTAGAAGTCCCGTAAGTCTCCCGTAGCTTTCTGACCAGCTCTGAGCCGATTTGTCCCATTGCACCTGTCACCAGAATTTTTTTCATCGTCCATTCCCCCAGCAAATCCATCCATTAAGTATGTCCTTCATGAAGTCGTGATCACCGTCAAATCTAAATAAGGCCCAGTTCCTTGCCGATTTTTTCATAGGCTTTGAGTGCCTCATCCAACATTTCCTTCGTATGGGCTGCTGTCGGCATGTTGCGGACACGGCCTTTGCCTCTTGGTACGGTCGGGAAAACGATCGATTTCGCGTAGACGCCTTCTTCATATAGCCGCTTGCTGAATGCTTGCGTATCTTTTTCATCGCCCAGAATACAAGGGGTGATTGGCGTTTCACTTTCGCCGATATCAAATCCAAGTTTTTTCAGACCGTCTTTCAAATAGTCGCTGTTCTCCCACAGTTTTTCATTCAAGTCCGTCGACGCCATCAACAGCTCGACCGCCTTTGTGCTTGCAACTGCGTCTGCCGGCGAAACCGCTGTTGAGAAAAGAAATGGTCGTGAGCGCACTTTCAGCCAGTCAATCAGTTCAGCTTTCCCGGCAACATAGCCACCGATCACGCCGATGGCTTTGGATAACGTTCCCATCTGGAAGTCTATTCTTTTTTGCAGTCCGAAGTGTTTCACCGTGCCGGCACCTTTGCCAAGCACACCAGAACCATGCGCATCATCAACATAGGTGATCAGGTCAAATTCTTCGGCAATCTCCACAATTCCCGGGAGTTTAGCAATATCCCCGTCCATGGAAAAGACGCCATCCGTAATAACCATCACTTTGTTATAGTCGCCCGATTCCGTTGCTTCCTTCGCTTTTGCCCGCAAGTCATCCATATCCGAGTGATTAAAACGGATAATCTTCGCCCGCGACAAGCGGCAACCGTCGATAATGGACGCATGGTTCAACTCGTCGGAAAGAATCGCATCGTTTTTATCCATTACCGCAGAAATAGCCGCCATATTACAATTAAAGCCGGACTGATAGGAGATGACCGCTTCCGTTCCTTTGAATGCTGCCAGTTTCTTTTCAAGCTCTAGGTGCAAGTCGAGCGTGCCATTAATCGTTCGGACAGCTCCTGCACCGACCCCATGTGAATCAACTGCTTCCTTGGCGACTTCCTTCAGACGGCTGTCCGTTGCAAGTCCCAGATAGTTATTCGACGACAGATTAATCAGCTCTTGACTATCAATGTTAATAACCGGACCATTGGCGCCCTGGACAGGGTCAATTTCGTTATAGAGCCCGCGTGCTTTTAAATCTGAAATATTCTCCCTCAAAAACGATTGCAATACTTTGCTCGTCATGTTATGGCTCCCCCTTCTATGTAAACGCTTCATTTAACTCTTAATTTAAAAAATATCAGGTTCCATTATCGAGTTTAACATATGACATTATGATTTGGTATTTGATTTGTGAGAATCACACGCACTTTTCACAATATAGTAATATTTACCTGTCCAAATCTATGGTATATTCTTCTCTACTTTAATATAATTGACTTAGAAATAGGACAAAAGAGAGGAAGCACAGATGAGGCAAATTTTAATGACACTGTTTATTGTGATGATCGTCAGTTTTGGCATAATTGGTTTTGCTCAGACAAGCATGGATACAGACGATGTTGTTGAAGAAGAAGATAGCCATGACAATTCAATAATTGTACAGTAAAGGGGAGCATCCTAATTGATGCTCCCCCTGTTATTGCTGACTTATTCTATTCAACGATGGTGACGTCAACTGTGCGGACGCCCCATTCATGTGCTTCATCTTCTGAAGGAACATGGACATCGATTTTGTCACCATTAATAGCACCACCGACATCTGCTGCAATTGCACGTCCATAACCTTCAACATAAACTTCTGAACCCAGCGGAATCACATTTGGATCAACCGCAATGACTTTTTTGTCCGGATTGGCATTCAGGTCAATGCCGGTTGACGTAACACCTGAGCAGCCGGCGCAATCAGCGGTATAGGCTGTTGCCGTTACAGTGACGGTTTTGCCTTCCGAATTATCCTGGGATGATTCCTGATTGGTGTTTTCATTGTTATCAGCTGTCGTTTGTGCCGGTTCAGCTGACTGTTCCGAGTCATCGGATTGATTGGATGTTTCTTCAGATGATGTTGTCTCAGTCTCATCCTGGTCAACATTCACCCCTTGAATCTCCAGTTCCTGGCCAATCGAAAGGATGTCCGATTTAAGATTATTCCACTCTTTCAAATCCTCTATCGACACATCATAGTCATTACTGATACCTGTCAATGTATCACCTTTCTGAACTTTGTATATGTCATTTATAAAGAGTGTCTGTTTTGGCTGAATCGTTGTTGTATTCAGATCGTTTATTTCAACGAGTTCATCTACGGTTGTATCATATTCCTTTGCGATGCCCCAAAGGTTGTCCCCTTTTTCGACTTCGTGTTCTGCTGCAGAAGCAGTGGTTATTGTAGCGCCAGCAATCATGACACCAGTAGCAATCGAAGCTACCAATTTCTTCATAGGTAGTCCCCTCCTTTAAATTCTGCATTGCCCATCATATCACAGGCTCATAGGCAGTGCAGTTACAACTCAATTAAGAGTCTGTTACAAGGATTACCAAACTACCGAAGAAATATTACAATTTTAATAGATTTATTTCAAAAGGTAATGTCATGTTGCTTAAATATATCAAAATCCTTAATGCATGACAGAATAATATGATAGCTAATGAGTCACGTACTCAAAATGAAGAGGGCCGCCAAAGCGCCCCTCTTCTATTCCATATGGTTTATTCAGCTGTCACCGGTTCTTCCTGTGTCACGCCAAGTTCATACAGGTACGTATCACCCGTTGACATGTCATCAGCATACAAATCATAATTGACGATACGATTGTTAACCGGAACGATCAATGAACGGTACAAAGTTGGGAATACGGGTACTTCATCAACCATTAATTCCTGCCATTCATTGTAGACTTCCTGGCGTACTTCCTGATCAAATGCTTTTTCAGATACACCTTCTGCCAGAAGTTCATCATTTTCCTCGCTTCCATAGCGGGAGAAATTAAACAGTGCTTCGCGTCCATAAAGTCCAGTTGGGTCAACATCATAGCCGACACTCCATGCACCTTGGTAGATGTCAACTTTCGGGTCATCATTTCCGCTTTGACCAACTTTATCGTAGAATGTGTTAAATTCCAACAAGCGGCCATTTAACAGCTCAACGTTAAGCCCAACTTGTTCCCATGCCTGGATATAATAATTGGCGATTGGCTCAGCCACGTCGCCGCCTGACATCGAGGCAAAGTTAATGGTTAATTCCTCACCGTCCGGGTCTTCACGGATGCCGTCATCATTCGTGTCGACATAGCCTGCTTCATCCAGCAGCTGTTTTGCTTTTTCCGGATCATATTCACGGCCGGGATTGTCTTCATCATGGTAGGCTGGATGTGATGGCGGAATCAAAGTTGTCGCGTTCCAGCGCAGTCCATTATAGAACTTCTCGCCGACGGATTTATTATCTACCGCATGCCACATTGCCTGGCGCAGATTTTTATTGGCCATTTTGGCATCCGGGTCAGGTTTGATTTCCTTGTTTTCCTTATCCCATGTACCTAATTTGAAGCCAATATAGGTATAGGCGAGATCAATCTTTCCAAGATATTCAACGTTTGATAAATCAGCATTATCCGGATACTGGTCTGTCGGGAAACTACTCACAAGATCAACTTTGCCACTTTCCAATGCCTGAACAACCGTATTTGGATTGATGACTTTTATCACAACTTCGTCCAATCTTGGTTCGCCGCGCCAGTAGTCTTCATTTTTCTTCAATACAACAGACTCACCAGGAACAATACTTTCCACTTTATAAGGGCCAAATCCAATCGGGTTCTTTCTAACTGCGTCTGATTCAACCATTTCAGACACCTTCATGTCCCCAAAAATATGCTTTGCCATTGGATAGATCCAAACACCACCGGTTAACAGTGATGGTGTTGCTTTTTTGTATGTGACTTTCAGGGTTTTTTCATCGACAACTTCAATTCCCGATATGGAATCCGCCTCACCATTATGGTAAGCATCCATCCCCTCGATATTTTGGAAACTTGCACTATAACGAGGGCCTTCATAATCCGGGTGTCCAATTACTTCATGTGCAAACGCCCAGTCTTCAGCTGTAACTGGTTCGCCATCATGCCAGTTAACCCCATCTTTAATGGTAAACGTGAATGTCCGGTTGTCATCACTCACTTCATAGGTTGCAGCGCCGTCATTTGTCATCGTATAGTTTTCGTCATACGTTAATAATCCCTCATCGAACCATTTAAGGACTTGTGAATCAGGATCACCATCATAGAAGTTCCAGTTCAATGTTCCTTCAAAAGAAGTATCTGATACAAGGCCATATGTTATTGAACCGCCATCAATAGGTTCGCCCTCATTCGAGGCTGAAGGACTAAAATCTTCAATCGAATACAGTTTGTCTTCTGAGGCCTCCGCCTCTCCACCTTCTTGTTCCTCATCTGTTCCTTCACCAGAATCAGATGAGTCACTTTCACTATCATCCGACCCACCACTGCAAGCTGCCAGTGTCAGCAGCAGCATTAGAAACAGTGCAAATAAACCCTTTGTTAAAAGAGACCTTCTCATCCAATAGACCCTCCCCTTGTAGTTTGTAATTTTTCAGCCTTACGTTTGTATGGCTGACTGTTGGATACTCAACATCAATATCGAATGGCACCATTGATGCAAGTAACAGCATTTACCACGGCTGCATCTATTTATATGAGCCTCACCTCCCTTAAGAATTAACCCCTTCTTTGTCTTGCGTCAGTTGCGCGCTTAAGCGCTTGCCCGACATTGTTGACAGCAAGCATTAATACAAAGATCATGACTGATGCCGGGACCCAGATCCACCATCTATCTTCTAATGTTGTCGGGTTTGTGGCATAACTGACAAGTGTACCCAAACTCGGTGTACTTTCAGGAAAACCAAATCCCAGAAAGGAAAGTCCTGATTCCAGCCCAATATTCGCTGCCAGATTTAATGTCATCGTTACGATAATCAGTGAACTTAAATTAGGCAGAACTTGCTTAAACATGATTTTAATATTAGACGAACCAAGTGTTTTGGAAGCCTGAGCATAATCGAGTTCCCTTTCCTGCAGCGCTTTTGAACGAATCAGTCTGGCAATTCCCATCCACAGAAATGCCGTCATAATCAGTGAAAATGAAACAACACTATATTTAGGTACAATTGAAACAAAGACAATAACAACCATTATAAAAGGTAGTATCAAAAAGAAATCCAAAATCCGCATCATAGCATTATCAACATGTCCGCCATAATAACCGGAAACCAGGCCATAAATCACACCGATTAATCCAGTCATCAATGTAACGAGGAAGGCAACTGAAAGTGAATTTCGCGTCCCAATAATCAATTGTCCGAAAATATCGCGTCCGCCATAATCAGTACCAAGGATAAATTCATCAGATGGCGGTTCATGTATAGCAAATAAATCTACCTTGACGATTTCATCCTTATCCATAATGATTGACGTCCCATATACGATCGCAACGACTACTATTAAAAGGATTAAGGATATTAATGCTACTTTATCCCGTATAAGTTCCCGTCCTAGAATGCTCAGTCCATCCTCGTTTGCTTTAGAAGTCTGCCCGGACTGTTCTGTGTATTCTTGTTCGTTTTTCTTTTCCATTTTCAATCACCTCAAAGTCTGTCGAATTCCTATTTAATTCGAATGCGCGGATCTACGAGACTTAATATAATATCGGATATCAAAGCCCCTAGAATCGAAGCCAGACCAAATAGCAGAACAACCGATGTTACAACGGTGTAATCACGTAATAAAACAGATTGGATAAATAAATCACCCATTCCCGGATAGCCGAAAATTCGCTCGACAAACACCGTTCCGCCAATCAATCCAGTGATTTCAAAACCGAAGAATGCAGCAATCGGCAATAATGAATTCCGGAAAATATGGCGATTATAGACTCTTGATTCAGAAGCACCTTTTGCCCTAGCCGTTATAATGAAGTCTTTCTGCTTCGTATCAATAATTTCACTGCGCAGGTACTGAACTGTGTTGACTGTCGTAATCAGTCCCAAAGAAATTGCAGGAAGCAATAAGTGGTTTATCTTGCTCACAATATATTCAAAAGTTCCGGGATCAGAACCAGGGGCAACACTTCCACTTGTCGGGAACCACCCGAGTTGATAGCCAAAAATCCATAACATAACTAACGCGAATATAAAGATTGGTGTCGCAAATCCGATGTACGTATAACCGGTAATTGAACTATCCAACAAGGAATCGTTAAACCTTCCGCTCGTAATCCCCAATGGAATAGCAAGCAAATATGTAATAATTAATGTCGCCACCCCGAGCCAAAAAGAATTAACCATTCGATTCCAGATCAACTCTGAAGCGGGCATTTTAAACTGGAATGACTGACCAAGATCGCCTCGTACTGCACTGGTAATCCAGTCAGCATATTTTATGTGCCAGGGATCATTAAGCCCCAGTTCTTCCCGTTGTTCCTGCATTTCCTGTGGATCAAGGTCGGGATTTATTTGGCCTGTTAGCGCGTCACCCGGCATGGCCTGTGCCATTAAAAAAACAAGTAAACTCAACAGCAATAATTGTGGGATTATGATTAGCATTCTACGTACCGAAAATTTCCACATATGATTCAACCTTTCTCCGGAAGTGCTACCAGATGTGTTTCAGATATAGGCTTTAAACCGTAAGCCAACCCGTCATCACCAAAATAATCATCGTATGACTGCTCATATTCCTTTTGTACTTCCTGGCGATAATAAATCTGTTCTCTGCGGTTCTCCGGATTAATATCAGGTATTGCCGCTACAAGCCGCTTTGTATAAATATGCTGAGGGTTATCAAAAATATCATCTACAGTACCTTCCTCAACGTATCTGCCTTTATACATGATACCGATATCATCGCACATATGCCTGATAACACCAAGGTCATGACCAATGAAAATATACGTTAGCCCCAACGCTTCCTGGATGTCTTCCATGAAATTCAGAACCTGTGCCTGAACAGATACGTCCAATGCAGACACCGGCTCATCAGCGATAATGAGCTTTGGTTTTAAAGCGATGGCTCTGGCAACCCCTATCCGTTGCCGCTGCCCCCCGGAGAACTGGTGCGGATATTTCGTAATGCTTTCCGAGCTTAATCCGACCAATTCCAATAATTCCAACACACGCTTTTTCTCTTCTTGTTTCGATAATTTTTCATAGTTTCGCAATGGTTCAGCAATAATATCCAACACGCGTTTTTTCGGATTGAGTGAAGAGTATGGATCTTGGAAAATCATTTGAATTTCTTTCCGTACATCCAAATCCGCTTTCTTTAAATTTGTTATGTCATGACCGTTGTAGGTTATCTTTCCCGCGGTAGCCCTGTTCAGCCCGATGATGGCACGGCCTGTAGTTGTTTTGCCGGACCCCGATTCACCAACAAGTCCATACGTTTTACCTTTCTCAAGTGAAAAGGAGACTCCGTCAACAGCTCGGATATGATCGACAGTCCTGCCGAATATCCCACCTTTTACCGGAAAGTGAACTTTGAGGTCCTCCACTTCAAGAAATGCCATGACGCTTATCCTCCTTTTTCTCATCGGGGAAGTAAAAATTTTTATAGCAGGTACAGCGAACGAAATGGTTAGGGCTTATTTCGTGCAATTCAGGGCTCTTTTCGTGTACTGATTCATCAATCCATGGAATTCTGGAACGGAAACGGCAGCCTTCACGCGTCAAATTTTTCAAAGAGGGCACAATCCCCTGGATGACATGAAGCTTTGAGTCAACCGATTCAGCGTTTGGCACAGAGCTCAATAATGATCGGGTATAAGGATGCTGCGGCATGCCGAACAAGGCATGCACATCGGCAACTTCAACGATTTGTCCGGCATACATCACCGCTACCCGATCAGCCATTTCCGCTACTACACCCAAATCGTGCGTAATAAGGATAATTCCAGCGTTCATATTTTCTTTCAATTCATTCAGTAAGTCCAGAATTTGAGACTGTATCGTTGCATCCAGTGCGGTTGTCGGTTCATCAGCTATTAAAACTTCCGGATCGTTTGCTATCGCAATAGCAATGACAACACGCTGTCGCATGCCACCGGATAATTCGTGCGGGAATTGTTCATAGACGTGCTCCGGCCGCGCAATTCCCACTTTATCCAATAAGGAAATAGCCTTTTGTTTGCGATTTAAATTCGAAAACTTTCCTTTATGTAATAATAAGACTTCACCAATCTGATCACCTATTTTCATTAACGGGTTCAGAGCAGTAAGCGGGTCTTGAAAAATCATGCTCATTTCATTACCACGCAGCTTATTAACCTGACCAGCGGAATAATTTGTCACATCATCACCTTTGAATAAAATATCGCCTTCAATTTTCGCCCGATTGTGCAATCTCATTAGTGAAAACGCAAGGGCACTTTTTCCACATCCTGATTCACCTACAATGGCTAGTACTTCATTCTCGTTGACCGTTAGTGATACATCGTCCACCGCCGCATAATACTGATCCTCAATCCGAAAAGATGTTTTTAAATTTTTTATTTCCAGTAACTTTTCATTCACAATGATCACCCTATTGTTGTAGTCTTATCTGATTGTTAAGCAGAACTTCCCTAAAATGACCTAATACTTTATGGGTATAAAAAATAATGGCTCAAATGAAATATTTCTGTAACATTAAGTAATTAGAGTATATATTATTTCCAAATATCTAACAAGGCATTTTATTAAATCTCCTGTGAATTTTTAAATAATTTATAAAAAAAGACCCTATTGGTTTACACCAATTTAGGTCTTTTTTGCTGGATCTACTGGATTATTTAGTCTTCAGCTCTTTCTTATATTCTTCAAATTCCTTCGTTGTGCAGCGCACCCAGTGACCAGGCTTCACTTCCCGGAATTCCGGTTCTTCGTTTGTATCGTGTTCAGCAGGATCATAAGCAACCCGCCTGCGGTTCCGCTCATAATCCGGGTCCGGCAGCGGAATGGCCGACAGCAGTGATTTAGTATATGGATGAAGGGGGTTTTTATATAACTCATCACTTTCTGCCAGTTCGACCATATTCCCGAAATACATGACGCCGATCCGGTCACTGATATACTTGACCATCGACAGGTCGTGTGCAATAAACAGGAATGTCAGGCCGTAATCACGCTGCAGTCTTTTCAGCAGGTTGACAACTTGGGCCTGTATCGATACGTCAAGTGCCGATATGGGCTCATCAGCGATAATGAACTCCGGCTCAACTGCAAGAGCGCGTGCAATGCCGATCCGCTGCCGCTGTCCGCCGCTGAATTCGTGGGGAAAACGGGTCGCGTGCTCTCTGTTCAGCCCAACTGTTTCCAGCAGGTTTTCCACCCGCTGTTTGCGATCTTTTTCATTCTTTGCCAGTTTATGAATATCAATGCCTTCTGCTACAATGTCCATCACGGTCATTTTTGGATTCAGGGATGATGAAGGATCCTGAAAAATCATTTGCATTTTCCGGTTCAGCTTCAACAAGTCCTGTTTCGATTTCTTGCCATGAACATTTTCATGATTGAATATCACTTGGCCGCCAGTAGCCTCATGCAGACGGATAATCGTCCGGCCTGTTGTTGATTTACCACACCCCGATTCGCCGACAAGACCGAATGTTTCACCTTTATTAATATCAAATGAAATATCATCGACCGCTTTAACGGTATTGTTACGACCGAGTTTAAAAAATTTCTGCAGATTTTTCACTTCCAGAACTTTTTCTTTTTCCATTATGCTTCACCATCCTTGCCATCATCCATTGAAGCAAACCCCTGCATGCGCCGCTGCACAGACTCCGGAGGTTCGATCTTCGGTGCATATTCATGAAGCAGCCATGTGGCAGCATAATGCGTGTCAGATACCTGGAACATCGGTGGTTCCATTTGGGTATCGATTTCCAACGCAAACCGATTCCTTGGTGCAAACGCATCGCCCTCAGGCGGATTCAGCATATCCGGCGGGCTGCCCGGGATCGCAAACAACTCTTCCTCATCACTGTCCAACGTTGGCATCGAGCCTAGAAGCCCCCAGGTATAAGGGTGTTTCGGATTATAGAAAATGTCATCCGCTGTACCGACTTCAACAATTTTCCCGGCATACATGACAGCAACACGGTCAGCCACGTTCGCCACGACACCAAGATCGTGTGTGATGAAGATAATTGCACTGTCCATTTCACGCTGAATATCTTTCATCAATTCCAGAATCTGTGCCTGTATCGTTACGTCCAGTGCAGTTGTCGGTTCATCCGCGATCAGAATTTTCGGATTGCAGGCAAGTGCAATTGCCACGACTGCACGCTGGCGCATCCCTCCGGAAAATTGGTGGGGAAATTGGTTCAGACGTTTTTCCGCCTGCGGAATTCCGACAAGTTCCAGCAATTCGATCGTTTTTTCGCGCGCCTGAGCTTTACTCATCTTCCGGTGCTTGATCAGACCTTCCGCAATCTGTTTGCCAACTTTCATCGTCGGATTCAAGGAGGTCATTGGATCCTGAAATACGGTGGAAATATCCCTTCCGCGCAGTTTCTGCATTTGTTTATTGGAATACTTGGTGATATCCTGACCTTCAAACAGGATTTCACCCGTTTTAATATATCCTTGAGGCTCCGGCAACAGTTTGGTGATGGCTTTGGTGGTGACCGATTTCCCTGAACCGGATTCACCCACGATGGCCAATGTCTCACCTTTTTTCAAATCAAAATCTATCCCTCTTACAGCCTGAACTTCACCACTGTAAGTCTTAAATGAGACCCTTAAATCTTTCACTTCCAATAGTTTGCTCATTGTCAGAAACACCTCCCCTTATTATTTGTGCATTCTCGGATCAAACGCATCCCTGAGACCGTCACCGATCAGGTTAAACGCGATCATGATGATTGAAATCAGAACGGCCGGATAGAATACCAGATAAGGATATAACCTGAATACTTTAAAACCGGCGTCAATCAATGCACCGAGTGATGCCTCCGGTGGAACAATACCAAGGCCGATGAAACTGAGGAATGCTTCAAAGAAAATCGCACTCGGAATCGTAAACATTGTGTTAATGATGATAATACCGGCAATATTCGGCATCAGATGTTTCCGTATGATTTTCCCGTTTGTTTGTCCCAATGTTCTGGCCGCAAGTACATATTCCTCATTTTTTTGTTTGAGCACTTCTCCCCTTACGATACGAGCCATGCCTGTCCATCCGGTTATCGTAAGGGCTAAAACAATGGACATAATACCCGGCTGCAAAACAATCAGCAACAGGAATATGACAACGAGGTTTGGAATACCACTCAGTATTTCAATGATCCGCTGCAGAACATCGTCCACTCGACCGCCATAATAACCGGATATGCCCCCATAAGCAACACCGATAAGAAGGTCAATTGCAGCGGCAACAAAGGCAATGATTAATGACACTCTTGTTCCAAGCCAAATTCTAGTCCACTGGTCACGGCCCAGCTGGTCGGTACCAAGCCAGAAATAGTCATCCGTCATTTCTTTTGCTTCATAGATGTTATAGGTTGCTGAAACTTCGGCAGAATCTGTGCTCCCGTCACCTTCAGACAGCACTTCTATATCAACGAAGTCTTCGGCATTGTCATAACGCATGACGGCATTTTCAGTTGCTTCTTCAACGGTGGACCCTTTAAATTCATCTTGCAGTGTCCCATCCATGCCCAGAAACGGGATGTTTTCCGCAACAGGAACACGCGGCGGCATTTTCGCACGTGACAAATCCTGACCATCCATCCCATATTCATTAAAATATGGTCCAATAATACTCATGAGGATAATGATAATCATGAGAATAATACTGACAACAGCCATTTTATTTTTAAAGAATGTTCTCCGTGCGTCCTGGAAAAAGGACCTGCTCGGTTTTGTAATCATTTCAGTTGTATTCTCTTTCCGCTCGTGGGAGACAAACAGTTCCTTTGGTGGTTCATTTTTCTGGTGTTGTCCAGCCATTTAGCGTCCCCCCCCTGTTAGCCGGATTCTTGGATCGATTAATCCATACAAAATATCGATCACAAGTAAAATCACGATAAATAAGACAGAGAACAAAAGGGTTGTCCCCATAATAGTCGGATAATCGAGCACCTCAATGGAGCTGACAAACTGCTCACCAATCCCTGGAACCGCAAAAATCTTTTCAATCACGAGTGTCCCGGTCATGAGTGATACAGCCATCGGACCCATGACGGTAACCAATGGAATCAGTGAGTTCCGCAACCCGTGTTTGAAAATGATACCGGATTCGGTGACACCCTTTGCCCGTGCTGTCGTAATATAGTCTGAGCCAAGGACCTCCAGCATCTCTGTCCGTGTAAAACGGGCAGCTGTTGCCATCGGAAAGATTGCCAGGGCAATCGTCGGCAGAACCGTATGTGCATAGGTTCCCCATAATGCAACAGGAAAGAGCCCCCATTCATTCGCCAAATACCATTGCAATAAACCTGCGAAAACAAAGGAAGGAATGGACGTACCTAAAACAGCAATAACGGTGGAAGTATAATCCAGCCATCCATTATGATAAATAGCGGCAATCAGTCCAAATAAAATACCAGCAATTGTTCCAAAAATGAGCGCCTGTCCGCCGAGTACCATTGACGGTGGCATCCGATTGATTAATATATCCGTTACCGGGGTATTATCAAAGTGGAAGGATATACCTAAATCTCCCCGAACAAGTCCCGTCATATAATTCACGTATTGAACCGGAATCGGGTCGTTCAGCCCGTATTTTTCCAATACGACTTCTCTCTGCGATTCCGACAGCTTGTTTTCGGCAGATAGCGGGCTGCCGGGAAGCAATTTCATAAGGAAAAATGTGACGGTGGCAATAATAAACAGTGTAATAATCATGTAAAATATCCGCCGCAAAATATATCGAAGCATTACCGCACCTCCTAATTTGATGATTGTTCCTGTTGATTAAAAAATTCACTATTATATGATTTTTTCCTATACAGGGTAAAAGAGAGTACATGCCATGAGGTCATATACTCTCTTTACCAGGGTTACAGCATATTTGATTGGGTATGCAGGTTTATTCTTCTGACCCTACACTTGCCCATTTCCATTCGAAAGTTGGACCGAATGAATTGATATAGACATCCTGTATTTTCGGCTGAACCAGTCGTGCTCTTGCTCTTTGATAAAGTGGTGCTACAGCGGCTGTATCTGCCAATATCTGCTCAGCTTCCAGGAAGTTTTGATAACGTGCTTCTTTATCCTGGGCCAGCTCGTCTGTTGTTTCCTGGATCAGCGTGTCATACTCTTCGTTGGAATAACCCATTTGGTTGTTTTGACCGTCTGTCAGCCAGAGGTTCAGGAATGTATACGGGTCAACATAGTCAGGTCCCCATAAGGACGTCTGCAGCTGATAATCCATGTTCGTATCCAAATCAAGACGCTGCTCAAATGGAACGGATTTAAGGGTTACGTCCAATCCTTTTAAATTCGTTGAAAGCTGGTTGGCAATATACTCATCTGAAATTTTCGCTACTTCGCTGTCACCGCCAAGCAACTCCAGCTCAACGGAATCCTTGCCAATTTCTTCCAGACCTTCTTCCCAAAGCTGTGCTGCCTTCTCCGGATCATACGTCACCAGATCACCGTTTGCTTCACGGAAGTCTTGACCGTCAGGCGTCTTCACGAAATCTTTTGGTACAAAGCCAGTTGATGCAATCGAACCGTTATTCAGGATTTCATTAACCATTGCTTCTTTATCAACGGCCATCGAGATGGCTTTACGCATTTTCGTATTGGCCAGTGCATCGCTCTGTGTCTGGTTCATCTTCAGGTAGGCCAACGTTGCTTCAGGAACCGTAACATAGTCCTCGTGTGACTGGTACTGATCGACAAGATCTGATGAAAGTCCTGCACGATCAATTTCCCCGGATTCATATAAGTCCACCTGTGTTTGCGCATCTTTGACAACCTCAAATGTTATTTTGTCAAGTTGTACGGTTTCTGCATCCCAGTAATCTTCGTTTTTCTGAAGTTCCCAGGAGCTTGCTGTGCTTTCCCAGTTCTCCAACGTATATGGACCGTTGAACAACAATGTATCAGTGCTGGTAGCAAATGCATCGCCTTGCTCTTCCACAAATTCCTCATTTAATGGGTAATATGTCGGAAATGCAGCTAACGATTCAAAATATGGTACCGGGTTTTCCAGGTTGACTTCCAGTGTATAATCATCAGGTGCGCTGACACCCAATTCTTCAACCGGAACCTCGCCTTCGTTCACAGCAGTTGCGTTCTTGACGACACCGCCCATCATGTATGGTCCGTACTCAGACCCTGTATCAGGATCCAGGGCACGCTGCCAGGCATAAACAAAGTCATTTGCTGTTACTGGGTCGCCGTTTGACCATGTTGCATCTTCACGAAGGGTGAACGTCCATGTCAGTCCGTCCTCACTTACTTCGTGATCAGTGGCAATTCCTTCAACGATTTCCCCGTCTTTCATACGATACAGACCTTCCATTGAGGCACCAGTAAACTGAATACCATATTCATCCGTTACCATGCCCGGGTCCATTGATGGAATCGTGTCCCCGTTCACAAAATTAAGAACTTGTTCGGTGTTCGAACCGGATTCTTCTGTTCCTTCTTCACCGCCATTATCGCCTGACGACCCGGAGTTGTCTCCACCGGAACATGCCGACAGGAAAAGGCCGAGAAGTAAAGCTAAGGCTAAAAACCATACCTTCTTCATGTTGAAAAATACCCCCTTCATTACCCTAAATTATCTGATAATTTAGCAGAATTAACCGCTTGAAAAGAATTATACTATTTTTCTTACAAGTTTGTAAAGGTCTTTTTTAGGGAAATATCATAAATTAATTGTCAATTATCGCTATAACACGGGATTTGCGACCTGGAAATTTTATTTTATTGGTACCTTATGACTATGATATACTGTTGACACAGAATTATTAAGGTAGGAACAGATAAATGCTAAAAACAAACTTATACATATTGATGGCAAATATAGGGCTCATCATTTCTTTCTTTTACTGGTCAGCTTCGGAATTTACACTGCTGCAATTTCTGAACACCACTTTTTATGTTGTGCTGATTTATATGATCATTTCATTAGTAACGTATACAATCAAGGGCGGTTTCTATGACGGTGTGACATTCGGTTTTCGGCGGTTCCGGAGTGTCATGTCAAAAGACGGGGACCCCTTGGAGGAGTGGCGGGAAAAGCCCGCACCATCAGCAAGGGTCAATTCAACATTTTATAGAATCGTGCGATTTCAATGGGTAGCACTCCTGCTGCTTCTGTTAATTCTTATTCTCATCTATTATAGCTGACGTGCCTCACAGTTTATGGATAGTTTATCGGGTAGCCTATCTTACACGGGGCTATTCAATAGTTAAAGATCTTTAAATCGAAAATAAGACCCGAGTGGTTTAAATCCAAACGAGTCTGCTATAACCTTGACATATTATTGGTAGCCTTTGTGTAACCTCTTTAACTACGCACTGCCTGTCTTGCCTTGTGTTCTTCATTATACTTGTCATTGTATAAATGGCAGGCAACCCAGTGGTCGTTTGAATATTCCTGCCACTCCGGCTCTACTTTCGCACAAACATCCATCGCCAGCGGGCACCTCGTCCGGAATCGGCAGCCGCTTGGCGGGTTGATTGGACTTGGTACGTCCCCTTCAATAAT
The DNA here is from genome assembly GCF_004565465.1 of Lentibacillus salicampi. GTDB lineage: Bacteria > Bacillota > Bacilli > Bacillales > Amphibacillaceae > Lentibacillus > Lentibacillus salicampi. The sequence goes on from NZ_SRHY01000006.1 coordinate 107,985, forward strand.
AATCCGTTCTCGTGATCGTTCCTTTCGTGGATCTGAAACCGGAATAGCACTTAGCAGCGCTTGTGTATACGGGTGCAGTGGTTCATGGTACAAATCACGGCTTGTGGCCACTTCTGCCATGTTCCCCAAGTACATAACCCCCACCCGGTCACTAATATGCTTAACCATGGAAAGGTCATGCGCGATAAACAGATAAGTCAGACCACGCTCCTCCTGCAGTTTCTTCAACAAGTTAACGACCTGTGCCTGAATGGAAACGTCCAATGCGGAAATCGCTTCATCAGCAACAATGAAGTCCGGATTGACGGCTAAAGCGCGGGCAATACCAATACGCTGGCGTTGACCGCCGCTGAACTCATGCGGATAACGGTTCCCATGTTCCTGGTTAAGACCGACTGTTTCCAGCAATGTATTCACTTGTTTCAGACGTTGTTTTTTTGATTTTGCTAAACCATGCGTGTCAATACCTTCTGCGATAATATCCTTGACGGTCATTCTTGGGTTCAATGAAGCATAAGGGTCCTGAAAAATCATTTGCATACTGCGGGCGAATGCCTTCAACTCTTTTCCTGATTTCTTCCCATGGACATTTTCACCCTGATAATCTACTTCTCCTTCAGTCGCTTCATAGATTCGCATAATGGTCCGTCCCGCCGTCGACTTGCCACAACCTGACTCTCCGACAAGTCCGAATGTCTCCCCTTTATAAATGTCAAATGTAATGCCATCGACTGCCTTTAGAACCGTTTTACGCCCCATTGAAAAGTGTTTTTTCAAGTCTTTTATCTCAAGTAATTTTTCTCTTTGTTCATTCATTTACGATCGAACCTCCTGCGATTGCAGATTCGGGTGGTTCTACTTTTGGTGCACGCTCATCCAATAACCAGCAGGCTGTTTTTTGGGTACTGGATAGCTCAGTATATTCCGGCATATGATCTTCACAAACTTTCATGGCATACGGGCAACGCGCTGCAAATGGACAGCCCTTTGGCGGATCCAGCAAATCCGGCGGTGAGCCTGGGATGGCATGAAGGTCTACATTGTCGTCTTCAAGTTTCGGCATCGACCCCAGCAGCCCCCATGTATACGGATGGCGTGCGTTATAGAAAATTTCATCTGCGGAACCTGTTTCAACGATTTTCCCGCCATACATGACAGCTACCCGGTCGGCAGCATTTGCTACGACTCCCAAATCATGGGTAATCAGAATAATGGCTGCACCGGTCTGTTCTTTTAAATTACGCATTAAATCAAGTATTTGCGCTTGAATAGTAACATCCAGTGCTGTTGTCGGTTCGTCTGCAATCAGCATTTTCGGATTACAGGCCAGGGCAATCGCAATCATTCCACGTTGACGCATTCCACCCGAATATTGGTGCGGATATTGATTGATTCGTGCTTCCGGATTTGGTATACCAACAAGTTTTAATAATTCAATCCCACGATTATGAGCCTCTTTTTTCGTCATGCCCTGGTGCTTTATTAAGCTTTCAGAGATCTGTCTACCCACTGTCATGGTCGGATTTAACGACGTCATTGGATCCTGGAAAATCATACTAATTTCTTTACCTCGTATATCTTCCATCTGTTTATCCGATTTTAGAACAAGATCTTCACCATCGAATTTGATTGAACCGTCCACAAATTTCCCCGGCGGCATTTCAATCAGCCGCATCAGTGATTGGGCTGTCACACTTTTTCCCGATCCTGATTCACCGACAATGGCAAGTGTTTCCTGTTTACTTAGTTCGAAACTGACATCACGTACAGCTTTCACTTCACCGCCGAACGTATCAAACGAAACGGAAAGATTATCGACTTCCAATACTTTTTTCATGTTATACCCTCCCACTAATTGCGTTCTTTCGGATCAAGCGCATCCCGCATTCCGTCACCAATTACGTTAAAGGCAAGCATGGTCAAAACAATAAAGAATGACGGAAAAAACAGCTGATACGGCTGATATTGCAGGTATGGTAATGCTGCATCTGACATGGTACCCCAGCTTGCAAACGGAGCGGGTACGCCCAGTCCTAAATAACTTAAGAACGCTTCAGTAAAGATGGCGTTCGGAATCGTTAACGTTAACGTCACGAGTATGGGCCCCATCGAATTCGGAATCAAATGCCTGAATAACAATTTGCCTTTTCCGACACCAAGCGATTGGGCAGCCATAACATACTCTTCGGTTCGGAGCTGCATCACCTGCCCCCGAACAATCCTGGCCATATTAATCCAGCCGGTAATGACCATCGCCAGTATCATCGTCCATAACCCTTGTGGCATGACGACCATTAACAAAATGACAACTAATAGATATGGCAAGCCATATAAAATATCAGCAATACGCATCATGTATTCATCAACTTTACCTCCGAAAAATCCTGCAGCAGCACCCCAAATAACACCGATAATCAGGTCAAGAAATGCAGCGGCAAGACCGATGAACAGCGAAATTTTTGCACCATACCATGTTCTTGCAAAAATATCCCTTCCCAGCTGGTCAGTACCAAACCAATGTTCACCGGACGGAGGCTGATTGGAATTAATCAAATCATTGGAATAATAATTGTAACCGGATATCGGCCCGCCAAGAAACGACATGATGCCAAGAAGGATAATGACGGCAACACCAAACAGCGCTAATTTATTCTTTTTGAACCGGCGCCACGCATCTTTCCAAAAGGACGTACTTTCCCTGGCAATTTTCTCTGCTTCAACTTCACTATATTCTATTGGTTCAAAATCAGATTGCTTTAAATTCAATTGCGCCATTACTTACCGCCCCCTTTGCCAGCAACCTTAATTCGAGGGTCAATTAACCCATAAATCAAGTCAACGATTAAAATGGAAATAAGCAGCAGGACACTAAAGAATACCGTTGTTCCCATAATGACGGTATAATCACGGTTTGTTATACTTTCAACAAATTCATTGCCTAACCCCGGGATAGCAAAAATCTTCTCAATCACAAAACTACCCGTTAAAATCGCCACGACTAATGGTCCCAAGTAAGAAATAACCGGCATGATAGCATTTCGCAATGCATGTTTATACGTCACTACCCTATGGGATAACCCTTTTGATTTAGCAGTTTTGATATAATCTGAACTTAGCACTTCCAACATGCTCGATCGCATCAGCCGCGCGATGAAGGCAAGCGGCGTTGTGGCAAGTGCTACGGCCGGAAGTAGCGTATGGGCAAATGAATCAAACCGAGCGACTGGCAATGCGTCCATTTGCATAGCAAATACATACTGCAAAAGTGCTGCCATAATAAAGTTTGGCACCGAAATCCCAAGAACAGCTACGACCATTGCCGTGTAGTCTCCGAATTTATTATGTTTTAAAGCAGCAACTACACCGAGCAATACACCAATTGAAAGTGCGATAAAAATAGCTTCTGCACCCAGTATAAGAGAGTAAGGAACACTCCGGTTAATAATGTCATTGACGGATTGCGCCGGGTATTTAAATGATGGGCCAAAATCCCACACAGCAATATCCTTCAGATAATCAATATACTGAACATGTAGTGGATCATCCAGCCCGTACTGTTCATTCAATTGTTGTTCAATTTCGGGTGGCAGTTGCCGTTCAGACGTAAACGGCCCACCTGGGGCAGCTTGCATTAAAAAAAAGGTAATCGTAACAATAAAGAATAACGATAACAGAATAAAACCGACCCGTTTCACTAGATATTTTGCCAAATCTGAACACCTCCATCTTTGGTTACTTGACGAACATCATTTTCATAAACATGTCCATTATTCACATACAATTGCTTGATTATTGGAATGATAATAGTTTTACGTTTTCTAACAGAAAAATAGGAGTGAATTTAATCACCCCCTTAACAGTTCACTATATCTTCAAACCCATGGTCGTTTGGATAGTGAGCGGTTGATAATCGTAAGCTTTTAGATTCAAAGATTTAAAAGGAGTCTAAATTCGTGTTGTGCAATCATTTTATAAATTGTTTCCCGATATAATGAAAACCTCTACAAGGTATACAGCAACGGTATACCTTGTATTTGGCTTTCAAGCTAAGACCATTTGTCAATTTTTAGTGTTCTGCAATGTAACCCCACTTGTACTGGATATTACCAAGATTTGAAACGGATACATCCTTTACATAATCTTTATGGGCGTAAACGTTTGAATAGAAGTAAACTGGAGCAATCGGCATTTCATCCATAAATAGTTGTTCTGCCTCGCGTAATAGCTCTTTACGTGCAGCTTCATCTGTTTCGGACCTTGATTCCTCAAGCAGGCTGGCATATTCGTCGTTTTCCCAATTTGTGTAGTTGTTTCCACCAACCGTTTCAAAAATTTCCAGGAAGTTAATCGGGTCAAGGAAATCAGCCAGCCATCCCATACGGCCAACTTGGTAGTTGCCCTCACTCATCGAATCAAGGTATACATTCCATTCTTCATTGTTCAGTTCAACCTCTGCACCAAGATTTTCTTTCCACATATCCTGGGCAGCCTGTGCAATGGCAGCGTGTCCTTCGTCCGTGTTATAAGAAAGTTTGATTGTTGGCAATTCGTCAAGTCCCATTTCTTCCAGCCCGGTTTCAAGATACTCCTTCGCTTTTTCAACATCGCCATCGTTAAAGTAACCCTCTGAATTTTCTTCCCAAACAGCAGATGGAACAAGTGCCATTCCGGGCTCTTCTTCACCCTTTGTGATATTTTTTACAATGGCTTCCCGGTTGAGAGACAGTGCAAATGCTTTACGAATATTAGCATTAGTAAACGGTTCTTTCTCCGTATTAAATGAATAGTAGTACGTCCCCGCCATTGGTGATATGTTCAATGTGCCGTCCTGTTTCATTTGCGGGATGGCAGCCAAAGGTACTGAATCCGTTGGGTCCCCGATCCAATCCAGCTCACCCTGGTCGTACATATTTTTAGCCGTGTTTTCATCATCAACCATTTCCATGGTGATCGATTCTAAATTGACGTTGTCTGCATCCCAGTAATCCGGATTTTTCTTTAGGACAATCTGGTTTTTATGTTTCCAGGTTTCCATCAGAAACGGACCATTTGATACATAATCATCTCCAGCTTCTGCAGCCCACTCATCGTTGTTTTCAGCTGTACTCTGGTTAAATGGAAAAAATGTATAGAACGCTGTTAATTCCAGAAAGTACGGCGTTGGGTTTCGGAGTTCGACAACTAAGGTTTGATCGTCTTCTGCTGTAATCCCCACGTCATCCAATGAGCCTTCACCCGTTTTAGCAGCTTCAGCACCTTTTATTGGGTACATCTGGTAAGCATAGTCCGTGTCTGGGCTGTCAGGATTCAGTACCCATTTCCATGAGTCGGCGAAATCCTGTGCTGTAATAGGGTCACCATTTGACCATGTCACCCCATCACGGATGGTAAATGTATACGTCAGCTTGTCATCCGAAACTTCAATATCACTCGCCATGGCAGGCTGTGGCTCACCCTCCTGGTCAACTCTGGTCAGCCCTTCAAACGTTTGGTAAAGTACCGCACCTGACGTTGTGTCCGTTGCTTTACCCGGATGCAATGAAGGCGGCTCCGTCTTAATATTGACGGTCAATGACTGATCTTCAGCCATCGCGGTCTCACCGCTGTCTTCTCCTTCTGAACCTTCAGCTGATTGCTCTGTATCTCCCCCAGTTTCATCCGCTTCACTGCTGCTTTCTTCATCGCCTCCCGAACATGCCGCCAGGAACAAAGCGAGAAAGAGAGCCAAGGCTAAAACCCATGCCTTTTTAATCATCATGCTGAAAATACCCCCTTAGTGGATTCTTTTTTGATACTTAACACATTTGTTACTGATAGCAATTATACTATTTTTCTAATAATTGTAAAGGCTTTTATATAAAAAAGTATTTGATTTCGTTTTTTATCCTATTCGCTATGTTACACCTGCGGGAACTGATAGATCGGCAATGAACCTCCCTCTTCAAGAAGAGTAAACGCCAGTAAAAAATAGACCTCACCTGGCTGCTAAACTTAGGGAGGTCTATTTCTTCTGGTCTATAGTAATTGTCACAACACAAGTTTCCAAGCGATCAATAGAACAGGTTTATAGAAGCAATTAAATTTTCCTGAAATGTTCGAAGCTTATTTGTTCACCTCATCTTTCCCCAGACCTTAGCCAAATATGCTCTTCAGGAAATTGCTTAGCATATTGATCAGGTTGCTGAAAAACCCTTCCACTTTGTTCCAGAACCCTTCATCGTTTACGAGATCCTTCACTTTAGAGGCTATGTCGTCGAGCTGGTTTTTGACTTTATCAAAATCAATATTCAGATTACGCATCCGCTCAAATAAGTCAATCAGCATCTGCCGGTCTTCTTCGCTCAGCGAGATGTCCAGATTATTAAGCTGTTCTTCGACAATCTGTTCAACATCTTCTTTGGTAGCAGGGTTCTGGTCCGCTATCTCCTTTTTGATATCAGCGAGCAGTTCTGTTACTTTCTCCTGATTCAGCCCTTCTTTATCGGCCAGATTGGTTGCGACATCAAGTTCATCATTGGCCAGCTCCATCCGTTCTTTATCTAGTTGCTCCCCTTCTGCATCATAGGCTTTATAGATGCCTGTCAATGCTGAATGGCCGCTGACTTTAACAGGAGAGGCCACATCAACGGTGGCATTTTCCACGCCGGCAGTCAAAAGAGCGTTAGCATACATTTCGTTGGTAACCTGCGTAATATTATCGGGTGTGACAATATTGATCGTTAAGCCAGTGCCTTCCTCTTCACGAGTGATCTTAGCCGAGGAATACATATTTGAATTCGGGTTGCCATCAATATAGTTGGCGATATCCTCCCCTGTAACAGTATAACTCTCGACAGCGTCAGGGTCCGAAACTTCAAGCAACTCGGTGACCTCTTGCTTTTGGGAGTCGGACAAGGTATCACCATAGACAACAATTGGAGCACCCAGTTTTTCATTAATACCATCGTTTGCTGCGTGTACTGGAGCCGTAAAACTGAGCACCAGTGTCGTCAATATCAGGAAAGTGATGATTGAATGTACATAACGTTTCATGTTTGCTACTCCTTTACAGAAAGTTTTTGCTTGTCCACATCTCATCTTATTTATGATTAAGCCTCATTATACCGTTTTATGAATCATTTGAACAGGTTTTTTCCGGTGTTAAACCACCCATTTAAGGGAAAAATGATGGTAAGCATTAAGCTTTAAACTTATTTCGTACTGCTCTATATTTAGGGTAACGAAATAAATTAGAAAGAAGGGACTCATAATCTCTGCGGAAAATGATCATGTTAAGCGAAATTTAATTATCATGTGGTTTGCGAATTTCTTTGTTGGCGGCAGCCTGACGATGGTTCTTCCATTTCTGTCGCTGTATATCGAGGAATTCGGTAACTTTTCAGATGCGTACGTGCAAAACTGGTCAGGGTGGATTTTCGGCATTACGTTTGGTACAGCATTTATCTTTACACCGCTCTGGGGACGTATTGGCGATAAATACGGCCGAAAAAACTTATTGATCGTGTCTGCTCTGGGAATGGGCTTATCGGTTTTATTGATGGGCTTTGCTGATTCGGTGTGGGAGCTTTTTTTCTTGCGCTTGTTTATGGGGATATTTACCGGTTTTATTCCGATGTCCCAGGCACTGATTGCGACACAGACACCTAAAGAAGTTGCCGGACGGGTATTGGGGACACTGCAGACAGGCAGTGTAACCGGTAATCTGATGGGGCCATTGTTCGGCGGCGTGTTAGCGGACCTGTTTGGTTATTCATCGACATTCAAGTGGGTTTCCATTACCATTTTCCTGTCCGGTATTCTGGTTTTATTCGGCATACGGGAAGTACTATATAAAACGGCTGACAGCACTGATGATGAGGCAACTTTTACGAGCAAGGAAGTGCTTTTGCGCATTGTGGGGAATCCTGTGATGCTTGTGGTCATGCTAATTTCCGCTCTCGTACAAATTGCGCATTTCAGCATTCAGCCTATTTTGTCGCTATATGTGGCAGACATTCATGGTGCAGTTAATATTGCATTCTTTTCCGGTATGGCTTTCTCAGCGGCCGGACTGGGAAACTTGTTGATGGCCAGACGCTGGGGCCGACTGGGTGACCGGATAGGTTACATTAAAGTATTGATTTTCCTATTGTTCATGGCCGGTATCGTTTATTTCCCGGGGGCCTTTGTCACCAATATCTGGCAGCTGGTTGTTCTGCGGTTCCTGCTTGGTATTTCCATCGGCGGCATCATCCCGGTCCGTATTGCCTATATCAGGCAAGAAGCACCCTTATCAATGCAAGGAGAGGTGCTTGGCTACAACACCAGTTTACGGTTTTTGGGAAATATTATTGGGCCTGCACTTGGTGGTGCGCTCGCCGGGTTCTACGGCATATCTGCAGTATTTTTCGTTACCAGCGCCCTTTTGATCTTGAGTGGCGCCATCATGTTCATCACATGGTATAGACATGATTATGCCGGAAAACAGCGGAAACACAGCCGTGCGGTATCGTCGCATTGAATCAAAAGCAGCAGCTGTTGGAAGGCTGCTGTTTTAGATTGTAATGTGAGGCCAAATCTGAAGTCAACACTGCTATCATTCGGGGACACATGGCTTTATTTTTGTTTCCCCGCTTATGTTTCAGATTTTAAGGCACATGTTTTGGCTTTCGCGCCCCATGTTTTTTAACAGATATGCCATTTTAATCATTCTAAATTAAGAGCCAATTTGAAATTGCAAAAGAAAATTCAATGTGTACAAATATTGATTTCGTGGTATAATTTCGCACTGAAGTCCGTTTTGTCGGGCGCAAGTTTTGGTCCATGGGCGGAAGTTCTTTTTTTCAGGCTGAAGCCGGTTCTTGATCCCGATATTTAACTTGTTCCACTGTAAGAAAACAACAGATTTGATATACTACACGGAATATGTTAAAAATAACAACGTACCATTTTAAATTAGAAAGAACGTGATAGCTATGGGCGCAATTGTTGTTGAGGTCTGTGACGGAAACGCGATCACTTCTTTGGATATAGAAGGCATCATCGAAAGTGAATTTCCAGAGGTAGCCGTACTGATGAATGAATGTTTGGCTTTTTGCGGCCTGTGCAGGGTCCGGCCCTATGCACTTGTAAACAATCGCCGCGTACACGGCAACACACCTGAGGAATGCTTGGATAAAATACGCCAAGCTATAAAAGAAGAACTGGCCGTTTATCAATAATAATAATGGCCAGTTTCTTTTATGATTCGACAATATTTCCATCATTTATTGCCCGGGAAATATTTTGTCGGAAAGGAGTGCATTAGAGGCTTACCCGCAAAATTTTGACCGAATCCTGCCTCAACAACTTCTTATAGTTCTCATACTCGGAATGGGCAATCACCGTTGCCCGCATATACAAGCAACACCCTTTCCCCGTACCTGGCAGCTTCCCCAGGCAGTTTGTCCAGCTGGCCTTTACCGAAGATCAGCTTCGTCGGATTATAATATGTGAAATTTTCCATAACCGACTCCTCCTTTAGTTCGTGTACACAATCGCATCCATTTCAACCAGTACGTTCTTCGGCAATCGGCTGACTTCAACCGTAGCCCTAGATGGGTATGGCTTTGTTAAATAGCCGCCATAAATATCATTGACCGTCGCAAAGTTATCCATAGAATCCAGATAGATGGTGAATTTCACCACTTGTGAAAAATCTGTGCCGGATTCCGTCAAAATTGCCTGCAGATTTTGCATAACCTGTCTTGTCTGCGCTTCAATGCCTGCAGCAACATCTCCTGTCTCCGGGTTAATACCGATCTGTCCGGATACATAAATAAAATCACCCGCTTCAATTGCCTGTGAGTATGGCCCGAGTGCAGCGGGCGCTTGTTCCGTATGGACCTGCTTTCGCATAATAATTCCTCCCATTTTTCAAGTTACTTTCATCGTATCATGGTTCCCTCTATCAAACTACTTTTCCGCCACACCTTCCATGTATGCTGTGACATCACGGACATAGTAAATATCCCCGTAACAGGCATCCATCTTTTTGGCCTCTTCACGTGGGCAGCGAAATTTTTTCTTATTGTCAGCAGCCGCATACATCTCCTGTGAAAAGTTCACAGCCGCCTCCTGGGTATATATTCCTGAATTGGCATTGACATAATCAATAAACCCTTTGCCAAAATTGTACGATTGAACGGCCAGCTTCAGATCACCATCAGCCTCTGCCAGCGTCTCAGAAAAATAATAAACACCCTGTTCAATGGAGCGTTCCGGGTCTTCAATGCAATTGCGTTCACCGCAATAGCTTTCGGACGCTTGCATAGGGTCATCCCCGCGGCCGCCGGATTCTTGCATCATCATTGCCAGCAGCACATCAACATGATCTGACACGTCATATTTTGCTGCATATTTTTCCACAAGTGGCTGGTATTCCAACACCTGGTCACTGACAAACGCAGCTTGCCGGTTGTCTGATTCGTGTTGCCCATCCAGTGAAACAACAGAAAGCACTATCAATAGACCGCACAAAACGAATACAATCGTCGCCGTCTGTTTGATCGCCTTTTTCGTTTTTGGCTTCATTGTATCCCTCTATCTTTCTTTGAAAATCGTAACAGCTGTCTTGCGTTTCCAGAAATCCAGCCCGTCTTTGCAACTTGCCCGGTCCCCGGGATCTTCTTTAAGGCTGCTTACTCCTGACAAACAGTTCCTTCTCCCGCCACTTTCCAAACCGGAAGTACAGAAACGCGGCAAAACTGCTGAGCAAAAAGCTTGCCCCCATCCCAAGCGGTATCCCTGTATCGCCAAACCACCCGGAAAAGAGATAGGACAATGGAAAACGCAGTACCCAGAAGGAGATGATATTGAGCACCAGCACTTGATACATGGCTCCTGAGGCCCGGACAATGCCGTTCAGAATGAAATTAATGCCCAAAAATGGATAGCACAAGGCCACAATCTGCAAATATTTTGTCCCGAACACCACTGCTGATTCGTCCTCGATAAACAGCCGGATCCCATATTCAGCAAATAATACGACGATGAGACCCACCAGCAGCATGATCGTCAAATTGTAGAGCACACCATATGTGGCAATTTTCCTTACCCGTGTCCACTGCTGTACACCAATATTTTGCCCAGCCATACTGTTGACGGCTGTCCCCAGCGCATGTGCCGGCAACATTAAGATACTGTCAAGCCGTTGGGCCGCGCCATATCCGGCAACAACACCACTGCCAAAAACAGTCACAACGCTCATGATTGCAGCTGATCCGGCAGAAATAACCGCCATCTGCAGACCTGAAGGGACCCCCAAATTCAATATCAGACCAACTTCCTGCCTTGAAGGAAGCGTTGGAGTACTGAATGGCGCAAGCTTTTTCGACAGCACATGGATAATGCCATACAGAAAAGCACTGCCCTGAGCAACTATGGTCGCAAACGCCGCCCCGTTGATACCGAGATCCAGCCCGCCAATGAATAATGGATTCAGGACAACATTCAGAAGGACGGCCATTATAACAAACCGAAGTGGGGTCTTACTGTCTCCGAGAGCCCTCAGGACGGTACTGATAAAGTTATAGCCAAATAAGAACAGAATTCCGAGAAAATTGATCTGTAAATACGATTCAGCTTCCCCGAGCATATTTTCCGGTGTACCCAATAGCCTTAAAAGCTGTTCTGCCAGCCCATATCCGAGCATGCTCAACACCAGTGACATAACGGTCAAAATCACGACAAATGCGTTCAAATAGCGTTTCAAACCGGATTCATTCTCACGACCTTTTTGCTGGGAGAGAATGGTCAGTGCCGCATTATTCAGCCCTAGCACAAAGGAAAGGATTGTAAAAATGATGGTACTTGAAATCGAAACTGCTCCGAGTGCATTGGCCCCAAGCAGGTTGCCGACCCACAGGCTGTCTGCAAACTGATAGGATGTCTGCAGCAGATTCGTTAGCATTAAAGGCCCGGAAAAAACAATTAATTGCCTGAAAAGATTTCCTTCTGTAAAGTCATGTTGCTTGTTTATTGGTTTTTCGCTTCTCCGCGTTTCCCTCATATCTGTTAAAACTCCGCTTAAAAGTCATTTATACATTTGTCATTGTACCATGGATGATCTCGCACTTCTTTTTTAAAGGCTTAATAATTAAATTTTTAAAATTATCTATACAATGTGATATGATATAAATAAGTTCGTTATAATGGAATAAAGGGGATGATTTGTATGATGCAAACACCACTCACCATTGGCTCAATGCTGGAACACGCCGAAAAGTTTTTCGCTAAAAAAGAAGTGATTTCGCAGACGCACGATAAGCTGCACCGCCTAACATACGCTGAAATCGGAGAGCGTACGCGACGTTTGATGAGCGCTCTGGGGCAGATTGGGGTGCAAAAAGGTGATCGTGTTGGCACGCTGGCTTGGAACCACCATCGTCATCTTGAGATTTATTTTGCCGCACCAGGTATGGGAGCTGTGCTGCATACAATTAATATCCGATTGACACCCGAACATATCATTTATATTATTAACCACGCCGAAGATCAGGTCTTGTTGATCGACGAAGATATTCTTCCATTGATTGAAAAAGTGCGGGACAAACTTCAAACCGTTAAAGCCTTTGTTGTCATGACCGATCAAGATGAGCTCCCTGCATCACCCCTAACACCGCTCTACTCGTATGAAAAATTGCTGCAGTCAGGAGATCCCGAACAACCTTTTGAATCAGATATTGACGAAAATGACCCTGCCGGCATGTGCTACACGTCCGCGACGACTGGTAAGCCCAAGGGTGTTGTCTATTCCCACCGAGGTATCGTGCTCCATAGTTATGCACTTGGGCTTGCGGACACTGCTGCGATATCCGAGTCAGATGTGTCGATGCCTGTAGTTCCTCAATTTCATGTAAATGCCTGGGGGACACCGTTTGCCTGCACTTGGTTTGGGTCAACCCAAGTGATGCCTGGACCACGTTTTACACCCAAACGGCTCGCCGAATTCATTGACAGGTTTAAAGTCACGATTACGGCAGGTGTCCCGACGATCTGGCTTGGCGTACTGCGTGAACTGGAGCAGGGTGACTATGATACATCAAGTTTGCGTGCTGTTCTTTGTGGCGGATCAGCTGCACCAAAAGGATTAATCAAGGCATTTGAACAAAAACTGGGCGTTCCGTTTGCACATGCGTACGGCGCAACCGAAACAACCCCGCTTGTGACCTATTCACGACTGAAAAGCTACCAGCAGGATTTGAGCGAAGAAGACCGATTAAAAGAACGCGCCAAACAGGGAGCGCTTGTACCGGGACTTGAAATGAAAGTAGTGGGCGCCGACGGTGAAGCAGCCTGGAACGGCGAAGAAATGGGCGAGCTGCTTTTGCGCGGACCATGGATTGCCAGTGAATATTACGAGGATGATCGCACGGCGAATGTCTTTCATGATGGCTGGTTCCATACCGGTGATGTGGTGACCGTTGATGAGGAAGGCAACATCCAAATCGTCGACCGTACCAGCGACCTGATCAAAAGCGGCGGCGAGTGGATATCGTCAGTCGAAATTGAAAACGCCCTCATGGCACATGAAGCCGTCTTTGAGGCGAGTGTTGTGGCAATTCCCGATGCCGAGTGGCAGGAACGCCCAATCGCCTGTGTTGTCCTGCGCGAAGGTTATGCTGATAAAGTTGGAAAAGAGAAGTTGCTTGACTTCATCCGGCCACAGTTTGCCAAATGGTGGCTTCCCGATGATGTACTGTTCTTCGATGACATTCCGAAAACATCCGTCGGCAAATTTTTGAAGCGTGAGTTGCGCAAACAGGTGAAGGCGCATTACAAGGTTCAGAAATAACAATGCGGAGAAATCGGCTTTAGGCCGGTTTCTTTTTATTTTGAGGTCAAGTCACGAATGCGCGTTGGACCAATCTGTTTTATTGGAAGGATTTAATAACTCTGTAATATCAATAGTAGGCGCATTTTTTATTCCGCGAAAGCGCCCTTTAACGGAAGACTGTATGTCATACTTTTGACTAACTTTAATAAAAAGCCCCTTTCCATAGGGGCAATTCTGCAAACTTGTTTCCTTTTCTTCCAATAAACATTTTCTCTCTTATGTTTAATACCATCAATCCAAACAACGGCTTCTTCTTCATTAATTTCAAATATTAACATAACTTGATATAAACCAAGTCTTACCCGGTAGCCTTTTAAAATCCCATTGGTATTTGTTTTGCAGTCAAAATGGGCATATACGATAAACGTTCAAAAGTATCCAGATAAATGCGTTCTTTAACTTCTGGTGGATATGCAAGTATATTACTTAATTCATCAAGGGCAGTTTGTGACCAATAAACGTTATAAGTTTTGTTCACTTTCAAACTCCCTAATTTTGTTCTGAAGATATTTTAGTCCCTGTTCTTGATTGTAAATACGTCCATTTGTACGATCTCCTTGACTTTTCTGTACTTGACGAATGAGTTCCTTATCCCTAGTTAATAGGTCTAAGTCAAATTGGTCAATGGCTTCTCTTTCCCGTTTCATATTTAGATAACCGATAAAATCATATACTTCAGCTGCGTCTTCTTCGTGAATAAAGTCAATTAACTGTTTTATCTCTTCACGGTTAACACTCACTTCTAACACCGCCTTGTATTTACTACCACCATTATACCATTGAATGCATCATTTACATAACTCATACCTTATGTCAAAATATCGTTTCCCTCTGATTAGTTGTTTATCATTGTTCAACTCTTGTTAGCAATAGATAAGCCTTTGAAGTTATCTCCAGCTTTTCCTCCAGGTAGAAGGGCCACCCAATTGGTGGCCTCAACCCCCACAGAACCCGGCGTGCAGATTTCCCGCACCGGGCTCTTCAGAAATGGTTTCACAGCC
>NZ_SRHY01000070.1 GCF_004565465.1 Lentibacillus salicampi
TTAAACTATACCAAAAGTTGAGGTGTTTTTCTTTTATTGTGATGTTGTCAAGGAACATAATTCAGCTGCCAATGAGTGATACTGCAGTTAAATTAAAGCCTATTTTTGATCTGCGAAAGTTGAGTAAGTTAAAAATATCCGGGAAGTTTGATATTGCTGAGAAATTTTCTAATTAATTCATTGAGGGTTGATTAAAATGACGATGGAACAAATTATTGGGTCAATTGTTATTGTTATTTTGCTGGGTATTATTGTTTTTCGGCGTATTCTTAAATCCCGAAGCAGAAGGATTGAAGAAAAGGAGCAGGAAAAGAAAGAAGCCAAAAAAAGAGAAAAAAATATTCAGGCAATCAGAAAAAGAACTATAGGCGGCGAAACGTTAATAGACTATGCGACTTACGTATTAACCTTTAATGAAAAAGTGAAATATAGTCTCATAGCTGCGGCAGCGCTCTTTGGGGTTGCATACTTATTTTATGATAGTCTTATAGTTTCAATAATTGCAGCCGTATTTGGTTTCGTGTACCCGAAGATTAAAAAGAAGGATTTAAATGAAAAGCGCAAGGATGAATTAACATTACAATTTAAAGAAGCAATTTCCGCTTTATCATCATCCCTGGCTGCAGGCCAATCCATTGAAAATGCATTTCGGGATGCCTTGAAAGATTTGAAACTACTTTATCCGGATAATGAAACATATATCATTAAAGAATTCAACTTGATCAATAGAAGAATTGAAAATGGTGAAATCGTTGAACGGGCGATTAATGACTTTGCCAAACGTTCAGACGTTGATGATATCAAGAATTTTTCCAATGTGTTTATAACATGTAAGCGAACAGGCGGGGATTTGGTAAAAGTCATAAAACAGACATCAGATATTATCACAGATAAGATTGAAATACAGCAGGATATTAAAGTTCTTGTCTCGCAAAAAAAGTTTGAATCGAAAATTATGGCTGTAGCCCCTATTGGGATTATATTATTCCTGAAAATGTCATCGCCTGATTTTGTGGCACCGTTATTTGATTTTAGCAGTCCTGGACCAATCATTATGACGATAGCATTAGGTTGTGTTGCGTGTAGTTTATTGATCAGTCAAAAGATAATGGATATAAATGTTTGATCCTGAGGTGAAAGGAGGGGATAAACTTGGTGATAAAAGTTCTTATAGCTGTTGTCCTGTTTGTTGTATTGTTTGTAACCTTAAAGCAGAAGAAAATCTATGAAAAGTTCATATCTACATATAAGGAAGATATTACATTACCTGTGATTGCACCATTTGCCTTTACGGTTATAGACAAATTAAATCTATACAAACGTCTCCCTAAGCTCATTAATTTTATTCACCAGAAAATGATTACATTAAAGGGAAGTAAACTTTCGGGTGACCATACAAGGATTTATTTGGCTAAGATTATTACGGTATTAACGCTGTTAGTTCTGCTTACACTTGCAGGTGTCGAAGCGAGTGAAGGAGGTAATGAAAATTTACTGTATGGACTCATATTAACGGTTATCGTTGGACTTTTTCTGGTAAAGGATTTGGATAAAAAAGTTAAGCAAAGAAAAGATTCGATATTAATTGAACTCCCTGAATTTGTAAATAAAGTCATCCTCCTTGTGAATGCCGGGGATACAGTGCAGGGAGCTTTCAAAAAGTGTGTAGACCAAAATAAACATAGAATATTTGACTCACCATTGTATTTTGAACTGAATGAGGCAGTTAACAAAATGTCTGCAAATACTTCATTTCAGGATGCATTGAAGGACCTGAACTACCGGAGTGGTATACAG
The DNA here is from genome assembly GCF_004565465.1 of Lentibacillus salicampi. Lineage (GTDB taxonomy): Bacteria > Bacillota > Bacilli > Bacillales > Amphibacillaceae > Lentibacillus > Lentibacillus salicampi. The sequence continues at coordinate 1,798 of NZ_SRHY01000070.1, forward strand.
GAAGTTTCCGTATTCACGACAACTGTCATGATGAACTATAGGAAAGGGGGAGCGCAGCTGACTGATTCCCTTAAGGAACTTTCAGTATCTTTATGGGAAAAACGGAAAACTGTCACACGTATTAAAGGGGAAGAAGCGTCATCGAAACTAGTGTTTCCAATCATTTTTATATTCGCTGCAGTTCTCTTAATTGTAATATATCCTGCATTGGCAGTATTTTAAATTTTAAAAGGAGAGGATTATAATGAACCAATTGTCAACATTTTTTAAAAACCTTTGGAATGACGAAGAAGGACTGGAGACCGTAGAAATTCTACTGATATTATCAGTGCTTATAGTCATCGCTATCATGTTTAAGGGTAAGATTACGGAATGGGTTAATGCTTTGTTTGAGGATATTGACAAAGAAATACTTAACTAATCACGGATTTTGGGGTGACAAAGATGAAACCCTTCTTAAAAGAGGATCGGGGAAGCTTTACTTTTGAAGCGACCCTTGTTTTCCCCGCATTCCTGATATTCGTACTTGCGGGGGTATTCTTTTGTATTGTAATATTCCAGATGGGGACCGCCCATTACGTTGCACAAAAAGCGGCAAGTGAAGTTGCTTACACTTGGAACAATTCGCATAAAGACTTGGAAACAGGTGAGTTTGATAAGCAGTATTACACGGGTTTGGGAAATGATGGGGATGATGGTTTATACTGGCGTATTTTTGATAATGGTGTTTTACAGACGTTTGGGTTAGAAGGGGTATTCAATGCAAGAAACGAAGGTGTTAAGTTTGAAAAAATTAGGAATGCCAGATATAAGTATAATAATCCTTTAGAAGTAAATGTGGAATATAATAACAGTATTATATATAGTGAGGTAGAAGTGACAGCCGAGTCGGAGTTATATCTGCCATCATTTCTTAAAAATATGTTAGGAAACGGGAGTAACTCATTGGAGGCTACTTCGAGTCGTGTCGTTACTGAAACACCTGAATTAATACGCACATTTAATTTCTCAAAATATTTATGGAAAGCCACCGGGTTACAGGATGCAACGAATGATATCATTAATTCAACTAAAGAATTTTTTGGTGAATAATCAGTTGGAGGGAAGCAACATGAAACAATTTATTAAACTACCATTGCTACTTTTATTAGGTTTATTTATTATTGCTGGCTGCTCTGATCAGGAAAACGAAGAAGGTCAGACGGATGAACAAGAAAACAATGCCGAGGAAACAAGTGCTGAACAGGAAGAAGAGGAAGAAACAAGTGAAGAAATTGATGAAAGCTCAGAAGGCTCTAGTGATAATAATGATACCCATGTAGAACACCAGGAAGGCCTTCAAATGGGTGAAACCGGGATAGTTGAAGATAATGAAAACAATAAATATGAAGTCACTTTAAATTCGGTTGAGTATGTGGATGTAGTCGGAGGATTAGATTCAGAAGGTGATACTCATGCAGTGGCGAATATGACTGTGAAAAACATAGGTGAAAATACTTTTAATGCCGAAAATATTTATGAACCTGGCTTTGGGCCAGATGGCGAACTTCAGTCATCATTAAACTCAGTATTAATGGATGTAGATAATGTTGAACAGGATTTATTGGAAGGTGAGATAGCACCGGGTGAATCAGTTACGGGTGATCATGTTTTTGTAGTAGTTGAAAAAAAGGATAATTATTTATTTATAATAGGTGGAAGCGGTCATCAAATAAAAACGTATGCAAATTGGGAGGTTGCCGAAAGTGAAGTAGAATAAGTACAACTAACTGGCATTCTAAAAACAATTCAAAATCGGGGGATTTGTTGTATTGTGGTAATTGATAATCATTCTATTTATTTCGGATGGGGGTGATAAATTGAAAAAGTTTTTCAAGCGTCTTTTATTTAAGGAAAAGGGATCAGTATCAGTATTTGCAATTCTGATCATCCTCCCAATTTTCCTACTTAATGCCTTGTTTATTGACACGATACGTATCATTTCTGCAGAACGTCAGATTGAGAACTCTATTGATACTGCCCTGCGTTCAACGATGGCAGAGTTCAATGAAAAACTGGCTGCCGTTGGTTTGTTCGGTTACAGTGGAAGTCAGGCAGAGGCACAATCAGACTTTCAGCATTATCTAAATGAACAAATGTATTCCTCGGGAGGACTGAATGGTGCGTTCACTCTCGCGAAGCCAGATATACATACTGACTCAGCAACAGCATCATTTGATACAGGCCGCAATCTGGTTGATTTGGATGTCTTTGAACACCAAGTGTTGGAAAGCATGAAATATCAAGCACCAGCACAAATTGGTGAAGAAATATTTAATTTGGTCCGAAATTCCGGCTTAGATAATTTTTCTGAGGAAGATGCTAATAGTGTTGAAGAATTGTCGGAGTCCTATGAGGAAATATTTGAGTTAGCAGATAAACGGAATGAGAAGATTGATGATGCACGGAAAGAAGTAAAAAAATATATCAGCATGATTAATAAAAATGGCCAATTGTTAGACATTATTGGTCCCCCCAATCCTGATTTGGACGAAAAAATACCGAATAACATCGAAAACACGGAAGAGTTAATCTTTTATAATGAGCGTTATCACGAGTTAACTGATGACGAAGGTGACGATAACGAAGATGGTGATGATGAAGAAAATGAAGAGGAACAGCAGGAAATCGAGAACTATGAAAAAGCACTCAGCGAATTAAAAGGTGACCATTTGGATAAGTTTGATAAATTCAGGTCAACTCGGTCGACCATAAACAGGCTATTATTTGGTACGGGACCCGCTGCCGGTTCACCAGACAACTATGGCCCATCCTCCGCTATGGATTACAATGATCAAATGTCGGACATCATGGGAGATATCAATTTCGAAGACTTTGACATAGATGAACAAGCTCAAGAAGAAATTGACAAGATGGAAAACATGATTTTGGATGAGGCTTTTTTTGATGATATTTATAATCGTATTGAAAAATTGGATGAACAATTCTTGCCAAATCAGAGTATGAGCCAAGAGGATGCGCTTAATGGTGGCTACGCTTCCAGGACTGTTGTTGAATTGGTGGACGGTTTCCACAAAATCATTGAAGATCATGAGGATGCTGCAACAAGTATTAAGGATACATTAAGGCAAAGATATAACAGCTATAGGAATGATGATGCAAAATTGTTACAAAGCCATTTAAATGATTATGATGAATCAAAAGAATTGATGGAGCAAAAAGATGGTTTAGAGGATATGGAAGATGAGGCTGATGACGCATACGATGATCTGTGGAATAAGATAACGGAAGCTGAAGATTTAGCCAGTGACCAAGCCAAATATGATCAATTGACAGCCATTATTTCAGAATATGATGCAGTAAATGGCAGTGGTGATAATGATGATCCGGGAAGAACTCAGTTTATTAAAGATGCATTCGATCGCTTTAAACAGTTTCTTACCTTTGTAAAAGAATTCCCGGAGTCATTCCGAAATCAGCTTTATATCAATGAATACATTATGGCGAATTATGGTACGAATGAACCGTATAGTTTAGGGGATTCAGCGTCTTATTTATACGAAAATAAACAGGCGCAGTTTATCACTTACGGGTATACCACAGCCGGAGCCAATTATGCAGCATTTATTAGAGATATCGCGATGGTTTTGTTTGTTGTGAGTTTAATTGACACAATTTTATTTGAGGGTGGATATGCGGGTCCATTAGGCGTTCTACGTGCAATAGTACGCGCCTTAATAGACACTGCTTCAGGTATTACTCAATTGACAGAAAAAAGTAAATATCCTTGGAAACCTTTAAAAATATCCGGACAAATTGAGATGACAATGCCATTATTTCTGCGCATTTTCATGATCATGAGATCAACTGCAGGAGACGGGTATAATAACAAAAAAATGAGACGACTGCAAGCAGCTATCACCTTGGACACAGACGTTCAACTGGATGAAAATCCATCATATATAAAAGGAAAAGTAAAAGGTGATGTTGATTTGCTATTTATTCCAGCACTGACAAATCTCATCCCAAACCAATCTGGAAGCCTGTCAGGAAATACTTATACGATTGAAAAGTCAAAAGTATATTCATATTAGGGAGGAATACAAAATGAAAAAGTTACTCATCATTTTACTTGCAGGTATTTTCATTGCCGGGTGCAGTGGTACTGATGGAGCGGGGGAAAATAGCGATGGGGGAGAAAGCGAAGGAAACCAGTTCGAAGAAGATAATGAAGGAGAAAATGAGCAATCGGAAGAAGACGGAAAGGAAGCCGTTTATCAAATTGGGGAAACTGCTCAAATCACTAGTAGCTCCTATGGTTTTCCGTATGAAGTAACAGTAAATGACTTTAAAGTAACAAAGGAAGTTGAAGGGTATTCTGTAGAAGACTTTTTTATGGAAGGTTCAGAGCCGAGTGAAGAAACAAGATTGGCAGTCGTTAATATCACTATGAAAAATACAGGGAATGAATCATTTGTACCTGATGAAAAAATCTCCGCTGAATTGATAGGAGAGCTCACTAGTGTATCATCAGAAACAAAGGTATTTACTGAAAGGAAGGAAGAGCTTGGTACAGATGAGGAAATAACCGGTAACCTTGTATTTGTAAGTAATACACTTTTTGATGATGGTCTTGTATATCTTATCTACGAGTTTGCGGATCCTGATGAGGAAGTTAAATTTGAATTGCCTGTCCCCGAAAAGTAAAAAAATTCCTGAGGGCTTCTGCTGCCCTTAGGAAGAAGTTATTCAAAAATTGAGTACTTTTTCCTAAGGGCAGTGTCCACCTGCTTTACAATTATGAAGTTACAGATGCTATTACGCTTTGAAAGAAGGTGAATCGATAACATTGAAGCTGCGTAAGGAAGATGGAAGTATAACAGTTGAAGCATCATTGATTATTCCGATATTATTAACGTTCTTACTATTCTTAATGTCATTAGTTAAAATATCAATTGCGGAAATGGCTTTGCAGGAGTCTGTTAGTGAAACGGCTCAAACTGTAGCACATTATTCATTTCTTTCCCTTGTTATTGAAGGACAAATAATGAATAGCACTGAAGGGTTTATTGATGATTTGACTGAAGAACAAAAGAATCGGTTTGGTAATAATGAGATTGCTAACCAGTTATTGGATAAAGTAAGTGATGGCGTAAAAAGCCAAATCCCTTCAGCCGGCAAACTCATTGATACACATGTGGCAGAGGGAGCATATGAAGAAGCTGTCAGAAACAAATACGAGGATAAAGTTGGTAATTCTGATTTTTTTAATCCTGGTGGAATAAAAATAATCGATCATAATTTTCCTCAATCGCAAGGTAATTCAGATGTAAGGATTGAAGCCGAAAATCAAATACATCTAGAAGACCGGTGAAAAACTATATTTTTTATCCATCAAAGATTCGGACAAAGACGAGGATTTTTCTTGGATTCCTTTAAAAATAAGGGAAATAAAGTGGTTGTCGTGGTTTCTTTCATCCCGTTTTTTCG
>NZ_SRHY01000071.1 GCF_004565465.1 Lentibacillus salicampi
CTGGAGAATTGTATCCGTATTTAATGGCAATATCAATAATCCTGAAATTGCTATTGTTCAGCTCAAAAGCTGCAAGCGTGAGACGCCTTCTCCGAATATACTCCGACAACGTTACACCTGCCAGAAACGAAAACATTCGTTTAAAATGATACTCTGAACATAATGCCCGCTTTGCTACTTCATGACTGTCAATTCTATTGGCAAGATTTTCTTCATTAAAGCTCAAAGCATCATTCATGTTTTTAAGTGAATTCACTTTAATGACCTCCCTTACATCAACAGAATAGAAAGAAATGAAAGATTCTATCCGACTTTTCATGCACACTTATGCAGGGTCAACTTACTCTTCCGCAATATGGTCCCGATTCAGACACAGTGCTTCTTCAGCAACTGCGCCCTATTCTGGCATACTTTACAAACTTGGCTTATGAGATTGTAAAAGCGATAAAAACTTCTTTTTAGCTTATGTATATACCGCTGGAATGGAGGTATTTTCTGTTGCTACTTCATCTTCTAACTGTATATGATTTGCATTTATCTTTCTAACAACAAACATATTGCCTTCATACTCACCTTGACGGAAGTTATCCAATGCAACAAAATCATAAATGAGATGAAATGTTTCGATATCCATCATTTCATCTCTGATAAATTTGTCAAAAATACCTTCATCTTTACTCATCATTTCACCACCTTAACGTATCTAACAATCTGGTCCTTTTCTTCAACATTGGGCGCCAATGCTTGTTTGAGAATCGCGCCCTATTGTTTAATATGGGACTAACTAATCCTAATTCACAAAAACTGCACCTGATAAGATATTTCCATTAGCACTATTAACTTGTACTCTAAAAGAATTATAATCACTCAGCTGTTTTTTTGCCTTAACTATTTTGGTTATAATTTTATCAGCCTTTTGTGTATCTGCATTTGACTTAACGGAAAAATTTATTGAGGTTTCAATTATAATTGAGTTTTCAATTTTAACCGAATCTTTCTTTTTAACCGTTATACTGCGGACCACATCATTCTTTTTTATTTCATTCTCAATTATTTTAATTACTTCTGACAACTGCTCATTCTTTTTTTCACCATTAGATAATCCATTTGCATCAGATTTTATAACAGGAAAATTAAAAGCAAATACAGTTACCACAACCAAAATGAAAACAACGGCTACAACAAGATACTTCTTATTCAAAATAGACACACCTCCACTGACTGTTTTACATCAAAGGTATGTCCATTTTAAATTATTTATTCTTTTATATGGTTAGCGCGCCCTTTTCCTCAGGCTTCTTAGATCGAACACCGATATTTATTCCAGATAGGCGCCCGATTGCGGTATAATACTAATCCCCTTCCTCTTTCGGATTTAGTATTATATATTGTAGTATATTAGGATATTTATGTTTATTTTCTGGCTTATAGATTAGTTCAACTATGTACTCTATAATGTCAGTCGCGTGATATATTGCCTCATCACATTCACTGAAAGAAGGACGATACCCTTCGTGAACTACCTTATTTCTGTATTGATATGTAATTGCCCACCATTCCCCAACTCTTGTTTTATAATCGCTAATGTCAAAGTCTCCGCCAATGCGTGTGAAAAATTGGTCTTTTACTAGACTTTTATACCTCATACTTTCAGATTTTGCGCTTATTTCTTCACTCGTGAAACCCTCTTGCTTTAGAAATTCTCTATAAATGTTATACATAAAAATTTCTACAGACGTTTGGGCATTAATTATAGCTTGTCTGTAACTTCCATAAGAAAAATTTCTTCTAGCTTCGATCATAAACTCGTTTCCAGCTACAAAAGGATTTAAATTGTCTCCTACAACATCTACATAATTCATAATTTCATCTGTTTTCGAATGGGATAGATACTCAGAACTTATATTGGGGGCATTCATATGAATAGTAAATAAAATACTTGTCAACTCTTTGTAATTATGCCCATTGGATATTCGGAATAATAATGCTATATCGAAATGTTCCTTGGTTAATTTATGTGCTTTACTATCTTTTGTTTTGGCAAGATATGCCTCGACTACATTATTCACTTTGCTTAAAGATATATCAAATACATCCGTTAAGAGATCTTGCGCGGGATCTTTTAACGAGTTTTCATCCACATCGTCGAAAATATTAGTATACTTTTTAAATGCATAAGTAACTTCAACCCTTGTTCTTTTTATATCTACTTGGGTTCCGTCATTTTTATAGCTTCCCGTAAAAATAGTCTGTTTGTCCCAAATACTAGTAAATGTGAGATGACATACTTCTTCTGAATTTACTTTATAAAAAAGCATACTTTGTTCTGGAAAAGGTATAAAATATGGCAGTACTAATCCGAATTGAACTAATATCTTAGGAGCAAAATAATACTTCTCAATCTCCGGTTTTAACTTCCATAAATAATTTCCTTTATTAAAATAAAACCGATATTCACTACTCATAAAGCTATGTTCCCCCTTAGATAACACGTCTTCAAACTTTGTAAGTATCAGAGAACCACTTTCATCCGTCGTTCGCCTTTGATAAATTTCCTTTCTTCTATAAAATTATACGAAGTATCCGCAATCAACCGATCCATCACGGAGCATGTCGTCAAAAGATTAAGGTTCTCAATGACGTTTTTTTTCTTGTCATCGACTACATAAATTGCACGGTCATAAGGAATCATGTCCCGTTTTGCTTCCCTGTCAAAAAGTAGAATGGCAAACCGGGGGTTGAGCGGAAGAAATATCATTGAGAACCGTTTCTCATCCGTCCACTCAATGGATACAGGGTTATCTGAAGTGATAAACGGCAAGTCCGTTTCTGAATGAAAAAACGTTAAGCCTCCATAGAGCATCCCCGTCATCAGTCCGTCCACCAAAGTGTACAATTTTTCAAAAACGGGTTTGTATGAATCATTCAGTGGGATTTCACCCTTTCCACTTAAACGATAAACGACACCAAACAGGAAGATATTGTGAGTAATTTTAATCCAATCTGAAGCAGTCAGTCTTTCAATCACCGTACCTGAAAAATCATAACGGGCAAGCTCTTCCTGTGTAGCCTTAGCCATCTGTTCAAATACCTTCCTAAACCTGGGTGTGCGAATAAGTTGGACTATGAGGAATTTCCGGAGTTCAGGTCCCATTTGGTCCTTGAACGTAACTGACTTCCCGTGTTTCAGTTTGCTCAATTCCTCGGAATGAGCGACAAAGTTATTCAAAACCACTCCGATACTGTCTTCTACGTATTGTTTAATCGTCTTGTCCACCAGCTGCTCGTTCATTTTAGGAAGATTGATGAAAATTGGCATTATATCGGCATCGACATCGTAGAAGTAGTCCTCAGAACTAATGGAACTGATGCTCTGTGTAAATATTCTGTCCTGTTGCCAGTCGTACACCTTCACTCCATTACGATTCAAAGAAAAATTGCGATAGTAAGCCTGCGGCACATAATGCTGATTGACATTTTCATTTCGTTTCCCCATTGTTACCACCCATTTTTTGTTTTTTCTGCATAAACCATTTTTCCCGATTCAGCGTTACTTTTTAATCCTCTTATTGTATTATCCTGCGACTTTTTTCCTCGGGAGTTTTGTTATCTTTGCTCACATCACCTCTAATAGCTTTATGACTTATTCCACAAAATCGGTCCTTATAAGCAAGACGGGTGAAGCACCTATTCGATAACTGCGCCCGTTATGGAATATTTTTTAAAGTCGTATACGAAAATATTTCGGAATAGCCCAGAACATTAAATGCATATTCTTTACAAGCAGACGCTGCTTCCGTGGCATATCCCATATTCCAATACTCTTTAATAATGTGAAACCCGATTTCAGGTAAACTTGCACCATCGATGTCCTGCATTGTTATTCCACAATCACCGATAAATGTATCCCCTTCTTTTAAAATAACTGCCCATAGTCCGTGATTATATTGCTTATAATTTTTCACATTTCAGCTGATCCAATTTTTAACCTCGTCTTGGTTAAAGGGATGAGGGTAAAATTGCATAGACTCTGGGTCAGAAAGCACTTTTGATAATTCGTTTTGATCGTCCATTTTTAACTCTCTAAGGTATAATCGCTCCGTTTCTATTATCTTCATAATGACCCCCTACTATTTAATTTTTTATGCCACATAATGGCCCGATTCTCCAAGTCGCACGATTATTCTTTAAGACACATTCACTAAACCACCACTCTACCTTTACTTTTACCATAAAAACGCTACTTGAACAATGCGAAATTAAGGGGAAGTCAGACTTCACAGTAAACAGGCGGCAAATATAAATTGACAATTATAAATCAATTTGTTATTGTTTTGTTAAATTAATTTTACCGAGTAAATGGAGTGAACGAATGAAGGATATAAAATTGTTAACAACCCACGAACAATTGAAAGCACTAAGTGATCCTTTTAAATGTGAATTGCTATTACGCTTGATGGAAAAGCCACAGACTGGCAAACAGCTTTCGGAGGTGTTTGAATTATCTCGAGCAAGGATTCATTATCATTTAAAAGAATTAGAAAAAAATGATCTTGTGGCAATTGTACGAAAAGAAGAGAAAAATGGGATTGTACAAAAGTTTTACCAAGCAACTGCTGGAGGTTTTGTACCAGATCGGTCACTGCTCCCAAACTCAAATATGACTGAAACTGTCAGGCAAATGATGGTAAGTATGTTAGATCAGTCAAAAAGGAGAATACTTGCTGCGCCAGAAGAATCTTTGCAAGATAAGTCCGGATCCAAGGACCCATCAGAATGGAAATTTAGATCTAGCGCCTATGAGATCCACGCTAAAGAGCAAGATTTTATGGCATGGCAAAAAAAATTCTCCGCATTAATGGAAGAGCTTGCTGCGATTCAACGGCCGGAGCCTTCACCAGATGCCAAGTTATATTATTTCCATATACTAGGTCTGGAAATAGAAGAAGGAGTTTTTAAAAAAGAGGAAAAAGAGTCCTAAACTTCAGGTTTGGCTCTTTTTTAAGGGTCCATAGTTAAATAATTTTTACCGAATAAAAATAAATTACAGAGGTGATGTTATGGAACAAGTTAAAGCGAACGAGGAAATGAAGCATACTCCTTTATTTAGGTCAATGTCTTTTGTAACATTATGGGTTGCAACAGTGGTATCCAGTTTAAGTCTATCTATGTTTATGTTTATCCAAACATGGTATGTAGTTGATGAACTAAAAATGGAAGCAAGTCTGGGGATTGTAATGATATGTTTAACCGTCTCGAGAATGTTTTCCATGATTATTGGCGGAGTCTTAGCAGATAAAAGCAAACAAACCAAAATTATGTTCTTATCGGATTCTTCTAGAGCTATTCTATTATTGGGATTAGCTATTGCCTTTCTGTTTATTATGGAAGTTCCCATATGGGTTTTAGCCATCAATGCTGCTTTTTTTGGAGTCTTTGGGGGTTTATTCGAACCTGCAAGGGATTCCCTCCTACCAAAAATCGTCCAATCTGAACAGCTCACACGTGCCAACTCCTTAATTCAAGGAGCTATCCAAGTAGCTCTCTTTTCAGGACCTCTTCTTGCTGGATTGCTTATAAGTATTATTAGCTATCATGTATTACTAATTTTCATAAGTTTATTATTAGGTATTGCAGGACTAAGTGTTCTGTTTATTAGGATAAATCAAGGATCTTCTCAGGAAAAGAAACAGAATGATCGCATTTCTTTTATCCAACAACTCAAAGAAGGATTTGTGTATACTTGGGAAAAACCTTTGTTGCGAGCATTATTTACTATTACAGTCATTACAAACCTATTTATATCCGGGCCACTCATGATGGGGCTGCCCATTTTTGTTGAAAGTGTATTGAAGGGGGACTCCTTAGACTTTAGCTTCGTTCAAGGAGGATTTACCTTTGGAATGATTGCTGGCTCAATTATTATTGGTATCATTAATCTCAATAGAAATAGAGGAGCATATGCTTTATATTTAATTGCTCTTCAAGGGCTGGGAATGCTTTTATTTAGTCAGGTAAAAATTATTGAAATTGCTATTCCAGTAATCATTTTAATTGGCATGCTTAACCCCGCAATTAATATCCCGTTAATCTCCCTGGTGCAAACATATACAGATAAGAATAAGGTAGGAAGAGTAATGAGCCTAATTCGTACAGGGTCTTTAGGACTTATCCCCCTTTCCTATGCAATAACTTCATTTTTGTTAGGTATAGGGATTAAAATTAATGTAATAATGGCATGGAGTTCCTTACCATTACTTATTAGTGTCACAATATTATTTATAGGATTTCCTATCATGAGAAAAGCAGAATGATAAGCCTAGTGCAATTACCATAAAATTAATTGGTTCTGATGTTGCTCGTGTAGGCGTAAGCTCGATCAAACTGGTTAATTAAAATTTCCCAAAAAAGTTGTTCCAGCAAGCAAATATTACATCATTTTTATTCTGGTAGTGCGCCCTTTTATGGAATAGTCCTGTTGTTGGCTGCTATCACGATTGCATTTTATTAGGTTAGCTATGTTAAGACTTTCATCTGATTTATTCGAATATCAAATTCCAGAAAGAGGCACCGCCACCAGT
>NZ_SRHY01000072.1 GCF_004565465.1 Lentibacillus salicampi
GGCTGTGAAACCATTTCTGAAGAGCCCGGTGCGGGAAATCTGCACGCCGGGTTCTGTGGGGGTTGAGGCCACCAATTGGGTGGCCCTTCTACCTGGAGGAAAAGCTGGAGATAACTTCAAAGGCTTACCTATTGCTGACTTTAACGTAAGAAACACTTCGCCCAATTCAGGGTATGTAATTTAAAAGGGGTGATCTAAATGCCAACTTGTCAGAACTGCACCAATAAATGGAACTGGAGACAGACTTTTAAAAAGTCCTTTACATTAACCGGTGGGATGACGTGTCCTTATTGTGGTGAAAAACAATATCTAACTGCGCGTATGAGAAAAAGAAGTACTGTAATTCCTTTTATAATAGTCGCCTTAATAATGTTAGGTAATCTTTTCTTTGGTCCTTCTTATATTGCCGTATTCGCCCTTTTAGGTTTATTACCGCTTGTATTTATAATAAATCCATTCTTTGTTGAATTATCTAATGAGGAGGAACCTCTTTTTTAATGATTCTGCCGCTAACGGGCGCCTATCTGGGATAAGAAAGGGGGCGATAGAGGTTTTCAAGGAGGTTTAACCGAACTGGAAAAGTGATTGCATTCATAGGAATTTGGGTCTTTGCCTTTGGAATTGCATTTAATAAGACGATATTAGGGATTTCAGGCGCCCCAGATTTATTAGCAGCTTTATCGATCCCCTTAATTGTTATTGGTATAATAATGCTGATTACGTCAAATTTTTTTAAAAGAAAACGTGAGAGATAATCTTCCTCAAACGGGCGCGCGCGACAAGTTCCGCTATAAACGCTTTGGAGCGTGAACATGCGGGGAATTGTAATAATAAATTTCAACTTTGCAACGGAGGATGGGAATGATGGAACCATGTTTCCTGAAACCATCCCGTCAACAAATCCTGCATGCGTCAAGGCTGACAGGCTTTGGGGTATGAAGCACAGGTGATTCGGCAGAACGAAGGCTGGAGCCACTCCATGAGAGAAGGTATGCCGACGGATATGCCGCGCGGCTTAAAAACTGGATAGGGTGAGAATGTTCTCACGAAAGGGAACTGACAAACTTCCGAATGTACGGGTCTAGAGTTTGAACATAGGGAAACTTATGTGTCATCCAACGATGACGTGAGTGGTGTAGAGTAAAAATGCGCCCTCTGAAATACGCTATACCGAACAAAGGCGGTATCCAGCTCACAGGCTTAAAGGAAGCACCTACGTCCAGTATGGATAGCTACGTTGTAAGGGACTTGGGAAGCAAGGGACGTTTGAAACAAGGACTGTCATCCGAAACGGTACTATAAGGCATATGCCGAAAGGTATTTATCCTTGTGAAGGTAGGGGTACGACCTATGAATCTTCTGTAATGGAAGTGGAGGAACAGCCCCAAGTCTAGCGAATGGAACGATGGTTTTCCAAGCGTTTATCGCACCGATCGGGTAGGAACGTGGGATTTTCCACAGTGCGAGCTTCAAGGCAAGAGTTTTCTGTTTGGGCAATAGTTTTCCTCTTGTCTGAAGTTGACGAGGAACTTATCATTTATTACATATCGTTAGATGGAGCGTGGAGTGCGGGGAAACCTGCATGCTCCATGTGGAGCAGGGGAAAAGCTGGAGATAATTTCAAAGGCTTACCTATTGCTAACTTTCACGGAATAAGCTTTGCGCCTTATTGCCTCATCGGGCCATATTGCTGAAAAAAGATGGTTGTTTTCTGGTAATATTAAAATATGCTTAATAAGATGATGAGAGGGATTTGGATGCGAAAAACAAGAAAAAATACAGTGTTAAAGGCAATCGGGTTATCTCTAATTTTTACTTTAATCGCTTTTTTTATTGTAGATAATCCAAAGCCAAATACAGCAATTTATTTACTTGTTGTAGGGATTGCCTCGTTTGTAGGACTCAACATAATATCTTTAATCACTTCAAGAGCATATGAGAAGTTTTTGAATGGTAATTAAAAATATCTTTTGATTTTTAAAATTTTCCGCAATCGGGCGCTGTTGCGGAAAAAGTAATCATTGAATTAACGGTGCTAATCAGGAACAATTATTTGTGAATCGAAGTTGTTACAGGGAATCCCATAATTGAATCGTATGTGGAGAGGGGGAAGTTATAGGCTATGAATTCAGCTCAGTTTATCATATCTATTATATTTGTTTTTCCGGCTGTTTCTCTTATAATGGGTGCTCTTGGATATTATATCTTTAAGAATATTTATATAACACCGATAATAATTGCGATAATTGGAGTTATTGCAATCTTCACGGTATTTAATTCCACATTCTGGTTTTGGGCAGTCTTGTATACATTATTATCATTTTTATCTGGATTAATTGGTAAATTATTATCTTCAAAAAAGCCAACCTAAAAATACCTTATATCTAAACCAAACGGGCGCTTTCCTTGAATAAAAAGGCGCCTTTAGAAGAATTAAATATCAAGGGGTTTCAACGATGAATGTTTATTATCACAGTTATTTAAAGTCGCTCAAAAAGAACTTTATGTTAGTAATAATGGCATTGGTTTTGTTAATTCCAACCTTTTTTATATGGGCTGGTGTTCCTTTCTTCATCATTGGGGGGGCAGTGGAAAATATAACCACTAACCCATTACTGGTTTATATAAGTATTTCACTTTCGGGAGGACTTCTGTTTTCTTTATACTTTGTGCCAATCAATTTAAAAGCTGCAAAAAATATGGCAAATACATTGGGTTATGACTTGGTAAAATCACTTATTTGCATACAAACAATATTTATAATAGTATGTTCGGTAATTTTTGGAATAATTTCAAATATCATTATTCGGCTATAGGGCGCAATCCTTGATTAATGATCGGCGTCAGTTTTGGATATAGGGTATTTTGTGTGAATAAAGACAAAAGATATCGTAAGCAAGTCGAAGTGATGGTGAAAAAGATCAATGTGTACAAATTTTGATTTCGTGGTATAATAAACATAGAAAGATTATAAGTGCATACACTAATAAAGACCGCCCATGCTGTTACATGGAGCGGTCGCAATAGACCGAACCCCATCAAGAGGGGTTAGGCAGCAAAAGGAAAAAATAATCCCTCAGCGCCGTTCAAACGCATAGGAGGGGTTATTTTTTATGGTTTTTGTCAGACATAATAAACGCCACCAACATCCCAAAGGATATCATCAGCGTTAGTGCACTAACAATGTCCATTGGCAAGCACCTCCCTCCCTGGGAAGTCTCCCAACGAAGACTAACGGCAGATCGACAGTGCTACCAAACCCCTCATGCGAAGCCAGTCTATTGTATTTTATTATAACATATTGCTATCATTTATACTGTAATTAATGAGGAATTATTTGGCTCCTTTAAACTGAGCATTAATTTAACAACAAATAGTACAAATCATTGTTCAGTAAACGGCCATGTTAGCTTAAAAGGCTTGATCTTACTATACCACAATAGAGCGCAGTTATGGAGCAACACAAGAGGAAAATGATTAAACTGCTGGCTTTTGTTATGATGGGTGTATTAGGTGCTTTATAGCTGGGCTGGAAGAAGCATTTTAGTCATTTTTGATAGGTTGTATGTCCTTTGATATTTAAACTTCTGAGGAGAAACTGTTATGGCAAAGAAGTGTAAGAAAAGTAAAATGCAAAAATCAAAAAATAATATGAACAGCTTTCATAAGCGGATTAAGAATGTATTCGTAGCGGAAGGATTGTACAGCACTTATACGTTTTTTACACTTGGAAAAAACTTTTCATTCATTCATCACTTAACAATGAACACGTTTTTGAGATAACAGAATTAGAACATAACCAACAACAATTACGTGAAGACCTATCTATACCTATGGTTTTGGAAGTAATTCATCTGAAAACTCAAAATCTATTGAGAGATTTTCAACAATATTTTCTACCAAGCATGAAAGAGCTACATGAAGATTTTTGGGGTGAAATATGTCATGATCAAGAAGAATCTCTTTCTGAAAAGGAGAAGAAGATGTTCGATGTTGCTGTGAGTTCAGAAAACGATTTGTTAGGTGAAGACATAGAATTGATAGTAGAACAGCCACTAACTTATAACTATTTTGGGGACCCAGTTGCTTATAGTGAAGATGATCGTCAATGGATTGATTATGATAAGTCACAAGGAAATTTTGAAGCAGCATTAAATATTCATAGGGCTTACTTAAAAGAATAACTCACAAACTAAACCAGCTTCTTTTGGTTATCACAGGTTTACGCAAAAGGGTGCACAGGAATAAGCATTAGCGCCAAAAATTGAATACAAAGGTAAAGGTTAAAATTTGCCATTCATTTAATTCCGCAATATGATCGAGCGCAAGAACGGAATAAAGGGGAGGATGGTTATTCTTGTCAAAAGGATTACTTCATCATATTGAGATATATGTTTCCGATTTAGAAGATCAATTGATTTTTGGGGTTGGTATCTTGAAGAATTAGGGTATAAACCTTTTCAAAAATGGAAAGGTGGACAAAGTTGGAAAATAGGGGATACTTACATAGTTTTTGTTCAAACAGAAGAGCGATTTCTTGATGTTCCATATCATAGATGTAGAACAGGGTTAAATCATTTAGCTCTTCACGCGGACTCGCGCCAACACGTCGATGATATGAATAAGAAATTAAAAGATAAAGGAATTACTATACTTTATACAAAGCAGCATCCATTCGCTGGGGGAGATGACCATTACGCCGTTTATTTTGAAGATCCAGACAGAATAAAAGTAGAACTTGTCGCACCTTAACAGTTTGCGACAAAAGGGCGCTGTTGTGGAACAAACATAAGTGACTAACTAGCAATTGTAGGCCAATTAATAATGGAATACGGATTCGAAAATAAATGGAATGTTAACTTGAAAAGTGATTTGAAAGGGGGGGGATTGATTTATGAATCAGCACCTAGCCTATTTTACTTTAGGGATAGTCATTATATTGATAAGCACGCCTTTAGCGTACACATTAGTTAATGTGTTATATCAAAACCAAAATTTGACTGGTGAATATGTTCCAATTCTGAATGGTTTCATACATTCGTTAATGTTAGTTGGTTTGGTGCTATGTAGCATTGGATTAGTTGCATTCATAAAAAATAAAAAATAATTATTGAATTAACGGGCGCTAATCCGGAACAAAGGACAGCGCCTAAATTGCTATTGTAGGGCCATTATGCAGAACAAATAAGGGGGGGTAAATTATTATGCTATTTAATAATAAAGAACATCCGTGGCGTTTTGCTATCGGAGGTTGGGGGGCATTTGTTGTGGCAACTATTTTGTTTTTAATATTTGATTATAATATATATCTAATGCTTGGTCTTTTAACAGCAGCAATAATTTTAACGATTGGGAACGCTATTTATGTGCTTTACACAAAGTGGAAATCAAAGGAAAGGTAATTTTGGTCATTACCAGATATTAGCTTAAACAAACATTGACAATACAGTATTTTAAGCAAACGGGCGCGCGCGACAAGTTCCGCTATAAACGCTTTGAGGCGTGAACATGCGGGGAATTTTATTGAATTCTAACGTTACAACGGAGGATGGGAATGATGGGACCATGTTTCCTGAAACCATCCCGTCAACAAATCCTGCATGCATCAAGGCAGACAGGCTTTGGGGTATGAAGCACAGGTGATTCGGCAGAACGAAGGCTGAAGCCACTCCATTGGAGAAGGTATACCGACGGATATGCCGCGCGGCTGAAAAACTGGATATGGTGAGAATGTTCTCACGAAAGGGAACTGACAAACTTCCGAATGTACGGGGCTAGCATAAGTTTACGAATTACAGTATAAATTTCCAGTTTTCTCAAAGCTTGAGCGGACTGAGAATGTACTGTATCCCTGTCATAACAGGGCATAGGGAGATGGTAAATAATTGAAAATATGGCTTG
>NZ_SRHY01000073.1 GCF_004565465.1 Lentibacillus salicampi
ATATATGATTGATAATAAGATACCTTTTAAAGCCTTAAGGGACGGAGAAGTAATTATAATTGAATAATTGCCTTTTCTGAATTATCACCCTAATAAACATTGCAGACGATCTTCCTTTATCGGGCGCTTTCGCGGAATAAAAAATGCGCCTACTATTGGTATGGAAATGCTGAAAAGTATTCCGAAGTGATGTATGATGCTCGGGATGCCTCTTATTGTGTTATAATAAGTTTAATAAAGAAACGTAACCTTTGAGGTGATAAATGATGAGATCTTTAAGCAAAAATGTTAAAGAAGAGCTCGTTAATGCCATGAATGATGAAAATTCAGCGATGTTTGTTGTTGATGGAAAACTAATCTCTTTAGAGGCGCATGATATGCCTTCTATAAATGAAGAGCTCGATAATTTGGCGCAGGAAATCGAAGAGTATCCGGAATTAAAGAAATCACTGCAACGTTTTCTTGATAATCCAGATATGAAACGCTATACAGCGGAAGAGTTAAAGGAGTCACGGCATGACAGAAGATAACCTTAAGTTTTCGGTTTATTTTACAGATGAGTTTAATAAATGCTTGGATCAGATCCAAGCATTTTTTTCGGAGCAAGGAGAAGATGTGCTTGAATGGTGGTTTTCTAAAGAAGATGACATGATTGACGAAATCAATCGGCTGTTATCTTCTTTTCCATATGCCGGAAAGATGGTCGAGCAGGGGCCTTTTAAAGGGTTCCGTTATCTTACATATGGAAAAAGCCGTCATCGAATGTTAAATTATTTGGTTTTTTATACAGTTTATGAAAATGATTGCGATATTGATGTCATTAATATTGTACCTGCACGTTCAAAGAGGAAACGGAAAAAATAGTTCTCGTATACTAAACAAAGGTTAATTTTTTGCAGAATTGTTTCTTTCCACAATCGGGCACATTTCCGGAATAAAATCTTATTCTAGTAAAATTTGACAATGTCAATTATGCTAATGGAGGTTTTTGATGAAAAATCATATAAAAGTGAATGGGAGACTCCTTCCAACAAATAAGCATTTTTCGCAATTGAAAGAAAACCAAAAGAATTGGATTATTCCTGAACTTTATAATCTATATCACAATAAAATGAAGGAAATACGTACAACAAGAAAACTCCCCCCACGCCATCGGGATACAGTTATTTCATCTCTATATGAACAGATTCAGGATAGGGAAATATGGATTCCTTATGGTGAAGTAAAAAAATACACATATAGTAAGACCACAAAGATGGTGAAATTATTCAGGAAACGATTCCCTAAGTTGAGTGAAGAAATAGAGTCCGAGCACGGTTAACAGAATGGATTTTGAACTTTTGTACTGAAATAAAGCACAAGTCGTTGTAAAGTATACTTGCCCCTGCACCGATTAGAAAAAGGCGTCAGTATTTTTGCGATTACTCAAAGGTTTTATTTTGTTATACATTTCGATTGTTGAATAAAGATTGTGTAAAAAGACCATACTGGAATCAAATTAATTGATTCCTAGTATGGGAGCGTGAAATACATGTTGCTGTCAGAAGCATGGGAAAAACACCGGTCTGATAAAAGAATTGAGGGTTATTCTCCTCTTACTTTGAAGATGTATGGTTTTCAATGCGATCTTTTACAGCGTTATTTTGGTGATATCAGAATGGGTGATATTACCACAGAAAATTTGAAGCAATACCTGGGCGAAGCTGGAGGACATTTAAAGCCATCCAGCTTGGGTCATCGTGTCCGATTTATTAAGTCATTATTTAAATGGACACATGAGGAAGGTTTTATCTTAAAAAATCCGGCTGCCAAATTAAAAGAGCCTAAGTTAGGTAAGCGAATTCCAAAGTTCCTTTCCGAACATGAAATTGAACATCTCCGGGAGGGATGTCATACATCGATGGAGAATGCTTTGTTTGAATTTTTTTATTCAACTGGCTGCAGGATTGGAGAAGTTGCGAAGTTAAATCGAGATGATATTAATTTCACTGAAAACTCGGTGATTGTACATGGAAAAGGTGACAAGGAAAGAGAAGTTTATTTTAATATACGCTGTGCGATTTGGCTAAGAAGGTATTTAGACGAACGTGTCGATGATGAACACTGTTTATTTGTCACAGAACGTAAACCTATAAGACGCATGAGTGTAGACACATTGAGATACATTGTTAAACGTATATCCAATCGTGCAGGAATCAAAAAAACGATTCACCCCCATCAATTACGTCACAGTTACGCTACACACATGGTAGACAAGGAGCCCCTCTTGAAGTAATCCAAGCCTGCTTGGTCATGAAAAGAGTGAAACAACAAGAATTTACGCTCATCTTAGTGGAAAATTGAGGCATGATCTTTATAGCAAGTATTTTTGATATACATTTACATTACTTTGGAGAAAATTAAAAATCCCCTATTTGAACATTTATGTTGATGCAAATATAAGATATAATAAGATCATACCTTAATGGAGGTGAATGATATGTCTATGCCAGAGAGAATCATTCAGGAAATTGACATGTTGAGTGAGCATGACAGACAAAAAGTACTCAAAAAAATTAAAGAAAAGTATATGGCTAGGGACGTCATTTTGCTAGGTGAAAGTTACTCCTGGTGGGATAATGAGGAAGATGATATATATAATGAGCGGTAAAATGAAACAGGGTGATGTTTGGTTGGCAGATGTCCTTTTTAAAGGGACCCGTCAAACTAAACAGCGCCCTGTTATTATTGTTGGAAATGAACTGGCGTTAGATGTGGATGTCATTATTGCACCGGTTACCAGTCACAAACCAAGAAATCAATTTGATGTTGTTTTGGAATATTGGAAAGAAGCTGGGTTGTTAAAACCATCCGTAGCACGTACTTCAAAGATCACTTCTGTTCACGGCTCCGAATTAAAACATCATATTGGTGAGTTACATAACCATGATCTTGAACAAATACTAAATATGTGTAAAAAATTATTTTAATAATGCAGTAATTGTTTTAGTTCTGCAAAAGGGCCATTTTCTTGAACAAAACCTTCACATAAAACTTAGCTATATTGAAGAAAAGGGGGCAGGATTTTAGTTGACGTATATTAAAATTAGTATAGTTCTATCTTTGATAAGCTTATGTCTGTTGCTTTTTGGTTTATTTGCTGAAGAGATAAGATATGGCTTTATTATTGCAGGTATAATTGTCAATTATATAGGGGTCGCTATGTCGATTACTGGTGCCATAAAAAGGGTGAAAAAAGTTAATTAAAGTTATTCTTCAATCGGGCGCCATTCCGGAATAAAGGGCAGCGTCCAATTACACTTTTGGAGCTAAGATTAGTTTGGTATTTATGTTAAAATTCAATCAAATTACTCAGTCAATGAGTGATGGGAAATGTTTACTTGGTGTGTAGGGAGAGTGTGCTATGAGTTTTTTTGGAAAGTTAAATGTTGTTAGCGCCTTATATGCCTTTGTGTTGTTTATCGCTATTGAGCTTATGTTAAATGTATATCGCATTGCCAGAGTAACAGGTTGGGAATTGGAGATCGTTACTAAAGCTGGTATTGCTATTTATATTATTGGGTTTATATTTTCTACTGCTCTATTTATCATCATAACAAAAAAGTGGATGGAGGCACGAAACGCTATTTTTTGGTCAACTCTCCTTTGGGTCCCCTATTTCGTTCTTTTTATCTTTACGTTTGCAACACTGTTCCCTATAAATAACCCGGGTGACGAGCCCAATCCTGGAGTTGGATTACTAATTATTGGTGCGCTACTCTTTTATCCAGTTTACTTATTGTTTATTAATGTATTTGGTTCGGGACTAGGCATTACTGAAGATGAAAATACAATATAAAATAAAAAATGCGTAAGTAAAATAATCTAAGATAATTATTTCCCATCTGCCATTAACGGGCGCCTTTATGGAATAAGGAGGCCTTACTTTTTCATGAAGTGAAACTATAATTAAGTTTAATCGTAATTATGTCAAGAAGGAGGGATACAGGTTTGAAACGTACTGCGGAAATCACATTGGGAGTTATTGCCCTTGCACTTCAACTACTTGTAATAATTCTTCTGGTGTCATTTATGGTCTTTTTCAGCTTCCAATTTCCTGAAATGATGTCCGAAAAATTTGTACCATGGTATGCATGGTTTGTAGTTGCCGTTCATGCTACTGGATTCATTTTAGGTGTCATTGCTCTCGTCTTATTAAAGAGTAAACCGAAAACTGCTGGAATTGTATTAATTGCTACAAGTATAGTCATGTTATTACTTACATTAGGGGGAACACTTATACAGTCTGCTTTATTTATAATTGCAGGAATTATGTGCTTGGCAAGAACCCCAGTCGGCACATTGAAAGGTGCTTCACTCTAAATAAAATCAGGTTAATGATCTTCCATAAAAGGGCGCCTTAATCGAACAATCGTATGCTGGAATCGGGCCATTTTGCTTAATACGAGAGGGGGAACTGAATGAAAAAACAAGATAATGTTATTTTTCGAGAGGTACAATACTTTCGTCAAGTTTGGTTGTGGGTATTAGTCTTGTTACTTGCTGGATTTATGTGGTATATCACAATTAAGCAGATTATTTTTGGAGTCGCTATGGGCGATAATCCTGCTCCTGATGTATTGTTAATTATTTTTTGGTTGGTTTTTGGAATTCTCTTTCCAGTATTTATGCTATGGATGTGCAGATTGATTATTGAAGTCCGCTCTGATGGTATTTATATACGCTTTGCTCCCTTCCATTCTCAATATAAGTCTTTCTTATTTAAGGACATCATTAGCTATAAATCCGTTATATACAATCCCCTCAAGCGTTTTGGAGGTTGGGGCGTACGTTTTAATGCCAAGGGAGAAACAGCGTACAGCATAAGTGGAAAACAAGGAATAGAATTACGATTAAGAAACAGTACCGTTGTTGTGGGAACACAAAACCCAGATAAATTGTTAAAGGCTATGAGCTCTAAATCATAAATATATAGTGAAATTGAATACTTCCACAATCGGGCGCCGTTCGACAAGCTATGCTATAAGCGCTTTGAAGCGTGAAATGCAGAGGATTACTTAGAGTTAATCCAAACTTTACAACGGAGGATGGGAATGACGGAACCAAGTTTCCCGAAACCATCCCGTCAATACTCCTGCATGCGTCATGACTGACAGGTCATGGGGTTTGAAGAACAGGTAGATTCGGCTGAACGAAGGCTGAAGCCACTCCACAAGAGAAGGTATGCCGACGGATATGCCGCGCGGCTGAAAAACTGGATATGGTGAGAATGTTCTCACGAAAGGGAACTGACAAACTTCCGAATGTACGGGGCTAGAGTTAAAACATAGGGAAACTTATGAGTCATCCAACGATGGCGTGAGTGGTGTAGAGTAAAAATGCGCCCTCTGAAATACACTATACCGGACAACGGCGGTATCCAGCTCACAGGCTTATAGGAAGCGCCTACGTCCAGAATAGATAGCTACGTTGTAAGGCACTTGGAAAGCAAGGAACGTTGGAACAAGGACTGTCATCTGAAACGGTTGCTATAAGGCTTATGTCAAAAAGCATTTATCCTTGTGAGGGTAGGGGCATGGCTGATGAATCTTCTGTAATGGAAGTGGAGGAACAGCCCCAAGTCCAGCGAATGGAACGATGGTTTTCCAAGCGTTTATCGCGCCGATCGGGTAGGAATGTGTGATTTTACACAGCGCGAGCTTTCAGGCAAGCGCTTTCTATTTGGACGATAGTTTTCCT
>NZ_SRHY01000074.1 GCF_004565465.1 Lentibacillus salicampi
ATGCTTTAAAAAAGACCAATAACAAATTCAAACAACTAATCAAAGGTCAATTACATCAATGGTTTTCCGCCTTGCCCAATTATATCAAGGCTTATCTGCCTAATTTGTGCTGCGAAAGTTGAGTTAATTAGTAAAGTTATAACAAAGGATTTTGTTAATAAGATATTGGACAGATGTACAGGGACGAGTTTTCCTGCCATAGCTCCTACTGATTTATCTATGATTAATATAAGCCTACCATCAAATTATTCTGAACAACAAAAGATCGGTGAGTTTTTTAAGGTTTTAGATGAACGTATTGCAAATCAAGAACGGAAGATTGCTAAAGTCAAAGCCTTAAAATCAGCTTATTTAACGGAAATGTTCCCACAAGAAGGTGAAACCGTCCCGAAAAGAAGATTTAAAGGATTTGAAGGGGAATGGGTTGTAAAAGAACTATCAGATTTAGTTTATAAAGCGGTTGATAATAGGGGCAAAACACCTCCGCTAAATAAAAAAGGTATACATCCTATAATAGAGGTGATTTCACTTGGAGATAGGAAGCCTAATTACTCCAACGTTGAAAAATATATCGATAAATTTACATATAATGACTTTTTAAGAGACTATGTTAAAGAAAACGATATATTATTCTCAACAGTAGGTAGGATTGGAGTTGTTAGTATGATGGACTCCAATCAATATGCAACAATCGCACAAAACATTGTGGGATTTCGAGCAAATGAAAATTACTGTCCTAATTTTTTATACGCCTTATTTTCTAATAAACTTAATTTTAAAAGGGTGAACAAAATTGTTATGGGTGCAGTACAGCCAAGTGTTAAAGTGTCAGAGTTAATCAAAGTAAATTATTTAATTTCTAGTAATTTTGAAGAACAACAAAAAATCGGAGCATTCTTCAAAAATCTCGACAACCAAATCGAAATGGAAGAAAAGAAATTAGACAAGCTTCAAAAAATGAAAGAAGCGTACCTAGAAGAAATGTTTGTGTAGGGAGGGGGATACTGATGAGCAATCATTCTAAAAATGTGTCAGAAAAAACTTTTCAAGAAAACTACGTGCGAAAACTACAAAAATATAAATGGAAAGCACCTGATTTTTTAGATGGTAATAAACAAAAAGTGACGGTTCATGATCTAGTTCAACATTGGCGTGAAGAACTCAATCGTATCAACGCAGATGTCCTAGAAGGCGTGGCCCTCACAGATAATGAATTTGCGCAAGTAATGGCAAAGGTTTCACAAATTGAAAACAGCTATGAAGCTGCCAAGATTTTAGCGATGGAACAATCAACAGGGAAAATTGATGGTATTTATCGGGATACGCATCCGGATGTCACCCGTGAACAGATTACGTTAACGATTTTTAAAAAAGCACAAGTGCGTGGCGGTGACTCCAGCTATAAAATTGCGCGTGAAGTCGAGTCCGCAAATAGCAATCGTTTTGATATTATTTTACTGATTAATGGTTTGCCGCTTATTAATATTGAACAAAAGCGAGCAGATAAATCATTAGAGGAAGCGTTTAACCAATTTAAACGTTATTACGCTGACGGTGAGTATGTGAATAATTTCATGGCATTTTCACAAATGATGGTCATGACATCTGAAGTTGCTACACGCTATTTTGCGACACCAAAGTCAATTCAAGCTTTTAATCCAAGTTTTGTGTTTCATTGGGCAAATAAAGATAATGAGCCAATTAATCATTGGGAAGATGTGATTGGACATTTCCTAATGATTCCGATGGCACATCAAATGGTTGGTGATTATTTAGTCATTGATGAAGCAAAAGATGCCGAAAATCAAAAACATATGCTCTTACGTCCTTATCAAGTGCATGCACTTCAAGCCATTGAAGGTGCTGCATTGGGGTGGGACAATGAAGGTAAAGTTCCACATGGTGGTTTTGTCTGGCATACGACAGGCTCAGGGAAAACCATCACAAGTTTTAAAACTGCATTATTTTTATCAACACGAGCAGGCTTTGATAAAGTGGTATTCTTAGTCGATCGTAAAGAGCTCGATAGTCGGACAAGTGATAACTTTAAAGCCTTTGCAGAATATGAATCAGTGGCCGTTGACGATACAGCACATACATATCAACTGCGCAAACTGTTAATGTCTGCAACATCAAATATAGTTGTCACCACAACATTTAAATTGAATAATCTTGTGAAAGATTTAGAGGAAGGTAAAGATGATAGCTTAGCTGATAAGAAAATGGTCTTTATCATTGACGAAGCGCACCGAACAACAATGGGCGATATGATGGTGACGATTAAAGAGTATTTTCGAAAAAATGGTTTGTTTTATGGCTTTACAGGAACACCATTGTTTGATGAAAATAACATTGCAGGCATGATTAATGAAAAAAGTGAACTCATTAACACAACCGAAAAACTTTTTGGACCATTGTTGCATCAATATACCATTGATGAAGCCATTGCCGATAAGAACGTCCTAGGTTTTCATGTTGATTATATTAATACGGGTGAGTTTGAGAGCTATGATGTATTAAGAGAACAGATTGTCGATTATAAACTCGTCGAACAGCCGGATACCCCAAAACGGAAAATAGAACGCCAAGTCATTGAGCTTTCTGAATTAGAGGTGGAAAAAGAGGCAAGGAAAAATAAACTACTCTTTTATCAAGATGAAGCACATATCCCAAGAGTCGTAGAAGAAATCTTAAATAATTGGGAAGATCAATCGCAACATAAGTTTTTCAATGCAATTTTAACTGTGGCTTTTAAACATCGTGTCATAGCGTATTACGAAGAATTTAGAAGGGAGCTGGCTGAAAGAGAAGATATCCAAATCAATGTGGCCATGACATTTAGTTTTGGGGCAGATGCAGATCCAAATCCAAATCCAACTGATCCTGAACTCATTCAAAAAATGTTTAAAGATTATGCATCATTTACAGGTATTGAATACGCTTATGGTGATAAACGCCGAGGTGAAGATGCTTATTATGGCGATGTTGTTGAAAGAGCAACCCGTGGTGGAAGTGGAAGAAACCCTAAAAATATTGATCTTGTGATTGTTGCGGATCAGCTACTCACAGGGTATGATTCGAAATTTATTAATACGTTATACGTTGATCGGTCACTGGCTCTACAGGGACTTATTCAAGCCTATTCACGAACAAATCGTATTTACGGGAAACAAAAGGAATTTGGTTCGATTGTGAATTTCCAGTATCCGAGAATTACAGAAGAAACAGTAAATGATGCACTCATTTTATATGGCAGCGGCGGAGAAAGTAGCAAGGCTATTGTAAAACCATATCCTGAAGCAGTCGATGAATTCGTAAATTACTCACAAGAAGTGATGGAAATACTAAAAGACCCAACTGAGTGGCAAACATTGGAAACCGATGAGGAAGCTAGGGAAACGTTTGTAGAAGCCTTTAAAAAAGCGAATGGGCAATTAAATAAAATTCAGCAATATTATGAGTTTAGTTGGGTAGATGAAGCATTTGGCATCACTGAACATCAATGGCTGCAATATGTCGGTGCTTACCGTAACTTAACACGAGACGATAAAGATCAACCCGAAGACGACACACCTATCTTACCGCTCGGGAAAGCAAAACTGGCAGGTTCGCAAACAATAGATGCCTATTATATTATTCAATTGATCGGTGAAAAAGCGACATCTACAGATGGTGTGCAAACGGTGGATGCAGAAACATTACGCTTAATTTATCAAAACATTGAAGAGTTAAGTAATATGGGGGATTATGAACAAGCAGAATTATTAAAGCGATTTGTATCAGAAGAATTGGAGCCAGGCAATGTGCCAAGTAACGTTAACTTTGATATGGCTTTTGAAAAATGGAAGAAGGAAAAATTGCGTGATGAAATTTATCAAGTGTCATCAGAGTGGGGCATTGATGATGTGATATTTGAAAAAGCAGTCGAAGCCTATTCTGTCACAAGTCCAAATGATATTCCGCATATTGACGATTTAACAAACAGTATTGATTATACTTCGATTGAGAACCCTAAAACAAATAACTTACTAGAGCACAATATGGCATTATCGAATGAATTGCCAGATATCGTTTCTAAATTAAAAAAGAAATACAAATAACTTAAATAAGGCTAAGTTTATGATACAAGATAAAGTCAACAAATTTGATCCATGGCAAATGCAGGAATTGGTTGGTGGGCTTTTGCAGGCGCTGGGATACAATGCCCAAGTAAGTCCTAAAGGCCCGGATGGTGGCGTTGATGTATTAGCATTCAAAGATGCTTTTGGATTCGAGAAGCCGATTATTAAGGTGCAGGTAAAACATCGAAAGTCATCATCATCGGCACCGGCACCGGATATCCAGCAGTTATTAGGAGCAAACCCTATGGACGCTAATAGTTTATTTGTTTCAACAGGCGGCTTTACTTCACAAGCAGAGGAAGTAGCTAGACGTAATTCAGTGAGGTTGGTGGACTTGGATGAATTAGTGGATTTGGCTGTTAAATGGTATGAGTATATGCCGGATGATGTAAGAGCGTTATTGCCACTTCAGAAGATGTATGTGTCTGAGAGATAATATTAAAAACATTATCAGATAATAAATTATCCATAGTATTTTCAGTTCTTAAGGATGACTTCCCATTTTTAAAACAGTACAATAGAAGAGAGAGAGAATATTGTCGAAGGATCAAAATTTGCAAAATGGATAAATCCTGGGCTTAAGGTCATAGGGATAAATTAGCAAGAAGTTTTTCATTGGGGTGTCAATATTGGAAACGGTCAATAAAGATAAAGGTGTTAGGTTCTTTGAGTATTTGCTGGAGCTAAATAATTTAGTCGGAAAGGTCGTCAGGGATTACAAGGAATATGACAACTATTGGTTTATCGAAGAATTTACCCAGTTGGATGGCTGCTATGTGCTTGATGAATGTGAGGAAGAAGAAAATTTCCTGGAGATTCATAAACCTGAGATTACCAATCGTGACAAAGAATCGCCAAAGCTTGTTTCTGTGCTGAATGACTGGGTTAAAACGGATATACATAACGAAAATGTCATTCCCGAATACAAGTCTGAAAAAGATACTTTGGACAGTAATGGGGAAAATGTAAGGGAATATTTTGAGGATGATCCCGAGCGTGTGAAAACTTTCCAAAATTGGAGGGCTGACTGGCAAAAGTGGGCGTACAACCTCAAAAAGAAGAAGAAAGTGGATTTATTATATAATAACTCAACTTTCGCAGATCAAAAATAGGCTTTAATTTAACTGCAGTATCACTCATTGGCAGCTGAATTATGTTCCTTGACAACATCACAATAAAAGAAAAACACCTCAACTTTTGGTATAGTTTAAT
>NZ_SRHY01000075.1 GCF_004565465.1 Lentibacillus salicampi
TGACGAATTCCGTTTGTACCTTGAAAAATTAATAAGAAATTCATTCGCAATCGCAGGGATAAACTGGCTGGCAAGGTTATGTAAAAAAGTATTGCCAACTTATGTACTTTTCACTTGCCAAACACAAGGGTGGCGAGTTAAGTTCAAAATCGCAATTTGGATTGGAATAATTGTTAGAGGGTGCGCATTAATTCGTGCACCCCTTATTTTCCATACCAAATGCTATTTTAAATCCTCCGATTCCATTTCGTTTAAATTCTTCCCCTTGTATTTCCACTCTCTTCTTCCGTTTACTGACCCCCCTGCTATAGCTGCAGCCGCATAGCTTGGACTATAAAATATATAATCATCTGTAAATTCATAAAGCTTTTTGTTGCTATTTTCCTCCAGCACCCCACTGGCAATCAAAGATTTTCGCATATTTTTAATAGCTGGTTGTACAATTACTTTCCTTTCCGCTTTCCGCCAGATTTTGATACGCCTGAAAAGGCCCCTCCAAATACTTCTCTTCTTGATCTGTTACCGTCACTATTTGGAGAGTAGTGGTAAGGAAACTTATCCGCAAATTGGAAATCTCTTCTGTGTAAATCTTCATGGGAATATTTTTCTTTTTCTTGCCGTGTTTTCGCTTGCTTTTCCTTTTCCTCTTTATTTTTAATCCGGGGAAGAAGGACATTATTATAAAACGACTGCTTAAAGTGACTTTTGACTTTTATTGTTAACTTATCATCTTCAATTGGCGTATAAGCTATCCAGAATCTGCCCATTTTTTTAGTAATATTTTTGTCTGCATGCTGTTTTTCCGTGAATATATTGACTTCTTCATCATTGAAGCTAATAGTAACAGAACTTTCGATTATATCAGCCTTATTTTGAAGTATAGATTTATCCAAGGTGACCTTAATGACCACCTTTTGATAATCATACTTCTTTTTGACCTTCAAAAAACACTTATTTTTTCTATTTTTTAGTGCTGATAAGGGCACATTTGCAATATGTACCTGATGTCTTATATCCTCCGAATTATTCACTTTCACCTTGGAGTTGTTTCTATCATTATTATCCGCCAATCTGATTATTTATTTGTTAAAAATTAACGTCTACTTCTAATAAAGAAAACACCTGAGCAATCATGAAATTGACTCAAATACTTCCATCCTCTTTATCAAATAAATCTATTTGCTTGTTATCAACAGTGTCATCTCCAAATAACCTTAATTGTTGTTCATTCTCCGAGTTACTTGTTCAATGATACCTCCGGATAATTAATCCTAGTCTGAGGTTCTTTGCTAGAATCCCAAAAGGAATCATCCAAGGATGGTTCAATCCCCATATCATCTAATTTCTTCCAAAGGCCTTCCATTGCTTTTGTCCTATTAAAGTAAAATTCTCTGCCGCGGATACGCCAAAACCTCCAACCTGCCCTCTCTAATGATTCCTGTCGTTGCCTATCTTCCTCAAATTTCTCTGGTCCATGCCATTTTTCACCATCGCACTCAACAGCAAGACGATCACGCATGCCTTCAACAACCAGGTCAATGCGATATCTCCCTACCTTTACTTGTGGTGTTACTTTGTAGCCTTTTGCCAATATCATTCTAAGCACATCAACCTCAAATGGAGAATCGCACTTCTCTTCTAAATTGGCTACCTCTTCATTTAGCCTTGATGGTTGTCTGCAGTAACTGAGCAATCGATAGCGTAAGTCGTCTGGATTCAATTCTTCCGGATTGACCGAGTGATACAATCTCATTTGATTCTTGGCGCGACTGGCGGCCACATTTATTCGCTGCTTTTCACTGTTTTTAGTCAATGCACGGAAGTTCCGATTACTGGCTACCACCATTGAAAGGAAAATGATATCACGTTCATTTCCCTGCAACGTATAAGCATTACCGCAGATGATTTTCCGTCTGACGAATTCTTCATCACCGATTTCCTCACGGATCAGAAGCTCCAGCAAATCCTGCTGTTTATTCCCTTGCAACGTGATAACCCCAAATGTTTGTCCGTCATACTTTGGGTCTTGAACCATTTCCGCAATGTCAGTAACGATTTTCTCTGCTTCCGGCCTATTGATGTCTTTGTCCTTCTCGTCATTATAACCATCATTCACTTTAGTGGCAGTTACTGGTGGATCAATTTTTTCATCCTCCACCGGAAGCCTTAGCGGGATCATTTCTCCGCCATAACTTAAGTCATTGGAAAATTGAATGATCTCCGGTACACAACGAAAGTGTTCCCGCAACATCAGTTTTCCTTCCTTTGGAAATGTCTGTTCTGCCATTTCATAGAGGGAGATATTGCCGTCAAACAAATTAGCGTTCGGTATATCCGGTAAATAACGGCGTACTAATTCGTGAACATCTTCTTGTTTTGTCCCGATTGCTTGTGGGCTAATCTGCTCTTCATCTCCAACGACAATCATTTTCTCGCCCCGTAATAGTATATTGGCGGAGAATACATCACATTGGCTGCTTTCGTCAAAGATCACGACATCAAATTTATCATTGGTAACCGGGAAGTTTTCCATGACTTGATTGACAGGCATAATCCATACCGGGATGGCGCTCTGTGCTGTCTTCATAGACTCGCGTGCCCCTTCCAGGTTGACTTGTGCATACTTGCCGCTGCCTTTTCCAAATCGTCTAATATAGCTTTTCCACGATGACAGAGCACGTTTTTCTTTCTCCGATATCCGTTCTATTTGAGTTTTCCATGTGGAGGCCGAGACAATCTCGCGAATGAGTTGTTTCTGCTCCTGGTACTCGTCCTCTATATGATCCTTCATGATTGCAATATTCATATCTTTTGTTTCATCCAACCACGTCTGAAGCTTGCGGAGTTCGAATGCCTCATTGTACTGTTCCGGAAATCCCCAGTCTGTGCCGACTGATGATTCCAGAGATACTGCAGTCGCTGGCAGCAACGTCCCCATGTCATTCAGCAGACGGTAGAATTCGGTAACCTGATCTTGTTTGTTCGCTAATTCAATCCGTTGATTAATCAGTTGGCTCCACTGAGCAGGATCTTTATTTTCAAGGGCTTCCATGAACTTATAAATGATCGGATGCATGTTCTCATCTGTGCTGAGTTTTTGAAGAAACCGAAGCTCCTCTTGCTGTCGTTTCCGCCACTTTTCCAGCTCGATATAGCGGCTCACAACGTCTAATTCCTGAACAAGTGTTTTTAAAGTTGCGGGTTGATAAAAGTTAATCAATTCTAATTGATCATCGGTTAATTTTGCTTGAATAGCATTAATAAAATCAAACAATTCTACGACAGAAACGATGGTCTTTACAGTCGCATCTGCCTGATGTGGGAATCGGCCCGACACATGATCAATTGTGTCATGGCCTATTTCATCCATATTGCCATTAATTACTCTGGCTGTTTCCTTTTTTTGTGCGGTATAGGCAAGATAGCTCTCTACCGTTTCTATATCTTCCTGGTTTTGAATAGGTTTCTCATTTAAAACCGGCTCCTGAAATAAATATTTCGTCCGTTTTCCTTTAAATAGAAAGAAGAGCATGTTTGGCTTTTTCCCACTTTTGATCCGATCTTTTGCGATCTCAATATCCGCTTTCAGCTCTTCTGCATTTTTATCTGGAAGACGGACGTCATGGGTTATCAATTGATTATAATACGCAAACAGCTGATCCACGTTTTCCTGCTGCTCTTTGATAAAAGTTCGCCAACGCTCTTCCCGTACGCCACCAGCCATTAAATCTTCCATTACATATGAATAAGCATCATGTGTCAATAGGTCTTCTTTTTCCAGTACTTTCTCTGCATCTTCTTTTAACCGATTGATAAAATCGTCATCATTCGTTAGAACGTACTTGTGGAGAATGCTTTTTCCCTCATCCTCATAAGTGTTCAGTTCGTCCCCTTCTTCGATTAGCTGTTCAAAGGAGCGGCTGCTCCGGATATGGTCATTTAAGCTGGGAAGTTTTTGTTGTTGCAATGGTAAGTCTACCTGTTTCAGCATATCCCGCAGTTTCCACAGTTCCCGGAAATCTGCTTGCGCCAATGGAAACTCTTTTTCCAGGGCCACATCATCTTTTATCCACTGATAATCAAGTTCAGCCCCAACCAACTGTTTCGCTACGTCGTATTTGTATAACTTCTCCCCTTTATAATCAATGGGCGTACCTTCTTTTCGCGAGTAGGTTTCCAATTCATTATGTAATCTGGCTGTACGCCGCTTGCTTTTATCAATAGCCGTTAAATTCCGCTCAATTTGATTTTTCAGCCCGGCAGGATCCAATTCTCCAAGTTTCTCACTGAGTGTCCGGATGGATTTTTCAATCTCCTCCATTGACTCTCTGCCCCCACCTAACACAGGGACACATAAATCCTGAATGGACGCAGGTATTTTATTCTTCAGCACCTTTAACGGATTTTCCTTTTGACTCGTTATTAGGATACGTTTACCTTGTGCCAGAAAGTGGGAAACAAGGTTAGCAATGGTATGAGTTTTCCCGGTTCCAGGAGGTCCCTGAACCGTCACTCCATAATTTCTTTCGATCCGATTGACAATTTCTTTTTGCTGTTCATTTGAAGCAAGTGGAAAATACAATAAGTCCTTGGGCAAGGCTGAGGAACTGGCGGATTCCCCTTCATTATCACGTTCTTGCTCTTTCTTTCCATCTAAAATTGACAGGACAGACTCAGACAGCTCAATTTCACCCGAGTTTATGCCTTCGATAATATGTTCCAGATCATCCCGAAGTACACGCACATTCTTGGTCCGCAGAGCAAACATCGACCTGTTATATAAGATAGGATAATCCCGTAATTCTAATTTGCCACTTTCTGCATAACGTCCATTTGCATCAATTAAATGAATATATTGCTGAAATGCTTGAGTCATATCATCTGTCATCAAAAGTGCCTGGATTTCCTTCAATACATCATTAACTTGTTCTTGATTAGGAAGACTAACACCTGACAGCATTTCATTTTCAATGGCGATATCATCTTCTACCTGCTTCGCTTCCACAACACCTTTTTCCGCATCTAATTCCACTTCGAGTTTGCACGTCAATAGCGGATGCCTAATGGTTCCAACCTTTTTATCAGGATGCGCCCAAGTCAGGATACCTTTGCCAAAAACAAACTCCAGAGATTCACCTTCTTTTTCAAAACGGGAAATAAGTTCAAAGAAGTTATTACTCAACTTTCGCAGCACAAATTAGGCAGATAAGCCTTGATATAATTGGGCAAGGCGGAAAACCATTGATGTAATTGACCTTTGATTAGTTGTTTGAATTTGTTATTGGTCTTTTTTAAAGCATC
>NZ_SRHY01000076.1 GCF_004565465.1 Lentibacillus salicampi
AGATGCTTTAAAAAAGACCAATAACAAATTCAAACAACTAATCAAAGGTCAATTACATCAATGGTTTTCCGCCTTGCCCAATTATATCAAGGCTTATCTGCCTAATTTGTGCTGCGAAAGTTGAGTTTATAACTTAACTTGTATATTATTCACTCAACGGACTGCCAATGCAATCAAAAACCACGGTTGCAAGTCGCATGGTTCGATTACTAATCCGCAATTTCCGAAAAACAGTGACTTTTTCATTTGACAATAATATTCTATATTATACAATAAGCTCTCCAAACAGTCTATTCATTTTTTTCTATATCTGTCTACACCTGTTTCCTGTCATTCTGACAAAAGGTCATGAGGAACTAGGGTCCCCTGGATTATATTTAGTACACCCTGACAAAAGCTTAGACAACAAGAAATAAATAACTGCCCCACTTGTAAATACTATAGGGCCGAACAGCAGCTGTGTCAAATTCCCAATAGGAGCATCGAAAAGCCAAGATAAAGTACAGTTCAAGATAAGTAAGGATACCAGTAATAACAATTGAATGGGGATTGAACTTTTAATTGTAGGTTCATATTTTTTTGTAAACATCAATAAAGTCCAAATAACCGATATGATTAGAAAAGCTGTTTCAAAAAGAAGTGCATAATTAGACATTGATTCGAGTTTGGCAAACTCTAATTGAGTTATTTTTGAGTTTTCCAGCAAAGGTTTACTAATTTTTGACTTGTAAATCTCAATTGACACATACGTCATATTGAGTAAAGCTAAAACTAATATATAAAATATCCTACTCCGTTTTAAAATTCTTATACTTCGCCCCACTTAAAACCCTCCAATTATCTCATCTTCATGAATGCTTTCACAAACTTTATAGGTTATTTTACCATTATCCTTCCATTTGAATCAATTGAAATAATTTTAAAAATCGGTTAATTTCAAAACCCTTAGTTAAATATTATGCATTAGGAGGTAGTGTAGAGCACGAAATGAAAATAAACAGTATCGATAAATACACTTAATTTCCACATTGGCATGTTCTTGTTCTAGTTTATATTCTGCCCATTCCAAAAATATTCATTACCCTATTGACTTTTCCCCGATTGAAAGCTAAAATAACTATTAACTTTAATAAGATAAAGCGATAAAGTAGTAAAGCAAATACCCGAATGGAGTTTTGGTTATGCAATCATATGTAACGGATGCCGGACATCACCTGAGTCAGACTGATTATCAGCTGGAAAGCCGTCTCTTGTCGGCCATAAGAGCGCGTTTTCGTACCTATGGTTATCAGGAAACCGGCACAAGTACATTTCAGGATTATGATATGTACGCATCCCTGATTGGGACTGTCGGCAAGCACAACATGATTAAAACAATCGACCCTTCCGGTGACGTCCTTGTACTCAGGCCTGATGTGACCATACCGGTTGCCCGTCGGATGGCAGCGGAAAAGACAACACGCCGGAGACTGTTTTATGTGCAGGATGTTTTCCGGCAGCCTCAGGACAAAAGCCATCATAAAGAATTCACCCAAGCCGGAGTTGAATGCTTTGGCGAAAATACACCGGAAAATGATGCCGAAACGATTGCGCTAGCTGTTCATCTGTTGCAGGATTTGCAATTTGATCAATTCAAAGTCGAGATTGGTCATGCCGGTTTTTTCAAAGACCTGATTGAGGAGTTGCCGATTTCAACGGAAGAACTTAGAAAATTGCAGGAACTGATCCAATCGAAGAACCTCGTCGAAATCGGACCATTTCTGAATGACCTTTCTGTGGAAGAGTCAATCTCCGAGGCCATCAAACGAATCCCCTTACTGTATGGGGACCCGCGGGATGTCATTGAAAAAGCACTGACGATCACCCTGAATGACAACATGAAACAGACAATCGAATATCTAAAGCAGGTTTATCATCTGTTAACAGTGTATGGCATTCAGGATTCCGTTGTTTTCGATCTGGGTCTGATCAATCATATGAACTACTATTCGGGAATCATTTTTCAGGGGTATCTCACTGGCTACAGCAAGCCAGTATTAATGGGTGGCAGGTATAATGACCTGACGAAACAATTCGGTGCAGACATCCCGGCGATTGGATTTGGCTGCATTATTGATTATTTACTGGAAGCCAGGAAAAATGCCGGACAGGTGGAGCGGATAGAAGATACGGTCGAGGTGGTCATTTATTACGAGCAAAGCAGCATCCAAGAAGCCTTACCGGCCGCAAGCAAGCTCCGGAATGCCGGCTATCAAGTGCTCACACAACCGATTGATAAAGGCAGTATTCCAACCACATGTACTGTTTACGTTACAAACGAAAAATCGTTACTTGTCCATAAGCAGAAACAAATGCCATTTCAGAGTGTGGACGAACTGGAACAGCTGCTGCGAACAGAAATGAGGGAAACTTGAGTGAACATGCTTACATTAGCACTGGCAAAAGGACGGACGGCTGACGATTCTATCAAACTATTGGAAAAAGTCGGGATTCACTTCGATGATTTCAGCGATCAATCCAGGAAGCTGGTATTCTATGATGCTGCGGGCCTGATCAAGCTTATTTTCGTGAAAGCCGTTGATGTCCCGACTTACGTGGAAAATGGTGCGGCGGATCTGGGGATCGTCGGCAAAGACAACATTATGGAAGCCAGGAAGGACATTTATGAAATACTCGATTTGCAGCTGGGACAGTGCCAATTTGCTGTGGCCGGCTTTAATGGTGAAGAGCCGCCCAAAAACAATGTGCTGACGGTCGCATCCAAATACCCGGCCGTTGCGAAGAGCCATTTCCAAAAAAAAGGCGTTCCCATCGAAACCATTAAGTTAAATGGATCGGTGGAACTGGCACCCATCATTGGCCTGGCTGATGTGATTGTCGACATTGTCGAATCCGGAAACACCATCAGGGAAAACGGTCTGACGATCCTTGAAGAAATGGACGCTGTCAGTACCCGTCTGATTGTTAACAAAGCGAGCTTCACCACCAAGTCTGAAAGCGTGCATGCCTTTATCAACACCTTACAAACCGGTTTGGAGTGACGCGAAAATGAAGGTTATAACAGCGAAGGAATTTTTACAGGAACAACGCAATCAAGCAGAACCGGCCGATGCCAGCCAATTGGACGCGGTTGTAGGCGACATCATTTCCAAGGTCCGGTGCTCGGGTGATGACGCGCTTTACAGCCTGACGGAAAAATTGGATGGTGTCAGGCTTGATGAGATGATTGTGTCAGAAGCGGAATTTGTAGAGGCACAAGAGGCAGTCAGTGATGCATTTAAAGCGGCTATTCAAAAGGCCCTGGAAAACATCACGGCGTTTCATGCCAACCAGACGGAACAATCCTGGTTTATGAATCAGGAAGGCGGCATAACGCTGGGACAGAAAGTGACACCGATTGAACGGGTTGGGGTCTACATACCAGGCGGAAAAGCGTCCTATCCTTCTTCTGTGTTGATGAATGTCATTCCTGCAAAACTGGCGGGGGTGAAAGAGATCGTTATGACCACACCACCACAGCCGGACGGAAAAGTCAGCCCATATGTGTTAGCCGCTGCCAAGGAAGCGGGTGTCGATACCGTTTATAAAATTGGTGGTGCCCAGGCAATCGCAGCACTCGCTTACGGTACCGAAACGATCAGGAAGGTTTTTAAAATTGTTGGTCCAGGCAATGCCTATGTTGCCCGTGCTAAAAAGTGGGTATTTGGTGATGTTGCGATTGATATGATTGCCGGACCGAGCGAAATTTGCATCATTGCCGATGAAACAGCACGGCCCCGTTTTGTGGCGGCGGATCTGTTGTCCCAGGCGGAGCACGATGAAGCAGCACGGCCATTGCTCATCACCACTGACAGGCAAATTGCTGAAGCTGTACAAGATGAAATGTCCAGACAAACGGAACAGCTGAAGCGGAAAACCATCATTCAGGAGTCGATGAAGCTAAATGGCCGCATCATCCTGACTGAATCACTGTCTGAAGCATTCGATACGGCGAATTCGATTGCCCCGGAACATTTGCAACTGATGATCAGGGAGCCGTTTGAAAATCTGGCGAAGGTGACGAACGCAGGGGCGATTTTTCTCGGAGATTATTCGCCTGAACCGCTGGGGGATTATTTGGCCGGGCCAAATCATACGCTGCCGACAAGTGGAACAGCAGTCTTTTCCTCGCCGCTCGGTGTCTATGATTTTGTCAAAAAATCAAGCGTCATCCATTATTCGGCGACCGCGCTTGATCGAGTCTCCCGGGATATAGGATCACTTGCCCGTGCGGAAGGGCTCTCAGCGCATGCGAATGCAATCCAAATCAGAAAGGATGAGGGCGATGCGTAGTGCTACGATTAGCCGGAAGACAGCCGAAACAGCCATTTCAGCGGAGATCAGTCTGGATGGCAAGGGACACTCACAAGTTAAAACAGGGATTGGTTTTTTGGATCACATGCTGACACTGATGACCAAACATGGGTTATTTGATCTGACCATGAACTGTGATGGCGATTTGGATGTTGACCAACACCATTCGGTTGAAGATACCGGAATTGTTCTGGGCCAGGCGTTTGAGGAGTCCTTGGGTGATAAAGCAGGGATCACCCGTTATGCGACTGTCACAACACCGATGGATGAGGCACTATCTTTCATTTCGGTGGATATTAGTGGGCGACCGTACTTCGTCTATCACGTCGATGGCTTGAAAGATAAAGTCGGTTCATTTGATACAGAGCTTGTGGAAGAGTTTTTCCGGGCATTCGCCAATCATGCCAGCATCACATTGCATATGAATCTGGCATATGGGGCAAACAGCCATCATATCATCGAATCGATGTTTAAAGGATTCGGACGTGCACTTGATCAAGCCGCGTCTTTGAATGATCGCATCGACGGCATCCCATCGACAAAAGGGTCATTATAGTAGAAACACGGTTCTGACATCAGAGCTCCTCGCTCGATTTGGCGGACTTCTCGCTCGACTTGGCGGACTTCTCGCTCGACTTGGCGGACTTCTCGCTCGACTTGGCGGACTTCTCGCTCGACTTGGCGGACTTCTCGCTCGACTTGGCGGACTTCTCGCTCGACT
>NZ_SRHY01000077.1 GCF_004565465.1 Lentibacillus salicampi
TAACACCAAAAATAGTTGCGGCCAGTCACCATATCTGGCCGCAACAGCTGTATGTAGATTTGGTCCAATATATAGGATTTTTCCCAAGTGTTTATCTTTTACATGTGAAAACCATCTAATATAGTTTAGCAGTTATTTTATCCGGGAAGTGACAGTCCCCCTGAACTATATAGAACTTCCTCAATCAAATGTAACATCAATTTTCACCTCTTCGCCAAAACTCATACTATCTTTTGATGGTTTATCTAATATAAATGTCATTTCTTTAATTTCGTCCAGATTTTCGTCTTCAAGATTGAATGCTGTTCGGAATTCTTGAGTAACTTGACCGATATGTTCCGATTCTCCTTTATTCAGCAGAGTTTGAGCATCATATTGTCCTTTTGTATTTGTCGTAACAGTTGTTGAAAATGGGTGGAAGCTAACTGTATCCTCTGAGTTATTTTCTGATTCAATTAGCATAACAGCCAATTTTAATTCTTCACGGTCAAAAAATGAGGCACTTTCTTCATTAGGTTTAAATGTTGCCAGCAATACCTTATTTAGTGAGAATGTAATGGAACCAGTTTCATGGGTTGGGTTAGATGGCTCAGTCACCTTTTTAATCGTATAAGTTCCATAATCATCAATTACTGTATCGCCCTTGGCAGCATCTGAAAATGCAATTTCTTCCTTTTGCTCAAATTTCGGTAAATCTCCTGAGCCTACAGCATTTAAAACTTCTTTGTATTTCTTAAATTCTTCATCACTCAATTCTCAACTGATTTGAAGCAGAATATCATCTCTTACTGCTGTATGGGAATAAAACATAGCATTCTCTTCTCCTAAGTCATCGTAATAAGATTTCATTTCTTCAAGATCAGTCTGATTATCATATCTGAAAATTCATCCGCCTGAATCCTCACCGAGTGAAGGGATCAATAATCTTTTTGCTTTATCCGCTTTCATTGGAGCCATGCCAAAATCATCACGTGTTAATTCTCCACCATCTTCAGCTTCTAATCCTGATTTTTGAAAAGCTGTTATTAAATTATCCACTGTTAGTTCCATCGTTTTATCTTCATTTGCATTACTACTATTTGTTTCCTCTTGCGATGCTTCTCCTCCACAAGCACCTAGTAAAACGAACATAACGATAAAAACTGATAAACTAACACTAGCGTTGCATAGATAACGGGGCAATTTTAATAATCTTGCCAATTATCCAAAATATAGGTTTCAGAGTATAAAAAAATCCTTTATAATGGAAGTGGTGGTTGTTGTCCAAATCCAATATAAAGGAACTCTGAATATGGACAATCATACACTATTATCATCATTTGGTAAATGGGTTTCACCCATTAACGTTGAAAAACTTACAGAACAAATCACACAAACCGGCCAAGATCGCTATACGAAAAAGTTCACGACTTATTCGTATATCAAGCTGTTATTATTATCCCACCTGGAAGAAGTGGAAAGCTTACATGCCATGAGCGATACCCTGTTTGATGATGACATTCAACAGGAACTGGGATTGAATTCAATTAGCGTTTCGCAGTGGTTACTAAAAGCGAAACTGTGGAAGGAGTGCCGTCACTGGCTTCGTCGCATTAGCGGCATACCATAACAATGTGTGTTGTTGGTGTCCCTCCTGGATCAAATGTATAATTTTACCAAATGGACAATGCCACTTTTTCATTAAGGTTTGTCTTTTTGGCGAAAATTAGAGCTAAACGGATTTCAAAATATTCAATTTATATTAATGCAACGCTAGTGATACGCTTTCAATATTTGCCCATAAGTGCCGGAGTCCTTAATCGGAAAGCAGTTCTCCCTGTCAACACAACGGGAATGTGTAATCGTGTTAACGATATCCAGCACGACAAGGTCCTTTTTTCGATATGATGAATTTGTTCGCACTGTTCGCAATAAAGCCTTCGAATGATAAGTTTATTCCGGTCACCTGAGCTTCTATACCATATGCGAGGCCGACTGCCCGAAACCTTTTCGAAAGGTTTCTCGCAACATGGACAAATACTCAATTCCGTACTCCTAACGAAAAACCCCCGTTTCGTTCTCCTTCTCAATCAGCTTATAATCTGATATAATGACCATAATATGTGCTATTATTGGACGCCTCCAGTGAAGTTGTTTCCGCAATTTCACATAAATTGGAGGCGTCCTTTTCCTTTCTCAAGAATGTATACCTTGGTCATTATATCGGTCAATATTCGGTCAGGCATTAGTGTCAACTTTCGGTCTTTTTGATTTAGCTAAAACACTTTGTAAAAATCTCTTTATTCTTTTGATATCGCACATAACAATGAAATTCTCCATAGGGGGATTCCTATGAAGAATTTTCACCAAATCTTGTCCAACCGGCATTTAGTTTATTTATTGTATCGTTTCATACCATTCGTTGACTGTATCTTGATTGTTGTTCACCCATTCTTGGGCAGCTGTTTCCGGGTCTGTACCATTGTTGATTTCGACCATGACGCTTTCCAATTCGGATTTGCTTAATGCGAATTGATTGAGAATTTCATGGGCTCTTGGGGCGTCTTCTTCTAACCCTTCACGAACGACTGTGTTAATATCGTCCGGATCCCCATATGAATTTTGCGGGTCGTCGAGATATTTCAAGTCCCATTTAGAAAAGGCCCAATGAGGGGACCAAAGCGTCACGACAACCGGCTCTTGATTATTGATGGCCTCACCTAATGATGTAGCCATGGCTGCTGAAGAACTGGCTTGCAATGTCCAGTTATCTAAACCATAGTCTTCCATAACTTGATTCTTGGTCAATTCCATTTGGCCGGATCCAGGCTCAATACCTGTAATGGTCCACTCTGTCTCATCTCCTACCGAATTCGTATTGTCAGCCAGGTCTTCGATGGAGTTTACGTCTTTCATATACTCGGGTACGGCGAGGCCGAGAGGGGTTCCTTCCACATTAGGCCCAAGCATTTCGATATCTCCACCATACTCTTCCCAATAGTCAGCATCCGTGTTGGGAAGCCATACGCATACAGAAGCTTCGGATGTTTGATCGGCAATCCCTGTATACATGGCACCGGAATTAACCTGTTGTAAGGTAACATCATAGCCTTGTTCTTCCAATGCCACTTTAATTACGTTCGAACTTGCGATGGCAGACGGCCAAGAGACATATGGGATGCTGATTTCTTCTTGTCCCATCTCAAGCTTATCATCGTTATTGTTACCCGAATTGTCATCTGAGCTATTTTCAGAAGAATTATCATTACCGCCACATGCTGCCAATAACATAGTAAGCATGAGTAAGGTTGTAAATATTATCAGTTTTTTATTGCTTTTCATGGTTGTTATTCCTCCTCTAAAATTATTGCGTCGCGTTTCAATTATGTTCCGTATCCGATTGCAGCGTTTGCGGTTTTTGGTCAAGGCGGCCAAAAACGTCCCGAATATTTTCCGGTGTGAATTGTAATTGATCAGAGTATGTCGATTCCCAGTAATGATATGTCTGTCCAGAAAGTTTTTTTATCATTTCGTCTGCATCAAAAATGGCGATATTATAAATCCAATTGGCCATCGTTAATATAGCGCTCATATGTGCGCCTTCGTTTGTAGCACCGCAAATGTCTTTCACCAGGTTTACTTGATAATCTCGAAAGTAGGCATCAAAAACGGAGGTCATGACACAACCGTCTGTCACCACGCCGCCTAAGATGATGTGTTTGATCCCCATGCTTTTTAGAAGCAAATCCAAGTGTGTGTCGTAAAAACCGCTCCAGCGATATTTATCGATGACAATATCATGGCTTTCGGGCTGAATATCATCAATGATGTCGATTGCATCAGTTTTGCTATTGTAAAATACCGGTTCGTTATTGTGATTCAAGGGTTCTTGTTTGGATAGCCCTA
Source organism: Lentibacillus salicampi (assembly GCF_004565465.1). GTDB lineage: Bacteria > Bacillota > Bacilli > Bacillales > Amphibacillaceae > Lentibacillus > Lentibacillus salicampi. The sequence continues at coordinate 3,886 of NZ_SRHY01000077.1, forward strand.
CCCTGTCATTGCGGTTGATATGCCGAGTGTAAATAATGGGAATGTTGTTTTTTCGGCATTCCGTAATTACCTCACGTGTTTGGCGAACGATTTGTTCCTGACCTTGAATGCCGAATTGACTTTCCTTTTGCATATCAATGATTACGAGTGCTGTCTTCGCTGTATCCAGTGTCATCACCTTCTTGGTTGTATTTTGGGATAAAGTTAAAAATATCGCCGGATTCCATGGCATTCGCCAGTTTAAGCGTCCAATCAAAATAAGTGTTGGTCCGTTCAATATCGATCAAATCTTTTTTTGCCATTTCTTTTGCTTCTTCAGATTCACCATTCACCACGATTTCTTTCAATTTGCCTTCAACTTGTTCATTGGCCCGATAAATAATATTCCGTTCTTGTCTCAGCATTTTTACAAAGAAGGTGAAGAAGTTTCGGAAAAAATCTTTCTCTGCAATAAAATGATCCTTTCTTTCGCCTTTCTTCCAAACTTTAATGACCATTTCTGTATCAAGCAATTCACGTAATCCTGTACTGACGCTACCCTTACTCATCGCCACTTCGTCTTTTATTTCATCAAGGTTAAGTGGTCTGTCCGCGAAGTAGAGCGTTCCGTAAATTCTTCCCACTGAGGGCGTCACGCCATATATCACCATGGTTTGCGCGATGGCACTGCTTAACATTTCCCGTGATGCTTCAATTTCTTGAAAATCATCATGGTTTTCGCTCACTGTTTGTTGCCCCCTTTCGTAAAGTATATTATGTTTAATTTGTATAGTATAAACCAAAATGTTCAATTTATACTATACAAAATGAATATTTATTTGTCAAATTGCCGTTATAGGATGTGGCCTTTACTAATTATTGTCATCTCAGCAGGAAGAAGGACTTTCCCAACGTTATTTCTGAGAAACTTTCTCTAGGAGCCTTGGACAGAAGTATTTCAAAAAATCCCGCTTCATTTCACTACAACCTATTTTTATGTAAAAAAATGGAAATGATTTAAAAAAGGGTATGCCAAATAAGCTTCACGTTTATGTCATTTT
>NZ_SRHY01000078.1 GCF_004565465.1 Lentibacillus salicampi
GGCTTATTTGGCATGCCTTTTTTTGAAAATGGCATGAAAACAATATCCATTTAAGAAAATCATCACCTATTTCCAGTGAATTTTTAACAATTCCTTAATTTTCACTCCGGAAACTCCGAGAGCCTATCATTGTCCTTATTTCCTATTCTATCGTAATTCTTTAATTCGAAAAACTGTTTCTTATTTAGTCAATGAAAATGGGCGCTCTTTTCAAAGAAAGCGCCCGTTAGTTGAAATCCCATTATTATTTTTTCTTAACTGGTATCCAAATTTCACTCTTAAATTTCGGCGAGCTTGTATCTTTATTTTCATTCCAAAGTATTTCGGGGCCTTCTATTTGCTCAAAGTTTGAAGAAGGAAACCACTCGGAATAAATACGTCCCCAGATATCTTGTAACGTTTCAGGAAATGGTCCAACAGAGTCAAACACGGCCCACGTTAGAGACGGAACTTCAAGTTTAGTCAGGCTAGCAGGACACTCGTTTGTTGTAGCCACACCAATATAGTGATCCAATCCTCCTTTTTCCTCCATCCGAGTTTCAGAAAAGTTGGTAGATGCACTAATCAAACCAATAGGTTCGATATTGGAAAGTTTTTTGAGCTTATTTATAGTCCCATCATCTAAACTTTCCCACATAGATTCAATTTCTGGATTAACCCCGTTAAAAATAATAGGAACCCTTTTCTTAATCCCAACGATGTTAAATCCTCGTTTTTCTTCAATTCGATAATTCATTTCTTTCCCACCTTTAATTGATAATTGAAAGGTCATTCGTGGATAGGCTTTTATGTTGTGACCATTATTTCTGGCCTCCGATGGTGTTACTCCGTGAAGGATATGAAACGCCCTCGTAAAAGAGTCCGGAGAATTATATCCATACTTCATGGCCACATCAATAACTTTCAAATCGCTATTGTTCAGCTCAAAGGCCGCAAGCGTGAGACGTCTTCTCCGAATGTATTCCGACAATGTTACACCTGCCAGAAAAGAAAACATTCGTTTAAAATGATACTCTGAACACAATGCACGCTTTGCTACTTCACGAGTGTCAATATCATTTATAAGATTTTCTTCAACATATCTTAGGGCGTCGTTCATAGTCTTAAGTGAATCCACTTCAATGACCTCCCTTCATCAATAGAATAGCAGGAAGTATAGTACATTATCCGACTTATCGTGCACACTTGTGCAGGATTACTTACTATGCAACAATCTGGGCCTTATGTGCGATATTGGCGCGATTTTATTAGATAATCGCGCCCTTTTATTGAATAACCTTAGACAAGATCAACCATCAAAAAAAGCTTTTAATTTGTCTTCCCAGTCAGAGCTGCCTGTAAGAACGGCTGACTGAAAAGCAGAAGAGCTGTTTAAAAGCTTGATTGTTTCATAGCCATAGATGTCGTTGAAAAAGACCGCCAATTCCGTTTTATTTCCTTGCTTATCTTCTGCATAGAAAGCATATGTGAGAATGTAAGCTGTTGAACCTCCCTTGCCACCCAAACTTTTAAATCTTTTTTGGTTTTTCTTTCCGTTCATAGGCCACTCCATAATTGGCTGTAAGTGCTCCCAAATCTGAAATGGAAAATACAGTCCCTCGTTCATTTTCCGTACAATTGAAACATATTCGAAAGTCGTAGAACGAACAAATCGTTTGGAAGCCAGCCTATCAAATTCGATATTGTGCCATGCTTTTATGTTAACCCACCTCTTATAATCACCATTAAAATCTTGAACAAGTTTATCATGAAGTTTAATGGACTCTTCAATGTAGGCTGCTTGTGACATATTCTCAATGTATGTCGCTATCTCTTTCGCATCCTTTTTATCATGAATATCAAGCCCCTTTTGATGTGCAATTTCATATGGAATAAAAAGAGCTGATACAAAAGGATAAATTTGCTCATGTTTAAACAACTGAAGCTTATCAAAATTAGCATTTATTCTGTCGAGCCCAAGTCGCATCATTAAGAATTCCGTGTTAGCATTTGAACTGTGGGACATCATTCCTTTTGCAATCTCCTTCAATGAAACAGTTTGGTTTTGCAAAAGTCCTTGTTCTTCCATGGTATTCAACCAGGCTTCGTGAGCACCCCCATCTGTCCCAGGTATATAAAACCGTGCCAGATCATCTGTTTTAATTTTTTCGTCTGGATTAATTTCACTATGTGCAGCTTGTTGAGAATATTCAATGGCTATAATAATCTTCACTGTACTTGCCAATGAGAACAATTGATCAGATTGAACATCCGCAAGGCTTTTCCCATTTTTCAGAATGGATAGTGAGGATCTCTCTGGGTTTTTTGCAATAAATTTCAAAACATAATCTGCATCAGGTTTTTTTGTCCATCGATTTAACCAAAGGACCCCCATTACTAACAAAAGAACAACTAAACCAATGGATATAGCGATATAAAAAAACAATGGAATCTACCTTTCAGATAATAATAACGTGGTTAAGAACTATATCGATTAGGCCTTGAACACTATTCTTATTCCTGATTTGCGCCCTTTTCCGGAACAATTTTTTACTTCGTTTTTATAGTGCCTCTCACTCTTCAAATTGTTTCTTTATACCTGTAATTCATTATAAAATCCATATTAATGTGAATACTAAACTTATCCTGACATATTCTCAAGGAGGTTGCTTAATGAATGAAAGGAATATCCCCCTAACATCCGCAGAAATTGGTTCTCTTTGGACTGGGTATATGAATGACAGCATGTCGGAATGTATCTTGGGTTTTATGCTGGAGCATATTCAAGATGCAGATATAAAATCTGTTGTACAGCATGCCTATGATCTTTCGTCTAACCATTTGGACACATTAACAGCTATTTTTGAAAATGAACAATTCACCATTCCAAATGGGTTTACCGAACAAGATGTGAATATGAACGCACCGTGGCTTTTTTCAGACATATTTTGTTTGGTGTATGTGAATCATATGGCGAAGGCGGGAATGTTAATATACGGCGGTTTTGTTTCGATGAGTTACCGGGATGATGTATGTAACTACTTTGTACAGGCGTTAAATGAAACCAGTAACCTTTATAAACAATCACTCGAAACTGGTCTTTCCAAGGGGATAGTTTCCAGACACCCGTATATTGACGTTCCCAAAGAAACAGACTATGTTGACAGTAAAAAGTATTTAAGTGGCTTAAATCCTTTCAATGATAAACGTCCATTAAATGCTGTTGAGATTTCTCATTTGTATCAGAACGTCCTAACAAATTCAATAGGAATGCACTTATGCATTGCATTTGCTCAAACATCACCATCAAAAGAGGTACAGGATTTCATGCTTCGCAGTAAAAACATCTCAAAAAAGCATTTGAAAATTTTTGCAGATACACTTATGAAAGATAATATTGAATCTGCACAGACGAATGTATATTTAAGTGACTCCACAACTCAGACTTTTTCAGATAAATTAGTGATGTTTCACACGGATTTGCTTGTATCTGCGGGAATGGGGAATTATTCTACTGCAGCATCTGCAAGCCAACGAAGTGATTTGATGATTAATTATGAGCGATTATCATTTGAAGTTGCTCGGCTTGCCAAAAGCGGAGCAGATATCATGATTAAACATAATTGGCTGGAACAGCCTCCTGGAGTAAAGGATCCTAAAAAATTAGCGAAGAACAAACAAAAAGGATGAACTTAAAATGGAAAAATAAATAAGAAGGTGACATTATGCGTTATGTTCCTATTCCTATGAATGCACAAAATAACCTTTTAGATCGATCACGGATAAATATCAAGGGAAAAGTTAGTATTTGAAAGCGGTTGAAGTCCTATTATGGAGCATCGCATTACCGGGATTTGGTCAACTATTAAATAAAATGTATATCAAAGGATTGGTATTAATTTTATTAGAGTTTTTGATTAATGTACTGGGAAATTTTAACGAAGTTATTATTTTAAGTTTTCAGGGGAACGTGGAAATGGCAGTTGAACAGGCAAATTATCAGTGGCTTATGTTTTATCCTTGTTTATACTTTTTTGCGATGTGGGATGCGTATAAGGATGCAGGTGGAGGAAAAGAGCCTTATGCCTTTTTACCATTTGTTTTTTCAGCTTATTTTGTGACGGTGGGAACGATCTATTCATCAAAAATATCGTTATTCGGTCAATTATTAGGAGTTATTTGGCTTCCAATGTTGAGCGTACTCCCGGGATTATTTGTAGGATTATTATTAAAAAGAATACTTACAAAAAAGCTGACCTCATGATCAGCTTTTTTCCGTGGAAATGTTTAACACAAATAAACTTATTTTCTCTTAGTTATAATCCAAATATCGGAAAAATCAGTGACAATTAAGTTGGTCTTTTATTCAACAAACTGGCCCTTATATGCGATATTGGCGCTATTCCTTATTAGGGAAAAGCGCCCTTTTATGGAATAGTCCTGTTGTTGGCTGCTATCACGATTGCATTTTATTAGGTTAGCTATGTTAAGACTTTCATCTGATTTATTCGAATATCAAATTCCAGAAAGAGGCACCGCCACCAGT
>NZ_SRHY01000079.1 GCF_004565465.1 Lentibacillus salicampi
ATCATATGATATACTTTTCTTAGTTTTCAGAAATATGGGCGCTAAGTGTATTAGGATTAACTAGACAATTCCATATTTTTCCATTATTGATATATAATCTTCATCCTTATCAGATGGCTTCATCAAACGTGGTAGGAAAAGTGAGAAAAACAGCGATATTTTAAGAAAGTCGAAATAAATAGAGGGAGGAGCAGAAAAGGCAACAGCAAAAGAAGAAAAATAAAGATAAGCCTTCAGAAAAAGAGGGGAAATAAGCATTAAAAGGTCTATATAAAACCTATATATTCAGCAAGAAACACCTATATGAAAGGTATATATTTGATTGAAAAAATGGGCTTACTGGAAAACTAGGCGCTGCCTAGTCACCCACGCTATGTGGGTACACTTTCCCCTTATCCTGTTCAACAATCCCTGTTCTTGTGAACGGGGATTTTCCGATTTTCCAATATAATGTGTGAGAGGAGCCGATTTGAATGGAAATAAAGATTCGGGATGTAGATGTTCGAGCAGTAAAAGTATTAGATGAAGAAGCTAAAAAACAAAAGGTATCAAGGAATGTTTTGCTGAAACGAATGGTAGAGGATGCAGTGAAATTTGATGGAATTAAGTTAGCAGAAAAAGAGTTAGATGTGACCGTGAGTCGAGTTGCTGATGGATTGGAAATGACGTTCAAACAATTAAATCATTTGGAAAAAAGAACGCTCAATCTGTACTTGGTTTTATGCGATGCGCTTGGATTGAATCCCGAAGAAGCGGATCACATTTTAGACAAAACATTTGCAATGGACGACAAGGAGGGAAATTAAAATGAGCATGACAGAAGAGAAAAAGCAAGGATCATATTTTTTGTTAAGCGCTGAAACGAAAGGAAAAATTAAAGTGGCAGCTAATGAAAATCATACATCTCAAGCGAATGCCATTGCCCTAATGGTGGATGCTTATTTTGAAAGTAGAGAAGAAGAATATGTTCTATTCAAACAAACGATTTCTGACTTACTGGATGAAAAATTAGATTTCGTAAAAGAGAAAATGAATCGCATACAAGTAGCAAGTAATGTTATTGATCGTGACACGAAAATCATTCTGGAGTTCATGAACCATTACTACCTTGTAAATAAATTTAAAAACTTAATTACAACAGAAGAATTTAAAACAAAAGGAATGGAACAGGCAGAAGAATTAGTTCAAAAACGAATTCACAAACAGCGAAAAAAGAAATTAGATTATGAACGACAAAAGGAATTGAAGCAACAATCACAATCGGGAAGTCGGGAATAAACAGAGAATATTTTTTTAAATATAAGGAAGGAGGATGAAAAAGATGAAATTACCATTTGATTTTTCAGTTTCTGTTGGTGGCAAGTATTATATGACGGAAAGGTCTTTTCTCATTATACTTGATAACTTTGCTTTTGAACTTGGAGCCAATTCACTTGAAGAAGTAAATGATTATTTAAAAGAGAACTTTACAAAAAATATAAAGTCCTCTTTTGCTATAGTTGAAATAACTGGGGCGGAATACAAAATAGCATTAGATAAACCATTTACAGATACATTGGCTAAACAAATAAGATCTCTCTTTGCCTAGTTTAGTCTCTGAGGAATAGATTATAGTAGTTGTTATGTAATTTAAAGTTGATATATTTTTGTAGTTCTGGATAACCAAAAAAATAACAGGTGAAAGTATTGCCAGTACTAACATACTTTTCAAACCTCCTTAAGTGTTTATGTTTTTGAAGTTGATCTTTAAAAACCATTATTGAGGGTTTGTCAGTTACAGCTTTATTTTTTGAGATGTGATAGTGCTTTGTTGAAAATTCAATTATATAAAACTTATCTTCTTCCTTTCTCTCGTAAATTGTTGCTTTTCCGAAATAGATATGTTGCTGATGCTTTATCTTGTTCTTGCTATCGAGGTTGAAGAAAAGTTTTTCTAAGGTAAAAGATGATGAATTTATATTAACTTTAGTAGTTGAGTTATCGTAGTCTTCAGATTGATAAACATCTACTAATTTTCGCAAAGATTTTATGTCGGAATTCTTTTGTTGAATCTTATTTTTGCTTGAAACTGACTTTTTTGTATAACTAGTTATAGATCCACTATTTGTTTTTCCATTAATGGTGAGATTATCGGCTTTGGGTTTACTAAAACCGTCTAGGTCAAGTATTAAGTTAAAGTTTCCTGTCTTTATTAAAGAACTGTCAATGTTGCCTTTTTGATTCTTTGCTGTGGCTTTATGTTTCACATAGTCACAGTTTGAAGAATGAGGACTTAAATCTGATGATTGTTTAAAGTAAGGAGGTACAATCCATTCATTAGGTAATTTAGATAAGTTGGCACATGTAAGTTGGGCGTTGCAGTCATCACTACCTATACATGAAAATGCCCGAGGGTCGTGTAGTTTTCCTTGGCGATAATATTGATTAGCTTCTAGTGCAGAAATTACATCTTTTAATTCCAAACTGTAGGCTGTTTCAATTGACATTGTCTAGTCTCCTTATAAGTATTGTAATGTATCAATTTTATCAATTAATATTTTTATTTTCAAAAAAATACTAAAGGAGTTGGAAATCATTATCGTTAACTTGATATATCGAGTATATTTTCAAAGTAAATCAGTTTATAGAAATATAGGAATTAAATACAACCAAAAATTCAGGAGTAAACAATGAGTCCAGCAGTTGTATTGAGAAGTAAATTTGTTACACCTAGGTCGAGTGCATTTAACGATTACATTAATTATATGGATCGTGAGGATGCGAAACAACATGTAAAAATGGATGTCTTATCTGATAAAGAAAATGATTTTGATGTGTTCTATCAATTCATGGATTATATGGATGATGAGGAAAAGCAAGGGGAGTTATTTACCTCTAGTAAAGACAGATTGGATGCCAAAGAAAAGCAAACAGTTAAAGAACTATTTCAATTAGCGCAGCAAAATGAATCGCCAATGTGGCAAGATGTGATCTCTTTTGATAATGAATGGTTGAGTAAGCAAGGACTATACAATGCAGTTACTCATACCGTTGACGAAACAAAAATGAGAAGTGTTGTGCGTGAAACCATGCAAGCCATGTTGCAGGCAGAAGGGATGCAGCAATCAGCAGTTTGGACGGCATCCCTGCATTACAATACAGATAACATTCATGTACATGTCGCAACCGTAGAGCCACATCCAACAAGAGAACGAATGAATGTATTGGATAAAGAATCGAATACATGGCATGAAGAATATCGGGCCAAACGAAAACCTAAAACGCTGGACAAAATGAAGTCTAAAGTTGCCAATGTTATTTTAGATCGTGCCCATGAGCGGAATAAGATAGATGAATTGCTGCGTGGGACCATACGATACAAAAAGGAAAATAATATTTCCTTATCATCTTTCCAAAAAACAGAAACATTATTTAAAGAAGCGATGAACCGTTTGCCTGATGACCGAAAACAGTGGCGTTATGGTTATAAATCTATCAATGAAGCCAGGCCATATATAAATGAAATAAATAAAATGCCTCCCCGCTATTTAGTATGGGGGCAGAAGGTAGTTTAGGAGGTTTTATACGGAGAGGCGGGCATGATAGCATGGGATGCGTGAGCCAATATCCTTTGATACTGGCGTCTTGGCTCGTGAATCATGCCCGCAGAGGCTCCGTGTCAAACCGACTACGATTCTATCTTTTGGTTATGCTCCCAACATCAAATAGCGAGGAGCCAATAAAATTTATTTAGAACAGTTTCATCCAGAAGAGATCCAAGCATTAGAAACAAAATTGGATGAAGAAGTAGATGTGATGCAAGAAATGTACGGTGAAGGAAGTGATTACCAACAATATAAAAACACCAAATTAGATGACCTTAAAAAGCGTATGGGAAACGCTATTCTAACTGAAATGCGTGCGGTCGATAAGAAAGAAAGAATGTCGGACTTCAAACAAAAAATAGCTATAAGACAGTTTCATGCACTGGAAAAAGAAAACCAGCAATCATTTTTCCAAAAGTACAACGGAAGAGGAAATAATGATTTACATGTTTCCGTTATTCGTTTGAAGCAAGCGATGCGAAAAACATTTCATGATTACAAGCGAGAGAGACATATGGATGAATTTGATCAACTGATGGAGAAGGAATAATTTAATGGAAGCCTAACAATTTTCCGGCATGTTTGATATACTTTTGTTAGATTGTGGTGTTCAATTAACGGGCCATTTAACGGAACAAATGAAAAGCTATTCATAATCAAATTTAAAGACGACGGTGAGGATAATATGAAATTTTACTTATCATCTTTTAAAATTGGAAATGAAGGACTAAAACTAAAGGAAATC
>NZ_SRHY01000007.1 GCF_004565465.1 Lentibacillus salicampi
AAAATGACATAAACGTGAAGCTTATTTGGCATACCCTTTTTTAAATCATTTCCATTTTTTTACATAAAAATAGGTTGTAGTGAAATGAAGCGGGATTTTTTGAAATACTTCTGTCCAAGGCTCCTAGTTAGTCAAGTCCAGCTCTAGCGCCTACCCCCCCTCGAGGTCTTAAGCAATTATTTTACGTGGCAAAACCCGCCACTACAAATGCTTGCTCAGGCTTTTCGGGGGTGAACAAGGCGCCCCGCGCTTTTCTTAATTGTCCATAAAATGATAGTTTGGAACGGTTGTGAATGATTGGTGGCAGCCTTATGAGCCACCCTCAGTGCCAACGCTAAGCTTTCGCAAAGGTCTTGGTGGAGCACAGCCCCCGTTATGAATGACTTAATAAAATACTACAAAAGAAGAAGTGAATGGGAGTTATTTTCCTGATGCATTTTTGTCGCAGCTGTTGTAAAATGATAGATAATAGTACAAGTATGAGGAGAAGTTAGCGATGAAAATTGCTGTAATGACTGATAGCACATCCTATATTCCTGAAAAATTGATCGAACACTATCAGATTCACATTGTCCCGCTGAGTGTCGTGTTTGGAGATGAATCCTATCGTGAAGGAATGGACATCACTACCGACGAATTTTATCAAAAAGTAAAAGAAGCGAAGGAACTGCCGAAAACATCCCAGCCGTCAATCGGTATGATAACTGAAAAACTGACAGAACTGGCGGAGGATTATGATGCCGTCATCTCGATTCATTTATCGAGCGGCATAAGCGGGACTTGCCAAGCCGTCGCCAGTGCAGGGGAAATGGTGGATGGCATTGAGGTGTATCCATATGATTCGGAATTAAGCTGTATGGGCCAGGGTTTTTACGTACTTGAAGCGGCAGAGCTGTCACAAACAGGAAAATCCCCAGAGTCAATTATTGAACGGCTCGATAGGATCAAGCAGAGCATGCGGGCTTATTTTATGGCCGACGATTTGAACCATCTGCAACGCGGCGGCCGGCTGAATGGTGCCCAGGCTATTGTCGGGAGTCTGCTGCAGGTTAAGCCAGTCCTTCATTTTGTTGATAAACAAATTGTTCCATTTGAAAAAATCCGCACGCGCAAAAAAGCCTTAAACCGAATTATGGGTATGCTTGAAGCGGATGCGAATCAGGGAAAAGCGCTTAAAGTTGCGTTCATCCATGCCAACAATGAATTGGCTGCCATCGAGCTAAAAGACCAATTCGATGCAGATTATCCGAATATGGATACCATGATCAGTTATTTCGGACCTGTCATTGGGACACATCTTGGGGAAGGTGCTGTCGGCGCAGTCTGGTATGCGAAATAACACAACCATCAGTAAACCGGGAATCGGCCGTGTGGCTGATCCCTTATCTCCCTTTTTAAATCAATTAGGAGCGTGAAGCCATGGACGATTATGAATTAAGCCGGCGTTATGCCGGAAAACTTCTGTTAAGACATGAGATCCTCATTGATGAGCCTCGATTCGAACATCTTCTGAATGCCCATTATTTCACTTCCGAAACAGCTATCCAAACGAAATGGTCGCATCATGAATGCCGGCGCTGTGGGAATCAAAAACCATCCTTGTTTGGGCAAATCCCTTGTCATCATTGTGGCGAAACGCATGTTTACTGCCGGAAATGCATTGAAATGGGGCGGGTGATGGCCTGTTCACTGTTATACGAATGGACCAGCCCTGACCAGCCGTGGCCAAGCCATCCAAATGCCTGTACATGGGAAGGTGAATTAACTACTGCACAGCAAAAAGCGTCCGACCTTATTGTCAGGAAAATTCAGGGCCGTGAAAAGGAAATCCTGACTTGGGCGGTTTGTGGTGCCGGTAAAACAGAAATACTTTATCCTGGCATATCTGAGGCCTTGAAATTGGGTATGCGTGTCTGCATCGCCACACCCAGAGCGGATGTCGTACGAGAATTGCTCCCGCGGCTGCGTGAAGCTTTTTCAGGGGTTTACATCCAGGGTTTGTATGGCGGCAGTCTGGAAAAGGATGGGACGGCCCAGTTGATGATCGCAACAACACACCAATTACTCCGGTTCAAACAAGCTTTTGATGTTATGATTATTGATGAGGTCGACGCATTTCCGTATACACACGATACGTCACTGCCATTTGCTGCAGCTCGTGCCAAAAAGGAAACGAGCACAACAATTTATTTAACTGCCACTCCAAGACAGGAACAGCAGATGCGAATGGCCCGCAAGAAACTCCCGCATGTATTCATCCCCAGACGATTCCACGGGCATCCGATGCCGGTACCAGTCTTTCACATGTGTTATTCATTAAAAAAAGACTTGCAAAAATCTCAGCCACCGAAAGCATTTTTCAAGTGGTTTCATCATCGGAAAACGCCTGGCCGGCAACTTCTGATTTTTGTACCGACGATCAACCTTGCCGGAAATTTGACACAAAAGCTAGCGGCCATTCTGTCTAACTCTACGACGATGGCTGTCCATGCATCTGATCATGATCGCGAAGAGAAAGTTCAGCAATTCCGGGAGAAACGGTTTCAAATTCTGGTCACCACAACGATTTTGGAGCGCGGCGTCACCTTTCCGTCTGTGGATGTGGCGATTCTGGATGCAGGGCATACTGTTTTCGATGAAGCTGCGCTGGTACAAATTGCCGGAAGAGCGGGCAGGAGTCCGAGTGATCCGACAGGGGAAGTGGTGTTTTTTCATGATGGTAAAACAGAAGCCATGAGAGAGGCCGTCAGATCGATTACCAGGATGAACAAACGGGGAGGTTTCCATTAACATGCATTGTTTATGGTGTGATGCTGATATGATTCCGGAACTTAGCTGGAAAACGATTTTTTGGTTATCCAGACCGACCTATCTTTGTCCGCCCTGTGCGGAGCAATTGACCATTCTAAAGGGAAAACGTTGCGGCAAATGCAGCCGGGAAAGTGACGAGGAAGTATGCCCGGACTGCAGGTGGTGGGCGGCAGATGCAGCGTGGGACGATCCACTGGTTCGGAATTACGCCGTTTTTTCCTATAATGACGCTATGAAAGAAATGATCGCAAAGTGGAAATATCGTGGGGACTACTGTCTTGGAAAAGTTTTTGAAGGTGCTTACCAAACAGCTTTTAAACAGGCATTTTCATTTCTTTCAAGAGAAGCAGTGGCCGTCCCCATTCCGTTAAGTGACGAACGTATGCATGAGCGCGGGTTTAACCAGGCTAAAATGCTTGCCGATTTTTTACCGCTGAAAACCTGGGATATTCTGACACGTAACCACAGTGAGAAACAGTCCAAAAAAACCCGACGGCAGCGCGTCACAGCTGCGAATCCATTTCAGCTGACAAGAACGGTTAAGCATCCGGTAATTCTTGCCGATGATATCTATACCACCGGATCAACGCTTAGACATGCCGCATTTGTGTTAAAAGAGCATGGCTGTCCGGCTGTGTACGCTCTGACACTGATTCGGGGCTAACTTTATTCTTCTTCTCGAACACGCACCGCCCACCATAAATATGGTAAACTGGAACAAAAAGGGGGAGGACAATGGCTGAATTAGCTAATTGTACGCGCTGTGATGCTATTTTCGTTAAAACGATTCGGAATGTTTGTCAGTCATGTTATCAGAAAGAGGAGGAAGCATACCAGATTGTTTATCGTTTTTTAACCAAGCGTGAGAATCGAGAATCAACGATAAAGGAAACGGTAAAAGCAACCGGAGTCGAGGAAGCTATGATTATTCGGTTTATGAAGGATAAACGGTTGCGACCCTCGGAATTCCCGAAGCTAGCCTACCCATGCGAGCGCTGTGGTGTGGATATCGTCAGGGGAAGATTTTGTGCAAATTGTACGGATGAACTGAAAAGAGATCTTGAACGGCACGAAGACAGAAAAAACAGCGAAGCGGAACAACAGGCCCCGGAAACCATTTACTATACATTTAACAGGGATAAGAAATAATAATAGATGCTTTAAAAAAAGTAACATTCAGCCGATATAAGTAGAAAGGTTATCAGTTCGTCATGAAATCGGGGTGATTTTGTATGAAAATAAATGGAGTTAACCAACCAAACTTCAACCCATATAAAAACCAGATGCAAAAGCAAATGGACTATCCGAAAGATGCCAATAAGAAGGATCAGCTGGAAATTTCCAATCAGGCGAAGCAACTGCAGGAGCGTGTGAAACCTGATGCAAAACGGGCAGCCTATGTCCAGCAAATCAAAGACGCCGTCGATAAAGGTGACTATCAGATTAATCATGAAAAGACGGCACAACGGATGATTGATTTCTGGTCGAAGCGCTCTTAAAGGAGGACGTCAATTTGTCCGTTCAACCAATTATACAATCGCTTGAGAAGTTAATCAGCCTGCACAAGGGGCTGTTTGATCTGTCGAAGCAGAAGACCGGCATTGTGAAAGACGGTTCTGTCGATAAATTGCAATCACTGCTTGTGAATGAACGAAAATATGTACAAGCAGTGGAACAGGCCGAAGCCGATCGTCAAAAAAATGTTAGGGAATGGGCAGCCAGCCGGGGGCTTGATTTCAACAATGCAACCATTACAGGCATTTTGGGAACATTATCAGATGAAAAAGTAAAGGAAAAGCTTGAACGCACAGCAATCAACCTGACCCATCTGATGACACAATTGAAACAGCAGGAACAGCTTAACCAGGGTTTAATTAAGCAATCCATGCAATTTGTTGACTTATCGCTCAACATGATGACACCATCACTCAAACATATGAATTACGGTGGAAAAAAATCAGCCGGTTCACCAGAACGATCTGTTTTTGATTCGAAAGCATAGGAAGCAAGGGAAAGGAGCAGGCCGATGAGCACTTTTCATGGACTGGAAATGGCTAAACAATCCCTGTTTGCCCAGCAGTCAGCATTATCTACGACCGGGCATAATATAGCCAACGCCAATACAAAAGGATATACACGCCAACGAGTGAATTTTGAAACTGCATCCCCTTATCCGGCAGCGTCACGGAACCGTCCGGAGATGCCCGGTCAAATGGGAACAGGTGTGGAAGCCGGAACTATACAGCGGGTCCGCCATCAATTTCTCGACCACCAATTCAGGGCAGAAAACAGTTCGTCCGGCTACTGGAGTACAAAGGCAGATGCATTCAGCCGAATGGAAAGTTTAATGAATGAGCCCTCTGAAAATGGGTTGAATCAAACGATGGATCAGTTTTGGCAGTCGCTTCAGGATTTAGCCGTTAGCCCGGATAACGCCGGAGCACGGTCTGTCGTTGGCCAAAGAGGCCAGGCTGTGGCTGAAACGTTCCATTATTTATCGGATTCGCTAAGCTCAATGCGGACGGATCTGCGGAATCAGATTGATGTTACCGTCAAGGATACCAATGCGACTTTGGATAAAATAAATAACATCAATGAACAGGTGAAAGACATTGAAACAAATGGGATGTTGGCCAATGATTTATATGATGAACGTGACCGGCTAATTGATGAGTTGTCAGAGATTGTCAATGTCGAAGTCAGCTATACAAAAAGCAGTGACGGCGCACCAGATAATGCGGACGGACTGGCAACGATTAAACTGGCGGATGAAAATGGCAGTGCGATTGATGGAGCTGTATTGGTGAATGGTGATATAACGGATGGTGGCAAGATGGGTTATAATGAATTGCGTGTTTCCTATTCAGGCGGAATCTATGATGCTGTCGATGAGATCAGTGTTAACGGCCAACATTATAAACCAACATCGTTTGCCTCAAATGGTTCTTTGCAGGGGCTCGTCGAATCATATGGCTATACGGATGTGGATAACGTCAGTGATGTGAATGAAGCTGAGAACGTAGCAGCTGTGAATGGTACATATACCGATATGCTAAACCACCTGGACGAAATGGCGCAAAAATTTGCCAACACGTTTAATGATGTTCACAATGACGGTGAAAATTTGGAAGGTGACCAGGGTCAAGATATTCCAAGCTTTTTTAACAATATCTCTGCACGGGGGGAATCATCTTATAATACAGCCGCCGCTATCACTGTTAATCAGGACATTTTAAATAATCCGGACCTGATTGCTGCTGCAGATAAAGACGAAGGTCCTGGTGACGGTAGTAATGCCTCTGCTTTAGCTGATGTATTTGATGATACTGAAGTTGGCTTAGGTGAAAATACATCGGTCAGAAGCTTCTATGAATCGATGATTGGTGATATGGCCGTCAATACAGAAAAAGTCAATACGATGGCCGAAAATTCGGGGATTCTCCGATCGCAGGTGGAAGAACAGCGAATGTCTGTCAGCTCAGTATCGCTTGATGAAGAAATGTCGAACATGATTAAATTCCAGCATGCCTATAGCGCTGCCGCCAGAAGTATGACAGCGGTTGACGAGATGATTGACAGGGTCATTAACAATATGGGGTTAGTGGGAAGGTAGGTGAAAAACATGCGCATTACGCAAAGCATGCTTTCAAATAATATGCTCCGTAATTTGTCCGGTAGTTACACGAAACTCAATTCCTATATGGAACAGCTATCTTCAGGTAAAAAAATTAATCGTCCCTCTGATGATCCGGTTATCGCTATGAAGGGAATGGGCTATCGCACGCAGGTTACGGAAGTGGAACAATTTAAACGCAATACGAACGAAGTACACAATTGGATGGATAATTCCGATGCCGCATTGGATAAAGCCACCAAGGCACTTCAAAAAATGCGGGAATTAGCTGTTCAGGCAAGCAGTGATACATATGACGCTGGAGAACGCCAATCGATTCAAGAGGAAGTCGGGCAGCTGAGAGAGCATTTAATTGATATCGTGAATACAAATGTCAATGGCAGCTATATTTTTAACGGAACTAAAACAGACACAGAGCCTGTAACGACCGATAATGCCGGCGACATAACCAGTCTCCCTGACGGCGGGTCACCGGTCATGATCGAAGTAGCGAAAGGAACAAAACTTAAGGCCAATGTTGATGCGACAGAGCTTTTTGGTGAGAACGTGTTCAATGACATTGAAACATTCGTGACCGCACTGGAGGACAATGAACAGGAAGGTATTGAGAAAAGCATCGAAACCATTGAGGGGAATATCGACAATGTCATCAATGCCCGTGCAGATCTTGGTGCGCGCATGAACCGTCTTGAATTAGTGGAAAACCGGCTGGGTGAACAGGAAATAACGGCTAAGAAAACGATGTCGGAAAATGAGGATATTGACTACGAAAAGGTGATTACGGAATTGATTACCCAGGAAAGTGTTCATCGTGCGGCCCTGTCAACGGGCTCAAAGATGATCCAGCCAACACTGATTGATTTTCTGCGTTAGCCTGTTACCCACGGGGGGCATCATTGGAACGGACATGATTAACATGACAGGGATTGATGGATATGAAATTACCGCAAATCAGGCTGACCTCACAAGCGGCCAGGATACAAATACAAAAGACCTCAGCTCAGCAGAGAATTCGGCAGCCTAAAGCAGAAATGTCAATTCAGCAGCCTAAAGCTGAACTTTCCATCAAAACGATCCCCTCACAATTAACAATTGACCAGACACAGGCCTGGGAGGACATGAACCTGATGCACATTTCCAAACGGATTGAAACATTTGCTGATGAAGGACGCCAAGGTGCCATGGAAGGCATCTCCCGCCGCGCGCAGCAAGGTTCTCAACTGATGGAAATTGAAAACGGCGGTAATCCAATTGCGGAGCAGGCTCATATAAACGCCTTTGATCAGATGAAACGCATCGGTATCACATTTATCCCATCACATTTTTCTGTCAAAACAAATTATGAGCCAGCAGATGTCCAGGTTGATGCCACGGTGAATGAACCGATCATCGATGTACAGCCGCAAAAGCCGGTACACACATACATCCCTGGCGATGTATCCATCAGTATAAGGCAATATCCGGACGTACAGATCGATTTTGTTAACCTATTTTCGGAATCCGTCTAAGAAAGGGTGGCTGGAATGCATATACAGACGAAATACTTTGGTGAAATGTCCGTTGACACTACCAAAACCATTCAATTTCCATCAGGACTGCCAGGTTTTGTGGACGAAAATGAGTTTGTGTTGTTCAACTTGTCGGAAACATCCGTTTACCAGATACTGCAATCAACGCGAAATAAAGGTGTTGCTTTTATCGTTGTTAACCCGTACGTTTTTTACCAGGATTATGTGATTGATTTGGATGACCATCTAATGGACAGTCTGCAAATCAAAGATGATCAGGATGTAGCTGTGTTGAGTATTGTAACGGTAAAAGATCCGTTTGATACGAGTACGATGAACCTGAAGGCACCTGTTATCATTAATTCACAGACCAACCGGGGCAAGCAATACATACTAAATTCCGACGCTTATCCGTCGAAAGCTGCTATTACTCCACAAGATTCTTCACTGGTGAAGGGAGAGTAGAGCGATGCTTGTACTGACAAGGAAGCAAAACGAATCAATTCGGATCGGTGATGATATTGACATAAAAGTGCTGGGCATTGAAGGGGATCAAGTAAAACTTGGGATCAATGCACCAAAGTCAGTCGATATTCACCGCACAGAAGTTTATTTGGATATTCAGCACCGGAATAACGAAGCAGCGAATCTCTCCGTGGATGTCCTTGATTTACTGAAAAACGAATCAAAAGAGCCGTGACTCTTAAACAATCTGTCTTTGCTGCCGATATAAACAAAACCATACAAACAGAGGAGTTGCATGGGCACTGAAGATTGGGAGTGCACGAACAACCATTTCCTCCTTTTGCAAAATGACTTGACAACAGGCCAATGGCAGCTCGTCATGAGGTCATTAGAGAAGTACCGCCGAAAAAATGCTTGATATATATGCAGCAATGGCGGAGTTTAAGGGTATTATGGCAGATGAAAAGATTTAGAAGGGGTTGTTCATATATGTCAGCCAATAAACCATTCCAAACTTATCAGAACAATTCGGTTAACACGGCATCAAGCGGGGAACTGACGCTCAAATTATATAATGGCTGCATCAAATTCATTAAACAGGCAATCAGGGATATGGAAGAGGAAAAATTTGAAGCCAAAAATACAAATGTCCAAAAAGCACAGAACATTATCCAGGAGTTAATGGTGACGCTGGATCCGAAAATGGAAATCTCTCAGCAGATCATGCCGCTGTATGACTATATTCAGTATCAGCTGAAGGAAGGCAACATCAAGAATGACGCCGCTTTTCTGGAAGAAGCTTTACAGTACGTTACCGAATTCCGTGATACGTGGAAGCAGGTTATCAAACAGACACGTCAATCCCAATATGCCCAGGGTGCACGGGTATAATGAACGACTTGCGGACACTGTTGGACGTCACCAAGCAGCTGGATAACCTGCTCGATGAAGCTGTTCATGCCAAAAATCGCGATGCCATCATTGAACAGGTCAATCATTTGATTGAAACTAGAGGAAAGCACCTTAACGCAATCGATCCGCCGTTTACGGAAGAAGAACGGAAACTTGGCGAAAGCCTGGTCGTTCTAAACGAGCAGATTCAGGATAAATTGAATCAATTGTTTAACGATTTAAAGCTGGAAATGAAACAAATGAAAAAGCAGAAAAAATCCAATCGTTCATATATCAATCCATATGAAAACGTGAAAACAGCAGATGGCGTTTTCATGGACAGCAAAAATTAACGGTAAGAGGCTGGGGCATAACGTAAATGATTATTTCAAAGACGAACAGGAATGAGTTTGGCGGAAGAAAAATACGCAGGCCCGACCCGCCAGCGAAAAGCGAAGTGTATTTCCGGAACGGTTTATCTGCACTGACTATTTACTCTAGTTGTTCGGATTTTTCTTTGCCTTTAATATTTTTGTTCCAGCCTCTTTTATTATACCAAGATAGACTCCCTATCTGCCTCTCATCCAGCTTCCGGTACCTTTCTATCGGATAAGTAGAGCGGCACCATTTCACGTTTTATGATATTATTGCTTGTTTAAGCAGGAAAAAAAGGTGGTAATGTAGTATAATAAATACATAAGGATGAAAGGAGGACACTTTTTTATGAAGTACAACATTCGTGGTGAAAATATTGAGGTGACCGGAGCAATTCGGGACTACGTCGAAAAGAAAATCGGCAAATTGGCAAGATACTTTGATACACCGCCATCTTCGGATGTGAATGTAAACTTGAGTGTCTATAACGATGAACAGAAAATTGAGGTTACGATTCCAATGCCAAACCTGCTACTCAGGGCTGAAGTGCAACATCTTGACTTATATGCAGCTATTGATCTGGCAGTCGATAAATTGGAACGTCAAATCCGCAAGTACAAAACAAAAGTGAATCGTAAATTTAGACAAGAAGGTTCTCCGAAACACATATTTGCCGAGCTTGAGAAAGAAGCTGCATTAGAAGATGAAAAAGAAGAATCGGATGAAGTGGAGATTGTCCGCAAGAAGCAGTTTGATTTAAAACCAATGGATTCTGAAGAGGCAGTATTGCAAATGGATATGCTGGGACACGCATTTTACGTGTTTACTAATGCTATATCCGGCACGACCAACGTTGTTTACCGCCGAAAAGATGGAAAATATGGGTTGATCGAGCCGAACAGTTAAATAAATTATCCCGAAGTTTAACGGGTTTCTTTTGAAGTGCTCCAATAATGACAGTTTAGCATCAGCATCGAAATAAATAGCAGGAAAATTTATCCATAAATTTTCCTGCTATTTTCTATGTTTATCAGGAAATGCGAAGAGCATGAAGAATCAAATAAGGCTTGGTATCTGCAGCAAAATGTCCTTTGAGAAATAAGTTGTCATAAATTTTTTGCGTATTTTTTATAACGTCAAGAGAGAAAATAAGTCGTGTATACCCATTAAAAAGGCCAGCATGACAAGGTTCACTATCCATGTGTCAGATTTTGTCGAACGAAACGCCGAAATTTAGTTTTGTGTATTTAATAGTGGGTGTATTTCACTGTTTTTGATGAAATCCTGTCGAAAATTGTATTTTAAAAGCATGTTCATGTCGAATTAAAAGCTAAATTTCCAAAATGGCTATTCGCTTTTTAAGAGGGCTTCATGCTATAACAGAATCATACAAGGTGAAGGGAAGTGCTTATGTGAGTGACATCAAGTATGAGGAGTTAGTCAGGAAAGTCCGACAACATGAAGAAACGATTTCACAACTGGTGGAAATCATAGCAGTTACAAATCGTCGTCTTTCAGAATTGGATGGGAAGCTAAAAGAAGACATACTTATTCATTGACATAGGCCTTCCTATTTTCAGCATCCTCGCGTTACCTCTTTTTTCCTCATGAAAGGAACAGTTCATCCTCGGACTGTTCTTTTATTTTGTGCCAATTTTGACCAAATAAAAACGGCTGCAGCGAATAACTTGTACAGGCGTCGATGGAGGGATGGCCACCTGCTTCTATCAGTTGTCATACAACTTGAGATGCGTTATCATAAGTAGTGGACTCGAATAAGCAACTACAATTAATTCCTTAATGAATATTCTTATGCTTTGCCACTATGAATGAGGGCAAAGTTCAGTTTTCTTACAACGTCAGAAAGTGTAGATTATGGTTGACCTTATAAGAAAAACTTCGGCACTCGCTATAAGACGAGGCGAATGCCGAGTTTTTCTAAAAAATATGAGGAGCGTTTTATATGGCAGGATTATTGACAAAGATCTTTGGTGATGGTAATAAGAAACAGCTAAATAAAATTCAGCATAGAGTCGATCAGATTGAAGCATTGGAACCTGAAATGGAACGGTTGTCCGATGACGATCTCAGCAGGAAAGCCGAGGAATTTAAAGAACGCTACGCAAATGGTGAGTCATTGGATGATATGCTTACGGAAGCATTTGCTGTCGTCCGTGAGGGTTCCAAACGTGTATTGGGCATGCGTCCGTTCCCTGTTCAGCTGTCGGGCGCGATAGCACTTCACGAAGGCAATATTGCTGAAATGAAAACAGGGGAAGGTAAAACACTTGCGTCCACGATGCCTGCGTATTTGAATGCTTTAACCGGAAAAGGCGTTCACATCATTACTGTTAATGATTATTTGGCCGGCCGTGACGCCAAGGATATGGGAGAACTGTACAATTTTCTTGGCCTGACGGTAGGATTAAACGGCAATGGCATGAGCAAAGAAGAAAAACGGGAAGCGTACAATAGCGACATTACGTATGGTACCAATAATGAATTTGGCTTTGATTATTTGCGTGACAACATGGTGTTATACAAAGAGCAGATGGTCCAGCGTCCGCTTCATTTTGCCATCATTGATGAGGTTGACTCGATTCTGATTGATGAGGCGCGGACGCCCTTGATTATTTCCGGATCTGCGCAAAAATCAGCCTCCATGTATCAGCAGGCGAATGGCTTTGTGCGTACACTGAGCGGGGAAACGGATTATACGTATGATGAGAAAACAAAAGGTGTTCAATTGACGGAGGAAGGCATTAATAAAGCCGAACGGTATTTCAATATTGAAAACTTATTTGACTTAAATCATGTGTCCTTAACACACCATGTTAATCAGGCGTTGAAAGCACACGTATCAATGCATCGTGACACCGACTATGTGATCCAGGAAGGCGAGGTTATCATTGTCGACCAGTTTACCGGTCGTCTGATGAAAGGACGCCGCTACAGTGATGGTCTCCATCAAGCGATTGAAGCTAAAGAAGGGCTGCAGATTCAAAATGAAAGCATGACGCTTGCTTCCATTACGTTCCAGAACTTTTTCCGCATGTATGAGAAACTTTCCGGCATGACAGGTACGGCAAAAACGGAAGAAGAAGAATTCCGTAATATTTATAATATGGACGTTATTGCCATTCCGACAAACGAGCCAATTGTTCGTGATGACAAGGCGGATATGATTTATAAGTCTGTCGAGGGCAAATTCCGGGCCGTTGCGGAAGATATTAAAGAGCGCCATAAGGCTGGACAGCCTGTGCTGGTCGGAACTGTTGCCGTTGAGACATCCGAGCTCATTTCCAAAATGTTGAAAAAAGCCGGTGTTCCACATAACGTGCTGAATGCCAAAAACCACTACAGGGAAGCGGAAATCATTGAAAATGCCGGTCAAAAAGGTGCGGTAACGATTGCCACGAACATGGCCGGACGTGGAACTGACATCAAACTTGGTGAAGGCGTTGTGGAATCTGGCGGTCTTGCTGTCATCGGTACCGAACGTCATGAGTCACGCCGAATCGATAACCAGTTGCGTGGGCGTTCAGGACGTCAGGGAGACCCTGGCATGTCCCAATTTTATTTATCCATGGAAGATGAGCTGATGCGGCGTTTCGGTTCCGACAATATGCGCTCGATGATGGAACGTATGGGTATGGATGATTCCCAGCCGATCGAGAGTAAAATGGTATCACGTGCTGTCGAATCCGCACAGAAACGCGTGGAAGGGAATAACTTTGACGCCCGGAAGACAGTTCTATCGTATGATGATGTATTGCGCCAGCAACGCGAGATCATTTACAAACAGCGTTTTGACGTGATTGAAGAGACCGAAGACTTACGTGAAATTGTCGAAGGGATGATCAAGTCCACAGTGGAACGTGTTGTCGGAGCGAATACACAGGATGAAATTGATGAAAATTGGGAGCTTGACTCGATCATCGAATATGTGCATGGAAACTTGCTTCGTCCCGATGATATGTCCGTGAATGATATAAAAGGGAAGGAACCGGACGAAATCATTGACGCCATTCTGGAAAAAGTCAAAGCTCGTTATGATGAGAAAGAGCAGGAATTAACATCTGAACAAATGCGTGAATTTGAAAAAGTGATTGTGTTGCGTACGGTTGATACGAAATGGATGGACCATATCGACCAAATGGAACAATTGCGTCAAGGTATTCACCTGCGTGCATACGGCCAAAATGACCCATTACAGGAATACCAGGCAGAAGGATTCCAGATGTTTGAGGAAATGGTTGTTGAGATTGAAGAGGAAGTTGCCAAATATATCATGAAAGCCGAAATACGTGACAATCTGCAACGGCAGGAAGTTGTGAAAAACACACAAGCGGTATCCGGCGGGCAGGATCAGGAAGAAAAGAAAAAGAGCCGGAAACCGTATGTGAAAACTGAAACCACCCGCCGGAATGATCCGTGTCCATGTGGCAGCGGCAAAAAATACAAACATTGTCATGGTGCGTAATCGTACCTTTACGATAGAACACTCCCGGCACGGTGGGAGTGTTCTCACTGATGTAATCATTAAACTTTTGAGGTGAGACATATGGAACTTGTTGAAATTGGAAATGAACTTGAACACATGGCGAAACGGATGACTGACTTCAGGGGGTCTCTTTGACTTAGACGTCAAAAGAGAGCGCATCAAAGAACTGGAAATGGAAATGGCGGATCCTGCATTCTGGGATGATCAGGAGAAAGCACAAACATCGATTGATGAGATCAACAGCCTTAAAAACTATGTACAAGGGTTCGACTCTTTGGAAAAAAACCTCGAAAATCTTGAAGTATCCTATGAACTGGTGAAAGAAGAAAATGATCAGGAATTATTCGATAACCTTGAAGAAGAGTTAGCAGGTTTGCGAAAAGAGATGAACGATTTTGAATTGCTGATGTTGCTGAGCGAGCCGTACGATCAGAACAATGCTATCCTGGAATTGCACCCAGGCGCTGGTGGCACGGAATCACAGGATTGGGCAAGTATGCTTTTGCGGATGTATCAGCGCTGGGCAGACAAAAAGAATTTCGCGGTTGAAACATTGGATTATCTACCTGGGGATGAAGCCGGGGTCAAAAGTGTGACATTATGGATTAAAGGCCACAATGCATACGGCTACTTGAAAGCGGAGAAAGGCGTCCACCGGCTCGTAAGAATTTCACCATTTGATTCATCCGGCAGGCGGCATACATCATTTGTATCATGTGATGTCACGCCTGAGATGGACGATGACGTGGACATCGAAATAAGAAATGAAGATGTAAAGATTGATACGTATCGGGCAAGTGGTGCGGGCGGTCAGCATGTCAACACGACCGATTCGGCTGTCCGGATGACACACTTGCCGACCAACACGATTGTAACGTGTCAGTCAGAACGTTCACAAATTCAGAATCGTGAACGTGCGATGAAAATGCTCCGGTCAAAATTGTACCAGCAGGAACTGGAACGTCAGCAGCAGGAACTTGCTGAAATACGTGGAGAACAGCGGGAGATCGGCTGGGGCAGTCAAATTCGTTCGTATGTTTTCCAGCCCTATACGATGGTAAAAGACCACCGCACAAATGTGGAAGCAGGCAATGCGCAAGGTGTCATTGACGGAGATTTGGACCCATTTATTGACGCCTACTTGCGTTCTTTGATCAATTAAAAAAGTTCATGAATTTGACATATATTGTTAAACCCCTGACCTGCCTGATTATACAAGCCCGTCGGTGTTCAGAAACGTGGTTTGGTCGTTTTATTTTTTTAGTATTGGGTTATAATAATGATGATAAGTTTTTTACTAAATTATGTTAGGGGGATTTAACATGAAAAAGTGGTTATTGACCATCCTGTTCGGTACTGCGCTTGTGCTTGGCGCTTGCGGCGGAGGTGATGAAGGCGGAAACGGTGACACTGGTGATAATGGTGACACGGGTACTGAAGAATCCGCCGACGATAATGGCGGCGAAACCGCAGCAGCTGGCGAAGAAATTTTCCAAAACAACTGTGCACAATGTCATGGGCAGGATCTTTCAGGTGGAATGGGTCCTGATCTGACATCAGTAGGTGCAGATCATTCCGCCGATGAAATTGTGGATATTATACACAATGGTAAAGGCGACATGCCACCGCAGAAGCAGGTTTCAGATGAAGATGCTCAAACACTCGCTTCCTGGTTAGCCGATAAAAAATAATACGCATTTTTCCTCATAAAAGTTTGGTCTGTTGGATGTTTATAGGCCAAACTTTTTTGTGTTCTTTGAGCTTCTGACGACACGCCATTAGAGTCAACAGAGATAAAAACACCCTCTCCAATTCTCCATAATCTGAGGCAATCTTATAAAATGTTACAAAAAAAGAACCCGGAAACTTAAAATGAAATGAAAATGTAATATAATAAGCCTAAAATTTATGATGAAAAATGTTATAATAGATAAAAATTACATAAACTAGCTCGCTTGAAAGAAAGAGCAAAGTCTTTTTTGAAAGATTGAAATCGATTATTCGGGGTTTAGACGTTTAATTACCGAAATTCCTCGTTCCACCCGAACTGACTTCCGAATCCTTGAAGGAAGAGTCACCCTTTTCCTCTTTTTGTTTGATACAGTTTACACAAAGAACCAACAACATGATAGACCACATTATGGATTAAAGGTGATAGATACATGATAAATATGACGGATGTTTATAAGACCTATGCTAATGGCGTTACGGCCCTGAATGGGATTGATATAAATATTGAACAGGGTGAATTTGTGTATGTTGTCGGACCAAGCGGTGCGGGAAAGTCAACATTTATCAGACTTATCTACCGTGAAGTAAAGCCGACAAATGGCACAATCATCATTAATGATACGGACTTGAGCACCTTGAAAGAAAAAAAAGTACCATTTTTACGACGGGATGTTGGCGTTATTTTTCAGGATTTCAAACTGCTGCCCAAACTATCAGTCTACGAAAATATCGCATTTGCCCTTGAAGTCATTGAAGAATCCCCCCGCAATATCCGCAAACGTGTCATGGATGTACTTGAGCTTGTTGGCTTAAAGAATAAGGCACGGTTCATTCCGGATGAATTATCAGGAGGTGAACAGCAGCGTGTATCGATTGCACGTGCGATTGTTAACCAGCCTAAAATTGTCATTGCGGACGAGCCTACCGGAAACTTGGATCCCGAAACATCCTGGGGGATCATGCGAGTTTTTGAAGAGATTAATACTCGTGGTACGACGATCATTATGGCCACCCACAGCAAAGAAATTGTCAACACGGTTAAAAAACGTGTTGTTGCAATTGAAGACGGATTAATCGCGCGTGACGAACATCGAGGTGAATACGGCTATGAAGCTTAGAACAACCAAGCGCCATTTAAGGGAAGGGTTGAAAAATATTTTCCGGAATGGCTGGATGACTGTAGCGGCGGTTGGAGCCGTCACAACGACATTACTGCTGGTGGCGGCTTTTCTCGCGTTAATGCTGAATCTGAATCATATGGCTGGCGGCCTTGAGGAAGATGTACAGATTAAAGCATTAATTGATCGCACTGCAAATGAAGAACAAATACAGGAACTTGGAACAACCATTGAACAAATTGAAGGAACAGAAAGTGTCGCATTTTCCTCCAGTGATGAAGAGCTTAACCAGTTAATTGAAGGCATGGGGGAAGAAGGCAATACCTGGCAGATGTTTGAACAGGATAATCCATTACGCCATGCGTATATCGTCAAGGCAACGGACCCAACCGATACAGAAGCCCTGGCCAGTCAGATTAATGACCTGGATAATATTCAGGAAGTAAACTACGGTCAGGATGTGATTCACCGGTTATTCCAATTTAACGAGTATGCACGAACTATTGGATTGGTTCTGATTGCCGGGCTAGTCTTTACTGCTATATTCCTGATTTCCAACACCATTAAACTCACGATTATGGCACGCAGCAGAGAAATCGGTATTATGAAGCTCGTTGGAGCAACGAACGCCTTCATTCGCTGGCCATTTTTCATTGAGGGCATGCTGCACGGGGTGTTAGGTGCCATTATTCCAATTACGGTTGTCTTGACAGGGTACTATTACCTGTACAACAATCTTGGCGATCAGATTACCTATTCGTTCGTGGAATTATTGCCATTTAACCCATTTGCCTGGCAGTTATCGCTCATTATTTTGCTGATTGGAACATTCATCGGGATTTGGGGAAGTGTCATGAGCGTACGCAAATTCCTGAAAGTCTAAGAAAACACAACTTAAAGTCAAATTGCACCAGATATAGCAGAGAGAGGGGAAACGAGAATGAGAAAATTTATTTCCTATTTACTGATTGTGCTCATGATTGTCGGCACCGGTCTTATCGATTGGCAAAAAGTATCTGCTCAATCAAGTGACGAACTTGAAGAGGAGATTAAAAGTAAAAAAAATGAACAAAATGAAATAGAAGAAAAGAAATCCGAACTGAAGGACGATAAACAGGATACAGAAGAAAAAATTGAAGAAAATCTGGATGAACAGGACAGTGTTAACAATGAGATTGATTCAATTGATCAGGAACTTTCCGGTACCAGGGAAAAAATTGCAACAAAAGAAAATGAAATAGCTGATACAAATGCACAGCTTGACGAGTTAAGCAGTCAAATTGATGAACTTAATGCACAAGTCGAACAATTAAAAGAAGACATTCAGGAATTAAAAGAACGGATAAAAAAGCGGGAAGAATTACTCAAAGATCGTCTTCTCGCCATTCAGTCAAATGGCGGGAGCATGAAATACATAGAAGTAATATTCGGTTCCAAAAATTTTGGTGATCTAATCAGCAGAACCTCGGCAGTCAATACGATTATGGACCAGGACAAAAACATTATGGAAGTTCATAGGCAGGAAAAACAGGAAGTTGAGGATAAGCAAGCTGAAGTAAAGGATAAGAAAAAACAGGTTGAACAGAACAAAGCTGAAATAGAAGACAAGAAAGCATCGCTTGAGAGCCAAAAGCAAGAGCTTGAATCACTGAAAGCACAATTGGACGAGCAGATGAGTGACAAAGAAAGCCTGCTGGGTGAACTGGAAGAAGAGCAGCATCAGCTTGAGGACTATAAAGTAAGTCTGGAAGATGAACAGGAAATATTACAAAAACAGGAAGCAGCGAATCAAAAAGCGATCGAGCTTGCCAAGCAGCAGAAAGAAGAAATGCAGCAGCTTGCAGAGGAAAAAGAAACAAATAATAACTCAGGTGGTAATTCAGGTGGATCATCTGGTACAGTAACCAATTCAGGTAATGGAAAGTTCAGTCGGCCTGTCTCAGCTGGTATTACATCCGGATATGGCCAGCGCTGGGGTTCACTTCATGCCGGCGTTGACTTCGGGGTTGGAGTAGGTACGTCAGTTGGATCCGCTGCTTCCGGTGTTGTTATCTCAACCCATAGAGAGAATGATGGTTCGATGAATGGTTACGGAAATGCTGTATTAGTATCTCATTCAATGAATGGGATATCTTACACGACATTATATGCCCATTTGAGCAGTATCTCTGTTTCAGCAGGCCAGACAGTCAGTAACGGCCAGACAATTGGGGCAAGCGGAAATACCGGAGCTTCAACCGGACCGCACTTGCATTTTGAAATTCATAAAGGCGGCTGGAACGCAGCAAAAAGTAATTCCGTTAATCCAATCAATTATCTCAACTAAAATTAAGTGAATGGCATTGCATTTTGCTTGCATAAACTATAGTATTATAGGCATCGCACATTACGGTGTGATGCCTTTTTGTAGATAATAAGCAATAATCCTTGCCTACTTCCTTCGACTTCTAAAATGGACAAGCGACCGGCAAATTATAAGTTGGGGTGAAAAGATGAAATTGAAAAAGCAGCATATAGCACTTTTGCTGATGGCAGCGCTGATTCTTGGATTTGTGGGTGCATTTCTGGGTGTGAGATTGGCACAGCCTGATCCCGATCCGACGGGAGAGCTGGCAGATCAGACGGAGACATCCGGCCAGAACAGCAGCGCACCACCGGCCAACATGCAAAAAGTGACGCAGTCCTATAATTTAATCAAGGAACATTACCTGGAGGATGTTGAGGACAAGCAATTAATTGAAGGTGCCATCCAAGGTATGGTTGCCTCATTGGAAGACCCATACAGCTCCTATATGGATGTGGAGTCAATGGAACAGTTTAACGAAACGATTGAGTCCTCGTTCGAAGGTATTGGCGCTGAAGTAAGCATGGTTAATGGGAAGGTTACCATTGTTTCACCTATTAAGGATTCACCTGCCGAAGAAGCTGGGTTAAGGCCAAACGATCAGATTTTGAGTGTTGATGGTGAAAGTGTTGATGGGCTGAATTTAAATGAAGCAGTTGAAAAGATTCGCGGTAAAAAAGGTTCCGAAGTTGTTATCGAAGTGCAACGTTCCGGTGTGTCCGACCCGTTTGATGTGACCCTTGAACGCGATGACATACCTGTGGAAACCGTTTATTCTGAAGTGGAGTCAATCGATGGGAAGAAAACGGGTGTCATTGAAATAACGTCATTTGCGGAAAACACAGCAGAACATTTCACCCAACAATTGAAAGAACTGGAAGATGATAATATTGAAGGCCTGGTGATTGATGTTCGAGGCAATCCGGGGGGTGTCTTATCAGCTGTTGAAGGCGTGCTGGAAAATTTCATTCCAAAAGATGTACCGTATGTTCAAATTGAAAATCCGGATGGTAAAAAACAAAAATCATATTCAAACCGGGAAGAGAAAAAGCCATATCCAATCAGTGTACTGGTTAATGAGGGTAGTGCATCGGCTTCAGAAATTTTAGCAGTGGCCATGAAAGAAGTTGGCTATGATGTTGTTGGGACGAAAAGCTTTGGCAAAGGCACCGTTCAACGTGCTGTACCGGTTGGCGATGATGGAAGCAGGATTAAATTAACCTTTTTCAAATGGCTTTCACCCGAAGGTACGTGGATCCATGAAAAAGGCGTGAAACCGACTGTCAAAGCGGAACAGCCTGATTATTATTTTACAAACCCTGTGCAGATCGAAGAACCTCTCACGTATGATAAGAACGGCGAAAATGTGAAAAGTGTACAGGTGATGCTGGAAGGAACGGGCTATGATCCGGGGCGTACCGATGGTTATTTCAGTCAGGAAACGGAAGCTGCCGTTGAAAGCTTTCAAGCAGACAATGATCTGGAAGTGACCGGAGAAGTCGATGAAGAAACAGCAGGATTAATCGAAACGACTGTCGTTGAACGAATCCGCAACGGTGAAGACGACCTTCAAATGGATAAGGCAATGGATGTTTTGTATAAGTAAACAGAATCGAGCATTTAAAGTTCGTTAGCCTCCTGTTTAAGGAGAGATTCATATCTGTTACATGTGGGATAGGGTTTATCCGCGGGTTATGCCCGCGGATTTCTTTTCACAGTATGCAGGAAATGTTTCGACAAATCGCGAATATAATCATAGACCAGAAGTTATGGCAGAGGGTGATCATGATGGTAGAATCCTGGATGGTGGAACTGGCAAATGGAGTCGGGAGGTTTTTCTTAAATCCTCTCGTATACTGGGCAATTATTTTAGCAATGGCTGTCGGCTACAAACGAATTAAAAAAGAACGGCACCATTTCGGCCTGAAGATTTTTGATATCTTTTCAGAATGGAAAAATACATGGCTGATATCGATGCTATTTGGTTTCGGATTATCCATTATAACCATCGGAGCGGGTATGGTTTTTTCATATGATACCATCATGCTTATAGCAGTTGTGACAATTCTGCTTAGTTTATCATTACGTTTGACGATGCTGTCGCCTGTTTATACGTTCGGAATAACGTTTTTACTGTTGTTGCTGGCTCCTATTATACTTGAAAATCAATCGTTTACCGATTTGAATTTATTTGCGGCGCCTAATTTTACCGGTTTGAGTTTGCTGTTAGCCTTGTTACTCCCGGCTGAGGCATTTTTGTTAAAGCGGCACAAACGGAATAAAACATTTCCGGATATGGAATTGGGACGGCGTGGAACGTGGATTGGTGTCCATCATCTTAAAAAAATGACACTCATTCCTTTTTTTGTTTTGATTCCGGCGGGTCCGATTACCTCAATTGCGCCTTTTTGGCCGTATTTTTCATTGGGTGGTGAAACGTACAGCCTGATGCTCGTACCGTTTATAATCGGATTTGATCATGTGATCAGAAGCGATCTGCCTGAAAAAGCCGCTGCTCGTTTAGCGAGATCAACCCATATATTAAGTGTGGTGGTCCTGCTTCTGGCAGGCGGAAGTATTTTTATCGGCTGGCTCTCCCTGGCAGCTATTGTTGTCGGCATCATCGGACGCGAGTATCTCAGCTACAGACACCGGATAATGGACCGGCAAAAAACACCTTTCTTTAGTCAGACACCGAGAGGAATTAAGGTATTGGCAGTCATTCCCGGGACACCTGCAGATCGCGTGGGAATTCTGGTTGGTGAAACGATTGTCAAAGTCAATGGAAAGAAAATAGACTGGATCGAACAGTTTTATTACGCACTGCAGGAAAGCGGGGCTTTTTTCAAACTGGAAATAGTCGGGGACAATGGCGAAGTCCGGTTTGTTCAAAGTGCTCTTTATGAGGAAGACCACCATGAATTAGGGGTCATTACGGCAGCCAGTCGCCATCGGGATAAACAGCTCGCTTAAAGTGAAACTTCATTTCGTGGCGTGTTCTGATAAAGGGGCGCAATGGCTAATCGTAAGTCAACTGCCAACGCCCTTGTGACCTGCATTGCAGCCCCGAACAGATTAAGGAAAAACCTGGCATCCTCCACTGCCGGGTTTTTATTTTTGGTTTAAAATACCTTCAATATTCTATTTCCCATAAAGCAAACTAAGGAGTGTAAACCAGTTAAAGAAAAGGAAAAAAGGTATGAAAAGCTATTTATTGACGATATGGAACACGCTTGATCCCATTTACTTCAACTTTACAAGGCTTCATCATGTGGCTGATCATGAACGCAATCAAACGATATTCCGAGTCAGGCTCACCAAATACAGAGGTTCGTCTGTCGTTCTGGAAGATGGCACAACCATTCATAAACAGGACTTGCTTCTGAAAATTCACTTGCACAACGTTCGAATGATCCGTGAGCTAAAGAATGCTAAAAGCGAGGTTCAACGCGCCTTACTGTTATATCATAGGATCCGTAATGATTTACAGTGTCTTTCCCACTACATTGCAAAACACCCCAGACGCCACGAAATAAAAGCTGTTATTGGCATTACGATGTTAACCAAAGGAACAAAGCGACTGGGATTTGAAACATTTGCAATCCAAAATGGGTATTACCGGCGATTTAAACAGCTGACATGCCTGCTGATTAATTTTATTGCAGACAGGTCATGCGGGAGCCCGCCTGCCTATCTGTTCATGTCGATGAACCGGCTGCTGAACTATTCAAACGTTTAAATGAGGCACGTTTGGAATGACTAAGAGGAATCTGGTGAAATGTTATTTCGGGTCTCGAACCGATCCGTATATTGAGCCCGGTCTGTCCAAGTCCTTCACTGATATAAAAGGGAGTTTCATGATGCATATGCAAGCCTTTAATTACATTTTGCTTTGCGAGTCGGCCCATTTTAGCGAGATGGTAGGCTTTCGGATAGCAGATTTGGCCACCATGAAAATGCCCGGCCATTAAAAAATCGAACCGGTATCCCTGCATATGAAGAACGACGTTGGGATCATGCGTCAGGACGACCGTCGTTCCCGTTCCTTCTTGAACATCCTGATACGCTAACGTCACGTCACTTCGGTTCGTACTGTCGTCATCAATCCCAACGATGTTGAGCAGTTGCCCATGCACGGAAATGGTTTCACTTTCATTTTGCAGTACATGGATATCATGCTCCTGCAAAACGGTCATTAGCTCGGCCAAATCTTCGGGTTTCAGGACATAATCATGATTCCCCAAAACGGCATAGATACCATAGGCGGGTTTCATGTCTTGGAGAACGTCTAAATAGGGCAATAGCTTTGGGATGCTGCGTTTGCGATCCAGGAAGTCACCGGTCAGAGCGACGATATCAACGGATTCATCTTTCAGCTTGGAGGCCAGCTGAGATGGTGTCAAGGATATGTTTTCCAAGTGTAAATCGGATAGATGAAGGATGGATAACGACGGGAACTGCTTAGTCGAATCAGGAAGAATATTGATTTTATTTATCTGTATATCCTGTGTATTTTTGTAGGCTTTGTACAGGAAATAGCTAATACATACGATTATAAATCCTATTAAGACATAGATCATTGAACGACTCCTTTCCAATCAGATTATAGCATTCACATCATCAACACGCATTGGTAATTGAAGCCAACAAGCTGGTTTGCAATGGAGGGAACACAATGGAAACGGCACTATTTTTACCATTTATGCAAATTCCAACCGGGCATCATCATGTGGCAGATGCCTTAATCGAAGACATCGAATCCCGCCAGCTTCAGGATATCGTATGCAGCAAAGTGGATATATTGTCGTATAGTTATGGCAGTTTGGAGAAAATTGTTTCGTTCGCCTATTTAAACTGGATTAAATATTTCCCGGATGTCTATGACTGGCTGTACAGGTGTGCTGCTTATAAAAAAACATCCTTCCATAACCGTCAGTATCTTTATGAAGCTATGTTCATTCATTTTTTTAAACAGCTGACGAACCGGCAAAACGCCCATATTTTATTTTGTACCCACGCCCTGCCATCAAATATGGCAAGCGTTTTAAAAATGAAAAACAAACTGAAACCTGTCACGGTCAATGTTTATACGGACTATTTCGTAAATGACCTCTGGGGGATCGAGGGGATCGATTACCACTTTGCTCCGACGATGCAGGTCAAAGACTATTTAATGGCAAAAGGCGTGCGGCCCGAACAAATTTACGTAACTGGCATACCAGTTGGGCATGTATTTCAGACCGAGACAGGAAAGGTGAAGACAGACGACACGATTACCAGAGTACTGGTGACCGGCGGCAGTCTGGGAGTGGGGTCACTTAGACATTTGCTGATAGCGCCCAAGTCCGACAATATTCATTATTATGTGCTTTGTGGCAAAAATGAAGCATTGTATCAGGAATTGCTCGCGAACGAATCGCGTATGGTCACACCGTTTCCGTATATCGCAAACAAAGCCGAAATGAATCTGCTGTATGATCAAGTTGATGCGGTCTTGACTAAGCCTGGCGGGGTTACGGTCAGTGAATGCCTCATGAAACGAAAACCGGTTTTTTTATATCATCCATTGCCCGGACAGGAAAGAATCAATGCCAGGCAACTGCTGGAGCTGAACGTGGCCATTCCGGCTGATATAGGTGAGAATATAGAGGAGCAATTGCTGCGATTTTTATCGGATGAAGTGAAACGAAGGGCGTATGACGAAAATCTTGACATCTATCATGAATGTCTTGAAAAACGGCCCCCATCGGTATTGATGAGAGAAATGATTGGGCAAAAACATTAGCAGGCCTGAAGCTGATGTTTTTTAGTATGTAGTTCTCCGCGATCATCATCCTTCTCCCCCGGGTTAAGCTGAAACAGTTAAGGCAAGCGAACCCTTCATAAATGATTTTCCCCCCGCGTATCGGGTAAAATGGATAATGTATAAAAGAAATGAATAGAACAACGAATATTTGTTCGTTAATCATTAAATGTGATAGAATAGATTGAGATGATGAACGGAGGTTTTCGTTTTGGAAAATAAATTTGAACTGGTAGCACAATACGAGCCTCGCGGTGATCAGCCTGAAGCAATCAGGGACATCGTGGAAAAAGTTAAAGCCGGACAGCGGCATCAAACATTATTGGGTGCGACAGGTACTGGAAAAACATTTACCGTATCCAACGCTATCCAGGAGATTAATCGGCCGACACTGGTGATCGCCCATAACAAAACATTAGCTGGCCAACTGTATAGTGAGTTCAAGGAATTTTTTCCGAATAATGCTGTCGAATATTTTGTCAGCTATTATGACTATTATCAGCCGGAAGCGTATGTCCCATCGACCGATACGTTTATCGAAAAAGACGCCAGCATTAACGACGAAATCGATAAACTGCGGCACTCGGCAACATCTTCGCTGATTGAGCGCCGTGATGTGTTGATCGTTGCCAGTGTATCGTGCATTTATGGTCTGGGTTCACCAGAAGAGTATGCGAGCCAGGTGCTTTCGTTAAGAATGGGAATGGACAAGGACCGCGACCAGCTTTTGCGTGATTTGGTTGATATTCAGTATGCCCGGAACGATATCGATTTTCAACGCGGAACATTCCGCGTTCGCGGTGACTCGGTCGAGGTCATTCCGGCTTCACGAGAAGAACATTGTATCCGGATTGAATTTTTCGGGGATGAAATCGATCGGATCCGAGAGGTTGATGCGTTAACTGGTGAAATTATCGGTGACCGGGAACATGTGGCCATTTTCCCGGCGTCCCACTTTGTCACTCGTGAAGAAAAGCTGAAAAAAGCAATTGAAAATATCAAAAAAGAATTGGAAGAACAGCTGGCTGAGTTGCGCGAACAAAATAAACTGCTGGAAGCGCAGCGGCTTGAACAGCGAACCAATTATGATATTGAAATGATGCAAGAGATGGGTTTTTGCTCTGGGATTGAAAACTATTCCAGGCATTTGACGTTTCGGGAACCTGGGTCAACGCCATACACATTAATGGATTTTTTTCCGGATGATTTTCTGTGTGTCATTGATGAATCACATGTTACATTGCCGCAAATAAGAGGAATGTATAATGGTGACCGGGCCCGTAAGCAGGTATTGGTTGACCACGGTTTCCGTCTGCCGTCTGCACTCGATAACCGCCCATTAAAGTTTGGGGAATTTGAAAAAGCGACCAATCAGCTGATTTATGTCTCGGCAACACCTGGGCCATATGAACAAGAGCATGCTCCGGACGTTACGGAGCAGATCATTCGTCCGACCGGTCTATTGGATCCGGAAGTTCAGGTTAAACCAATCGATGGTCAGGTGGATGATTTGATTGCGGAAATTAAGAAGCGCTCTGAGCGGAATGAACGTGTGCTGGTCACGACGCTGACGAAAAAAATGTCCGAGGACTTAACAGATTATTTAAAGGAAATTGGTATAAAAGTTGCTTACCTGCACTCGGAAATTAAGACATTGGAGCGGCTCGAAACGATTCGGGATTTGCGCGTCGGTAAATACGACGTGCTTGTTGGTATCAACCTTCTGAGGGAAGGACTGGATATTCCGGAAGTGTCCCTAGTCGCTATTTTGGACGCTGATAAGGAAGGTTTTCTCCGTTCTGAACGCTCACTCATCCAGACGATGGGACGTGCGGCTCGTAATGAACGTGGTGAAGTCATCATGTACGGTGATAAGATTACAAATTCCATGCAAGTCGCGATTGATGAGACAAACCGGCGCCGTGAAAAACAAATGGCCTATAATGAACAGTACAATATTACACCAACAACGATTCGCAAAGAAGTCCGCGATGTCATTCAGGCAACCGTTGCAGCCGAGGACGCGGAAGATTACGAAAACAAAAACACCGTTGCCGAGTTGTCAAAAACAGAGAAAATGAAAATGATCGACAATATGGAAAAGGAAATGAAGGAAGCAGCAAAAGCGCTTGATTTTGAAAAAGCTGCCGAGCTCCGGGATATTGTGTCTGAACTAAAGGCAGAAGGCGCCTGATAAAGCGAAACTTCATACAGCGCCCATTAAGGCGATAAATAGTACGGCAATCTTTAAATGCAGCCGATCAAGCAAAGTGGAAGGATGACCTGTTCATGCCAACGAAAGAAATTAAAATCCAAGGCGCCCGTGCGCATAATTTACGAAATATCGATGTATCCATTCCTAAAAATAAGTTCGTCGTTCTGACTGGATTGTCCGGATCAGGTAAATCATCATTGGCCTTTGACACAGTTTATGCAGAAGGCCAGCGCCGTTATGTGGAATCGCTGTCCGCTTATGCACGGCAATTTTTAGGCCAAATGGATAAGCCTGATGTAGACGCCATTGAAGGACTGTCACCATCGATATCAATCGACCAGAAAACAACGAGTAATAACCCGCGTTCGACGGTTGGCACCGTTACGGAAATTTATGATTATTTACGCTTATTGTATGCCCGTGTGGGACACCCGACATGTCCGCGGCACGGGATTGAAATTAGTTCCCAGACGGTACAGCAGATGGTGGATCGGATACTCGAGTACCCTGAACGGACGAAAATGCAAATCCTTGCACCTGTCGTTTCCGGCCGTAAAGGTGAACATGTTAAAGCGATTGAAAAACTGAAACAGGAAGGTTATGTCCGGATTCGTGTTGACGGAGAAATGCGTGAGGTGACGGACGACATTCAGCTTGAAAAAAATAAAAAACATTCAATTGAAGTGGTTGTCGACCGGATCGTTGTCAAAGAAGGTGTCTCCGGCCGTCTGAGTGATTCGATTGAAACCGCACTGGGGTTGGGTGACGGGAATATTATCGTCGATGTCATCGGTGATGAGGAGCTAACGTTCAGCGAAAACCATGCATGCCCCATTTGCGGTTTTTCCATCGGCGAACTGGAACCACGGCTGTTTTCATTCAACAGTCCGTTTGGGGCGTGTCCGTCTTGTGACGGTCTCGGCACAAATCTTGAAGTGGATCTGGATCTGGTGATTCCGGATTGGGAGAAAACACTTAAACAACATGCGATTGCACCATGGGAACCGGTCAGTTCACAGTATTACCCGCAGCTCCTGAAAAGTGTTTGTGACCATTATGGAATTGACATGACGATTCCGGTCAAGGATATTCCGAAGAAACAGATGGACAAAATTTTATATGGAAGCGGCAAGGAAAAAATTCATTTCAGCTATCAAAATGACTTTGGCAAACTGCGCGATAATCATATTTATTTTGAAGGTGTTTTGAATAACATCGCCAGAAGGTACCGGGAGACACCGTCTGATTTTACCCGGGAACTGCTGGGAAAATACATGGCAAACAAAAAATGCCCAACATGTCACGGGCACCGGCTCAAAGAAGAAGCACTGGCGGTGTTAGTGAACGGGAAGCACATCAGCGAAGTGACGGATTATGCTATTACGGAATCCAAGGCTTTTTTTGAGGGTCTCGAACTGACCGAGAAGGAAGAAACCATTGCCCGCATGATCTTGAAAGAAATAATCGATCGCCTGGAATTTTTGAACAATGTGGGACTTAATTATCTGACACTGTCACGTACTGCCGGCACATTGTCCGGTGGTGAGGCACAGCGCATCCGGCTGGCAACACAAATTGGTTCAGCGCTGACAGGTGTGTTGTATGTGCTGGATGAACCCTCAATCGGCCTGCATCAGCGGGATAATAACCGGCTGATCAATACGCTGAAACAGATGCGTGATCTGGATAATACATTAATTGTCGTTGAGCATGATGAGGATACCATGCTGGCAGCTGACCATTTGATCGATATTGGTCCGGGAGCTGGCGAGCACGGTGGAGAGGTAGTTGCAAGCGATACACCGGAAAATGTGAAAAAAAACAAAGCGTCACTGACAGGAAAATATCTGGCAGGTGACGAGTATGTGCCAATTCCGACAAAACGACGCAAACAAAACAAGCGGAAGCAGATCAAAGTTGTCGGTGCCGAAGAAAATAACCTGAAAACTATTGATGCATCCTTCCCGATTGGGCTGCTGACGGTTGTGACTGGGGTTTCCGGTTCCGGCAAAAGTACGTTAGTCAATGAAATTTTGCACAAATCATTGGCCAAACAATTGAATCGCGCTAAAGTTAAACCGGGAAAACACGAGAAGATTAACGGCCTCAAGAACATTGAGAAAGTGATCGATATCAACCAGTCACCAATCGGCCGGACACCACGGTCAAATCCGGCAACCTATACTGGTGTGTTTGATGATATCCGTGATGTTTTTGCCCAGACAAATGAAGCCAAAATCCGTGGCTATAAAAAGGGCCGGTTCAGTTTTAACGTGAAAGGCGGCCGCTGTGAGGCTTGCAAAGGCGACGGCATCATCAAAATCGAAATGCACTTTTTGCCGGATGTTTACGTGCCTTGTGAAGTATGTCATGGCAAACGGTATAACCGTGATACGCTGGAAGTGACCTATAAAGGGAAAAATATCGCAGACGTTCTGGAAATGACCATTGAAGAAGCACTGAACTTTTTCGAAAATCATCCGAAAATCAAACGGAAGCTACAGACCGTTTACGATGTCGGACTTGGCTATATCACATTGGGACAGCCTGCCACAACTTTATCAGGCGGTGAAGCACAGCGTGTAAAACTGGCAAGTGAGCTGCATCGCCGGTCTAATGGGAAATCACTCTATATTCTGGATGAACCAACTACAGGGTTGCACACCGACGATATCAGACGGCTGTTGGATGTGCTGCAACGGCTCGTCGATAATGGTGATACGGTCCTGATTATTGAGCACAATCTGGATGTGATCAAAACAGCGGACCACATTATTGATCTTG
The DNA here is from genome assembly GCF_004565465.1 of Lentibacillus salicampi. Lineage (GTDB taxonomy): Bacteria > Bacillota > Bacilli > Bacillales > Amphibacillaceae > Lentibacillus > Lentibacillus salicampi. Next base: position 30,184 of record NZ_SRHY01000007.1, read on the forward strand.
GCCCAGAAGGCGGCGGTGGCGGCGGCGAAATTATTGCGACCGGAACGCCTGAAGAAATCGCGGATAACGGAGCCTCCTATACAGGGCACTATTTGAAACCGATTTTGGAACGAGACCGCAAACGAATGGAACGAGACATGAAGCAACGGGAAGAAGTCGGATCGAAATAGTCATACAGACAGTAAGCTTAGCTTGAGCTTACTGTCTTTTTTGATTTTTAGAAGTGGGCCATGCCAGCAACCATGAACGGTGAAGCGGTGAATATCAAAGGTGGAGCGAGAGACATCAACGGTAGTGCGGTGAATATCAACGGTGGGGCGAGGGACATCAATGGTAGTGCGGTGAACATCAACGGTGGGGCAAGGGACATCAATGGTAAAGAGTTGAACATCAAAGGTGGAGGAGGAAGTATCAACGGTAAAGCGGTGACCATCAATGGTGGAGGAGGAACTATCAACGGTAAAGCGGTGACCATCAAAGGTGGAGGAGGAACTATCAACGCTAAAGCAGCGACCATCAACAAAACTGACCATGAGCCGGAGATCGACATCCAGTCAAAACTTTTGACGCAATCCCGTCGTTCCGATAAGGTTAAAAAAGAAGGATTACCGGGGAGGAACGTCATGATGAAACCAATCGAAATTGAAAAGGTTCAACAACTGCTGGAAGGGTTCATAAATAAGGATGTCTATATTCATTTGGAAACGACGAATGGCGCTTATGCGGGTCACTTTAATAAAGCGAATAAAGTGGGTGCTTACATCCGCAATGCGAAGATCAATTTTTCACAGGCAAAAATTATCGGTGACGGTCATAGTTACCGGGCCGGACTGAAAACTGAAATGGGCTGGGTCTACGCTGAGGGCTTGACGGATTGGACCATACACAAAGACCATCAGTTATTGATGGCGGGGCATGATCACGAAGGCCGGCTGACGGTTGCCTTGCATATCAGTGAAACGCCGCTGGGTTAATCATAATCAACAGCTAAAAATCGTATCAGTAAAGGAGGGGACGCCTCCACTGAATGAAGTTCCACTTTATCCCGCATGTAATGGGACAATAAGCCCTCCAAAAATGAGGGTGAACTGTCCATAAATGCCTGATAAGCTTCACTATAATTATTCTGCTGCAAAGGGTCAGGTGAAAAATAATGGAAAAACATGTTGTTGTAATTTATCCGCATCCCGATGATGAATCATTCGGTGCTGCCGGAACGATCACGAAATACCGCGAACAGGGCGTGCCTGTCACGTATTTATGCGGAACACTGGGCGAAATGGGCCGGAATATGGGGGCGCCGCCTTTTGCCAACCGGGAAACGTTGCCGGAAATCCGCAAAGAAGAATTGGTGAACGCATGCAAGCAATTGGATGTTGAACTCCGCATGCTCGGGTACCGGGACAAAACGGTTGAATTTGAAGACAGACGTGAAGTAGCAAAGCATTTAAAAGGCATCCTGGATAACCTGCAGCCAAGTCTGGTTATCACGCATTATCCGGAATATGCTGTACACCCTGATCATAACGCTATGGGGGCAGCAGCCATTGAAGCAGTTCGGCTGATGGATCCCGAGACCCGCCCGACTGTCTGGGCACAAGCGATCAGTAACAATCACATTGAGGAACTGGGCAGGCCGAACATTATCAATGATGTAACGCCCTTCTTCGAGCAAAAAATGGACGCTGTTCTTTGCCATAAATCGCAGGCAAGCGGAATTTTGGGCCAATTTCAGGAAAACTGGTCCACCGATGATCTGAATGAGGCAGCCAAAAAGCAATTAGGTAAAGAAGCGTTTTATATATGGGATTTTGGTGAATAATCCAGTGTGAGAGGAGGTTTATCATGAAAAAACGATTATACCGGTCGAATTCCGAACGGATGGTATCAGGGATTTGCGGAGGCCTGGCGGAATACTTCGATATTGACCCGACCATTATCCGCTTGCTGTTTGTGGCATTCGCATTCGCAGGGGGTGCGTCTATCTACGCTTATATTATTGGTATTTTCGTTATTCCGAATGAACGGGAGGTGCGTTAATGCTGCTTCGTTGGGTCATATCAGTTTTTCTAAACGCAGTCGCACTGATTGTCGTTGCTGAACTGTTTGATTCTTTCCAGCTTGATGGCTTTGGCACGGCGCTTTTGGCCAGTGTTATTCTGGGTATTTTAAATGTCATTGTTAAACCGGTGCTGGTTGTTTTGACGCTGCCGATTACATTACTGTCACTCGGTTTGTTCTTATTTGTCATCAACGCCATCACACTTATGATTACCCAGGCTATAATGGATGACTCATTCGTAATTGAAGGATTTGGAACAGCCATTATTGGAGCCATTGTGATATCTTTATTAACCTTACTGCTGAACAAACTTGTCAACGATACCGTCAGATAATCGCAGGCAAAACTTCCTGCGATTTTTTCAGCTCTACCAGGTAATGAGAATATTCCATCATGCTAAAATATGCTACAATATAAATCAGCCTTATCTCGCATGTAACGGATGGGAAAACGTACCCACTGAATGAGTTTCATTTTATTGTATGAGTTAATGGAGGTTTCTTTTCATGTCGACAGTCCGTACGAAAGATTTGCTGGAAAATTTTAACTTGACCCTTGTTGCAGGGGGAGATGGCGTTCACCGGGAAATTATTACAAGTGATGTTCATCGTCCCGGGATTGAAATGACCGGTTATTTTCAATACTATCCAAAAGAACGTGTTCAATTAATCGGCAAAACGGAAATGGCGTACTTTCTTGATTTGTCCGATGAAAAGCAAAAAGATCGCATGGAACATCTATGCACAGATATCACACCTGTCATCGTCATATCACGCGGGATGGATATCCCTGAGGTCATGCTGGAAACAGCGGATAAGGCAGGTGTTCCGATTCTGCATTCACCCCGGAAAACAACTCGTGTCATCAGCAGACTGACAAATTATCTGGAAGCCAAATTCGCCCCGTTTACAGCCATCCATGGTGTTTTAGTTGACATCTATGGTGTAGGGGTACTTTTGACAGGGCAAAGTGGTGTCGGCAAAAGCGAATCTGCACTTGAATTGGTCAAGCGGGGACATCGGTTGGTCGCTGATGACAGTGTGGAAATTCGGCAGGAGGACTATGATCAGTTAATCGGCAATTCACCGCCGTTAATCGAACACTTGCTGGAAATCCGCGGGCTGGGTATCATTAATGTTATGACCCTTTTCGGTGCCGGTGCGGTCCGGAGTCATAAAAAAATATCATTGATCATCAATTTGGAATTATGGGATGATCAAAAACAGTATGATCGACTTGGCCTTGATGAAGAAACAATGAAAATCATGGACGTTAAACTGCCGAAAGCGACCATTCCGGTCAGGCCGGGCCGGAATCTTGCTGTTATTATTGAGGTTGCTGCCATGAACTTCCGGCTGAAGCGGATGGGGGTAAACGCTGCTGAGGAATTTTCTGAACGGCTGACAGAGATGATTGATCAGGGAAATGCTTTAGATGAGGGGTGATTGAAATGACATGCAATGCACCAGCGTTGGATCCGGTTTTTTTAAACATTGGTCCTTTGACCATTTACTGGTATGGGCTGATTATTGCGTTTGGCGCTTTTTTAGGATTATATATCGCAACAAAAGAATCTGACAAACTGGGTTTACAGAAAGATTTGATGGTTGATCTGGTTGTGTTTGCCATTCCGGTTGCCATTATATTTGCCCGTATTTACTATGTTATATTTGAATGGGACCGCTATATAGGCGGGCCATGGTGGGACGTTTTCGCTATATGGGAAGGCGGAATTGCCATTCATGGTGCCCTGATCGGCGCTGTTTTGACAGCCGTTATATTTGCCCGGGTGAAACATGTTTCATTCTGGCAGCTGGCTGATATTGCTGCACCAAGTCTGATTTTGGGGCAGGCAATCGGACGCTGGGGGAACTTCATGAATCAGGAAGCGCATGGCGGACCAATCAGTGAGGAGACGTTTAACAGTTTTCATACATATTTGCCGGATTTCATTATGAACCAGATGTGCATTGAAGGCGTGATGTACCACCCGACTTTTTTATATGAATCGGTCTGGAACATCCTGGTGCTTGTATTCTTATTAGTCTTGCGGCGCAAAAATCCGCTGCGTGGTGAAGTATTCCTGAGCTATCTGATGGCCTATTCAGCCGGCCGTCTCGTAATCGAAGGCATGCGGACCGACAGCTTATACGTACCTGGGACTGAGATCCGGATGGCACAACTCATTTCGGTCCTTATTATTTTAGGATTGGCAGCACTTATGTGGTACCGCCGCAGAACAGGTAAAACCACGAAACATTACGACGGTACAAAGGTAAAGAAGAAGAAATGATGAAAAGCGGGTGATGGGTAATTGACTGGTATTTTACAGCGGGGAGCACAGCAGGGGCTCCAGGTGACATGGACATTAGGGAAAGTCATTTTTCCTATTACGCTGATTGTAACCATATTGCAATATACACCGGTACTGCCCTGGATAATTGAACAAATCAGCCCGTTAATGAGTCTTTTGGGCTTGTCCGGGGAAGCTGCGGTGCCATTGGTACTGGGGAATTCCCTGAATTTATATGCTGGCATTGCAGCAATCGTGTCATTTGAATTTACAGTAAAAGAAGTCTTTATATTGGCCGTGATGATGTCGTTTTCGCATAATTTGTTTATTGAATCAACGGTTGCATCTAAAGTCGGCGTCAGCTGGTGGCTTATTTCCGGCATTCGCATTTCACTTGCGCTGATTGCTGCCACTGTGATTAACCTGCTGTGGAATGGTGGGGCGGAACAAGCGCAGTATGGCCTGATTTCGTCATCGGATGTTGTGTTGAACGGATGGTCTGAGATTTTACTGCACGGACTGCAAACAGCACTTGTTGCGATTGTGCAGCTGGCACTTATTGTGATTCCGTTAATGATCGCTATGCAATTTTTTCGTGAAAAAGGCTGGTTGACAGCAATATCCGATAAGCTAGGTCCGTTCACCAGAATACTGGGGATGGAGAAAAAGACGTCCATGACACTTGTCGCTGGTCTGACCATCGGGCTTGCCTATGGTGCAGGTCTGATGATCCAGGCGGTGAAAGAAGACGGGATATCAAGGCGGGATATGTATTTGGCTCTAATCTTTTTGGTTTCCTGTCACGCGGTTGTGGAAGATACCCTCGTATTTATACCATTGGGGATTCCCGTCTGGCCATTATTGTTAATCCGTTTGGTAACGGCCATTCTATTGACAATGTCGGTCGCGTTCGTTTGGAAGCGACTGGAAAAACGACACAGGAAGGAACCAGCACATGACCATTCATACCATACTCTTTGACCTTGACGGCACACTCATTGACACGAATGAACTGATCATTGAATCATTTATGCATACGTTTGACACGTATGGAAAAAAGCTCACACGTTCGGAAGCTATTGAATTTATCGGACCGCCATTAAGAGATACATTTCAGCAAGCGGACCCGGAACAAGTGGACGCGCTGGTTGAAACGTACAGGCAGCACAATCAGCAGCATCATGATGATTATGTGACGGCATTTCCCCATGTTGTCGATACACTGGCAGAACTGCAGAAAAGACGTATTCAGCTCGGTGTTGTAACGACCAAGACGCGCAAGACAGTTGACATGGGCCTCCAGGTTACAGGGCTTGAACATGATTTTAAAACGATCATTACACTTGATGATGTCACCCACGCCAAACCGCATCCCGAACCAATCGTAAAAGCACTCAAGGTGTTGGATGCAAGTACGGATTCAACGTTAATGGTCGGTGACAATTCGCATGATATTGAAGCAGGTCAAAATGCCGGGACGAAGACGGCAGGTGTCGCCTGGTCCTTGAAAGGGCGGGAAAAATTAGCGACCTATAACCCGTCGTACATGTTGGAAGACATGCGGGATCTGCTGGATATCACAGAGGTGTAAGCTATATGCGGAAAACGAATCGATATCCTGTTGAGCAGGCCAATTCCTTATGGCAAATCTATAAAACCGTCCCATTCTGGAAAGTTGTTAAAAACTTCATCGTGATCCAATTGGGACGATACACACCTTTTTTGAACGTGAAAAATTGGCTGTACCGGACGTTTTTACGGATGAAAGTTGGAGAAAAAACAGCATTTGCGCTGATGGTGATGCCCGATACCATGTTTCCGGAAAAAATAACGGTCGGCTCAAACAGTGTGATTGGCTATAATTCGACGATTTTGGCGCATGAATATTTAATTAAGGAATACCGGCTCGGGGACGTCGTGATCGGCAATGATGTCATGATCGGAGCCAATACCACGATTCTTCCGGGTGTAACAATTGGTGACGGTGCGGTTATCTCCTCAGCGACGCTTGTCAATCGGGATGTCCCGTCCGGATCGTTTGTGGGCGGCAACCCGATGCAGGTGATTTATACGAAAGAAGAGATAGCCAAGCGGATGGAAGAGGATAGAGAATAGTGGAGGCTTGAAAATATCTCTGAATGAACAGGTCGCCGTATCATGAACGAAGGCTAATATCCTTTTTGTTTGAACACAAAGCGTTTTAATATACAATAGCAGTAATGCCATGTAACGGAGGAGAACAATGGACTACGAAAATTTAACCTTGCACACGGACAAGTATCAAATCAATATGATGTATGCGCACTGGAAAAATAACTCTCACAACAGACGGGCGATTTTTGATGCGTATATCCGCAAGAATCCTTTCCGGAATGGTTATACGGTATTTGCCGGGCTCGAACGGATTGTGCACTACATAAACAGCCTGCACTTTACGAAAGAGGACATTGATTATTTAAAACAGCAGGAAGAAAATTATGAAGAAGCATTTTTGGACGAGCTGCGAGCGTTCTCCTTTACAGGGAATATCTATGCAATGCGTGAAGGTGAAATTGTATTTCCAAATGAGCCGCTCATCCGAGTTGAAGCGCGTATTTTTGAAGCCCAGCTGATTGAAACAGCCATTCTGAATTTCATGAACTATCAAAGCTTGATTGCCACAAAGGCAAGCCGTATTAAGCAGGTTGCCAATGATGATACACTGGTTGAATTTGGCTCCCGTCGGGCACAAGAGGCTGATGCTGCGGTTTGGGGCGCCCGCAGTGCCTATATTGCCGGGTTTCACGCAACATCCAACATGCGCGCCGGCAAGTTATTTAACATACCGTCGAAGGGAACGCACGCGCATTCCTGGATTCAGGATCATGACACAGAAGAAGAAGCGTTCATGAATTTTGCCACAGCTCTGCCCGATCAGTCAATCTTACTGGTGGATACATACGATACACTTAAATCCGGAATCCCCAATGCCATCAAAACTGGGAAAATGCTCGAATCCCAAGGGAAAAAGTTAAAAGCGATACGCCTTGACAGTGGTGATTTGGCCCGGTTATCGATTGAAGGCCGGCAAATGCTTGATGAGGCTGATATGGATTACGTGGAGATCATGGCCTCGAATGATCTCGACGAAGAAGTTATCATGCATTTGAAGCTGCAAGGGGCCAAAATTACATCATGGGGTGTCGGTACCAAATTGATCACCGGTGCCAGAAAGCCATCGCTCGGTGGCGTCTATAAACTTGTCGCCAGGGAAGACGCAGAAGGCATGATTCCGGTGATTAAGCTGTCCGACGATATTGCTAAAGTAACAACGCCCGGTCCGAAGAAAGTTTACCGGATTATTAACCGTAAGACCAATAAATCGGAAGGTGATTATGTTGCGTTAGATAGTGAAACAGTAGATGACAAACCGCTCAAAATGTTTGATCCGCTGTTTCCCCAGAAATTCAAATACGTGAATGACTACGAAGCACATGATCTGCTGCAGCCAATTTTCGTCAACGGAGAACAAGTCTATCCACTCCCGTCACTTGAGGAAATTCATTGTTATCACAAAGAGCAGCTTTCCTATATTTGGGAGGAAACGCTGAGACTGCTTAATCCACAAACCTATTACGTTGATTTGAGCTATGATTTGTGGAAGATGAAGCAGGACATGATTGAGAAGCATTCGATGGAGTAATGTATAAGGAAATAATGTCCACAGCAAATCGACGCGGTATCCTTCTCCAGTGCAGGTACCGCGTTTTGTTGTTAAAGTTTCTGATAGGATAAAATGAAACATGGAGGAGGCGTCAAATGGAACTGCCGAAAGGAATCATTCCTGCCATTCGCCAAATGAAAGATTTTGAAAAAGCACTTGAAACGGATCATCAGACGATTGTTTTTCTTGAAACCCGTCTGGCCCAGTTAAAAAGTCTGGTCAAGTATGCCAAACGGGAGCATAAACAGGTCCTGCTGCATTTTGATTTGATACAGGGGTTAAAAGCCGATGAGTACGGCATGGAATTTTTAATTCGTGACATTAAACCGGATGGGATTATTTCAACTAGAGGTAATATTATTAAGTTAGCCAAAAAACATAAACTGTTTGCCATCCAGCGTATGTTTTTATTAGACAGCATGGCGGTTGAACACAATTTAAAACTGATTGACAGATTTCAGCCGGATTGCATTGAATTACTGCCAGGACTTATTCCGGATATTATTCAGGAAATTGATAAAGAATCCGGGGTCCCGGTCATTGCTGGAGGGCTGATCAGAAATAATGAAGAAGTCTCTTCTGCATTGAGTGCTGGAGCGATTGCGGTATCGACGTCGAACACGGAATTGTGGGATACTTAAAAACTCACCCTTTATTTATTGAAATGTTCAGTCATAATTTATATAATAGAACATAGAATGATAACGCTTACATGGAGGGCATCACTAACATTAGAGGGGGTTGGGATTGTATGGCAGGTAACAGGGCAGTCGTCTATCTAAAGCCGGGAGAAGTAGAGGTACAGGACACCAATTATCCTGAGCTGATTCTAAGGGACGGTCCGGGGGTTAATCCGCTCAACGTAGGCAGGAAGTGTAATCATGGGGTCATCCTGAAAGTCGTTACAACAAACATTTGCGGCAGTGACCAGCATATGGTCAGAGGCCGGACGACCGCACCAAGCGGGCTGGTACTGGGGCACGAAATTACGGGTGAGGTTGTTGAAACCGGGAGTGACGTGGAATTTATTAAGAAAGGTGATTTGGTATCCGTCCCGTTCAATATTGCGTGCGGACGATGTCCAAGCTGTAGAAGACAGGATACGCATATTTGTGAAAATGTCAATCCGGACAGGCCGGGCTCAGCGTATGGATACGTGGATATGGGCGGCTGGGCAGGCGGCCAGTCTGAGTACGTGATGGTGCCATATGCGGACTTTCAGCTGTTGAAATTTCCCGATAAAGACCAGGCGATGGATAAAATTCTTGACTTAACCATGCTGTCGGATATTTTTCCAACCGGTTATCACGGAGCAGTCAGTGCCGGTGTTAAGACGGGGTCAACTGTTTATGTTGCTGGTGCCGGGCCGGTAGGGTTAGCAGCTGCGCATTCAGCACAACTCCTTGGAGCATCAGTTGTCATTGTCGGGGATATGATTGAAGAACGTTTAGCACAGGCGAGAAGCTTCGGCTGTGAAACCGTCAATTTACGTGAGCATGATGATCTGGGTGAACAGCTTGAGCAAATTCTGGGGGTTCCGGAAGTAGACTGTGCCATTGATGCGGTTGGGTTTGAGGCAAGCGGTCATGGTGAAAATGGTGGTGAAGCCCCCGCTACGGTACTGAATTCGATTATGGGTGCAACCAGAGCTGGCGGACGTCTGGGTATTCCTGGTCTTTATGTAACCGGAGACCCAGGTGCTGAGGATGCTGATGCGAAAGAGGGAACACTGAAAATCCGTTTCGGGCTGGGGTTTGCGAAGGCCCATACATTTGTAACGGGCCAAACGCCGGTTATGAAATATCACCGGGATTTAATGAAGGCGATTTTAAGCGGCAAAGCGAATATCGCCAAGGCAGTCAACGCGACACTCATTTCACTTGACGAGGCGCCTGAGGGTTATAAACAGTTCGATGGCGGCGTATCGAAAAAATTTGTTATTGACCCGCACGGTTTGGTGAGAAGTTAGGACTATTTTATGAAAAAGGACTTATGAAAAACTGTTGACAGCGTTTACAACTGTGTGGTAAAGTAATAGTCAACAAGTTAAGAACGTGGTGGAGACATGGAGACCCACGCTGCAATAGTACTTTCGGGACAAGTACGACTATTGCAGTGTGGGTTTTTTGCCGTCATAATGTGCGGTCATAACTTGTTTAAGAGATTGTATTACTGTTAAGGGAGTGTTAAAATGACCGAGTTTTTAGCGGAACTGATTGGTACGATGGTACTGATTATATTAGGGGGCGGTGTCGTTGCGGGCGTTGTCCTGAAGAAAACAAAATCAGAAGGCACTGGCTGGGTGATGATTACTATTGGCTGGGGTCTTGGTGTTACAATGGGGGTATATGCAGCCGGTGTAGTTACTGATGCTCATATTAACCCCGCAGTAACCCTTGGATTTGCCGCAGCGGGCGAATTTCCGTGGGCAAAAGTTCCGATGTATATAAGCGCTCAAGTAATTGGTGCTTTTATTGGGGCGGTGATTGTGTTCTTTAATTACTTGCCACACTGGAAAGAAACGGATGATCAAGTGGCACAACGGGATGTATTTTCCACAACCCCGGCCATACTCAGTCCCTTTTCCAATCTGGTCAGTGAAATGATTGGCACATTTGTCCTTTTATTGGGACTTATGTTTATCGGGGCAAATGAGTTTTCTGAAGGACTGAATCCAGTGGTTGTCGGACTGCTGATTGTTGCGATTGGAATGTCATTGGGTGGTACGACCGGTTATGCCATCAACCCTGCCCGTGACCTTGGCCCGAGAATTGCACATGCGCTGCTGCCGATTCCCCGTAAAGGCGGGTCAGGATGGGGCTACTCCTGGATCCCTATTGTTGGCCCGATTTTAGGAGGCGTTTATGGTGCGGTTTTTTACAATGCGTTTTTCCTAGGTGAATATTCTGTGCTATTTTGGGTATTAAGTGTTGTAGTGGCCATTATTTTAATTGGCGCTGCAAGTTCGGAGTTGAAGAAAGCAAAAACAGCAGCAGACTAAAGCAGCGGATAAAACCGTATAGACTAAACAAGCATTTTTAAGGAGGAGAACATAATGAGTGAAACTTTTATTTTGTCATTAGACCAAGGGACCACAAGTTCACGGGCGATTCTTTTCAATCACAAAGGTGAAATCGTGGAAACGGCGCAAAAGGAATTCGAGCAATTTTTCGATCATCCAAGCTGGGTGGAACACGACGCGAATGAAATTTGGACGTCTGTACTCGCTTGTATCTCAGAAGTGCTGCGCAAGTCAGATGTCGATCCATCGCAAGTTGCCGGGATCGGTATTACCAACCAGCGTGAAACAACCGTTATTTGGGACAAAAATACCGGGAAACCTATTTACAGGGCGGTTGTTTGGCAATCACGCCAGACAGACGGCATTTGTAAAGAATTAAGGGAACAGGGCTATGAAGAGGTTATTCGCGACAAAACCGGATTGTTGATTGATCCGTATTTCTCCGGTACCAAAGTCAAATGGATTCTTGATAATATTGAGGGTGCCCGGGAAAAAGCTGATAATGATGAATTGTTATTCGGTACAATGGACACATGGCTTGTTTACAAGCTTTCCGGAGGCAAAACACATATCACGGATTATTCCAATGCTGCCAGAACCTTAATGTTCAATATTTACGATCTTAAATGGGATGATGAATTGTTGGACATACTGGGTGTACCGAAAAGTATGCTGCCCGAAGTCAAGCAGTCTTCCGAAGTTTATGCGAATACCGTTGATTACCATTTCTTCGGTCATGAAGTCCCAATAGCCGGTATTGCTGGAGACCAGCAGGCGGCGCTATTTGGCCAAGCTTGTTTTGAAAGAGGTATGGCGAAAAACACGTACGGAACCGGTAACTTCATGTTGATGAATACAGGTGAAGAAGGCGTCGTATCTGAAAATGGCCTGCTTACCACGCTGGCATGGGGTGTCGATGGCAAAGTGGAATACGCGCTGGAAGGCAGTATCTTTGTATCCGGATCGGCGATTCAATGGCTGCGTGATGGGTTGAAGATCATCGAAAATTCACCACAGAGTGAAGACTATGCCACAGCGGTGGACTCAACAGATGGAGTGTATATGGTACCGGCATTTGTCGGGCTTGGAACACCATATTGGGATAGTGACGCACGCGGTGCTTTCTTCGGCATTACACGCGGTACATCCAGAGAGCATATGATCCGGGCAACTCTCGAATCACTCGCCTACCAGTCAAAAGACGTCCTGGATGCTATGATAGAAGATTCCGGCATCGAATTAAAAACACTGCGCGTTGATGGTGGTGCCGTTAAAAATGACTTTCTGATGCAGTTCCAGAGTGATATGGTCGGCGTCCCTGTCGAGCGGCCTGTCGTTCAGGAAACAACGGCTCTGGGCGCAGCTTATCTTGCCGGGCTGGCAGTAGGTTATTGGAAAGATAAGAATGAGATTGCTGAACAGTGGCAAAATGAACATACATTTAACAGCGATATGGCAGAAGAAAAACGTGACGAACTTTATGCCGGCTGGAAAAAAGCTGTCGAGGCAGCGAGAGTGTTTAAATAAGTTTTTCTCAGGGGAGATCAATAAGAGAAGGTAAGAACTGATCGCCCCTTTGATTTAACCAAACAGGACGATAAGGAGGGTAGTGGATTTGAAAAAGATTATCAATGATCCAAATGAAGTTGTACAGGATATGGCGGCAGGTTTGATTGCTGCACATCCCGATGAATTGCAACAGTTACCTGGGACGACGGTGATCGCGAAAAGTAACGCCCCGATCAAGAATAAAGTTGCAATTGTCAGCGGCGGGGGAAGCGGCCATGAACCTGCCCACGCCGGTTATGTCGGAAAAGGCATGTTAGATGCTGCGGTTGCCGGAGAAGTATTCACATCCCCGACGCCTGACCAGATTTTTGAAGCGATCAAAGCTGTCGATGGAGGCGCAGGTGTATGTTTAGTCATTAAAAATTACACAGGTGATGTCCTGAATTTTGAAATGGCAGCGGAACTTGCTGAAGCAGAAGGCATTGACGTGGAAAAAGTGGTCGTAAACGATGATGTAGCAGTGGATGAAGAATCGTCACGACGAGGGATTGCCGGAACTGTTTTGGTCCATAAAGTGGCCGGAGCAAAAGCTGAACAGGGCGGAACCCTTAAGGAAGTGAAGGCAGCTGCAGAAAAAGTGGTTGAGAACGTCCGGTCCATGGGCATGGCCCTCACGCCGTGTACCGTACCCGCCGCTGGAACACCAAGTTTTCAATTAGGTGAAAACGAAATGGAAATCGGGATCGGGATTCATGGAGAGTCAGGGATCGAACGCAAATCCATCACCACAGCGGATGACATTGCGAAAGAGCTGACCGACAGGATCCTGGATGATTTTGATTTCACTGGCGGTGATGTAGCCGTTATGATCAATGGATTAGGGTCCACTCCGGAAATGGAATTGTATATTGTCAACAAACAAGTACAAGCAATCCTGGCTGAAAAGGGCATTACCGTTTACACTACATTTGTCGGCGAGTACATGACATCATTGGAAATGACCGGTTGTTCGGTCACCTTATTAAAGCTGGATGATGAATTAAAAACACTTTTGAATGAACCATCACAGGCACCTGCTTTTCGCAGCTGAGAAAGGGGTTTTGAACATGGCATTAACGGTACAGGATGTTGTGGCATGGATAGATAAATCAAACGAAACAATCCAGACGAATAAAGACTATCTTACAACGCTTGACCAGGCAATCGGTGACGGCGACCACGGCATTAATGTGGCCCGTGGCTTTCAGGAAGCTGCTGCAAAAATTGCTGATGGGAATTATACGAGCAGTGCGGATGTATTAAAAGATACGGCCATGACCCTCATGTCCAAAATTGGCGGTGCATCAGGCCCGTTATTCGGCACGGCGTTTTTGAAGTTATCCACAGCGGTTAAAGGAAATGACCCGGTTGATTACGCAACGTTTACAACCGGTCTGAAAGAAGCTGTGAATGGCATTAAACAACGGGGGAAAGCAATAGAAGGCGAAAAAACCCTTGTTGATGTATGGTCACCGATGGCGGACTTTTTCAGTCGGCAAGCGGATTTCGATGGCGAAAAAATCGCAGAAGAGGCAAAGAATGCGATGGAACAGACAAAGACTATGACAGCAACGAAAGGCCGGGCAGCCTATTTTAAAGAACGGTCAGACGGCCACATCGATCCGGGTTCTGCTTCCTCATGTTACATTTTCAAGGCATTAGCCGATGTTATTGGAGGGAAGTCCTAATATGTCCTATGTTGGTGTCGTGCTCATTTCCCACAGCCCAAAAGTTGCGGAAGGCATTCAAGATATGATCCGCCAAGTGATCAAAGATGTCCCAATTGAGGCTGCCGGTGGAACAGATGAAAATGAAATCGGAACAAGTATAGATAAGATCCAGCAGGCAATCAACCGTGCCAATGAAGGCCAGGGTGCCGTCGTGTTTTATGATATTGGCAGTGCCAAAATGAATGCGGAAATGGCTGTGGAGATGTCACAAGCAGAAGATGTCAAAGTCATGGAAGCGCCCTTGGTGGAAGGTTCCTATGTTGCGGCGGTTGAATCCGGCATGGATAAAGATAAGGAAAGCGTTGCCGCTGCTGTTGAGAAAGAATTCGGTTAATACCGCAGTCAATCACTATACACCATGCAAGTAAGTGTGATATGATAGTGGCAAGTTAATAAATGTGCCGGAGAAGTGGAGAAACCGCAAATAACTGATGATATCTTTTCATTAGTCTGTTTTGCGGTTTCTTTTTTTCGGGAATATATGGAATAGCAGTTATCAGTTTATTAATAGATACAGACGACAAGGAGTGAATGAATATGGCAGTATTTTCAAGTCTTCAGCGGGATACCATTTTTCAGCAAATCGAGCAACAGCCACATGATGTGCTCGTCATTGGTGGCGGGATTACCGGATCAGGTATTGCACTGGATTCGGCTACACGCGGGATGAATACCGCTGTTGTGGAAATGCAGGATTTTGCAGCTGGTACATCAAGTCGTTCAACCAAATTGGTGCACGGCGGGCTCCGTTATTTACAGCAATTTGAAGTAAAGATGGTTGCAGAAATCGGGCAGGAACGGGCGATCGTTTACGAAAACGGGCCGCATGTCACCACACCCGAGTGGATGATGCTTCCATTTTATAAAGGCGGAACGTTTGGTCCATTCACAACAAATGTTGGCCTGCGCGTTTACGATTTTTTGGCACGGGTTAAAAAATCGGAACGCAGGGAAATGCTAAAACCCCAGGAAGCTCTTGAAAAAGAACCGCTTGTTAAACGGAACAATTTGAAAGGGGCGGGTTTCTATGTTGAGTACAAAACAGATGATGCCCGACTGACGATTGAGGTTATGAAAAAAGCGGTCGAGAAGGGTGCCCACGCGGTCAATTATGCGAAAGTCACTGATTTCATTTATGATGGCGGCAAGATATGCGGTGCTGTCGTGGAAGACCAAATCACAGGTGAACAGCATCATATCTACGCGAAAAAAATTGTTAACGCAGGCGGACCATGGGTGGACGATCTGCGGGAAGTCGATGGTTCCAAAAAAGGCAAAACACTTCAGTTGACGAAAGGTGTTCACCTGATATTTCAGAAAGAACGCTTCCCACTGCAGCAGGCAATTTATTTTGATGCACCGGACGGCCGGATGATTTTTGCCATTCCACGAAATAAAAAAACGTATGTAGGGACGACGGATACAAGTTATCAAGGAGACATTGCCCATCCGCAAATGACTGAAGATGACCGTGATTACTTGTTGGATGCGATCAACTATATGTTTCCGTCACTTGATATGACAAAAGATGATGTTGATTCAAGCTATGCTGGATTGCGTCCGTTAATTGCAGAAGAAGGCCAGGACGATCCTGATGAAATCTCAAGGAAAGATGAAGTATTTATTTCAGATTCAGGTCTCATTTCCATGGCTGGTGGGAAACTGACCGGATACCGAAAAATGGCTGAGAATGCTGTGGACACGGTTGTGAAACAGTTGAAAGAAGAAGAAGGTATTTTATATTCTGATTCAGATACAGAGCATTTGCCGATTTCCGGCGGGGAAGTAGGCGGTTCAAACGGATTTCAGCGGTTTAAGGAACAAAAAATAGCTGAAGCTGCTGGCTTAGGCATTGCCGAAGAAACGGCTACATTTCTCATTCAAAAGTATGGCGCCAATATTGACCAGATTTTTGAATTGTATCAGAGCGAAAAAACACGCGCAGAAGAAGTAGGCATTGAACCGATTGTGTTTGCAGAATTGACTTACGCCCTGAAGCATGAAATGACGTACAAGCCGGTCGACTTTTTTGTACGGCGGACTGGGGCACTGTTTTTCGATATTGAATTTGTCAGAGCCCATAAAGATCATGTGATCGACTATATGGCACAGGTTCTGCAGTGGAGTGACCAGCAGAAACAGCGCTATACCGAAGAGCTTGATCAATTACTGTATGAAGCCGTGAATCCGATGAAGTAAATCAGGCGCGAGAGACGCAGTTTTTGCAGCCTCTCGCCCTTTTTTCATTGATGTGGCGATGTTGGCGGAACTCATTTTGTTCCCCCAACATCAACGGTCAAGACGCCAACATCAACGGTCAAGACGCCAACATCAACGGTCAAGACGCCAACATCAACGGTCAAGACGCCAACATCAACGGTCAAGACGCCAACATCAACGGTCAAGACGCCAACATCAACGGTCAAGGCACCAACATCAACGGTCAAGGCACCAACATCAACGGTCAAGGCACCAACATCAACGGTCAAGACGCCAACATCAACGGTCAAGACGCCAACATCAACGGTCAAGGCACCAACATCAACGGTCAAGGCACCAACATCAACGGTCAAAGCGCCAACATCAACGGTCAAGGCACCAACATCAACGGTCAAGGCACCAACATCAACGGTCAAGGCACCAACATCAACGGTCAAGGCACCAACATCAACGGTCAAGACGCCAACATCAACGGTCAAGACGCCAACATCAACGGTCAAAGCGCCAACATCAACGGTCAAGGCACCAACATCAACGGTCAAGGCACCAACATCAACGGTCAAGGCACCAACATCAACGGTCAAGGCACCAACATCAACCCACAAGGAGGCCCCCTCCCCCAAAATTGGGCCCAGGCAGCTTGAACCGTTTCTTATTTTATCAATTCCGTGTATAATTCTTTCAACAATTATGATATACTTTTGTTCGATGAGATTCGACAATAAAGGGGGATGATGTATGCTACAATCAGACAATAATGTGCAAGGAAAAAAGGAGAATATTATCCCCTATATTCCGGACGGTGATTTTTATTTCACAAAAGGTGTCGAAGCGTTTGAAAAAAATAAATTTGATGTCGCTATCAAGTGGCTGCGTAAGGCGATTGAAGCAGTACCGGACAATCCGTTATACCAGTGTCAGATGTCAATTGTTTACACCGAAATTGGGGCTTATCATGCTGCCAATCAGCTGCTGAATGAAGTGCTGCAGGCAACTGCTGAACAATACACCGATTGTTACTACCTGCTTGCAAATAATTACGCCCATTTAGGTCTATTAAGCGACGCCAAAAAATATGCCGAAATGTATCTTAATAAGCAGGAAGATGGCGATTTTCGCGAAGATGCTGAACATCTGCTGGATTTAATGCATAGTGATAAAGAAGAAGGCAATGAATGGGAATTTGATGAAGAAGATGAATTGATTATTTACCAGGACATGGTTTTTCATCATTTGGAAAACAAGGAATGGGAAAAAGCACTCGGGCTGCTTGACGAAATGATGATGTTATTCCCGGATCTTCAATTGGTCAGGCACGATTATACATATGCCTTGTTTTTCTCCGGTTCCCCTGATGAGGCAATCAAAATGGAGCTGGATTTACTGGAGGAGCAGCCTGGTTCACTGCACAGTCACACCAATCTGGCCTTGTTTTATTATGAAACAGGACGGAAAGCGGAATATGAAAGACACATTAAGGGATTACTAAATGTATATCCGATTCATGAACAGCAGAAATTACGAATAGCTGTGACGCTGGCGGCAACTGGTAAATATGAGCAGGCGTATATGCGGTTTGGCAAATTGGCTAAACAGCAGGTGAAAAATCACTTGGCTTATTATAAATGGTACAGCATCTCAGCCTATAAGCTTGGAAGACCATCGAAAGCTCTTTCATTATGGGAAGAAGGATGCCGGAAACATCCGGTGTTGGCAGACGAAGAAGGTCCGTGGAAAACAAGCTGAATCCTGCCTGCAAACGTTGAGCATAAAAGTAGACGAATCCTTGAGTCTTTAATACGATGAATGTGGTTTGAAGATAATAGTTGAGAAAGGGCTGATAATATGGCCGAAGAACGTATGTATGATGTGATTATTGCTGGTGCAGGCCCTGCCGGCATGACCGCAGCGGTCTACGCATCTCGTGCCAATCTCGATACACTGATGATTGAACGCGGCATCCCGGGTGGTCAGGTGGCCAACACTGAAGATGTGGAAAACTACCCCGGTTATGAGCACATATTGGGTCCGGATTTATCCAATAAAATGTTTGAACATGCAAAGAAGTTTGGTGCTGAATACGCTTATGGCGACATCAAAAGCGTGGAGGATCATGGTGACTACAAAACAATCGATGCAGGAAAAAAACAGTATCACACACGCGCACTGATTATCACAACCGGTGCTCAGTATAAGAAACTTGGCGTTCCTGGCGAAGAAGAACTGGGCGGACGAGGCGTTTCATATTGTGCTGTATGTGATGGTGCTTTCTTTAAAGAGAAAAATCTTGTTGTCATCGGTGGTGGAGACTCTGCCGTAGAAGAAGGTATGTATTTGACGCGCTTTGCTGATAAAGTCACGATTGTGCACCGTCGTGATGAATTGCGTGCGCAGAAAATTCTGCAGGACCGTGCTTTTGATAACGATAAAATTGATTTCATCTGGAACACGGAAGCGAAGACCATTAATGGTCCAGATGGTAAAGTCAGTGCGATTTCATTATACAACAATAAAACCGGTGAAGAATACGAGCATCCGATTGATGGCGTGTTCATTTATATTGGCATGCTGCCGCTGAATGAGCCATTCAAATCACTCGGGATCACGAATGATGAAGGCTATATTACGACAGATGAAAATATGGAAACTCAGGTCCCGGGCATTTTTGCGGCAGGGGATATCCGTGAGAAATCCCTTCGCCAAATTGTGACAGCAACCGGAGATGGAAGCATTGCTGCCGAAACTGCACAAAAGTATCTTGAGGATCTTCATGAAGAGTTGAAAGCGACCCAGTCCTGACATGACAGGTTTGTAAGCTCAACTTCACAAAAAGTCATTACTTTTTAACGCCGTTGTAACACGTACGAAACATTAATGGGGTATACTATAATTAACTAATTGACCCCCTTTTAATAATAAATTAGTTCTTTGCAGGTGATGCGTTCACCTGTATTTTTTTGTTCAAATTGGGACAGGGATTCAGACGCTTTGTCCTATTATGTCGAACAACCGTCAATTTATATGGTTGTTGGCTGGATCGAATTCAGTGTATAATGGAAGAAGCGTCATGGTTTTTTAGAGAAAGAAGTGACATAAGAATGCAACGTGTAACGAATTGCATATTGTTAAACGATGATAAAGTTTTATTGCTGAAAAAACCACGCCGCGGCTGGTATGCGATTCCCGGGGGTAAGATGGAGCAAGGAGAATCCATTAAAGAATCTGTGGTCCGTGAATACCGGGAAGAAACCGAACTGGAACTGACAGATCCGGAACTCGCTGGCACTTTTACGTTCCTGGTCTATAGTGGAGAGACAATTGTACAGGAATGGATGATGTTCACGTTTATTAGCCGTTCGTTCACCGGAACATTAGCGGATTACTGCCGTGAAGGTGAACTGCAATGGGTCACACACGACGCTATAAGCAACTTGCCAATGGCTGAAGGGGACAGGAAAATTTTCGACCATGTCCTGGGTTCCAATAAAACGCTATACGGGTCGTTTTCATATACTGAAGACTACGATTTGATTCATTATCGTCTGGATCCACCAGGCCCCTGAAGAGGAGAAATGTATCGTGTCAAACAATGAACAGGAAACAAAGCTGGTGATTATTACCGGAATGTCAGGGGCGGGGAAGACAGTGGCCATTCAAAGTTTTGAAGATCTCGGCTATTACTGTGTTGATAATTTGCCACCCGCATTATTGCCAAAATTTTTGGAGCTCATGAGAGATTCGCGGAATAATATTAAAAATGTGGCGCTTGTCATGGATTTGCGTGGCAGGGAGTTTTTTGACTCGCTTTTCGAAGCGTTGGATATATTAGGTGAAGAGGATTGGCTCAATGAACATATCCTTTTTCTTGATGCCAAAGACGAAGAACTTGTGACACGTTACAAAGAAACAAGGCGCACGCATCCATTGGCAACTGAAGGCTTGCCGTTGAACGGTATTCAGCAGGAGCGGAAAATCCTGGATGAATTGAGAGGCAGAGCGCAGCGAATTATTGATACGACCAATTTGAAGCCGAGGGCATTGCGGGAAAAAATCCTGAAAGCATATACAGAAGACACACAGGACATCTTTTCGGTTCACATGGTTTCGTTTGGCTATAAATATGGGATCCCGATTGATGCTGATCTGTTGTTTGATGTCCGGTTTTTGCCAAACCCGCATTATGTTCCACATATGCAGCCATTGACCGGCCTTAATTCAGAAGTATCGTCCTATGTTTTCAAATGGTCGGACACCCAAAAATTTAATGACAAGGTCTTGGATCTTTTACAGTTCATGCTTCCCCAATATAAAAAAGAAGGCAAGTCACAGCTGGTTGTAGGGATTGGATGTACCGGCGGCCAGCATCGCTCTGTTGCTATTGCTGAGTATTTCGCCAAACAGCTGTCAACACATTACATTACACATGTCAGCCACCGCGACATTGATAAAAGAAAGGGTCATTAATATGGGAAGTGAGAAACAACCAAGTGTCGTCGTCATAGGCGGTGGTACGGGTATGCCGGTGCTTTTGCGCGGGCTGAAAAATTTGCCGATTGACTTGACTGCACTTGTCACAGTAGCAGATGACGGCGGCAGTACAGGACGACTTAGGGATGAAATGTCTATTCCGGCGCCAGGCGACATACGAAATGTGATTGCGGCATTGTCGGATGCTGAGCCGATGCTGCTGGAATTATTTCAGCACCGGTTTACAGTCGGCAACAGCCTGTCCGGTCACTCGATGGGCAACCTGTTGCTCGCGGCTATGACATCTGTTACCGGGAACTTTTTTACCGGTATACAGGAAATATCACGCGTTCTGAACGTTAAAGGAAACATTTACCCAATATCGAATGAGAGCATGTCCCTGCATGCGGAGATGGCAGATGGAACGATTGTTTCGGGTGAGTCCAATATCCCGCTTGCAAACAAAAAAGTAGAAAGAGTTTATTTACGTCCGCAACCGGTTCAACCGCTTCCGGATGCGGTAAACGCGATCCAGCATGCAGATCTGATCGTGGTAGCACCCGGAAGTTTATATACGAGTATTTTACCAAACATGATCATTCCGCAAATTGATGTGGCGCTCAGCAATACCAAAGCCAACGTTGTTTATGTCTGCAACGTGATGACCCAGGCGGGGGAAACGACCGGATACACCGCAGCAGATCACGTGCAGGCGATTCGCAGGCACATCGGTGAAGCGTGTATTGATTCAGTTGTTGTCCATAACGAACCGATTAGTAAACACGTTCGTCAAGTATATGCTGAAGAAAATGCAACACCGGTTATTTATGATACGGATCGTTTGCTTGAAATGGGACTGCAGATTATTGAAGGGGATATAATCGACCCATCACGAACGACGTTACGTCACGATACACAGAAAATAGCCAAACTGCTGTATTCGCTGATTGATAAGGAATAGATCTGCATTTGACGGCTGAGCTCAGGAGGTGTCAGAAGTGTCATTTGCATCGGAAATAAAAAAAGAATTGACAGGCATTGAATTGAATTCATGCTGTCAATATGCTGAACTGTCTGCATTGATCCGGATGAATGGCGTCGTCAATATGTCCGGAAATAGGTACACGTTGGATGTCCAGACGGAAAACGCAGCTATTGCCCGCCGCATATACACATTAATCAAATCACTTTATGACGTATCGATTGAATTGCTTGTCAGAAAGAAAATGAAGCTGAAAAAAAATAATGTCTATATAGTGCGGATGAAACAGGACGTACAGACATTACTCACTGATTTAGGCATTATCGAGGATTCATATACTTTAATTCGAACAATCCCTGATCAGTATTACGCAAAAGACTGCTGTAAACGGTCATACTTAAGAGGTGCCTTTTTGGCTGGCGGATCCATCAACAACCCAGAAACATCGTCTTATCATTTGGAAATTTTCAATTCGTATCAGGAACATAATGATTCTTTGTGTGAATTGCTGAACGAATTTGATCTCCGAGCGAGAAAATTGGAACGGAAAACCGGATATATCACTTATTTGAAGGAAGCGGAAAAAATCACTGACTTTTTAAATGCTATTGGCGCACATAACGCTTTATTCAAATTTGAAGATGTTCGGATTGTCCGGGATATGCGTAATTCAGTCAACCGGCTTGTCAACTGTGAAACAGCCAATTTGAACAAGACAATCGGTGCGGCATTTCGTCAGATTGAAAATATTAAATTGATTAAGGAAACGGTCGGGCTTGAGGCACTTCCGGAGAAATTACAGGAAGTTGCAGCGTTAAGGGTCCAACATCAGGATATTTCCTTAAAAGACCTGGGCGAACATTTATCCAGCGGGAAAATATCCAAATCCGGCGTCAATCATCGGCTGAAAAAAATTGATGCATTCGCCGAAAAATTGCGTGAAGACGGGTTCATTTTGCAACATGAGTAGGCATTCAATATGGTATACTCTATATATGATGAAATAGTAGCGACAGCAAGTGGGTTCATCCCACTGCTGTTTTAGGAAAATGATGAAAACGGTTACAAATAAAACGTTAAGGAGTGTGAGATGGTTGGTTGAGAAATCGGTAAAAGTTGAGCTTGATACAGGTCTCCAGTCAAGACCAGCAGCGCAGTTCGTACAGGAGGCAAATGAGTATACTGCACATTTATTTCTCGAAAAAGATGGCAAGCGGGTGAACGCTAAAAGTATTATGGGGCTGATGAGTCTGGCCATTTCACCGGGTGAGACCATTCAAATGATTGCAGATGGTGAAGATGAGGAAACGGCACTTCATGAGCTGATCGAATTTGTTTCGGATGGAAAGTGAATGAATGTATATGTATGAGTGAAAATATAAAAGGCTGCACCGTATTCGATGCAGCCTTTAAGCGTTATCTTTTATTCATTTTTTATCTGTATTTCGTTCCAGAACTCTGTCAATCAGACCGTATTCAACTGATTTTTCAGCGGACATGAAGTTATCACGGTCTGTGTCACGCTCAATAACCTCCATAGGCTGTCCAGTACGTTCGGAAAGAATTCTGTTCATTTTTTCCTTGATCTGGATGATGCGGCGCGCATGAATTTCAATATCGGTTGCTTGACCTTGAGTACCGCCCAGTGGCTGGTGAATCATAATTTCGCTGTTTGGCAGGGCATACCGTTTGCCTTTTTCACCAGCTGCCAGCAGGAAGGAGCCCATAGATGCCGCCATACCTGTGCAAATCGTGGAAACATCTGACTTAATGAATTGCATGGTATCATAAATAGCCATACCGGCTGTGATGGAACCACCTGGTGAGTTGATGTACAGCGAAATATCCTTGTCTGAATCCTCTGCTTCCAGGAATAAGAGCTGTGCAACAATCGAGTTGGATACATTGTCGTCAATGGCACTTCCAAGCATAATAATACGATCTTTCAATAAACGTGAATAGATATCATATGCGCGTTCTCCACGGTTCGTCTGTTCAATAACTGTCGGTATTAAATTCATATGTTCATCCTCCTCATTTCATTTCAAATTTACCCATATAGTGGATATTCCTATCATAACGAATAGGTCAAAAAAGGTCAAACAAAAACGTCTGGATTGACACGTCCTTTATAACGCAGTGACAACTAATAAAGTTGTTATTATATTATTTACCATCTACCATCATACCCTTAAAAGGTTGAAGATAAAACCTGTTACTGAAAATGATTCATAAAAGTTACCTGTTTATGTATAATAAAGATTTTATTCGGATTTGTATCCGTAAATGTTGTAATCAGAAAATATTGTCTTCTGATAAAACACTTGTCTATTCACGATTTACGTATTATAATATCAATTGTGTCTAAAATGAACAATCGTCATATGCGCTCGTAGCTCAGTTGGATAGAGCACTGGTTTCCGGTACCAGGAGTCGGGGGTTCGAGTCCCTCCGAGCGCACTTAATCACCGTCATGCCGCGCCCTTAAAAGCGGAATCTTCCGGGAAATCCAACTGGAAAAGCGCACGGTTTCAATCGTATATACTGGAAGGCAAGGAGTCCTCTTTTCGTTACTTTTCGGAGTAGTGGAAAGGGCGCTTTTTGTGTTGGCACGGAAAGGCAAGGCAACTTATTAATCGCAGGACGATCTGAATACAGGTGGGGATTACTTGAAGCTTACTTAGGGCTATTTTTCGGAATAACCTTTAAAGTCAGCCTTTTTGTTTGTTCTTCGTTAATTTTCTAGCATTTTTTATGCCAGGTGGTTGTTCCAGCCAATTATGCTGAACCATAATATCAGCTCCGCTTTGGGCAAGCCGAATTATTGCCAGATCATATATCGACGATCAAACAACTTATAAACAGACCTCATTAAAGACCTTTAGTTTTTGTGGCAAATATTTGTTGAAAACAAGTATACTACTAATGAGGAAACGCTAAGGTTTTTCTTTCGATTTTGTTTTCAACATGATGAGTGCTAAAATGTTTAAATATGGAAAAGTGATTAATCCCCAAACTGTCAAAATGATAAAGAAGGTATATACATGAAGAATGGCTGGAAAATTTACTCAAAAGATATGAGGAATATAACACGTAATTGGGTTGCAGCTATGTTGATTGGGGGGCTTATTATATTGCCATCATTATATGCATGGTTTAACATAAAGGCTTCCTGGGACCCATATGGTCAGACCGATCAAATTCCAATCGGTGTTGTGAATAAAGATGCAGGCGGGCAGATCAGGGACGAAAAAATCAATGCTGGTAACGACCTTGTCAATACACTTAAAAACAATGATTCAATGGATTGGCATTTTACAAACCGTGAAAAGGCAATGGAAAGTTTAAAATATGGCGATTATTTTGCTGTCATTGTCATACCGGAGGATTTCTCCGATAACCTGTCAACGGTAATCACAGATAATCCAAAAAAAAGCAAAATGGAATACTATGTAAATGAAAAAATCAATGCCATATCCCCGAAAATAACAGATAAGGGTGCCAGTACGATTGTGGAGCAGATCAGCAGCAACTTTATTTCCACAGTAAATGGCGTTATTTTTGATATGTTTGATGAAATTGGTGTAGAACTGAATCAAAAGCTGCCTGACATTAAAAAATTTGAGGATTATGTTTTTACGATGGAAAAAAAATTACCGGAAATTCATGATTTGGTTTCAAATGGCCTGCAGGATACAAAAGATGCGCAATCTATCATCAATAAAGCGCAAAACATGCTTCCTGAAGCTGAGCGTACAACTAATGAAGGCATTCAAACGGTTAATGAAACAGCTGACTTAATGTCAAAAGCTGAAGGCCGCTTAAATGAAATGGCACCGAAAATGGAGGAGGATTTGAAAAAAGCACAAGGCACTGCTGAAGACATCAACAAACTGCTTAAAGATGCCCAGAATGTGAACATTGATTTCAATAAGGGGCAAGAACTGCAGCAGAGCATTGACAGTTCATTGGAGGATGCAACCAGCCGCATCGGTGAAATAGAGGCAAAGTTGAAGCAGGTGAAGGAAATGAATCAGGAGCAACAGACCGGTGGCGGTGAACATGGCAATGATCAGAATAGTGATGAGGGTTCAACCGGTCAGGAAAACAATAATCAGAACAACAGCCCAAATAGCAGTGCTAATCAGAATCAGGTCATTGATAATGCAATGGAACGATTGAGCAAACTGCGTGGAGCCCTTGAAGAAGCGCAGAAGAATGGTCAAAATATCACAACGTTTATTGAGGATAAAAATCAGGAAATCGATTCCGTTATCACCGATTTAGAAGAATTATCCGGCAATACGGCAAACAGAATAGGAGATTTCCTAAAAGATTATAAAGAAAATATTGAGCCAATAGTCAAACAGAAAATCAACAATGCGCAACAGACACTATCTGATGCAAAAGGGACTTTATCAGAAATCAAGTCAACAATTCCGGAGGTGAGGCAAGTCCTGTCAAATACCGAAAATCATATTGGTGAGGGGCAGGACATGCTGAATACAATTCTTGACGAATATCCGTACGTGAATAGTAAAATCAACGAACTTGCTGGTAAAATTCGTGATATCCAGGGTGAAACAGATATCAATGAAATTATTGAATTATTACAGAACGACCCTGAGGCAGAACGGAACTTTTTTGAGGAGCCGGTCAAGCTGAGCAAGAATGAGCTTTTTCCAATTCCGAACTATGGTTCCGGGATGACCCCATTCTATACTGTTTTGGCTATATGGGTCGGTGGCTTGCTGCTGATTTCCCTATTGGCCGCAGATATTCATGGTGGGGAAGACCTAACCGGCAGGGAGCGTTATATCGGAAAGTTATTTACGTTCCTTACAATTGGATTACTGCAGACACTTGTTGTGACGCTGGGTGATTGGTTTATTGTTGATGCTTACATGGCGCATCCTGTCTGGTTTGTGATATTCGGCCTGCTGATTAGTTTGGTGTTTATGATGATTATCTTCACACTTGTTTCACTTTTTGGCGATGTTGGAAAAGCAATGGTCATTGTCCTGCTTGTTCTGCAAATTGCCGGTGCGGGCGGCACATATCCGGTTGTCTTGCTTCCTGAACTTTTCCAGGCAATCAATCCATTCCTTCCGTTCACTTATGCCATTGATTTAATGCGCGAAGCAGTCGGGGGCATTATATGGAAATCAGCAATATACGATATGGCTATTCTGGGTTTATTTGGACTCGGCTTCCTGTTATTCGGTATCTTGTTAAAAAATGTGGTTAATAAATATACTGACAAGCTGATGAAAAAGTCCAAGGATGCTGGTTTATTCCATTAATGTTTATCGATTTAGAAAAAGTATCAATTAAAAAGCGCATGAATGGTCGGAAAACAAGTTTTTTTTTCCTTTATTGATCGTTGCTACAGCAACGATCAATAAAGTGTAAAGAGAATGTTTTCTAATTTATCGTTACCGAATATTTCATTTATAATCGAAATGAATTCTGAAAAAGGTCGTCTAAATCAGACAGCCGTTTTTTTATTTTTCTTATCCGGAAACATCAGACTGAACAGAATCCCGAAGAATGCTGCGATAAAGAATGTTGAGAATTTGGATGTAATGATGCTGTCAAGCGGTGTGCTGATCCATAATACGGTAAAGACAAAACCGGATAGGATGGTTGCAATCACCCCTGTACTTGAATAACGTTTCCAGAAAAATGTCATCAGGATGGCCGGTGACAATGTACCACCTACCCCGGCCCATGCCCAGCTGACAATCAGATAGACCAGTGATTCCGACGTCAGGGCGATGACCATGCCGATCACACCCGATACGAGAATTGTGATTCGGGATACGAGTAAAAGTTGGCTGTCTGTCAGCCGCATGCCGAGAGCTTTATGGATGATGTCCTCACTGACAGCGCTGGTGAGAACCATTAATTGTGAATTGGCTGTCGTAATGATTGCGGCCAAAATGCCGGCTAGTAACAAGCCTGCTATCCATGGTGGCATCAGGTCAAGGATCATTTGCGGCAGAATGGTTTCCACATCCACAAATGTACCCTGGCTGTACATGGCGATTGCGGCAAGCCCGATCAGAAAAGCTCCGATATAAGCCAAAACCGTCCAGCTGATCGCAACATTTCTTGCCTGTTTGGCTTCTGTTTCGTTTTTCAATGCCATAAATCGCGCGGTTAGTTGCGGCTGACCGCCCAAATAACCGAAGAACCAAGAGAAATTGTTGAAGAACAATATCCCAAGCGCAAACCCGGTCGTCCCCCCAAACCAGGAATTAAACGAATCACCTGCAGACACGAGCGATTGGCTGATGGACAGGTCATTCGTAAAGACATATATAAGTGCGATAACCGGCAACACGCATAACGTGATCAGCATCATGATACTTTGCAGCATATCGGTCCAGACAACGGAGATGAACCCGCCGAAAAAAGCGATGCCCAAGACGACAACAGTTGCCAGTACGATGCCGACTGTCTCATTCATGTTGAAAGATGTGATGAATAGTTTACCGGCGCCTGCCAATTGTGCTCCGACATAGAACATGAAGAATCCGGCAATCAGAATACTGGCCACCCAGCGTATTAGATTGGCCTTTTCCCGGTAGTTGACTGCCAGATAGTCCGGCAATGTGAGCACACCATGTTTATCCGTTTCGTTCATAAACTTTTTTGCTAGAAATATCCATGAAAAAATAATCCCAAAAGCAATACCGATAGCGACCCAGATCCCGGATAATCCGGTCGTGAACACAAATCCGGTGAAGCCGAGGAGCAGCCATGCCGATTCTCCTGTAGCACGTTCTGAGAATGCCAACGCCCATCCCGGCAACTTTTTGCCGCCCAGTAGAAATATAGAATGGCTCATCTTTGTCCGGCTTGTGTAGTAACCAACCCCGATCATAACAATAAAATATACAATAAATTCAATGAGAATAATGTTATTCATATGCCGCCTCCTATTTTGCTTAATGTCTAAAACAAGCTAAACTCAGGAAGCGGTTTCATTATGGCGGAACAAAAATCATCATCATGACACCCCCTCATACCATGTGTATGAGCAGGTATTAGGTGAACATGCACTGTTTTTTCTGATGTGCCGGTCACTTTCCGGATTTTATCAAATAACGTCGGAAGCTACAGCCATATCCCTAATGCAAACAGTAAACCAAACGCCCAATGATGCCATGCTGCCCATTTCATGCCGCTTAGTTCATCAGCCCTTGGTGAGCCTTTTCGGAATGACCAGCGCAAACGGATGGCTGCAGGCAATGCCAGTAAAACAATACCCGAGGAGGAAGGGACGGTATCTGCCATAATTAGTACGAGAACTGTCAGATAGGGCAGAGTCAGTAAAATGTTCAGCAAATGGATGGCATATTTGCGTCCCAGCAGTGTCGCCAGCGTGTTACGGAATGTGTGATCCTTTTTGATGTCCCTGATGTTGTTGGTTAGAATCATGGATGCAATTACAAAGGCAAACGGCAGCGAAACGGCTGTAATTGTCAGATCCAGTGAATATCCTTGAACAACGTAACTTAATATCGTAACGACCGGCCCAAGAAATGTGAAGGCGACTGTTTCACCCAGACCGACGCCGCATAATGGATGTGGTCCGGCAGAGTATAGGTAGCCAAAAATAATACTAGCAACTCCCACAGGTATAATCCAGAAGGTACTTTGCATAGCCAGCCAAATTCCAAGGAGGACAGCAAATCCGAGCATGGTCACCGCGATATATGGCACGATATGGTGAGCGGGTCCGTGCGCTTCGGAAACATCGGCGGTCCATTTATCATGGTCCTGACCATACCGGAAATCGTAAAAATCATTAAACAGATTTGTTGCGGACTGAACCAACAGTGAAGCAGCAAGCATGACGACAAATATGTTAATCCTGAAACTGCCTTGAATCACAGCCAAGCCTGTGCCGGACAATATCGGTGTGATGGACCCGGTCAGTGTTATCGGACGAAACAGCTGAAGGGATGATGCCCGATAATAGTAGACGTTTTTCTTATTATGAACTGCCAACTGTAACATGTCATCCAGCCCCTTAAGTTATAGTGAAATCATCAATATAATCAGCGCTATAAAACCAATTGCTTCAACGGATTCGAGCAGTGCAACTTTTACCAGACTTTTTAACAATGGCTTTTTATCACCGGCATCCGCTTGCATCCATAGATCAATTTTCGAAAACGTGCTGATCGATTGCTGATACCCGACAAAGATCCCCCAAAGCAGTGTCACGGTCCCGATGATGAAAGCTGCAAGCCAAATATTGCCGTATCGGCTATCCCATAAGTCAGACCATTGGCTGAGCGGGCCAAATATAGTTCCCAGCATGACACCAGTGATGATGACGCCGGCGCCGGTTCCTGTTAAAAACTTGTGTGACCATTGCATCAGTGTGAGCAATACGTGGCGTTGCTGTACGAAGGTCATCTTTCGAATGGCAGGATAAACGCCCCAGCCGATAAACAGAATACCGCCAACCCACATGATGGCAAGCAACATGTGCACGAACAAAAGGGTTTGGCGTAGCTCCCATGGCATAATTGATCACCAGCTTTGCTTCATTTGCCTCTATTGTATATCCGCATTGTGAGATCAGATGTGACATATATCACAAAATGAAGGAGCCATTTAACGGTTCAACGTGAGTTTTTGTCGATTTTGTGGCAAAATAGAATCAGCGGGGTTAAAGGGGGAGTTCTCGATGCGGCCAGCAATTATCCAGGAACAGACATTACAGCTTAAAATGAACCAGTCGCTGATTCAGGCCATTCAGCTGCTACAATTTTCCGGGATGGAAATCATTGAGTATATCCGGGAACTTTCCAAAGAAAACCCTTTAATTGAAGAAGTAGATGTTGACTATGAAATAAGTCATTTTAAGCAAGCGAATCCAAGTGAGGTATCGATTGGGGAAATTAATCAAGCTGAGCTGACCATGTATGACGAGCTCAAGAATCAGCTTTATTCCATCAATGTACCAGACGATTTAAGGGAAACCGTTTTATTCGGAATCAATTCACTAAATGAAGATGGATACCTGGATATCAAAATGGCGGATTGGGCAGCGCACTGTGGGCAAACGCTTGACCGGGCGGAAGAAGCCCTGCGACTGATCCAGATGCTGGAGCCTAAAGGGGTCGGAGCAAGGAGTCTTCAGGAATGTATCTTGCTGCAACTGCCGGATTCCGGGCCGTTTTTGGAGGAGCTGTTAATTGATCATTTGGATTGGGTTGCCGAAGAAAACATGACTGCGATCAGTACTCATTTTCAATCGACTGAAGAAGAGGCCACTGGTATCATTCAACAAATTCAATCCTGCCATCCGAAACCAGGTCAGCTTTTATCCGCACCGAAGACCGAGTATATTATTCCAGAAGCCTATATTTATGAGGAAGGCGGCAACTGGAACATTTCTTTTTATAAATGGCATTCGCCGACAATCGAAATCAACGAATCATACAAGCATCTCAAAGTGGATGACAAACAGACGGCTGATTTTTTAAAAGAAAAATTCAACCAGGTCAATTGGCTGAAACAGGCGATTCAGTTTCGGGGCAACACACTGGAAAAGGTGATCGGAACAATGGTGGAAAGGCAGCGGACGTATTTTGAACATGGTGCGTTTATGCTTCAGCCATTAACGTTAAAGGAAATCGCTGCAGATCTGGATATGCATATTTCCACCGTCAGCAGGGCCATTACGAATAAATATGTACAGACGAAACAAGGGATTATTCCCCTGAAATTTTTTCTGCAGTCTGGTGTGAAGCAGAAAGATGGCCAGCAAACAGCTTCTTTTGTCATTAAGCAGTTACTAGCCGAGCTGATTACAAACGAAGATAAACAAAAGCCTTTGTCAGATCAAGGCCTCAAAAACCGGCTGCATGAGGAATTTGGCATTACCGCTGCACGCCGGACTGTGATGAAATACCGTGAACAGCTGGGAATTCCTGCGTCAACGAAACGAAAAAAATAATGAGAGAGGGCTACCCATGCAGCATGTTATCTTTTACACGAAAGAAAATTGTTCATTATGTGATGACGCACGTACGATGCTCGAACTATTGAATCATGATTACCCGCTTGAAATCGAGGAACGGGATATTTACACGACTGATGAATGGCTGGAAAAATATCACTTACAGATTCCTGTTGTGCAGCTAAAAAACACCACGCTAAACTGTGAACAAATTAGCTATAAGGCGCTGGAGCAGGCACTGGGCGAAATCGGGGACTAGTTTGATTGTTTGGTGGTTCATTCGAAAACATTTTATTTGTATAAAAGAATAGATATGATAAACTATAACTGTAAGAAATTCAGGGAACATATTTTTTTGCCTTTTGCGGGACACAATCTAACAGTCCGGGACAATTCGCGTCCAACAAGGAGTCTTTTCATGCACGAATTGGTTGACATGCAGAAAAAATTATACCCGGATTTGCTGGAAGTGATGGAGGAACGGTATTTACTCCTGCAGAATATTGAGCTCCTGCAGCCAATCGGCAGACGTGCGCTGGCTGACAATACACATCTAACTGAACGGCATGTGCGGGGTGAGGTGGATGTTCTGTCAAGACAGAATCTGATTCAAATGTCAGCAAAAGGAATGCAATTGACAAAAGAGGGAAAATTAGTCATTGAGGAATTAGCAGCCTTTATGCACGAAGTAATGGGCTTGAACGTTTTAGAAAAACAATTGCAGGATACATTACATGTAGACAATATCATAATTGTGCCGGGTAATAGTGATGAACTTAATTGGGTAAAACAAGAAATGGGAAAAGCCTGCGTCTCTTTTTTGGAAAAACATCTGACGTCACGGCAAACGATCGCTGTTACTGGGGGCACAACAATGGCTGCAGTAGCTGAAATGATGAGCCCTTTTCATGATAATAGAGCGTCTCTGTTTGTTCCAGCAAGGGGTGGTATTGGTGAGAAAGAAGAAAATCAGGCCAATACCATTGCTGCTAAGATGGCGAGACAGGCAAATGGGAGTTACCGGCTTCTATATGTCCCGGATCCTTTAAGTGAGACATCCTACAAAACGATGATAAAAGAACCTGCCGTTATTGAGGTGTTAAAGCTTATCCAGGGTTCAGACATTGTTCTGCACGGAATTGGTGACGCGATCACGATGGCACGGAGGCGCAAGACTTCAGAAACAGTGATTCAAAAACTACAGGCCGAAAACGCTGTGAGTGAAGCATTTGGTTATTATTTTGACGCTGACGGTAACATCGTCCATAAAGTTAGGACGATTGGCCTTCACATGGATGACTTATCTGAACCTGGTCCAACAGTAATGACTGTGGCAGGCGGTAAATCAAAGGCACAAGCCATCACGTCATATTTCAAACAAGGCAAAAGCGACCTGTTGATTACCGATGAAGCAGCGGCAGAAGCGATTTTAAGGGATAATCCCTCCCTTTAAAATAAATACATGACGAATCATCAATAGGAGGAATTATAAATGGCAATTAAAATGGGAATTAACGGTTTTGGCCGTATTGGCCGCAATGTTTTCCGTCAGGCAATGAAAAATGATGAAGTGGATGTTGTTGCCGTAAATGACTTAACAGATGCAAATATGCTCGCACATTTGCTGCAGTATGACTCTGTTCACGGCATTCTGGATGAGGAAGTGACCGTTAACGGTTCAAACATCGTCGTTGGCGGGAAAGAAATTAAAGTACTTTCGGAAAAAGATCCTGCCAATCTTGGCTGGGGGGATCTTGGCGTGGATATCGTCATCGAATCAACCGGCCGCTTCACCCAGCGTGATGATGCGAAGAAACACCTTGATGCAGGTGCGAAAAAAGTCGTTATCTCGGCACCGGCCAAACAGGAAGATCTGACAATGGTTATGGGTGTTAACGAATCAGACTATGATCCACAAAAGCACCATATCGTATCCAATGCATCGTGTACAACCAATTGCATCGCGCCGCTGGCTAAAGTACTGCATGACAACTTTGGTGTGAAACGCGGTCTGATGACGACGGTTCACTCTTATACAAATGACCAGCAGATTTTGGACTTGCCGCATAAAGACTACCGCCGTGCTCGCGCAGCTGCACAAAACATCATTCCGACAACAACTGGTGCTGCCAAAGTGGTTGGTAAAGTCGTGCCTGATTTAGACGGCAAATTGAACGGAATGGCTATCCGTGTACCAACACCTGACGGCTCCATCACAGACCTGGTTGCTGAACTCGACCAAAACGTAACGGAAGAAGAAGTCAATGAAGCATTCAAAGCAGCTGCCCAGGAAGAAGGGTTGAAGGGCATTGTCGGCTATAGTGAAGCGCCACTCGTTTCCAGTGATATTGTCGGCAGTACCTACTCATCACTGTTTGATGCACAGTCAACGATGACGATGGAAGATAACATGGTAAAAGTTGTATCGTGGTATGACAACGAAATGGGCTATTCCACACGTTGTGTTGACTTGGCCGCTTATATCGGAAAACAAGGATTCTAATCATGACTTAAACAAGGGGGAGGGACTATATCCTCCTCCTTTTTAAGTGTATAATGGATGGAGCCTATCCATACATAACTTGCTAAGCAGGAGGTTTTGATATGAACAAAAAAACACTGCATGATCTTGACGTCAACAACAAGAAGGTATTCTGTCGTGTGGATTTCAATGTGCCGATGACAAATGGCACGGTCACCGACGATACACGGATCAGGGCTGCTCTCCCGACGATTGACTATTTGTCGGAAAATGGGGCGATTGTCATTTTGGCAAGTCACCTCGGGCGACCAAAAGGTGAAGTGGTTGATGACCTGCGGCTTGACCCGGTTGCGGAACGCTTGAGTGATTTGCTTGAAAAAGAAGTAGTTAAAACCGATGCCGTTTACGGGAATGAAGTAAATGAGGCCTTATCACAGGTTAGTGGCGGTGACATTATACTGATTGAAAATGTTCGTTTTCATCCTGGCGAGGAAGAAAATGATCCCGAATTGGTCCAAGCCTTCGCGGACATGGCTGATCTGTATGTTAATGATGCGTTTGGCGCTGCACACCGGGCACACGCTTCAACAACTGGCGTCGCGGAAAAATTGCCTGCTGCTGCCGGCTTCTTAATGGAAAAAGAAATCGAAGTGCTCGGCAAGGCTTTGGAAAATCCTGAACGCCCATTTACAGCCATCATTGGTGGCGCCAAGGTCAAAGATAAAATCAGTGTGATTGATCATTTGCTGGACAAAGTTGATAACTTGATCATTGGTGGGGGCCTTGCTTACACATTTGTCAAAGCACAAGGGTATGAGATCGGCAAATCACTGCTGGAAGAAGATAAGCTTGATTTGGCTAACGAATTCATGCAGAAAGCCAAAAACAAGGGCGTGAACTTTGTCATGCCGCAAGATGCTATTGTGGCGGATGATTTTTCTGAAGATGCCAATACAAAAATCGTTGACATTACAGAAATCCCCGCTGATTGGGAAGCACTGGACATCGGACCGAAAACTCGTGAAGCCTATGATCAAGTTGTGAACGATTCACAACTAATCGTGTGGAACGGGCCAATGGGCGTGTTCGAATACAACGCATTTGCCGGCGGAACGCGAGCCGTAGCAGAAAGCCTGGCTCAGACAGAAGGATACACAGTTATAGGCGGCGGAGATTCCGCTGCGGCCGTTGAAAAATTCGGTTTTGCCAGTGATATGGATCATGTGTCAACCGGTGGCGGAGCATCCCTTGAGTTTATGGAAGGAAAAGTTCTGCCAGGTGTGAAGGCACTTGATGATAAATAACTTTGGAGAGGTGATACCATGCGCAACAAAGTCATAGCTGGAAATTGGAAAATGAATAAAGTACTAGCTGAAGCGGATCAATTTGCTGACTCTGTTAGCGGAAATTTGCCTGATGATGATAACGTCGAAGCGATTGTTTGTGCACCATTTCCTTTTCTGCCGACTCTTGTGGAGAAAGCAAAAGGAAGCAACTTGAAAATTGGCGCACAAAACATGCATTTTGAGGAAAGTGGCGCATATACCGGGGAAGTGAGTCCGGTCATGCTGCAAGATCTTGGCGTGACGCATGTGGTGATTGGTCATTCGGAACGCCGCGAACAGTTTGCTGAGACCGATGAAACTGTGAATAAAAAAGTTCATGCCGCATTTAACCATGAATTGACACCGATTGTTTGTGTGGGTGAAACGCTTGAGCAGCGAGAAGCCAATGAAACGATGAGCCACATCGAAAATCAGGTACGAACAGGTTTGAAGCAGCTGACCGATGAACAAATCGGATCGCTTATAATTGCCTATGAACCGATTTGGGCGATCGGCACTGGTAAGACTGCCTCAAGTTCGGATGCTGATCAAGTGTGTTCACTTATTCGCAGCGTTGTCAAAGACATGACATCGGAAAATGTAGCGGAGCAAGTAATCATCCAATATGGCGGTAGCGTAAAACCGGCCAGTATCGATGAACTTTTGGAACAGCCTGATATTGACGGAGCACTTGTCGGCGGTGCAAGTCTTGAGCCGGAATCCTTCTTAAAGCTTGTGGAGGCAGGTACAAAATGAATGATCAAAAATTAGCAGCGCTCATCATCCTGGATGGGTTTGGCATTCGTGATGAAGAAAAAGGCAATGCTGTGAAAGAGGCGCGCACACCAAATTTTGATCGGTATTGGGAACAATTTGCGCATAATCAGTTAACGGCATCCGGTGAAGCAGTCGGTTTGCCTGAAGGGCAAATGGGTAACTCGGAAGTCGGTCACTTGAATATTGGTGCTGGAAGGATTGTCTATCAAAGTCTGACAAGGGTGAACCTGTCGATCAAAGAAGGCGAATTTTTCGAGAAGGAAGCATTTTTGAAGTCGATACAACATGCAAAAGATGAGGATAAGGCATTGCATATTTTTGGACTTCTATCTGACGGGGGTGTCCACAGTCACATTAACCATTTGTTTGCACTGCTGAAGCTCGCAAAGGATCATGACCTGGAAAAAGTCTATGTCCATGCGTTTCTGGATGGACGAGATGTAGGACCGCAAACAGCGAAAAAATATATCAAACAAACCGAAGACAAAATGAATGAATATGGCGTTGGTCAGATTGCCACG
This sequence comes from Lentibacillus salicampi, assembly GCF_004565465.1. GTDB lineage: Bacteria > Bacillota > Bacilli > Bacillales > Amphibacillaceae > Lentibacillus > Lentibacillus salicampi. Next base: position 67,301 of record NZ_SRHY01000007.1, read on the forward strand.
GTTTCAGGACGTTATTATTCAATGGACCGGGACAAACGCTGGGATCGTGTAAAAAAAGCCTATGATGCCATGGTCTATGGTGAAGGTCCCGCTTATCAGGACCCATATGAAGTGATTGATGATTCATATGAAAATGGTATTTATGATGAATTTGTGATTCCGTCTGTTTTGACCGATAAAGACGGGAAACCGGTCGGACAAGTGCAAGATGAGGATTCCATCATTTTTTACAATTTCCGTCCTGACCGGGCTATTCAAATCTCCCGGACATTTGCAAATGACGATTTCCGTGATTTTGACCGTGGGGAGCATCCGCCGAAAAATCTGGATTTTGTCATGCTGACCGAATTCAGTGAAGCAATTGATGGCTACGTTGCCTACCAGCCGGTCAATCTGGATGATACGATCGGGGAAGTTCTTGCGCAGCATGACATGAAGCAGCTGCGTATCGCTGAAACCGAAAAATACCCGCACGTTACGTTTTTCATGAGCGGAGGGCGCGAGCAAGAATTCCCGGGTGAAAAACGTGTCCTGATTAATTCGCCGAAAGTGGCCACATATGATCTGAAACCTGAGATGAGCGCATACGAGGTAACGGAGGCTTTACTAAAAGAACTGGATGCACAAGAGCATAACGCGATCATCCTGAATTTCGCCAACCCGGACATGGTTGGGCATTCGGGTAAATTGGAGCCGACTGTCAAAGCAATCGAGGCGGTTGATGAGTGTTTGGGAAAAGTTGTTGATAAGATTTTGGAACTTGGTGGAAACGCGATTATTACGGCTGATCACGGGAATTCGGATGAAGTTGTGACAACAGAAGGTGATCCGATGACGACACACACGACGAACCCTGTTCCGGTCATCGTGACACAAGAAGATGCCGAACTCCGCGATGGCAGTATTTTAGCGGATCTTTCGCCAACATTATTGGATTTATTGAACGTTGATAAACCGGACAAAATGACAGGTGAATCATTAATTAAGTCTGTTTTCAAATAGATTGTTGCTTTTCACATCCTTTTATTAAGGAGGGATTCTGAATCAGCAGTTGCCATACACGTAGACTCCAGCGGGATGAGAGGCATAGGTGAGACCCCGCAGTGCGAAAGCACGAGGAGGCTCATCAGCCGCCCGCGGAAAGCGAAGTGTATGGCAACTGCGGCGGTCGGAAACCACCAAAAAATACAAAAGCAACTTTAAATAAAAAATAGAGGAGTGGTTGGATGCCATACATTACAGACGTTTATGCCCGTGAGGTACTCGATTCACGCGGCAACCCGACAGTTGAAGTGGAGGTCTTCACCGAATCAGGCGCGTTTGGTGCAGCACTTGTACCAAGCGGGGCCTCAACCGGTGAATATGAAGCGGTTGAATTGCGTGATGATGACAAGGATCGTTATCTTGGAAAAGGTGTGGAAAAAGCGGTCGAAAATGTCAATGACGTGATTGCACCTGAATTAATCGGTGTGGATGCCACCCGCCAGAACATTATTGACCAGATTTTGCTGGAACTGGATGGTACTGAAAATAAAGGCAATCTTGGTGCCAATGCGATTCTTGGTGTGTCCATGGCTGTTGCACATGCCGCATCCAGCTACCTGGAACTGCCATTATATAATTATCTGGGCGGTTTCAATGCGAAAACACTCCCAACGCCGATGATGAACATTTTAAATGGCGGAGAGCATGCCGATAATAATGTTGATATCCAGGAATTTATGATTATGCCTGTTGCAGCACCAACATTCAAAGAAGCACTCCGGACAGGCGCCGAAGTTTTTCATTCCCTGAAAAAGGTGCTGAAATCCAAAGGCTATAACACCGGCGTCGGCGATGAAGGCGGCTTTGCCCCGAACCTTGATTCAAACGAAGCGGCACTCGGGACGATTGTTGAGGCAATTGAAGCTGCCGGTTATAAAGCTGGTGAAGAAGTGAAACTGGCGATGGATGTTGCCTCGTCTGAGATTTATGAGGACGGCAAATACAACCTCAAAGGAGAAGGCGTCACCCGCACAGCGGCGGAAATGGTTGACTGGTATGAAGGCCTGATCAACAAATATCCAATCATTTCGATTGAAGACGGACTTGATGAGAATGATTGGGAAGGTCATAAACTGTTGACTGACCGGATCGGTGACCGTGTTCAACTTGTTGGCGATGATCTGTTTGTGACCAACACCAACAAACTTTCCCGCGGTATTGAGGAAGGTGTCGGTAATTCGATTCTCGTGAAAGTAAACCAAATCGGTACACTGACCGAGACCTTTGAAGCGATTGAAATGGCTAAACGTGCCGGATATACGGCGGTCATTTCGCATCGTTCAGGTGAAACAGAAGATGCGACCATTGCTGATATTGCTGTTGCCGTCAATGCCGGACAGATTAAAACCGGTGCGCCATCCCGTACCGATCGCGTCGCCAAATACAATCAGCTCCTGCGCATTGAAGATGAGCTGGCTGGTATGGGCGAATATGCCGGGCTTTACGCGTTTTATAACTTGAACAAATAATGGCTATCGAATATCTTAAAACACCTTTCCAATAAATTTCATTGGAAAGGTGTTTTTTTAAAATATAACTTTTTTCATGCCTGCCGGAGCTGTGTCCGTACGTGCGTAGACAGACCTCTGTAAAACTCTGGGAATAGGACAAATATCACGCCGAATATACTGGACTGGGTAACAATTCCAAATTAGGAGAGGATTAATTTGACTCAGAAAGTACTGGTATTCGGGGATATTGGAATTGATGATACCGTGGCATTAATTTATGGCTTGTTTGATGATGCGATTGACGTGGTCGGTGTTGTGGCCGACTATGGGAATGTTTCGCGGGATAAAGCGGTGGCGAATGTCAATTATATCAGGAGAATGTTTGGTGTTGACCCGGTAATCAAGGTTATTTTAGGAGCAGAGATTCCCATGACGGGCGAAGAACCTGAATTTTTTCCGGAAATCCATGGTGAATATGGGCTTGGCCCGATTAAACCGCCCCTTTTGAATGGCGCAGGTGTTGAGGAAAATTTCTTTGAAGTTATTCAATTGATTAAGCAGTACCGTGATCAGGATTTAGTCATTGTGAATATTGGCCGGCTGACATCACTTGCTACGTTGTTCATTTTGTACCCCTACATTATGGAAGACGTGCACGAGATTTATATGATGGGCGGTGCTTTCTGGGTGCCGGGGAACGCAACGGCTGTATCTGAAGCCAATTTCTACGGGGACCCGATTGCTGCACACCTGGTTCTGAAAAACGCTCACAATGTGACAATCATACCGATGAATGTGACAATGGCAGCTATTGCGACACCGCAAATGGTTGACTATATCCATCGGGTGGGCAAGGCCGAAATCGTCAAGCCATTATTGGATTATTATTACAACTATTATAAGCAGCGTAATCCAGACATTGAAGGAAGCCCGCTGCATGATGTGGTGACAATGATGGCAGTCGTCTATGAAAATATGTTCACGTTCAGAAGCTTGCCGGTTGATATCATTCGGGACGAAGTTGATGTTGTTAGAGGACAGAGCATTGCTGATATTAGACCGTATGTGGATGTGTTGGAACATGAAGCCGAAGAAGAAAAACATCATCGTATTGCAGTGGGGCTTGATTACTGGCAATTTTATCATTATTTCATGGCAAATATGACTGGGCAGGCCGGGCTGTAAATGGCATAATGAAATGGTAATGCATTTTTCAAGAGGTGATAGCCATCGATCTATTAACAGCCATCAAAGCGCGCCGGTCCATTCATCAGTTTAAAAAGCAGGAAGTGGGCCGGGCTGTTTTACAGGATATTTTTACATACGGGTCCTATGCGCCGACACATTATATGAAAGAATCATGGCGGATAAACGTTTATGAAAGAGAGGGCAAGTCGGATTTTGTCGATGCGATCATGACAAGCTATCAGCGGATTGGGATGCTGAAAACGGACGATGATCTCAAGACACAAAAAATGATTGACTCTATGAAACAATTTTTGCTTCAGATTCCACACCATGCCCTGATTTATTTTAAGAAAGAAGATGATCCTGTTCGTTATGAGGAAACGTATGCCAGTATTTGCGCGTTCATTCAAAACGCACAGCTTGCCGCCTGGTCGTATGGCGTTGGTATGCTTTGGACGATTACGCCTTACATGCATGACAGCGGATTTGCCGAGGATATCGGACTGGATAGCAGGACGGATAAAATTGCAGCCGTCATGCAGATTGGTTATCCGGAAAAGATTCCTCGTGATAAAGGCAGGACGCCGATTGGTGATAAGATCACGTTTATTTCGGAGTAAAAAGCTGACGGGACTCTCCCCCTGTCAGTTTTGAGCGGGGAACAATAGAAAAGAGTGCAAACATTAGCTGAAGAGCGCAGACTTCAGCCCAGAACCCTTCATCCAAAATAAAGACACCCGGAGCCACAAGATTCCGGGTGTTCCAGTCATTATTCCGTTTTTTCCCTGATAAATTCGACCACTTCTTCTGTCGTACCCATAGACAGAAGTTTGTCTTTATAGGAAGCCATTTTTTCTTTTGACAGATCACGAATTTGCGTACGGGCCGGTAGAATGGATGTTGCGCTCATACTGAATTCGTCAAGTCCCAGTCCTAGCAATGCAGGGATGGCGATTGAATCACCGGCCATTTCGCCGCACATGCCGACCCATTTATCTTCAGCATGGGCAGCCTCAATCACCGAATTGACCAGATTCAGAATGGCCGGATGGTATGGCTGATACAAGTAGGATACGCGTTCGTTCATGCGGTCAGCGGCCATCGTATATTGAATCAGATCATTGGTGCCGATGCTGAAAAAGTCTACTTCTTTAGCGAACTGTCTGGCCGTGACAGCAGTTGATGGAATCTCGACCATAATGCCGACTTCGATATCATCTGACACAGCAGTGCCCTCATCCTTCAGGTTTTGTTTTTCATCCAGTAGCATGCCTTTTGCCTGACGGAACTCTTCCAATGTGGCAACCATTGGAAACATGATTTTCAAATTACCGTGAACACTGGCGCGCAATAATGCCCGCAATTGTGTACGGAACACATCGTCATTTTCTAAACAAAAACGGATGGCACGGAAACCTAAAAATGGATTCAGCTCCTCAGGCAGGTCCAGATAGCTAATTTCCTTATCACCGCCTACGTCAAGTGTCCGGACAACAACAGGCTTGTCTTCCATTTTCTCAAGCACTGTTTTATAGGCATCGTATTGCTCGTCTTCAGTTGGCAGCTGGTTTTTGCCCATATATAAAAACTCAGTGCGGTACAGGCCGATTCCTTCGCCGCCGTTTGCCAGCACACCATCAACATCATCCGGTGTTCCGATATTGGCGGCCAATTCGACTTGCTCCTTGTCAGCCGTAATGGTCGGTTCATTTTTTAATTTTGCCCATTCTTCTTTTTGTCTCTCAAAAGCTGCCTGTTTTTCTTTATATTCAGCAAGCTTATCTTCGGAAGGATTGACGATGACATTTCCTTCAATACCGTCAACAATAACCACATCATCGTTTTTAACAGACTTCGTAACGCCCCTTGTCCCGACAACAGCAGGGATTTCTAATGATCGTGCCATAATGGCCGAGTGGGACGTCCGTCCACCGATGTCCGTTGCAAAGCCCCGAACAAAATCCCGGTTCAGCTGTGCGGTATCGGACGGTGTTAAATCATTGGCGATGACAATGACTTCCTCATCAATCAGGGCCGGATTTGGCACAGTGACACCGAGCAAATGCGCCAATACCCGCTTCGACACGTCCTGTATATCGGCAGCACGCTCGCGCATGTATTCATTGTCCATATTTTTGAACATGTCGACGAACATATTGGCGGTCTCTTCCAAAGCAGTTTCAGCCATGACATTCTCGTTCGTGATTTTATCCTTCATCGGGTTAACCATTTCCGGATCATCGAGGACAAGCAGATGGGCAGAAAAAATTTCGGCATGCTCATCACCCATTTCTTTCCGCGTATGTTCCTTGATTTTCTCCAGTTCCTGTTTGGCTGTTGCAAGTGCGCTGTCCAGACGTTCGATTTCTTTATTAGGATTATCAATTGCTTTTTTTTCATAAGTTAATGCCGGTGTAACCAGCTGGTACGCCTTGGCGATGGCTATTCCATTTGATGCGGCTATTCCTTGAATCATAAACGTTAACCAACCCTTCGATAAAAATTTACTCTATCCTACATTTTACACGTATACGCTTTGACAAATCAAGCAATCTTCCTTGTCAGCTGAATGATCCAGTCTAAAAGTCGCTGATAAATTTCACTTCGGTTCAATTCATGCAATAATTCGTGTCGTCCCTCTTCAAACAGCACCGTCATGACTTGTTCGAGTCCAGCCTCATGATATAAATTGGCTGTTTTCCAGGCACCTTTTCCATAGTCACTGACCGGATCTTCTGTGCCACTCACAACGAGCATCGGCAAATCCGATCGAATGTGCCGGTTGTTTTGCGGATTGTGAATGATGGAAAGTCCGGTCATCAAATCTTTGAAAAATCCTGCGGTCGGAATGAAGCCGCAATAAGGATCATCGATATATGTTTGGATAAAGTTGTCATCACGTGTCAGCCAGTCAACATGTGTCTTTTTATGTGGTACATGCCTGTTGTAGGACGAAAAGACAAGCGCGTTCATCAGCCTTGATTTTTCTGACGGCGGAAGTTGCGAAGCCAGCATTTTCGCTGTCGTGGTTACGAATGGTGAATAATAGCCTGTACCGGATAAAATAACGCCATCGAACAGATCACTATGCTGTTGAATAACATGTCTTGCCAAAAAGGACCCCATGCTGTGTCCCAGTAAAATGAATGGGGTCTCCGGATAATCCTGCCTGATCTGTTTTGTCACAGCCAGCATGTCGTTTGATACTTTTTCAAAACCATTTTCAGCAGCAAAATAACCGAACAACCCTTGCTGTTCACCGGTTCGCCCATGGCCGCGGTGGTCATTTCCATAGACGGCGATGTTATTCGCTGTCAGGAACTGTGCAATGTGTTCATAACGGCCAATATGCTCCACCATGCCATGGGCGATTTGAACAATTGCTTCTGGTTCCTTTTCAGAGGGCAGCCATTTCTTTAGATGAATATCGACATGATCCGGGCGCGTTAACCAACATGTTTTTTCCATTAAGACACATCCATTTCTATACGTGATCAATACTTTCATGATAGAATGAAAACGATCATCCGTCCAAAGATAAACAAAAGTGAGTGTTCGAAAAGGAGAATGAAAAGGCTCGGCAGGCTAATTTGCCGGACTTTTTGAACAACCTCAAAAAGATAACTTGCGATGAAAGACAGGGATATGCTAAAGTACATAATAGGTATATAGCGTTTTTGACTGGGGGTGCTGTTTAACGTGGAAGCTTTTGTTCATATAGCTTTGTTGATTGATGCTATCATTATGATTGTTCTTATTTTATTGCAATCGGGAAAGAGTGCCGGGCTTTCCGGAGCGATTTCGGGAGGAGCCGAGCAACTTTTCGGTAAACAGAAAGCGCGTGGAGCGGATTTATTTTTACACCGGGGAACGATCGTTACCGGGGTCCTGTTTTTTGTGCTGGCTTTTCTGAGCGGTTATATACTTCAATAATGGTCAACCCTTATCGCAGTGATAAGGGTTTTTCATTTTTCATGAGAAACATATTCGGGTAAGGTATACTATATGAAGCAGGTATCGCAGAAGGAGATGAACCACGAGTTGAAAATTAAATTGCCGGAGCCATTTACGTTTGAAGCTGGTCCGCGTGCGGTATTATTATTACATGGGTTTACCGGGCATTCAGCAGATGTGCGAATGCTCGGGCGGTTTTTGGAGAAAAAAGGCTACACAAGTCATGCGCCGATATACCGCGGGCACGGCAAAGAACCGGAAGAGCTGGTGAAAGCGAGTGCTGATGAATGGTGGGAAGATGTAACAAATGCTTTCAACCATTTGAAAGAATTGGGCTATCAGGAAATCGCGGTAGCCGGGTTGTCACTTGGCGGAGTGTTGAGCCTGAAACTCGCTTATACGGAGGCGGTCAAAGGTGTGATCCCAATGTGCGCCCCGATGTTCTTTGACAACGAGGAGCAGCTGACGAAAGGCTATCGATTTAAAGCAAGGGAATTCAAGCAGCTGGAAGGAAAAGATAAAGACACCATCGAAAAAGAAGTGCAGAAATTGGTCGATAATTCCCGTGATATGTTTCACGATTTGGGGGAATTGATCTCGGAGGTCAACCATCATATCGATACGATTTACACCCCAACGTTCGTTGTGCAGGCGCGTCAGGATGAGATGATCAATACAGACAGTGCAAACTACATTTATGAACACGTGGAATCCGATCAGAAAGATATCAAATGGTATGAAGAATCGGGCCATGTGATTACAATGGGCAATGAAAAAGAAGAGCTGTTTGAGGATATCTATCAATTTCTTGAATCGCTTGATTGGAACAAATGATTATAATCCGGTGAAAACGTGAATAATAGTATGTGTTCAAAAAAAGAGGATAAAAAGAACCGGCAGGCTAAGTTCGCGACGTCAATCGCCAACGCGCACCAGCACGTCAATCGCGTCAACGTTCGAGGCGGCGTAGTTTTGAGCGCGGGCTTCTCGCGTGTTGTGGTGAGTTCTGCGTTGCCCACAGGACGTGGGCGGTATTAGCAGAAGAACCCCTATCGAAGTGTTATTTTTACCGGACTTTTTGAACAACCTTTAATAGCATTAGAAAGAAGGTGAGACATTTGAACGAATCAATGGAAGAACGATTAAGAGACTATTTTAATGAACATAGTGAAAAACCATTGGCCGTCCATGAACTGGAGGAAGCCTTAGGACTGGGGGAAGCCGTCGAATTTAAGGAATTGGTGAAAGCCCTGAATGCCCTTGAGGAGGCCGGCGAGCTTGTCAGAACCCGCAAAAACCGTTTCGGGCTGCCTGAAAAGATGAACCTTGTCCGCGGCCGGATTCAGATGCACGCCAAAGGGTTTGCTTTTTTAATCCCGGATGATGACAGCCAGTCTGATGTCTATATCCACCACTCTGATCTGGCATCAGCTATGAATAATGATAAAGTCATGGTGCGGATTGAAAAGCGGAATGCCGATGGGAACAGGCCGGAAGGGACAGTCATCCGGATTTTGGAGCGGGCCACCCACCAGATCGTCGGAACGTTTGAAGATAATGGCGCATTCGGATTCGTGGTTGCTGATGATAAACGGATTCCCAATGATATTTTCATCCCAAAGAGTATGAACGCCGGCGCAGTGAGCGGCCATAAGGTCATTGCCCATATTACGAAATATCCGGAAGGCCGGATGAGTGCTGAAGGCGAAATCATTCATATCCTTGGACACAAAAATGATCCGGGCATTGATATCATATCCATCATTCATAAACATGGCATTAAGGTAGACTTCCCGGAAGAGGTCCTGGAGCAGGCATCTAACACACCTGAAGAAATCAAGCCATCTGAATTGGAAAATCGCCGTGATTTAAGGGATGAACAGATTGTTACGATTGATGGCGCGGATGCCAAGGATCTGGACGATGCGGTGTCCGTTAAACCATTAGAGAACGGCAACTATAAGCTTGGCGTTTATATTGCAGACGTCAGCTATTATGTGGAAGAAAACTCCCCGATTGACAAGGAGGCATTCGAACGTGCGACAAGTGTTTATCTAGTCGACCGGGTGATTCCGATGATCCCACATCGGCTGTCAAACGGCATTTGTTCCTTGAATCCGCAAGTGGACAGGCTAACGCTTGGTTGTGAGATGGAGATCAATAGCAAGGGGGAAGTAGTCAATCACGATATTTTCCAGAGCGTGATCAAGACGAATGAACGCATGACCTATGGAGATGTGAATCAAATACTGGTTGAGAAAGATGAGACACTGCGTGACCGATATAAGCCGCTCGTACCGATGTTTGAAAATATGGAAAAATTGGCGGAAATACTGCGCGCGAAACGGATGGGCCGTGGTGCTATCGATTTTGATTTTAAAGAAGCCGAAGTACTGGTTGATGATACCGGCAAGCCAGAAGATGTTGTCCTGAGGGAACGCTCGGTTGGTGAACGGCTGATTGAAGAATTTATGCTGGCGGCGAACGAAACGGTAGCCGAGCATTTTCATTGGATGGATGTGCCGTTCATTCACCGGATTCACCAGGACCCTGATGAAAGCAAGCTGCAAAACTTTTTTGAATTCATCGCCGGACTTGGTTATGTCGTGAAGGGGACAGCCAACGAGATTCATCCATCGGCATTGCAAAAAGTCATTGAAGAAGTGAAAGGGAAACCCGAAGAACTGATTGTTTCTAAACTTATGCTGCGCTCGATGCAGCAGGCTAAATACGATCCGCAAAGTGTCGGACATTTTGGACTGGCAACCGATTTTTATACGCATTTCACATCGCCAATTCGTCGTTACCCGGACTTGACCGTACACCGCTTGATCCGGGCATACCTTGTCAACAAGCAAATGGACAAGGATACGATCAGCCATTGGAAAGAACAAATGCCCGAAATCGCCCGTCATTCATCGGAAATGGAGCGGGCGGCAGTTGACGCTGAACGCGAAACAGATGATTTGAAGAAGGCGGAATTTATGGAAGATAAAATCGGTGAAGAATATACCGGTGTAATTAGTTCGATTACAAATTTCGGTTTGTTTGTCGAGCTGGAAAATACCATTGAGGGCCTTGTCCATGTCAGTTATCTGACCGATGATTATTATCATTATGACACAAGGAGCCAGGCGATGATTGGTGAACGCACAGGCAATATATACCGAATCGGTGAAGAAGTCGATGTGCGTGTTGTCAAAGTCAATACTGATGAACGTGTCGTGGATTTCGAGCTTGTGACAACGAAGCAGCCTAAAAAGAAAAATAAAAACAAGAAAAAGATAAAGGGGAAAAAGGTCAAAAAGTAAGTTTACGAAAACGGGGAAGACTAATGTGGTGCGAATAGTGGCATCATATTAGTCTTTTTTTTTGCAGGAACAAAATGGCATTAAATACATAGAGTAAAGCAGATTATTTTTGCATTAGGTAAACTTTATTGTTGACATATAAATTTAATTCCTTTATGCTACTTATTAACCTAAGATAAACAAAAGTGGAATCGCCCGAAATTTATTTTATTTCAGAAAGAAGGGGTTCGAATGAACAAGGCAATTACTGTGGATCAACTGAATGTTTCATATAACGGTCAGACAGCGCTTCGCGACGTTTCATTCTCCATTGAACCTGGGAATATTGTTGGCGTTATCGGTCCCAATGGTGCTGGTAAATCAACCTTGTTAAAATCAATTTTAGGCCTGATACCAAAAGATACAGGAACTATCAAAATCATGGAAAATAACATTCGTGATACCAGAAAAAAATTGCCTATGTCCCGCAGCGAAATGACATTGACTGGGATTTTCCCATTTCAGTGTTTGACGCGGTTCTCATTGGACGTTATCCAAGGCTGAAAATATCACGAAAACCGAAAAAGGCTGATAAGGAAATTGCCATGCATGCGCTGGCTAAAGTGGGGATGGCGGATTTCAAAAACCGGCAAATCGGGGAATTATCCGGCGGACAGCAACAGCGCGTATTTCTGGCAAGAGCGCTGGCACAACAAGCGGAAGTATTCTTTTTGGATGAACCATTTGTTGGAATCGATATTCGCAGTGAAGAGACAATCATGGTGATTTTGAAGGAGTTAAGTGCAAGTGGAAAAACCATACTGGTGGTCCACCATGATTTAAGTAAAGCAAAAAAATATTTTCAGCAGATTATTTTGTTAAACCAAGCATTAATGGACTTTGGCGAAGTGGAGGATGTTATGCAGCCCGACACAATAGCACAGGCTTATGAAGGGCAGTTGTCATTCCTGAAAGAATTGGCGGTGAAATCATGAATTTTTTAGAAGCTGTGATGCATTACGATTTTTTACAAAAAGCTCTCGTTACATCCATCATGGTCGGTATTATATGTGGCGTGATAGGAAGTTTTATTGTGTTGCGCGGCATGTCACTGATGGGTGATGCGATTTCACATGCGGTTCTTCCGGGTGTAGCAGTTTCGTATTTCCTGGAGATCAATTTTTTCTTTGGTGCAGTTGCTACAGGAATACTGACCGCCATTGGCATTGGGTATATCAGTCAAAATAGCCGTATAAAAAACGACTCATCCATAGGCATTATGTTTACAGCAGCGTTCGCACTGGGGATTATCCTGATCACCCTTTTAAAAAGCAGTACAGATTTATACCACATTTTGTTTGGAAACGTTCTTGCCGTTCGTCCGTCGGATATGTGGATGACAATGATAATAGGTGTAGTCGTTTTGATCAGTGTGTACGTTTTTTATAAAGAACTGCTGGTTACCTCGTTTGACCCGACGATGGCAAAAGCATATGGTTTACCGAATAATGCTATCCACTACTTCCTTATGACGTTGCTGACGATGGTAACTGTAGCATCTTTGCAGACAGTAGGTATTATATTAGTGGTAGCAATGCTGATCACACCGGCTGCGACAGCTTATTTGATCACGAATCGGCTCTCAACAATGATATTTTTATCATCCAGCTTTGGGGTGATTGCTTCAGTAGTTGGATTGTATATCAGTTATAAGGCGAATCTTGCCTCAGGTGCCACGATTGTATTGTCAGCAACGCTTTTGTTTATGCTCACGTTCATTGTATCACCGAAACATGGCGTGTTGTGGAAATCGTTGCGTTCACGTCGGAAACGTTTATCTTATTAACTCAACTTTCGCAGTCCAAAACAGGCATGTATACCTTGATATAGTTAGGTAAACCCGCAACCCATTGTTGTAATTGACTTTTGACAAACCTTTGTATTTTTTTATTGGTATGTTTTAGGGTATCTT
>NZ_SRHY01000080.1 GCF_004565465.1 Lentibacillus salicampi
AGAGCTGCCAAACGCTATGGCCATTATACCATGGCCATAGCGTTTGGCAGCTCTTTTGTATAATTTCCTATGACAGGTTCTCTGGCTAAATTTAAATGGTTGCGGACAAAAACTGCGGCCGCAAACATCTAGTTCAGGAGCTTCCATTAATGTTAGTACATATTCTCCCCCTACTTTTTGTTTGCAAGTTTCCATGAATTGGACCGATAGATTATTGTTAGTTGGTACAGGTAAAGCCCTATCCGCTTCTAATATATATATATATTTAAATTGATTTAAGTTGTAATTATTAATCATTTCATTTATTTTGTTTATTCTTTCTTCTTTAGTGTTTTCTTGTTGAAACTTTATGTTTATTCTTGCAGGGGATAAAATAAAATGTTTATAATCTACACGTGGTATGAATTCTAAAAATGAAAATTTATCAACAGGAAAGTCACTGGGGTATTCAAAGCAATACCTATAGAATTCATTTAAGAAAATCAATGCAGGATGTTCATTAAAATTTCTATAACTTACTAAATGAGTTGATACTGGATAAATAACTTCATCCTGATAAACCATATAAAAACGACCATTATGTGCGATCATATCAATTTCATTTAAAGGGATTCTATCAATTGAATTTTTGGTTTGACCTATACAATCAATAAATGTACTCGACTCACTTCTATATGTTAAGCCAATATCTTTAAAATAATTACTAGTATAGTTTATCTCAGAGTATTTAGTTACATTGATCCATTTTTTTTCTCTTTTAAGAAAAGAAAAACGACCTGTGAATGAATTACGAGGAAATGAAAAGGCATTGGGATGTAATATTAAACGACCTTCATGTGGTACCATTTTACAATCATATGAAATGGGTATTCTATATTCTCCTTCTTCATTGTCATAAATGTCTTTAATATTTCTATAGTCATTTGAAGTTAATTTAAGTATCCCATCGTTTTTAAAATTAGACTGCATAATTCTATTTAAAATATATTCTTCTATTTTTCTATTCTTACTATTTAACTGTAAATGCTGTGGTAGACCCAGACCTTCATCCCTATCAATCATGTGAAGTAAAGGTACTCTAGTATAAAATCCGTACTTACTTATAAAAGAATTATAATAACTTTCCCAATCAAATGTTTGCCTTTTATCAAAAAGGTTTAATATTTGCATTTCGTCATCGACATTAACATGACTTATAACTTCTTCTCTCCCATCCATTGAATCGTGAAGATATAAATCTACAATTACATATGAAGAACTCTTACACAATGATGACATTTTATTAATTAAATCTTTATATAGACAAATTCCTTCTCCAATTTCGGCTCTCTTATACATTTCTAAAGAATACTGTATATCTTCTAACTCTGATATTAGAACTTTATCATGGCCGCAAATCTGCTTTATTTTTTCAAAAAAGGTATCAGAATCCCTGTCAATAGAAGGGCTTGATAGTTCAGTTTTAATAATATCTACTCTTATAAGTTTCTGTATAACATCAAATATTAATTTCTCATCATAATCTTTTCTATATTGATTTAAAACGTCTTGAAGTGAAATGGGCTTCTTTAAAAGTTCGAACAATTCATCTATAAATTCTGAATTATTAATATAAATATAGGAAGTACTATTATTCACGTACTTTTCTAATATGGATTGTTTATCTTTCATATATAATCTTGGATTTAACACTAATTTTACACTTGTAGATCTTAATAATGAATCGTCTACTTTTTTCATAAGTTTTTGTTCCCATTCTAAAGAAATTTCTACTTTTTTTATTTGCTTTTTTCCATTAAATTGATTAGGTTGATCTAAGCAAATACCTGAATTAAAACGAAAAGGCTGAGGTCTTGATGCCATCCTTAATAAATACTTTACTAGAGTTTTTTTTGTCTTTTTGTCAATTTTTTTATTATTATCTATTATTTTTTTTAATTTGTTATACAGAGTTTCACTATTTAGTAATATTCTTTCCAAAAACTTTGGATTACGGATTATTTCATTTAAAAAAGCTTCTTCATTTTTAGTGAACAAATGTTTTATTTCAGCGAATTCCATCGCAGTTTTACGTTTAATAATCTTTACCACTCCATATCACATTTATTATAATAATAATTCAATTTGATTAGTACATACTTGATGACTTCTATTTCTATATATCAAAATATTATTTAAAATTTGTACATGCTGGTTAATAGTTTTATTAAACCAGCATGTACTGTGACTTAGGTTATAACATACGATGTAATTAAGGCCTTGTAATAGTAATGTTAGAAGCAATAAGTGAAGCTTCCATCTCTTCCATAACAGTAGATGATTCTACGTTATAAACTTCCAAGTCTAGCTTGATGTCTTTTGAAGCCTCTTTCTTTTCCATGGTTTCACCTCCCTGACTATATTGTAATTAATTTTACTAGATTTTTCACAAAAGTCAACATAATATTCCGATTTTAGTATACAATATAATATATTTGTTCAATAAATTATATTCAGAAGAATCATAATGCATCTAAAATAAGTTTATATATACAGATTAATTTTAAAATGAGGCTGGGACACGCCCCAGTCAATGGAAATTAAAAGCGTGGTACCTACTATACCATGATTCGAAAGAGGTACCACGCTTATTTTTTAGTATGTTATTTTTAGTAAATAAAAAGCACCATCTGATAAAATTAAAGTACCGCATAATAACTATCGGAGGTCTCCTTATGTTTAACATTAAACCATGAATCAAGTTATTTTACTACTAGATTTAAAAATAACTCAACTTTCGGATCCCCCTATGTTAGGATAGATGTCGCATGATACTTTAGTGTATACTTAAGTTAATATGCGGAGGTTGAGTGTAATGAAAAGTAATACAGGAGTTAGGTATTCACAAGAAATGAAACAATCCGTCATAAATCGGATGATGTCACCTGTTTGTAGGTGGCTCTATTCAGGAGACAGTAGAACAGTCTCAAGTATACCCTATCTGATATACTGCATTAGTCTTTGATGCTTCTGCGTATTTTAAAAATAAAAGCCAATGTGACGAGATTAAATACTAATGCTAGAGATGAAATGATTATGGCAGCCGTTTGCATGTGTCCACCCCCTGTTTCAAATCCTCAATGAGTTCTTCTATGGTCATTTTCCCACTGGCAACCGCCTTGATGACCTTTTCGTCATCATCAGTCAGCGTAAAGCCTTCAATCTCCAGTTGGTGCTTTGCCTGCTGATAAGCCTTTTCTAATTGTTCAGGGTCTGTTGTTGGTTTACCTCTTTTATTCATTCACTCACTCCTTATAAGCGTAAATTGTACAGCATTTTATATAAATTAGGGTTAATTATCGGTATGAAGTTGCTTTTCAATTTGGTTGATGTCTTTTTTATAACTGCTCATTAGTTCCTTTAGTTTATGTATACTCAGTGAATACCCAATCTCTAAATATTTCAGTCCTGAAAGAGCATCTAGGAAAAATCCATCTCGTATTAAATTCCACGGGGAATAAATTTCTATAATTCTTCTTGTCGTTGTGGTTTTCACTTTGACTGTTGCTCGTTTTTCATAGTAGTAGACGATTAATTTGTCTTCCTTTTCATTATATCCTAATATTGGTCCAATTTCACTTTTAAGACGTAGGTCAGGGTATTTGAAAACAATATTATTTTCAATGTACCATTTCATAATTGGCAGGTATTTTTCTATGGTATTGTTCAGTATTTTAATTTGCTTATTCATGATTTGCTCATACTGGTTTGTAACTTCTTTATATATAGATAAGTCTTCCTCTAATTTTCTAATAATGTCATTTGCATCAAAGTTGTTCATGTTTACACCTTCCTTAACAACGATTTTAAGTAAATAAGATAAATTTTAGTGTCCGAAAAGTGACCGATAAGTTTTAAAAATGAAGTTTTTTATGTTTTGGTGAAATATAAGAACATTGATTCAATGGGGTTTTTAGAACTTATTTTTCTATGTTTTAACGTTTAATACACGGGCGGCATGATGTAAATCATCGCTGTATATGGCAAAATAAAAGTACATAATTCGGCAGCCTAAAAGTACACAACTGCCGTTTATAAAAAAAGAGCCTTGCCAGTCATCCCTAAATCTAATAACCTCCTACATGTAAGTTCCAAAAACAT
>NZ_SRHY01000081.1 GCF_004565465.1 Lentibacillus salicampi
AAAACGGGATGAAAGAAACCACGACAACCACTTTATTTCCCTTATTTTTAAAGGAATCCAAGAAAAATCCTCGTCTTTGTCCGAATCTTTGATGGATAAAAAATATAGTTTTTCACCGGTCTTCTAGCGGAACAGGCATTACGTTTTGGTGCTCCAGAATATTTTGCTTTAGCTATATTTGGTATTTCCGTAGTATCAAGTCTAGGTGGTATTAATCCGATTAAAGGGTTAATCTCTGGTACGTTTGGGGTTCTAATCGCTACTGTAGGAATGGATCCAATGGATGGTTATCCGAGATTTACTTTCGGCTTACCTTTTTTAGCAACGGGATTTGCGCTTATTCCAGTACTAATCGGATTGTTTTCTGCTGCACAAGCCTTTGAATTAATAAAACAGTCTAAAGATGATGAAAAGGGACAATTCAGTGAAGACGTAAAAGGCAAAGTATTACCTTCATTTAAGGAATTTACCAAAATTATGCCAAATATATTTCGTTCATCATTAGTTGGTACATTTATTGGTATCATTCCTGGTATTGGAGGAGACCCGGCTGCATTTATCGCATACAACGAAGCGGAACGTTGGTCGAAACACCCAGAAAGGTTTGGTAAAGGGGAACTTGGAGGGGTTGCTGCTCCTGAAGCAGCCAATAACGCAGTAACTGGTGGTGCTCTAATTCCATTATTAACCCTTGGAATTCCAGGTAATACTGTAACCGCTATCCTTATCGGTGGTCTTTTGATACACGGATTGCGCCCAGGTCCTATGTTATTTCAAAATCATGGTGATGTCGTATATTCATTGTTCTTCAGTTTAATTATTGCTAACTTGTTATTTATGATTATTGGGCTTACTTGCACAAAGTACTTCATTGCAATTCTTAAAGTACCTGCACAAATCTTAGGACCAATTATTTTAATACTTAGTATGATTGGATCCTTTGCTATCCATAATGCCTACATGGATATATGGGTTATGTTAGCTTTCGGGGTGATTGGTTATATATTTAAGAAAATCAATGTACCCGTAACACCGATTGTCCTAGCTATAATACTAGCCCCAATTGCTGAACAAAGTTTTAGGCAAGCCATGCTTCAATCTGGTAATGACTTTACCTATATTTTAACTAGACCAATTGCGGCGATATTTTTATTGGTAGCTGTAATTACTTTCTTCACACCATTTGTGAGAGATTATCTAAGAAATAGAAAAGAAAAGACAAATTAAAGTTATCTTAATAAGGATGGAGATTTTAACTATGAGTTTAATCAAGGTTGATCTTAATGAGATATACGAAATTAGTAGAGACATTTTGACTTCTTATGAAGTTACTTTGGAAGATTCAGAAGTAGTAATTAATTCTTTGCTTGATGCTGAAATAAGCGGGGTAAGCTCTCATGGACTTTTGAGATTGAAATCCTATACAGAACGCATTGAGTCTGGTGTTATTAATGTACACCCTAAGATTAGAGTGGAAAAAGACCTTAATAATGTTTTATTGCTAAATGGTGATAACGGTTTGGGTCAAGTAGTTGCTCAAAAAGCAATACAATTATGTTTTGATAAACTGTCCACTAATAGTGCTGTAACGGTACTGGTTCAAAATAGTAATCATTTTGGGACTTCGGGGTTTTATACGAAACAAGCAGCCAGTAGAGGATATCTGTCCCTTGTCTTTTCTAATGCGGGACCAACTATGGCCCCATGGGGAGGAACTGAGCCGTTACTAGGTACGAATCCTTTAAGTGCAGCATTTCCTGGTAGTAATACTAATTTTATGTTGGATATGGCAACTAGTGCCTCGGCAAAGGGAAAAATTCGTGCTATGAAGAATGCAAGTGAAAATATTCCAAAAGGCTGGGCAATAGATGAGAAGGGGGATGACACCCAAGACCCCGATAAGGTGTTAAATGGTGGAACAATGCTACCAATAGGAAACCATAAGGGGTACGGTTTATCGATGTTAGTAGATACTTTATGTGCAGGGTTAACAGGTGCATCCCTAAGTTATGAAACCGTGTCTGTAGGTAATACCAAAAGAGATGCAAATATAGGTCATTTTTTCTATATGATTAAAATTGATGACTTATTGCCACTTGAAAGTTTCCAAAGAAGAATGGATGATTGGTTCGAAACAATTAAGACATCCAATAAGAGAGAAGGTTTTGAGGAAATTTATATTCCTGGAGAAATCGAGGAGAAGAAAAAAGATGATATTACTAATAGCATTCATTTAAATGAGAAGGTATATAAAGAAATTCTTAAAATAGCTGAGGAAAGAAAAATATCATGAAGGGAATCGGAGTGAACTATCATTTTATTAAATAAATTCAAAACCAGCAAAGAAGATAAAGAGATAGTAAATGAAATGAAATATATGTTGGATAATTCACTTAAGGAGAATCAAACCCTTAAAGAGTTCATTCAATCACTCTTGGCCGAATTTAATAAAGGTGAAAATGGATTAGCAGTAAAGTATTTGCGAGAAAATACACCAGAAGATTCATTAAGTATGGTTGATAAATTTCTTGATTATTTCAATGGAAAATCTTTCGAGGGATACATTTGGAAACAGAATATAGAAAATGTTTATAAACAATTTATGCGGACTGTTCATGAATTTGAGAATGAAGGAAAAAATGTAGAGGCCTTTCTAGTGTTTATTATGAATTATGTCTTTGTATCTTATAGTAATAAACCGTTCAGAAAAGCTGTTGGTATTAAAGTTAAGTAGTTTTATTATATTACGGGGGTAAATTGGATGGAAAAGAGAAAAATAAGAACACTTATTGTCCTGATTACTTCGGTATTTGCCTTCAGTATCGTTGGTAGCCGTCCACTTATCCCTTTATATGCAAATACCTTGGGAGCTACAAATTTTTTAGTAGGAATTATTGTAGCTCTCTTTTCATTTTTTCCGTTATTTATTTCAGTGAAATTGGGGAGAGTTGTTGACAAAAAGGGTGTTAAAAAGCTTCTATGTTTAGGCTTACTTTTTGGAGCGGTCTCGTTGATAATCCCTTTTTTTATTAATAATTTGACTGGGCTGATCATTTCACAAATTATTGCAGGAACGGCACAAATTATTTATATTGTTGCAATGCAATCATATGCGGGTGGATTTGCGGATAGGGAGTATTATATAAACTTATTTAGTATTAGTATAGCAATAGGGAGCTTTCTTGGTCCATTGTTTTCAGGATTTATATCGGACATTTATAGCTATACAATTGCGTTAATGATTGGTGGTGTTTTATTATTACTTGTAATCCCTCTTGTAAGTTTGTTTAAGGAGCACGAAATAAGACTGGAGAGCGAAGAAGAAGATAAACTAGAAAACTTCAATATGTTTAGTATGTTTAAGTTAAAATCGTTACAATATGCTTTTTTAGTTAGTGTTTTAGTTTTGTTTGCTAAAGATACCTATATTGCCTTTTTCCCATTATTAGCTAGTGAACATGGGATAAATAATTCTATTATTGGGCTGATTATCTCTCTAAATGCTGCAGCAGGAATATTAATTAGACTAATGCTACCTTTTTTACTTGCTCACATGAGTAGAAGAATTATTATTAATATGTCGATTCTAATCTCAGGTCTCATTTTTTTATTGCATCCATTGGTAAGTTCAACTACACTGTCCGCAGTCTTATTCTTTGTCGACTTCATGGCCAGTGGCAGTGGCATGGCTGCGCACTGGCAGTCATAGACAATGCCACTGGCAATAAGTTTGGTCAGTGTATTGTCGTTACCACCCCAAGTATT
>NZ_SRHY01000082.1 GCF_004565465.1 Lentibacillus salicampi
TGTCCGCAGTCTTATTCTTTGTCGACTTCATGGCCAGTGGCAGTGGCATGGCTGCGCACTGGCAGTCATAGACAATGCCACTGGCAATAAGTTTGGTCAGTGTATTGTCGTTACCACCCCAAGTATTTGCTGGTTTCTACCTTAATTTCATGTTCAGCCAGTATCCTCCTTTTTCACTGTTTGTCGCCTGCTATTTCCAGTTCCTCATCTATAATGCCTCACGTTCCTGCTTAACTATCTTCATTTCTTCTACAGTTATCTTTTCTTTTGGGTTCATTTTCCATGACTCATTCCCTTTGAAAGAAGGGATGGGAATAATATCCCCACCCCTTCTTGTTTAAATTATCACCTTGTAACTATCCTGTTCTCTCAAATTGAAACGCATTTCTTCCATGATGACATACCAATCATTATCCAACTCCAGCCTGCAGGGTAGTTTGTCTCTGCCAAGCAACAATTCAAAGCACTCGCCACAATGAAGAGGATAGCTACGCCCGCGCAACTCCACCATCCAACATTCCAAATCCGGATTATATATCATTGTTGTTTTCATCAGTTTCACGTCTCCTACATCTCATTCATGACGCGATCGACATTCGATTTTTCAACAATCTTCTTGCCTTGCAACCGTGCATCCATTAAACTGGAGCTACAGAAAGTGTTCACTTTCCGCGGGATGCCTTTGCTATATTGGTAGATAGCCTGAAAGGCTTCCTCGGAGAACATCTCATGAGGCGCCTCGACTGCCTTTAATTGATACTGAATATAAGAGGTTGTCTCACTTTCTGTCAACGCAACCATCTGATACCTCATCTGGATACGCTGCTCAATTGCTTCCAAATGCTTGACCTTCAGCTGATTTCGCAGGCTAGGTTGCCCAACAATGATCAAAGCCAAAGGTGACATGGAATCTCCCTTGAAATTTAGAATGAAGCGAAGTTCCTGCAACATGGATTCCGTAAAGTGATGGGCCTCATCCAAAATGATGACTGGTGTCTTTTTTTCGTTTTCGTATATATCAAGCATCAGCGCTTGGTATTGACGCTTGGCATCTGTTGCCCGAAATGCAGGCTTGATACCGAAACATTGCAGGACCTCGCGATAAAACAGTTTCGGTGTCAATCCCGAATCACAAATGTATAAATAGCGATACTGGATTGGATCAAGCTGCTCTGCAAGTACCCGTACGGCGGTGGATTTACCCGTGCCGGCATCGCCCGTTAACAGGCAAAACATCCGATTTTTCACCGCGTATTCCATGCGGGCGAATGCTTCTTGATGACTCGATGAGTCAAACAATTGATGTGTAGCGATCTCACGTGTGAAAGGGACACCTTTCATGCCAAAAAAATCAATCATGTTTGACACCTCCGGCCGGTTGCTTTTCTTTCAGACGCGCAAAACTAGTTGTTCCCAGCTCGTGGCGCCTTTCTTCTTCCTGTTGTTGCTTAATTTGTTCTAGATAACTGGAAACTGGCGTAGCCAGGATTTCTTCCGGTTGTGTTTCTGCCACTTTGGAATGTTTTTGGCTTCGAAGCTCAGCCGGTTTGGCATCTGAAAAACGTTCGTCGTCTTTCCATACCTGAATATACGACAAGTCATAGGGGTTATACCGTATTTGAATCTTTTTGCCGCGCAGAAAGTCATCTACATCGTATGTATTGCCTTCTACATCAATAATCGATGTTTTTCGGACGGTACGTGTTTCCTCCCATAAAAAGATTTCCTTGAGTTTCTTGGCTGTTAAATGGCATTTTGGCTTCTCGCAAGAGTCATAACGCGCTTTCGGTGTTTGCCCCGTACCACGGTGAATACGGTTGTCATAGGCTTCCAGCCAGGAGGCCAGGTAATTATTCAGCTGTTTTAAAGACGTGATCTTTCCCTGATTAATCAACAGATAAGCCTCGCCGGTAAAGCTTGAATCTACAAATTGAAAGAACTTTTCAATTTTCCCTTTAGATTCCGGCGAGTAAGGTTTTGCGTGAATAAGCTTGGTATTCATACGGGCACACATGATTTTAAACTGCTTAGTACTATACACTGACCCATTGTCACAGAAAAAGATATTTGGGGCCCCGTACTTTAAAACTGCTTTATGCATACATCGTTCTAGTCTTGGATAACGCTCCTCAAAAAAGAATTCCGCATGCATAATTCGACGACTATGGTCGTCAATGATTGCGATCAAATAAGCTTTCTTGCGCTTGGCTGGGTTATTAGGAGCCGGAAGATACAGCGTATGCTGCGTATCAGCCTGCCAACAATCATTGGTCGCCTCGTGTTCGAATTGCTTGAACGCTTTTCTGACCGATTTGCTCATATCTTTTCGGCTCCAACCCTGTTCCTGGAAATAACGCGAAAGCGTTCGCTGCTTCAACTTTCCACGTGGCACTTTTTCTTCTAACTCGAGAATACGAATGATTTGTTCAACACTTCGGCTTGGCAGTTCTTTTCGCAATGCGATGGCGCATTCTAGCACAGCGGGATCTATTGCCTTTAAGCTGCCTTGTTTTACCCGTGCTTTTGGCTTAAGCGCCTCGAATCCGCCTGCTTCGTAGGTCTGGATGTACCTCTCCAGGCTGCGGATGCTCACTGTTGTCTTTTCACTGCCCGGGATCTTGTACTTTTCGTTGGCAATTTTCTTTAAAAGGGCATACTTTTCCCCGGGGTCCAGCCGACGCTGTACGATCTGGGCAATTAATCCAAATCGAAAGGCCGCGATTTCACTTCTTAAAGTTTCCTCCACATTTTTCCTCTCCTTTTCACCAATAATAGACTACATTTTCCATTATCCGGGAAAGGGGCAAGGAAAGACAGGGACATATTTAGTGGAGTACTCTTCGAAATGTATTTACATTTATTCCCAAATTAACTGACAACTCATTTGGCAATGATTACCACCATACTTTTGGCGAAAGGGATAGGTTGATGGAAGAAATCACCTGACCTCTTTTAGGGAGCTTTCCCCCAAAATATAGCTCAAAGAAAAATAGGCATTCTTCCACCACCGTTGCACCCCGTCTAAAGAAATCAAGCAGCCGGTCCCCGGCGTCGGGATCATCAATAGCTTGTTTTCTTTGACCTATCAGCCAAGTTTGGTAGTTTTCATCCATTTGCTTTTTCCACCGGTATAATGTCTTTAACGATATAACCGATGTGTGTTCATTGCTAAGGCGTTCAGGGAGATACGAAACAGGCACTCCAATCGCCACCCAACGTGCAAAAAATTCACGAACATGGTTGGCAAATCGCGCCCATGGCTTGATAAAGGAAGGAATAAGAGAATAGGTCTTATCGCAATCAGGACAACGCTTCCTGAGGATTTTAATCGTATAAGATTTGTTTTTGCAATGGACGGTACGTTCATAGCTTCCGTGAGACCAAAGTTTTCTTCCGCAACAGGGGCAGACAGAATCAACATCCAATTGCTCCATTGTGTTTATGTAGCTCTTGATAGAATAGGGGAATTCGAATATAATAGACATATGTTTATGGGAGTCAACTGTCTAGCCGCCAAGCTAGTGGGCAGTTGACTTTTCCTTTCTGGATTATAAAAGCGAGAAGAGCTGCCAAACGCTATGGCCATTATACCATGGCCATAGCGTTTGGCAGCTCTTTTGTATAATTTCCTATGACAGGTTCTCTGGCTAAATTTAAATGGTTGCGGACAAAAACTGCGGCCGCAAACA
>NZ_SRHY01000083.1 GCF_004565465.1 Lentibacillus salicampi
TGTTTTTGGAACTTACATGTAGGAGGTTATTAGATTTAGGGATGACTGGCAAGGCTCTTTTTTTATAAACGGCAGTTGTGTACTTTTAGGCTGCCGAATTATGTACTTTTATTTTGCCATATACAACAGGTTATGTCGGCTTGTCCAACGCCGTTCTGCTCGCCCAACATAACGAAGTCGTCGCATTCGACATCATGCAGGAAAAAGTCGATATGATCAACAATAAGAAGTCACCGATTGTCGACAATGAAATAGAAGACTTCCTCGCCAACAAGAACTTGAACCTGACCGCCACCACAAATCATGAGGAAGCCTTTGCCGATGCGGATTATGTAATCATATCCACACCGACCAACTATGATCCGGATCAGAACTATTTCGACACATCAACCGTCGAAACCGTCATCGGTAACGCCCTGGACTCCAATCCAGATACCGTCATGGTGATCAAATCGACCATTCCGGTTGGCTACACGAAAGAAACCAATGCCGAATTCGGAACCAACAATATCATCTTCTCACCCGAATTTTTACGGGAAGGCAAAGCATTATACGATAATCTATATCCATCACGCATCATCGTCGGCGAAAAGTCCGACCGCGCCCAAACATTCGCTGATCTTCTCGTCCAAGGCGCCGAGAAGGAAGATATCGACGTGCTATTCACTAATTCGACAGAAGCCGAAGCAATCAAGCTATTCGCGAATACATACCTCGCCATGCGCGTCGCTTTCTTTAACGAACTGGACTCGTATGCCGAAGTACGCAACCTGAACACGCAGCAGATCATCGACGGCGTCTCCCTTGACCCGCGCATCGGCAGCCATTACAACAACCCGTCCTTTGGCTACGGCGGCTACTGTCTGCCAAAAGACACCAAGCAACTCCTCGCTAACTACGAGGACGTACCAAACAACATCATGCAGGCCATCGTGGACGCCAACCGCACACGCAAGGATCATGTAGCCAACATGATCATCGAACGCAACCCAGATGTCGTCGGCATTCACCGCCTGACGATGAAGACAGACTCCGACAACTTCCGCCAATCCGCCATCCAGGGTGTCATGAAGCGTATTAAGGCGAAGGGTATTGAAGTGGTGGTGTACGAGCCAGCATTGAAAGAGGAAACATTCTACAACTCCCGTGTTGTGAATGATTTTGACGAATTTAAGAACTTATCAGATGTCATCGTCGCTAACAGAATGACGGATGATTTGAAGGATGTTGAGGAGAAGATTTATACACGGGATTTGTTTAGTCGGGATTGATTGAAGTTTTTACGGCACCCCTGAAAGGGTGCTATATATACATTAATAGTTCTTTAAGCCGAATTAAAAGAGTTTTTCTTAAATATGTATATTTTTTTTAAAATAAATTAAATAACGATAAATAGTTGAACAGTACGTATTTTTTCATTTTTTCGGGGGTAATTGAATGATCAGTAACGCAGAAAATTTTTTATCAATGAAATTAGATGAACTGTCCTCGAAATTTAATACTGAAGGTGTACCTTCATACAAAGGATATTATGCTGACGTTTCCAATAACGACTTAAAAGAAATCTTCGCCCTTATACATTACCAGTTAAATGAATTGTTTACGTTTATGAACCATAAAAATACTCCGGCTGGTGGTCATTACAATGCCGACGAAAGTAGAGATTTAATTGAAGTGAACCGACAACTTAAACTAATACACGCTGCACTTGAAAGTGAATATCCTGAATATAGTTTCGACATCAATAATTATTATAGAGAGATACTTAATAGATGTAAAACTTTTCTTGTACCCCGGGGAGGCACCTCTATTCCAGAGGATTTTCCGGAGATCGACATCATCGATTACAAAGCGATCTTTAGTATTTTGAATACTACAACAATACAACCGCCTATACAAAATTTGTCTGTAACTAAGAAATTAATAGGTAGTGGTTCTTATGCTGACGTTTATAAGTATAAGGATCCTCATTATAATTGTTATTTTGCATTGAAGAAGGTAAAAAAGGATATCCGATCAGATGAATTGGCAAGGTTTAAAAAAGAGTATTATGATTTAAAAAAGCTTGATTCACCATTTATAATTAAGGCCTATCATTACAATGAAACGAATAATGAATATACGATGGAAAAGGCTGATTGTTCGCTGGAAGAGTATATGAATAAAAATAACAACAGGCTTTCTTTTAATGACAGAAGAGCGTTAGTTATACAATTATTAAGGGCTTTTGAATACATTCATTCAAAAGAGCTACTGCATAGAGATATAAGTTTCCAGAATATATTAGTCAAAATTTACGAAGACGAATCTTCTTGGATAAAGGTATCTGACTTTGGTTTGGTTAAGAGACCTGAGAGTAAACTTACCAGAACAGGAACCGAAATCAAGGGTACTATAAACGATTTTTCTGATTTAAACAAGGTAGGTTTTGAAAACTATGAGATTCGGCATGAGACATATGCTCTCGCACAAGTTATATATTTTATATTAACAGGACGCAAAAGTAAATTTCATCGCGAAGAAAATAAAGAATTGAGAAATTTGATTTTAAAAGCAGTCTCAAATAAAGAGGATCGATTTTCAAGTGTTAAAGATATGAGAGATGAACTTTTATATAAAGTATTCCCCTCCATGAGAAATTAATAATTTTAGGCGTCTGTTACTATCTAAATATAGACTAATTCAATGAAATTTGGTGCAATTGATAAACTAAAGTAAACAGTTTTGGTTACATGAAAATTAATATTCCAGTGGAGCTGCACCTTGGTTCTAATAAATTTATGGCTGCTATTTTATGTTGAACCCTGACACTAGAAACAAGACCACGCAAAGGAATTAAGAATGAGGCCTTTAATGCGATTATAGCCATGCCATAAACGTCAAAACGCCCTTTTGTAACTGCTACACTAAATCAGACAGTTTTCGCTAAATAAAAATGAACAAAAATAAACACTTTAGAAGTCCGGTGAAAAACTATATTTTTTAACTATCAAAGATGCGAACAAAGACGATAATTTTTCTGGAAATCCCTTAAAAATAAGGGAAATAAAGTGATTGTCGTGGTTTCTTTCATCCCGTTTTTTCGTTTCAGCGCATGCTGAAATACCGGTCCTGGGTCTTTTGCCTGTGAACCGGCTTAACTTCTTAAGATTTTGAACGATGGCGGTACAGAGTGCCTGTTCCTGCATACAGTCCAGCCCTCTGCTTCTGGCACGATCCATGCCGTGAACTGTCTTGGCCTCAGCGAATTCATGTTCACACTGGACACGCTCGTCTTGGATATCTTGATATTTGCCGTCAATCTGAATTTGTTTTGCTTGATTTTTGGCCTTGACGTTCTCGACTTTTTCCTGCCGTTTTCTTTGGTGTTCAGGGTTGTGGGTTTTCCTTTGCCAAGTCGGAACTTCCTCCAACTCATGGTCCCGCAACGAAATCAAAGGTGATTACAGCCATCGGAATTTACCACCCTTGCCATCTTTTTTACCACCGTTTGCCAAGGTATTTACCACACATTGCCAGTGTATTTACCAATGGTTGAAAAAGCCCTACAGACCAATGTTTTAAAAG
>NZ_SRHY01000084.1 GCF_004565465.1 Lentibacillus salicampi
AGACAATTCCATATTTTTCCATTATTGATATATAATCTTCATCCTTATCAGATGGCTTCATCAAATGTGGTAGGAAAAGTGAGAAAAACAGCGATATTTTAAGAAAGTCGAAATAAATAGAGGGAGGACGTAGAATTTCGTAGCGGCGTAGTTTCGAGCAGCGGAATGTATGCCTTTAGATACATGAGCATAAGTAATGCTTCACTGAATCCGCATCGCACGCAGGAAAAGCGATTTTCTTTTCCAAGGAGCGGAGAAACAAGCCAACGAAGAAATTCGATGCGTCATTTTTACCGGACTTTTTGAACAGCCTCTGTAAGTTGTTTCTGAGGTCACTACGATTTAAGCCTATCCCAAGAGGAGAAGGATAAAAAAGGGCTGAAGAAAAGAGAAGCAGGAAACAACTGATGAAGGGCTTAAAGGTCCTAAATGAGAGCTTGCTAATTAAGTGACGTATCCTGGAAAGACGGCAGAATTAAAAAATCCCGGGACAGAAGTACGGTCCCGGGATTTCTTATGGGTGTTCAGTTGTAGACGTCTCTGACTGACTATCGGGAGCTGTGGGCGTTACCAGTCCAAGGTGCTCTTTCAAGGTTTGCTTCACTTCTTCAAGCGACTCTTCATCCGGAATCTGATAATCTCTCCCATTAATTGTTTGTGGATACGTGTCATATGATAGTTTATCAATGTTACTGGTACTAAAATCGGAGTATTCCCGGTAGAAACCTAGTCCTTCACTGACCTTCATATTCGTTTTGACGTTATTTCCGACTTCTTCAGCTAAATCATCAACTTTCGTAACTGTTCCAAGTGATGTTGCTTTGTCAATAATTGCTTTGATAACTTGCTGCTGCCGTTCATTTCTGCCAATATCCCCACGCGGATCCTTTTTCCGCATTCGGGCAAATGCCAGAGCTTCTTCACCATTAAGTTCCATTGGGCCTTCAGTAAATTGCAGATTTTCATTTCCCGATTCTCTGATCGTTCTTTGTTCAAAGTCAAATGGGACATCAACCTCAACGCCACCAAGGATATCGACTATATTGGTAAACGCATCAAAGTTTACAGCCGCGTAGTAGTCAATCGGTATGTCCAGGAATTGTTCAACCGTTTTGATGGCCATTTCCTTACCCCCATAAGCATGGGCATGGGCTATTTTTTCTTGCGTGCCCCGGCCGGCTATTTCGACTAGTGTGTCACGCGGTAAACTTAACAACTTTAACTTTTCATCGCCCGGATTGAATGTCGCAACGATCATCGTGTCCGTTCTGCCATTATCACCGTTGGTTGAGTAGTCCTCGACTCCCAATAATAGAATGGATATCGGATCGTCACTAATCGATACAGCTTCTGAACGTAAGTCCGACTTATCACGATCAAGATCGTCATATGAACTACTCGCTGCTGTGTAAGTCTGGACAAGCATATAGCCGACCCCGCCAGCGAGCAATAAAAATACGGTTAGTGCTATATAAAGAACGCGGCGCCGAAGTTTTTTCTTCTTTTTTCGCCTTCGCATATCTATCCGTTGTTGCATAGCTTAATTCTCCTTAAATCTTGCATACTATTAATTTATATCAGTCAACTTATTAAATTATAATCGGCATTGTCGAAAAATGCAATGTAATTTTTAGAATACCACACATTATAGACGAATCCGATTAAGAAAAGGTTACATTTTCTTATCATTTTAGAATCTGTCTTTTTTAATTTTCGATGACGAGATGCCATCTGTTCGCGGAAGATAAATCACATCACAATAACGTTCTAAAAAATTAAATTTTCCTTTCCAGTCATCACCGATAACAAATAAATCAATGTCATATTTGATGATGTCGTCCACTTTTTGATTCCAGTTTGTTTCAGGAATGACTTTGTCCACATACTTGATCGCTTCCACGATTACTTTACGACTATCAAAAGGATGGTATGCATCCTTGTTTTTTTTATGATTAAAATCGTCGGTTGAGACACCGACAATCAGAAAGTCACCTATTTCCTTTGCACGGCGCAAAAGATTGATATGGCCCGGGTGCAATAAATCAAAAGTCCCGTACGTAATGATTTTTTTCATAAAATCTCCCCATGTGACGAATCTTCTCTTATTGTACTATTAACTTCATCGGTAGTAAATAATGCGTTGGGAATCGTTTCGCTTATATTTTTTTAAAAAGAGACTGTCATAGAGCCACCGAGTCAATATGTGTTAGTGCTTTCTTCATCACTGGCATAATCACCTTTATCAATATTTTCCTTTAAATCTAAATGATTACGCAAATCCGTTTGAATGTCATGTTTGCTTTCTTCATCCACTTGAAAATACCAGAGACCATCGTCCATATAGCCGCCGCTGCCATCAAGATTGACAGTTTCAATGGAAATGTTTTCGTCAAGACCGTAAGCGAGAAAGTCTTTCATATCACCGAAAGAAAGGCTTGTCGTCATGTTGTTTCCAATGGCATCGACAGTTTCACCCAATTTAAGGATTGAGGACGCGGCCGTTGCTTTGTTGACAATGGTTCTAAGAATTTCCTGCTGCCGTTTACCACGCTCAACGTCATTATCATACTTTCGAGTTCTGGCAAGTGCAAGCGCTTGTTCGCCATTTAATTGTTGTTCCCCAGGCATTAAATGGATGCTGTTTTTATCATCATCGGAGTCTGATTCCCATATTTCATAAGGTACGTCATACGAAATACCACCAAGAGAGTCAACAACTTCAATAAAACCTTCGAAATTCACTTTAGCATAATAGTCCACTGGAACATGTAAGAAGTTTTCGACTGTTTCAATGGTGGCTTTAGGCCCTCCGAAAAAGTGAGCATGGTTGATCTTTGTGTTTCGATCGACTTTTGGAACGTAAACATACGAATCACGGGGGATGCTTAACAGTTTGACTGAGCTATTCTGTTTGTTGAAAGTTCCCAGAATAAGTGCATCCGAGCGGCTTGCCTTCTCATCACGAAACTCACTGTTATCAACACCAATGAACAGAACAGATACGTTATCTTCAACAGGGTCAACGGCTTCTTCTCTTAGATCGGATGTTTCGTTTTCACGACCAACCTTTTCCTGCGAATCGGATACCATATCTTCTGTTTTGTTGTACAAGTAGATGGCGTAACTACCGGCAACAATAATAATTAATACTAACGGTATAACAATAATCAACGTCCATTTTTTCTTCTTTGACATAAATTTTTCTCCTTAGTCATTTCGTAGGATCTATTTTACAAAAATCTACACAAAATAACAATGAAGGAAAGCGGGAAGTATGTGTCAATCTTTTCTCGATGTGGTTGTCACACCAATATATTTGGCACTCTATTTTTGTACACGTTTTCCGGCTACCGCGCTGTCGCTTGGTGGCCTGCATGTTTTCGTCACGTTCCAAAACCC
>NZ_SRHY01000085.1 GCF_004565465.1 Lentibacillus salicampi
AATACTTGGGGTGGTAACGACAATACACTGACCAAACTTATTGCCAGTGGCATTGTCTATGACTGCCAGTGCGCAGCCATGCCACTGCCACTGGCCATGAAGTCGACAAAGAATAAGACTGCGGACAACTAGAAAACGCTGAAAATGAGATTAGTGATTGGATTTACTCATCTGAACATAAAATGTTTGCAAGTGAGGAGAATGGACATAATCAAGTGAAAAAAATACTTAAAATAACCAGAGACTTTACAGATGAAATTGATATTAATGTTAGTTCCTATTTTTTATATTATAGAAGCGGAAAAAGAGAAAAAGTTGAAAGAGCAATTTTGAAATTAAGCGAAGAACAACTATTAGAAGATATGTTCATGGTAAATTTTATTGATGAAAATAACAAAGAGCATATTCGCTTAAGATATAGAAAAGATAATAATAATGATATTGAATTAGAAAATATTTTATCAGTTATGCTTGCTTCTGGAGATATATATGATTTTAAAAAAACATTATTTTATCCTGAGATTAACAGATATGGTGGTAAAAAAATTTATAAAATAGTTTATAAACTATTTGCAGCCGATACAAGTTCAATGGGGATTTTTAAAGGACTTTATGCTAATTATAACGAGATTGGAAGTGCATTATATCTATCCAGTTTTATTCTGTTAGAATTACTAGGTAATGATATTGACCTACTATATGATTATCTTGAGTATGGTATTGAGAAAGATTCAAAATATGTTAAACCTTTTGCAAAACGACGTAATGAACATTGTGATATAGTATTGCAATCACTACAAGATTATCAAAGAAAATCTAATTCATTATTATTGGAACGTAAAAGTCTATCTAATGAAATTCTTATTTCAGCTGAAAAAGTTGGTCTTAGCAAGGAGGAAATCTTTTATTTAGTTAAAAGTATAATCCACATGTCAATGAATAGGCATTTCCCATTTAAGAGAGATTTAGAAATAGAAGCTAATCAATTTATGCGCTTTGCATTTTCAAATATTCGTAATAAACTAGGAAAGGTCAGTCAATTGTTATGAATAAATATAGTATTAAATGCTTTGTAGTGGAACCGTCGATGAATTTAAAAAACACAATAATGGAACTTATTACAGATTATACCTTTATAGTTGATAAAGGATGGGAAAATGGATATCACATACACCTTAGAGGACCACTAGATGATGAATCTTTGCAAAAAATAATTATCGAATTAGAGAAAGGGGTCTCTGATTCAATAATAAAATTTGATGAAACTGAGTTTATAAGAAGATATAAATCAATATCTGAAATATTGGAGAATAAAACGGATCCATTCAAACCAATATTAAAAGGTAAAGTAACAGTTGATATAGAAAATTCAATCTTTGAAAATGAAATGGAGAATGAATTATTTAGGGAATCAAATCATATGTTTGATTTATATTATTGTAGATCATATTTTAATAAGAACTCATTGTACGCTGTTATTGAAGATATCATGAAATTTCATAATATGTTAGAAGCGTATGAAGAACCTGGATCCACAGATGCTTATAATTGTCACCTCTCACATTATATTGCATTTAATCATCGCCTAAATAAGCAAAGCAAGGAAAGTATTGAAAAACATTTTAAAATTCAATTCGAGAAAGAATTAGAAGCAGGATTATTTGAATTCGATTTGTCACCCACTACTTTAACTAAGGATCTAATGAATTTTTTTCATAAGATAAGACCCCTTGTAAAAAGTAGGCAATTGAACTTCTATATGCCCTACGATCGTAAATTTATTGATAAAAAGATAAACTATGGTTCTAAAAGGCATCAAGAAACATTTTCTAAAGATAACATGCATAATCATCTATATAATGATGTCCTGATTGCAAATAGATGGATAACCAATGCATTATACAAAAAGCTACTTCTTTTAGGATTAAGTAATACAGATAGATTTTACATGAATTATGTGATCTCAAGACTGACCTATTCAGAAGATGAATTAAGAGATTACTAAAGATTTCCACATAATTTTTTGTAAAAAAAAACCCGTGAAAATTCATGCTTTTGCATCTAATTTTAGACTATTTGTTTACTAATGCTGGAACTATTCACTGAAATCCTATAGTGACTTGACAATGCTTGTCGATCAAGCAGTTTAGCTAAATCAATTATGCATCAAATAAATGAAAAAAAGAACCCATTTCTATTAAAGTACCTCCAAAAACCAACAGAAAGGGTTCTTATAATGGATACTTTACCGCAGATAACTTTCAATCATCAAATTAAACTAACAAATAACGGTGGTACTCTTTCCTCCGATACAGGAGAATTCTTAGAGAATTCGATGAAAAGATTGTGTTCTTTTCTAGATTGATTAAGCACCTGGAACTAAAGGACGACAGACGTTACTATGTCCATTCAAATAAGCAGTTGCATCGCCAAAAAATTTATCAAATAATTGCTGGATATCCCGAGGACAGTGCGGCTAATCAATTGACGAATGATCCTGTTTTTCCACAGATTGTTGGCAAGGATGCAAGGCCAGTTTATCGTGCCTGTTCCCGTGATTTGATAAAAAATCTATCGAACTATTAAATCAAGCTAAACAAGAACTTTTGACAAAGTACATCAATTTAGAAAGTCAAAAGCAATTCCTGGACTTGGATTCCACCCATGCTGATACTGATACGGTGATTACGGTCAACCAAATGTACCACCTCTGATGCGTTTTTTACCGCCAAATGACAAAAAATGTACCAATAAATAAGTGAGAGGTTGTTTACCATCTTCTATATAATTAATGAGCACACCTAAGTGTGACATTATTTATATAGGAGGTTTTTTTATGATCCATTATCGAAAGACCTTCTAAAATGGTGATGCCCCTTTGCATTGCACCCCTGCCTTATTAGTTCACGTGTTCTTTTTGCAATTTGGACACGTAATACCTTGTATCTGTATTTAGCTACCCAGATAACATGATATTTAATATCATGGTCTGCATGACTGTTTTCTTATACCCGTCCATCCTTTTAACCTCATAGCTTAAGTATGGACATCAAAAGATAAGGCTAAAAGCGGATACTTCACTTGTGACATAATTTTGATCCATCATTGCCATAGAGTGAGCCAGAATGTTTAATCCTGATATAGCAACACTTCCACCACCCTTGACCTTGTTTGTGTCCGTGGTAGTGTCTTTGCGGCGGATGGAGAAAAAACTGCCTTCAGTTGTGTTTGGCAAGTGAAAAGTACATAAAATGGCAGAACTTTTTTACATAACCTTGCCAGCCAGTTTATCCCAATTGTAGATTGTATCTTTTATTTACTTTTCAAGGTTCAAAAGCGAAATCTTAA
>NZ_SRHY01000086.1 GCF_004565465.1 Lentibacillus salicampi
GTGCTCATTAATTATATAGAAGGTATCGCGTAAGTGGTACATTTATTTGTCATTTGATGGTACATTTCTTGTCATTCGGTGGTAAATAACATGTCACTAGTGGTACATTTTGTTGACCGTAATCAATCAAAGGCATGATGCCTCGAGAAAATAAATAGGCCAAATATGCCGGTGTGCCATAGGCCTTGTCACCCGATAACGTCCGAATATGGATTTGCGGATGCTGAAAACGAACAGCGTTTAGCTGCTGTTGGCTAATTTCTCTTTCAGCTGTACCGGAAGCAACGCTCGCATCAGTTTTTAAAATAATCCCTGATTCAACGTCTATCAGGTCGTGCACGAGGAAACGCGGATAAGCTTCCTGCCCTTTGCTCTTTTTGTATAAACGGGCATCAGGGTCTGTCGTACTCCGATGGGTTTGATTGGAAAACGTTTTGCCATGAAAGTCCTCATGGCTGGCATTTTCCTGAAGCTGATCCGATTGATGATTGTTCTTTGATTTCGGAGGCTGAGGATTTTGATCATCATCGTCGCTGTCCGTATTGTCTGATGGAGCCAAGGATGCCTCGTCACGTTGCTTTTTATCTTCCAGGTAACCTTCAATGGTTTGAACCGGAGCCAGCTCTATTTCTTCCAGACTGTGAATGGACGCGTTTGCACGCACTTGTGTGCCGTCCACACCGGCATGAATGTCTGGGCGAACGAGGCCGGAAGCAATGCACTGATTAACGACATGCATCATGATATCATCAAAAATACCGTGGCGACGCCAAAGCGCTCTTGTCTTAACAAGTGTTGTGCGATCGGGAAGAGAAGACTCAAAATCCAGGCCGCAAAACCACAAGTAGCCTGCATGCATGGGGAGCGTTTCAAACAATTCCCGTTCCGAGTGATTAAATAGATACTCCAGTACAACCAGCCGCACGACCAATTCAGCATTTGTAGATGGCCGGCCTGTTTTTTCGGAGTAGAGAGGTTTCACCCAATCGTGGACAGCTGGAAAGTCGATCACATCTTTCACCCTTCTCAGGATATGATGCCCGGGAACGAGATCCTCCATATCAATATATTGAAACATGCTGGGTTGAATGTGATTTTGCTTTGGCGAATGCATAAACGGATCATCCTTTTATAAGTGTTCTATAGACTATATTCGATATAAAGCAAGGAAATTCCTAGTACAATTTGACTTTTTCACCGGACTTTTAGAGAGGCTGCTTTTTCATGAATGGTATATACCTTCTCACCCCTATATTCGAAATTAACTTGGAAAAAGTGGCGTTGTCAGCCGAAAAAAATAAAAAATATTTTTTCATTTCCATGCCACCAAATTGCAAATTGTTTCGATTATAGGGGTAAGAGATAGTCTATTAATCTGGTTTTTAAACGAGGGGGTAACACCAAACAAGTATAAAGACATGATGCGCACACCCACCATTGATTTATGGCTGCAGAAATGTTTACAGCGTAGAGGATATGCAAGATATGCAAGGGGGTGGAGTGGAGTATTATTCAATTGGTAGATCGGCTGTGAGTAGGAGAGATTGAAGGAGCAAGAGAAAGTGGAAATGTATCCGAGCGTGTAGCGTAAGAATATAGGCCCGCGGGGGCCTATTCTGATTTCAATGCCCGTTATTTCATGACTTTTTTTATTTAAGTCTTTATTGATCAAATGCTGACATCTCCCTAATAGCCTCCTGGCGTTAAGAATATTATTGTATTGTCATTTTTTATCGAACGAAAGTTACGAAAATACATGAAATTTATAGTAAAATGTAATATAATGGTTTTAGGTAAAAAGTATCGTTTTTTTATTTTAATTTTTAATGTAAGCGAATTCCATTAACATTAAGTACGTACTTAAAAGGAGTTAGGTGTTAAAATATGACAAGTAAATCCCAAGAAACTTTAAATGTTCTTGTTCTATGGCACGAAGATTTCGACATGGGGAATAAATTTGCTGAAAGAATATATTCACATTTATCTAGTACTGTGGAAGAAGATGTGATATATCGTAAACCAGGCATACCAGTGTTTTTCTATAATGATATGGAGAATGTGGATTTAAATAAAGCAAAACGGACTGCAATAATCATATTAGTAGATAATCATCTGGTACTAGATCCAAAATGGCAAAGTGACATAGCAGACCTAGAAGGAAAAGTTAGTGAATCGCTACGTATATTCCCAGTTTCTGTTTCTCAAAGTGCCTTTCGTTTGAAAGAGGTTAACAGCAGAAATTTTATCAAATTACATGATGAAAATCCAGAAGAAACAAAAATCAAAACATTGTTGAGTCAAACCACTCATGAATTATGTAGATTCCTTTTAAACGAACCTAGAATATCCAGAAGCAATAATTTAAGCCCGTCTCCAGTTTCTCTATTTCTTAGTCATGCAAAAAAAGATGGTAACTCATTAACTAAATCAATAAAAGACTATATTTTAGAAGAAACTCCTTTAAAAACTTTCTTTGATGCAAATGACATTGCAGCTAGTTATTCCTTTTCAAATGAAATAGAGGAAAGTATTAAAAACAAGGAAACGGCAGTATTAGTGATACACACCGACAAATATTCATCCAGGGAGTGGTGTCGAAAAGAGGTGATTTCTGCTAAATTATCTAAAACACCAATAATAGTGGTTGACGTTGTTTCAAACGGAGAGGCAAGAAGCTTTCCTTATATGGGTAACGCTCCTACTGTGCGGTGGGATGGAAACGAAGAAGAAATTCCAAAAATATTAGACGTAACGCTACTTGAGATTCTACGTGATTTATATACTAAGATTCATTTTCAAGATTTGTTAGATATTTATAGTGTTACCGAAAAAGTAAATACAATTTCTACACAGCCAGAACTTATGAATTTTATAAACTTAATTGAGGAATCAGAAGAAAACCAAAGTAAAACAGTACTTTACCCCGATCCACCAATAGTGTCCGCAGTCTTATTCTTTGTCGACTTCATGGCCAGTGGCAGTGGCATGGCTGCGCACTGGCAGTCATAGACAATGCCACTGGCAATAAGTTTGGTCAGTGTATTGTCGTTACCACCCCAAGTATT
>NZ_SRHY01000087.1 GCF_004565465.1 Lentibacillus salicampi
TTAAACTATACCAAAAGTTGAGGTGTTTTTCTTTTATTGTGATGTTGTCAAGGAACATAATTCAGCTGCCAATGAGTGATACTGCAGTTAAATTAAAGCCTATTTTTGATCTGCGAAAGTTGAGTAACATCTTTCTTTTCTTCTGCTAAATCCTGAAGTCTTTGCTCAAAGGATGAAATCTGAAGAGACTGAACATACGAAGGTATTCCTATTTTAGTTAGTTGTTTTTTGGCTTCACCAATAACAGATTTGGTCTCTTCTATACTGTCATTAATTCTTTCATGAGGTGAAGTCATTTATTGCATCTCCTTTAAAATTCTCAATTTCGCTTTCTGATATCTTCGCTAAACCACGCTTCTTCACTCTTTTTGTATTATGAAGTTTATCCCATCTGTTATCTTTAAACAACCAATATAAACATTGATTAAAAGGTTTCTTAAATACGCTCCACAAGATATTTTCAAGAAATGCCAAAGGGGCAGCCGAAACATTCAGCTGCCCCTTTGGCCATGTCCCATTAACCTAATTCAATCTCCTCAACCGTCCGATCAACAATCCGCGCTTCTTTGATGGATACAACATCACCGCCTGATGATGTGAAAGCGTTCTGATTGATGATTTCTTCCATCGCAGCTTTGATCGCTGCCGGGTCAGCCGGCTCGATCGGTTGTTCCAGTGAATAAGTGACTGTCTTGTCATCTTCATTCAAAAATTTCAATTCAAGCTTTTTCATGGTGTCACCTCCTTCCCTGATTTTATTTGCCACCAGCCGCTAAGGCAGAACGATGATTCTTCAGTCAAACGCTCCGAATCCCCCCAAATCGTTCTGCCCTCGGTCAGCCTTACGCATCTTCGCTGATTTCGGAACTGTCATTACGTTCCACATTTACCAGCGGACGCTCCTGCAATGCGGTCACAGCGGTTGCGATCGAATAAAGCTGATCGGCTGTTGCTGAAATTTTGACATTGTTGAAGCCCTTCGTTTTATAAAGCTGCTTGCCGGAGTTCTCATCCACGCCGTCATCCAGGATCAAGCGCAACCGCGAATCGACCATTTGTTGTTCGGCCATGTCGCTCACCTCCTTTCACCCCTATAATCGAATTGAGAGGCAAAAAGGGGGCATGAAAAATAAAAAGATTTTTTGGAATGGTATGCCCCCATTTGCGGATTGGTTTCGATTATAGAAGAAAGAGGGGGGGACGGACGAAAATTTTTCACAGCGGGTGCCAAAAAAGCAGTACTATTTTAGTGGATGTAAGCGGCAAATGAGGAACACGTAAGTCAGAGAACAGCGTGCATAATTCGTGGCAGCTCGACCAGCTTTGCCTGGCCCACAATCGAGTTTCTATCCCTTTTGATCGAATCCGGCAACCTTACGACATATTTTATACATGTCACATCCCAGAGATGCCACCCCAAACAAAAAGCCTCCATAACAGAAGGGAACACATAACTCCTTCCATTATGGAGGCCAGCAAAGCTACTCTAACCAAATTATAGGCTCCAGTAATGATAACCTTGGGCTTCACAATCTTTTCGATTCAAAATACTTTTGATGTCGATTAATACTTTATTTTCGTTCCGATAAAGCGTGTCCAACATGCCCAGCTCATACTGTTCTTTGAATTCATGGTGACCGACAGCCAGCACAATACAATCCAAATTACTTAATTGGTCTTTATCAACTAAATCGATGCCAAATTCGTCATGGACAGCACCTTTATCAGCAACTGGGTCGTGAACAACAACGTCAACGCCATAGTCCTTTAATTCCTCAATGATGTCGATGACTTTGGTATTGCGGACATCCGGCACATCTTCCTTGAACGTAATGCCGAGGATACCGACTCTTGCGCCGTTGATTTCCTGTTTGGCATGAATCATTTTCTTAATCACATTTGAGCCGATATATTTGCCCATGTCATCATTGATTTTTCGGCCGGACAGGATGATTTGCGAATGATGGCCGAGCTGTTCAGCTTTATAAGTGAAATAATACGGGTCAACACCAATACAGTGACCGCCAACAAGACCTGGCGTGAATTTCAGGAAGTTCCATTTCGTGCCGGCTGCTTCCAATACGGCACTTGTATTAATATCCATTTTATTAAAAACCATTGATAGCTCGTTCATGAATGCGATATTAATATCGCGCTGCGAATTTTCAATGACTTTGGCAGCCTCTGCTACCTTAATCGACTCAGCTTCATGTACGCCGGCCTCAACAATCGCGCCATACACGCTGGAAACTTCACGCAACGCATCATCATCTGAGCCGGATACTATCTTAGTAATGCTGGTTATCTTGTTCACTTTATCACCAGGGTTAATGCGTTCCGGGGAATAGCCGACTTTAAAATCAGTACCCATTTGCAGTCCGGATTGTTCCTCGAGAATCGGGATACAAATCTCTTCAGTTGTACCGGGGTAGACCGTTGACTCGTACACAACAATCGAACCTTCCGTCAAATTGCGGCCGACCGTTTCACTGGCACCGATAACGGGATTGAGATTCGGTGTTTTATCTGTATTAATCGGGGTTGGAACGGCTAAGATATGAAATTTGCACGCTCGTAAATCTTCTTCTTCACTCGTAAATGTCATCGTAGTATTCTGAACCGCTTCGTCACCGACTTCATGTGTAACATCGACACCGGTTAAATATTTGTCGAGCTTCTCTTTGTTGACATCAAAACCGACCACATCAAATATTTTTGCAAGTTCAATTGCGAGCGGAAGTCCTACGTATCCCAAACCAATGACAGCAACTTTTTCATCTTTGGATATTAATTTTTCAAACAATCTCATAACGAATGCCTGCCTTTATAAATTCAATTTTATTATACTTTATCATATATCCAAACTATACAGCTATACCCTGCATTTGTATAGTATTTTAAATCCAGTATTCACAATTTCCCGCTTATATGTGTAAAATAATTCTCGGGGCCACCTGAGGCAATTTTCTAGTCAAAAAAGAGAAGGCACTCTATCATAAATGTATGCTTTGACGGGCAAATACATTTCGAAAGAGGCCTTCTCATGGAAACTA
>NZ_SRHY01000088.1 GCF_004565465.1 Lentibacillus salicampi
TGATTACAGCCATCGGAATTTACCACCCTTGCCATCTTTTTTACCACCGTTTGCCAAGGTATTTACCACACATTGCCAGTGTATTTACCAATGGTTGAAAAAGCCCTACAGACCAATGTTTTAAAAGCAGTAGATTTTTTCTGCTTATTAATTGAATATCACCATCGGATATGGCTCACCCTTTATTTTATAGGTGTTGGAGGGCGTAGCTTCGTAATGAGCGTTTGTTTGCGAAGCAAGCTAACGCGAATTAGAAGGAAGCAAGCGTACGCGCGGTAGCCATCTGCACAGTATATAATAATTTACAGCCATTGAATAGAGATTACCCAATGGCTGTTTTGATCTATCTAAACTTTTTATCGCCTAATTGCTTATCAATAATCCCGATTGCCCAACCAACCAGTTTATCATAATCTAAATCCTCTTCCTCGGTCCATACGCAGGAGGATAACAGTCTGCTTTCAACTTCAATCCGCACCTCATTAGGTAAATACTTATGAAAAAAATATTTAGCTATACGGTTTTCAACTTCTATGGGGATCATTTGGATCCCCCCAATCCATGACGCTCACGCATGGAAACTTCACCGTCTATCAGAATTTGATAGGAATCATGGATTATACGGTCTAAAATAGCTTCCGCAATTGTTTCATTCCCTAATTTCAGATGCCACCCACTGGGGTCAATTTGGGAACAGAAAATGGTTGAAGCCAATTTATGACGTGCTTCAGTGATTTCGAGTAATATGGCTGCTTCGTCAGGCGTCAAGTCGGTCAGTAACCATTCATCGAGAATAAGCAGATCGACTTTAGTGTATTTTTTAATACATTTCCGATAAGTCCCGTCTGCGGCTAACTTGGCAAGTGTCAGTTCATCCAATAACTCTGGTAGGCGAATGTATTTTACTTTATAAAATTGCCGACAAGCAGATACACCAAATGCAGTCGCTAAAAATGATTTGCCAGATCCGGTGGCTCCTTTTAATATAATGTTGTGGCTATCCTGGATAAAGCTACCGCTTGCTAGCTTTAATATCAGCTCTTTATCCAGTTTGCGATCATCATGGTATTCTAAATCCTCAATACAGGCATTTGAGTTAAGAAAAGTTGCCTGCTTGATCAGCCGTTGAAGCTTATTGCTCTTACGGCGAGAATGTTCCAGGTCGACTAGTAAAGAAAACCGGTCTTCAAAACTCATGTTTTGGAAGTCTTTGTTCAATGCTTGTTCCTTATAAGCTTCAGCCATGCCGTTTAGTTTCATTTCGTGTAATTTTGTCAACGTTTGTTCATTCATTATTGATCCATCCCCTTATAATAAGCAGTTCCACGAGTGAAACCATAGTTGTTTTCTTTCATTTCCGTTTTTCGTTTTAATTCTTGCTCGGCATCGTTCTTTTTATTGTTCTTTAAAAGCGTTTGAAGGCTCTTGACTGTCGGTCTGTTCGTTATCGATGTTATCATTTTACACGCACGCTCTATTTCATATTTGGTATAACGACGCTCTGATTTTTTTAATGAAAACACGGATTGTAATCCCTGTTTTTCAGCTTGAGCCGTATTTAGAATATATTGAACAATATCCAAAGTAAATGGGCCAATGCTTTCAGCCCACTCAATCGCTGCTTCCGGCGTCTGATCTACAAACAGCTTATGATTGTCAGGCATATGATCTCGAATTGTAGCTAATTGACCAAATTTCCCATGTAATCGCTTGTGAGAGGCTATTCGCATATGATTAAAAAAGATCTCGATGAGATTATCTGAAAGTTTTATTTCCACTTCTCGATTGATATACTCATATGGAACAGAATAAAACATGCTCTCAACAGAGACATGGTAATCAGGTCGCACCTTTGCTGTTTTCCATTGAGACATTTTATAAGGTGCATTTGGAAGAGGGGAAAGCGCAAATTTCTCCTCTTCTTCAAACGCTGATAGACGACATCCCTGTTTGCGAGTGAAAGGACGCTGATTAAACTCATCTAATTTCTTCCAAACTTCTTTATTTAATTCATCAATGCTGAAGCATTGTGTGTTTCTTAATGCTGCAATTATCCATGTTGAAATAACACCGACAGAGCCTTCAACACTTGGCTTGTCTTTCGGGGCGCGAACCCGGGCAGGCATAACTATAGTGTTATAGTAATCTGCCATTTCTCTGTAAGTAGGATTTAAAACTAAATCACGCGTTGTATGTTTTGTTACACTCGCTTTCAGATTATCTGGTACTATAATCTGCGTAGATCCGCCAAAATACTTGTACGCATGATTATGGGCCGTTACCCAAGAACTTAAATCCATGGATAAGGTTGCTTCAGCGTATGATAATTGACTGCAAGGCAGAGTCGCAACAAAAATGTAAGCTTTTAATCTCTCTCCAGTATCTCGATCAATAATGGAAGCTGTAGAACCCG
The DNA here is from genome assembly GCF_004565465.1 of Lentibacillus salicampi. GTDB lineage: Bacteria > Bacillota > Bacilli > Bacillales > Amphibacillaceae > Lentibacillus > Lentibacillus salicampi. The sequence goes on from NZ_SRHY01000088.1 coordinate 2,414, forward strand.
CCCAATCAACTTCCATGATTTCACCAGGTTTTCTTCGAATGCGTAATGTAGCCTTATATTTATCCGCATACTTACTGTAATGACGAACAAAGCTACGGTAGGAATATGGAATTTTATGATTCGCACGGCATTCAATTTCATATTCATGATGAAGCAGCGAAAGGGTCACATTAGGCTTCGCTAATTCTTTATGAATGTATTCGAAATCTAATGGCTTTCGACCTGACGCCTCCAACGTCGTCTCTGGATAAAGGAATTCTTCTAACCATTGATCTGACATTTCTTCCTCTAATGGACAAATCACTCCTTTCTTTTTTGCCAGATCAATAACTTCTGTTACCTTCTGGCGAGAGTTGCCTGTACTTACTGAAATGCCCCTAAGGCTAATGCCCTCATCGTGCAATTCCAGTATCTTTCGATAGTGAATCATTAAAAAATACCTCCTATAATCATGTCACACCAAAGGCGTGCTCATTAATTATATAGAAGGTATCGCGTAAGTGGTACATTTATTTGTCATTTGATGGTACATTTCTTGTCATTCGGTGGTAAATAACATGTCACTAGTGGTACATTTTGTTGACCGTAATCA
>NZ_SRHY01000089.1 GCF_004565465.1 Lentibacillus salicampi
ATTAAACTATACCAAAAGTTGAGGTGTTTTTCTTTTATTGTGATGTTGTCAAGGAACATAATTCAGCTGCCAATGAGTGATACTGCAGTTAAATTAAAGCCTATTTTTGATCTGCGAAAGTTGAGTACTTAACAACTACATTTTTTTTTATATTATTATTTACAAAGTTATTATCGGCATTAATCCCAATCGGCGTTAAATATATGCTTGACAGTATACTACTAAAAGATAATTCGGGTCAATTTATTATATTTTCTATTGTGATTATTATTGTCTTTAGTTTCTCAGTGTTGTTGCAGTTTTTAAATGTTATTATAAATAATCGTATAATGAATAATTCTAATATTTTTTTAAGAAATGAAATATTAACTAAAATAAAAAAGGTAAGAGTCGATAAAATAAAGACATATGGAAAAGGTAAATTAGTGCAAATAATCCAAAAAGATGTACCTGTTTGTCAATCAGTCATTACTTCATCTATTTTTCAAGTCATTATACAGTCCATAACTTTTTTAATAATCCTTTCCTTCTTGTCTTACTTAAATATTGGATTAACATTATTGTTATTGGTAGTTGTTCCATTATATTTCCTAATTTATATGAAGTTTAGTAAAAAGGCGAAGTATATCAATAATAACTTTATTGTACATAATGATCATTTGATAAATTCTACACAGCAAATTTATTCTAATCATTTGATATTAAAAAAGTATAAAGATAATGCTCAGTTCTTTAAGAAGTATTCTTCTAGTATCCAAAGTATTTATGAATGGTTCGATAAACAAGGAAGACTTAAGGGTGTCGTAAAATTATTTAATGGGGGTCTTCAAGGTTTAATCTTGCTAATTATTTTAATCTATGGTGGTTTATTAGTGTTAGATAATAATTTAAGCATTGGTGCATTTGTTGCTTATATTATGTATTCGATTAATTTTTTCAGTCCATTAGATCGTTTAATGTCAATTATGATCAACATTAAAGCTTCTTTTGTTTCTATTCAAAGAGTAGTTGAATTATTATCGTTACAAGACGAAGAACTTGTGGAAGGAAAAGGTAATAAAATTAATGTTGGCACTATTAGTTTGCAAAATTTTGATTTAGAGGCAAATGGTAATAAGCTACTATACAACCTCAATATCAACTTTACTCCTGGAAAGTTTAATGTCTTACTTGGAAAAAATGGAATAGGAAAAACCACTTTAACATATTACCTTAGTAAATTTTACCCTGTGCCCAATAATAATATTTTTATAGATCAAACTGATCTCAATAATTACTCTACGGAATATATTCGGGAACAAATAGCTATTTTATTTCAAAAAACACAGTTTATTAGCGACTCTATAAATGATCATTTAGAGACAAAAAGAAGTAATCTAATGCTAGAGGCAGTAGTCACAAGGTTTGTTCAAGAGAAAAGGAATATATTTGAAGGAAAAAACTATGTTGATGAATTATCTGGAGGTGAGCAACAATTACTTGTATTCTTACATGCATTGGTGAATTATCCAAAGGTATTAATAGTGGATGAGGGATTTTCTAGTATGGATAAAAATACTAAGCAAGAATGTATACAAATCTTAAGAGAATTGCAGTCATTTATTACCGTAATTTTCATAACACATAATGATTTTGATTACACAAATAGTGATAATGTTATCAGATTAGATGAAAAAAAATATATGAGAATCAATCAAATTCACAACTGGCTTTTATAAAGTAAATGCAAGGATTTCTGATGTTATATATAGCGCAGCATAGTATTCGTTTTAAGAGGGGGAGAAAAAGTGGGGGTAAATTTAATCAAAGGATTTCCAACTTTGTCAGGAAGTCATTGTTCGTCTACAGCCATGTCTAATTTAACTAAATACTATAATGTTAATTACTCAGAACCCTTTACATTTGGCGTTGGTAGCGGTTTAAACTTTTTATATCTTTATTCTGATTCGGATTATTTCTCTAGATTTGTATTTCCAAGAACTCCAGCCTTTGAAAATAACTTTTTCAAAACATTAAATGTAAAATTTCAGTGGTATACATCGGAAAAGGCTGAATGGAATATGATGAAATATTATATCGATAATGGTATTCCACTTTTATTGATGACGGATATAAGCTACTTAGACTTTTACAATTTAAATGAAGACAGTATTGCATCACATACACTTATCTTATTGGGATATGATGAATTTAATAATATTGCATATATCACGGATAGTTTAAAAAATGGAGTATTAGAAACTAGATTAGATCAATTAATCAATAAGTCTATGAACAAAAAGAAAATTCCTTTTTATAAAAAAAATATATGGAGCCCAATAAACTATTTTGCGATTGAAAAGAGTAGAAAAGAAATAATATTAGAATCATTGAATCGCAATGCTGTATCGATGTTAGATTCAAAATCGGAACATGTTGGTATAACCGCAATAAAAAGATTAGAAAGAGATATTTTATATTGGGATGATTTACCTGAATGGCAGAGAATTTGTGAATTTGTTTATATGTCATTAGAGGTAATTGGTACCGGCGGGGCAGGATATCGAAAATTATATGCGAATTTTTTAAAAGAAATTTATGAAGATATTCCATTTATAAGGGAATTATATATAGTTGAAATGATGGAAAATATCGTGATTTTATACCGCAGGCTATCAAAACAATTTTATTTAGCTGGTAGGAAGGGAGATAGAGGACACTTAATAAAAATCAATAGTATTTTATCTCAAATATATGATATTGAAAAGGAATTTTGGACATTAATTAAAAACAATACTTTAGAAGATACTGACATATCTAATCTAGATATTGTTAATACGCTAAACTAATATAACTCAACTTTCGCACCAACAAAATCGTAGTTAGCTTAAAACATGCAAGTGCTTGTAGAATTTAAAATAGGAGTTTGACATTACGTTTAAACATGAAAAAACACCTCAACATTTGGTATAGTTA
>NZ_SRHY01000008.1 GCF_004565465.1 Lentibacillus salicampi
TAATTCATTTTGAGTCCTCCTTGGTTTGGTTAATTTAGGAGTCGATCGATCGACATCCCGTATGATACCAAGGAGGCTCATTTTTTGTTAAGCCTCAAATTTTTTCGTGACAGGAATGCTCCCTTTTATTGAACAATCTTTTGACCCGATTAGTTAAGAGCTTCTATATAATGTAATTATCTGAAATATGCACGCTAATAGAAGAATTGGATTGCTGCATGACGTTCCGAAGTTCCTTTTGCTGACAAAACGGGTGCACTTCCACTTGGTTGATAGCTGGAACAACATCATGACTCAATATGAGATCCACTAAACGATCTTCAAGAAAATTACATACACCGATTGCTTTCACTTTTCCGGAACGATATAATTCCTACATCGCTTTCCAACTGCCATGGTAATCACCATAAGGCATGTGAATTAAATATAGATCCAGATAGTCTGTTTACAGGTTTTGAAGTGTTTTTTCAAATGACTTCATTGTTTTCTCATATCCTGCATCTTGAATGAAGACTTTTGACGAAATAAATATTTCTTCTCTTGCAATTCCACTGTTTTTAATGGCATTTCCAACCGCTTTTTCATTTCCGTAACTGGCAGCTGTGTCAATCATCCGATAGACAGTATTTAACGCATGTAAGACACTTTGCTCACATAATTCCTGTCCGTTATTTGAAATACACCGAATCCTAATAGCGGCATCGTTACTTTATTATTTAATTGAATCGTATCCATTTAGCAGTTCTCCTTTATCATAACTTATTAAAGGGACTTTATTTGTAGTGACTACTATTTTATTTTATCCTCTAAATTTGCTATGAATTTTGCGGGATTTCCGCCGACAATGGTATTAGGTTCGACATCTCTGGTGACTACTGATCCAGCTGCGACAATGGCATTTTCACCAACTGTAACACCCGGGAGAATGGTTGCATTAGAGCCGATCCAGATTCTCTCCTTTAATACAATTGGTTTCAAATACATGGTTCCTCTATTTAATGGGTTATAGTCGTGGTTTATGGTTGCCAAAACAACATTATGGCCAATTAAGCTTTGATCTCCGATGATGATTTGGCCTTGATCTTGAAACCGGCATCCAGAATTAATGAATACGTTCTTCCCTATTTTAATGTTTTTCCCGAAATCAGTCGTAAATGGTAAAAACAACGAAAAGTCTTCATCTAGTGCCTGACCGACAATTTGTGAAATTTGTTGCCTGATCTGCTCATTTGTATAAACACCATTATTCAAGTGTGCACACAAACGTCTCGCTTCATCGGATACTGCTACCATTGCCTTATTGACTTCTGAACCAGCATGGATTACACCCTCAGTTTCCATTTTGGATAAGAGCTTTTCTAGTTCCATTTTATACATTCCTTTCTAGTCTGTATTTCTCACTTAAAAGAGTGCTCGCCACCCCCTGATGGGAATTTCGCCGAATCAACGATAATTCCCATCTATTTATTCACTGTTTGGCTTTTTGTAATTGCCAATTATGCTTCGCGCGGTGTGACTTTCACTGTTGCACTAATTGGCCCCTGAGTCATCATTGGAGGTACATATGGACTGTCCCCATACTTTTCTTGATAGGCTTGATTAATTTTTTCCGTTAATTCTGCGCCTGTTTCAATCGGTATATAGTAAACGGATAGGAAACTTCTTTGATAACCATTTGCCCTGCGCCTTGTTCAACAGCGGATTGATACCATCTGGAACGTTGACCGTTATAAGCCCGAACATATAAATCGTTATCAACTACAACCGACCAAATCCATGTCGGTGTTCCATACGTTTTGCCATCACTATAAAACGGGGAAACATGAAAATTATCTTGGTTACTAAAAAATTCCAATTGCTCATCTGTCCATCTTGTCATCGCTGTTCCATCCTCTCATTAATTATTGGAAACTGCTATATCTCATTCAAGTCTGATAGCTTCTTTATTACCAAGGTTGCGTGGTCGGCCCAATCGTAAATTCATTCACATTGGTATCCTCCGGCTGATCGATTGCAAATGCAACAACATTGGCAACACGGTCTGGACCGATTTGATACTGTTTGTACATCGCATTCGTCCCCTCTGCGGTTTCTTCATCCGTGATTGTTTCCAGTAACTCCGTTTTGATGGCAGCCGGATAAATAGTTGCTGTCCGGATATTGGTCCCTTCTTGTGCCGATTCCATACGCAACACTTCCATTAAATCGCGCACAGCCCATTTCGTTGCGCCATAAACGGCACCACCTGGGTAAGCTTTGAGTCCAGCTACCGAAGAAGTTGTAATCACATGACCGGATTTTTGTTCCTTAAATTCTGGAAGAACTGCTTCGAGACCATTTAAAACACCTTTTAAGTTTACATCAACCATTTGATTCCATTCGTTGCTCTTTAGTTCGGACAATGGAGAGTTCGGCATTAAACCCGCATTTAAAAAGATGACATCCACTTTGCCAAATTCCGTTTTTGCTAATTCCACTAATTTCTGGTTATCTTCAACCTTTGTAACATCCGTTATCTGATAAACTGCCTCTCCGCCATCTTTCGTAATTGCATCCCTCAATTTTTGCAATTTATCTTCACGACGAGCACCTAATACCAATTTTGCTCCTTTACTTGCCAACAATGTAGCGGTAGCTTCGCCAATTCCGGAAGAAGCACCTGTGATCATAACGACTTTATCTTTTACAGCCATGTTAATTCCTCCATTAATTTGATGTTATATTTACGATTCGTCTTTGCTCATACCACATGCTTTCGAACCTCGAATCTTTGTTGTTACACGTTTCAAGGTACATACAACATGTCCGCTCGGTTTAAAATTCCCTGAATGGGAAAATGGGATCTTTTAGTTGATACTCATAGGTGGATTCATCCACAATACCTACAATCTTGTTGCTATCATAAAGGTCTAACATAAAGCCGGCCATTTCATTTGCTGTAAGAAACTTGGCAACTTGCCCTTCATATTGGAATTCATCCAGGTCCTGGGAATTTTGTTCAAATTCTGTTTCCGTAACAGCAGGGACTAGAACCTTGGCCTGCATTTTGGAACTCTTACATAAATTAACACCATAATCATCACATCAAATAGCATTACAAATAACAAGCATTTTCACAGACGTATTAACAAGTGTACATAAATTTATGTACATCTGATAATTTGTATGTTATTTAGTATGTTATTTATTTCGTTGCATAAGTTGAATCGAGGACTTCCATATCAATAAAAAAGGGGATACTAAATCACTTGTGATTTGTATCCCTGAAATTTATGTTATTTTGTATTTTCTCTCCCAGAACTGAACCCGTTATTATAAAATCACCCTCTTTTTCCAGGGGAAGACACTACTGTGAGTGGGCTGTCCTTTAAATTCTGATTTTATAAGATGTCAAACCAATTATTATTTCCGCAAAATCTTCTCCATCGCTTTTCCCTTTGCCAACTCATCGATCAGCTTATCCAAATAGCGAATTTCCTGCATCGTTGGTTCTTCAACCTCTTCCACCCGGACACCGCAGACCACACCTTTAATCAAATCACGCGCTGTACCTTTAATCAAATCACGCGCTGTATTCAGTTGGGGAGCTTCCGCAAAGAAGGTCTCAAAGTCTGCCTGTTTTTCCAGTTGCGCTTCTAATTCTTCCTGGCTATACCCTGTCAACCAACGGATAATTTCATCGACTTCTGCTTTCGTACGTCCTTTTTTCTCCGCTTTCGTAACATAATGGGGATAGACACTTGCGACACTCATTGTATAGATCTTATGCTTGGCCATGATACATCTTCCTTTCTGCATTACCGTCGTGAAACATTAAAAACGTTGTAACTTATAAGTCATTTTTTCCACGTTTTCTTGAGATTTCTTATTGATTGTCCTCCTCTTATTCAATTATATATCCCCATTCTGATAGATGCTTTCTTCTTCCGCGAAAGTTCCCATTTTCTGAAGATGCCGTTATCCTATAAAGTTGCCCATTGTTGAAATTGTAACATATGTTATTCCACAATCGGACCCTAACGCAAGGCAGGCGCATCCTCTATTCGGAATGCGCCCGCTTATGGCAAATACCCAGAGCTATTCATCTTCACTTCTTACAAGCTGTCTGAACCCAAAGTGAAGGCGGTGGTTTGTAAACTGCATTAAGTGTTCAGTTCCATGCAATGTAATGGTGACAGCACGGGGGCCTACGGAACGGGTTGGCATTTCAGTTCCCTGGATCTCCACAAAAATAGTTGCATCTTTTTCATAGACTTTTACCGTTTGACCTTCATTAGATTGATAGGTGCCGGTGATTGCTTGGCGGTCTGTTTCTGTGGGTGCATAATGGTCATATTCGATGGCCGGTTTTTCCGGGTCAATATCCATTTCGCTTTGTACTGCCCCTTTTAAAAGAGCTTCTGCAGGCGCACCGGCAATATTCGTTAAGCAAATGGCTGAGATGCTTCTCTCAGGCAATACTGCGAATTGTGCCGTCACACCCTTAATGCCTCCACCGTGTTCAATAAGCGTTGTACCAAAAAAATCAGGTGTGACCATAACGCCATAACCGTAATGCCGGCCGGGCTCCACTTCAATATGCCGGGAAGTCAGATCATTGAGACTTTCTGCGGATAAAATACCATTGCCGCTGTTCAAAAAGACATCCCCGAAGCGGAGCATATCATTTGCCGTCGTTTTTACATATCCGGCTGCCCGCATCACTGGAGCATCCCACCATTCCGGTGAGTATTCAATCGTTGGTGTTTCGGCAGTTGGATCAACACTGTACAAGCGCGCTGCCTGCTCATCCAATTGATCGGGATGAAAGAAACTATTTTTCATCCCAAGGGGCCGAAAGATGTTTTTTTCAATATAACGTTCATACGGCTGCCCGCTGACACGTTCAATAATGATGCCCAGAAGTGCATAGCCGTCGTTTGAATAACTGAATGATTTTCCGGGCTGATCAAGGGGAACGAATTGAATGGCATTTAAATAATTTATGAGATCATCGTATGTATCAATGCTATCTTGTTCCCGGTCAAGCGGGGCACCCAGCTTAATTTGCAAGTCGAATGAGCCATCCCTCTCCATTGATGGCTTATTCGCATAAAAGAGTGTATTCAATGGTGGGATGCCGGATGTATGGGTCATCAGGTGATGAAGTGTGATATCACTGCTCCCTTTAAATGTGATTTCGGGCAAATATGTTTGAATACGGTCTTGGACGGACAGCAGTCCTTCTTCCTGCAGCTGAAGTATCCCGATACATGTCATTGACTTGGTAATACTGCCAATGCCAAAGATGGTATCAGCGGTAACAGGAAGTTGATTTTCAAGGTCCCGGAATCCGAATCCTTTTTCGTAACGTTGATCATTTATTCCGATGATCGCCCCAGGGGTATGACTGGTGTTTATAAGTGATTCAGCAAATCTTTCATATTTTTCTTTATTCACGGTAATGCCTCCTTTTTTATTACATACGACTAAGCATATCCAAATGTTTCGCTATTTTTTAAATACCAATGGCGAAAAAAATACGCTTCCCGTTCTGTTTTTACAACACAAAGCGGGGAGAAAACTAACCTGCAGATCTCTTACCGCCTCACGCAATCGATTTCATTTTAAAATGCAGAAAACGTCTTTTTGTCGACTTAATGGTATTGATGGCGTGACTTCGAAACTTATTATTAATCGAAGTCTTCCAGGGAATCATTTATCCATTCATGCGGTGAAATATTGTGGCATTCGAATGATAATGCGGTTCAGCAATATTGCCTGCACTTAAAAACACATCAAGCAAATACGTCTTCCCCATTGTGCGCAATTGTTCATGACCAAGTACATTGATATAATTGTCCTCATTTTTGATAAAGAACCTGCTTTGTGCCATATCATAGGCATAATGCAGATTGGGGTTCGTATAATCCATATGCTTAGTACAGTAGCGGGGAGTCTTTTTTTATGGAGTATTTTTCCTGGCCAGGAAGGAATTTAGTCGAGGCGTATCGAATAGAATGGTTGTGTGCGCTTCTCCGCACAACGAATGTACATTACAGGCAAGGTGTCGACAATGAAAAAAGAATCGCTTGGCAAAATCAAATCGGGCTTGCTGATCGTCATATCCTTGGCACTCATCATCACCGGAATACAGCTATATCAGGAAAAACAGGAAAACAATCGGCAGTTCGAATTGTTTTTGAATCATTTTTATTTTGAATTGACGGACATAATACGGTCTCTGAATGCCGTACTGAAGGAGCCGATGGAAGGAAAAGAACTGGAACATGCTTTGCTGGCTGTCAAGGATGGTCTGGAGCGGACAGACTTTATGCTGGAAGCGGGCAGCGATTTTGCAGACCGGGACATCCATGCCCACCCATCGTTCTTTTCAAACCATCCGCTTGGGCAATTTTCTGATGATGGTATGCTTGCGAGTGAGGAAGCGGACTACCTTGAGGACTTAAAAAATGATCTGGATACCATACGATCAGGCTTACATTCAGATGAATCCGGACAGGAGAACCCCGACCTGAGCATCCGTGCATTCAACAATATCATCAATGGTTCGGGATACGAATCAGGTTTTTTAACAGAGCATAAATCCATTACGCTCCCTTTCCAAATAGTTGATCCGGAACAGGTACCGGAACCCATCCGGAAATGGATAGAACAAAGCGCATCCGAGGATCAGAAAAAAGTATTCCATGTTGACGGCAGGATGTACGTCTTAATTATACCGGAACAAGCCGGCAAATATCAGGCAGTCATCACCGACATGACCCGAGCTGGCGGGGGGATTGCCGTCACCCATAAAATCAAAGAGCAAAGCGGTGATACTGCACAAGAATCCGCGATGGCGATTGCCGCATTGGAAATGAAGAAGGCGCGACCCTTTCAGTTCACAACACAGCTCGAGAGTGATGAAGAAAGTGGAAACACTGGGAACAGCAACGCTCAGCGTGTCCAGGCAGGGGCTGTTGCTGAATTGGTACCGCCCGAAAAGATTTCCGAGGACGGCCAAGTGGTGGAATAATATGGACTGTTAGGAGGGGAGCACATTACTATAATTTCTTTAAAGTCCATTTATGGAAAAATAACATAATGATATAATACAACAATCGAACCATACTATTGGATAAAAAAGGAGTTCGAAAGCATGGATGGTATGGGAATGGGAGTCATCGGTATGCTCTTCTGGATTATCGTTCTCGGTTTGTTGTTTTACGGCGTATATTTATTGATGGCCAAAATTTCCGGGAAACCAAAAGAAACCCTTTCCGATGATTCATTACGCATTTTAAAGGAAAGGTTAGCGTGCGGTGAAATTAATGAAGAGGAGTACGAACGGTTAAGGGAAGTAACCGCCTACCTCATCAAAAACGCTTCAAAATCAGTTTGTGTCTCCTTCTTAAATCGCCGTTTTTTCTGTACCATCCAAAAGTCCCTTGTTAAACTAAATCCTTTGATGGGAATTTCTCGTAGCGTTTTATATTTCAATTCTTTCTGGACAGTTAATTTAGGCAAGATACTCGTTCCTAAATCAGCTTCCACTGCACTTTTGATTGCCTGCGTGCTGCCAAGTTCCATTGCATTTTCTATTTTTTCGAGAATATGATGCTGTTCTAAAGCTTCTTCAACGATTAATCGGGTTCCGGACTCTTTTTCCCTCCAGATCATCTTTTCCTCCGGCAGCTCATTTAACTCAATCTCCGCTCTTCTTCCCCAATCGTGATCATTGGAGGTAACCAATATGAGCTCATCATCCGCAAATTTTTGTTGGTTATATTGATCAATTGGTAAAACACCTTCTACTAGAGCAATATCGATTTCATCGTTTTCCAATTTCTCAATCATAAGGGGGGTGTTCCCAACCGACAGACTGAATTTAATATCGGGATGGTGCTTATTGAAACGACCAATTAAGCCCGGCAATAAATACTCTCCAATAGTAAGGCTTGCTCCGACATGCAAGTTTTTTTCCTTATCTCCCAACTGTTCCTGGATTCCTTCATAAGCCGCTTTATTCAAGGCAAGTATTTCTTTTGCATATGGATAGAGCAGCCTGCCAGCTTCATTTAGTCTTAAGTTTCCCTCTTCCCTGTCAAACAGCACTGTTCCATAACTGTTTTCCAACTGGTGAATTTTTCTGGTTACAGCGGGTTGTGAGACAAAACCTAAACGTGCGGCTTTGGTAATACTCCCCTCTTTCACTACATGACAAAACGTCCTTAAGTTATCAATATTCAACTCTGCAACCTCCAACCTTTCTCTTCTCTCAACATAATGTCTTGTCCAATACTGAAGCTATTTTAACATAATAGAAACCGCCATTCATTTTTGTTAACCCCTATAAAAGAAAGTGATTTGAGTTGCCCTCCTTTCCGTGAGAGGATAAAGTAAGCATTGCCCATTGAAGAAAGGAGTTCGTTTTTTGGATATTTTGACAGGAATACTGCTGCTCATAATCGGTACTATCGCTGGAGCTTACGGTACTATTGTTGGAGCTGGCGGCGGCTTCATTTTTGTACCGGCATTACTTATTCTATTTGATATGGACCCGGTAATCGCCGCTGGGTCTGGTCTGGTGATTGTTCTAATCAACTCATTTACAGGTGTGATCGGCTATGCGAAACAGAAAAGAATTCACTATAACATAGCCCTTACGATCGGAATAAGTGCCCTTCCAGGGGCATTACTAGGGGTATGGCTGCTGCAGGTTTACGCTTCGCAATATTTTCATGTTATTTTTGCTACGATATTAGCCGCCCTTGGGATCTTTTTATTCTACAAGAACTCTCCCTGGGAAGGTAAAATTTTTAATAGAAATAAAACAACAGATTCTACTGCGATAACAGACAGCGAAGCAAGCGTATTAAATAATGGTTGGTTTATTCCCTTAGGATTCGGTATGGGTGTTTTATCCAGTTACCTTGGAATCGGCGGTGGTTGGCTTTTAGTTCCGATTTTAATTTACTTGTTTAAGGTGCCAACACATCAAGCAGCCGCTACATCTATCTTATCCTTATCTCTCTATTCAACAGTAGGAGTCGTTTCGCATCTCTATTATAGTAACATTGACTGGATGATAGTTGCCTTTGGAGGTGTCGGAATCATCATTGGTGCAAACATCGGAGTGATCTTGTCACAGCGACTCCCAGGAAGAATTGTCCTGCAGATGCTGTCCATATTATTGGTCATTATTGGCTTTAGAATGTACTTTCAATAACCGGAAATGTTTTAAATCGGCATTCAAGCAGGTAACAGCCATCTCCACTAATTTTGTAGTTATGGATAATGTATTGGTCCTGTGTTTTTATAAAAGAGAGAGACGGCTGATGATTAGTATGCTGTGTGATGATCGTCATAAAGGCATGTGCAGAATACCCTAATTCCATTTGGTTAACCTTTATGGTATAGCCCTCAATCGCACCAATTGTCTTCCAGTTTGGCGACTCTTTCCGAGGCAGCTTGTCCCGTTAAATGGACTTTCTCCCCCAACTCCTTCATAGTGATACGGCTGTTATTGGATAGTTCATCCAGGATACGCATATCTGTATTATCCAACGTTTTTCAAATCCTTTCAGTTATCAAGTCTAACGGCAATAAGTCCTGATTTTATCCATGTATTTCTCCATTGATGATAATATATACTAAATGTGAATGAAAGAAAGGAGTTTATAACTATGAATATACAACAAATTCGCAATGCAACCCTGGTGGTTGAATATGCTGGAAAGAAATTCTTAAGATGCTGCAGAAATTAAAAACAGGGTTTTCAGAACGTGGAGGTGCTGCAGAAAGATACCGTCTTTGAAGGTGTTCAATTATCAAAAACACAAGGCGAACACGGCAGAGGTGAAATTCTGAAAGTTGCTGGTCTGGTATGTGGCGTTGTCTTTAACCACTCAGATGAAAAAACGCTTTATGTCGCCGGAGATACGGTTTGGAATAACGATGTTAAGCAGGAAATTGAAACACACAAACCAGAAATCATTGTCGTCAATGCAGGGGATAATCAATTCCTGGAAGGTGGATCTCTCGTAATGGGCAAAGATGATGTCTATGAAGTGTACAAGGCTGCCCCTAACGCAAAATTATTGCCAGCCATATGGAAGCTGTCAATCATTGGACATTATCAAGAGAAGAATTAAAAAACTTCATTAATGAAAAAAGCATCTCTTCTAACGTTCTCGTTCCGGACGACGGAGAATCTTATTCATTTTAATGATGAAGGCAGAAAGAAAAATATTTTTCTTTCTGCCTTTAATTATCATCTGGGAAGTTATAGATTGTTAGTGCTGCTGCCAATTTTCCTGCTAGTTATCATTTCTTTATGACGACTTGAATAACATGTCCTAACCCCACATGTCTTTTTCCTTCATCCCGTGTCGCTTCACCATAATAAAAATGAATACATTTATAGGGTTTTATCCAATCCAGAATGTCTGCCGGGTCATACAACATGTCAAGAGCTGGCGGACCGCCTGTTCGATAGTTCAACTGATCTTCAGAGTAGACTTCAAATATAACATACCCACCAGGTTTTACTGAATCAATCATACTTTCCACAAAAAATTGTTGACTCTCCCTGGGTACATGTCCAAATACCATGATAGCTGCATCATACTGGTTTGTTGGTACTTTTTCTTGAGTCAAATCCATTTCAACGGTTTCCACGTCGACATGATTTTGCCCAGCTAATGCTTTCGTCTTGTCAAGACCAACTGTCGATTGATCATAGCTCGTTACATCGTGACCAAGTCTTGCTAAATAGACGGCATTACGGCCTTCACCTTCTGCAAAGCAGCCAACTTTTGAATGTTCCGGAATGAAACCACTCATCTCGCGTATCAACACATTTTCTGTTTCACCATAAACAAAATCCTGATCTGAAAAACTGTTATCCCAATGTTCTTTTGACATACTTCACGATCTCCTTACCTATTATTTCCAAATGTCCTGTGCAATACTGGTGACGTGTCTTAGTTTTGCCCATTGTTGTTCTTCTGTCAGCATGTTCCCTTCTTCTGTTGAGGCAAACCCACATTGTGGGCTTAAGCATAATTGGTTCAAGTCTACAAACTGGGTCGCTTCTTCAACACGCTGCTTCACGTCGTCCGCTTTTTCCAGTTCCGGATGTTTCGAGGTCACCAGACCAAGCACAATCTGAAGATCCTTCCGTTTAACGAATCGAAGTGGTTTAAAATCACCAGCCCGGTCACTGTCGTATTCCAAAAAGAAGCCGTCAACATTAACCCCGTCAAACAGTGTTTCAGCAACAGGCTCATACCCGCCGGCATACATCCAAGTGGAACGGTAATTACCACGGCAAATATGCATGGTAATGGTCAAATCATCCGGCCGGTCTTCTACGGCTTTGTTGATCGTATCGGCATATAACGCGATCAGGTCATCCGGATCTGTCCCCTGAGAACGCATCCTTTCCCGTTCGTCGTCAGAAGCTAAAAAGGCCCATGCGGTATCATCCAGCTGTAAATAACGGCAACCCGCATCATAAAAAGCTTGAATCGCTTGTTTATAAGCATCAGCCAAATCCTGGGTGAATGCTTCCGGATCGTTGTAAACACCCTCTTGAAAACTTGCTCTGAGACGCAACATGCTCGGACTTGGAATCGTCATTTTTGCTACAGGGGACCCAGCGATGCTTTGCAGGAATTTAAAATCCTTAAGCATGGGGTGATGGCCGAATCCGATTTTGTCCGTCACTTTGATGCCTCGTGCTTTGGTTTGCTGCTGACGAAATTGGAGTCCGGCCTCCGCATCAAACGCTTCGACACCATCTAAATTTTCCAGAAAATCGAAATGCCACCAGCTTCTCCGGAGTTCACCATCTGTTACAGCACTAAGACCCATTTCTTTTTGCTTGTCGACGATACGCTTGATTTCCTGATTTTCAATGTTACGCAATTGCTCTTGCGTAATCGTGTTATTGACGCGTTGTTGCCGGGCTTTTTTCAATCGATCAGGTCTTAATAGACTTCCGACGTGATCTGCGCGGAACGGCGGGTTAAAACGTTTCAGTGATGATTGTTGTGTGATCATCATCTGCCTCCCTTTCATTCATTCGCAAATTGATTAATGTTCATCTGCAAACACTTGCGACCATTCGTCCTTACCTTTCAGCATGTTGGAGGCGATGTCCTTGGCTCCCTCAAGACTGTGATTAGCGGCCCATCCACATTGCTTTGGATTGCATGCAGGAACTTCATCGGCTTCCAGAACATCTTCCAATGTTTTTTCTAACGCCACCAACACATCATCATAACTGTCATTATTCAAGACCGACATGTAGAATCCTGTCTGACATCCCATAGGACCGATGTCAATGACGTTATCCAAATGATTCCGGATAAGACCTGCCATCAAGTGTTCAATGGAATGCAATCCTGGCATGTCCATGTGGGATTCATTCGGCTGACAGAAACGGATATCATATTTGTAGACGATATCATGGGTTCCTTCTGTCTTGCCTGCCAGGCGAACATAGGGAGCTTTAACAGCTGTATGGTCCAAGTCAAAACTTTCGACGTTTGCCAATTCTTTACTCATTATGCTTCATCTCCTTAATCATGGTTAATATAAGTGCCGCAGAGTTTGTTGCAGCAGTTTGTAAAAATTGATTGAAACTCTCAGGTGCTTTTTTACCCGCTATGTCTGACAACGACCGAATAATCACAAATGGTGTTTCGAACCGATAACATACTTGAGCAATCGCCCCTGCTTCCATTTCAGCAGCTTCAAGCTCAGGAAATTTTGTCAATACAAGTTCGACCCGCGACGGATCGGACATGAATGAATCACCAGTTGCGATGAGCCCTGTAACGATATGGTAAGCATTTGTCTTTTCCTTCGCTGCATTTTCGGCAAGGCTCATCAAGCGTTCATCAGCCCTGTAAACAGCCGGCATTTGCGGAACCTGACCGTACGCATAGCCAAACCCTGTGGCATCGACATCATGATAACGGACTTCTGTTGAAATCACAATATCACCAACTTTCAGGTCTTTGTTAAAGCCACCTGCTGATCCTGTGTTGATCACAACATCAGGCTGAAAATGGTTTAATAAAATCGTTGTAGACAGCGCTGCATTGACTTTCCCAATCCCTGACTTCAGCAAAATGACGTCGTGACCGGCTATCCTACCCTGGTAAAAGGGACTTTCTGCAATTACCGTCTCCTGACAAGCATCCAGCTGCTCCTTAAGCTGTTCCACTTCCTCATCCATGGCTCCGATAATACCGATTTTTGTCATAGGTAAGCCTCCTTTCTTGTTTTTGTCATGCCGAACAGGAAAAAATCAGTTAAATGACACATCTTGTTTAAGAACCTCGGCTTTATCTGTATTTTCCCATGGGAATTCGACATCTGAACGGCCAAAGTGTCCATATGCCGCTGTTTCTTGAAAAATTGGCCTACGCAAATCCAACATTTTAATAATACCAGCCGGGCGTAAGTCAAAATGAGCCCGGATTCGTTCAATTAAACGCTCTTCTGACACCCTGCCTGTTCCAAACGTATCAATTGAAATCGACACCGGCTGGGCCACACCAATCGCGTAACCTAATTGAATTTCACATTTATCGGCTAATTCTGCAGCCACAATATTTTTGGCAACATATCTTGCAGCGTAAGCCGCCGAGCGATCCACTTTTGTCGGATCCTTACCCGAAAATGCACCACCACCATGACGAGCAATCCCGCCATAAGTGTCGACCACAATTTTTCTTCCAGTTAAACCGGCGTCGCCCTGTGGACCACCAATGACGAACCTGCCTGTCGGGTTAATCAAATACTTCGTGTCAGGGTCAATAAGCTCTTCCGGAACCGTCTCATCAATAACATATTTCTTTATATCATCTGTGATTTGTTCTAACGTTATCTCCGGATGGTGCTGTGCAGAAATAACAATCGTATCAATGCGTTTAGGTTGATTGTTGTTTTCCTCATATTCTACAGTGACTTGCGTTTTTCCATCAGGCCGCAGATAGTCCACAATGTGATTTTTTCTAACCTCCGACAATCGGTGAGATAACTTGTGTGCTAATGAGATCGGCAAAGGCATGAGTTCAAGGGTTTCGTTGGAAGCATACCCAAATACGATCCCCTGATCACCTGCTCCAATGGCTTCGATCTCTTCATCCGACATTCGCCCTTCTCTCGCTTCCAATGCTTGGTTGACACCTTGAGAAATATCCGCAGACTGTTCATCGAGGGATGTCAAGATTGCACATGTATTCGCATCAAATCCATACTTGGCTCGATTATAACCAGTTCCTCTGATGGTCTCTCTAACTGTCTCAGGGATATCAACATAGGTTGACGTTGTTATTTCACCTGTCACTAAAACCAAGCCAGTGCTTACGATAGTCTCACATGCTACGCGCGCGTTCGGATCATGCTTAAGCACCTTATCGAGAATGGCGTCAGAGATTTGATCACTAATTTTATCCGGGTGTCCCTCTGTTACTGATTCCGAGGTAAACAACCGGCGGGAATGTTGTAGTGTCATCTAAGCCCTCCTTCATTTAAGTTTAGTTTGGCATCATTTGATTGAATCGTGTAACTGGCGCATGTTAGCAGAGAAATCATCTGCTGTCGTAATAACCACCTTATTCATGGTGTCACGAACGCAGCGGTTATAGAGTCATTAGTTTACCATCTGGTCATACGCTTTTGTATCAAATCACACTCCCACTATATACCCGCATAGGTATATAAAGAAATAATTTGCTTGTATTTTTGAAAATAACAAATAAAGAAGTTTCCACATCATATATATGATCGCGCTAGCTTTTCTTATCAGCAAACAAGGAATCTACTATCGAACTTTTCCTTTGTTGTTTGGAAACCATCCACACTCGGCAACCCTGGTATATACATATCCATTGATAATGGACCAAATGCCGGCAGCGCTCCTAATATAAGCACCATCCATACTTTATTAAATTGTTTTGGTGTTTCTTGATCATCTATTGTTTGTTTCATTTCAGTCAAAATTGTCATATCCTTTCAAGTTATAGTTGAATCAAAATACTCATCATACGGAACGGGGTATATAAAAGCTATTGCTTCCTCAAAATACGCAGCTTTGGCTGGCGGAACTCCTTTCCCCTGAGAACGCCCCCCTGCACGAGTTGCGGCCGCTCCCTAGACAAAACGTTTACCTGGCACTAAAAAAGCCCTCTTCTCAGAATCAATAAGAAGAGGGCTTGTCCGTCAGCTCCGCTCTTCTTATCTTCAGCATAAGCCTCTGGAATTAGCACAGTACTAGTGTCTGTTGCTGAGGTTTCAATGGGCCAGTCCCTCCACCTCTCTGGATAAGAAAAACACAAGTATTTAATTACATTCCATACTATAACGCCGGACTAAAGCAACTGTCAAGAGAAGAAATCGATGAAACGCACTTTTAAGGTTAGCGTCAACGCCCACAAGCGTACGTGAAGGTTTGCGAACCAGAAATGTAATGATTGTTGAAGAGAAATAAAGATCAGAAGCCCCCCTCCTTCCATTACTAATTGGAAAAATGTCATAGAAAAGACACATAAAACAAAAATTCTTTCATCATATTTTCACATTAAACTTGTATGATATATTTTGGGGAACATTGAAATGGAGGACACACTTCATGATGGCTGCAAACAAATTAATACCTATATAGGGGATTTGATTTCACAAGCGATCATTTTAGTATCATAATCTGAATTGGGAAAAACATATGGAGTATGCATAAAAGCTCCATTATCGATACTGACCTATCCAATTAATAGTACTGGTGTACAGGTCTTAGTCCAATCAAATGGATGTACTTGCATTCACTGAATTTTTTCTGTCAGTATTTTAACGACGTCGTTCGTGTATGAAGTTATAATCATTACTAAAAAGAGAAAGGGGATTAACAATGGGTGGAATTGAAGCAGATACAATGTTGATTGCAGGCATGTTTTTAGCAATAGGGGCTGGTGCGTTATCGTTTTTATCCCCCTGCGTGCTGCCGATTTTTCCAGCATATATGTCCTATATCACAGGAATTAGTGTAAAGGAATTGCAAGGGAATAAGGATGCGAAGATTCGTCGTCAGTTGTTGAGTCATTCCTTATTTTTTTTACTTGCCGTTTCGCTGGTTTTTATCAGTTTAGGTGCCAGCGCATCGTTTTTAGGACAATGGGCTCAAAATTTACTGATGGGAGATTCTGGTTTATTTATTCAGCGAATTGCCGGCATTTTTATCATTGTAATGGGATTATTTGTTGCAGGATGGATTACGATTCCTACATTAATGAAGGAAAGACGCTTTCATTATTCGAACAAGCCGGCCGGATATCTGGGAACATTTTTTGTCGGGCTTGGTTTTGCTGCTGGCTGGACGCCATGTATAGGTCCTATTTTTGGGTCTATTCTGCTTTTAGCGGCGACCAATCCCGGTCAGGGTGTGTTTTACACCGTTATGTATGTCATTGGCTTTTCATTGCCATTCCTTATTTTGACGTTTTACCTTGGATCGACGAGATGGATTGTCCGGCACAGTCAAGTCATCATGAAAATAGGCGGAGCGATTATGATTATCATGGGATTGGTCTTGTTTTTAGGTTTCATGCCGCGTATTACAGGATTTTTGCTTGATCTGGTACAGGATACATGGTTATCAAGATTAGGATAGTATGGAGGAATAACCAATGAAAAAAGCAATACTTATTGTGTTGGTAGTCGGTATGTTCAGTTGGGCTGTGTATGATTTAGTGAGTACACCTGATGATACATCTGTGGAAGAAAGTGATGACAATCTTTCAGGCGGCGGAAAAATCACTTCACCACCGTCTGATGACAACGATGGTGAAGTCAAGGAATCGAATGAAGACGGACTTTCTGTAGGCCAAATGGCTCCTGACTTTGAACTGACAACACTTGAGGGAGAAACAGTACGTCTGTCTGACTTTAGAGGACAGCGTGTCATCGTTAACTTTTGGGCAACCTGGTGCCCGCCATGCAGAGCAGAAATACCGGATTTGCAAAAGCTTTATAATAAAAAAGATGTTGAAATCTTAGCAGTGAATTTAACCGGAACGGAAGAGAGTGAAGAAGGGGTCAGAAACTTTGTCAATGACTTCGAGATGACTTTCCCGGTGCCAATGGACGCAAACGCCGACGTTGCAACGACTTATCAAATACAGGCATACCCGACTTCATATATGATTGATTCAAATGGCCGTATACAATTCTCTGCAATGGGTGCCATGAATTATGATCTTATGGTGCAAGAACTGTCAAAGATGGAGTAACTGATAACACAATTCCTGGGAAAGATGAATAAAAGTTCTTTTTGTTATAGAATGGCAATAGAGGTGTTCTGGATGAAACAAACCATTTTAGTAGTGGAAGACGATCAGATGATCCGTCAACTTGTCAGAATAAATCTTGAAAAGCATCACTATGAGGTGGTTGAAGCTGGTGACGGTCAAGCCGCGAAAGATGTTTTCTTAAACAGTCAGCCTTGCCTGGTTATTCTTGATTTGATGCTGCCTAAAGTAAGTGGAGAGGAATTTTGTGAATGGGTACGTGACCGGGAAGGAAATGACGTGTCTGTCATTATGCTGTCAGCAAAGTCCCGGGTGGATGATAAGATTGCAGGTTTAAAAATGGGTGCTGATGATTATCTCACGAAGCCGTTTGAACCCGATGAACTCATAGCACATGTGGAAGCTGTTTTGCGAAGGACAGGTCAATATTGTCAAAAAATTGCCCATGACGGCTTATGTATTAAGCCACGAAAAGGGGAAGTACAACTCTGTGGCAAGTCTGTATCTTTAACAAAACATGAATTTAATTTACTCTATTATCTTATGCAGCATCCAAATGTCGTGCATGACCGTGAGCAGCTGATCGAACAGCTTTATCCACATGTCGAACATACAGTTCTCGATCGGACAATCGATGCGCATATTAAAAAGCTGAGGGAAAAAATCGAAACAGACTCCTCCAAACCAGAGCGCATCCAGACAGTCCGGGGAATGGGGTATAAGTTTGTCGGTGCGTAACCGGATAAAGTCAG
Source organism: Lentibacillus salicampi (assembly GCF_004565465.1). Lineage (GTDB taxonomy): Bacteria > Bacillota > Bacilli > Bacillales > Amphibacillaceae > Lentibacillus > Lentibacillus salicampi. The sequence continues at coordinate 18,053 of NZ_SRHY01000008.1, forward strand.
TCTTCCCTAAAGGGCTCCTATGGCAGTTATCTGCATTGAATATAATCGTTGTCGCATCAGCTATCATATTAAGCGGACTGGCTATTTATAATACCGCTTGTTTTCTGGTAGATACAATGGGGCATTTGAATGATCAACAACAAAGTCAGTATAACGCTACGCTGTTTAATTACTTATTGATTTTTGCAGTTGTAACGATTGTTTCTGGCAGTTTACTTCATTTTTACCTGACAAAAAAAATAACAAAACCAATCCGGAGCCTGATTGAATCGGCCAAACAATTAAAAAGAGGAGAATACCCCAAGCCTGTCAAAAATACTGCACAGGGAGAGGTTGGCGAACTCACTGACCACTTCAATGGTTTAATCAGCCAGCTGAAAACCAATGATGACAGTCGTCAGAAACTGGTATCAGACATATCGCATGAGCTTCGTACGCCTCTGACCAATCTGAATGGGTATTTACAGGCATTGGAGAACGGCGACGTCAAGGGCAACGTAGAACTGTATCACGCATTGCACAATGAATCCAAACGTCTGACAGACATCATTGAACAGATTGAATGGCTAAAGGAGTGGGGCGATGTGTCTTCCCGCCCATACACTGACCATGATAAAGCTGACATGTCAGAACTGATTGAACAGTGTACGGCCATGTTCCAATGGGTACTGGAGCAAAAATCTTTGGATATCAATGTAACAACTGACTCTTATATATTATCGGTCCATGCTGAAGGCATCCAGCAAGTGATTACCAACCTGCTTGAAAATGCCATTCACTATTATCAAGGTGAAGGCCATATCGGCATAAAAGGCAACCTTGGAGATGACTTCTACCGTGTGTCTATCAGCGGACCAGGTGAGAGAATTCCTAAAGAAATACAACACCGGATTTTCGAACGTTTTTATCGACTTGATACATCAAGAAATCGTGAAACAGGTGGCGGTGGTTTGGGACTTGCGATCGCCAAAGAAATTATCGAACAGCACAATGGCAAAATCGGACTACATACGGAAGGTAATCAAAATACTTTCTGGTTTGAACTGCCGATAACATGAACAAAGTGATTCCTAATAAGATGAGGTTCCAAGCTGACGGTATAGCATAACACTGGAATGTTACCTTGCTGTCATTCACTAATGCCAGTTACATGCCGGGTAAAACACATAGGACATGCCATACCTTTTGCATCTAATACTTTTGCTGCTTCCATTGTGATTTCCTCCCTGTAAAAATTGGTTGCTACCTGCCTGAATCATTAGCCATGGACTGCACAGCGGTTTGGTCCAATCTCCATTTCACGTTGTTTATCGTCCTCAGGAGTCATTTTCCCCATATTCGTCTGGCGGATGTTTTCATATTCATTTGGCTGCGGTGGCAGATTTTCCGTTACCATTTTACGAAACGCTTGTTCATCATCCACTTTAAGTCCATTGTTACGCTTATACAAATCACCAAGACGTGCCTGGACACTGCTGTAATCATTTAATTCTTCAACGGACGAGTAGTGCGCTGGCAGTACAACCAGTTCATCAGACAGGTTTTTATACCGGCTGTAAAGCGTCTCTCGAAGGTCGCCAACCCAGTCATCAGCTTTACCGGCTAAGTCCGGACGGCCAATCGATTTCACAAATAGGATATCACCTGTCAGCAAGTACTGTTCATCGATAATCAATGAAGTACTGCCAATCGTGTGTCCAGGTGAATAAAGCGGCTGCACCTTAATCGTTGTGTTACCAACGGTTATATCATGGCCTTCTTCCAATGGTTCATAATCAAACGTTACGTCACTGGCATCTTTAGACGGAAGATGGTAGGTGCCGCCTGTTTTTTCAGCGAGCTTGCGGCCGCCTGAAATATGGTCAGCATGAAGATGTGTGTCGATCGTATGCTTGATGGTGACACCTTTTTCTTTAGCAAACTGTTCATAAATATCCGTCATACGGTTAGGATCAATGACAGCCGCCTCCTGTTCTGAAACGGCCATATATGATAAACAACCCTTGCCAAGCCGGACAAATTGATAAAGACTGCCGCCATCATTCAAGTCAGCTATTTTGACCGATTCCAAATGTTCACTCCAGGCTTTCATACCGCCTTCTACATCATAAACGCTGCTGAACCCTGCATCTTCCATCATTTCAGAGATCATTTTGGAAGCATTGCCTTTTGCACAGACAATGATGACTTCCTGATCTTTGTTCAATTTTTCGACTACAGGATCAATGCCATCGAGCAGGTTAACATACGGCTCGTTCATGATCTCAACACTGTCGCCTTCAATCTTCCAGTCAGCAAACTCATCCGTATTCCGTACATCCAGAATCAGTGTTTCCTCATGATTAACAATGCGTCGTGCAAGTTCTTTCGTCGTAATGCTTTGTGACAATTTTATGCCTCCTTTTATTTAAAATGTCAGTGAAATATCGGCGTCTTTGGCAAATTCAATAAATGATGCCGCTCCGCCAACTTCAATACCGTCTACAAAAGTGTCTTTTTCCAGGTTCATCACATCCATTGTCATTTGACAGCCAATCATCTTAACACCCATTTCCTGCGCCATTCCCAAGAGTTCACTAATTGAAGGGACATTGGCTTTCTCAAATCCTTCCTGGAAGTGTTCTTTCCCTTCCGGCAATGGCAGATTCTTGTGTGCCTCTTTATGAATCAGGTTCAATCCTTCAAACGTAAAGAAAATCCCTACTTCTTTATCAGATGCTGCAGCTGCCGTTGCATATTAAATACCTTGTATGCGTCGAACAATCCGCCATTTGCTGCGATAATAGCTACACGTGTGTTATTTTCCATTTTCAATTTTTCCTGATTAATTGTTTTGTTCAGCCGGACCGTCCCATGAAGTCATGCCCGGTGCTACATTTTTTGCATATTTGAAACCTTTTTCTTCTATTTCTCTACATCTTCATCCCAGGCCAACATACCTCCTTCAACGTTGGTGACATCAAAACCCTGGTTTTCCAGGAATTCAGTTACCTTGCCACTTCGACCGCCTGAACGACAAACCATGTAATAGTGTTTACGTTTATCCATTTCATCAAGGCGTTCAGGGACCTCTCCCAATGGAATATGTTCAGCACCGGGGATCTTACCCTGCTCGACTTCTTCATCTTCACGTACATCAATAACGCGGACATTTTCTCCCTGTTTTATTTTTTCAGCTAATTCTCCAGTTGTTATTTTCTTCATATACTGTCCTCCCAACGAATGCTTCGTTTTTATATCCCCCATACTTTTGCATGGTTATGATCTTTTACATATACCCGTATAGGTATTAAAAAAGCGATAAAAAAAGGTTAGTACGATCCATGTCACGTAACCTGTTTTTTTAGTTTAAAAGAAGTGCGATCAATCTGTAACCATTTTCATCGGCTTTTGACAAGCAAGTTGACTGCCTCTTTAACAAGCTCTTCAGAGTTTTCACCGTTTTGTTTGTCTTCGCGGATGCACTGTTCAAGATTTTGACTGACAATGACAGCAACAGTACGATCCAATGCATTTCGGACAGCTGTCATTTGTGTGACAACGTCACGGCAATCCTTTTCTTCGTCCATCATTTTCAGGAGTCCTCGGACTTGGCCCTCGATACGTTTTACACGATTTTCGATATCTGCTTCATATTCCATTGGATTGTCACTCCTTTCATTCATTCAACATCAGAGTAAGCAGCATGCGCTAATTCCGGACATAAAGCCACCATCTTTTCCTTCTCTTCAGCAGGACTACGGTTAGTCTATACCCCTGTAGGTATTTTGTCAAACGATGATTTATTCTGGTTAAAAACGCCATGGAATTTTACCGATAAACCAACCATTTGCTCAGCAATCATTACAACCATCCCATCTCCTGCTACACCGGGAGGTACAGTTTCGCATTCCACCGGACTCCATTTAGTCTTATGATGTTTTGCAATTTTCTATTGGGCAGTTTCTTCATCTTAGGCATATTGTGCACATCCCGTCCATAACGCTCCGAGTTCAGCGGCGCTCATTTTAGGTTTGTCTGTCAATAAGTAAACCTCCAAATACGTATGTTAAACGTATTTTCATCTGATTGACGTCAATTATGTATCCTTCAGAGGAGCTGCCCCAATATCACTTTGTCTTACTTTCCATATTTCTCTCGTTCTTCGGGGAATTCCTGCGTGTTATGTTCGAAATAAAATAAGCGATGCTCGCAGAAAGAAAAGCAAGTAATAGCATAGGCCAAAAAGGGCTGACACTGCCTTTTATGACGGTTTCCTGAGATAAGCTGGCACTTGAATTCCAAGCCTCTTCTATATCCGGCGTATAGGCGAATGTCAGAATCATTCCCGATAAAATCTGGCACAATGAAAACAATAGAATAAAACTAATGGCAAAAATCATATACTTTTTCATAACGATCATTCACCCCCGTTTAACACATTCTCATCCAGTTTCTGCAAATCCTCATCTCCCGGCCGGTCTGTCCTCAGCTGGCCGATAAACAGCTTCAATGTCTGTTCATTGATCCAGTTCGTTCCCCACACATCGTCATGGGCTATCATCGTCCCCATTAGCCAAATCCGCCTGGCGGTTATGAACAACGGCAGACTGCGCACATCATCGGTTGCCAAATCACGTTCGATCAAATAGCCCTTGAGAAATGCGTCCCAGCACTCTGTCTCCAGGTTCCGGTAGTTATTTTTTAAATTCCACCAGGACACCGCCATGTCATAAGCCCGGTAACCTATAGCACAGTTGTCAAAGTCAAATACTTCAATTATATCGTCCTGGATATGCATATTGTGGTTATGAAAATCGCCATGACAGAAACCTTTATCAAGATCAAATTCTGCCAGATCGGCCTTGGTGTTTTCCACAACAATATGTAATATCTTCACGGCAGTGCCCCCAAGATAGCGCTCAATCACAGGTGAAATAATGGCAGCCGGTTCATCTATTAGTGTTTGGGTATCCAGTTCAAACCCGCGTCCGCGTTCAGGTGCATAATCTGCAGTCAGTTCATGCAACCGGCCAAGTGTGGCACCAATGACCTCAGAGTTCGCCGGCGTCATTTGCGGCCGCTCTCCTACTGTATACGAAAACAGCGCCCCATAACGTTTTCCTTCTGGCGCCATGACTTCAGTTAAATAATCACCGTTACCTTTTTCAAACGGATATGAAGCCCGGAATGACTGCTTATACAGGTGGTGAATGGCTTCAAGCTCGAATAAAATCGCTTCCCTGTCACGCCAGCCAGAACGGTAAAGCTTGTAAATATATTTGGTATCATGTTGGTCCGTAATGAGATATGTATCATTCAAACCACGGGCTAAAATCTCACACTGGACATCCCCGGGCAAACCATAATCTACAGCTAATTGTTTGATTGTTTCCGTGTCAATCAATGAATGCCTGACATTAATGTGCAAAACATGAATCCTCCAATACGCTTACAACGGGACGTACTCACATTTGCGTTCATGCGGGACGCTGCTACTTTTCCTCATAAGCGCCATAATCCTCACCATAAAACCGGTTGTAGCGGTCTTTAAACTTTTCAAACATAAAAACAACAATGACCTTCAGGATTGCGTAGCCTGGAATACCGAGAATGACACCGACAACCCCAAACAGATTCCCGGCTACTAATAAGACAATAATGATCGTAAGTGGGTGTACCTGCATCGTTTTGCCCATGACGTTCGGCGAGACAAAATTTCCTTCGAGAAACTGTACCGCTGCCCAAACAATCCCCAGTTTTAACAGCATAACCGGGGAAGCAACAATTGCAATGATAATCGCCGGCGTGATGGCAATCATCGGTCCAAGGTATGGTACAACACTCGTGACAGCAGCGATAATGGCGAGTGTGATCGCATAATCCAAACCAATGATCAAATAGCCGATATATAAAAGAACCCCAATACACGAAGCGACAATGATCTGGCCTTGAATATAGGAGCCAACCTGCACGTCCATGTTGTGAAGGATTTGATTGGCTTCACCACGGTATTTAGGCGGCAGTAATTTCAGGCAAAACCGTTTAAAGCGGTCCCCGTCCTTTAACATGAAGAACAGAATAAATGGGAAGGTAATAATGGCGACCACCACACTGGTGATGGCACTGGCTACGTTTTGCACGCCTTCGACAGCTCCACCCAAGTATTCAGTAATTCTGCTTGTCACATCACTTAAGTTTGACGTGAACCAAGCGTAACCTTGTTCATAATAGGGAGCAAGGAATGACGACTGAATCCAGTTTTCAATCCCCTGACCCATCTGCTGCAAGTAAGTCGGGAATCTTTCAGCCAAGTCCTTCACCTGTGACTCAATCGCCGGTGCCGTCAGTAAAATCAATCCGGTCAGCAACCCACTGATGCCCAGAATAATGATGAGGATACCCCATATGCGATTAATATGTACCCGTTCCAACAGATTAACAATCGGATTCAGTAAATAAAATGCAATAAACGCTAATATGACCGGCGGCACCACGGTAGACAAGATGGTCACAATCGGATTAAAAATAAACGATACTTTAGCATAAATAAAGATGGTAATTCCGATCAGTAATAAAAGAATGAGACCATAAAACAAATCACGACCGCCAATAAATCTCATGAATCGGCTGATTTTCATATCACAACGCTCCTCCTTGATACACAAATTATAGATGATATTGCGAAAAATTTCCATAATAGATGTGAAGAAGTTAACGAATAGCTATCGTTATTTTTCCCATTCCAGAAATTCCAGCCGATTGCCAAAGGGATCAGTCATATAAAAGCGTTTTGCGCCGGGCAGCCGGTCATCTTCCCTGTATTCAGCACCCTTTTCACCCAGATACGTCTTCAAATCCGCCATATTCCCCACCCTGAAAGCCGGATGTGCTTTTCTAGCGGGAACAAATGGATATTCAATTCCGATATGTACTTGAATGCCTCCTGCTTGAAACCAAACACCGCCATTTTTCTTTAACGACGCCGGTTTATCAATTTCAGTAAAACCCAATATCCCGCTGTAAAATTCACGTGCCGTTTCCTCACTGTTCTCAGGTGCTGCCAATTGGACATGATCAATGACTTTATAAATAAATGACATCAGTATCACCCCTCCTATTCCATCATAACCCGAAAATAATATCGCGGATAATATGAATTATATATCACTGACAGAAACTTTTGCTTATACATCAAAAAAGCCAGCTCCCATAAGGAAACTGACTTAACACTTAAATGATTTACAGCCACAAGTGCCGTATTTTTATAAATAAAAAGTTTTAAACCACCACTTCACCAAGTGGGTGTTTGCAGAAACTTTCCTGTCTTCCGCTCTCAAGGCGGCCCGACATTTCAGTTCCGATATAAAACTCCCTATTCATTTGTTAGAGGTTTAAACTTATTTAAATACGAACATTGTAGCCTGTGTTTATATAATAAACCGTAGTTGCGTTAAAATCAATGGGAAATTTTTCCTGAACTTCGTGCAATACTTTACTGATAGTTTGATTCAGAAAAGTAATTCGTACACTTCCTTTAATTGCTTAGCCCGCACATCATCTTCCGCGTTTCTGGCATAATTCAATTCCTTTTCAACGACCGCGTCAAGATATGCCATTTCCTCTTCGTCAAGATTCCTTACAAATTCTTCTTCACTTTTAAAGTCATTGTGCTTGATCTTGCCAATCATTTGTTTCGCCCTATCGTTTTCACGATGGTTTACGAGTGATTCAAGCAAATAATCCAACGTATTGTCGATGATTCTCACCCTCATCTTTTCATTAGATGCTGCAGCTAAATTTTCGTGTTTTTCTTTTTAGCACGCTGTTCAAGCTGACTGTCCGGCTGCTGATCTGCCACATCTTCACTAAGACCTTGCTTATTCACACTGGTCTTTACCTGCCGATTACTGCGGTTAACTTTTTTATCAGCCATAAAACCACCTCCAGGGTGTAGTATTTCATAGCAGGAATTGTTTTATGCTGAATAATACCGGTCCCAAATGGCAGTTCGGAAATTATGATAAAAACTTTGCGTTTTTGCTCCTAAACATGAGCGTGATTTCTTCCGGATCACATCCAAATTTGGCCTGATCCCGTTAAACCGCTCTTTTACGCCTCCCCAAGTGTTTCATAGCGATCCCGCAGCGAACGCTTCAACACTTTTCCACTCGGGTTCTTCGGTAATTCATTCGTAAACGCCACATATTTCGGAGCTTTGAATGTCGACAGCCGCTCCCGGCAAAACTCCATGACAGCCTCTTTTGAAAATTCCACCCCATCTTTCCCCACAATGACAGCGGTAATAGCTTCGATCCAATAAGCATCCGGGATGCCGATGACAGCCACTTCAGACACTGCATCCATCTGGTAAATGGTTTCCTCGACTTCACGGCTTGATACGTTAACCCCGCCAGTATTGATCATATCTTTTTTGCGGTCAATGATCGTAATATAACCTTCCTCATCCATCACACCCAAATCACCGCTGTGGAACCAGCCGTTTTGAAACACTTCAGCTGTTTTATCCGGGTCATGCAAATAGCCTTTCATCGTATGCGGTGTTCGGTGTACAATCTCGCCCTCTATACCACGTGCCACTTCAACGCCATGATCATCCACAATTTTTGTCTGTACGTTCAGTGTCGGCACGCCGGCAGATCCAAGTTTGCGCAACTGATCTTCCGGCTGTAATGCTGTGGCGAGCGGAGCAACCTCCGTCTGCCCGTAGAAATTCCAAAATCGCGCATTCGGCAGGCGTTCTGCCAGTTCTTTTAAAATTTCCCGGGGCATGATGGCTGCACCATAATAACATTTTTTTAAAGTCGACAAATCGCGTTCATCAAAATCCGGATTTCTTAAGAGTGCAATCCAGACCGTTGGTGGCGCAAACAGTTGGGTCGCACCTTCTTCTTCAATCGTTTTTAAAATAACTTCCGGGCTTGCTTCCCCCAAAATAATCCCGCTTGCCCCAACGTAAACACTCGGCCCCAAAAACACATGAAGTTGTGCACTGTGATAAAGCGGCAGGGCATGAACAAACACATCCCCCGGCGCTATTTGTCCATCAACAATGCAGCTGACATATTCACTGACAAGACTTTTATGGGAAAGCATCACCCCTTTTGGTCGTGATTCCGTCCCGCTTGTGTACAGAACGTGAGCAAGGTCATCATCGTCGATAGCTACATCAACAAGGTCAGCTGCCTGTTCCTCCCGTGCCTCAGATAAGGAGACCCACTCCGCAAGATCGCCATCGTATTTGCCCAGCATATCCATTAAGTAACGATTCCTAATGTCTAGATTTCTTGCTGATTTATCCAGTACCGGCGCATATTCTTCAGACGCAATCAATACGCTCGCTTCAGCATGTTCCAAGATATACTGTACATCTTCAGCTGAGAGCATATAATTAATAGGAATCATGACTGCACCCATGCGTGCTAAAGCAAAATTCACGATCACAAAGTCAAGGCTATTCCGCGACATGACTGTCACCATGTCACCTTTTTCCATACCGTCCTCAAGAAAAGCCCGTGCCGTCTGGTTCACCAAGTCGTCCAATTCCGCATAATTCAGCCGCTGCCCATTGTAGACAAATGCGAACTTTTCCGGCATCCGATCGCGCGTCCGTGCCAGTAAATCCCCCAGCGTGTTCCGTCGTGCCCTGTCCAGCATCAACCTGAGATCATCTGATACATTCGTTTCCACGCTCATAACGCCACTCCTCAAATAAATTGTCGATGACTCATACGCTGAATATTCTATGTTTTAGTTTAATTCAGATATAAAAAGATGACAAGTCTGAAAAATGTCTTGTTTTGCAAAACATTTCCTGAATTTATCATTTTTTGTCGCCGTCATGCCGGGGCGTGAAAAACATTGGCTCCGCCGCACCGTGGGATACACCAAAATCGGCATAGTAGTTGCGTTGATTGAACTGCCAGGCACAATTGCTTTATATTTTGTGAAACACATTTGCCTTCCACATGTGCTCATTGCTGAAAATATAAGGGCACGCATTATGAACTTGCTTATCTAATTGAAGAAGATGAATATGGATATATCATAATTCATTATCATGACCGGAACCAGGGAGAACTTTTATCATGAACTAAAGAGGCACCTGAAGTGAAATAAAAAGATGGCGCCGTAAAAGCACCATCCCTTCACTACCGGTCAAACACAACCCGTGTATTCCCAAACATGTCATGTAACCCCTGCTTTTGCTCCCCGAATGCCACGAACAGGTATAATAGGTTGGTAAACCAGAACACACGGTGGATAAAGCGACCAACCACTTCCCGGAAAATCAGATCGCTCCATTCCAATGGTTCTCTGTCTTCACGGACAACGCGAAGTCCTAGAATCATTTTGCCCAGTGTCTTACCATAAAATTTCGTCATTAGCAAAAAGTACAGGTACAGCACGATGAGTCCAACGATCCCGGCTACAGTCCAAAATCCAATATCAACCCCGCTGCCATCACCGATAAATTTAAACGGACTAAGCAGGATACCGTTAATGCTAAATACAATAACCAAGTCAAAAAGATAAGCCCAGAAGCGCATCCAGAACCCGGCATAACGTTGCGTCTTAACTCCGGTATTCTCTATTTCGTATGTTTCCTGATATTCACTCATAACGGCACCTCCCTATTTCGAATATAAGTACATGGCACGTGGTCCGTCTGATTGCTGCAGCAGCTCCTGAATGGCCATCAGACTCTGGTCTTCTTTACCAAACAGACTTTGTACTTTACCGCTAAGAAGTGATTGCCAGCCAAAGTCTAAACCACTTTGATATTTGACAACTTTTGCGTTCGACCATTCAAAATCTTCCTGCATCATGGCTACGGTTTCTTCCAGGCTGCCAAGCCCATCAACAAGCCCATTGTCTGCTGCCTGGCTTCCGGTATAAACACGTCCATCGCCCAGTTCACGTACTTTGGACTCTGACATATCCCGGCCATCCACAATAACCTGAACAAAATCGGCATACATGTCATCAATCATTGTCTGCAGAATGTCACGCTCTTCATCGGTCATTTTTCTTGTCGTGGACATGATATCTTTAAATTCGCCGCTTTTAATCGTATTCATATCAACCCCGAGCTGATCGGCAAGTTCCGTAAAGTTATAGCTTTGCATAATGACACCGATCGATCCGGTTAACGTAGCCGGATGAGCGATGATTTTATCCGCCGGAGCAGAAACATAATACCCGCCTGATGCGGCTGTATTCCCCATCGAAACATAGACTGGCTTATTGTGTTCTTCTTTTATCTCAACGATTTTGTCATGAATCTCGTCACTTTCCACAACACCCCCGCCAGGTGTATTCACACGTAAAATAACGCCGGCTACAGACCGATCTTCACCGACATCCTCCAATTTTTTCAAAAACCGGTCATGGTTATAGCCACCCGAATTCAACATAGATGATGTGGACGTGTCCTGAATAACCCCGTCAAGCTCCACGACCGCAATCTTCTTACCGGTCCCTTCCTCAATAACCGTTTCCTCGTATGGCTGCTTCGGCATCTCAAACAAAGCTTCAAGATCGGTCGAGAATAGACTGCTCATAAACCTGAAACCGATTGAAACTGCAAGTAAACCGATTGCAATACTTAGTGCAATCCAGCGTGTCTTATTCAATTCGATATCCTCCATTTCGTTGTCTGTATGTATACGCCAATGCTACTATCATTTTTGCCGAATCGTAATCGGACAATGCGCCTGCTAAAGTTCCAGCTTCTCCAATGCAGCTTTCAAATTGGTCAGATCTGCTTCCGTCAGCGTGACACCTTTACCCATTTTTGCCTTATCAGGTGCCCAGTCCCTGAGATCATATTTCGGATCGCGTCCATTCCAGCTGACCAAATTCAATTCCTTCGTCCAGCCTTTTGGTGATTCAGATAGTTCTGCAATATGTTTGATAATGTCATATTTGATATCAGCCATACCAATTCCTCCATAACGAAATTTAAACAAACAAGCGTACGGTCGCCATGTCAGACTTGGCGCTTCATTCAGTACACTTCATAATTCTGCCCTGTCTGTGCACCTTCCACACTTTTAACATACGCCCTTGCCACACGTTCAGCAGGCACCGGGGAGAAACCGGCAAAAAGATGACCAATTCGGTCCCAGGATTCCTCTACAATATTAGGACTGACACAGTTAATCCGGATCCCCCTTGCCATTTCAATGGCGGCTGTTTTCACGAATGCTTTCACTCCACCGTTTGCCATGGCAGCTGATGCCCCCATAGGGATCGGATCATCCATCATAACACCGGTCGTCAGTGTGAAACTTCCACCATCATTCAGGTAATCCTGCCCAAGTAGTACCAAATTAATCTGCCCTTTCAGCTTACTTTCAATTCCTTTTTCATTCAACTCAGGGGTTAAATCCGGAACAGCTTTAAAATTCGCTCCCCCTGATGCATTTATAACGGCGTCCACTTGACCAACCGTTTCATACATATTAACAATGCTTTCCTGTGACATGAGATCAACTGAAACATCGACCCCATTTCTCCCGGCACGGAGAACCTCATGATTCGGTGTTAAAGCTTCCGTTATTTTTTTCCCAATGGTACCGCTTGCCCCGACAACAACTATACGCATTTCTTCAAAATCCCCTTTCCATCGGTTAAAAGTAGATTTTCGTGCTTTGTTTCGCACGTTTTTTGCTCTTGGGCGGATAATAGCCCCGTTCATAGATCCTGCCTTTTGACATATGGCACTTCCTTAGAAATATATCCGTTTCATCCGTTTCATATGTCTTAAATGCCTCGATTAAAATTTTAGCAGCAACCCGCGCATCTTCCAAAGCATGGTGATGGTCAAATTGAATCCCGTGATGGGAGGCGACCGTATTCAGTTTATGATTGGGAAGCCTTGACCATACGCGCCTTGAAACATTCGCAGTACAAAGGTAGTCCATTTCCGGATATGTCAGATTAAACTGATCCAGTGTGTGCCGGATAACGCTCATATCAAAGCTGGCATTGTGGGCAACTGCCAAATGATGTGATAAATAGCCATCAAGTGTCGGCCACAATTCCGCAAATGTCGGTGCATCCGCCACATCGTCCTCTGTAATCCCATGAATACGCGTGTTAAATGGACTGAAATATGTGAGCGGATTGATTAGACTGTAATACTCATCAACAATCTCCTCACCATCCACAACAGCGATTCCGATCGCACACGGACTGTTGCGCTGTTCATTTGCCGTTTCAAAATCAAGTGATACAAATTGCATGCTTCCGCCCCCGTTTCTTTATCATAATACGGATAGCTAATATATAACGTTTCATTTGTCAAAGGTGCTCAAACCAGACATGTTGATGTCAGTTCCACATTACCATCATTATAAACGTTTTACCATAAAAAATACCAACAACTGCCATCAGACCAACCAAAAGAAACGATTATTTTAAGCTTCTCCATTATTCTTCAACTGTTCAAAGACCCCTGCCAATGAACTTTGATACGCTTTCGGAGCGTACGATATTATGTTTCAGACCATACACTTGGCGGGAAAAGAATTATATAATTAATTTAAATGGAGGTGCTGCAATTGGCGGAAGAAATTTTTGGACCATTTTCGTCAGTTGAAGAAGCGGCAAAAACGGTTGACGTTCTCGAATTGGAAGGCTATTTCAAAGAAAATATCACGATTTTTTCTCATGGAAAGTATGCGGATGAACTGAACGCTAATACGGATGTCGCTGTTACAAGCACAGAAACTCCCGAAAACCGTGAGAGTTCTTTCATGGATAAAATCTCTAAGGTTATTTTCAACGGTGTCGGAGAAACGTCGAACATGCTTGACCAACTGCGAGGCAAAGGATTATCAGCTGAACAGGCAGCCCAGTATGCTAAACAAATTAATTCCGGTAAGATACTAATTACAGCGGATAGAACATTGAAAATGGGTAACGATGCAGCAGAGGATTCCAATAATACCGGTGAACGTGTTAATCACTTGTATCAATAAAAGTATATAGCAATGGAGTAATCGGCATCCGCCGATTACTTTTATTATCGGGCTGGAGTTAAACTCCCGTGGCAGGGTTTTCATGCCTCGGCTGGCAGCCCCCCCTCTTCTGCTGATATCCTTGTCCCCCCGCGTCGCTCAATCCAATTCATTTATTTGGAGCAGCCATGTATGCAGGATATAATGAAGCAAAAAGGAATGATTATCATGTGTCTGATCAATTTTAATTTTCAGGGGCACCGTAATTATAAATTAATCATCGCTGCGAACAGGGATGAATTTTATAAACGCCCGACCGCGTCTGCCCGGTTTTGGGAGGATAACCCTGACATTCTGGCCGGGAGGGATCTCGTTGGAATGGGCACCTGGCTGGGTATCACGAAAAGTGGCCGGATCGCTGCATTAACCAATTACCGTGATCCTAATGAAGAACAGAACAACAAAACATCTCGTGGCCATATTGTACGGAGTTTTTTGGAAGACCACATGCCTGCTACCGAGTTTCTATCCGGATTGCAGAAAGACAAGGGACTGTACGCCGGGTTCAATATCATTGCCGGAAGTCCAGAACAATTATGGTATTACAATAATATTCAAAACGAGATGTCACCAGTTCCTCCAGGTACTCACGGATTAAGCAATGAATTCCTTGATACCCCATGGCCGAAAGTTACCAAAGGGAAAGAACGGATGACAGCCTATATCCGAAAACATTCGATTATTGAAATTGATCCACTTTTCGATTTGATTACCGATGCGGAACAAGCTCCAGATGAACGGCTGCCGAATACAGGTGTTGGCGTGGAGCTAGAGCGGCAACTGTCACCACTATTCATCAAGACACCCGGGTATGGCACCCGCTGCTCGACGGTACTTCTGGTTGATCACGACGGACGTGTTACATTCGTGGAACGGACATATGACCAAGGCAATTTTGAACAGGAAAAGCGCTTTTCTTTCCAATTAAATAATATGTGAAATCGGTGCTAATTTGTATAAACATTGCACAACGATCAGGACGTTTTGGCTCTTTATCAGCGTACCAGCTCCACCGGCTACAACCAAACACCTCCTCAGCCACGTAAATGTAAAAAGCGAACAGCGCCACTGCACTGTTCGCTCCCATATACTACCCATCTTGATTTCGGATCTTACGGATTTCGTCAGCCACAAATTGTACCTGGGTACCGACGACAACCTGGATATTATGCTTGCCGACAACGTTGATGCCTGGAACGCCGGTTGCTTTAATTTTATCCTGGTTAACTTTATCCATATCATCTACTTCAAGTCTTAGACGTGATACACAATTATCAACTGTCAGGACGTTTTCATCTCCGCCAAGACCATCGTAAATTTTCTCGGCCATTACAGCTGTTTCGTCTTTTTCAATTTCTTCATCTGTACTGTAGCTTTCATCAACTTCCCCTTCTCCTGGTTCATCACTTTCACGACCTGGTGTGTTCAGATTAAACTTCACAATCAGGAATCGGAACAAGAAGTAGTAAATGACCGCAAATACAAGACCCTGCACAATCAGCATGAGCGGTTGATTGGCAATGGGGACGCCCAGACTCAGGGTGTAGTCCACCAAACCGGCACTAAAACTGAAACCTGCCGTCCATTCAAACATGGCTGCTACAAACAATGACAGTCCTGTCAATGCAGCATGTACAACATACAGTACAGGGGCCACGAACATGAACGAGAATTCAAGTGCTTCGGTTACACCAGTGAAGAATGATGCAAAGGCGGCGGCCATTAACAGAGATGCAGCCTGCTTCTTGCGTTTCGTTTTAGCTGTATGATACATTGCTAAAGCTGCTGCAGGAAGGCCGAACATCATAATCGGGAAAAACCCTGCCAAATAGCGTCCGGTAATCCCTTTTTCACCTTCACTTGCCCAAAAGCTGGCGATGTCATCGATACCAGCAACATCAAACCAGAAAACCGAGTTCAATGCATGGTGCAGACCGGTTGGGATAAGGAGTCTGTTAAAGAATCCGTATATACCTGCTCCGACAGCATCCAGACTAATAATCGCTTCACCGAACGAAACGAGTCCCGAATAGACAACCGGCCAGACAAAGAACAATACAGCAGAGACAACCATCATGGCGGCTGCACTCATGATCGGCACCAGCCGTTTTCCGCTGAAGAAAGCAAGCGCATCCGGCAGCCGGATATGACTGAACCGGTTATACATCATTGACGCCACGATACCGGATAGAATACCGATAAAAACGTTTTCGATATTTTCAAAGGCCGGATTAACCGCACTTTCCTCGATACCCTGAAGCCCGGCAACCCCGCTGACACTAAGAACAGTAGTCGCAGCCAGGCGACAAGGCCACTTAAACCGGCCGCACCATCCTGTTCCCTGGACATCCCAATTGCGACACCAACTGCAAATAGAATGCCAAGATGACTGAGGATGGCGTCACCTCCGCTTGTAAGATAATTGCCGATAATATTGTTCTCATCAGCATTAAGAATCCAATTTCCAATCCCCATCAGAATCGCCGCAGCCGGCAGTACAGCAACCGGCAACATCAAAGAGCGGCCGAGATTCTGCAAATATTTCATCATGTTATTTCCCTCCAATTTCGTAAAAATGGTTCAATTACCAGGATCCATCACTTCATGAAAGAAAAGCATACCGTTTCCATAACTGAATTCGTTTACAAAATAAGTCCACAATGCTCACAATAGGTATTCTATTAGTGTGTGCGCAGCCGTTCAATATGAAGTGTAATGTATCCCAGTTCTTCCTCAGGCAAGTTAATGCCGAATGACGCAGATGTTTCGTTAGCCACTTGTTTGGCGCATCGATAAGAAACATTATATTTCTGCTTAATTATGTCAAACATATCTTGATCCATGACATGACTATCGTGATGTTTGGCCCGTGTAAGGGCAAATTGAAGATGTGTTACCAGCCGGTCATAAGATATGTCTGCCTCATCGATGGCAATGTTTAGACAATCTCTGATCCCCTGCACCATCGTTTGCACCATTGTCGTCTGTCGTACTGTTTCGTGAATATCACCCCCTTGAATTTTCATCGTGTGAATATATAGTGCTATAAACGCCGCTTCGTCCACCGGCATTTCAACCCCGATTTCCGTTTTAATGCGATCGATTGCCCATAAGCCGATTTCAAATTCCTGCCGGTACAGCACTTTAATTTCGCGCAGCAGCGCATTCTTCAGTTGGATACCATTTTGCTCCCGTTCGATGGCAAATGAAATATGATCAGCAAGCTGTATGCGGATATGGTCATTCAGTTCAGCGTTCAGCCGCTGTTCAGCATGATTGATAATGGCCTCAGACAGGATAAAATGCGCTTCCGGTATCCGAAGCAACAACTGCTGCAATTTTTCATTTTCCTTTAAGACAAACAGCTTTTCAATTTTTTTCGGGTTTGCCACATCATTTTTCTTTTTCTCAAAGGCTATCCCCGATCCAATCGCTATTTTTTCTTCGCCTTCATCCATAACGATGACAGCATTGTTGTTCAATATCTTGCTGATCTTCATCAGAAAGCACTCCCTTCACCTCGGGATCATTTATCTGAAGCCGTGATGACCACGGTTTCACCGGCCTTGCCTTCTTTTTCATCCGTCATCGTGTATTGTTTTCCAGTTTCCTGTGCATTCGTGATGACAACGGGTGTCATATCACTTGAGGCATTATTGCGAATGTAATCCAGGTCAAACGTCATCAGTTCCTGTCCAGCAGAAACATTGTCTCCTATACTGACTGAAGCTGTAAACCCTTTCCCTTCCAAAGAAACGGTCTCAAGCCCGATATGAACCAGAACCTCGGTACCATCCTTTGCACGCAATCCAATCGCATGCAGTGTATCCGGAATTTGAACGATTTCACCTTCAACGGGCGCAAAAATTTTTCCTTCTGACGGTTTAACGGCAACCCCATCACCCATCATTTTTTGACTAAAAACAGGATCAGGCACCTCTCCCAGCGTCACAATCTCCCCACTAACCGGTGCGTATATTTCAGTTTTGGCATCGCCTTTTTTAAATAAATTTTTAAACATGGTTGAAACTCCTTTCAAAATGATGGTAAACCTTTTTACAGATTTAGTATGCACCAATCATTGCAACATAAAAGGGCATGGCGGTATAAAGGAGACCAGCGTCCCCTCTAAAATACCACCATGCCTAATCACGTCAGTAACATGTGTGCTTAATAATTTTTCATCTATTCTTATCCTACCACGACTTAGACTTTGAAACAACCATTTCATCCGAAATGTCCATGCAACAACCAGGGGACAAGTAGTTCTTTCCACCTGTTTTTACAGGAAATTTGACTCGTTTTGTGCCAAACCCCTTCGAAAATAGAATATTTAAACTATAATAAATATAGATAGTATTTGAGGAGGGAAAACAATGGCAAAAATGCATCTGATTCCGTATCAGGTAGAAGAAATTGAAGATACAGCCACAGAAATCCCCCAGGGCGTGCAAATGATTCAAGCTCCGGATGTGTGGGAGCAATCGGATGAAGGGAGCGGCAATGTGATTGCGATCATTGATACCGGCTGTGACAAGAGCCACCCGGACTTGGACGGGCAAGTCATTGATGGCAAAAACTTCACGGATGATGGCAGTGCCACCGATTATCGCGACAACAACGGCCACGGCACTCATGTCGCCGGAACGGCCGCAGCAGCCGCAGGCGAAGAAGGGATTGCAGGTGTCGCACCGAATGCAAAACTGCTGGTCGTCAAAGTGCTGGATGCGAATGGCAGCGGCAACTACGAATGGATTATTGACGGCATCAACTATGCAACCGACTGGGAGGGACCGAATAGTGAAAAAGTGCGTGCGATTTCCATGTCCCTCGGTGGCCCGGAAGATGTTCCGGAACTTTATCAGGCTGTTAAACGTGCGATTGACAGGGGTATTCCGGTCGTTTGTGCTGCAGGAAACGACGGGGATGACCGTCCGGATACAGATGAATATGCCTTTCCCGGCGCCTATAATGAAGTGATTCAGGTCGGCGCTGTCAACTATGACCGTGAAATCGCCCCATTCAGCAACACGAATAACGAGATTGATATCGTGGCCCCAGGCGTTGAGATTCTATCAACGTACGCTGACGGGAAATATGCGCGGCTCTCCGGCACATCCATGGCCACACCGCATGTATCGGGAGCGCTCGCCTTGGTCACCAGCATCGCTGAAAAACAGTTTGACAGGAAACTGACAGAAGGCGAACTATATGCCCAGCTGGTAAGACGCACCGTTCCATTGGGCTACCCCAAATCAGCAGAAGGAAACGGTCTGGTTGCACTCGATGTCCTGAACCGGTTCGAGCAGTTGTTTCAGACATTTAATACGGTTTTTAAATAACTTGAGCCGGGATCCTGATATAAAGAGCAGGGTCCCGGTTACCTGTTTTGAAATGACTATTGAACCTTCACGTTGTACCGCTCGCAAATTCGGATAGGAATTACACCCGTTCTGCACAAGTCGGTGCTCCTCCCGCACGGATTCGGCTTCTGTTGTGCACCTCCGCCCTTACCATAAGCAGGCTGCAGCCAATAACCCGCTAATCATAATGGCAATCAACAAAACGCTTCCCAATATAAATTGATCTTTCAACGTCAGGACACCGGATTGATAGGCAATGATGGTTGTATTTGAGTAAATCGGCAATACCATTAAACTTCCAATAATAAGAATTGTTAAAAGCGAGACACTTAAAACAGGTAAGCCTAACGAATTTCCAAAAGAAACTGCGAGTGGCAATATGACTGCAATCGCACCCGTCGGACTTGTGAAAAACACCCTTAAGAACAAAATCATAACCATTAGGAAAAATAAGGCGATCATATCAGGGTATGTTGGTGAAATCCAGCCGAATAATACATTGGCCAGCCAGTCCGCAGTCCCCGTCCGCTGTACGATGTTTGACAATGATATGGCTGAACCAATGAAAATAAACGTCTCCCATTCAAAGCTCCGAAAATCCATATCCGTAAACAAGCGAATTCCCGGTAGCGATAAGATGGTCAGCACAATAATGGGCGGAAGAATCGTCGGCATACCCGTATTACTTCCTATCAGCCAGGCAGCTATCATCAGGATAATTAAACTAAACACAATCTGCATGTTCCGTTTGTCATAGCCATTATTCGATAATTGATCGTTTACAGGCTCTGACGTGTTTGCACTACGTGACGAATCAGCCAACTCGTCCCATACATGAAAATAAAAAAAAGCAAAAATGATGACCATAACCGTCGCGGCATAAATAGGCGGCATCATATGCAAAAACCAGGAGGTCCAGGTCATCGAAAACCCGGCATCATCCAATAATTCCGATGCCAATATCGGATATCCGCCGCCTGTCAGAACAATCATCGTCAAAAACTGATTCACCCCACTGAACAGCCAATTACAAAAGCGTCTGAATGCGCTCTGTTCCGGCAGGTCATAAAAAGTATTCACTGAATCAATCAACGGATGAAACATGCGAAACCTAGCAACCGCAGACGGCATCAAAACAGGCAGTACCATGGCTGCTATTACAAACCCCAACATTACTCTTACAACATTTCCTGATGACAGTCGCAGAATAAGACGAGCTATCATTTTATCCAGACCAACTTTGATCATAACCTTGCTGATCATTGAAACGATTAAAACAAAGTATAGAGCTGATGCAATAAATCCGGAAATGGCTGATGAAAACGAATCGGCAAGGTTGAACATCATAATAATAGCAATTACAAATAACGAGCTGATACCCAGCGGCAGAAGTTTTGTTGACCATAAGAAAATAGATATGACCAACAGCAGAAGTGTTTTCCACTGTTGATCATCCAATCCTGAAAACGGCGCAGGAACAAGTAAACCTGCTGCAAATAAAATCACAACGATGACTAATTGCAGCCATTTCGTATGAAGAAAACGTTGACCCGAAATACTTCCATTCACATAAAATCCACCCTTCAGCAAGCAACAACATGTGCATCAAAACAATGATTGGTCAGTCTTCAGGACACCACCCCGCTTAAAGCGTTATCTTGCCTTCTTAACTCTTCTATTTTTAAAAAACGGAAAAGCAAATGATAGAATCGAAACAGCAAATAGTCCTATTGCAATCGGACTTTCCAGAAATATTATAAAGTCCCCGTTCGAAATGGTCAGCGCCTGCCGCAGTGACTGTTCCATCATACCACCTAATACAAACGCGAGAATAAACGGTGGCGCTGGAAAAGAATAGATGCGGAACAGATACCCTATCACACCGAAAATAAGCAGTAAGTAGAGATCAAAAACATTAAAGCTGATCGAATATACCCCAATGATACAAAACATAACAACCAGTGATATTAACAATGGACGCGGAATCTTTAATATTTTAGCAATGTAAGGAATCAACGGCAAATTTAACACCAGCAAAAAGAGATTCCCGACATACATACTGGCAACGACACCCCAAAATACATCCGGGTGATCCTGAAATAAAAGCGGTCCCGGGTTGATGCCTAATACAAGCAGCGCACCAAGCATAACTGCCGTAGTACCTGACCCGGGAATACCAAGACTCAATAACGGTACGAATGCACCACTCGTTGCAGCGTTATTGGATGTTTCCGGTGCAACAAGACCTTTGATCGAACCTTTCCCGAATTCATCAGGTTTTTTTGCAAACCTTTTTTCTGTGATATAACTGATAAATGACGAAACGGTTGCACCCGCCCCTGGCAAAACACCCATGATAAATCCCAGAGGTGAATGCCTTATTAACGGCCCGCGCATTTCCTTGAAATCCTTTTTGGTTAATTTAAGGCTCCCGATATTCTGTGTTTTGGCTAAACTGTCATCATTACGATTTTTAATCAGAAAAGCCACTTCGGCTATCGCGAAAAGACCCAGGGCAACAACAAGAAAATCGATGCCTTCCAACAGATTCGCGTTCCCGAACGTAAAGCGCGGAGTACCAGTTTGTGCATCAATACCTACTGTAACTGCCATGAGTCCCAATACCCCTGATATTAACGCCTTCATGGTCGACCCTTCCGACAGACTAGAGATAGCTGCCAACCCCATAAACATAAGTGCAAAATATTCCACAGGCCCAAACGAGACCGCGACAGAGGCCAGGGCCGGAGCAAACAGCATCAATAACACAATACTGACCGTGCCTCCCGTAAAGGATGAGATGGCGGCTATGGCCAGCGCCTGCCCGGCTTTACCCTGCTGCGCCATGGGATAACCATCAAACGCCGTGGCGACTGTTCCGGAAATACCCGGTGCATTCAGTAATATCGAGGCTGTGGATCCCCCGAAAACAGCGCCATAATAAACCCCCGCCATCAGCACCATGGCTAACGTTGGATCCATACCGTAAAGCATGGGTATCATAATGGCAATCGCTGTAATCGGCCCTAAACCAGGCAACATACCAATTAATGTGCCGGCAGCTACCCCAATTAAGACAAACATGATTCCTTCTAAACTAAAAGCAATTTGAAATCCGTCCAATAAACCTTGCATGGCATTCATGTCATTTCATCTCTCCTTTAAAACGGCAGGATCCCGGCTGGCAACCTAATTTGCAGCAAATAATTGAAAATATAGTATAGGATGACGGGAAAAAGAATTGAAACGGTTGCATTGACTTTAAACTTCTTATAACCAAGAAACCACGAACAAAAGAAAACAAATAATACCGTAACAATGACAAACCCTAAAACTTCCAACAATAGAATATAAGCTAACACCATTGCGGTTACCGCTAACAATGCAGGCGTTTCTGATTTTGATGTGGTACTTTCCTCTTTTTTATCTTCGTCTGCATCGCTTTTTCCTGTAAAAAATAACCCAACGGCTAGAGCAATCAGTAAATAACCTAAAGCTTTCGGCATCAAATCTGAATCGACCGGCACAAATTCATAGGGAGGCAGCTGATAGCTTAATATCAAATAGCCAATTGCCAACGCAATCAAGACCACGCTTATTTTCCGGTCAGCGGATTTTAACATATTGTCTCCACCACACTTTCATGTTTAAATGATTGGAGCCAATGTCTTGGTACATTGGCCCCCTAAAAGCTTTTTATTCAGCTAAACCAAGCTCTTCCATCAATGAGGTTAATTCTTCTGTTTGTTCTGCCAGGAATTCCTTATATTCTTTATGGCCAATGAACTGCTCGGACCATCCGTATTTACTTCTGATATCCGCAAACGCTTCTGAATCGCTGAGCTCTTTGAACTTTTCTTCATAATAGCTGATGGCGCTTTCGTCCATATCCGGTGGACCGAAGAATCCTCTCCAGTTGACAAATGTTGCATCGATTCCCTGTTCTTTTGCTGTAGGGAATGTCTCTAAAACATCCCCCTCCAGTCTTTCAGGTGATGTTACACCGAGTACTTTAATCTTATCGGCCTTCACCTGCTCAACGGTTTCGGCAACACCTGTGGAATAAACGTCAACGCTTCCATTAAGTAAATCTGTCAAAGCACCGCCTTCCTGATTGGATACATATTTAATTTTTGTCACATCCACGCCTGCCTCTTTCGCGATTTTCACAAATTGCATATGGTCCATGCTGCCAGGAGACGAAGCACCAACGACCGTAATACTTGACGGATCCTCTTTCATATCGTCAAATAGCTCATTCAAATTATCCCATTTTGCATCTTCTTTGACGGCAAAAGCAGCATAATCTGCAATCACGTTGGCAATCGGGGTGAAGTCTTCGTATGTTAATTCTGTTTGGCCGTTAAGCGGTACAAAGATCAGTGGTGGTGATGACACAAAAAGATTATAAGGGCTGCCTTCCTGGCTATTGATGTAAGACCAGGCAACGGAGCCACCCCCGCCTTCTTTATTGACAACACCAATATCCTGATCGATTATACCCTCTTCATCAAACACTTGAGCTGCGGATCTGGCTGTTGTATCCCATCCACCGCCGGCCCCGGCCGGTGCTACAATTTCAATGGATTCTTCCGGGGTAAATTCCCCTTCTTCTTCATCGGAGGCTTGTTCCCCGTCACCACATGCAGCAGCAACGATCATAACAATTACCAATAAAGACAAAAAGATAAGCTTTCTCATGAAACCCCTCCTAAAAAATTTTAATTGTCCCCTTTGCAAAGAAATAACACAATTCTTTATTGTGTGGTCATTATCTTACAATAAAAGATGCCTATTGCAAGCGTTTTCAAAATAACTTTCATAAAGAATATAAACCACTTTTTGTTCATTTTGTTCAGCCGGCTGTGTTCAACAAATCAATCAAAGGATTTATAGATTCTCTCCGGCCGGCCGACTATGCCGTATTCCAGTTCGGCATTCACTTCACCGGTTGACGTCAAATATTCCAGATATCTTCTGGCGGTCGTTCGAGATGCGCCCATTTTTTCACCGATTTCTTCTGCCGTTGCGCCTTTGTTTTCATGTAGCATAATCTTTTTCACTTTTTCGAGCGACAGGGGATCTATCCCTTTAGGCAGTTCCTGATCCGAGTCTTGCTTTGACTTAGGTGACTTGGACATGAGAAGCTGATCAACTTCCTCCTGATTAACGTCCGGTTTGGACGCCAATAAATGACGTTTGTGTTTGTATTTCTCAATTGTTTCCATAAATCGTTCCATTTTCAATGGCTTGATAATATAATCAAACACACCATAGCCCAATGAATTTTTTACCATTTCAATGTCCGTTGCCGCTGTAATGACAATGATATCAAGAGAAGGATGACTCTTTCTGAGTTCCGGTAATAAATCGATACCGAGTATATCGGGCATATAAATATCCAACAGTAATAAGTCAACCTCCTTTTCGTTTAACAACTTAAGTGTCTCTTCTCCATTCATTCCTTTACCGGCGACCTCCAAGCCTTCTGTTTTGGACAGAAACTGTTCATGGATTCCTGCAACCCGAAAGTCATCCTCTGCAATGGCAATTTTAATCAACGAAACGTCCCCCTTTGTTTCAATTGTTCAGGCAGAAAAACGGTCACAATGGTGCCCCCGTATTTCTGATTTTTCATCTCGATCCAACCACCTAACCGCTTAACCGTATCCTGTAAAATGGTCAATCCGTATCCGCGGTCACCACCGATCTTTGTTGAAAAACCCTTTTTAAACAGATCCTTATTTTCATCGATACCTTTACCACTGTCAGCCACTTCAAAAATGATGTCATTCCCCACATCCGTTGCAAAGAACGTCACGTCTTTTTCCTCAGTTGATTCAACGGATTCAAATGCATTGTCAATGATGTTTCCGATAATCCCGATCAAACTTGAGATATCAATGTGATCCGGCAGAGCGTTAAGCGAACTGTTGTCATCAAGGGAGAAATTGACTTTTTTCTCGGACGCTTTGCCTATTTTACCTAATAAAATGGCTTGGACTTTACTATCCTGAATCTGGTCGAATAAAATATGGTTCTGCGTATCCGTTGTTTTTAGTTCAGATTGAATCATGTCAACTGCCTCATCGTACTCACCAAGCTGAATTAAACCGGATAACACATAGAGCCTGTTCGTATATTCATGCGTTTGAGCTCTCAGATCCTCAGAGTACTGCCTGACTTCTGAGATGGTTTCAATCATTTCCTGGATTTCCGTTTTATCCCGGAAACTTGCAACGACGCCGACGATCTTGTCGCTTTCCTTGATCACTTCCCGGCTAACAATTACCCACCGGTCATTCAAATACATCTCCTGATTTTGCTCATTTTCGCCGGATTCAAGCACACGATACATAAGTGTATTGGGAAGAATGTCTTCGATTGGCTTATAGAGATAATTGCTGTGCAATTCCAGCATGTCGCTTGCAGCTTGATTCATCATGGTAATCAGACCTTTTTCATCAATAGCGATTACCCCTTCTTTGATTGAGTGTAAAATAGCGCTCCGTTCTCGGTAAAGATTGGCAATTTCATAAGGTTCCAACCCAAGGGTATCCTTTCTGATATTATTCGTCAGCACGATGCCGCCAATTGTACCGAGAATTAAAACAACAAGCGAAATCTTGCTGATATCCCATATTTTCTGATAAATTTCAGCATAGATTTCTTCCAGCAAATAACCTGTCGATACTATCCCCATAATATTGCCATCATCGTCAAAAACGGGTGATTTTCCATTTAAAGCAGGACCAAGTGAACTTGCTGATTGAGATATATAATACTGACCAAAAATCAGAGCCCTGTAATTGTCATCCCCGGCCATTGGCTTACCCAGCAGTGAAGCATTGGGATGCGCGTAACGTTCACCGTCTGCATTCGCGATCACAACATAGTCTGCGCCAACCTGCAGGCGTACATTTTCCGCAATGGACTGCAGTGAATCTGAGGGATTAGCATCATGAAAAGCCTCTCTGACAGAAGGCATAAATGATACGGTCTTAGAAACCTGCAGCGCCCGATCACCCATATTTTCTTCCGTTTGCTGCTTCTCAAGCACGATATAGATCCCTGACAATAAAATGATAACAACCAAGATCAACGATATAATCAAGGTAAGTATTTTCGTCTGAAGCGAGACATTTTTAAGTTTGACCATTTCGGAAATTCCCTTTCAAAGGTCGTTTGGAAAATTTACGTTCGTGATGAATGCAAAACAAAGACTGCGTATGCTAATACATACAGCCGTTGCCTTTAGTTTCACCATAATATCCGTGGTCCTGGCGAAACCTGTACGTTATCTCCGCCATTTCGCACGCACCAATTAAGTCTGTAGCCGGTAAATCAGAAACCGGTCATATGAATCACCATTAAAAATTTCTGACAAGACGATCTCATCTTTTAATTCAAAAGCTGTGGTGTTTTCCAAATAGTCCACATAACTATCTGGCCCATAATAAATGATCAGCTCGATGTCCCGTTTATATCGCCCTGCCGAGAGCAGGATGTTATGAATAACTTTATCAAATATGCCCACTGAAAACGGGTTAAAAAAATAGAACCGGTTATCTATCGGGGCAATCTGATATTCTTCAGCCAAACCGTAATGAAAGTCAATTCTGGCCGTGCCTTCCTTTGTGTGATTCACATATCGATGATGGTTTCCGACCGCCTCGTCAAAGAGGTCTTTGTTCATTTCAACCCCCGTACAAGCGGCATTGTAAAAATAATTGATATAAAAGTTCAATCGCCCTTTCCCACAACCAAAATCAACAACATGGTCACTGCTTTTCAAGTGATATTTTCGAAACAACGCTTCCAGCGCAATGTACGGTGTCGGCTGGTAAGGGTTATGATGCAAGGACTCGGGGAACTCTGTTTCATTTCCCAAGGTCTTAATACTCAACAACTTGTCATAATAGTATTCTTTCATCGGTATACTCCTAAGTGGTTTGATAAAGGACCGATCATCCCCAAGAAGTCATTGGGTTTCATAGCCACGATGAAGGTCGTTTTTCTCGTTTTCCGGGCTCATTCATGTCTTCATAGCACCTATGAATAGCTTGACCCATGGATTTCACCTTTCATTATACGATTGGTTGATACAATTTTCCATACAAAACAAGGAGCCAAACCTCGGTCAGCTCCTTGAAATCAATCTATTGGATTGTTCTATTCATATTCTTTCTCAAATGCCTTCGTGCTTCTCACCGTATCAATCGGACGGACATACTGCTCAATCTGTTCACGCTTTGGTTCCAGCATAGGCGGCAATGCCAATTTTTCTCCCAAGGTTTCATACGGTTCATCGCCCATGAATCCCGGGCCGTCTGTTGCAAATTCGAATAAAATTTGTGGGGCAACAGGGACATACAGTGATTCAAAATAGAAACGGTTCACGTAGCCGGATGTACGGAATCCAAAGTCGTCCATCCGCTTAATCCATTCTTCCAGCACGGAGCGGTCTTCAACACGGAATGCCGAGTGGTGGACCGTTCCATAGCCTTGCTGAGCATTCGGCATGGCGGTGTTATGTTCCACCACAACCCTTGCGCCATTACCGCCCTTGCCAACCTCAAACAGATGACGGTCGCCTTCCTGGTCGATTTCTTTAAACTGCAGCACTTTTTCCATCACTTCTTTAAAATAATCGAAATTGGCGATCCGCACATGAATCGGACCAAGTCCAGTAATCCCGTACTCCAGTGGAATCGGACCGTCCTGCCACGGGGCTCCCGGTTCCACCCCTTCATTGTGTTCATCCGAAACCAATTGATATTTCTGATCATCAAAATCCGAAAACGAAAGTGTTTTAACACCGAATTCTTCCTTAATGTCATCGTGTTGTACTTCAAGACGGTCAAACCGTTTCACCCAATAGTCCAGTGCTTCGTCGCTCGGCACACGGAAGGCTGTTTTGGCAATCTCGTTTGTCCCATGCGTCCCCTGGGGGATGCCAGGGAAGTCAAAAAACGTCATGTCTGTACCCGGATTCCCCTGATCATCAGCGAAAAATAAATGATATGTCCGGATATCATCCTGGTTGACCGTTTTTTTAACCAGACGCATGCCCAGTATATATGTGAAAAATTCGTAATTCTTTTCGGCGCTGCTTGTGATCGCAGTGACGTGATGCATTCCTTTTAGGCCATTCATGAAAATTCCTCCATATTCAATTAAACTAATTATGCTGAATTTTATTTATCTTTAATTCAGACTAAATATAATACAACAGCCAGATAGATGTCAATTTAGACGTCTTCAAGAAAAGCGCGGGGCGCCTTGTTCACCGCCGAAAAGCTTAAGCAAAAATTTGCAGTGGCGTGTTTTGCCACATTGCTTAAGACCTCGAGGGGGGCGCTGGCCGGCTAAGATTCGGCACGTCCTGTGCCAACGCCGGCACTAGTACGTCCTGTACGTCGAAGCTGGAGCTGGAGATATCGCTATTGCTGACAAAAAACTTCATATAGCCAAAAATTTTATACCTATCTTTCAACAAAAAACCGATGTTTGTCCCCCCCTATCATCGGCAAGGGTCTCACATCGGTTAGACAACTAATAATAAGGCTATTCGGAGCATAATAATCTGTTCATCCTACTTTCTTTAAAGAAAGCTGACATCATTTTCAATGTTAGTAACTCTTCTTCCACGCTTTCCATGTGCTCTTCAGGATTGTCCATTATCGCATTCCAAGCTTGTCTATCCGTCCAATTACAGCGCAAGCTATAGTACCAGCGTATAATGATCTATTGCAAGGAAGGAATAAAGATGGTAAACTAAATTAGTTAATATACCTACGTTACAACAATGTATAAAAATCCTTTTTATTATTCTATCATTATATTTGAATAAAGTCAATAAAAAGCACTTTAGGAGGATGATTTTTATGGATAAAGCTGACAATCGCGCGCATGAGCAACAGCGAGTCAATTATGTAATCGATGAAATCAACAAAAAGGCTGAAAATTTATACTCCAGAGAAACAGGGCTAAAAGAAGATGTCATCGAACTCCGAAAAAATTTCTGGGAAGATGTAACCGTCAATTTAGATGAACCGGATGACGTCATCGAAACACAAGCCAGTATTAAGCAACAGGCAGAACTCCTGTCACAAAAAGAGACGATTCATGGGAAAATTGAAGATGAACTTAAAACGTTAAAAAAATTAAAGAATTCTCCTTATTTCGGTCGAATCGATTTTATCGAGGACTCCGAGACAAAAACAGAACAAATCTATATTGGTATCGAGTCATTATTGGACAGTGACGAGAAGGATTTTCTGATATATGATTGGCGTGCCCCTATTTCCAGCCTTTACTATGATTACTCACCCGGTTATGCCCAATATGAAACAATTGAAGGAACAGTCATGGGGGAAGTTTCCCTAAAAAGACAATTCATCATACGACAGGGCTCCATTAAGGGAATGTTTGACACGGGGGTTACGATCGGTGACCATCTGTTGCAGCAGGCGCTGGGAAACAACGCCAGTACAAGTATGAAAAGCATTGTGGCCACTATTCAAAAGGAACAAAACAAAATCATCCGGAACAAAGGTAATCAGTTCCTAATTGTACAAGGGGTTGCTGGAAGCGGGAAAACTTCTGCAGCCCTGCAACGTATTGCCTACTTAATGTACCAATATCGTGAAGTACTAAATCCCAATAATATTCTACTTTTATCACCAAACCCTTTGTTCACAAGCTATATTGCCAATGTATTGCCCGAGCTGGGAGAAACAAATGTCAGGCAGACAACCTTTTTGGATTACCTGAAAGACAAAGCAGGAAGCCAGATGACAGTTGAATCACCCTTTGAACAGATGGAGTATGTGTTAACGGGAGAGAAACACACTGACTATTTAGTCCGAATGAAAAGCATCGATTATAAATCGGGCGTGGAATTCAAATACATGATCGATCACTTCATTACCGGATTAAATACACAAGGTATCCAATTTAAAAATATAACGTTTCACGGAGAAGTCCTCATTTCCAATGCACAGATCAGTGAGTACTTTTATTCTCTGGACCCGCAAATGGGCGTTCCCAATAAAATGGAGCTTGTCTCAAAATGGCTTTTGAAAAAAATACGAAGACAACAAAATATTGAAAAAAACAAAGACTGGGTGATGGAAAAAGTCGAACTGCTGGATAAGGAAGATTACTTGAATGCTTATTATAATAACCAGGAAGAGGACGAGGACGATTCCAGCCTGGAAGAGGAAATTTTGCGGAAAGTAGTTGTGAAAAGAATTTTTGCGTCGATTAAAAAACGTATCAAACAATTTGACTTCGTTCACGTTTTGACAACTTATCAAACATTATTTACCAAATGGACTCCAAAAGATATGCCCGAATACTGGAAGGAAATTAGTGAACAGACTGCAGCCAACTTATCACAAAAGTTCTTAACATGGGAAGACGCGACGCCTTATCTGTATTTTCAGGGGCGGCTATTAGGGGATCATCACGACCGTTCAGTCCGCCATCTGGTTATCGATGAGGCACAGGATTATTCAGCATTTCAGTTTGCTTATATAAAACATATCTTTCCATATACCCGAATGACCTTACTGGGGGACACTAACCAAGCGATCTACACGTATGCTACTGAAGAAAACCCGCTTTTCCTGGAACAACAGCGGGAAACTGAAAAAGTCACTCTGACGAAAAGCTACCGGTCAACGAAACAGATTGTGGACTTCACGAAACATTTTGCGCCGGGTGACGAACTGATTGAGCCGTTTAACCGGGAAGGCGTTAAACCAGAGCTCACTCTATTGTACAACGAAACTGATTTAGCCGGGGCATTAGTCGACAGCGCAAATGACCTTAGGAAAAACGGACACGAGACAATAGGAATTATCTGCAAAACGTCACAGGAAAGTGACATGATTTTTAATCTGCTAAAAGATAAAATATCCGTCATCCAAATAAATGAAGAAACGTATTCTTTTCAAAAAGGGCTGCTCATCCTTCCCGTTTATTTAGCCAAAGGGATTGAGGTTGATGCAGTCATCATCCCGGATGCTTCCGACCGGCAATATGTCAAGGAATCAGATCGAACACTTTTTTATACAGCCTGCACAAGAGCCATGCACGCACTGGTGATGATAGCCCAGGATAATCCGAGTCCTTTTATCGAAGAGGCCCCCGGGAATGAATATGTAAAAATACAATGAAGTAAAAGGCCGGAAGAAAATGTAATGCAAATTACCGCATTTTCTTCCGGCTTCAAAGCGTCTACTGCCAAAGCAAACTAAATGTGAGCTCAATACCCCGTCACGAATCGTCCACGTTCAAAACATAACCTCAAACGAAACATCTCTAATTTTTCCTTCCAAATCAAACAAGCACAGTACCGCCAACTGTGCTTGTCGTTCCTTGCTTTTAAGAGCCTATAACACCTTGGAAGACGAGCCCCTGGTCGAAACTCATAACTTTAACCATGCCGTTATTTTTTACAAAAACACTCTTATATTGGGAATGCCCGTCCGCATCTTTTAAAATGATAACCCGTATGCTTTGGTTGTCTTCTACAACCCGCATTTGGTAATCGTCCGCGTGCACGTGCTCATCCAGTATGTCACTTTCAGGATACATGCCATAGGCAGTATTTTTGGGCTCTTCGTCTGTAGCTTGCTCCGCGGCTTCGGCTGTTTTAACTTTCCCTGCCGGACCAACCGCCTCGGTCTTTTCTGTAACCTGAACAGAATCACTGCAGGCTGTCGAAGCGAATAACAACGCGCCTGCCGCTGTGCTTAAAAACAATGGTCTCATCCTGATACCCCTTTCCTTTTCCGGGATATCCTCATCATAGTGAAGTTTTTTGAAAAATGGATTGCAGAACCATTAGAAATCACTGAGAAATCAGTGGAAAATTTGCGGCAGCCATGTGTCATATTTTGGGACAAAGGGTCTGACCCCTTGTCCCAGCGTTCAGCCCTTCTTCTTGGCCAGTTCGTCACGATCCACCGCTCGTGGCGGCTCTTCCATCCAGCCATGCTTGATCATGATATCGGCGCCATCTTCAGCGTATTTCAGGATTTCATTCAATAATCGGTTATACG
Source organism: Lentibacillus salicampi (assembly GCF_004565465.1). Classification (GTDB taxonomy): domain Bacteria; phylum Bacillota; class Bacilli; order Bacillales; family Amphibacillaceae; genus Lentibacillus; species Lentibacillus salicampi. The sequence continues at coordinate 50,516 of NZ_SRHY01000008.1, forward strand.
CAGTACCCAGGTCGCGTCTCGGGCTTGCTGAGATGCTGGCACCATAATAACCGACACTTAAGGCGATTAAGCCTGTACTATAATACATCATAAGCTTATCAGAAAATGTATACGCAGTGGAATCCGTCACTGAATCTTCCATTTTTGTTGGAGCAGGAACATCATCTTCATGCAATTTCGAGCTAAAAACTTCACAATGTTTTTGGGCAATTTCCTTCCCTCTGACCATAAATTTCCTGACATCTGTATTTTGAGCCACTTGACTGAATCCGACCAACGTGGCTGAACCCAGCGCATTACGAAAGTAGTTACCAAATAAGTTGTTGATTTCCGTACCGGCTAATGGCCTCCTTTCACCAAAGTAACCCGTCAAAAAACTTTGGTTTTGCACAAAATCATAACTTTCCGGTTTCGGAAGCATTGGATACATGACGTAAAGGCCTTTTGCCTGCAATACGTTATTAATCATTTTAAGAAATTCAATTTGTTCCTGCAGACATTCCGAAAAGTAATTGTAGACATCCTCTCTGCCGGCTAATCCCAAGCTGATGCTGTATGCCTGCGTCGCAATTTGTGCACCCTGCTGCAGATAATACAAGGTATACGAGTCAGAATAGAGTTTTGGTGCATTGACATCGGTATCCTCATCCAAATTAAACCCATACGGAATCGGGTAATTTTCCTTATTAAATATTTCCGTTAATGTTGGTATATGGGACTGTGGCAAATCCAGACCATGCTGGACAAGCTGCTTGATTTCGTTATCTTCCGTTTTGACCAAAAAGTACTGTAATTGACACATCAATGCACAGTCTTGCATATAAGCTGCCCAAAGCTGCGTGATTTCCGCTGATGTTAAGGAGTGTTCAACATTATTCACCGTCTTGCACCTCCATTATTTTTAAAAGTATACGATTATTCTATTGCCGATAGGTACCTTCTTCCCTGATTGATTAACTGCTATAAGTTATGCCACTAAACTTATACTGGAAGAATTGTATCCGGCAGCATCACCTCATCCTTTCTTCTTCGCCAATTCATCACGATCAAGTGCCCGCGGCGGTTCTTCCATCCAGCCATGCTTGATCAGGATGTTGGCCCCATCTTCAGCATATTTCAATATTTCATTCAGCAATCTGTTATATGTCACACCGATATCCCTTCTTGGGCTCATGGCCATGCTTGTTCCATAAAAACCGACGCCCAACGCAATTAATTCGGTGCTGTAGAACATCATTAACTTATCGGAAAATGTATAGGTAGTTGAATCCGTCACTAAATCTTCCATTTTTGCCGGAGCAGGGATGTCATCCTCATGCAACATCGAACCAAAGATCTCACAATGTTTTTGCGCGATTTCTTTTCCCCTTACCAGATACTTGCGGACATCTGTATTTTTGGCCACCTGACTGAATCCGATTAACGCGGCCGATCCCAGTGCATTACGGAAGTAGTTGCCAAATAAGTTATTGATTTCTGTCCCTGCTAATGGTCTTCGTTCGCCAAAATACCCGGTCAGAAAGCTTTGGTTCTTTACAAAATCATATTTTTCCGGTTTCGGAAGTGTTGGATATGTGGTATAAAGACCTTTCGACTGTAAAACATCATTAATCATTTTAAGAAAGGTAATTTGTTCCATCAGACATTCCGAAAAGAAATGGTAAACATCCTCTCTGCCGGCTAAACCCAGGCTGACACTGTGCGCTTGCATTGAAATAATTGCACCTTGCTGCAAATAATACAGACTAAACGAATCCGAATACAGCCGCGGTGCACTGATATTCACATCCTCGTCTGTGTTAAATCCATATGGAATCGGGTACTGCTCCTGATTGAAAATTTCCGTTATTTTGGTGATATGGGATTGAGCCAAATTCAAACCATGCTGTACAAGCTGTGTAATATCCTCATCATTCGTTATGGCTGAAAAATATTGGAGTTGACAGGTCACCGCACTGTCCTGCATATAAATTACCCAAAGCTGTGTGATTTCTGCTGATGTCAGTGATTGGTTGTTCTCCAAATTCACTTCCGGCACCTCCAAACGATTCGTTGCACCTATTTTCACCAAAGGCAGGATTTGTATGTATGTTTCAGATAAAAATGGCCTCTTATATAAACGAGCCGATCTAGTCGAGAAAAGATTGACACATACAAGACTTACAAACGACTTTTCATTTTTAACTCTAAAATGCTATGATAAGTCTGCGGGTTTAAAGAAAACGTCTGTGGTTCAAATGCCTTCACTCACTTTGCCCCAAGAATGTCAGTGGTGAAAAACTAACAGATCTGGTGATCCGTTATCGCTTAAACGTTTATCAAGGTCCGATCAGTGCTGCTCGCGTTAACGTTGAATGCTTCCATATAAAGAATCAAGGAGGACCAGGGAATGTTTACAAAAAACGGCTTCTAATCATCGCTGCCATCGCATTTTTTGTCGGACTGGTTCTTGCCATGACCGGTTATTCGAATATATTTCCCCCTGATACACATATTATTCTAATCGCATTGGGCGTTATTTGTTTTCTGTTATCGGCTATTGTTCCGGGAAAGTGACGAAACTCTTCCTGCAGATACACGTTTGAAAGGCCTTTACCCTTCCTTCGATTGATGAATGACTGTTTATTACCGTTCATGTTCGGGAACATATTATTACTATTTTTCACTAAAATGGAAGGAGAGACACAACATGACACCCGATCAAATAGGGTTTGCATTATTATATCTGGGATTATTTCTCTTAATCGGCAAGTGGATCCGAATACGTGTGAAATGGATGCAGAATTTATTCCTCCCTTCTTCTGTCATCGGCGGATTTCTTGCTCTAATACTAGGACCGCAAGTACTTGGACGTCTATTGGAACCGGTCACAGGTGAAGGTTCATTCTGGGCGACCGGGCTCCTATCGCCGGAAGTCATGGATGTATGGAGCCCGTTGGCAGGATTAATGATCAATGTTGTCTTTGCCACATTATTTCTGGGGACCGTGCTTCCGAATTTGAAAAAAGTGTGGCATATCGGTGGTCCGCAGCTGGCATTCGGCTGGTCACTCGGTTGGGGGCAATATGTTATTGGGTTGTTGCTGGCTATGTTGGTGCTGGTGCCGTTTTATGACATGCCGCCATTTGTTGGGGCTCTGATTGAAATGAGCTTTGAAGGCGGACATGGGACAGCTGCAGGCATGCAGGGCACATTTGAAGAACTTGGATTTACGGAAGCTTATGATCTGACTATCGGATTAGCTACTGTCGGTATCCTATCAGGCGTGATCATCGGGATTATCGCCATTAATTGGGCGATAAGGCGAAACAAAACACAAGTGATCAAAGATATTAAAGAAACGTCTCCATTAAAAAAAGCTGGAATTGTCGAATTTGAAAATCGGGATGCAGCAGCACAAATGACAGTCCGCCCCGAATCAATCGAACCGCTTTCGCTGCACTTTGGTATAACCGGACTTGCCATTCTAGTTGGCTATTTATTGCTGCAGAGCATTACGTGGCTCGAGGGAGCACTGATCGGTTCCGATTTCATGACTTATGTACCGCTTTTCCCATTGGCCATGATCGGGGGGATTCTTGTCCAGCTGGTTTTCACTAAGATTGATAAAGCGCATATTCTGGACCGGCAAATGATCATGCGGATACAAGGCTTTTCTCTCGATGTCCTGATTTTATCAGCCATTGGAACCGTTTCGCTTGATGTTATTGGCGAATATCTTGTTCCATTCCTTTTGCTTGCCCTTGCCGGTATTATCTGGAATGTCTTCGGCCTGCTTGTTCTTGGGCCGCGAATCTTACCGACGTATTGGTTCGAAAGGGCTGTTGGTGATTTTGGCCAATCAACAGGGATCACAGCGACTGGATTATTGTTAATGCGTGTTGCCGACCCGGAAATGAAATCACCTGCGTATGAAGGTTTTGGGTACAAACAACTCATTTTCGAGCCATTTCTCGGCGGTGGTCTCGTCACAGCACTATCCGCACCACTCGTCTTCCAATTTGGCCCGATACCGTTCCTCATTTTTTCAGCCGTGATGCTGACAATCGGTTTACTGACCGGCTTGCTTTATTTCGGACGAATGAAAGAATGACGGTGCCGTATGAGCATTTTTGAAGTTCGAAACAAAAGCTGTCCCAAACGTAAATGGGGCAGTTTTTTGCGTTGTTTGGGAGACTTTTGGCCGCAGCAAGGGGCTCTCGATCATTTCCGGGACTTTTGGATGTCGTTTTCATCGTGAGACGTCCTCTCTCGATCATTTCTCCCGCTTTTGAGCATCGTTTTGGTCATGAGACGGCCCTGTCTGCCGATTTCTGTATTCGAACCCTGTCAGCAAATTAAAACGGATACCTCCGATGGCTCATAAAAAGAAGCATGTTACCCCCTTTCATGAGAGGGCCATGCTTCCATCTTAATAATTCTGTTGTGATTTTTTCTTATTCCTTACATTGTGGATCCAGGCCTTGTCGTTATCCATCATCTTCTTAGCAGCATAAATGGTGAATATCTGGATGAATATGATGGGTATCCCCATGAGTCCTGATAGCACTTCCAGCGGTGCCAGACCTCCAATTCGCATTAGCAGCAGTGCCAATACCGTTATGATGACGGCAACAAGTATTCTTAACGTTCTTGATGGCTCAGCCTTACTCATGTTTTTAGTACCTGTATAAGATGCGATTGTGTATGTTGTTGAATCCAATGTTGTTGTCAAAAAGATCGTCGCAATAATGATAAAGAGTACCAGCACAATATTCGATAACGGTAATGAACTTAAAATGGCCGGTATAGCTGCCATGGCATCGTCCTTAGCAATTTCCAGCACGGGGGTTTCACCGGTCAGATACTGGTGTGCACCAAGACCGCCAAGGACACCTGTTGCCACCCAGGAAAGCATCGTCGGCGCAAACAGATATGTCAGAATCATTTCTTTGATCGTGCGGCCTTTCGAAATCTTTGCAGCGAACACACTATGAAGCATGGCCCATGTCGCACTATAAGCAAACCAGAAGACGGTATTGCTGACGATATAAGTCGCCCCCTCCATATTTGTTGAATCCGTGTGAATCGACATATCAATATAATTGGCCAGCAAATGACCAACACTGTCAGTGAAAAAGTTCAAAATAAAAATACCAGGACCTATAACCATCACTAACAGGGCAAATGCTCCCGCCAGATACATATTCAGCGTACTAAGCCGCTTAATTCCCTTTTCAATGCCCAAATAGGCACTTATCGAAAATAAAAATACCCAAGCAATCGTTACAATCAGCGTTAACATAAAGGACTGTTCAATATTAAACAGTTCAGCCAGGTTGTAGGTAACAATCGGTGCCCCCAGTCCCAATGTAACCGCAGCACCTGAGAGAATACTAACCAGAAAAATAATATCCAGTATTTTTCCGCCAATGCCGTCAACGAACTGATCACCAAAAATATCACGGCACGCTTCAGATATGCGCATAAATGGCTTTTTCCGAACGTGCAGGATATAGCCCATGGCAGGTGCAGCCATGACAAAGATGGCAAATACTTGAACACTCCACATGAACATACTGTAGGCATTACCCCACAGCAATGCGTCAGCCGACCCTGCCTCAGCACCGAACGGCGGATCAATCGCCACATTTGCCCATTCCGTCATGCCTGTTCGCATAATCGTTGAGCCCAGCCCCATCGCAATTAGGATAGAAGCATACTCAAATAAATTAAAGCGCGGTTTCTCTGTCGGATCACCCAGCACAACATCACCGTATTTGGAAAACGATAAATACAGACCGGCAATAACCAGAATGATGGCGTACCAAATATAGCCCCACGTGAACATACTGACAATCTGGTTGAAAATGCTGTTCAACAGTTCCAGTGATTTATCCTCATATAATGCAAACGGAACACAGATGAGAATCATAATAATTAAAGATGGGGCAAAGATGCGATGATCAATCAGCCTGCCGCTCAACCCCTTATTTCCGTTCCCTTTCATCAAGAAACCTCCAATCACAAATTCGGGACAAGGGCGGGTTCCTTGACCTTGTCCTTAATTGGGATAATGAACCCACCCCTTTTAAAATAAATATATTGGACTTATTACCGCATGATCACATTTATAAACTTAGGTAGCTTTAAAGGGAGCTTTAAAAATTAAAAAGCCCTCATGCCTGTATTGATTCCCTGGTAATTCCATTCTTACCCTTAAACTGCCAGAAACCCAAACCACTTTGTATATTTTCAGGAAAGTAATCCAAAATATCTACAAGAAACATATCTTAATGGAGGATATAAGATGCCTAATTTTACCCAGCTTTTTGAATCAGCATCGAATGTTTTTCAAACGCTGACAGACAACAAAAAAGACCCGTTACACGTGGGTGAAGCCATGTCTTGCTGGACATACCTTGCGTTTGTGAACAATATTATGACTTATGAAGAAATAGGCCTTTATACAACAACAGACCCCGGAGTAAAAGAGCTCTATCAGGAGGGATTAAAAATAGCGACTTCCCACAAAAAGCAGTTAACAGAATTGATGCGGGAAGAGGGCGTGTCCCTGCCAACTTCCCCGGAGAGCAAGCCGAATTCTGATCCAAGTGCCATACCAGTGGGTGCAAGATTCACAGACTTCGAACTGGCAAACACGATTAATATTAACTTTGTGGCAGCAGCAGATATGTGTGCAGCCGCTGCAAGTCAGTGCCTTCGTACCGATATCGGTCTTATGTTCATCAAATTCCAGACCGAAAAATTAGCTATGGGGTACAAAGCCAAAGAATTAATGAATAAGAAAGGTTGGCTCATCAAACCACCCTATTTCCAGCCCCAAGGCACGCCACATCCAAAAAAATAGGGACAGAGGGTCAGGTAACATTGTCCCAACCCTCTCCCCTTCTACATAAGGGCGCGATACCTCACTCTCTGTCATGCCCCTGGTTAATTAATATAAATCTACTTTATCGGAGTCGATTTCCCAAAACTCCGAGAAGCCTTCTTATGGTCAAAACTACCTTAGAGAGTCGCCGGAACGTCCGATTCAGCACCTCTCAGGACCGGAGATAGAGGGGCAGGTACGTGCATAACCTTTTGCCCCATCTACTTCTCAAATGTTACGAGTTTTAAAATCGCCTTCATAAACTCATCGAATGATGTAACGTATTTTTGGCGCTGATTGTACCACTTTCCCAACCGTTTCCAGCAGTCAGCTGGTTATGGCCGAATTATTGACGTTTTAGCTGCGATTTGCATCATCATCCGTAATGTTTGAATGGAGACTTATTTTTTCTGATTTGACGCAATTGCAGCCACCAATGAACCAAACGTAATCATCAGAACAAGCGATTCAAATACAGTCATGTGGCGTCCTTCCTTCCCTTTTGAGTCAGGATCTTTTCTTCAGCTGCAGATCAGTTACCAGATAACCCTTAGCATTCAGCCCTTAAAACAAATCCATAATGTTTTTGATATGCTGCCATTCATTTTGTTATGAGTAAGGATATGTGTGACACGGCTTGTCCTATGACCCTTTTTCAGGAATTTTCGAAATGGGAAATCCAGTTTCCGCCGACTTTTTTAAACGTGAAAAAGAAGACCAAGTGAATACTTAATCTTCTTCCAGATACAAACATTGATGTAGAGGCGGGCACCCTAGTACAATCCAAATTTTAATAAAAAGTTCCAGTCTAGGCTGTGAGGCGTTGTTAAAAATTTTGCTGATATTGGGCGCCTTCATCCCCAGCTGCGCGGCGATATCCTTGATATACATCCCCTTCTGTGTTGCAATTTCTTTAAAGCGGTTTTGAATGACCGGATAGTGCGTATTTTCAATAAAAGGATTGATCTGTTTGAAATGACTGATTTGTTCCAGCTTATCGATGACAGACCCCACCACAAAGTCCTCCATCCGATAATTATCACCCCGATTTATATCCCGATGGCGGTTAATCAAATTTTCAAGTTCAGTCAGTTCTTTCAGTTGATCATACGTTTCATCCTTAAGCCGGATGGTCAGTTCCTTCATGAATAAATCACCTCAGGGTTGGACAGGCTATTGGCAAACAAATAAAGGATGATGAAAATGCTACATCACAACGATAAAGAAGATGTCATTGAAACAATTCACGAAACATTCGATAAAGGCAGCAAAGGATAAGAAGCGCTTATTATAGTGACACGAGAAAATAATCCTGTTAATGGTATATTCGATTGCATTCATGAAAATACCCTCAATCTTGGAACAAGGCCTCATCGATCGGAATGACAGCCATCTTGTTTCAGTTGATTGCTCCTCACGTGATTGCTAAAATGAACGTGAGAGAGGTGACCGACAATGACTATTTCCGAGCAACACAGCCCGGTTGCTTTGATAACCGGTGCGTCTGGCGGCCTTGGCCTTTTGACAAGCCTGGCACTCGCTGAGGCTGGGTTTTATGTACTGGCTTCGATGCGGGAGTTATCCAAGAAAGACAACCTGATCGAAAAAGCACGGGAAAAAGGTGTTGAAGCGAATATTGCATGCGTCGGGCTGAATGTCACCCATCAGGATGATATTAATACTTTGATTCCAGACATTATTAAGCAGTATGGGGCTATCGATGTGCTGATCAACAACGCTGGCTATGCAGCGGGCGGGTTTACGGAAGAATTACCGCTTGAGGATTGGCGCCGGCAGTTTGAAACAAATGTTTTTGGTTTGATTGCTGTGACAAAGGCAGTCTTACCATATATGCGTGAGCGACGAAGAGGTACCATCTTGAACCTTTCCAGCATCAGTGGTCGTGTCGCGCTGCCAGGCCTTGCGCCATATTCTGCCTCTAAGTATGCGGTTGAAGGTTTCAGTGAGGCACTAAGGCTGGAGATGCTGCCATATGGCGTTCACGTCGTTTTGATCGAACCGGGTTCCTATCAGACGGACATTTGGTCAAAAGGCATGGACCATTTTAATATTGATGGCGATTCCCCTTATAAAGAGGAAGGTGACACGTTAATGAGAATCGTCAGCCACATCGCTGAAACAGCCGGTGACCCTAAAGAAGTGGCGCGTTTGATTGTCAAGATGGCTCAAGATGACCACCCTGATCTTCGTTCCCCCGTCGGTAAGAGCGTGAAAACGATAACACGGCTGAAAAATGTGCTGCCATGGAAGTGGCTGGAGCGGGTGATTTTGAAAAAAGTCAGTCCTCGTAAATAGAAGGAAGTTTTTCGGTCTTCTTTTAACTACAGAGACATAATCGAGAACAAAAGTCACACACTGCCGGGACCGCTTCTATCCTCTCCATTCATCACCCAAAGTGCTGTCATTAACCTAAAATCCCACCAAAGGCATGGAGCACAATGCCTGAACTAAAATATGGTCGTTACTATTTTCCTTGCCCACTTCCAAGTATAGGTACTTATAAGTGCGCGTATTCCAACTTCATTCGACTGTATAAACCGTTTCATATGTCAGTAATATGTACATATTTAAAGAAACAAGCATTCTGAATACTGATAAAGCAGACTAACACCTATATTCACGCAAATATAGGACAAAACAGCATTTGGGTTTTCCAAACGTCTTTTTTATAATTGTATTGATTGACTTTAAAAAAGGAGTGGTTAAGTTATATATGTGGAAAACATATCGTTTTTTAGGCATCTTTATTATTTTCCTGGTGGGTATGACATTAGCAGCATGCGGTGATGGCAACCAGGAAAATGAAAGTAAAAGTGACAATGCCAATGAATCCAATGGCAACGAAATCGGGGAAAAAAGCATTACCTTAGGAGTCGATAATTATGTGTCCAACACATCAAACACATATGTCGCAAAACTATTACTGGAAGAGATTGGTTACGACGTCGAAGTAAATCAAACTGACGTCGGTGTTGAATATACCGGCCTGAGTAATGGCTCAACAGATGCAATTGTCGGTGCATGGCTTCCTACAACACATGGAAGTTACTGGGATGAATATAAAGATGACCTTGAAAAAATAAACACCGTTACCGAAAAAGTAGAACTAGGCTTAGCCGTTCCAGCATATATGGAAGATATTAATTCGATTGAAGACTTGGCCAATAATACGAGTAATGTCGGAGAAAAACTGGAATGGACCATCACTGGCATCAGTCCCGGTGCAGGTGAAATGAAAATGATGAATAATGAAGTCATGCCCGGATACGGTTTGAATGAAGATTGGGAACTGCTTGAAAGCTCCGGTGCAGCTATGTCCGCAGCGTTATCAGATGCAATCGACCAAAAAGAACCGATTGTTGTCACGTTGTGGACACCACACTGGACATTCAATGAATTTGACTTAAAAATTCTAGAAGACCCGAAAGGAACATTTGGCGAACCGGATGACGTATTCTCCGTCGCCGGAAAAGATTTTAAAGACCAATCGCCAGCAGCATACAAATTCCTTGAACAATTTTCAATCACAAAAGAAAATACCCAAAAGATGATGGTTGATATTAAAGATGGAATGGGTGAAGAAGAAGCCGCACAGAAATTTATTGATAACAATCCTGACCTGAAAGATGAATGGTTGGAAGGGTTTGAGTAATATTTCATACAGGAGCCAATCTTCCTGAAGAATACAGGAGGGTTGGTTTTTTCATGGTTTTGGAGAAATTGTAGTCATATCCTTATATGATGCAAATATAGGGCAAAGGATCGAACAACTCCTGCTTTTCGGGCTAAAACAATAAAAACTGGCGCATAACACCTAAGATTAAATGTTATGCACCGTGTTTCGCTCGTTACGTTGCTTTTACTGTCTAGCTTTTCGTTTCAAACCATAGTTTATTACAGAGGCAAGCTGCTGCTTTAACGTATTCACCTCTTGTTTCAAGTGACTGATTTCATCTGTCTGTTTCTTTATATCCCTGAGTAGCTTGTTTTGGTTTTGTTGCTTTTCTTTAATAATTTCAACCAGTTGTTGCTGATGCTCAACATTGCTGACAACTTTACCAATCGTCTGCATCATCGTAACCACATTTTCTTTATAGCTTTCATCGTGAGACTGCTGAGTTATGCCTTTCATATTATCCAACCTCACAGGAAAGGTACTCGTTGCCAACATTTCTCTAATTTGCTGTCTCTCGTAATCTTGATCGCTGCATTCTTTAATGAACTTCAACACTTCAATTCCATCCGATCGATAGTAAGTAACTTTGTTCAATTTTGTTTTCGGGATATAAACATCAAAATCTTCAATCCATTGTTCCAGGGTATTTTTTTGAACCCCAATAATGTGGCTTAAGCTTTCTTTGCTTAAAAATTCCAATGTTTCATCGTCTCCCTTTTACCATTTATCCCTTTCATAACCATGGTAAAAAATGAATTTGGAACAAATATGTAATGAATGTAGAAAAAGTGCGTGATGAACTACTGTCGTTCCTGCACTATCTCTTTCACCCTGCCTACATTGCCATCGTCCAGCATGACCTTGATGCCATGCGGATGTGTAGCAGCATTCGTCAGTATTTTTGACACGATGCCTTCCGTCAATTCTCCGGAGCGCTGGTCCTTTTTTTGAACAACGCGCACTTTTTCTCCAAGCTTTATATTGTCTCTTCTAGTTCCGCTCATATTGAATTTAACTCCTTTGTTAGCTTTACAGATATCAAGATTCCTTCTTTCTTAAAACCTAGCGTAGCATAATTTTTCATAACTTCACACCGTCATAACAGAACTGTGACAGTACTTGCCTATTATGAAAAGAGCATAACACCTTCACATGATGCCATGCTCTTATTATCAATATGCTTTATGCTTATAATGCACCTCTGCCAATTCCATCAGCTGCCGTGCGAGACTTTCTGCCTGCTTCGACGGGAGTTGCTTGCACGGAGTTGCCGTTTGATCCGCTTGCCCATTTCACGCTTTACATCATCCTTGAATGTCCAGTCGATGACGGTGTTGTCTTGAATGATTTCCGTAATAATGTGCGTCAGTTCCTTCACATTGTCATCTTCATCCAGAAATATCACCTAAGCTCCTGAACCAACTGATCATAAACCTTCATATCCGTAAACGATTTGAGAGGATAATAGATTTTGTTTGGTACATGATGCTCGATTGTAGGCAGAAGACGTTCATGACAGACGATCAGATCGGCATCTTCCGGGATATCGTTAATCGATGCATTCTCGACTGTAATCGGCAAATTTGCCTGCTGCAATTTTTTGCGCAGCATTGCTCCTCCCATCGCACTGGAGCCAATTCCTGCTTCACATACAAAATAAATCGAACGAATGGTACCTCCCTTCAGCATCTTTGTATCCAGTTCAATTTCGTTTTGTACATTTTCCGCGAAATGAGCGGTATTACGCTCATTCACCCTGGGCAGCCTGCCACTTTCCGTTAATCTGTAAAATGTATTGATTGTTTCTTTCGTATCATTGACTGTTGGCGTTTCTGCTACACGATTCAATAAAACGATACTTATCAAAAAGGATGCGGCACCTGACAAAAGGATGCTCAATAGAATTAACAGCATATCTGCTCTTGGGGATAATGCGGTCAACAGCAAAGCGCTTCCAGGGGAAGAAATCGCAACAAGACCAACTTGAAATTGCTGGAAACAATAAACACCGACCATTCCGCCTATCATGACAGCAATAATGAGCCTTGGCTTCTTAAGGACATATGGGAAATACACTTCATGTATCCCGCCGAAAAAATGAACAAACGTAGCCAGTTTCGCTCCCTTTCGTTGTTCCCCTTTTGTTTTCAGCCAATAGGCAAGGAGGATTCCCAGGCCCGGACCCGGGTTTGATTCGATTAAGAAAAATATTGATTTGCCCAATTCGTTGACCTGGTGTATGCCCAAAGGAGCCAGGATTCCAAAATTCACAACATTATTAAAGAACAATACCTTAGCCGGCTCAACAAAGATAGCGACAAGCGGCAGCAAGCTGGAACTTGCGATGGATCCCAGCCATTGCAATATGATGTCTGTTCCTGCTGAAAATATCTTTCCTATGTACAAATAACAAATCAATGTGAATAAAAATGCGATCAAAGCAATGATGATGTTCCCGATCAGGAGTTCATACCCGGCTCCCGGCAATCGTTTTATAATGTGCTGATCAATTTTCTTAATGATCCAGCCCGAAATCGGCCCGATAATCATGGCGCCAAGTATGGCCGGTACGGTACTGGATAGCGTCAAGCCAAATATAGCTATGGCAGCTGTAGCGCCGCCTTTTTGCCCGCCGATTAATTTTCCGCCGGTAAAGCCGATCAGGACAGGTAAAATCGTATGGTATACCGGGTTTACGATTTGTATGATCGTTTCATTGTACCACCATCCGTAATCACCGAAAATCACACGAATCACACCAACAGCAATAATGATGATGATATTTTGATAGACCATCGCACTCAAAAGTTGGGCAAATCTCCTCATTTTGCTCACAGCCCCTTTGATACGGAAGTGATTCGCTGTTTAAACGATCCCGTCAACACCTCTTCCAGCAAACGCTTCACTTCATGCACTTCCCCGCTTATAATGCCGTTTAAAAAGGCTTCATCAATGAACGATGCCGGAATTTCACTGATCATTTTCATATATTCTTCGGGAGCTTCTGCCGGAACGACCAATAGTATGATAACCGTCACGTTTTGTTTGTCCCCGCTGTCATTGTACCATGGAACAGGCTCTTCCGTACGAAATACGGTCGCGAGTGGAGCGGTCACCCCTTTTGATTTGGTATGAAGCATGGCCAGCTCATCCAATATAAACCCGCCCTGCTGTTCCCTTTCCTTTATATCCGCGATAAGTCTGTTCAAATCGGAAACAGCTTCAGTATCTTCCAAATGAACGAGAAGACTGGATATCCGATCGGAGGCGACTGTCACATGTTCATGCACACGAAAGCCTCTCAATATGTGCATCATGCATTCACCGGATGCTGCAAGAGACAGCAGGGAATTGGATTCTTCTGCATCACTATTCGTCTCACTTACTGCCGGATGTTTTTCCTCCGTATGAATGGTACTGACCAATGAATTCCTGATTCTGCTTACATCATCCGTGTTAAGAATGGGACTCACAATTTCAACATCGATGTCACTTTTAACCGGCAGATTTACCGTCGAAATAATAATATCTGCATCATGGTCATTTTGCAGCCACTCAGTCAGTTCATTGACGGAAATGACCGCTGTCACTTTCAAATTTGGAATTTCGGAACGAATTTTCGTGGACAGATACATCGATGTGCCAAGCCCACTTGCACAAACCACCACTGCCTTGTATGTCTCATTCGCATAACTTTCAATCCTTAGCACCGAGGCGCCAACATGCATGGTCAAGTAACCGATTTCATCTTCGGGTATTGGATAGCCAGTTTTTTCTGTCAGCAGTGCACAGGCATTTTCGCAGGCCGCATAAACATCCGGATAATTTTCCTTTATCTTAGCCAGCATCGGGTTGTGTATTTGTAATTGGTATTTCAGCCGGTTAAGGACCGGTACGAAGTGGGAGACCAACCCGTCGAACAACAGCTTATCCCCTTCAAAAGATGTATTAAGATCATGCTCGATGGATCGAATAAAGCTTTGCGTCAACTCGATCCACTTAAATTCTTCGCCGCCGTCATCCGCTTCTGTCGTTTCCGCAGACACCTTTGCACCCGCCAAATGCAGTGAAATGTACTTTGTTTCGATTTCGGGGAATGTCACCGAAAATAACTGTTCCAGATGATTCACAATTTTTTCAGCAAGTAAAAGCGTATCGGAATCCATAGGCTGCCACTCACTCAGGTTGGTTTGTTCGATTATCTTTCCGCTCTGAATCCTTTCCATTGACAAGACGATATGGATGATCAGATTGACATAATTCCGGTCGGTCAGAACAATGTCCGACTGCTTATCCAATACCTCATTCAATACGCGATCCACATCGCTGATTTTATCGGTTTGCACAAATTTCAGCAATCGATTACGAATGATCGAGCCCAATTTTCCGTACAAAATTTTATCCGAAGCAGGTTTCTGGAAAAACGCCAGCCAATCTTCAAACGTGATATCCTTATGAAGTAACCGTGACAGCAGCGTCCTGCGCTGTTGCTCTGTACCATCAATAAAAATGCCGATGCCCGGTGCACGCTCGAGTGTAATGCCACATTCCTCAAAACCTGCCCTGATCTTATCCAGATCATAGGCAATGGTTGCTGCGGAAACACCAAACTTGACACTGAAATAATCGGTTTTCAAGGGGGCGTTTGACAATAACAGGTCGTACGCAATCCCTTCCTGACGCTCTTCCGGAGAGTATGTGGTCATGACTTTGGCATCCTGCAGATGGACCTTCAGCTTCCGGATATTGTCGTCTGATCCCTGCAGCTGGAGGCCTGACCCCATTTTTTTAGAAATTTTAACATGATAGCGGTTTAAAATAGGCGTAAGCGATTTGACCTCCCTTTGAAGCGTCCGGACACTCAGCTTGAAGTATTCGGAAAGCGATTTATAAGAGATCGGTTTTTGATCATTCATGAGCGCCCTTAATACTTCTTTTTGCCGTGAATTCAAAAATAGCGACTGTTCCATACCTGCCATCCTTTCTGTCTCAAATGGAACTGCCTTTCTGTTCATCATACCATTTTTTCAGGTGTGAAATAGCGGTTTGACGTGATTATATAACTTTTGATAGGTGTGATAATCATTGCCATATCTTTTGGCGTTTTCAGGAATCACGGCGGTCTCATTAACGGTATCAAAAAACGCCGGAAAATCCTTTGCACTATTCCAGACACCCGTACCAAGCCCCGCTAATAAAGACGCACCAAATGCCGGACCTTCCCTCCCATCAAAAAAGGTCAGCCCGCGCCCTAATACATCGGTCAAAATCTGCCGCCATGCGGGACTTTTACTTGCACCGCCGGTTACATACAAATCATGAATGGATACATTGCAGCGCTTGATCAGTTCATAACAATCTTTCAGGCTGTACGATACACCTTCCAGAAGTGCCCTTGTGAAATGGTCACGGGTGTGCTGGTATTGGATGCCGAAGAAAACCCCTTTGGCATCAGGATCATTATGCGGTGAGCGCTCGCCATTCAGATAAGGAAGATAGAACAGTCCTTCCGCTCCGGCCGGGATACCATCTATTCCTGCAAGAAACGCATCATACAATTCATCAGAAAAGGTGTTTTTAAACCAGTTTAACGACATCCCTGCCGACAATGTCACCCCCATCACATGCCAGGTATCCGGCAAACAGTGACAAAACTGATGTAAGGTCGCCAGCATTTCATCATCGCTGACAGACGGAAGCTGATTCACCGGCGCAAAAACAGTGCCCGATGTTCCCACACTGACAAAACCTGAACCTTCATCATAGATGCCATTACCGAGTGCTGCTGCGGCATTATCACCGGCGCCTGCCACAATGTTAGTTCCAGCCATTAACCCTGTGAGATGAGCCGCAACTTGTGACACGTTACCCACAATCGTCTGACTTTCATGGACTTCCGGCAGCCAGGAGAATGGCAGATCAAGTGCCGCCATCATTTCTCTTGACCATGTACGTTTTTCCGTATCAAACAAGGCTGTACCGCTTGCGTCTGAGACATCACAGGAAAAAATGCCGCTTAATTTAAAAACGATATAATCCTTTGGCAGCATCACATGACGAATGCGCACAAACCGCTGTGGCTCATGCTTTCTGATCCACAGCAGTTTTGGTCCCGTAAACCCCGGAAGCACGGCATTTCGTGTGATCGCCATTACCCTGCTTTTTCCTGCAGCTTGTTCTATTTCCGTACATTCGTTCTGCGTTCTGACATCGTTCCATAAAATGGCATTTCCCAGTTCTTCCTTATTTTCATCGAGTAAAACCAGACTGTGCATCTGTCCGGAAACGCCGATTCCCCTTATCTGACCGGCTTTGATGCCTTTATCCCAAATCTGGCTTAGTGATTCCCTGACACCCTGCCACCATAGCTTGGGATCTTGCTCCGCCCAGCCGGCTTTTGGAACATCAAAATCATAGGAATAGCTTCCCGTTGCAACTGTATGTCCATTTGGATCCACTACCAGCACTTTCGCTCCCTGTGTGCCGATATCGATCCCCATTAACAATTCCCTGGCCATGTAATAACTCCTTTATCCACAAAGAGGAAAAGCCGAAATGACGACTTTTCCCTTAGATGTGTTTATAATTTGCTTTACAGTTTGATTTGTACTTTTAAGTCATCCGGATTTCTTGGTCCCTTGAGAAAATCAATCGTCTCTTCAAGCGATATTTCTTTTGAGATGATATGCTTAAGGTCAATCCGGCCGTTCTTCACCCACTCAAATGCCGGCAGGAAGGTGTGATTAATGGCCATTGTGCCAAGTATTGTCCAGTCATCATTGTACAATTTGAATGTATCCAGCGGAACAGTGGCTTCTTTGGGGGTGACGCCAAACTGCAGATATGTCGCCGTTTTTCCCATGTATTGAAATGCTTGTTCAATCACTTTTGGAATACCGGTCGCATCAATGACAACGTCAAATCCATTCGAGTAATCACGCAATTCGCTTTGGATATTCTCACTTAAGACGCCTTTGGTTGCGCCCCATTCAAAAGCCATATCAAGCTTATCCTGTGAGAGATCAACGACAACAAGTTCCGATGCCCCGGCCATTTTTATGGATTGAATCAGCTGCTGTCCCATCGCACCGGCACCAAATAAAATCACCTTGTTGCCGACCTGCAGATTGAGCCGGTTCATGCCATGGACGACACATGCCATTGGCTCAATAAAGGCAGCTTCGCCAAATGACATGGCATCAGGGATGGTTACAACGTTTCCACTCGGGACTTTCACATATTCCGCCATGCTGCCATCCACTGTATTGCCTATGGCTCCCCAGTTTTCACATTGATTGCCGCGATTGGTCAGGCAAAATTCACAATGCCCGCAAAAAAGCGATGGATCAGCTGTGACCCTTTCCCCGATTTCAAAATCCTGTACATTTTCACCGACTTCATATATGGTACCGGAAAATTCATGTCCCGGAATGATCGGATAGGGCGAGAGGAATTCTCCCTGAAAAATATGAATATCTGTTCCGCATATACCTATATTTTCTACCTTAATGGTTACCTCATCAGCACCTGGCTTCGGGTATGGTACCTCTTTGACGGATGCTGTATATGGTTTCTCAACGACTAAAGCTTTCATAATAGATCCTTCCTTTCATTAAAATTTAAAATTTTTTGAAGATGAGCAGTCTTACCTGAATCCAATTTTCGCCAACTCAATTTTTATGCTGGAAGAATTGGACAAAAGTAAAATAATTAATCTTGAAAACATACAATACGCTATCTAAGCGGAGGAAATATACGGAGACTCCTACGGGAGGATAGGCATAGGTGAGACCCCGGAGCGCGTCAGAATGGTTCAAAGGCTAAAATTGCGACGTCCTGTCGCAACGCCTTTGTGACCAACGTCCTCTTGGCCCGAGCTCACCAGCCGCCCGTGGAGAGCGTAGTATATTTCCGCAGCGAATTATATGCGCCATTTAAATACGGATTTCCTGTAATAAAACACTTTTATCCAAGACTCTTAAGTTGATTTATCCTTTGACGGCGCCCATTGTCAGGCCTCTGACCAATTGTCTTTGTGTAAACCAGCCCAAAATGATGACCGGTAAAATCGAGATGGACGCGGCTGCTGACATTTTTGCCCAGAATAACCCTTCCTGTGTCATGTAGGACGCCATATATACCGGCAATGTCGCAGCGTTGGTGTAACTCAGACTAACCGCGAAAAAGAATTCATTCCAGGCAAACACCATCGATAATAACGCCGTCGATACCAGTCCTGGTCTGACAAGCAGCAAAACCACCTGAAAGAATGCCTGCAGCCCGGATGCACCGTCAACCTGTGTCGCTTCGATAATCTCGAACGATACATCATTAAAAAATGACCGCATCATCCAGATAATCAAAGGAATATTCATACCGGCATAAAGCAATATCAAGGCAAGCAGGGAATCCAATAGATTGACATTCTTAAACAACAGATATAATGGAATAATAATCCCTGCAATAGGCAGAAACCTGGTGGAGATAATCCAGAATAAAATATCGTCCTTATGCTTTACCTTCAATAGTGCCAGGGCATATGCTGCTGGAACCCCGAGCAAAAGCGCAATAACGGTAGACGCAAGCGTGACAAACACGGAGTTGGCGAAGAACCCGCCTATCCCCGCTTCCCAGACGATTTGAAAATTCTCCAGTGACGGCTTAAAAAATAAGGAAGGCGGAATATTGATAGCTTCACTTTCCGTTTTAAATCCCGTGATAAAAATCCACAGAATCGGGAAAAAGAACAAAATGGCAATCACATATGTAAGCAGCGTCAGTCCGCCCGATGTAATTTTTTTCATGACTGTTCCTCCCTGAACATACGACGTAATAATCTAAACATAAACAACATCATAATGATCGTTAATATAACCGTCAGCACACCTACTGCCGAAGCCTCTCCTATATCCCAGTTCTGGAACCCGATGCGGTAAACCAAAAATGATAGATTGGTAGAAGCATAACCCGGGCCACCCGCGGTTGTGACGTATATCTCGCCAAACACCTGCAGAATGAACATCAGCCCCAGTAATAACACGACCTCAATATATCTGAATAAATGCGGGATCGTTACATGGATAAACTGACCCATTTTATTTGCCCCATCCAATTGTGCCGCCTCGATCAATTCAGCCGGCAATGACTGCAAACCTGCCAATAAAATCAGCATGAAAAACGGGGTCCACATCCACGATACAATTAGTATGATCGATAAAAGCGGATGCGCGGACAACCAGTCAATCGGCGCCTTTCCAAATACATGCGCAAAATAAGACGACATACCGAAATTGGGATTGTACATCAATGTTTTCCATACAATGGCTGATACGGTCGGCATAACAAAAAAAGGTGTAATGAATATCGTTCTTACAATCCCTTTTCCAAAGAAGTTCCGGTTCATCAGTAGAGCGAATGCAAATCCTAACAGGAAGCATATGACGAGAACAGCCGTCGTAAGCAAAACTGTGTTCCCGAACACCTGATAAAAGGAAGACGATGTCAGGATATTTTTAAAATTTGCCAGCCCGGTAAATACAACACCCTGGTCCGGCCGCATTAAATTCCAATCCTGAAAACTGTAATAAATCGTGATCAAAAAAGGAATCTGCGTCATGATAATCAGGTAAATCGCACTCGGCCATATGAGCCTTTTAACAGGAGGCTGGTTGGAAGTTCTTTTCTTATTTTCTGTTGCTTGCATACTCATCCCCCCCTCGTAATGGAATCTGCTTGAAACGAACAATGATCATGAAAGGAACAGAAGAAGACATGCATCTTCTTCCATCCTCTCTCTGAAACTCTTATAATGAATGACTATCTTACAATCGGCTATTCTTTATACCCGCCCTCTTTGGCAGCATCTTCTGCCAGCTTTTGGGCTTGTTTCAGAGCTTCATCTACCGATTTATCACCGGAAATGGCCGCCGCAATCTGTTGACTGACCTCTGTTCCCAGTGACTGGAACTCCGGAATAGCAACATACTGCGCACCGACATATGGAACAGGATCGACAGCAGGATTATCATAATCGACACTTTGAATGCTTTCCAGAACCATATCGGCAAAAGGGGCTGCCTCTTTGTATTTCGGATTTTCATAGGTTGAAATTCGCGTTCCAGACGGCGCGAGACCCCACCCTTTTTCCTCGCCCACAAGTTCTACATATTCCTGACTTGTCGACCATTTAATGAATTCGAATGCGGCATCTTTGTTTTTGCTCGCTGATTCAATTGCCAGCGACCAGGCATACAGTCCACCAGTGTTTTCTTCTTTCACCTGTGTAGGCGCAAAAGCATAACCAATCTTTCCGGCTACAGAAGAATCATCCGGATTATTCAACGTTCCGGCAGCAACCGTTGCGTCGTACCACATCGCGGCTTTGCCGGTAGACATAATTGTCAATGCTTCGGTATATCCGGTACTCGTAGCTCCCGGCTGACCAGCATCATGTAACAAATCAACATAGAAATTCACAGCATTTTTGGTTTCCTCGCTGTCGAGCATCGCATTCCAATCTTCATCATAATACGATCCGCCAAAAGCGTTGATCATCGTCGTCACCGGTGCCATCATTTCCCCCCAGCCCGGCAGTCCGCGCAATACGATTCCAGGTGTCCCGGTTTCCTCTTTAATGGTACGTGCCATATCACCAACTTCTTCCCATGTTGGATGCTTCGGCATTTCCAGGCCGACCTCTTCGAAAATCTCCTTATTGTAATAAAGCATGGTGCTTTCCCCGTAAAAAGGAAGCGCGTACAGACTATCATCATAAGTCAGGGCGTCCCGCATTGTCGGGAAAATATCTTCCAGGTCGTATGCTTCTTTCTCATCTTCACTCATGTCATCCAGTCGCGGGCTGATAGGCTCAATCCATTCATTCTTCGCCCAGATCGGTGTGTCATAAGTACTGATGGTCACAATATCAAAAGCACCCGCTCCCAACGCGACATCTTCCGTTACTTTTTTACGGAGATCATTTTCCGGCAAAACAACAAATTCAACTTCAATTCCTGTGTCTTTTTCAAAATGTTCCTTCGTCAGCTCCTGCATAATTTTCATATCCGGATTATTAACAGTCGCAACTTTTAAAACCTTCTCTTCCCCTTCATTGTCATTGTTACTTTCATCCTCCCCGGCAACACTTTCGTCTGGAGAAGTGGAACTGCATCCGACGACGATAATTGCAAGCGTTATCAAAGCCGCCCATAATAAACCAAACTTTTTCTTCATATTAGCTCCCCCTTGTTTTTTTACTTGCTTTATATAAATTATAACAAAGAGTTTAGGCTGTGAATGGGCGGGATGTCACAAGATTGTCATAGTTGTCGGGTGACAAAGTTTAGAAAGGTTTGAATTCTAAGTGATCTGAGGGATTAATTCTTGCGATGTGATGAGGATAAAAACTTATTTATAATAATTTGATGTAATATGATCAAACTTTAAAAGTGACAGCAGACAAAAAAGGAATAGCCCCGCGAGCTATTCCTTCTATCCAAGAAAGGCAATACGTTTATTCAGTCAAAAGACTTTGCACCGATATAACGGCTTTGCCAATAATCGTATGTCATGGTTGTTACTTCTACACCGGTTTCTTCAGTACCGGCATGGATCATTTGGTTATCTCCAATATAGATCCCGCTGTGCGAAGGGCCATCCTGATATGTGTTTTCGAAAAATACAACATCACCGGGACTCGGGTTGTCTACATGTGTACCATTATTAGCCCACATATCAGCGTGTGTTCTATCTAAATCGATGCCCGCCTGGGCGAACACATAATTGATAAAACCGCTGCTGTCAAACCCTGTTTGAGGACTTTCGCCTCCGTATTCGTATGGCGTGCCAACTAAGCTTTGCGCAATTGAAATAATCTCGTTTTGGGCATCAGATGATACTGTTTCCGCATCTGTTTTCGTTTCGGGTGCTTCCTGAATTGTTACATTGTCAGAATCATTAGTGGCTGAAAATAATGCTTCCTTCGTTTCCGGTCCCACTATACCATCAACCTGAAGTGCATTGTTTTCCTGAAAATCTGTCACTGCCCCTCCTGTTTTTGCACCAAAAATCCCATCAGTACTCAGGTCATGCCCGTGATCATTTAAAGCCGCTTGTACTTCTTTGACCTCTTCGCCACGATCCCCTGTGGTAATTAAACCAACATTCGGGCCAGCCTGTTTCTGTTTATCAACTTGAACGTTTACCGATGCTTTATTCTGACTGGTACCTGCATCCGGACCGCCGTGAGCTAAAACACTTCCGGAAAGAACCGGTGTGAATGCAAGTGACGTTAATAATGCCGTGGAAACTGCATACTTCTTCACATTATGATGATGCTCCACCATTATGTATCCTCCTTAGATGTCTGATTTCTTTTCTATTTTACCAAATAAAACAGATTATCAGATTATAAGGAGGTTAAAATTAATAACAATGTGGTTTCGGGATATGACGAATTGTAATCTGGTGAGTAAAAAAAGTCCCAGCTAATCAGTAGTCCCGGTAATGCAACCAATCACATTAATAAGCCAGCCATCCTGCATCCGCTCTTATCACATCCGCATTGACGAATCCGGAATCATAAGAGGCCAGGAACAACGCTATTTTCGCCACTTCTTCGGGGTCGCCTGAGCGCGGATTATTATCCGAGCCGGACATAGCTCTCTTTGCGCCAAATTCATTGGGCTCTGCCATGGTCGTACCAATATTCGTGTTAACATCGCCAGGGGCTATGGCATTGCAGCGGATGCCTTTTTCAGCATATTGAAATCATCGCGCCAACAGACCCGTCACGAACACACACCTTATTCATTTCCTGCAGGATTTTACTTGGATTTGTAAAATGATGAAACCCAGTCTGCTGACAACCAAATCAAGAGATATTAATGGAGGTAACTCTATTAACAAAAGGTGCGATGGACCGGCTCAGAATACCACACGACGAGCACCAAGTGTTTTTCCGCAGCGGACACTATAATCCAGGCTAGTTTGTCAACCATAGATTTTGGTGTTGACCCTTTATTTTACTATAACAAGCATCATTCCAAAACGATAAAGTATTCTGACATGTGCGGAGGGGATTTTTTAGTTTAATGGATCCGTTTGTTCCAGCAGTTAGACAATATAAACGATACGTTCGGACTGTTCTAATGCCCTGGGAGAAGTTAATGAAGAATTGCAGGAGCATTTCCGTGTAGTAACTTTTGAAGCAGCAAAAAGCGGTAAAATCACAAGGGAGACGCGGATATTTTATATCGGGGATTAATCCAACAAAATTTAAAGCACAGGATCGCTGATTTCTTCCTGTGCTTTTTATTTAAAAAATCTTCTGTAACCAAGGTCAGGCCCTTAGGCGTACGATGATATGTAATCGTTACAATCAAAAGGAAAGGGTGCTTGTGATGTACTACCCCCCATATGATCATCCTGCATATCATCAGAATCAATATCATACAAATATATTTAATAACCGGTTTCTGCCATCACGCCAATATCCTCCTGTGGATACGGAGATGCTCTCTCAATCACTCAATGAATTTCAGATTTTAATCCATCAAGGTGAAATTTTACTGGACAGATTGAATGACACCCAATACGCCGTACAGCTCATGCAGGCCGCCCAGCAGGGGAACCAATCTGAAGTAAACCGGCTGATTGATTCAATTGACGGCTTGTATGTACCGACCCAAACCACCTATACACCATCAGGCGTTATTTTTGAACTTCAGTCACCTGCTGTCAGTCAGGGTGCTAATTGCTGTACCTTAAAAATTACCCTTAAATGGGGAATGTAAATTTCAAAGAGCAGGATGATTAGTCGTATCCTGCTCTTTGAATTGGAAGCACGGAGTTGACACCTCTGTACCGCTGGTTAAGCCACAGTCGCAACAGACCCGTCATATTTTAATGTGCTCAAGATGTATTGCAGTGTTTTACCGCCTACAGGATCGACAACACCTGCCCACTTATTGCGGCGAACCGGCTTTTGCTCCGTATTAACAATCTCTTCACGGCCGATAACGTCTTTAACTTCTAATCGTTTTAAATAGTCCGCCGCTTCATTGGTTTTTCCGGTACTGGCTACCACCTGCTTACTGAACAGTGTCAACATTATCTGTTATGTTTGTTATTCGGAAACTTTTTTCGCTTCAAATCCGACTTTATCAATTTTATCAATAATTTCCGAGATTCCTACCAATTTCCGATTAAATGTTACCCGCCCATTTTCAGCTGATAAGTTTACATTTACTTCCTTTACCCCAGCCATTTCCGTAACTGCCTTTTCAATTTTGGTTGGGCAGTTGGAACAGTGCATACCTTTAATAGCCAAATAGTTTGTTTCATTCATTGTATGTTTATCACCACCTCCATGCCTTTTAATTCATTTTATTTAAAACTGAACCGGTTTAGAACACACAAATACTTCCCGGGCCAGTCTCATCTTTCTTTCACTTTGTTCCCGAGACGAAACGATAGCATGATGCCAAATTTATGAACACCCAGCATTAACGTTCCGGCTGCAACCTGATCATATGTCGTATTAAAAGGGGCGGGAAGCAATAAATTGACAGAACTGGCTTGAGAGGGAGCACAAAGTTGGGCAGTGAATTGGCTGGCAAAAGGATTGTTCATTCCGCCGATAAATGCATTCACGATGAATAACAGACAGGCTGGCATTAATACAACCCCGCTCAAAAAAGCGTAACGTTTCATGCGCCTCCTGCCAAATCTCTGTTTCGGATCAGGCGATGTAATGGGCCACCACATCGAAAAAGCTAATATAAACAGCAGCAATAAATAGCCATTATGAAAAAAGGTATTTTGTACGACGTTATTTAAAATGACTGGTGAATGGTACAGCAAAAATAACAAGGAAAAAATAAACAATGATATTTTCGGAGGTAAAATAAATTTACTAAATCGTTTTAATATGGGAATCTTCCATGCTTGTTGATACAAACGATAGGGCATCCCCAGCAATAATAGAGGCGGAATCATAAAATAAAGAATGCTCATTTGCATCATGTGTAAACTGAATGAAAGATGCGTAATGGTTGATAAAGGGCTGCCTATGATGAAGTATAATAAACCTAAAGATAGAAAGAACAAAAGTGGCTGTTTATGATAAATTTTTATGTTTTCGAAACGTTTAATCAGATATACATATAAAACAGCTGTACACGTGAAGCCCGCTAAAAAAGGGATATTCCACTCAAGTAATCCTCCAAGCAGCACATCATAAAGCAAGTGATCCCCCCTCATGATTCAAAGATTCTATGACCGTGTTTTCGTATTCTTATTTGTATGATTAACATTCACAAAAAATTCACACCGATTTCACATTATTATCGTTGATAAACTGCCCGTCTATCGATAATATAATGTTAAAGGTTGTTTTAATTTGTTATAAATAATCATAAATATTAAAGAGGTGATCCGGTGCTGCCCATTGAACGGCAACAGAAAGTTAAAGAATTATTAAATGAAAACCACAGCATGAAAATATCCGAATTAAGCAAGAAACTTGATGTTTCCGAAATGACCATTCACCGTGATTTGAAGCCATTAATTGATGACGGAACAGCCATAAAAACATTTGGGGGTGTTACATTAGCTCATGGAGGTAACAGAAACCCTTCTACTGTTGAAGCGTGTGTTTTTTGCAGTCGGACAATAAATGAACGATTAACTTATCGGCTCATTCTGCCGAACAACCAAATTGAAATGGCATGTTGTGCACATTGTGGGCTTCTCCGTCATCGTCAGCTGGGAGATAAAGTCATCCAGGCAATTTGCCCTGATTTTTTCAGACAGACGACGATAAGTGCATCTTTAGCTTTTTATGTTTTGGATACTTCAATTGATATTGGATGCTGCCAGCCGCAAATACTGCCATTTGAGTGGGAAGAACATGCGGAAAAATTTGTTAAAGGGTTCGGGGGAAAAGTTTATCGTTTTAGTGAAGCAAAAGAGGCCATTTTCCAAAAAATGAATGGGAATGACCAATGCAGCAGCAAACACCACTGAGTGAGAAAGGTTCAGTGGTACAGATTCTGAGGGAATGAAGACAATTATTGAAGATTTAGAAGTCCGGTGAAAAAGTCAAATTGTGCTAGGAATTTCCTTGCTTTATGTCGAATATAGTCTATAGAACACTTATAAAAGGATGATCCGTTTATGCTTTCACCAAAGCAAAACCACATTCAACCC
>NZ_SRHY01000090.1 GCF_004565465.1 Lentibacillus salicampi
ATTGAACAAAATCGCTATCGCGATGGCTTAAAACCATCCCTCTCAAATATCTCAGTAAATTAAAGTGGCAGCACACTCAAATATAAGGTATTGTTAATTTACCACAAAAAACAAGCCAAAATTGAGGTGCTGCTAATGCTTATCGTATCATGTTCTTATAAACTTAACAATTTTTATTTCATCCCCCCAAGGTCACCTCCGATATAAAGGTATTGCACAATCCAATGTTCATCCTTTGACAATACACTTTATTCAGGAGGTCTACATCATGAGTATTTTCGATATTCAACCCTATGATAAAAAATTTAATGATTTATTGGTACTGCGTGATTTAACTTACAATACAATCAAATCTTATAATAGTATGCTGCGAAGTTACCTTGCTTGGGTGGCTGCATGTCAAAAATCACCCGAAGAGGTTTCTTTTGAAGAAATCAGAACTTATCTGCTGTCCCTGAAACGGGTAAGGTCCCTATCCAATCGCACGATTAATGCGCACATCTCACAGCTTCGTTTTTTCCATCTGTATGTTTTGAGAAAGAACTGGGATAAATATGAAATTCCTTATATGAAATTCAATACAAAACTCCCGGATATCCTTACCCTTGAGGAAGTGAATGAATTCATTGCAACGATTCCCAATCTGAAACATAAAGCCTGTGTGGCACTTCTGTATTCCGCAGGGCTTAGAGTGAGTGAAATGCGTCACTTACGTTATGAGGATGTCAGCCGTAAGGATATGCGAATTTATATCCGACCTTCCAAGTCCCGGAGTGATCGATATGCTATTTTATCCAGGAATGCCTTGGACATTTTGACAAAATACTGGTTGTCCTTTGGTCGACCCAAGGGATGGTTGTTTCCGGGTACAGGAATAAATCAGCCCATTGTCAGCTTTACCGTATCCCGTTTCATCACGGATCATTGTCATTATCTTGGCTGGGATAGAACAGTGACAGCTCATATGCTCAGGCATTCTTTCGGGACCCATCTATATGAACAAGGGTATGACCTGCTGACAATTCAAAAGTTATTAGGGCATAAATCCGCAAGTTCGAGCCTTGTTTATGTTCATTTGGGAACCAAAACCATGAAGGCACTAAAGAGCCCTTTTGATCTGGGGGCTTCCTTATGAATTATCCTATACAAGACATTTTTCTTGAATATTATGAGGCTGCCAAGACCCAATACCCTGTGAGTCAAGACATGCATAAGGCAGCTAGCGCTATTATGAATTGTAAAACCTCAGCACTGGGCGGCAATGTTTCTGTGTGTCAGGATTGTGGTCATTCGGAAACACATTATAATTCGTGCCGAAATCGCCATTGCCCCTGTTGCCAGGGTCTCGTCAAAGAAAAGTGGATTGACCAGCGCAAGTCCGAAGTCATCGATGCACCTTATTTTCATATTGTCTTTACGGTGCCCGAGGAACTAAATCCTTTAATTTATGCAAACAAGAAGCTGCTTTATTCTTTACTGTATAAAGCGAGTGCGGATACTTTAATGGAACTGGGAAAAGACAAAAAGTATCTGAATGCATCGATTGGTTTTATGAGTATCTTGCATACTTGGGGACAAGCACTCAATTTTCATCCTCATATTCATTCGATTGTATTAGGCGGAGGGCTAACTAAGGATTTAAAGTTTAAAACTGTTAAAAATGATCAATTTTTATTTCCTGTTCGTGTTGTATCCAGGCTGTTTCGCGGAAAATTTATGGATGCCTTAAAAAAACTCTATAAGTCCGGCAAGTTGTTATTTTCCGGATCATCATTGAAGTTTCAACAGCCTGGTGAATTTCAAAAACTCGTTGACCTTTTATACGTAAAGGAGTGGATCCCGCACATCAAAGAAACTTTTAAAGGGGCCAAAAATGTTATTGAATACTTAGGGCGGTACACCCACCGGATTGCTATCTCCAATGCACGGATTGTATCTATCAGTGATAAAGGGATTACTTTTAAAGTGAAAAATTATAGAAAACAAGGCGAATCCACTCAGATGACGCTGGAACCTACAGAATTCATTAGACGATTTCTAATGCACATTTTGCCGAAAGGCTTCGTTAAAATTCGATATTATGGCATCCTGAGCAATCGTTCAAAAAAGGCAAAGTTAAAGATATGTCGCAATTTCATTAAAAGAAATTACCCGAAACCTCTCCTGGAAGGGTTAACGACGACACAGATCCTGTTGGCTCTCTTCGGGGTGGATATACACAAATGTCCCAAGTGTTCCAACCGTAATTTCAACATGATAAGGTCAATTCCTCAACGGGAATGAGAGCAGGGAACTAAATATCGCTTTTAAAAACCAGTGATCACTGGGTTTATTAAGTATACCCTTTTTTAGGGGGTGTTCTCTGATTCGCCTCATTTTAATTTAATTTTTATAGCGACAATCACTTTTCAGGAAAAAGACAAACCATTGAAAACCCATAACCAATAATGATAGAAAAGTGGGTTTGCGACTATTGTTCAATAGGAAAAATTGCAATTGAACCTAAAAAACAGAACTGAAAAGATGTTCTGTTTTTTTCTGGCTCAACTGCAATTCTTTCCTTAATTATTATA
>NZ_SRHY01000091.1 GCF_004565465.1 Lentibacillus salicampi
AGTGTTTATGGCAAAATAAAATTACATAATTCGGCAGCCTAAAAATACACAACTGCCAGGATAAAAAAGAGCCTTGCCAGTCATCCCAAAATCTAATAACCTCCTACATGTAAAGTCCAATAAACATGGGGAGGAATGAAAGGATGCTAGCAATGGCTCAAGTTGACTATATCAATTTTTTACGGGAAGTGGAAGGGTTATCCGTCAATTCCTTGGCGAAACGTCTTGGTATTAATTGGCGAACAGCCAAAAAATATGCGGACCAGGAGGATTGGAGTCCAGAAGTAAAAAAACGGATCAAACGCTATCCGATGCTAGGACCTTATCTGGATATCATTGAAGCATGGCTGACGGAGGACTTGTCCCGGAAACGAAAACAGCGTCATACCAACATTCGCATTTATCAGCGTCTCCGTGATGAATGTGGCTATAGCGGAGGGGTTCGCACCGTTACCGGTTACGTGTCTAAGCGAAAAAAGGAACTGGCACAAGAACAAAAAACCTATACCGAGCTGATTCATCCGGGCGGCGAGGCGCAGGTAGACTTTGGTACAACCGATGTCATTTATGAGGGGGCATGGCTTCAGGTCAAATATCTCGTGAT
Source organism: Lentibacillus salicampi (assembly GCF_004565465.1). GTDB lineage: Bacteria > Bacillota > Bacilli > Bacillales > Amphibacillaceae > Lentibacillus > Lentibacillus salicampi. The sequence continues at coordinate 605 of NZ_SRHY01000091.1, forward strand.
GTCCTTTCCGTACAGTAATGCAGCCTATTTGGTCGTATTGCCCAGGGAGAATCTCACTTGCTTTCTGGAAGGTCTTAAGCAGCTTTTTGCCCAGGCAGGGGGTATTCCGCGTAAACTGTGGTTTGACAACTTATCAGCCGCGGTTGCGACCATCAAGGGGCACGGGGAACGCGATCTAACGGATATGTTTCATCGGTTCAAACTTCATTACCGGTTTGAGGCTGTATTCTGTAATCCCGGAGCCGGACATGAAAAAGGCCATGTTGAAAACAAAGTGGGGACAAGCAGAAGAAACTGGTTTGTGCCGATTCCGGTCATGACATCCTGGAAACAGATTAATCAACAAATGAAACATAAAGCCGAAAAGGCTATGGAACAGGAGCATTACAAACATAAACAGCCCATCCGTTCATTATGGGAAGAAGAACGGACAAAGCTTTTAGAGCTCCCCCGGGATCCGTTTGAAGTCGTTCAACTGGAGACGGCCAAACTCGATAAATATGGAAAAGTACACATAGATCAGGAACGACTCTCCGTACCAGGAGGTGGTGCTCAGCAGCTTGTATCACTAAAAGTTTACTGGGATCGTGTGGAAGTCATGAATGAAGCGCATGAGGCAATAGCTGTGCTCCCGCGTCCGTTTAGTCTCAAACAACAAGATATCGATTGGATTCAGGAGTTGGAACAGGTGAAGAATAAACCAAGAGCTATTCCCTATACCATGGTTTATTCGGCACTTCCTGAAACACTCAGGCGATATTTGGATGTTGACCTTCCCCATAGGAGAAAACGAATGAAGAACCTTCTACAATGGCTCAATGATGGCTATCGCACCGAGCAGGTTGCCGAAGCTGTGTCCCATATTAGTTCCGACTTTTGGGATGAAGCAGGCGTAATCTATCAAGAATTGTATCGTACGATATATCCAAAAACAGCCGGCTATCTTGAGGATCTGGAGGAATCTTATACACCATCCAGTGTAAGGGACTATGAGCCTGAACTCGGAGCCTATGATAACCTCATAGAGATGGGGTGGTCGTGATGTCCATGAAGGAACATATCCAGGCTCATTGCAAGAAGTTGAAACTCGGGCATATTGGGGACGTTTATGACCAGATGGAGGCGGAAACTTATGAAGAATTCCTCTTGCGTTGTTTGGAAAAAGAGGTGCAGGCACAGGAACATAATAAGGTGCAGCGTTTAATCAAAAAGGCCGGATTCAGCCAACTGAAGACACTGGAGAATTATGATGAAGCCTGGGCACCAGAACTCCCTTCAACGGTGACGATGGATTCTCTAAAGAATTTAACATTCCTGGAGGACAAGCAGAACATTATGATGGTCGGATCCGTTGGAACGGGAAAAACATTTTTGGCCTCCGCATTGGGAGTGGGAGCATGTCGAAAAGGGAAAGAGGTGAGATTTTACCGGGTTAATGACCTCGTTTCCAAATTGTTGGAAAAGCACAATAATGGGACATTAAACCGATTTATGCGAGGATTCCGCAAAGCAGAATTAATCATTTTGGATGAATTGGGTTTTGTCCCCTTCCATAAAGATGGAGCTGAGCTTCTGTTCAGCCTGATTGCAGAGTGTTATGAGCAAACAAGCGTGATTGTGACGTCCAATCTGGAGTTTGGACAATGGAATACGATATTCGGCGACAAAAGGCTTACGGCAGCTATCATGGACCGTCTGGTACACCATGCGCATATCATCACCTTCACTGGTGAGAGTTATCGGCTGACAAACGCTCTTTCTAAAAGTAAACGTGAATAAGCTCTTATTAAGATTTCGCTTTTGAACCTTGAAAAGTAAATAAAAGATACAATCTACAATTGGGATAAACTGGCTGGCAAGGTTATGTAAAAAAGTTCTGCCATTTTATGTACTTTTCACTTGCCAAACACAAC
>NZ_SRHY01000092.1 GCF_004565465.1 Lentibacillus salicampi
AGATGCTTTAAAAAAGACCAATAACAAATTCAAACAACTAATCAAAGGTCAATTACATCAATGGTTTTCCGCCTTGCCCAATTATATCAAGGCTTATCTGCCTAATTTGTGCTGCGAAAGTTGAGGAAGTCATAATAACCCTGAACCGGTTCTAAAGCTCGATCTAGTCTGCGGATATCACGATCTTCGTTAATTAATACAAGATAATCGTCTGCAGGAATAAAATGGAGATTATCTGTAGCACCTAGAATGTAAGGACGCACATCTCCCTCCTCAATACCCTCTTTAATTGTTCTTTTTTCATACTGTAAAAGATCATCTGTATTTGCAATCATTTGCACCATGTTGGCCTGTGAATCCATATCAACTGCTAATACTTTATATCCCCTCTCTGCAAGTAGAAAGGCAATGGTTGCTGACGTTGTGGATTTTCCTACGCCCCCTTTTTGGTTTCCGAACGTGATGGTTACAGCCATAATAAAGTCTCCCCCTAAAACTTGTATTTACGTAAACATGTAATCCTGTATTTATGTGTTCCTGTATACAATATACGACAACACGATTTAGAAATCCTTCTTTGTTTTCCATTTCTAATCAGAACAAGAACTTGTGTATACTATAAAACGATAAGCACATAAATCTGCAAACCTGTATTTATGTAAAGCTGTATTTACGGTTGGATGTGATTCAAACTTTTAACACGGACCTCTGGAATATTAACCAATTTGTTGATATAGTGAAAATACACCTGTAACACCTCGCTATTGTGGTTTTGTGCATATTTTCACTATAGTAGGGTTACGGGTGTTTTTTCATTTATTTGGTTTGATTACCATAATTACCCTTTAAATGTCAGCCATAGATTTTGGTGAAGAGCCTATTTTTTTGCTTCTTTTTCAACAAGTGGATCATTGTATTTCATGATTAATCACCTATAAACTATTTGATTGTGATCGACGGACGTATAAATAAAGCCATTCCGGAACTTATAAACAATCTCTTACCGCTCATACAAGTTTGGATGTCTCAGCTCTTTTCTTGACAAAGCATTCGTTTTAGCCAGGTTTTTATAAAAAACTTCCTTTTCAAGCTCAATGTGTTCTTCTTTTGTTAATTCTTCCATGTTTGGCTGGTATGTAATATGTTCCACATTTTTAAGTTGTTCTTTTTCGCCTTTTGAAAATTCAGTCAGATACCCTTTGACGTCCGCAGTAATGAACTTTTTAATTTCCGGATTATTTAGCTCTTTAATATATTTAAATTTTGGAATATATTCATAGATTCCGAGTACCTGTCTATATTGAATATAACCAATTTCTCCAAGGTAATTGGCTGCTTCGTCCATATCTTGCCGTGTGAAGTTTTCTTCATCACCATCATGAAACTTTTGGTTTTTTTGTTGGAAATCATTATATATTTTAACCATACGTTCTTGTAATTCTAAGATTAAATTAATTCTATCAAGACAATAGTTAAAAACACTTTTATTTTCTTGTGTTAAATGGATTCCAGTTTCATTTAAAACATCTGACAAAAACTTTTGCATTGTAGTGAAGGCGTGCATATTAGAGTTTGATCTTTCCCCAGCATGAGTCAAAATTGCTGATGTTAATTGTGCAAATTCCATTAGTGCATCAAATGCCTCCATGTACTCATTTCTTTCAGCCTGAGAAGTTGGTGAAATAACAGCACAGTCGGTCATTTTATTAAATCTGTAATAATTTGAATGAATTTCATAATTCTTAGCCCTTGTGTGGCAGGAAGTCTGAAACGTAAAAAAGGAAGTACCTCCCCAAATCTTGTATAATGGTAGTTGAGCAAAACAACCAAAAGATTGGAGGAGTACTCCCTATGACCATTATACGACAACCTAGTCTTTTTAGCATCCAGGAATTATATGACATGGAACCTACCCAAAAATACGAAGCGATTATTTCAGCGATAGATTTGGATGCGATTTATCACAACGTAACCAAGAAATCACGGTTTGGCGCACCGGAAGAACTGAATTATGCAGCCATGATTATATCCACTTTTGTGAGATATGTTGAACGCATTCCCACGATCAAAGATCTTGTTAAACGTCTTCATGATGATATCGCGTTTAAGCTGAATTGTGGTTTTCTCGTTTCAGATAGCATCCCTTCTGAAGCCGCCTATTCCCGGCTTGTCACAAAGTTAGAGGAGTCGGGCGTCCTGGAAGAGGAACAAGAAAAAGTGATCCTTCAAGCTGTTGCGGAAGGATTTATCATGGATGATACCGTCGCCATTGATGCCACCCACTTTGAAGCACGTGATCAAGCACCGGCTAAAGAAGAAAAGCCAAAACCTGAACCGAAAAAACGCGGGCGCAAATCCAAGGAAGAACGGGAACAATGGCTGAAAGAACAAGCTGAAAAAGAGGCCAACTTGCCTCTTTATGACAAGAAAATTGAAGCCCAATTGGACGCTTCTT
>NZ_SRHY01000093.1 GCF_004565465.1 Lentibacillus salicampi
TGTGTTTGGCAAGTGAAAAGTACATAAGTTGGCAATACTTTTTTACATAACCTTGCCAGCCAGTTTATCCCTGCGATTGCGAATGAATTTCTTATTAATTTTTCAAGGTACAAACGGAATTCGTCATCATTCCTAACTCATATTTCACCTTTAGACAAGGCGTTTGTCAGCCGATAACTCTCACCTGTGAAGGTGATAATATGAGCGTGGTGCACCAGCCGGTCCATAATGGCAGCTGTAAGACGCTTGTCGCCAAATATTGTATTCCATTGCCCGAACTCCAGATTGGAGGTCACAATCACACTGGTCTGCTCATAACACTCGGCAATCAGGCTGAACAGAAGCTCGGCTCCATCTTTATGAAAAGGCACAAAACCCAATTCATCCAAAATGACCAATTCTGCTTTCCGGAATCCCCGCATAAACCGGTTTAACGTCCCATTGTGGTGCTTTTCCAACAGTGTGGAAACGAGATCATTAACCCGGTAAAATCTGACCTCTCTTCCTTGTCTGCACGCTTCCACTCCCAAGGCGGAAGCCAGAAACGTCTTTCCAGTCCCAACAGATCCGACCATCATAATGTTCTGCTTAGACTCCAGGAATGTTAAATCCTTTAAAGAGTTCATTGTAACCGTTGAAGGGAGCTCCGGTGCCCAGGATTCATCATAATTCTCCAGCGTCTTGAGTTGGTTGAATCCAGCCTTTTTGATTAAGCGCTGCACCTTGTTATGTTCCTGTGCCTGCACCTCTTTTTCCAAACAACGCAAGAGGAATTCCTCATGGTTCTCTGCTTCAATCTGATTATAAACATCCCCGATATATCCTAACTTCAATTTCTTGCAGTAAGCTTGGATATGTTCCTCCATGGTCATCATGCCCACCCCTTTCCTATGAGGTTGTCATAGACTTCAAGCTCAGGTTCATAGTCCCTCACACTGGAAGGGGTGTAAGATTCTTCAAGGCTCTCAAGTTGCGTGGCTATTTCCGGATGCATTGTACGGTACAATTCCTGATAAATCACGCCAGCCTCATCCCAATGGTCAGAGCTAATATGAGCTACAGCCCCGGAAATCTGATCGATAGGGTAGCCATCATGGAGCCATTGTAGAAGACTTCCTATCCGCTGTTTCCGATGGGGGAGATCCGCCACGTCCAGATACTCTCGGAGCGTTTCCGGAAGCGCCGTATAGGCCAGCGTATAGGGAATCGCTCGTGGCTTATGTTTGACTTGTCTCAATTCCTGAATCCAGTCAAATTCCTGCAGATTAAGACTGGAAGACCGTGGAAGGGTCACCAGATGCTCATTCGCTTCATCTAACACTTCCATCTGATCCCAGTAGACTTTTAACGATACAAGTTGGCCGGCGCCGCCTTCCGGTACGGAAAGGCGTTCCTTATCTCTATGAAGGTTCCCGTATTTGTCGAGTCTGGCTGTTTCCAGATGAACAACCTCAAACGGATCCCGGGGAAGCTGCAGAAGTTTGGGCTGTTCTTCTTCCCACAGCGACCGGACAGACTGTTTATGCTTGTAATGTTCGTATTCCATGGCTTTCTCGGCTTTTTGTTTCATCAATTGATTCATCTGTTCCCAGGATGTCATGACGGGAACCGGCACAAACCAGTTTCTCCGGCTGGTTCCAACCTTATTTTCCACATTGCCCTTTTCATGGCCAGCTCCAGGATTACAAAATACAGCCTCAAACCGATAATGCAGTTTAAACCGGCGGAACATATCCGTCAGGTCACGCTCACCGTGTCCTTTAATCGTCGCAACGGCGGCAGATAGATTATCAAACCATAGTTTGCGCGGGACTCCTCCGGCTTGGGCAAAAAGCTGCTTGAGTCCCTCCAGAAAGCAGGTGAGATCCTCCCTTGGAAATACAACCAAATAGGCTGCATTACTGTACGGAAAAGACATGACAAGGTATTTTATCTGAAGCCATGCCCCTTCATAAATGATATCGGTCGTACCGAAATCGATCTGTGCCTCGCCTCCCGGATGAACCAACTCCGTATAAGCTTGTTGCGCCTGCGCCAATTCCTTTTTTCGTCTGGACACATAACTGGTTACGGTACGGGCCCCTCCGGTATAGGCACATTCATCACGAAGACGTTGAAAGATGCGTATGTTGGTATGACGCATTTTTCGTTTCCGGGATAAATCCTCCGTCAGCCATGCATCGATAACATCCATATAAGGCTCCAGAATCGGAGAACGTTTGCTTCGCCGCTTGATTTCCGGGCTCCAATCTTCCCGGTCGGCATACTTTTTGGCAGTCCGCCAGTTAATTCCGAGGCGTTTGGCCAGGGAATTGACGGATAACCCTTCCTCATCTCGTAAAAAACTGATATAGTCAACTTGAGCCATTGCTAG
>NZ_SRHY01000094.1 GCF_004565465.1 Lentibacillus salicampi
TTTTGCGCGACGGGCAGTCGCACTGAGTGTAGATTACTGCACTAAATGAACTTTTAAAGGATTAGAGCACGTTACCTTGTGTAAGCACGCCTCTGTAAATCCTGGAAGGTGAATTTTCTCGAAGGTGAAAGTCCTTCCACCAGAGTGCTGATACAACTGGTGAAGACTAATCTAGGGCATCATCGTGAGGTGGTGTTTGAAGGAGATGCGGAAACTCGAGAGACCCGCAGTCGGCCATGCAGACCCAAATGCAGGCGTGTGAAGTACGGCGGCGCGATAAGCTGGTGACCATCCGAAAATAATGGGAAACCCATGATATCATGATGGCTGGTCAATGAATCAGCCGACCAGTCATAGCTTGTTGTGTGCTGGTACTGGGTATGTATGGAGGGAAAGTGCAACGACCCCGTGAGGTCTCCATCTTACCAAATATGGGCAATTAACTATAAGGTATTCCGAAATGTTAATTGCGGGTGGAGAAGTCAGACGTTCCCATAGTACGGGAGTAGTGTATTGACAAAACAATACATGAACGGAAGGGGAGCGACCTCGTGGCTCGACACAACTAAATATGTGGCATGTCAACAGATACTGTTACTTCGGTAAAAACAATCTGAAAGGGCACATTGAAAGGTGGGGAATAAGCATTGAATCAATCGTTGAAATTTAAATGGCATAGTATTTATGGCCAAATTCTGTTTGACCGCAAGCTGAAGGCAGCTTGGGAAAAAGTTGAGTACAATAAAGGCGCGGGCGGTATAGATGGTGAAACAATCGAAAGCTACCGTCACAGGCTCGATGAAAATCTTGATGCCTTACTCCAAAAGCTAAGAAGGAAAGAATATAAGCCATCGCCAGTCAGACGCGAGTACATTAAAAAGAAGAATGGGAAGCAACGCCCACTAGGCATACCAAATATTGAAGACCGTATTGTCCAACAAGCAGTGGTGAATGTCATCAGTCCAAAATGCGAAAAGGAAATCTTTCATAAATGGTCATGCGGCTATCGGCCAAATAAGGGTCCTGAACGTGTGATGCAGATTATCCTGGCTAATATAGAACAGGGACATAATTACATTTATGATGCAGACATTAAGGGATTCTTTGATAACATCCCACACAAAAAGCTGATGAGAATATTGAACAAATATATATCAGACGGTACGGTATTGGACATGATTTGGGCTTGGCTGAAAGCTGGCTACATGGAAGAAGGAAAACACTATAAGACCAATCTCGGAACAGTCCAAGGCGGTGTCATATCGCCGCTTCTGGCCAATATATTTCTGAATGAATTGGATTGGACATTGGCGAAACACAACATACGTTTCGTCAGGTTCGCGGACGATTTCCTTCTCTTCGCTAAGACAAGAGAGGACATTGAAAAAGCTGGGGAGATTACAAAGTCAAAGCTGGAAGAACTGGGCCTCCAAATTTCAGCCGAGAAGACAAGGATTGTGGACTTTCATGATGATGACTTTGACTTTTTGGGATTCACTTTTGGCCATTGGAGAAAGCGAAAGAAAGACGGAAAGCCTTACTATACAGCCCAGCCTGAACGAGGTACATGGCAAGATTTTCGGCAAAAAATCAAGGCAAAAACGCGAAAGACGTTAACGCTAAGTAAGGAAAAATGGCTGGAACAAGTCAATCCAATTATACGCGGAAAAGTCAATTACTTTCACACAATACACAAAGCTATACAGTTAAATGCCCAATATGGCATAGGTAGCCATTGCTTCTATAAAACCTTTGGCAAAGAATTGCAGGCCATTGACGGCTATATAAGAAAAAGGTTACGTGTAGCTATGATACATGACCATCCAAGCCAAAGAAAAGGATGGAAAATGACAAGAAAATGGAATAACGAATTTTTTGCGCGAATTGGCCTGATTCCTGCGTATTGGTACTTCTACCACAAAATTTACGGGTTTACGCTGGAAAGCTATATCCAGCGAATGAACCAGACTCAACAAGCCAAACAGAAAAGAACCATAGCCAGAGCAAAAGAAAAAGGTCAGGAATACTTTACACCTGACCGTTTACGAAAAATGAATGCCAGCCAACGATTAGCAACAGATTGATTTAACAATGTAACACGCTGGTAAGCCGTATGCCTTAGTAGGGCACGTGCGGTTTGATGAGGGGGTAGCCTTGAGAAAGGTTACCCTACTCTATG
>NZ_SRHY01000095.1 GCF_004565465.1 Lentibacillus salicampi
CTAGGAGCCTTAGACAGAAGTATAACGGGTTTTATGTAAAAATATGTAAATTAGCGAGTGGAACATCAGATTTTCAATGAAACGGCTTGATCTCCCGCCAAGACAGGAGTAATTAGGTTTTAGACATATAAAAAGCACTCTTTTCATGGTATAATGTTCTTGGATAAACATACCACCGAAGAGTGCCTAATCCGTATTATAGCCTATTCTGCTTCATAATACCAACATTTTTCAGGCGCTCTTCGTTGGAATCGTCAAAAACGAGGAGAGATCAAATGGCGCAACGCAGCCCCGACGCCCCGAATCAGGTTGTTTTTTTCCAGGAATTATTACAAGAAAAAATTGAACACAAACCTCATGCAGCCCGTTTCTTTTCATACCTGGTAGATGAACTGGATCTGATTTTTTATGCCCCATTATCAATGGGCGCGCCACCATACACCCGCCGCACATTGACGGCTGTTATTTTATACGCCATGTATCACGGTCATTATGCAGCGCAAAAGATCTGCAAATTTGCCGAAGACAGCATTGGTGCACAGTGGCTATTATCCGGCATGGGCATGCCGGGTTATAAGACCGTCGAACGCACAATCGATGCCCTTTTAAATGAAGCGGATCGTTTTTTATCCCAAATCATCGGAATTTGTGAAGGATTGGCCTTAATTGGTCGGCAGCGCATGTATATTGATGGTACCAAAGTCCAAGCGAATGCCTCTAAGCACAAAGCGATGAGTTATGAGCACTTGATAAACAAGATCAATCGCCAAACAAATGAACTGGAAGCATTATTTGAATCCATCAAACCCTACATAGATGAGGCAGAACAAATATCGGAAGAGGAGCTGAAGGCCTGTATACACGAGCAGGCTCAGCGGGTGCATCACATTCTGCGACAACAGCATCAACAAGAGCTGCGGGACAAGGAACAACAGGTATTCAACCTCGATTACGAGGAAGCCGAAAAAAGTCAGGGTCTCGAAGAGGAAACGCTGAAAACCTCTTCCCCCCTTTTGAACGACGTTCCAACGGAATCGTTTGAACAAACGGTGGATCTCCTGAACAACATAGCGTTTACGCATAATCGGCTTCACACCATGGAACAGGCAAAAACGACATTGGAGCAAAAATGGAAAGCGGAACATGGGAATCAAAAAATCCCGGAAGGGAAACAAATTAATTTTACGGATACAGACTCCAGCATCATGGTCACGAAACATCACGGTGTGCAACAGTGTTACAACCATTTTGCCTGGGTTGATGACAAGGCGCATATCATCCTTGGTACACATACGAGCAACAATGCTTCCGATCAACTTGGATTGCAGCCAACGCTGGAGCATGCGGAAAACATATGCGGTTCGCTGGCCGGCGTGCAGGCTGGCGCTGATGCCGGATTTTTTTCAGCCCATAATATAGCGGTCATGCAAGATAAAGGGATTGACTTTTACGGGTCGTACGCAGTGGCAAAATCCCCATTTGCCAAGGATAAATTTGTGTATGATACACAGGCCGATACCTATACATGCCCGGAGGGGCATACGCTTACGCGGCAGAAAACGAAAAAATCGGGACGGATTGGCAAATACAGCAATCAGGAGGCCTGCCTGGCCTGTCCGCTCAGTGCGCAATGTACAAAAGCACAAGACGGTATTCGCAAAATCGATCGGGATATGGAACATGATCGCCTCAGAGAAGAAGCGAAAGAAAAGGCCAACACGGAGCAGGGAAAAGAAATCCTGAGTCAGAGAAAAAGTGTTCCGGAGCCAGTGTGGGGCAACATTCAAGTACAGGATGGGTGGAAACAGATGCATGGACGCGGGATGGACAACGCTTCGCGTGAATTCAAATTGCATTGCGTCATGCATAATATCCGAAAGATACTAAAAGTCTATTTCAATAGTGTGTCGTATCAAGAGACTGTTCACGAAAAAGAGCATTTGTTCCAAGATACTGCCTGAGGAAGCGATACTTGAAAGGAGGGAGGTATAAACAAATACGTTTATAAAAATTAAAAAAATGACATAAACGTGAAGCTTATTTGGCATACCCTTTTTTAAATCATTTCCATTTTTTTACATAAAAATAGGTTGTAGTGAAATGAAGCGGGATTTTTTGAAATACTTCTGTCCAAGGCTCCTAG
>NZ_SRHY01000096.1 GCF_004565465.1 Lentibacillus salicampi
AGGGGGGCTTCATGCTTAGATGCTTTCAGCACTTATCCTGACCACACGTAGCTACCCAGCCGTGCTCCTGGCGGAACAACTGGTACACCAGCGGTGTGTCCATCCCGGTCCTCTCGTACTAAGGACAGCTCCTCTCAGACTTCCAATGCCCACGACGGATAGGGACCGAACTGTCTCACGACGTTCTGAACCCAGCTCGCGTACCGCTTTAATGGGCGAACAGCCCAACCCTTGGGACCGACTACAGCCCCAGGATGCGATGAGCCGACATCGAGGTGCCAAACCTCCCCGTCGATGTGAACTCTTGGGGGAGATAAGCCTGTTATCCCCGGGGTAGCTTTTATCCGTTGAGCGATGGCCCTTCCATGCGGAACCACCGGATCACTAAGCCCGACTTTCGTCCCTGCTCGACTTGTAGGTCTCGCAGTCAAGCTCCCTTCTGCCTTTACACTCTGCGAATGATTTCCAACCATTCTGAGGGAACCTTTGGGCGCCTCCGTTACTCTTTGGGAGGCGACCGCCCCAGTCAAACTGCCTGCCTGACACTGTCTCCGGACCGGGTAACGGTCCTGGGTTAGAATGTCCGTACAGCCAGGGTGGTATCCCACGGATGCCTCCACGTAAGCTGGCGCTCACGCTTCGACGGCTCCCACCTATCCTGTACAAGCTGTACCAACATTCAATATCAGGCTACAGTAAAGCTCCACGGGGTCTTTCCGTCCTGTCGCGGGTAATGCGCATCTTCACGCATCGTATAATTTCACCGGGTCTCTCGTTGAGACAGTGCCCAAGTCGTTGCACCTTTCGTGCGGGTCGGAACTTACCCGACAAGGAATTTCGCTACCTTAGGACCGTTATAGTTACGGCCGCCGTTTACTGGGGCTTCGGTTCGCCGCTTCGCGCCCGTTGGCGCTAACGCTTCCCCTTAACCTTCCAGCACCGGGCAGGTGTCAGCCCCTATACTTCGCCTTTCGGCTTCGCAGAGACCTGTGTTTTTGCTAAACAGTCGCTTGGGCCTATTCACTGCGGCTCACTCGGTGTGAGCACCCCTTCTCCCGAAGTTACGGGGTCATTTTGCCGAGTTCCTTAACGAGAGTTCTCCCGATCACCTTAGGATTCTCTCCTTGCCTGCCTGTGTCGGTTTGCGGTACGGGCACCTGTGAACTTACTAGAGGCTTTTCTTGGCAGTGTGGAATCCGGAACTTCGGTACTCAATTTCCCTCCCCGTCACAGCTCAGAATTGCTGACCGGATTTGCCTGGCCAACTTCTTTACTGCTTGGGCGCACACATCCATCGGTGCGCTTTCCGTATCCTGCTGCGTCCCCCCATCGTTCAAACGCTCAACAAGGTGGTACAGGAATATCTGCCTGTTATCCATCGCCTACGCCTTTCGGCCTCGGCTTAGGCCCCGACTAACCCTGAGCGGACGAGCCTTCCTCAGGAAACCTTGGGCTTTCGGTGAAAGAGATTCTCACTCTTTTCTCGCTACTTATACCGGCATTCTCACTTCCAAACGCTCCACCAGTCCTCACGGTCTGACTTCGCAGCATTTGGAACGCTCTCCTACCATTGTTCGTCAGAACAATCCGCAGCTTCGGTGATACGTTTAGCCCCGGTACATTTTCGGCGCAGAGTCACTCGACCAGTGAGCTATTACGCACTCTTTAAATGATGGCTGCTTCTAAGCCAACATACTGGTTGTCTGGGCAACTCCACATCCTTTTCCACTTAACGTATACTTAGGGACCTTAGCTGGCGGTCTGGGCTGTTTCCCTTTCGACTATGAACCTTATCACCCATAGTCTGACTCCCAAGGATGCGTCTTCGGCATTCGGAGTTTGACTGAATTCGGTAACCCGGTGAGGGCCCCTCGTCCAATCAGTGCTCTACCTCCGGGACGCTTGCCTTGAGGCTAGCCCTAAAGCTATTTCGGAGAGAACCAGCTATCTCCGTGTTCGATTGGCATTTCACCCCTACCCACACCTCATCCCCGCATTTTTCAGCATACGTGGGTTCGGGCCTCCAGTCAGTGTTACCTGACCTTCACCCTGGACATGGGTAGATCACACGGTTTCGGGTCTGCGACCGTATACTCAGG
>NZ_SRHY01000097.1 GCF_004565465.1 Lentibacillus salicampi
CTAGCATGAGTTTACGAAATAAAGAAAGCAATAAGCTATAATTCCTGTTATATCAAGAGTTATGGCATTCCAAAGTGTATTACCCCTCAAGTTGGTACTTTTCCAACTCCAGGGTTTCCATCATTTTTTTCATTTCCGGTGTACATTGGCTCAAGGAAAAGGTTTTTTGTACGTTCCCTTTCTTTCCCTTTTTCTCGTAAACATTGATCACTTGTTTGATATCAGCTAAAACATCCAACATTCGATTCACGGTGATATCAATTCCCTGTTCGTGCAGTTCCCGATTCAACAGGCAACAGAGCCTTAACGCAAGGACACAGTAAAAAGCGTGAACTTTTATTTTTTGATCGGTCCAATGATAAATCGGCCGGACATCTAAATGTTGGTGATTTTTCATTTGTTTGAAGGCTGACTCAATATGATACTGCGAGCGATAAGCAGCCACGATTTTCTCATTGGACCAGTCATGGTTATCGGTATATAAGACGGTTTTCCCAAGTACATATTTTTTCAGATATTCCAGTTGACTCTCGTTGAATGCGAACGTCAATTGAACAGAATGCTCCAAAGGCGTTATATCAACATCAAACAGGTCTTTCATGTATTCCTTTTGAAGGATCTTATTCACGTTTTTTTGCACGGAAGAAACGGTTGGTTTCTTTCCTTTTCGGATCTGGCCGGCTTCACGTTCCAAAAGCCTGTGCTGAAGCTCCTGCAGCTGCCCGGTGCAGGTTTCCAGGTTCTTTTGGATGCCCTGCATCTGTCCTTCCGATAAGAGCGGGTTGTACGTGACCAGGACCGTCATGTTTTCGTTATATACAGAATAAGTCGTCCGATAGACACGCATGCCTTCAAATCTCTCACCGGATAGGGGTTCAAATTGATCAGGATTGATGTCTTGCAGCTCCTTGACCTGTGAGCGCTTTAATGTCCCGATGACGTGAAACGCCCAATCTCCGGAACGAAGACGTTTGATGTTGTCCAGCGAGTTGTTCCCCTTATCAAAAACAAGGGTGATATTTTTCGGTTTCCCGCAAATCGATTGATAACGGCTTTTAAGTTTGTCAATGACCCCGGAAAATTGCTTGGCATCCATGTCATTGCCAGGATATGTTTCATGGAATAAAGGAACCCGAAAATCCGGAGATACCATCACAGCCAGCCCGACAATTTTCAAGTCCTTGCGCTTCTCTTTACTGTTTCCGCGTTGCGGCAGAGTGCTGGACGATTTGGTATCCACATATGTGAAAAAATTGGTCGCATCATAAATCAAACAGTCCGTGTCCAAACTATATGATTTCACAATGTGTTCCGAAAATTCTTTTTCAAATTGTTCCATAGCCTTATCCGTCAGTAAACCCATATTGTCCCAAAAACGCTGACTGGTCAGATGGTAAGGCTTAGCTGGAAGGAATCGATCCAGCATCGTTTTGGAGAACCATTCCCCAAAGCTATTTTTGCTTGTTGGGGCAACGGCTCGATTAATGGCTGCGAGTAACATGTAAGTACCAACAGACAAACCTTGATGGCGTTTTGACACGTGTTGATCAATCATATTCACAACGTCCAATCGATCAGCCAGATCAAACAAAGCCGTAACGGCACCGAATTCCAACACAATACTGTGGTCAGGATTGGCGGGGTGCTTGTTTTCATCTATGGCTTGTGCAATGTCTTCCGCCCGTCCTAAATATTTTTGATGAACAATTCGCGGTTTTCCATCGACCCGTGCAGACTCCACCAGGTAATAATAATCATGATTCTTCTTTCGTTTTTTGATGATGGAGGCCATATTACCGTCTCCTTAAAAAGTTGGGTAATACATACTTCGATATTCACTTTAAAATTCCTGCTTGAATTTAGGAAAAACATTGATTTAAAGGGATTTTATTCATATATAAAATGCGATATCAAGTGAATTGGAGTTGGGTAATACAAAATCAAGCCATATTTTCAATTATTTACCATCTCCCTATGCCCTGTTATGACAGGGATACAGTACATTCTCAGTCCGCTCAAGCTTTGAGAAAACTGGAAATTTATACTGTAATTCGTAAACTTATGCTAG
>NZ_SRHY01000098.1 GCF_004565465.1 Lentibacillus salicampi
GAGTGCGGGGAAACTTGCACGCTCCTTGTTGAGCAGGTTGCGCCTTGCAAGCTCAAAGAGCGCATGCAGCCTGAAATGGCTGCCTTGATAAAGCTTAGCCAGCAGTCATGTACCGAGTCTTGCGTGGTGATATGGCAACATACACGGCGAAGCGTAGACAGGGAGATGAACAGGCCGGAATAAAGTGAAAAGGATAATTAGCCCCGAAATCACACGAATTGTGAAGTAGCCGACCTGGTCTTGCTATGGGGAAGGCAAAAAACGGCATCACCGATAAAGGCGAGGAGATGCTCCGTTGCTTCCGGGGTTCGTACCTACGGCATGTCATCAAGTGGGCTCTTTGGGAACAAGGGAGGTCCGGCAGGCTTCCGCAGGAAGGCGGATAGAGTTGGACAAGCCTTACAAAGCGAGGAAAACTCGAAGGCCTGCCGGAAGTCTTACTGACTGATAGTACTCTGAGGTAGGGAAAGCCTACTACGTGGGGAAGCGGTCAGCAGAAATGGAATCTTTTCTAAGGAAACATGGGCTCCATTCAATGGGAGGATACGGGCCTTCATACAAAGGGAGGGGAAACCCAGTCATGACAACGAAATTAGAAAGAATAGCAGCGAAAGCAAAGAAGGAATCAACACTACAATTTACGTCTTTGACTCACCATGTCACGAAGGAACTGATTTGGAAAAGTCTCCATCATATGCCAGAGGATACAGCACCCGGGATAGACGGGGTAACAGCTACCGAAGCCCAAAGAAATTTTCCGTTATGGGCTGATAAGATGATGCGTGATATCCATCAGAAAGGCTATAAACCGCCTGCGGTGCGCCGAGTTTGGATACCTAAGCCGGGAAAAGCGGAAAAGCGTCCAATTGGTGTGCCTGCGGTGGCTGATCGTGCGTTACAAAGAAGTACAGCACACGTGCTTTCGGCCATTTATGAGCAGGACTTTCTCGACTGTTCATTTGGTGGAAGACCAGGACGTGGGGCCCACCATGCATTGGCTACACTCAATGAAATCATATCCGGTAAGAAAGTTGGCTGGGTTCTTGAAGCAGATTTGAAGAATTACTTTGGCAGTCTTGATCATGAGTGGATGATGAAATTCGTCCGGCATCGGATCGGAGATCCGAGAATTCTTAGCCTTATACAACGATGGTTAAAGGCAGGAGTTATGGAAAATGAAGAGATTGTAAGAAGCAAACAGGGAACCCCGCAAGGTGGGTCAATCAGTGTTTTGTTAAGCAATATTTATCTTCATTATGTTTTGGATCTGTGGTTCGAAAAGAGTGTCAAATCAAAGCTTAAAGGAGAAGCTTATCTTATTCGGTACATTGATGATTTTATTGTCTGTTTTCAGTATCGTGCCGATGCCAAACGTTTTCACGATGCACTCCAGCGTCGATTGGGTAAATTTGAGCTCAGGTTAGAACCCGACAAAACGGGATTAGTTGAGTTTGGGCGGTTTGCCAAGAAGCATGCCAAAGAATGGGGAAAGAAGTTAAACACCATTTATTTTCTGGGGTTTACACACTACTGCACCCAAAACAAGAAAGGAAACTTTATGGTGGGACGAAAGACGGAAAAGAGTAGGTTGAAAAGAAGTATTACAAAGATGCAGGAAACATTGCGGTACATTCGACATTGGCCGATACAGGATCAAGTAATCAAAATCAACCAAAAGCTACAAGGGCACTATAATTATTACGGTGTAGCAGGAAACTTAGAATCACTATGCAGGCTATACAATGAAACAGAAAAGTATTGGCGAAAGATGTTGAGTAGCCGGAGTCGGAAAGGATATGTAAACTGGGAGAAATTCCAGCATATTAAGTCCCTGTTTCCATTGGTACGTCCGAAGCTTTCAATTCCATATGGAAAATTGAAAGGGTACGTACGGCTGTGAAACCATTTCTGAAGAGCCCGGTGCGGGAAATCTGCACGCCGGGTTCTGTGGGGGTTGAGGCCACCAATTGGGTGGCCCTTCTACCTGGAGGAAAAGCTGGAGATAACTTCAAAGGCTTA
>NZ_SRHY01000099.1 GCF_004565465.1 Lentibacillus salicampi
ATAGACTCTCGGTATTCACCGAGTCAGACGGCTCAAGGTTTTCTTGAGTCATCTTCTTTATGATTCCTCCCACATTTCGTGGGAGATTTTTATTCTCAAAATAATATGAACTGGAAATTGGCGTTCAAATTATTTTCTAAAAACAGATCCAAATACCCTTGACTTTTTGAAATTACCCCAAAAATCGCGGTAGAAGGGAATTTTTCCTTACTAACCATGATTGGGGTGTTTATTTTGAAACCAGTTTTTGTACCACACGCAACTTATCAGGATTTCGTGATGAATCAACTCCGGGAGCATTATTCCGGTGGTATCCTGACACTGGTTAATGATGACTGGCCCGTTATCACCAAGCTTTGGATGACGGATCTTTCCGAAATAACGAAGATGATTGGTGACATTTATGGAAAACGAGGCCCAGCTCCCCAAGATCCGGCTTCCATGATGCGTTCCTATCTCCTTCTGATTCTGACGAATCCGACGATGAGCGTTACGAAATGGGTTGATGAGCTTAAACGGGTCCCCCTTTATGCCATCCTAAGCGGTTTTGAACCAGGCAATACTCCCGGGATCGGCACGTTTTACGATTTTTTTGCGCGTCTATGGGGGAGTAAGAAAAAGAATCGAACCCATAAAACCAAAAGTAAAAGAAGCCGTAAACGAAAACCCAAAAAAGGCAAGAAAGGTGGCAAAGCGCCAACAACCACGCCTGGACGTGTCAAAAGGCTGGTCGAATGGATTATTCCTAGACTCGATCAGAAACAGGAACTTCCGGCTGACCGTCTTTTCGATTTCTTTCAATCCCAAATCCTGACGATTTCGGCTAAACTGGGACTCCTCGGGGATGTAGAACAACTGAATGTTGCAGGCGATGGTACACCTGTTGTGACGGCATCCTACACCCGAAGCAAGCCCACTTGTGATTGTCGCGCCCAAGGTATAGCGAACTGCAAGCATCCACGTGTCTACGCCCAGCCCGACTGTGATGGCGGTTGGGACAGCTCACGTGAGAAATACTTTCACGGCTATCATCTTTACATGATCAATGCTTGCGACAGCCCGTATGACTTGCCCTTATATCCGCGTCTGAACAGGGCATCGTGCCACGACTCAGTCGGCTTTATCGTCAGTTGGGCTGAATTTTCGCAGCGGTTCAACTCGGGCGCGATCGACAAGATTCTTTTGGACGCTGCACATGATGCCTATGCCATTTATGAAATGATCGATCACCAGCAAATGGAGCCCATCATCGACCTGAACAAACGGGCCAAAAAGAATTTGGAAACAGACAGCGATATTCAACTATCACCTGAGGGTGTTCCAATCTGCCCGATTGGCAAGAAAATGAAGCCGAATGGCTATGACCATACGCGACACCGGCAAAAATGGCGATGCCCACTGGCGTGCGGGGCAAACAACACATGTGAAACGCCCTGTTCAACTGCCAAATATGGCCGGACGTACCACACATACACCAAAGAAAATAGGCGTCTATTTCCCAAATTATCAAGGGAAACGGACCGATGGAAAACGATCTATAAAAGCCGCACGTCCGTTGAACGCTCCAACAAGCGGGAAAAGGTTGATTACCACCTGGAGGCCGGCAGACATCGCTCCACGATGATGTGGTATGTCCGTATTTACGCTATCATGATGTGTCAGCACATCGATGCCTGGTATGATCACAGAAAGGATGAATTGGCATTTCTTAAACAACACATTTTTACTCCAGCAGTCTAACTCTTTTGTCTAGCTCTTTTTAAATCAAATGGGCCCGGCTTATTTGGCATGCCTTTTTTTGAAAATGGCATGAAAACAATATCCATTTAAGAAAATCATCACCTATTTCCAGTGAATTTTTAACAATTCCTTAATTTTCACTCCGGAAACTCCGAGAGCCTAT
>NZ_SRHY01000009.1 GCF_004565465.1 Lentibacillus salicampi
CCTCAATTTTGGCTTGTTTTTTGTGGTAAATTAACAATACCTTATATTTGAGTGTGCTGCCACTTTAATTTACTGAGATATTTGAGAGGGATGGTTTTAAGCCATCGCGATAGCGATTTTGTTCAATAATAGAATCGATACATGGACAAGGATGGTGTCGTCTTTGGATCAATATTTATTCAAACTGGACAAGGAATTGCTGGATTTGCAGGCCATAGAAATGGACGGGACATTGTGCACTTTTTTGGGGATCTGATTATAACCGATGAGACGTTTGAAATGGAAAACGACCGCGGCTTGAAGCGGACATTTACTATCAACTGGGATGAACGATTGCTTCAGGGACGGGGCATCAAAGGATTTTTCTCCAACTATACAGCAACTCATTTATGGATTGGTCAGACCGAAGCGCAACACATTAAAGTTGCTGAACGTGAACAACCGTCACTCCCCGGAGACAATCATTATTACAATGCGCTGATCGCGGAAAATGATAAACGCAAAAACCGGAAAGGCCTGAGTGAAACAAAACAGCAGGAATTTAGCGCCAAAACAGGAACCATCGAACTGGAACGGGACAAACAGCTTGAAGAAATCTATAACAAAGCAAACGGCGAAGTCCAAATCAGCCTTGAAAACGCCATTGTCTATTTCGTTCCGCTCCTGTAATATACCGTCAATCAGCAGCTAAGAGGGAATCAGAACCTGGAGAAACTCTATTATAATCCGGTTACGAAGGGGTTTTTCAAATAGTGGACGTTGGTTAATGTAACATCCAAACCTTACCGAATTTAGCCTGAACTCTATGTCTTAACCATAAATTGGAACACGGGGGTCAGACCCTTTGCCCCCGTGGCGAAGCACCTCTATTTATCCTGTTTAGCACCTGAGCTAACGCGAAAGTCCAAGCTTTTAAAGCTACATAAAGGTCTTCGTTCGCACCTGGAAATACGGGTCACGAAATAGCGGATCCCTGAATAGGTATTGTTCTACTTCTCAACCCTGCTTATTGTATCTTCTTTCTCCAACATTTCCGGCTCCACCTGAACCGTATCCGGATACTTTATCCCGGTACCTGTATTCAGGGCAACGACTGTTTCATTCGGATTGATCCAGCCGTTTTCCTGCAGCCTGCGTACAGCTGCAAATGTGGCAGCACCTTCCGGACAGATAAAGTTTCCTTCCATCTGTGCAACTTTCTCCTGCTCCCGAACCATCGATTCATCATCAACAGCAGCCGCACAGCCATCGGTATCGTAAAGTGCATCCAATACCAGAAAATCACCCAATGCTTTCGGAACGTTGATACCGAAAGCAAGTGTCTCGGAATCCTTCCAGAACTCGGATTCACGCTTTCCTTCCTCCCATGCTTTGACAATTGGGGCGCATCCTGCAGACTGAACGGCTACCAATCGGGGCAGTTCTCCTTTTACCCAGCCCAGTTCTTTTAATTCTTTCAGAGCCTTGTGGATGCCAATTAATCCGACACCACCGCCAGTCGGGTATAGGATGACATCCGGCATTTCCCAATTAAGCTGTTCCGAAATTTCCAATCCCATCGTTTTCTTGCCTTCAATCCGATAAGGTTCCTTCAAGGTAGACGCATCGTACAGGTTGTAATCCTTCACCGCTTTTCCAACGATCTTCCCGGCATCACTAATCAGTCCATTGACTAAATAAAGATTGGCTCCTGATAATGCGACTTCATTCCGGGTGATCTTCGGCGCATCATTCGGCATCACAATGGTCGATTCAATTCCTGCCCTGGCAGCATACAGCCCCCATGCTGCGCCGGCATTTCCATTCGTTGGCATGGCCAATTCTTTCACGCCAATTTCTTTTGCCTTTGATACCCCGACAGCTGCACCCCTCGCCTTGAAAGTTCCTGTTGGGATTAGCCCCTCATCCTTCATGTACAGATTCTCGACAGTCATGTCACTTCCGAGTTCACGAAAGGGTATTAATGGTGTCATCCCCTCGCCTAATGACACAACATTGAATTGTTCTTTAACAGGCAATAATTCATGATAACGCCATAGCGTCGGTTCTCGTGATGTTAAATCATCAGCCGTCACATTTTTCTTCACCTCGTCCAGGTCATAGTCCACTAATAAAGGTGAACCGCACGTGCAAAGTTGATTCTGTTCCTTTGTATCAAATGTATTATCGCATTTCGGACAATAAAGATGCGAAATATAACTGTACTTCAAAAATATCCACCCCCATTTTTACTTTTCTTAGTTGTCTATCATATTAAACTTTCATACAAAAAATCCGTATTTAATATGATTCTATTATATAAAAAGCCTTTATCTGTTATGCCGCAGGAAGCGTTAAAAATAGATACATGAAATTTGTCAGTCATACCTCTTTTTTGTTAAGCCGCTTGCTCCAGGTAGACTACCGCTAATACTTAACGGTCTTATACTTTGGAATAAATATCTTGTTCCAGCATTTTATTTATACTGATCACCTCACCGGTTTTTATTGAATGTTCAGCAGCTTCTCCAACAACAATGGACCAAAACCCTTCTTCAACCGAAGCTGTCGGTTTATGATTCCCTTCCATATTATCTATAAAATGCTTATGTTCGTAGTAAGTGCCACCACTATGGCCACTTTCCTGTATGACGGTTGGATAGCAGGGATTTGTTGTTTTTGCTGCACCATCTTCGCCACTTAATATTTCCAGATACGAATTATTATGATTCAAAGGTAGAAAATTTTCATTTTCATATGCTTTCAGTCTGCCTTTATCGCCACATACCATGATCTCTTCATAAAACATCGGTGCGAACATGCATAAGTTAAACTGGGTTTTGATACCATTTTCGTAAAGGATATTAACCATCGCGTTGTCAATGATATTCGACTTGTTTCCTTCATACTCGAAGTCTTTATAATTGACGTCCATACCGCCTGTTGCATAAACCTTTTCCGGCTTCGACTGGGCGAACAAATTCAGTAAATCAAAATAATGGCAGCATTTTTCAATGAACGTTCCGCCCGAATATTCGGTGAATTTGTTCCACTGATTGACTTTATCCAAAAACGGCACGCGATGCTCCACAATGCTGATACTTTTGATGTCACCGGCTGATTTTCTTTCCAGCATTTCATGGATGGCTTCCGTATAGATAGGTTTATGACGGTATTGAAGACCGATTTGAAAAACAGATTGATAGTCTTTTGCCATCTCTTTTATCTCCCAGGCATCCCCCAGTGTTGTTGCCATCGGTTTTTCCAATAAAATATGCTTACCTGACTTAACAGCCTCTTTGACAATATCAATATGCGTAAAATTCGGCGTACAAATGATCAGTCCGTCGACTTCCGGGTCATGGCAGGCATTTTCCAACGTATCGTATACTTTTAATTCTTTCTCGTCAGGGTATTCCTCCCTGAAAAATCGACATGTATTGTTTATGCTGTCTTCACTGAGATCAAATATGCCATTGATCCCCGCTCGTCCTTCCAGCATGGTAACCATTATATGCTCCTGACCAATCATTCCCGCGCCAATGATGTTAAATTTATATTTGGGGCTTTTTTTTGAAAATAAATACTTATCCTTTTCTGATAAATGATCTGATTTGAAAAAGCCGGTATAAAAATTGTTGTTCAACCGGGACACCTCCTGCTTTTTAATTGCTCCTTTTATCTTTTCAGCTCAATATCATAATGATACTGATCACTTCGGTATTTTGTTACGGTATATTCAATCGGGTGGTTACTCATGCCAAAACTCAATCGGTTCATTTCAAGCATTGCTTCACCTGGCCGTATACCCAGCAAATCCGCCTCATCCTGAGTGGCGTTAATAGCAGCTATTTTTTCATTTGCCTTGTTCAAATAAATATTATGATCTTCCAGGATTTCATAATACCGTGCTTCATCCAGGTCATATTGCATTAAAATATTTCCAATGTCATACGGCCAACAGGTACGCTCCAAAGCAATCGGGGTCTCATCAGCAAACCGGATACGTTCCACCAGGAGAATCAATTCGTCTTCTTTCACCTCAAGCATTGTCTTTTCGGTATACAGTTGGTCTTTAAATCCTGCCCTTATCAGTTTTGATTGAGGGACCTGACCTCTTTTGACGACTTCTTCGGCAAACCCTTTGAGCCGCCCTAAACGACCGACTAATTTCTGAGGTTTGACAATCGTTCCCCGGCCTTGTGTTTTTTCCAGTAACCCGGTTTGAACAAGAATGGAAATGGACTGCCTGACTGTCGTTCGGCTTACATTGAATTCCTTCATCAGTTCACGCTCGGTAGGGATGAGTGACTGTTCTCTCCATTCACCATTCTGAATGCGTTTAACCAGTATATCCTTTATTTGAAGGTATAAGGCTTCATTTTTGTTATGATCCAATTCATATATCTCCATGCCTTTATCTCCTTTGCAATGGCGGCGGATAAGAGGCTAAGTCATATCCAACTAGCGGACGCAGCCACTCATGATATGCTTCCTGGTCATCCAAAAATGCTTTAGGAAGTTTCCGTTCACCGTTTTGGACAATTGTTTTCAATGAAACCGGTATAAACTTGATTCCATATGAAGAGCTTTTGGACCGCTGCAACGACACCATGACATCCGATACGTCATTAATAAGCCAGCAGGCACCTACTTGGCCGACTTGAACAGCCTCTTTAAAGTCAGTTGGAGATACAGAAACAGAACAGCTTCTTTGGTTCATCCCCAGCAGTTCGGAGCGCACCATGACATCCATTTTTTCCTTGACGGCATGTTCAATCTCCTTCGAAATGCCGCCTAAAACGGAACGGCCGTTGACACGATCTTTAGCTACCTGATTTCCTGTCTCCCAGCATACACCTTCACTGACAACAATGAGTGCAACCCCGTAATCCTTGATTGCCCTCCTGATATGATGCATTAAAAGCTCCGGTTCCAGCGATTTTTCGGGCAGCACGATAAAATGTGGGCTGTCATGATCGTATTCTTTGAGAAGACCGGAAGCAGCGCTCAGCCAGCCCGCATTCCTGCCCATTGTTTCAATAATCCGCACTTGTTCAAAATTATTCATTGTCAAAAGATCGCGCCCCATATCCCTTGTTACTTGAGCCACGTATCGTGCGGCACTGCCAAAACCCGGTGAATGATCTGTTCCGCCAAGATCGTTATCAACGGTTTTTGGAAGACCTAATATTTGCAGTGGATAGCGTTGACGATCAGATTCATCTTTTATTTTATCCAGTGCCTCCATCGTTCCATTGCCACCAATGAACACAAGCGTATCAACCTGAAAATCCCTGAGTGTCCTGACAGATTCAGCTATTCCTTCTTCACTTAACGCATAACGGCCGGCACCCAGCGCTGCTCCGGGGATTTTTTCATGCGTCAGTACATTGTCAATCACCTGAGCATCGGCCTGTCGAAACATTTTGTTGGCTAATCCTTCAAAACCATTCATGATGAATGTAAGGGAGTGGTCCTGATATAACGCACGGACAAACCCTGCCAATGTAGCATTAATCACGGCTGTCGGACCCCCAGCTTGCCCTATAGCGATTTGCTTCATCAATCCCTCTACTCCCTTCAATCTATTGTGTACACAGATACCGGCATTTTGAGCTGCCTGCCCAATTCAACCAGATCATCGGCAATGTCTGCATAAACGAGACCATAATGCGGTTCAAACCCTTCATCCATCAGTCCATAAAGCGTGTCGGTTACATCCGTTTCCAGTTGAACCTCGACTGAAGTGCCATTAAAACGCTGAGGTGTATCAAGTGCCTCGCCCCGCATAACAAGGAGTCTGTATCCATCCGTTGTATACCCGACCCGGAATATGGTCACTTTGCCTGGTTTGAGGCCGAATTCCATTGTAAATCCAAGCTTGCGATTAGGATGGACGCCGGGCTGAGCACCCTGCTCAGGATGAGCCAATGAATACGCTCCCGCCCCGCAGTGCCAGAAAACAACAGAATTACTTGCTTCATTAACGTGTACCATATCACCCAGATACGGCGCTTCTCCGTCTGAAAGTTCCTGTAATATAAACATGGTGACAGCCCCATGGATATCCGATTCGCAGGAAGAAACAACCCCCTCTTCAGTGAATTGAGATAACGTGGAACATGCAGCCGCCCCGAGCTCATTGAAAAATTCCGGCCAGCAGCGGATTGACAGCGCAGAAATATTAAGCCGATCTATTTCTTCCCTTACAAACGATGTGAATTGTGCAAAGCGTTTAACCGTCTCATCTTTGGGATTTAAGCCGACTACCTGCTCCCTGGCACGGTCGATTTCGTTTTTCCATTTACTCTCTGGTATCTCTTTGCTTTTATCAAAGGCTTCCTGTAAATCCATCCGGACAACATCGATGCCAAATTGATCTTTCAGCTGTTTCTCATCTGTTCCGGAAAAGTAAAACCCTGGCTGGTGATCACCCAGTACACCAATATTAAAATCTTTTATCCGATTAATCAGCTTTTGTATGTTTAGCTGCTGTTTTATTTTCAGCTGAACATGAGCTTCTTCGGTGTTTCCA
The DNA here is from genome assembly GCF_004565465.1 of Lentibacillus salicampi. Classification (GTDB taxonomy): domain Bacteria; phylum Bacillota; class Bacilli; order Bacillales; family Amphibacillaceae; genus Lentibacillus; species Lentibacillus salicampi. Next base: position 6,518 of record NZ_SRHY01000009.1, read on the forward strand.
AATACAAACGCATAAGGGTGACGATCACTAAACAGCACATGACACGTGCTGTTTCCGCCTGTCAGCGAATTGAGCCGCAGTCGTTCGCCGACAGCCGGTTCTCTAATCGACCAGACGATAACCGCCGCTGAAATATAATCCAGCAGCATTCTGATAAATTGACCGTCAGCAAAAGTAATGCTCTGATAGATTGCCGCATCGATCTCATCATCTTTTATACCTTCAAGAATTTTTTGAAGTTCACTGGGGGTCGTGATAACACCCTCTGGTTCAATAAGCTCATCGGTTAAGTGATTTAGGAATGACGAACTTTTTTCCCTTTCTTTTTCACCGGTTTCAATATCAAAAGTCTGTCTGCCGATTGGAAGGTACAAAACTTTACCCAATGACACTCACTTCCTTTCTGTGAATTTCTTGTAAGTATTAGCCTTTAACCGTACCGGATGTCATGCCTGCCACAAAATAACGTTGCAAAAAGATATACATGATAACCATTGGAACAGAAGCGATCAGGACCCCGGTAAACAACATCGGATAATTCGTGGAATACTGACCCTGAAAGTCCAATAGTGCCAGCGGAAGTGTTTTATAGGCATTATCTGTGATGAATAACAGCGGATACAGCAGGTCGTTCCAGTGCATCACGAGCAAAAATATCGCTGTAGCTGAAAGTGATGGCAATGATAACGGTACAACGACTTTTGTAAATATACGCCAATTCCCCGCACCATCGATCGTTGATGCTTCTAACAGTTCCTTTGGCAGTGTCTTCATGAACCCAGTCAAAATAAATACAGCAACAGGTATTGTGGACGATATATTAACTAAAACCAGACCTAACAAACTATTTGTTAAGCCTAAATTTAAAATTAAAGAATATAGTGGAACCATATTAACCTGGGGCGGGATCATCATGCCTATCGTGAACAAGGCAAAAAGCACATTCCCTTTCCAGTCATTGAGCCGTGTTATGCCAAATGCAATCATGGCAGCAAAAATTAAGGTGAACGACACGGAGAAAAGGGTCACGACAGAGCTGTTCACAAAATACCCGGCCATTGTCTGTTCCTGAAATATATTGATGAAGTTTTCGACGATCAACCCATCTGTTGGGATCCCCAATGGGTTATCAAATGTCTGCTCCAATGTCTTCATGGAAGTCAGCACGACCATGGTAAGCGGCACCAGTATTAGAATGGCATAGATGAATATCGCAAACCTTCTGAATAACAACCTTGTTGCCCCCTTTTCCTAGTAAGAGACCCGATTGGAACGCAATACTTTAAATTGAATGTACGTTATCAGGGCAATAATACCCATGAATATAACAGAAATAGCAGACGCATATCCGAAATCATAGCCTCTGAAAGCAATACTATAAATGTAGGTGGCTATAATTTCAGTGGAATAGTTAGGCCCGCCGCCTGTCAGTGCAAAGACCAAATCAAAAGCCTGGAACGATTGTATCGTGGTGTAGGCGATCACGATTGTGGCTGACGGTGCCAATAATGGCCAGGTAATTTTTTTAAAGATCTGCCATCTGGAAGCACCTTCGATTTTTGCCGCTTCATATAAATCATTGGGAATAGCATGCAACCCGGCAACAAAAATGATCAGCATTTGTCCTGCATGGAACCATACCTGTGTAAAAGCCAGTGAATAAATCGCAATATCACCATTTCCAAGCCAGTTCTGAGTTAAAAATTCAAGACCCAGCAGACTCAGCAATTGATTCAGGATCCCCAAATTCGGATCATAAACAAATGCCCAGATAAATGCCACGGAAACGGAGGATAAGATAGTCGGAAAGAAAAACAAGGCCCGTAAAAAGTAATTGAATTTTGTGTTTTTCACAAGAAATATCGCAAACACCAAGGCAACCAGTGTTTGAAATACGGCAACAAAAAACATAAACTCCAGGTTGTTTCCGACAGATTTCATGAATATACTATCGCCCGCAGCTGCCCTTTGGTAATTTTCAAATCCGATGAAATTGAAATCAGCGCTTATGCCATCCCAGTCGGTAAAGGAATAAAATAATGCGCTCAAAGTCGGAAAGACAAAAAATATTGAGTAGAGTACCAAACCCGGAATGAAGAATAGATAGATAGATTTGGATATTTTCATGAAATCAGTCCTTCTTGAATACTTTTGAATACGGGCCTTTCGCTATCAATTAATCTATATTTTCTTCAACAATCTGCTGCGCTTCTTTAGCTGCTTCCTCAGGAGATGCACCGCCCAGAACGTTTTCGATTGAGCCAAGCACAGCTTCTTCCACAGCAGCTTCAGTTATCAAATACCTTGGCTGGAATCTTGTATTTTTATCCGTAATCCAATGGGCTGTGTTCTGCAATTCCTCCGATTCATACTCCACATCTGTGACAGTTAAATGCTGACCTGTCCCATTTGCGTATTGAGAAGCAATCTCCGGTTCACTTAAAAAATTGATAAACTTTTTCGCTTCCTCTTTTTTCTCTGAATTGCTGTTGATTGCCAGCATGAATGTTGCCGTATGAATGCCTTCATAATCCACTTCACCTTCTTCAACCGTTATCGGCGGAAGAAAGCCCAGTTTGAGATCTGGATTCAATTCCTTTAATGTCGCCATATGGTAGGATCCTGTAGCGATCATGGCAGCTTCCTCATTGGCAACCATTTGCATGGCAGAGTCCTGATTTGTACCTAAGGCATTCTCCTGGAAATAGCCGTTTTCATTGAAAAACTGGAAGTCTTCCAATGTTGTTACCCACCATTCATTTGTAAGTGACTCTTCACCGCTTTCAAGCTTCTGGAAAATATCCTCATCTTTAGCATTGTTCATCATCATACTGTTCATGGTCTGGTTAGGTCCGATGTCAGCACCAGGGAAGACAACTGGAATGATGTCATTTTCCATCAATGTATCCGCCATCTCCTGATATTCTGACCAACTGCCTGGCACTTCAAGCCCTAACTCCTCAAACATGCCTTTATTGTAAACAGGCATATTAAAAACCATCTGATAAGGAATGGCCAACTGTTTGCCGTCAGCCTGCCCCACACTGAGAGATCCTTCCGAAAACTTACTCACAAAATCCTCATCCGTTAAGTCAGTAAAAAGACCCGCTTCCTTCATTGCTTCAAATTGCGTCCCCGGTTGTGATGTGAATACATCACCGGTGGAACCATCACGCAGCAATTGCTGCGCATTTGACTGATATTGTTCTGATGGGTAAATATTCATCTCTACATTAATGTTAGGGTTCTCTTCTTCAAATTGCGAAATGATATCTTCAAATACTTCCTTATCTTCTCCGCGCCAATGAATAAAGCTCAGCTGTGTCGTATCTTCACCTTCAGATGCTGATGCCGAGTCATCTTCACTCTGTTTTTCCTGACTTGATTCATCCGCACAGGCAGCAAGCACAATCATTCCAAGAAACGCTATGAAACAGATCAGCCACTTTTTCATGGAGTAATAACCTCCCATTTAAATTTGTAGTAACAGGTTTTCAAAGGTACGTACCTTTGAGGATAAACATAGCAAACTCTCCGCCGGACAGAATTTAAAGCGCTTTCATAAAACTGCAAAGTGTTGGTTTTTTGAATGATCCCCCCTGTTCGAATATTAACTACTACTCTAATTTAAACACTAACTACTTATTTTTTCAACACTTTTTTTATTCGAATTATTTTGACTCCTAAATAAATAAGACCAGACATTTGAAGTGCCTGGTCTTATAAGAATTAAACAGATATTTAATCGGCAATATCTTCGGTCAGCAATGAGTCGTTCCAAAAGGGGGGGGGCAGCGCAAGGTTAAAATATTAATTTCACCCGCTCCAATCCGGCCGCTTTGGTGACAGGTCATTACGCCCTTACTCAAAGGCTGCCGGGGCACTCGCATCGCCTAAACTTTTGCCCCAATGTCCAACAGTCGAAAGTACAGATTGATGCGGAAAGTATTTCTTGAAAATATTGTAATACATGAATTCCTGTTTGGAGCGGACCCACTTATTTTCCCTGTTGGCGCGTTCAAGTTCAGCGTCACCCAATTTATCTTCCGCATAACCTTCCAGAATATCGAGTGCACCACTGCCTTCGGAAAATCCCGCTTTATCACGCCAGATAATATCATCTGAAAGCCGACCATCATAAGCCTCTCTCAGGATCCACATTTCAACCTGATCATCATTTAATTTCATCTTAGCCGTTATTTTCAGCGCATATTCCAGGCCCCCGGTGATGCATTGAATTCAATACTATAATGATTTAAATTGCTTACATAATATAAGTCAAAAGACTAATAACAAACACCAGTGCAGGCGACGTTTGCTATTAGTCCAAATCAAATTTCAATCTAAACCAACACAGATTAGAGAGTACTTTTCCGGTCAGTTTATCATGGTCATGCCATTTTAGTAAGTAAGGGAGCGTCCGTAAAAGATGTTGATAGAATTAATAATGAACGCGAACCATACCACTTAAACCTGTTTCTTTGATGGAAGCAAAGTTTAGGGGGCATAGACAGGGCACAATTCCCTGAATCTGCCCCAAGTTTAAGAAAATCTAAATTGAATATTTCATCCATTCAATCCTCTTTGAACGATCAAATCAATAGGCTTGTCGTGATTGGTGATGATATCTACATTAGGCATTTCGTTTTTCACCTTATACATTAATTCACTTTTAACGTAATCACTATTTTGTAAGACCCCACCCAAAAATAATAGCTTAAACGGACCACCTGAGATATTTATCCGTTTGACGACCGCAGATACCAAGCAATAAAGCTCCGAAACGGCACGATCTAAAATGTTTTTGCTGGCTGGATCGCCTAGATGGTATGCATCTTCAACGATGGTCGATAATTCTCCAACATCGTGAATGGAATAATTGGGGCCATACACCCAATTATAAAGATCTTCATGGTTGTCGAGTTGAAATTGGTTTAACACCAGATCGGATAGGGCTGTTTCAGGCCCCCTGCCATCATGCATTTTCAGGATAGTAAGTATCGCCTCTTTTCCAATCCAGTAGCCGCCACCTTCATCACCAAGTCTATGACCCCATCCTCCAGCACGAGCATAATTCCCCCTTCCATCGTGCCCAAAAGCAATCGAGCCGGTTCCGGAAATGAGAATGACACCAGGTGAATGATTGGTCTCCCCAAACAACACGGACAATGCGTCATTCTCTACAATTACTCTTTTGATTTGCACTCCGCTTTCCTCAATAACCTGTTTCACAATCTCCTGCACATTTGTTTCATCTTTTATCGTATCTATCCCTGCCAAAGCAAACACGCCGACATTAAAATTTATTTCTGTATCATGATGCAAAACATTTTCATTTAATTGACCGATTGCTTTTTTTATCACGCGTTTCAAAGTTTTAATGGTGCCCTTAAACCCAGCAACCTGGTAGTTTGAAGTGCCGGATTTTCCGGAACTTAATACATTTCCATCTGCATCTGTAATGACAGCAATAGTTTTTGTCCCGCCACCATCTATAGCTAGGAGCGGAAAGTCCGTGCGACCTCCGCCCTGTATCGTTGAATGAATTGTTTTTTCCTTTTGGTTGTGTGGTAGGCCATTTGTTGTAGATTTTTTAGATAAAGATTCAGCCTTACTGTTGCCAAATCCCTCTCTTGAAAAATCTTTATTATTCATTTCTGCTTCTGAATGAAAAAAGCTTTCCTTATTTATCATAGCTCATCATTCTTTTAAGTCTCTCATCAATCATTCCATTAGCAGACTCTAATATACCTTTCTTTTCTTTCAACCAGTTGTCTAAATCATTTTGTTGCTGAACGCGCTCTTCAATTGCCTTTTTCACTCTGTCTTTGCTTGGACCGCCTTCAAGTGAACGAATTTTGATAAAATGCTCCGGATCGAGTGCATCTTCCAATTCTTCTTCCGTTAAATTCAATTTATTCCCTGTTATTTTTTCAGCATGAGCATTTAAATGGTCTAAATGGAACTCTTCTAAAGACTCTTTTTCTTTAGCCACCAAATCCTTCACTGCAGAGCTAACGATTTCATGCGCTTTTCGAAAGGAGAGGTCATTTGTCCGTACTAGTGTATCGGCAAGTTCCGTGACGTTAGCGAAACTTTCTTGTGCACGTTTGAGCAACTTTTCCTTATTGACTTCCATTGTCATTAACACGCTTGATAACAGATAATAAATACTTCCAAGCTTCTCCATTGCATGCCACATATATGGCTGCATGTCATCTTCTGTGTCGACAATATCGCCAAAAGGCGTATTATGCATCATTGTCAAAACAGTTTGTGCATCACCCAGAACGCTTGATAACAAACCACGCATATGTTCAATAGAAACTGGGTTTTGCTTTTGTGGCATGATGGAGCTGATTTGCACGTATGGCTCATACAGCTTGAAGGCACCGTATTCCTGAGTTCCCCACAAAAGAAAATCTTGCATTGATCGGCCCAAATCGATTGCAGCCAATTGAACAGACGTTGCGGTCTCACCGATATAATCCGCTCCAGCAACAGCATCCCAAGCGTTGTCAATTCTCTCCTCAAAACCCAATAACTCTTGCACTAACTTACGATTGATTGAAAACCCTGAAGTTGTCAACGCTGCTGCACCCATACTGCTCCGGTTTACCGTATTATAAGCTGACATAAGACGATTAATATCCCTTGTCAGTAAATCCGTCATCGCATTCAGATAATGGCCAAGTGTGGTAGGCTGTGCCTGCTGTGTATGCGTATATCCGATCATGATTGTATCGATATGTTCTTCAGTCAATTCAATCAGGCTTCTACGTAAGTGAAGTGTTGCCTCAACCAGGTTAAGTAATCTATCCCGTAGATTCATTCTGTAAATGGCAATCCCCATATCATTCCGACTGCGGGCAATATGAAGGTTGCCAGCAATTTCACCTGCCTGTTCAATTAAAAAATGCTCAATTTCAAAGAACAAATCTTCATAGGATGAATCATAGTTTCTATTTTTAACATCTTCTACATCAATCTTATTAATTGCGTTGACGATTTTGATTGCTTCGTCCTTATCCACAATCCCTTCTTCAACAAGCATGATTAAATGCGCATAGTGTATTTGAAGCATTGGACGAATGGAGTTTACTTTTGCTTGATTATACGCGGGTTCCAAAACAAGTTCCTTATAGGTTTTTGACGGAAAATTCTTTCCTTCCGTATCCAAGATTTTTTGTCGATGTAATGAGCTCATCTCAATCACTCCCTCAGTATTTTCTATACGTTTGTATCATATTGTGCCTAAAAAGCTGCACCAGTATCATTATCACCTTTAATTTTTTCATTTACTAATAACACAATAACAATCAAGATCGTTTGAAGTACCCCATAAGCACACGCTGTTCCAAATTCAAATGAGTACATTTTATTCCAAATACCCACAGACAATGGCATTGTGGAAGGTGTATAAATCAATATTGAAGCTACAAATTCTGTCAAGCCTTGAACAAAGGCCAATAATGTACCAGCTAAGATTCCCGGCATAATAATAGGTAAAACAACTCTCCTGAACGAATGCCACCAAGTTGCGCCCAGACTTTGTGCCGCTTCTTCAACTGACTGATCCATCTGTATTAAACTTGCTTGTGAGTTCCGGAAGACGAGTGGCAGCTGTCTGACAAAGTAAGCTAAAGGCAAGATCCAAAAGGTACCAACCAATACCTGATTAAATGCGAAAGCACTCGGCTCGCTGAAAGCTGAAATCATATTAACAGCCACGACAGTACCTGGCAGAGCCCAAGGTACCATAATCAATATATCCATAAAGGCCTTCCCTTTAAAATTAAAACGGACCATGGCATACGCAGCTGCAACACCAAAAATAATATTTCCGATTACTGCAACTGTACTCATTTGGATACTATTCCAGATTGGCCCCCATGTATCAGGGTCAGTAAATAATTCAACATAGTGTTGGATTGTATAGGCCGCCGGTATAATTTGTGTTGTCCAAGACCCGTCTACAGCAAACGAAATCAGCGCAATAACCATGATTGGCAGCATTAAAACAACAACACCGATAATGGACAGTAATACCGCCAAATACCTAACGATCGGCGAGCGGACTTCCGTACGATGAACGCCGGTACCTTTACTCTGATTCTGGTAATTTCTTCGGTTTTGATACCAGGTCATCAATATTAAAAAAGCAATTGACACGATTGAAAGAACAGTAGATTGTGTTGCCGACATGTCTAAATTACCATTTGTCCGGGACAGTGTTATTTGCATGGTCATGGTTCTTTGGACACCAAACATTAATGGTGCAGTATATGAAGCCATTGAAATCATAAACACCAATAGCGAAGATGCAACCATAGCTGGTGTCAGCATTGGCAAAATGATTTTTGTCCAGATTCTCAAGCGACCGGAGCCCAAACTTGTCGCAGCTTCTTCTAATGATAGATCCAAACCTTTAATCGCCGCAGATGCACTCAGATAAAAATAGGTATACATCGTAAAGGTATGAACCATTATAATGCCCCAAATTCCCTCAAGGGAGAATGGCACTTCCTCCAAGTTAAAAATCTGCTGGAAAAACCGAGGAAATATACCTGTTTCACCATATAAAAAATAGAAAGAAATGGCACCGATTAAAGGTGGTAATGCCATTGGCACCAATACAAGTACTGATAAAAATTTCCTGCCAGGAAATTCGTATCGGTTTAACAAGAAAGCCATTGCAACACCGACAATAGCACATGTAATGACACTTACTACCGATATAAACACACTATTTCTAAGTGACTCAAGATTAGCCTCGGTAGTAAAAAAGTTTATATAATTAGAAAATGATAAAGCGCCTTCCTGGTCCATTACACTTTGTGAGAATGTCTTGTACATTGGATAAATCACGTATGCCAATAAAACCAAAACCAGAGGCGAAATTAAAACATAAACAAAATACTTTGATTGGGTTATTTTCGCCCAAATACTTTTCTTGGGGGCGATTGCTTCACTGGTCATGTTGTCACCCCTTTTCACTCATAAAATAGATACTATTTTCAGGAATACTCAGAGTGATTGAATCACCACGTTCCAATATATTTGAACCCGAGTTAATAATCATCACGTTCAATTCATGGTTGCCAATCTTTACAAGATAGTTAATACTTACACCAGAAAACTCTGTTAGTTGAATTTTTCCTTGGATTGAATTACTACCTTTTCCAACCTCAATGATTTCAGGCCGTATGGAAAGGGATACCTTTTTGTCCTCTGCGATATCAACATGCGGGGAGCTATTTTCCCTTATACCCTTTAGTAAAATTCCATCCCCAACATCGACAGTGACATGATTATCCGACACTTCTTTGATCGTACCTTCCAAAATATTGGATTCACCGATAAACGATGCGACAAAATGATTGTCAGGTTTATTATAAATCTCTTGAGGCGTTCCAATTTGTTGAACTTCACCTTCACTCATAACCATAATTCTGTCAGACATTGCCATAGCTTCATGCTGATCGTGTGTGACATAGACTGTGGTAATCCCCAACTCAACCTGAAGCCGCTTAATCTCTACCCGTGTTTCTTCACGTAATTTTGCATCTAGGTTGGACAATGGTTCGTCCAATAATAAAATATCCGGTTCAATGACAAGTGCCCTCGCAAGCGCAACTCGTTGCTGCTGGCCACCGGATAATTCTGTTATTTTTCTATCTCCATAGCCTACCAAACGGACAAACTCCTGTGCTTTTTCTACCTTTTCTCTTATAACACTTTTTGATAGTTTTCTTACCTGCAGACCAAATGCAATGTTTTCAAAGACAGTCATATGTGGGAATAGTGCATAGTTTTGAAAAACCATTCCGATATTTCGTTTGTTCGGTTTCACCGTTGTAATATCTTCATTGTCAAAGGCTATCTTACCGCTTGTAGGAAAGTAAAACCCGGCTATCATTCTTAAAGTTGTCGTTTTACCACAGCCACTTGGGCCCAGAAAAGTGAAGAATTCTCCACTTTTTATATCAATGTTGATATCTTCAACCGCTCTGGATTTTCCAAACATTTTAGTTATCTGTTCAAGTCTTACGCTTTTCATTTCTTTCACCTTTCTTTTCCCAAAGGATGATGTTCATCACCTTACTTTTCCAGGCTTGTTTTTTTACTCACTTTCTTTATCAGATATTCATGGGACCGAACTCCAACACGTTCTCCCGACCAATATCATAAAAAGTATGCTTATGCTTCATGTTATACGGGATCCAGAACCAACGTCCTAGAAGGAAAAGTCAAACCTTCAATATTGATTACGAAATGAACGCTTTTCCCCAGATTCCGTTTGAATTATTTCTTAATCCAATTTTCAATAAGCGTATTTAGATTGCCAGTTGCTTCATCAACAATTTTTTTGCCCATTTCGAGTGAGGTTTGTTGAATTAATCCTGTGTACCCATCCCAGGATCCCGGCGTTCCTTCAACAAGAATATATGGATGGGGAGAGAGTTTTTCTAAATCAGGAAACTCCGTATCATCTTCCTCAACATGGACGAGGTGAGGTTGAAATGCCTTAGTTGCTGACATCTCGTATGGTCCACCATGGCCCCTTCCCTTTGTTCCGACCATACCCAGTTCATCTGCTTTATCGATTTCAACCATTTGCCACCAGTTGAGTAATAAAAAACTGGCGCTATTATGTTTACCTGTGATATGTTCAGCAACAGCTCGTGATATTCCCATATTTCCATCATGAGCGTTCAAAAGCACAATCCGCTCTATACCTTGGTTGACAATCCCCTCGACTATATCTATCAAATATTCTTGAATGATAGAAGGCCGAATAGGAATGGTACCTTTATATTTATTGGTTTTCCCTGGACACGCCGTATATGGTACAGTAGGAAAAACTACACCGCCGAGCTCTGGATTAATTTTATTTCCAAATCCATCTGCTAAAAAAATGTCGGTTCCCAGCGGAGAATGTGGCCCATGATATTCAAAACTGCCCAAAGGCAATATAGCAAATTTGGCATCAGAAAGTTCGTTTAATTCTCTTCCATGTATATCTGTTGCTTCCACCGTTATCACTCCTGTACTTCGACTGATCAAACTTTTACCTAATCTTTTCCAAAAATAGATTATCAGAGATAGAACAGGGTGAAGAGTCCACCCTGTTCTTGTTAATTCAACTTAATAAATCCTAGTTGGAATTTTTAATATTTTGATCCCAGTGTTCCATCCATTCTGTTTCATTTTCAGCCATGATCTTCCAGTCCAAATCCATTTGATTCATTTCAAGATCTTTCAACCAATCCGGCTGCTGCTCATCTTCTAAATCAGTGCGAGTTGGGATTTGGAAGAAATCCTCTGATAATTTTGATCTGATATCCGGTGAAAACAGAAATTCAGAGAAAAGCTTGGCATTTTCCGCGTTTTGTGCATCTTTTATAACACCGACACCATCTACCAAAATCGGAGCACCGCTTTCAGGCATGACATAACCAAATGGTTGATTATGCTGCTCCTTCTGCAGCAATATGTCCTGAAGGTTCCATAATGAAACCGTTCCTTCCTGACGGGCCAATTTTAAATACAAATTAGTTGGATCTTGGGCATAATCTGTTGTGTTTGCATCAAGCTTATTTAACCACTCATAACCTGCTTCAGGATCCTCATGGTCCTGGCGATAAATCATTGCTGAATAAATAGTCCTCATTGTTCCAGATTGCAATACGCCACGGATAATTATTTCATCTTCCCATTTTGGATCAAGCAAGTCATCCCAGTCCTGTGGTGCCTCATCTTTAGAAAGTTCATCTGTGTTATACATGATGACTTCAGGTAAAATAATTTCTCCGTACCAATGTCCTTCGGGATCTTTGTACTCTTCCGGTATTGCTTCTGCGAAATCTGGTTCATAAGATTGAAGCAGATCTTCTTCAACAGCAGTATCAAAAGCAGATTGTGTTCCGCCCCACCAAAAATCAGCCTGTGGATTTGACTTTTCACCGCGCACACGCTCAAGTATCTGCTGTGCACCCATTGTTAACACTTCCACATTTATATCCGGATATTCTTCCTCAAATAATGGAATAACTTCATCAACAACGGTTTGATCTCTTGCGGTATAAATAACCAGATCTCCACTTCCGCCCTCACCTTCCTCGTTTCCTCCTTCGCTATCGCCATCGCTTGAGCCGTCATCATTGCCACAAGCTGCAAGCAGCATTAAAGGAATAGCAATTAAAAATATGAAGAGCCACGTCTTTTTACTTCCCATAATAATCCTCCTTTTAGAAACAAATTATTTTAAAGCCGATGTGGAGTAGTTCTCTAACGCTAAATAGACCGCCCCATACAATCCAGCTTTAGAACCTAGTCTGGTTACTTTTATCTCAGGCATTTTGGGAACAAATTTTTCTATGGTTTGTTTATACTGACTGAAAGATGATTGATTCATATTTATGAGTTCTCCTGAAATAATGACCACTTGAGGATCTACTATACTAATAATATTGATAGCTGCTTTTGCCCAATGATAAATCGTTTCCTTCAGAATTTTTTCAACTTCTTCATGGTTTTTATTATCTTGGAGAACCCTTAATAGAGAATCGGCGTTTTCATCTACAATATTTATATTTTCTTGTCTTAGTTTTTTAGTAACACCAAACAATCCGTAATTTGTTTCAAAAACACCTAAATCCGGATTCAGTTTTTTTTCATCGCCTATCATCATATAGCCGATTTCACCTGAAGCAGAATGAAATCCTTTGTAGAACTTTCCATTTAAAAAGAGACCGCTTCCAATCCCGTTTCCAATAAACAAATAAACAAAATTGGAAATATCTTTTCCTTGACCATTATAAAACTCGCCGATTGTCATAAGATTTACATCATTTTCAATGATGACATCCTTATTTAATAGATTTGATAATTCTTTCCTTAGATTAATCTCCCCCCACTTGATTGTAGGAGAAGAAATAATAATATCTTCCGAATCCATTTCAATTCCCGAAACACCAACAACCAAACCTAATACCTTTTCTAAGTCAACCTTTTCTGATTCTAATATTCTCATAATCCCTTCGATTATGGAATCAACAATCACCTGGCCTTCAGTTAGCGGAGTAAATTTTTCTTGAATAGTATTGACGATTTCACCATTCATATCACCAAGGGTGAAAAAAATCGTATCATTTTCAATCAAAATACCAACTACATAATTTGAACGGGCATTGTAAATAAGGTTTATCGGCTTTTTTCCTCCGCTGGACGGCCCTACTCCCGTTTCAAAAACGAGTTCTTCCTTAATTAACTCTTTGACAATTTCCGATACCGTTGGTTTACTGAGCTGCGTTTTTTTAGAAAGATCTGCCCGGGACTGCCTTGGATTCTGTTTTAACTCATTAATAATCAAGTCCCGATTCATCATTTTTACAAGTTTTGGAGTAGTTTTTTTCATTTTTATCACATTCCAATCTGCATCAGCTTCAAATTTGATACATTTTTAACCATCCCCTTATGCAAACAAAATAGGACAAACTTAGTTAGTTAAGTTTACTATCTAAGTGAGAGTATAATACGAAAGCGATTTCAAGTCAATGCTTTTTTTAATTTAATAACTTATTTTAATAAATAGTTTCAGGATTGGGGCATATCGGGGCAGACACACGCGTTTTAAGGCTTGTTTTATCCAATGTCAGCATGATAGATTGTAGATTTTTAAAGGATTAACTAAAAGAAAAGACTGACCCCAAATGCAACTTTTAGTGACATTGTTTGAGTCAGCCTTTATATAAGATTTTTTACAGCCATTTGTCGATTAATACATCCGCATCATTATCCAATGTTTCAAATGCCTCCTCAGATATAAGGTCTTTTTTCTTATGATATGCAATTAATTGTTTAAATCCGTTCATATGCTTAACAATTTTCCCACCTGTTCCTTTGTCCTCGTAATGACTAACCGCAGATAAATGAGTTGTTAATGCTCGCACAGTTGTCTCATCTTCAAATTCACCTTCATCAGCAAACCGCTCCACCTTTGCCTTTATTTCATCAGCTCTGATCTCTGCGGATTCCTCTGTACCATATGATAAAAGATTTGTGAATATACGGTAGCCACCAGGGACCTGATTGGCAATTTGCCGGTAGAATACTAAATTCGTATAAATATATGATCCTTCCCCATAGTCTGTCATTAGAATTCCACTATCAAATGAATCTTCATTTGGATCCGCCATACTTACAAAAGTCTCATAGTGGTCATCCCATTCACTTGGAAAGTACAGACCGCGTTCTTGCACCCAACCATCCCAATCTTTGTCCGTAATGTTATTTGGAAAATTAAATAATGGATGATCCGGCTTTGTCATTGTCACTTCTGCATTCTCATCTGTCACACGCCATTCAATGGATGGAGAACCAATTTCTAATTCGTACGGTGGCGTCTTATCTTTGTCCCAATTGTCTCCCGGTTTATGGTATTGGACAACGACATGCCCACCATTTTCAGCATATTCCAGTAAACGATCATTATTCTCAATCAAATCCTCACGTGCCAGATTTGCTCTAATTCCGGTTACAATCGTGTCAAACTGGTCTAAATCACCGGTACTGAGATCTGCTTCCGTTAATTTAGTCACGTTAAATCCTAATTCCAATAAATAGTCAGCTACTTCATCAAAGCCGCTTTCAATATACCCAATTTTCAAGGAATCAGGCTTCAACAATTCGAATGCTACACCATCCATGGTTGAAGGATATAGGAAAAAGGAATCTTTAATATGGTCGTAACTGATTTCCTGAACAGTTGTATCAAATACATTTTTCCCTGATTCAACCATCGCGCCAATGTTAAATTCACCTTTCTCCACGTCTTCCGGTGGAATAACCTTAAATGATGCTTGCTGTTCCTCTAACCTTTTTTCGAGGCTCACATCAACTTCCTTCGGCTCACTCGTCCATCCTTCGGGGAGATTTAGTGAAACTGATCCCTTTTTTGCACCATTATAATAGTTTTTGATGTTTACCTTCACGTCGTATGAATCTTCCACATCAGCCGTATTTACAACAATATCCTCTGGTTCGGTTGATACACCTAACTCCGGCAATACAGCGAACGTCTCTTCCAATTCCAATAGATTCACTGTTTTTGTTCCTTCTTCTTCAAAAGTTATACGCGGCTGAATCAATGGGTCATCATATGGATGATAATGTTCAGCATCTGCTGAAACATTTACCTGAAAAGTGACGTTTTTGGACTCTCCAGCTTCCAGTATGTCAATCTCTGCTTCATCTTTGGTGGTAATCTTCCAGTCTTCCGGCGCAATTAAGCCGGCACTCACCTGATGTATTGACTGGTCACCGTTATTTGTGATTGACATATCGATCTGTGTCTTTTCTCCTTTTGTTATAACTTTTGATGCAGGAGTTGCTTCCACTTCTAGTCCAGAGGCTATCAGACTTACTTTTTGCAGTTGCTTTTCTTTTAATGTCAGCTTATGATCTAATTCTTTTTTTACATCCTCACTCATTGTTCCATTTTCAATGGCTTCAGATAATGCCTGTACATCTTGTAATGCCTGCTGTGAATTTGGCAGTATCGCTTCTCTGTCCGGATACAAATCCACTATCTCATCCAAACTTTCCTGCAATTCTGCCAGGTCATTACTAATCCCATCATCTGAAACGATTTCTGACCATTCATTGAAGTCGTATGGGATATTTGTAAAAATACCTTTATCTGTGTAGTCAACTGATTTTACCAATTCCAAATGGGATTGTCTTGGCTCAACTGGTACATCCTTACCCATCCCCTGACTCTTATGCAAATACCTGGATTGTTCACCTATTTGCGGATAAGATTTCTCGTAAATAGGGTCATAGTCACCAATTTCTATGGATGTAGTTGCTTTTTCCTCTGATTCGGCAGGCAAATAGACTTTTTTCACCTGCCATACTGATAACCCATCTTCTTCGATTTGATCAGGAAATACAGTTGGGTCTGCCGCATCCTCAAAAGCACGTATACTTAAGATGGACATAGCTCTGTGATGGCCATGCTGACTTTTCACATTTCGGAATGAAGGCATCAAAATATCCGGTTTGTAGCTTCTTATAAAACGAATGAACCGTTCATATGTTAATGTTTCCCCCCATTTCTCTAATGTTTCCTCGGGAGACTTTGAAAAACCAAAATCATAAATAGGATCTGATGTTGTTTCACTTAAATGGTATGCTTGTACCCCAGTAATTTTAGCTGCTTCTTTCATTTCGTTGGATCGGATAATTCCTAATGCATTACCAAGTTCATTACCGATCTCATTTTGGCCACCTTCCCCACGATTGGCAATTAGACTGGAGGTTTTGACTCCCAGCCCCCTGGATAAGTAAGCCAATAGGTCACTGCGTTCGTCATCAGGATGTGCACCTGTATTTAAGAAGGTTACTGTTGTATTAAGGGGATTGACAGCGTTCCACAAGTCAACATCCTTATTATCATTTTTTTTCGCAGCCAACTCTTGCGCTGGCAACAAAGTAACTACCAATAGTAACGATAACAATACATATAGATATTTCTTCAATTTGTAACCCCTTTCATATTTAGCGATTGTTTACGCATTGCCCGCCGCTTCTATACCCCCTCCACATTATTATTTAGTTAGTTAATTTAACTAACCAACTGATGGCAATAGCTTTATTAACAAGTAATTTATCACCCCTGAGAAATAATGTAAATAGTAGGAAAATACTATTTTTTAGTCAAGATCCGTTTAAAATCATAAGAGGTAAAGCATTCCTAGATCTAATGATCATCCCATTAAAAGAGAATCTACCTCTCACATAAACGAGCAATTCACTTCATACAAACTACTTTTTTCCCTTTCCTATATTATGTTGAGGGACATCCGGACAGCGCCTTGCCTGAAAAATCCTTGGAAAACCGTACAACCATTTCCGCTCCTATTCCCACCGCTTTATCCTCTGTACCACTTTTTGATAAAACTTGGAGGCCAGTGTTGTTCTGCCGTCTGCGGTTTTCTGCTTGTGCCATTCATTGTAGCTTGCCACGGCAATCAAAATGGACCCTGCAATCAGGAGGTACGCCCACCATGGCAGATTTCCCCAGTAGGGACGGGTTTGCAGAAAAACGTTCAAGAGCAATACACCTGCACCGACAAAGAAGAATGCCTTTAGCTGATAAGCCATCCCACCAAGCATGGAGGCAAGAGAAAGGACACCAACAATCAATGCATCGTAAATCGTCGAGCTCGCCATGCCATCCTGGATAAGCAGAAGCGAAACTATAACAAGCACCGCCCACTGCCCATAGTTTACAAGTCTATTATATTTCTCGTCTGTGACTTTTTTCAGGAAAATAACGGCCGCAACCCATGGCAATACATACAGCTCCCGTTCGATTAAATCGAAAATTTGTATATTGCCAAGCAGCACATAATACGGCTGCAACAAATAAATGCATGCACCGAAAACAATCCATTTTGCCGAGACATATGGCGTGCGTTTACGCTGCAATATCAAGTAAAGTGACACGAGCAGTCCGGGCAGCAGTTTTGCCCAAAATGCTTCCGCTGGGACAACATATATACTGCACAGCGCCGCAAAACCGATAACCGAATACCAATCAATCTTAACGGGTATTTCCTTATCCCTTTGTTCTTGATAGGTCACCGGATACATAAGCAGACCAGCTGCCAGCAGCAGCCCGGCAAACACAACAAGTCTGAACAACATATCGTATTCCGTTGAAAAAATAGTACCATCATATAGCCATAAAGTACTGTAGACAAGCGCGAGTGGTAGTGCAGTAAATACATCCCATTTTTCCCGATGCATGATAAACAGTGTCATCACAGCATATAGCAGTGTTACAACAAACAACGTCACATCAAAAACCGGTACGATCACAAATAGAAACATGCCCAATACGGAAAACGGCACGACATAAAATGCCATTCGCCGTGTCCATGCCCCTTTACTAAAGTACCAGCCAATAGCTATCATGACACTCGTGAGCAGCGCCGCATATTGAATGGATTCCGGGGCATCCAGCAACACAAATCCTTGAGTAACCCCGATCCAAAACGCCGTGAAACCACCATATAAAAAGCTTCCAATCAGCCATTCTGCTCGAGCCCAGCGCAGGCTTAAGCCATAAACGGCAGCGGCGATTAAAAATGCCCAGACCGTTTCTTCTGCAAAAAACACTAGACTCACAAGTGAAGCGAACGGCAGGAAAAGGTGTCCGGTCCACCAGAAGCTTTTCCTGAGACCCGCATCATATTTACCGATCAAGACACCGGCAATCAGCAACAATAGCGCGCCAATCACAAATTGCAGCGACTGGAAAAGATCCGACTGAATCGTCATTTCCGAATGAACCGCATAAAGAGCGGTCATATAAAACAACAAGGACATGCCACTGACAACATACGATACGGCCATCCATTTTGTTTTCCGGTATAGCAAATAAGCCATAGCCACGCCACCCAGCATGATCACCGCACGCAGCACAGCATCAAAGTCAAAAGTGAATGTCAGCCATATTCCCAGCACATAGAAGCCGTATGCAGCAAAAAAACTGTGCTCTGCAAACATCGTCCGTTTCCCGTATTTCCACCCGATGCTTGCCAACAGAACAACAAGACCTGCCAAAACAAAGCTCTCCGCTTCCATCGGATTTCGGCCATAAGAAGTGCGCTCACCAAACGTCTCAGCATAAAACATCATCACAGCGAGTCCTAATGATACGGCATGAATCCATGATGAACTTTTAGCCAAAGCTTCCCTGCCTTCATATCGTTTTGTGAGCAATGTGGTGATGCTTATGAATAAAAGCATCGTCCCAGCCTGCCACCAGTTTATTAAGACAAAATCCGTTAAAATGGCCACCAGCAGAACAACGCCGCCAACATCCCTGGAACTTCTCTTCATCGTCTGGAAAAGGGCCATTTTTATTAAACAGCCAAACCCGATATAGAGGACCAGCCCCATGACAAACAACGGCAGCATCAATCCGTCATAACCAAACCATTCCCGGCCAAACAACGCAACTTCGTACAGGGCACCCATCAAAAATACTGGACTTAAATAAGCGAACAATAATCGTTTTGTCTGATTAGCCAGGAACGTGAAATTAAATGCGATCAACACATATGCCAAAAGCAGGACAAATGATGGCTCATGCATTCTCAAAACGAGTCCTTCCAAACTGATGTACAAAAATGCACACGCCGACACAACAGCACTTGTGTAACGAAAGATTCGTTTCAATGCATGGTCATCGCCAATGAGCCTTGGAATCGTCAAAAAGACAAACCCGAGTAAAGCATAAACAATGGCACTGGCATCCTCTACAGTAGTAAACTCAATCAGCTGATAGGCCCCATACACAAGCATCGCACTGAAAACAAAGCTGTATTCCTTGTGCTCCGTCACATAAATCATGGCAAAATAAAGAACCGCTGTAAGCAGTACATTAAAGCCGTACAACACCTCATGATTATAAAAAATGAGCATCAGTAATGTTGAGAGCACCAGATTACATTGAATATAGAGCACAAATTCCTTCATAAACAATCGTGTTCGCTGATTGTCTTTTAACCGAATATAGATGAGTAGTAGCAATGCATTAAATAGCATGATGCCAAGGTAAAAACCATCTACTGGCAAATCGAACGCTGCCAGCAAAAATCCTGCCAAAACCGTCACCGTAATATACGAAAACCAGACAAACAGCCGTGATGACCGTTTATCGGCAAGCGCAATATAGATTGGCAGGATAACAGCACTCCCGGCAGCCCCAAATAAGTAACGCCCGCCACCGGTAAATGAAAAATACGGACCAAGCAATTCAAAAAAGCCGACAGACAGAATCGCGATCGGCAAAAACAAGGCGCCAAGTACATAAAAGGCGAATGCTGTTTTTTCGATTTTTAACATACGCTCCGTAAACACGGCAAGCCCGAAAAATAACAGAGATACGAGGGCAATCATTCCTGACTTCATCCAATTGGCGAGCGTCTCCCATGTGCTTGTCGCAAGAACCAGCCCGCCAATCAAGAGCAGAACAACCCCAAGATTTAATGACCAGGTAATGTTACGCTCCCGTAGTTCCTTTGGTGACAATGTTTTCTTTTCTTTTATCGGCTTCTTTTCCTGAACTTCATGAGGCTGTTCTTCAATTTGAGCCTCTCTATCCGGCCCTTCTTTTGCAGCTTCTGCTTCCTTTTGCTCAAGATCTGCATAATACTGATCATGTGCCTCCACAACTTGTGTATGCACGTCAGATGATATGTATTCAGCCTTTTCCAGCTTCTCCAGCTCTTCCTTAACGATTCGCTGTTTTGATCTTTTTTGCAAATGACCCATGGTGCGCCTCCTTTCTGCAGACCAAATCTATCTCAACTTCCGGAATGTCAAAGGGGCCTCGAAATGGTTCACTGACCCATTTTATGTACATACTAAGCCAAATACGACCGCAAAATGGTAAATAAAAATGCATTTTTATTCTAACACACCGTTTGTGGTATCTGAATCACTGTTTCCAATACTTTGATAGATTTTGAAAATAAGATAGAAATCGTTCCGCTATTATAATAATGGTTTAGTGTTAAAATAATAACTGATAAATAGTTTAACGTTAAACTATTTTTTCAATACTAAACGAATAGGTGATCTAGCATTAGCAGCTTCCAAAAGACAGGAAAAACATGCCACATAACAGTAAGGAGCAGCTATTTATACCAGTCACCTTATGATGGAGGAATAAAACATGGACAGATTAACGGGAAAAGTTGCCATCATTACGGGGGCGGCGCGCGGAATGGGTGCTTCCCACGCCCGTAAATTCGTAAGCGAAGGCGCTAAAGTTGTGATAGCGGATATCCTTGAAGACGAAGGTAAAGCATTAGCAGATGAACTTGGGAAAAACGCTAAATTCTTAGAACTTGATGTTACCAACAAAGACAATTGGGAAAAAGTTGTCGCAGCAACCGAAAAAGCCTTTGGCCCGGTTAATGTACTGGTCAATAATGCTGGCATCAGCATGAACAAATCAATCGATGACATAACCGAAGAGGACTACCGAAAAATTGTTGATATCAATCAGGTATCCGTATTCCTTGGCATGAAAACAATCGTGCCATCAATAAGAAAGGCAGACGGCGGTTCCATCGTCAATATTTCATCGATGAATGGTATCGTTGGCGGCGCTATCGGTTATACAGACACAAAATTTGCCGTACGCGGAAGCACGAAAGCCGCCGCACTCAGTTTGTCGCATGAAGGGATCCGTGTGAATTCCGTCCACCCCGGTGTGATTGAAACACCAATGATTGCACAAGGGGATTCCAAAGATGTCATTCAGGAATTTGCAAAACACATCCCGAACAAAAGAATCGCAAAGCCTGAAGAGGTATCCAATCTAGTATTATATCTCGCTTCCGACGATTCCAGTTACAGCACCGGCTCTGAATTCGTCGTTGACGGCGGATTGACAGCACAGTAAGCAATGCCATGCCCACATAAGACCTCATAGAACATCTTTATACCTATAATCGAAACAAATTTGGATTTGGGGACACGGGGTCAGACCCTTTGTCCCAAGCTCATTTTTCACCCAAAACGGTCTTGGCAATGTTCCCGTCCAGTGCCTCAAATTCAGCAAGTGAATTGATATCATACAACTCCTCGCGCGTCTGCATATCCGAGAGGCCATCTTTCTGGGTGCCTTCCTCCATAATAAGCTGGAAGATCCGCTCGTAGGCCTTTGCAGCGACCCTCAACGACGTAACCGGATAAATCACCATGCTGAAGCCCATGTCCTGAAATGCCTGGGCCGTAAAATACGGCGTCTTGCCAAATTCCGTCATATTGGCAAGCAGCGGAACATCGAGTTTTTCGGCCACCAAACGAAATTCTTCTTCTGTCTGTAATGCTTCTGGAAAAATCGCGTCAGCTCCAGCTTCGACATAGAACTGAGCCCGTTCAACCGCCGCATCAATCCCTTCAACCGCTTTCGCATCTGTACGTGCCACAACGACCAGGGACGGGGCCACTTCTTTAATCGCCCTGATTTTTTGCCCCAGTTCTTCTTTTGTCACAAGCTGTTTCCCGTTCAAATGTCCGCATTTTTTCGGAAGCTGCTGATCTTCAATCTGCACGGCCGCCACCTTGGCCTCCATCATTTCGGCAGCCGTGCGGGCGACATTCAACACACCACCAAATCCGGTATCGATATCAACAAGCACCGGGAGATTGGCAGCCCGGACCAATTCCCTGGCACGATCCGCCATTTCAGTTGACGTCACCATGCCAAGATCAGGCAGTCCCCGGCTTGCTGTGTAGGCGCCGCCTGACAGATACAAGGATGAGAATCCCGCTTTTTTGGCAACAAGCGCTGCCATTGCATCATGGGCGCCGGGAATTTGTAAAATATCGTCCTGCTCAATCAATTCCTTAAACTCATGTGCTAAATCTTCCTGCGTTGATGTCTGGTCAACAATCCAAACCATTCTCGGGTCCTCCTTTAAAAACACTCTGGGGCCGCAAGAAAACATCACGTCAGCCCCGTACCATTTTACTTTAGACAAACCTGCCTTCAGACAAATAATGCCACAAACTCATTCACATTCATCGTCGAAAGCTTCCCATAATCATAACTGAATGCTTCAATTTTTTCCAGTTGCTTTTTCGTATATTGGGTCGATAAATTATACTTATATTTCTCCCGGATTTGCGGCATTGCTTCCTCTCGGCGGAACCGGTGACCCAGCGGATATTCAACAGCCACGTTCTCAGTTGAGGTTCCATCTGTAAAATGAACCTGAACTGCATTCGCGATCGACCGTTTATCCGGATTAAGGTAGTCTGTTGTGTAGGCTTCTTTTTCCTCAAGCACCATTTTATCACGCAATTCGTCGATCAGCGGATCAGCAGCCGCTTCCTCTTCATAGTCCTCGGCTGTAATCCCGCCTTTTATCAGCCCGACTGCTGTGATGTATTGGATGCAATGATCCCGGTCAGCCGGGTTATAGAGTGGTCCTTGTTTATCAATAATCCGAATCGCGGACTCATGTGTCGTAATCGTGATCTGCTCAATCTCATCCAAGCGGTTCTGCACTTCCGGATGCAACTGTACAGCGGCCTCTGCTGCTGTTTGCGCATGGAACTCTGCAGGGAATGAAACTTTAAATAGGATATTTTCCATCACATAACTATCAAGCGGTTGGCTAAGCACGAGGTCCTGCTTGTTAAACAGCACATCCTGGAACCCCCATCCTGGCGCACTTAGAGGGGTTTCATATCCCATTTCGCCGTCCATTGCCATCATGGCCAGCCGAACACCTCGGCTCGTGGCATCGCCGGCTGCCCATGATTTCCGGGAGCCAGTGTTCGGCGCATGCCGGTACGTACGTAGGCTCGAGTTATCAATCCAGGCATTGGACAAGGCATTCATGATTTCCTCATGCCCACCGCCGAGCATTTTCGTCACCACAGCCGTTGTAGCGACTTTCACATATAATACGTGATCAAGGCCAACGCGATTCAGGCTGTTTTCCAAGGCCAGGACCCCCTGGATTTCATGGGCTTTAACCATCATTTCCAAAACTTCCTCAACCTTAACAGGCTCCTGCCCGTTGGCAAGGCGTTCCTGACTGACATAGTCTGCAACGGCCAAAATCCCGCCAAGATTATCAGATGGGTGCCCCCATTCAGCGGCAAGCCATGTGTCATTATAGTCGAGCCAGCGAATCATCGCCCCGATATTAAACGCCCCCTGCACTGGATCCAGCACGTGCGGCGTCCCGGGCACACGCGTACCGTTTGGAACGACCGTGCCTGACACAACTGGACCGAGGAGTTTCGTGCATTCCGGGTAATTCAGGGCCAGAATCCCGCATCCGAGCGTATCAAGCAAAATATAATGAGCGGTCGAAAAAGCTTCTTCGCTCGTAATGTCTTGATTTAGAACATAATCAGCAATTTCTTCCAAAATCGCGTCTGCCGTTTTCTGTTCGTCCACTTTTTCCATTGTCAACGTCCTTTCCCGCGGTCAGGCCAATCTCGCATGCTATTTTAAGATGCGAGACATATAACCTGACCCTTTATGCTTGTTCGTAAGCCTATTAAAATCGTACTTATAAATTCCGCTCACCGGTATATTTGACTCTCGGCCGAAACAAACGATTATTGTTATGCTGTTCAATAATGTGCGCACACAACCCCGCCGTTCTGGAACTGAAAAAGATTGGCGTATACAGCGGAATGGGGATCCCGAGCATCCAATAAACCGGTGCGGCATAGTAATCGAGATTCGGATACAGCCCCTTTTCCTGGGCCATCAGTTTTTCCCCCGCTTCACACATATCAAGCAGGAGCGAATCTCCATGCAGATCACATAGCTGCCGCAACGATTCCTTCATCATCGCAGCGCGCGGATCCATTTTTTTCATATAGACACGATGTCCGAAGCCCATAATTTTTTCTTTGTGTAAGAGTTTCTCTTTCAATATATTCTCAAATTCATCAACCGATCGGGCGTCCTGCAGCATGTACATAACCGCTTCATTGGCACCGCCATGCAGATTGCCTTTTAACGAGGCGACAGCACCCGACAGTGCCCCGTACATATCCGAATGTGTGGAGGCAATCACGCGTGATGTAAAGGTCGAATTCGGCATCTCGTGTTCACTATATAACAGTAGGGAACGGTCAAAAATGTCCGCTTCCAATTCGGTCGGTTTTTCACCCGTAATCATGTACAAAAAGTTGGCACTGTATGGGAGTACGGGATCCGGATCGACCGGTTCCTTGTTATTCAAAATCCGATAACTATTCACCGTTATGGCCGGGAGTTGCCCCAAAATTTCATAAGCCCGGCGTTTATTCGCTTCAAGCGAGCGGTCATCAAGGTTCTTATCAAACCCTGCCGAGGCCGATATAGCTGTCCGCTGTCCGTCCATTGGGTGCGTTTCTTTCGGCAGTAAATTAAGAATATCCATGACCGTGTCAGGCAC
Source organism: Lentibacillus salicampi (assembly GCF_004565465.1). Taxonomy (GTDB): domain Bacteria; phylum Bacillota; class Bacilli; order Bacillales; family Amphibacillaceae; genus Lentibacillus; species Lentibacillus salicampi. Next base: position 31,519 of record NZ_SRHY01000009.1, read on the forward strand.
TTGGTAATGAGCTTTCAATTTTTCCTCAACCGCCTGCCGCTCAGCGTCTGACGACAAAGTCCCTTCCAATAACAAATAAACAAGATCAGCATACGTTTTCCGAGTTGACAAATCAATCAAATCATAACCCCTGATAATGATCTTTTCCTGTTCCGTATCCAAAAGCGAAATCCCCGTCTCAGACGCGATCACACCTTCCAGACCCGGCACAAACGTATCTTCTGTTTTCATCGTGAACCTCCTTATCCCATCTATATTGAAATCCCTTTCATCAAAAAATGGCACTATCTGTCTATAAGTCTATTATAAAGTTGAAATCGCAATCGGAAAAATATATAATTTTAATCATTAGACATAATTTTTTTCAATATCACGATGAAGGAGACGACCTCGCATGAAACTTCAAGACTGGGAAATGCTGAATGCCTTATATGTAACGGAGAACATAACGCAGGCTGCAAAACGTCTATTCCTGTCGCAGCCCACATTAACGTCACGAGTCAGAAGTCTAGAGGATTATTACGGGGTCAAACTGATCATCCGGAAACAAAGAGGGATTACGTTCACACCTGAGGGGGAAGTGCTCGCCCGCCATGCGCGAAAAATGCTGCATGAGCAGACCAAAATCGAAGAACGATTGAACAACATGAAAGAGCAGGTCGCCGGCACATTAAGGGTAGGAGCCTCTAACTTCTTTGCGCTGAATAAAATGCCCAAATTACTGCGCTTGTTTAAGCAAAAATATCCGAATGTCGAGTTCCAGGTCGTGACCGGCTGGAGCAGTGAAATGTACCGGCGTATCCTGAATCACGATGTTCACATCAGCTTCATCAAGGGGGATTACAGTTGGAAAGATAATAAGGAACTGCTTTACGAAGAGGAACTATGTATGGCCTCCCCATGGGAATTTACGTGGGATATGCTGCCTGATTTACCTCGCATCGATTACAATACGGATGAAAAAATGCGGCACATCGTCGACAATTGGTGGTACAACAACTATAAACAACATCCCAACATCAACATACAGGTCAATCAGGTGGAAACGTGCAAAGAAATGGTCATCAACGGTCTTGGCTACGCGATATTAGCCAACCTTGTCGTGCGCCCGTATCCAAACCTTGTGATCAAACCACTGACCCTTCCTTCAGGGGAAGCCATCACCCGCAAAACGTGGATGTATTATCACGAGGATTCGCTGCAGCTGAACATCGTCGAAGCGTTTGTCCATTTCATCCGAACACTGGACGTCAAGGCATTATAGGGAAGTTTGCCCCACTCGTGCAGAAAACCCGCAAACTCGTGCGGGCTCCTCCATAACTCGAGCGAGAAACCCTCAACTCGTGCGGGAATCTCCCTACTCATCCAGAATCTTCCCTACTCACTCTGATCCAAATTCACCACCATCTCATAGAGTTTCTCGAGGCTTAGAAAATCCGATATCGAAGCCTCTGTTTGCGACGTCAATGCCATACCGGCAAGCCCCAGCTGACAAGAACGGTGTAACGACTCGCCATTTAAAATGCCGTAAATCACACATGCTCCTAAAGCATCCGTTATCCCAGTATCATCAGCTACTTCAGTATGAATAGGTGATAAATGACCAGCTTCTTCATCAGTATAATAGTAGACACTGCCATCATCCAGGATGACAATCACTCGTTTGACCCCACGCTGCCGAAGTTGTTGACATGCATTCTCACAATCCGTCATGGAATCAATCGATTTTCCGGATAATGCTTCGGCTTCTTCCTGATCAAGTATTAACAATCCCAGACCATCCAACCGTTCGGGTAATTTAAGGGCTTTAGCGGACGAAACCGGATCAATGTACATTGGAATGTTTTCCTGATAGCAGCGGTTGATTATGTAATGAACACAATCCACCGGCAAATTCGTATCCAAAAAAACAGCCCTTGCCGTGGAAATGGCCGCCCATTTTTCTTCTATCATCGAAACAGTTAAATTTTCATAAATCGTCATGTCAGACATCGATACAACACTTCGCCCGCTGACATCCAATAAAGTGGTAAAAGTCCCTGTGCCTCTCGCAGGAAATTGCCAAACCTGGCTCACATCGATGCCCGCGTTTTTCGTTTCGGTTAACAGCCACTCGCCCGCTTTATCCTCTCCTACGCATGCCATTAATATGGTGCTGCAGCCGAGATGGCTTAAATTTTCCGCAAAATTGCGTGCAACACCGCCACACGTTTCCTGCGTTTCCACCGGATTGGAGGTATATAGCCGAACGTCTTGTTCTGACTTTGCTTTGCGATCAATGTTCACCCCGCCGATACAAACAATGGCGGACGTTTCCTTTAACACATACGCGCGCCCCCTGATCTCGCCGCTTTTTATCAGATTCGCGATATAATTCGCTACCGCCGGCCGTGACAACCCGACTCTCTTTGATAGTTCCTGCTGGGAAATAAAAGGGTCCATTCGAATGTATTGTAAGATTTCTTTTCTCTTATCCATTTGCACGACCTCACTTTTTAGAATCAGTTTAGGGTATAAGTGAAAATCTGTAAACACTGAAGCCACTTGACAATTCCATGAGAAAACGATAACATAAACTTGTGTTTTAATACTAAACAAATGTTTATAAACGAGGTGAGGAAGTGAATACCAACGAAGCCTCCCCGATCATTTGCATCGGTGGTTCCAATGTGGACCGGAAATTCTATTTGAACCAGCAGATCATACAAGGAACATCCAATCCTGTATCTTCATCAAGTTCAGTCGGCGGGGTAGCCAGGAATATTGCAGAAAACCTTGGAAGACTGGGCGGGAACGTTAAATTGATAACGGCAGGTGGAAATGATGCAGCCTGGAAAGAAATTGCGCAAGCCTCATCGCCTTTTATGGATTTAGATTTTGCAGCGCAATATGAAAACCAGTCAACCGGCAACTACACGGCTGTGCTTGACGAACGTGGCGACTTGTCGGTGGCATTTGCCGACATGGATATTTTTGACGATATTACGCCGGAACTTCTGCAAAGGAATCAGGCCATTCTGCAACAGGCGGCATGCATCGTAGCCGATCTGAATTGCCCGGCGGAAACGATCGATTTTCTTTGTTCATTCACTGCCCAGGAAGCGATTCCACTCGTTGTGATTCCCGTGTCTGCCCCAAAGATGGACAGGCTGCCACGATCACTCAGTTCTGTCAGCTGGCTCATCGTCAATAAAGATGAAACCGAAACATTTCTGAACATCGACATCCAAACTGATCAGGACTGGAAAGAATCAGTTAAAAAATGGCTGGATTCAGGTGTGGAAAATGTCGTGGTAACCAATGGTTCGGAAGGGGCAATGGCAGGTGCCCAAAGCGGAGAAACAGGCCACTATCAGGCTGTTGAAACCCCCGATATCATTGATGTGACAGGTGCGGGCGATTCATTTTGCTCCGCTGTTATTCATGCCTGGCTGCAGAAACAGCCACTCGATGCCATTATTCAATCCGGCATGGTCAACGCTCATAAAACCATCCTGTCGAACGAAACGGTCAGAACAGATTTGTCGTTTAATCAGCTTGCTGAAGACGTACAACGAATCAACGCTTCCGGCAATCACTGACCGCATTGATATAAACCCAAGGGAGGAACATTAACATGAAAAAATATCTTGAATTTTCACAAGAGGTACAGCAAGCAAAAGAAAATGGACAAGCCATTGTGGCACTGGAATCGACCATCATTTCACACGGTATGCCTTATCCGCAAAACGTAAAAATGGCACGTGATGTCGAAGCAATTGTCCGTGAAAACGGAGCCGTTCCAGCGACCATCGCCATTATGGACGGTAAAATTAAGATAGGCTTATCGGACGATGAACTGGAGGTATTTGGTAAAAGTGACGATGTTGCCAAAGTGTCAAGACGTGATATCGCACCCGTCATTGCATCCGGAAAACTCGGCGCGACAACGGTTGCCACGACCATGGTTTGTGCCGAACTGGCCGGAATCGAAACGTTTGTAACCGGCGGAATCGGCGGTGTACACAGAGGTGCCGAAACGACCATGGATATATCAGCTGACCTTGAAGAATTAGCCCAAACAAATGTAGCGGTTATTTGTGCAGGAGCCAAATCGATTTTGGACTTGGGACTGACAATGGAATACCTGGAAACCAAAGGCGTCCCTGTCCTTGGCTTCGAAACCGACTATCTGCCTGCATTTTACACAAGGGAAAGTGAATTCCCGTTAGCATTCTCGACTGATTCAACGGACGTATTAGCTGAAACCATGAAAACAAAATGGGACTTGCAGCTTAATGGCGGGCTTGTCATTGCGAACCCGGTTCCTGAAGAAGATGCCATGGATGCCGATTACATTAATGGTGTGATCGGGGATGCCGTCAAGGAAGCGAAAGAAAATCATATTTCAGGTAAAGACACGACACCATTCCTGCTTGCCAAAGTAAAAGAGATGACAGAAGGAAAAAGTCTTGATGTCAATATAGCACTGGTAAAACACAATGCAAAAATCGGAAGTCAAATTGCCGTCAGTTACAACAAGCAGGTTCATGAATCCTAAAGCTTCCGTATAGCCCGGGACTTCTGCAAAAAAGACCGGCTCTGTTTTGCAGAAGTTCTTTAAATGTGTGTTCAAAAAGAGGATGAAAAGGACCGTCATCGGCTAAGTTCGCGACGTCCTGTCGCAACGCCGATATTAGCACGTCCTGTTCGTCGAAGTTCGAGGCAGCGTAGTTTTGAGCAACGGCATGTATCCTTTAGATACATGAGTAGCGGAAAAGCAAGCTAACGATGAAATTCGAAGTGTCATTTTCACCGGACTTTTTGAACAACTCCTTTAACCCGCATTGTAAACGCTGACATCTTAAGAGGGCGCTGAAATGAATATTGTATTCCTGGTAACCGGATTATTATTGGTATTTGCCATTGGCTATTTATTCAGTAATGACAGGAAACATATCAACTATAAACGAATTGGCATCATGCTGGCTGCGCAGCTGATTCTGGTTTTCACGCTGATGAACACGAGCTTCGGATTGACCATCGTCCGAAATATCGGGAATTTTTTCGAGGAACTGATGGCGATTGCCGACGCTGGTATCGAATTCGTACTGGGCGGCATTGTCAATGAAGGCGAAGAGCCGTTTATATTTACAGCATTACTGCCGCTTGTTTTTATTTCCGTTTTGATTGGGATTCTCAATCATATCAAAATATTGCCTGTGCTTATTAAGTACACAGGACTCATTTTAAGCAAAATCACGGGAATGGGAAAATTGGAAAGCTATTTTGCCGTATCCACTGCCGTGCTCGGACAGCCAGAGGTATTTTTAACGATTATGAAACAAATTCCCCTGTTGTCTCAAAGACGCCTATATACCATTTGCACATCCGCTATGAGCGCCGTCAGTATGGCAATGGTCGGTGCTTATATGACGATGCTTGAGCCGAAGTATGTCGTAACAGCCGTCGCATTGAATATATTCAGTGCACTCATTGTCGCGAATATCATTAACCCCTATGATGTTGCGGAGGAAGACGATTTAGCACAGACCGAAGAACAGGAGCGTGTTCCCTTTTTTCAAATGGTATCGCAAAGTGTCATGGACGGTCTCAAACTTGTTGTAACCGTTGCCGCCATGCTGTTAGGTTTTATTTCGCTGATGGAATTAATCAACGTTCTATTTCTCGGCGTGTTTAACATCTCCTTCCAAACGTTATTGGGCTATATTTTTGCACCCATTGCCTTTTTAATGGGGGTGCCGTGGTCAGAAGTTGTGGATGCAGGGAGCATCATGGCAACAAAACTGGTGACAAACGAATTTGTAGCCATGTTAAACTTTGGGGACATCTCAGCGGGGCTATCCGAAAAAACAACCGCGATTGTCTCCGTCTACCTTGTCAGCTTTGCCAACTTCGGGACGGTCGGTATTATTGCTGGTTCGATCAGATCGATCAGTGAAAAGCAGGGTAATTATATATCCAAAGTTGCCCTGAAGTTATTGCTGGGTGCCACCTTGGCCTCTGTCATATCAGGTACCATGATGGGGCTGGTTATTTAAAGGAAGTAAAGATGCTTTTGGGTGTGTTCTCTCAGGCACGGTTGATTGGAATGACAAATTATATTTCCAAACGGCAAATTCAATCACTGTGGTGAGCATTCACCCAAATACGCATTATGAAAAAAAGAAAACCATTCAATAGAAGACTTGTTATCCCGAATAGTGCAATGGCTGCGATATCACTCTTAAAAACGAAGAAACCGACGACAAACGCTAAGCTGCGGCTGCAACCAGGACGATCGTATAAATCAAATGCAGGCGCTGCGCATTTAAGACGGGCATTGAGTGCACAAACTCATAGGCGGCACCATAAGCACCCGCTCTCGGATATTTTTTGATAAGATCATTTATAATCGCTAAAAAATCCGGCTTCCACGCATCATCAGCATCCAAGAAACCAATATAATCATAGGATGCATACCATATTCCATGGTTTCTGGCCGAGGCCACGCCGCCATTCTGTTTGATGATTACCTTTACTCTTGCGTCTTTTGGACGTTTTACTTCCTCATAACTGGAATCAGTGGAACCATCATCAACAACGATCACCTCAAATTCCTGATGCGTTTTTGCCAGAACGGAATGGATCGCCCGTCTGATATGTTCTTCCTTATTGTATAGCGGGATCACCACTAAAAAATACATCTGACGTCTTCTCCTCCGACTTTTCCTGGAATTAAAGGAAGCACTTCTGGAATCTGGAACTAATGAGGAGACAAAGCATATCTGTCATTTTCTCCATATTACGCTCTTCCTATAAGTTTCGAGCCCGTAAATTCATCAGCACAACCATTTCGCGTGGGTAAAATTGTCCCTGAATAATGCTGCAACGCTCGTGATGGGCTTCTATCGATTAAAACTGCCCCCTTTTCGCTACGAATTCATCGTGAGAAACCTTCTATCGATTAAAACCTCCCTCTTTTCGCTCCGAATTCATCGTGAGGACCCTTCTATCGATTAAAACCACTCCCTTTTCGCTCCGGATTCATCGTGAGAAACCTTCTATCGATTAAAACCTCCCTCTTTTCGCTCCGAATTCATCGTGAGAAACCTTCTATCGATTGAAACCTCCCTCTTTTCGCTCCGAATTCATCGTGAGGACCCTTCTATCGATTAAAACCACCTTCCTCAGTCGTGAAATGCCGTCTTTCGATCACGGCCGGGCATTATTCCAGATATCCCTGCCCTTTCAAATAAGCTACAATCTCCGCCACCGACTCCGCTAGACTCTGCTTATCCGTGTCCACGGTGATTTCCGGATTCACGGGGGCTTCATATGGTGCGTCAATTCCCGTAAACCCTTTGATTTCACCGGCGCGTGCTTTCTTGTACAGCCCTTTTGGGTCTCTGGATTCACACGTCTCAACACTGGCATCGACAAACACTTCAATGAACTCATGGTCACCCAAGAGACTTCGGACATCATCACGGTCTTCACGATATGGTGAAATAAATGCGGATAATGTCAACAACCCGGCATCGACCATCAGCTTGGAAACTTCACCAATGCGACGGATGTTTTCTTTACGGTCTTCGGGGCTAAAGCCGAGATTTTTATTCAGACCGTGGCGGATGTTGTCACCATCCAAACGATACGTTCGCACGCCCATTTGATAAAGCTCTTTTTCCAGTGCCACCGAAATAGTCGACTTCCCTGATCCGGACAAGCCGGTGAACCAGACCACAGCACTCTTGTGGTTATTCAGCTTTCGCCGGTGTTCTTTCATTACTTGCGAATCATGCCATACGATATTTTCTGACTTAGCCATAAACACGTCCCTCCTTTTGGGACACGGGGTCTGACCCCGTGTCCCTATATGATTTAGCCATAAACACGCCCCCCTAAAACCATACATGATAAATAATCAAAACGGATGTAACCATCACTAACAAACTGAGTGGGAGTCCCACTTTCACATAATCCGAAAATGTGTAGCCGCCAGGACCATATACGATCAAGTTGGTCTGATAGCCGATGGGTGTGATGAAACTTGCAGAAGCGGCAATCGCAATGACTACAGCAAATCCCATTGGCTCAAGTGAGAGCGCACGGGCCATTTCAATTCCGATCGGCAGCATGATGACGGCGGCTGCACTGTTGGTGATCAGCTCGGTAAACACATTGGTCAGAATATAGACCGTAAACAGGATGGCCATGAGTCCCAATGGCTCAGCCAAACCCAGCAGGCCGTCCGCAATCCATTCGGCAAGACCCGTTTTCCTGATGGCGACGCCGATCCCCAGTGCACTGGCAATCAGCAGCAGCACATTGAAGTGCACATAGTCCCTGGCTTCCCCGGGTGTAATAATTTTTGCTAGCCAAAAAACCATGACAGCCAGCGCCATTGCCTTAAACATGCTTAGCCATCCCAGTGTCACCGTTATAATCATTGCCAGCAGCACGATGATCGAAAACCACCCTTTCGTTGTGCTCTGATTCAGGGTGGCCGGTGTATCCAGCGGCGACACGACAAAAAAATCATTCGATCGCTGATGTTTTTTAACAAAATCGGTACCAGCCAGCAACAACAGCGAATCACCGGGTTTCAACACGATATCCCCGACTTTGCTCCGGATCCGTTCATGATGTCGGTGCACCGCAATGACCCCAGCATCATAACGAGAGCGGAACTGCGCCTGTTTAATCGACTTGGATAAAAGTGACGACTGGTCCGACACGACGGCATCCACCAGACTGGTCGACCCATCCCTCAACTCATCAAGCCCAATATACGTCCCGGTTTCCAGCTGCAGGCCTTTCTTTTTTTGCAAATCAGCAATCGTTGAAATCAACCCGGTGAAAATTAGACGATCGCCCACTTGAATAAGCGTTGTCGACTTAACCGGCGAAATCCGTTCATCCCCACGAATGATCTCAATCAGATAAAGACCTTTCAAATCACGCAGCCCGGCTTGCCGGACACTACGGTTAAGGTAACCGAACGCTCGTGTCACTTGCATTTCAGCCATATATTCTTTGGAGTCTTCCACCATTTTCCGGCTAAAACCTTTATGATCCGGCAAAAGTTTGTTTCCGATTGTAAATAGATAAATGAGTCCGATGACTGCAGCCGGTATGCCAACGACAGCCAATGTGAAAAACGAAAAACCCTCCAGCCCAAAGTCGAGCAGCAAACCGTGCACAACCAGGTTCGTGGATGTCCCCATTAATGTGATGGTGCCGCCCAGAATGGTGGCATAGGACAAGGGGATCAAAAATTTAGATGGGGCGATCCCGCGGTCTTCACACCACTTTTTAATGATCGGCGTAAATGTCACAACGATGGGGGTGTTGTTCAAAAAAGCGGAAAACGCAGACGTCGGGACAAAAAAGCGGACCATCGACTCAGTATATGTGTTGCTGTTCTGTAGCCATTTCTGCATCAGTTGATCAACCAGCCCGTTTTTCTGCACAGCGCCAGCAACGATGAACAATAATGCAACCGTCAGCATCCCCTCGTTGGAAAAACCGCTCAATGCCTCATCAACCGTTAGGACACCGGACAGTAGCAGGATCACCAATACGGAAAAAATAACCATGTCCGGCCGGGCAACTTCAAACAGCAGCCCGGCAAGCATGGCCAGCAGCAAACTTAGAACAAACATCATTTCAAACGACATGGGATCGATCCCCTTTAACCTGTGTTCAAAAAATGCGCCTGAACTAGACTTTTTGAACCGCTACGCTTCATTTTTCTGCATACCTTTGATTAGCACATCAGCCACTTCCGGACGTGAAAATTCCTTTGGTGGACGTTTGCCGTTCCGAAGCAGTTCACGCACTTTGGTGCCACTTAAATGGACATGATTCCCCCTGTCGTGCGGGCATGTTTTGGAAGACGCCATATTTTCACAAACCGTGCAGTAAAAGGCATGCTCAAATTTGAAAATCTGAATGCCAAGTTCCTCTTCATACTGGGCGATCATCTGCTGGGCCTCATACGTGCCGTAATAATCCCCGACGCCGGCGTGGTCGCGCCCGACAATAAAGTGCGTGCAACCATAATTTTTCCGGACGATCGCATGCAAAATCGCCTCTTTCGGTCCGGCATAGCGCATGGCTGCCGGATAGATGACAAGAAGTACTCGATCTTTCACGTAATAATTGCGCAGTATCGTTTCATAGCTTTCCATCCGCACATCCGCCGGGATATCATCTGACTTGGTTTCACCGACAAGCGGGTTCAACAGCAAACCATCGACTGATTCAAGGGCTGTTTTTTGAATATGCTCGTGTGCCCGGTGGACCGGGTTACGTGTTTGGAAGCCAACAATGGTTTTCCAACCCAAGTCCTCGAACATCTTCCGTGTTTCCACCGGGTCCATGTAATAGCTTGCAAACTCACTGTGGTCCGGACGATTGAAAAGCGTAATCGGCCCACCAAGATACACATCCCCTTTCGCATAAACTTTCTTCACACCAGGGTGCGCACCATCAGTCGTGCCATAAATATTCACCACTTCTTTCGCTTTATCATATGCATATTTTTCTTCCACGGTGATGGTTCCATAGATGACACCATCTTCCCCTTTGAGGGCAATTTCTTCGTCAATGTTAAAATTCTTAGTCTGTTCTTCAGCTGCCGGCAGTGTTATCGGAATACTCCAGATGGTGCCATCCGCAAGACGTGTATTCCGAACGACATTCTCATAATCAGCCTGCCCCATGAACCCTGTCAGAGGACTGAAACCGCCCGTCCCGATCAGTTCCAAATCGGAAATCACCCAAGAACTGACCGTCAGTGACGGAAGCGCCTCAGCATGCCTGATGGCCCGCGCGCGATTAGGCCCCGTTAATTCACGGCTGATTAACCTGCCGCCATGTGGTTGATTGACCATACGATACCCTCCCGAATTCCGTTTCCATACACTAACATATTGCTGAAAAGTTTCGGATGGAACCACTTTTGCCATATGTTTGGGCGGTACGTGACACCATTTTGTGTTATGCAGGGCTCAAAGTTCGGGCAAAATAAAAAAACACCGATCGTTAAGGCGCTTTACCAAATCTAAGGTTTATCAACCATAGATTTTGTTGTTGATCCATTGTTAAATCAGCGGATTATTTATGCGAAAATGAAATTATTGATAAGCATATCGATGCGGGGGTGTTTCTTGTTCTATTATGTGAACATGAGGTGAAAACCAGTCGATCTGAATAAAAAAAGCACCCGCCCTCCTTCTTACGGAGGACGCGTGCTTGTTGCGTTTACTTAGAACGGGAAGCCCTTAATCGCTCGCGGCTCCAGATATTCATCAATACCATAGTCGCCCCATTCACGGCCATTTCCTGATTGTTTAAAGCCGCCAAATGGTGCTGAGAAGTCCTGCGCGGCATTATTGACGGTAATTTGGCCAGCACGTATGCTAGTGGCCACTTTTCTTAGTGTGTCAGCATCTTTACCAACAACATACCCAGCCAATCCATAAATGGTATCATTCGCAATTTCAATGGCTTCATCAATACCCTCGTACGTAATCACTGACATGACAGGCCCGAAAATTTCTTCTTGGGCAATGACCATATCATTGCTAACATTTGTGAAGACGGTTGGTTTCACGTAATAGCCTTCCTCAAGCCCATCAGGTTTTCCAGTGCCGCCTGTGACAAGAGTTGCTCCTTCTGCCGATCCTTTTTCGATATACGACTGGACACGGTCCCATTGTTTGGCCGAAACAAGCGGACCCATAAAGTTCTCTTTATCGGTAGGATCACCAACATTGTACTTGGATAAGACGTCTTTTACGGCTGCAATGAAATCATCGTGAATCGATTTCGGAACAAGGGTACGTGTTGCCGCCGTACAAACCTGACCGGTGTTCATGATCACATTGGTCACCGCTGTTTTGGCAGCCGTTTGAATGTCCGCATCACCGAGGACAACCAACGGTGATTTTCCGCCAAGTTCAAGGGAAACCTTTTTAATATCTTTTGCGGCGTTTTCCGAAATCTTCTGCCCGGTACCGCCTGATCCGGTAAATGAGATGAAGTCAATATCCGGGTGCGAACTGATCCCATTTCCAATGGTGTCACCTGTCCCATTAACGAGATTAAAGACCCCTTTCGGTACGCCTGCTTTCTCAAATATTTCAGCTAGAAGGATGGCTGCATAAGGGGTAAGCTCCGATGGTTTCATAACAACTGTACTACCGGAAGCAAAAGCGCCAGCTAATTTCGTCGATGTCTGATTCGTCGGGAAATTCCACGGTGTAATCAGTCCGGCAACACCGATCGGCTCTTTTTGAATCAATGTATCACCGCGCTGTTCCGTGAACGTAAAATGTTTGAGCTGCTCGGCTGCTTGTTTAAAATGCTGCAGCCCCATATTGTAATGAACTTTCTCACTAAGACTGACAGGCGATCCAAGTTCTTCGGTGATCACCTCGATGATATCGTCTTTCCGCTTTTCATATTCGTTTGCAATTTTTTCAAGAAGTTCAATCCGCTCGTCTTTTGTGGTATTGGAGAATGCCGGAAATGCCTCACGTGCTGCCTGGACAGCCTTGTTCAGATCCTCCTGTGTCCCATTACTGACTTTCCCGATAACCTGTTCGGTTGCCGGATTGATGACGTCGATGGTTTCAGAACCTGTGGAATCTACCCATTCGCCGTTAATATAGTGCTTAATATAATCACGCATATCGTTATTCACTCCTTACATGAAGCTTGTATGTTTAGCTTATGTTTATGCTGTACCCCTATACATCAAGATAAAAACCTCAAAAAGCGGGATACGGATTATGAAAAATTTTTCTTCCATCCATACCCCGCGTGTTCGATTTGTTCAGTCGCCTCCATAAAATTCTATCCAGTTTCGATGTTACGATTCCACGTCAACCCATTTATAGTTATCCGCACTGACCTGATAGGTGATCAAATCGCTCACATTATTTTTTTGCAGATATGCTGTACCGGTTTGATAAAGCGGTACAAGCACAGCACTTTCCTCAATCAGCAGCTGCTCCGCTTTTAGCAAGGCATTCCAACGCTTCATCGGCTCATCTGCAAGGGAAGATTTCGAATCAAGGACGAGTTTATCATATTCTTCGTCCGAATAACCCGTATGGTTGCCTGGACTGTCGGTAATAAACAGATTCAAATAAGTCATCGGGTCCTGGTAGTCGCCACCCCATCCCGTTAAAATCAGCTCATATTCCTGATTGACATTAGCGGCCACACTCTGTTCAGGCGGGACGTTTTTTATCGTGATGGTCAGCCCTGGAAGTCTGGATTCCCACTGATGCTTAAGATTTTCCGCAATGAGTTTGGATGAACTGGAATCAGAGGTCGTCAAGGCAAATTCCAACTCGTCTTTTCCCAGCTCCTCCAGTCCCTGCTGCCAGTGGTCTTTGGCTTCATCCACATCGTAATGAATCAATTCACCATTTTCCGCACGAAAGTCCTTTCCGGTTTCCGGATTTTCTGATAACCCCTGTGGCACCGTGCCATACAAAACATTGGAACCGTTATTGAGAATGTCATTGACGATCACGTCCCTGTCCAGTGCCATATTCAATGCTTTTCGGATTTGTAAATTGGCAAGGTTCGTTTCTTCCCCATCTTTTCCTTGATTCATTTTTAAAAATTTGACCCCACCCGTCAGAAAGGTGTGGTATTCCTCATCTGATGCATACTGATCGACAAAGTCGCCCGTCAAATCAACACGATCCAACTGATCATTTTGGTAAAGATCGACCGCGGTTTGGGTATCTTTCACCACATTAACCTCAATCCTGTCAACATTCACGGCATCCTTATCCCAGTACTGATCATTTTTTTCGTATGTCCATGTATTTCCAGTTCCATTCCAGTCATCCAGGACAAATGGACCGTTATACAAGGTGTGTTCACTGCCTGTTGCGTATTGATCGCCTTGCTCCTTGATGAACTCCTCGGGCTGCGGAAAAAATACAGCTGTCGTCAATAAATCTTTAAAATAGGGCACCGGCTCTTCCAGCGTCACTTTTAATGTTTGCTCATCCAGTGCTTTAACACCCAGTTCGTCAACCGGTTTGTTGCCTTTTAAAATTTCTGATGCACCTGCGACAATTTCCTCAAACTGTGGTCCGTATGCGGCGCCTGTTTCCGGATCGACTGCTTTTTTCCAGGCGTATTCAAAATCATCTGCCGTAACCGGTGAACCATCTGACCAGGTGGCATCTTCCCGTATTTTAAACGTATAGACTCTATTATCTTCGCTGACTTCAGGTTCACTTGCCGCCATGGCCAATTGTGGGTCTCCATCTCGATCCAGACGGTATAAGCCTTCAAACACTTGGTTGATGACATTAAAGCTAAAGTCGTTATCGGCCATTGTTGGATTCAGGCCGGGAATTTCGCCGGACGCACTCAGCTGGAGTACGTTTTCTTCTTCGCCGCCGGAATCTCCTTCGCTCGCTGTGTTCTCCTGGTCCTCGCCATTGCAAGCTGCCAATAGAAGCAGAGACAGCAGTAAAAGTGGTAATAATTTTCGTATAAAGTTCATCTCGTCTTCCCCTTTCTAATTCATCAGGCAACGCAGGTCACCTCGAACTTTTTTACAGTAAAAAACTGCACCCCCGTGAGAATGCAGTTTGTTTAGGACCGTAACGAGTCACGTTATACAAACACACACTTCCTCACGCCGGTATTATCCGGATCGAGTGCGTAGGGTCAGAACATGTTGTTCTTCTCAGCTATTCATAGCTCCCCTAGTGCTACCATCTTTTATGTAATTTAATTATCTATTCTAACATGCAGAAATCTTTTTTCAAGTTTTTCCACCCGTCTGCAATTCCCGGCAAAAAAACCAATACCCCTTTTGATTTGCTGTCTCAATAATCGGTTCGTGTTACGCTCACATAGCATCCGAGACCCCAAGCATAATAATCCCAGTCATCACAATACCAATCATGATGTAGTGTCTCGTGGATAGCACTTCCTTCAAAAAAATCCATGACAAAATGACCGAAAAAATGCCATGCGCTGCGATGAGTGGTGCTGCAATCATGGCATTTCCCGCCATGGCAAAAACATAGAAAAATTGCCCCGTCGTCTCCAATATCGCGGCATAGCCTTTGTCCCGCTCTGTGAAAAAGTTGAAGCGCTCTTTCTTGATCAGTGTTATGTAGATAAAACAGACAACAGCACAGATGAAAAAGGTCAATTCATAAGCAATCAGCGCGGAACTTTCGCTGATCAATTTCAGCTCATCCAGATAAATGCCGTCAGCAAACGTCCCGAGCCCATCGATCAGGCTGTAAAGGATGGGAAATGTAATCGCCAGTACACCAATCTGATATTTCTTATCGAGCTCGCCGTTCGCATGTTTCAGTACTTCCATCTCATCCTGTTTTTCCAAAGTCGCCAGCCCAATCACCCCAGCTGTGACAACCACAACGCCAACGATTTCCAACATATGCAGTTCTCTTGGAAAAAACAGAAACAATAGGACCGCACTGACGGCCCCGGACGAATTTTGCACCGGCGCAGCAATCGAAAGTTCAATATAGCGCAAGCCGATGTATCCGAATGTCATGGAGATAATATAAAGTGCCGAAACGGGAAGATAGCGCACCATATCAAATGGATCGAACGCAATATCCTTAATGATCATGTACAAGACTGCATGAATACCCATGACAAGTCCCACCATGACAACAATTTTCAAGTGACTGTGCTTGTCATCCGGATCAGACCCTTTTTTATAAAATAAGTTCGCACCGCCCCATGCCATTGCAGTCAAAAGGGAAAAAATAAACCACATACGAAAGCCCCCATATCATTACGAAGTTTCAAGTACTTGTTTTACCTTATGCACGCACAAGTTGTTATTATATCATGGGGAGGTTTATCCGTGAATTGCTTTATACCAATTGATTCAATTCATGGGAAGAGGCGGCCAAATGACTTTGCCACATTTTCTAAGCTAATATTACGAATTAACCACGTTCTTCGACATCGTTTCACAATTTTATTTCCCGGGCAATATTTCAAGGAAATATGTCATAAAAACGAGTATTGGCACCTAAATTTTTAAACTTCGCAACATTTCTCATGTACCTCTTTTTGATGCATGATCCCCTTACAACCCATTAGCGCTTTTCAATAGGCTGATCGTATCACCACTGTTTAAACCTTCATACCATTTTCATGATCCACGGTGCTTTTATTATAATATGTGATCGTTGGCATATCACTTGGATCCTCCATGTCAATTCAACTAATGACGTACCATCAACCGCTTTTGGCATCCCGTTTCTCCTTCTTTAAAAAGAGAGACAGAATCAACCCCGTCACCGCAAACAAAAACGCGACGAAAAAGGCCGTTTTCACACCGGTCAGGTAAACAGCAGGCTCAATGGTTCCCGACCCAGCCTGAGCGCTGCTGATAAAGGAGATAATAAACGTAAGTCCAAGCGACCCTCCAAATTGACGGGCCGTATTGATGACCGCCGTCCCATGGGGAATCAATTTATCAGAGAGCGCATTGATACCGGCCGTCATGATCGGCATATTAATCAATGCCACACCAGCCATGGCAAGCATAAACAAGAACATCGTAATCGCGAATGGTGTATTCAATTCAAGTATGACATGAAAACCAAGTGTACTTACGACAAGCAACATAAATCCAATAATGGCAATGATTTTACCACCATATTGATCGAACAGTCTCCCCGCAAAGAGGGACATCACGGCGAGCGTCAAGGCCCCTGGCATCACAATTAAGCCACCATAAAATGCGGAAAACTGCTGCGCGTTCTGCACATACATCGGTAATATCGTTTCAGTAGATATAAGTAAACTGAACGACAGGATGGAAATAACAGCCACAAGGGCAAAAATCGGTACCTTAAGCACACGAATTTCCAAAATAGGTGCCGTGAGCCGCAACTGCCGAACTGCAAATAAAACAAGTGCCAGGACACCGACAAAGAGACTCACGATCGCAGCTGTGTCACCTACACCACCCTCCTGAACTTTGTTAAAGCCATAAAGCATGCCGCCAAAACCAACCGTTGACAGCAAAATGGAGAAAACATCAATAGCTGTTTGACGCAGCTCGGTAACATTGCGCATATACAAATAAACCAGAAGCAAAATCAACGCGGCAATCGGTAGGGTTAACAGGAACAAAGCGCGCCAATCGAAATAGTTTACCAGTACGCCGGATATCGGTGGCCCAACCGCAGGCGCAACGTTAATCACAAGGCCGGCCAGCCCCATCGCATACCCTCTTTTTTCCTTGGGATACAGAAGAAATAAGATCGTTTGCATTAACGGAATCATAATGCCGGAACCCATCCCCTGAATAATGCGTCCCGCCAGCAGGACAGGAAAAGAAGGCGCAACCAAGCCGATTAAAGTGCCCGTCAAAAACAGGAACATGGCACTCATCATTAATGTCCGTGTTTTAAACGTATCGATAAAATAAGCCGTGATCGGAATAAGCACGGCAATCGTAATCATATAGCCGGTTGTCAGCCATTGCACTTCCGTTGAGTTAATCGCAAACTCATCCATGATTTTAGGAAAAGCTGTAATGAGCAGAAATTGCGTCAGTACAGATAAAAAAGATGCCGATAATGTAATCGCCACAAGTAAACGTCTATGAAAACGGGATAAATCCGTCGAAGTCATCTCGTCTGCCTCCTCTGCATGCTAACCTCCACTATTCATCTCTATACTATAATACATGTCACAGGATGTTTCAGCAAAGCATCAGTTGATCATGACCCGCCTGTTGTGATCTTTCATCAAAAGGCGGGATTTCTGATCTTATAACTCATCTATCAGCTCATGTCCATCAGTGCAACCCGCGCATATACGAACTGATCTTAGGGGACAAGAACAATAGAATAAGCGCAATTACAACACTGATCATCCCAATAATTCCAAAGTATGCTATTTCAGTATCCGCTCCATACAATGGCGTGATTTGAGCGTTGATGCCCTGTCCGGCTGCATTCGCGAGCCCCCAGACACTCATGGTCTGCGCCGCAAACGCCTTGGGTGCTAATTTCGTTGTGGCAGAGAGACCAACAGGCGATAGACACAATTCTCCCATCGTCACCAGGAAGAAGAAACCAACAAGCCACAACGGACTGGCCAATGCATCTGTTCCATGGAGAAGTCCCGGCAGCGTCATCAGTAAAAAGGACATACCTGCTAAAAATATGCCAATTGTAAATTTATGCGGCGTTGATGGCTGCCTGCTGCCTAATTTCGTCCAGAGAGTAGCAAACACCGGCGCAAATAAAATAATAAACAAAGGGTTAACGGATTGAAACCATGCTGGATCAATGTTAAAATCTAAAAATTCCAATTGTGTTCGCTGATCGGCGAATCGGGCCATAATCACCGCCCCTTGCTCCTGTATCGTCCAAAACATCATTGCACCAACAAATAACGGAATATAAGCGTAGATACGTGAGCGTTCCACATCTGTTGTCTTTTTGCTTGTAATCATCATAATAAAATAACTGGCTGGAATCGCAACCCCTAAAACACTGATAAAATTAATGAACATCTGAACAGTCAGGTTATCTGTGAGAAACGCAATTAAAACGAGAAATAGAAAAGCAACAGTCCCCAGCATAATGCGTTTCGACATCGTTTTACGTTCGCCGGACTCAAGCGGGTTCTTAACCTCTTTTCCTATGTCACCGATATTCCTGCGAGCCGTCAGTATATAAACGATCAGACCGATTGCCATACCGATTGCCGCTAAACTGAAACCTAAGTGAAAATTGACATTACGTCCGACAGGCCCGACAATCAGTGGCGAAACAAAGGCACCAATGTTGACAGCCATATAGAAAAGACTGAAAGCTGCATCACGCTTCTCACTTGTCGGGCTGTATAAGTCACCAACAATATTGGAAATGTTGGGTTTCATTAAGCCGGACCCTAAAATGATAAACAACATGCCAATAAATAAAGGACCTACGCCACCGGGAAGCGATAATGTAAGATGGCCAAGCATAATCGTGATCGCACCCCAGAACAGCGTGTTCCGATTGCCAAAAACCCTGTCAGCAACCCAACCGCCGATAATGCCTGATAGAAATACAAGCGATCCGTAGACTGACATGATTGAAGAAGCTAAATCCTTGGATAAACCAAGTCCACCTTGTGATACTTCATAGTACATATAATAAATGACAAGCGCTTTCATACCATAATATGAAAACCGCTCCCATAGTTCCATGTTGAATAACGTGAACATCGCAGGGGGGTGCCCAAAAAACCCTTTTCGTTTCGTCTTTTGCTGATTTGAGGACAATGATAAAACTCCCTTAAATATTTTTAAAATTAGTATAAATACCGTTAAATATTTTACCTTGTATAGAATACCATCTATCACTCGAATACCGTCAAGAAGTTTTGTTCAAATGTAAAAAATAGAATTTATTATTAATTTTAATTGGATTCTGATAGGCAAAAACTGTAAGCCTGTCACCTCCACCGCCCTGAAAAATTGAAGGATTGCAAGTTAATGCGGTGTCAGGCCCGTCCCGCCACTCCCCATGTTTCATTTCACATTCGGGGTGAAATACTGTATACAAAGATAAACCTGAAAGGATGAGATAAATGCTGGAGATAAAAGGTGAAAACAAGGGTGAGATTTTGGAAGTGACGACTGAGGGAACAGCGACACAGGATGACTTACAAAAATTTGAAAAGGCCTTAAAGGCTAAAAAACTTCAAGAAGAACCTATTAACATCCTGTTTATTTTCAAGGATATTGATGGTAACACGCCAAAAGCACTTTTGGAAGGCTGGAAAATCGCAACCCATCTGAAAAGCATCAAGAAAAGTGCTATTGTCGCAGATGAATCGTTTGTAGGCCTGAACGACAAAATAGAGAAACTTATACCGGGTGTGGAAATAAACCAGTATCCGTTGGAAGAACTGGAAGCAGCGAGAGAATGGCTTTCGTGAAGAAGGCAAAAGCGGAAACGCCCGTTTAGCGACGTACAAACTGCGCCTGTGCATCACAGGTGGGTCGGCGTTGCTGCGCATCGCGGTGGGGTTAGCCGATCCTCCCCACTAGCCCCAATGAGATAAAGGAAACATGCCCCTGCATCAGGGGTATGCCGACGTTGGCCGGCAAGGCCGTTCTTAGTCGGCCTTCCTTTATCAAGCGAACCGATGTGGACTTATCATAGCGGAGGAGTGTGAAGTTTGCCGGGCGCTGGAGCTGGACGTGACTGACAAGGCTGCCAGTTATCCACGGCGCTTTCAAACTATAATTTCCTAGACCATGAAAAAAGACTACCCCGTTTACATGAAGTGGGTAGTCTTTTTGAAAACTTATTTCGTTGGTAAATCCTCGATGCTGTCGATATCCATATATTCTGGTACAACTAACCCTTGCTGAGCCCCCTCTAAATTCGGACCCAAATCGACAATCTCGTCTTTATATTCTTCATAATAGGAAGCTGCACCCACAGGGAGCCAGGCAATTAGCATACCATCAACATCACCACTGGAAAGGGCCTCAAATGCGATCCCCATATCAACCATCGTCAACTTGACATTGTAACCCAATTCCTCAAGAACAAGGGCAACGACATTCGTTGATGCGGTTTCGGTATCCCAATTAACATAAGCCAGCTCAATCGTCTCACCTTCAACCGGTTCAATACTTTCCATCCAAGCGTCAACTCTATCCCGATTGTTTTCAATCCATTCCGCAGCTGCTTCGCGTGGTTCCACATCGTCTGCTCTAAATTTCCCCATAACCTCATTCATGTCAGCTACTTCCCAGTGAAAATTATCCAACAACTGGTAAGCAGGCCCCTTTTCATCTTCCAGGCCTTTTCTGACCATCGTATGTATATTTTCAGAGGCTCCCATAGTTTCTTTTGGATCCTCCAAAAACTTCAAATCATAATCTTTAAATGCCCAGTGCGGCTGCCAAAGGGTAACGACAATCGGTTCTTCATTTTCAATAGCACGTTTTAATTCCGATAACATGCCTGCTTCTGAACTTGTCGTCAGTTCCAAATCCAAGTTGTAGCCGTCAACTGTTTTCTGGGCGATGTCCATGGTTCCTGACCCCGGCTCAATTCCAACAATTTCCTCAATATCCGCTGCATCATTGCTTTCTTCCGCGCTGTCTACGCTGGATTTTTCCTGACAACCCACCAACATGACGACAATACTAATACTTATAAGTGTAACCCATTTTTTTGATAATGCTAGCATACTGTTTACTATCAACCTTTCTGGATTAAGATTTTCATTAATTTCTTGGTATTGAACTTTGTCAAATCGTGCGTTTAATCATTAGAAAAACTCGGCATTCGCCTCGTCTTATAGCGAGTGCCGAAGTTTTTCTTATAAGGTCAACCATAATTTATACTTTCTGACGTTGAAATAGATAACCATAAAATTTTCAATTATCCTATGTGTTGTTCATAACGGATTTCTGCGGCACTTTTTTCAATGCGATCGTTTCATCTGCCAAGGCCTCTGGATCGATAACTTTTTGCTGTTTAATCATCCGTCTTACGGGTAAGGCATTTTTCGGCTGGTTCGCAATAAATGCTGCTTGGACGCGATTCTGGTCATCCAGGTAAAAATTTGTAAATGCATGTGATTCCAGCGATCCCCGCAGGACGGTTTTGGACCATTGCTTGGCATGCCCGAAATATTGGAAGCGGCTGCCATGCTGGTCTGACCAAAAATACGGTGTATACGTATAGGGAGTTGAGCGAGGTTGCAGCATGTTTTGGGCAACTGTCCTGGCATGGTTGACGGCATGATCCCAATGTTCCACACGGATGGGCGTGCCGCGATACGGCCATAACGTACAATCCCCTGCAGCATAAATGTCCGGAATCGATGTCTCACCAAATTCATTCACAGCATAGCCGCCTTCTGCCTCTAACTGCGGATGCGACACCACCGTGTTTGGTGTGGCACCGACACCTATCATAACCGCTTGACATGGAAGACGCCGCCCTTCAGCTGTTATGGCTTCCTCAACGGTTGACTCCCCGTTGAACTGCACAACTGAATCATTGAGAATTACATTGACACCATGACGATCGTGTAAATTTAATAAAGAAGCAGATATGTCTCGGCCAACGACTGCTTCCATGGGGTACGAAGACCGCTCCACAATCGTCACGTCGATGCCCAGTTTCCTCAATGACGAAGCTAGTTCAGCACCAATAAAACCAGCTCCAATAATCACAACCTCGTTCACATGCTGCATATGTTGTTTCATAGCGACGGCATCTGCCATTCGCCGTAAGTAAAAAATGCCTTGAAGGTCATCGCCCGCAATCGACAAGGTGCGCAATTTGGATCCTGTTGCGAGCAGAAGTTTCTCCCAGTCATAAGAAGAACCATCTTTGGCCGTGATGGTTTTCCGAACGGGATCGATGTCGTTCACCTCGACACCCAGCTTCAATTCTATGTCTAACTTTCCATAAATCTCAGGGTCGCGTAATAACATGCTTGCTTCATCCGTATCGTCGGTTAGCCACTCTTTTGACAAGGGCGGACGATCGTAAGGCATTTGCCTGTCGCGGTCCATCAGCACAACCCGGCCTTGATAGCCTTCCGCTCGCAGGCTCTCGGCGGCATGCACCCCTGCAATGCCCGCTCCGGCAATCACCATTGTGTTTTCTGCAGCCACCCTATCATCCCCTTTCCTTGCTCACCCAAACGGATCCGTCAGCTTCGATTGCTTTGTAGACTTGGAGCGGGGCTTCCGCCGGTCCTTCCAGCACCGAACCATCACGGATATCAAAGCAGGCAAAATGCAGCGGGCACGTCAGGCACGTGCCATCCAATTCCCCGTCAACCAACTCAGCATGCGCGTGCGAACATATTCCCTGCACGGCATACACGTTTGCTTCGCCCCGGCCGACAACAATCGTCTCCGTTCCTATTTCACACTCAAAAAGATCATCTTCTTCAAGTTCAGAGCTTGAACACACATACATATAAGCGTCATTCAACACGGGATCTATCCCCTCTGATTGTGGCATGGCTATCCCCCTCGCAATTGATTTTTCATTTCACTTGTCTCTGTTTGCAACGCAGCAACTTTCTACACTAAAACCAGTTGACCGGTTCAGGCTTCAGGTTTTGAAAAATATGCTTCGTTTCCTGATATTCTTCCAGTCCCGTTTTGCCAAGCTCACGACCGATTCCGGACTGTTTATAGCCGCCCCAAGGTGCGTGTGGGAAGTATAGGTTCACGTCGTTGATCCAGACAGTGCCCATCCGCATTTTTCGGACACAGCGCTCAGCCTTGGCAATATCATTGGTAAAAACACCGCCCGAAAGACCGTAAATGGAATCATTAGCAAGTCGGACAGCTTCTTCCTCACGCGCGAACGATTCCACCGTAATCACCGGGCCGAAACCTTCATCCTGCACAACACGCATGTCTGTCGTGCAATTGGTCAATACAGTCGGCAAATAGAAAAAGCCATTTTGCAGCTCCGGATCATGAGGTTGATCACCACCGATAGCAACTGTTGCGCCTTCTTTTTTGCCGTTTTCAACATAATCGACCACTTTACTTAAATGTTCTTTGGAAATGAGCGGGCCCATTTGGGTTGATGCATCAAACCCACTGCCAAGCTTGATGTTTTTCACGCGATTGACGAGCGCATTGACAAAATCATCATGAATGCTCTCTTCAACCAGCAGACGGGTGCCCGCTGAACAAATTTGTCCGGCATGGAAAAATACAGCATTCATCGCCTGGTCGACAGCTGTTTCAAATTCAGCATCGGCAAAAACAATATTCGGATTCTTACCACCCAGTTCCAACGCCAAATTCTTTACATTGGAGCTGGCAGCCTGCATGATTTTTTTGCCGGTGTGGATGCCGCCTGTAAAGGAAATCAGATCGACATCTTGATTCCCGGAAAGCTCTGCGCCAACGCTGTCACCGGAACCGAGCACAAGATTGACAACACCTGCCGGAACGCCGGCTTCTTCCATTAACTCAAAAGTTTTCACCGATGTAAGCGGCGTAATTTCACTCGGCTTCATCACGAGTGTATTCCCCGCCGCCAGGGCCGGTGCCAATTTCCATGATGCCTGCAAGAGTGGATAGTTCCACGGCGTAATCTGACCGCAGACGCCGACAGGTTCATGAACCACTCTGCTGGTGGAATGGGGGATAGGCGACTCGATGATCTCCCCGCCATCCTTATCCGCCATTTCCGCAAAGTAGCGGAAAACCCCGGCGATATCATTCATGTCCCCAAGGCTTTCTTCGACTGTTTTACCCGTGTCGAGTGACTCAAGCTCAGCTAATTCTTGCTGGTCCCGTTCGATCAGATTGGCAATCTGATGGACCATCTTACCACGTTCGGCAGCAGGGATTGCAGCCCATTCCTTGTAATCGAAAGCCTCCCGGGCGGCTGCAATCGCGCGTTTCGCATCCTGTTCATTTCCTTCAGCTGCCGTTGCAATGACTTCCTGATTGTAAGGGTTGATAATATCCCTTGTTTCGCCGGAACTGGCTTCCACCCATTCGCCATTGATCAACATCTTTTTCATTGCGTTCACCTCATGCATCCTCTGGCAGATTTATTTGTGTACGACCACATAGTCATCCTCGATGGTTACTTTAAAACTGCGTAACTTTTTGTCAGGCTCAGCCAGCATGCAACCGTCATTTTTAATGTCATATTCAAGCCCATGCCACGGACAACGAAGGATTTCACCTTCTTTAATATATTCATAGTTACCATGAACATCCGTCCGTTTGGTATCACCAACTAAAGCACCTTCTGAAAGCGGAGCGCCCTGGTGCAGACAACGATTGGCATACGCGTAGAATTCCCCGTCTTTCGTGCGGCAAACAACAATCGGAATCTTCCCTAATGACGCACTTTTCATCTTGCCGGGCTCAATATCTTCTTTTTTTAATACAACTTCTTTCATCATGTCACACTCCCTTGTTTTTGGGGCAATTTTGGATAGGACGCCCGCGCATTTTCGGAATAGACTTTTTCCGCCAGCGCTTCATCCAATTTAGGAAGTGCCTCCAATGGGGAATCATAATCCCAATGCGGATAATCCGTTGCAAAACAGACCATATCCTCCGACCCCATTTGATCAATATACTGCATAAATTCTTTCTGGTTCATCTCTTCCACAGGCTGTGTTGTGAACCGAACGTGCTCCCGCATAATGTCACTCGGCATCCGCTTCACCCAAGGAATCTCATGACGAAGTTCCTTGTACTGCTGATCCATCTTTTTCATTAAATGCGGGGCATGCGTGAACCCACCCTCAATCATAATCAGGTGTAAGCCAGGGAATTTATCAAAAACGCCATTAAACACCATATTGGAAACTTCAATCATATGCGCGGTCGGCAGCATCGTATGCCACTCGATGAAGTAACGCGGCCATTCCCCGAAATGGGTAGGTGGTTCATTATGATGCATCCCAATGGATAAATGATAACGCTCGGCTGCTTCATAAATGGGATGGTAAAATGGATCCCCCCACGGCGTCTTATCAATCGGCAGCAGGATTTGCACCATTTTCGGATGAGAACCGACCCGTTCGATCTCACGTACTGCTTGCTGGGGATCCTGCGCCGCAATGTGGACCGAGCCGTATAAACGGTCATCCTTTTCCAGCCAATTCTCAATTTGCCAATCGTTATAAGCACTTGCCAAGGCTGTGGCCATTTCGTACCAACCATGCATGGACGACGGTGACGGGTCTAGAGCACCGGTTAAAATACCGTATTCATGCCCTTCCGCGTCGAGTAATTGTTGTTGCATAAAACTGAGATCCGTGCCTGCAGCACCCCCATCTGGTGTGACAGCATCCGCCCGATCGACACCCGCGACCGTTGGCTGTGTGTAAGGCATATGTTTTTCCTGCATCCAATGATTATCTGTTATATATCGTTTCCATGGATGATCTAAGTATGGGACAAGATCCGCGTAGGTTGCCCTTTCATGGACGTCGGTGTCAATGATACGACGTTGTTTCTGCTTCTTGCCAGCAGACTTTTGCGACATCTGAAACCCTCCTGTTTAATTCTTAACGACTGATGAAATCAACTTGATCAATCCATGCGCATGAACTACATATAGTCTACAAAAGCTCCTAATGACTGACAAATCCGATTTCATCAACTGAGTGGCTTCAGTGAAGCTCAGTGAACCTCAGTGACGTTCAGTGAACAATTAACGCCAAAATTGTATGCCAAAATAGTGAAAATTGCTTTTCTAATACGTTTGAACATTATGAATCTATTCGAGGGGAGGGTTCAATGCCAATAAAATCAGGCAATAAAAAAAGCCACCAGTTTCGTCACACCGGCAACTTTTTTTAATAAAACGCGAGGAGGAGACTTCATGAAAGGATATAATTTTTACAAGTTTCCTCCATTAGTCGCTATTACCGTCCGATACCAATCAAAACTCTTTTTCTTCACCCGTCGCAAATCCTTTTCATCCGTTTCATCCCGGTCCACGTAAATAAAACCATACCGTTTTTGATAGCCATTCAGCCAGCTAAGCAGATCGGTAAATGACCAGGTACAATATCCAATCAGATCGACACCATCCGTAATCGCAGCCTGTAACTGTTCAATATGTTGGCGAATATAATCAATCCGGTAGTCATCCTGAACAACATTATTTTTTTCAAGTTTATCAAAAGCTCCCAGGCCATTTTCCGTCACCATGACCGGAAGCCTGTAGCGACTCGTGATACGCCGCAAGCCAATCCTTAATCCGATGGGGTCAATTTCCCAATCCCAATCCGTTGTTTCAAGCGTATTGTTCCTTTTTCGCTTAAATAACCCGGCTATGCCACTTTCTTTAAATTGACCTTTTTTGCCATCATGATTTTCCTTACTCGATTGAAATACATCATTCAGCGGGCTTTCCGCGAATGTACCCGTCTGATAATAATTCACACCTAAAAAATCCGGTTTTCCTGATTTGAGCAGTGCAGTGTCCCCTTCTTCCAATGTTGGCGATAATCCGCGTTGTTCAAGGTACTTCCAAATTGTTTTTGGATACTCCCCATCACAATAAACATCAAGCCACCAACCATTCAAATATTCCTCCGCATTCTCGGCAGCCAAAACGTCTCCCGGGTCATTGGAATAAGGGTAAGCAGGCCCATAGGCAAAACTGGGACCTATTTTGCCATCAGGAACAATTTCCCTGAACGAAGCAATTGCTTTGGCATTAGCCAGATTCGCAATATGATTGGCTTCATACATCCGCTTGCGGTCGGTAACCCCTGGTGGATGCTTGGCTTCTTCATACCCTAAACGGATAAAAACATTTTGTTCATTCAACGTGACCCAATATTTTACCTTATCCTTAAACCGTTCGAATAAGGTCACACAATAACGGTTGAAATCCTCAATGATTTGACGGGATTCCCAACCGCCATACTGATCCTGCAGCGCCTGAGGAAGATCCCAATGATATAGCGTCACGATAGGCTCAATCTCATGACCCAGCAGCTCATCGATCAGGCGCTCGTAAAATTGGATTCCCTGTTCATTTAACGCGCCATTACCATCCGGAAAAATACGACTCCACGCAATGGAAAAACGATACGCCTTCAATCCCATTTCCGCCATCAACGCAACATCTTCTTTGTAATGGTGGTAGTGATCAACCGCGACGTCACCATTAGTACCCTTGAATGTGTTTCCCGGAATCCTGGTAAAATGATCCCAGACAGAAGGACCTTTCCCTTCTTCGTTCCACCCTCCTTCAATTTGATAAGCCGCTGATGCGGACCCCCATAAAAAGTTATTTGGAAACGCATCATTATGTTTATGATCCATTTCTTATCAGCTCCACTCCACATTTTCTGTTTATCGTATTAGTTTGAAACCGGCGAGATATTGCGCATATAACCAAACACGGCTCCCAATAAGTTGGCATGCTGCCGGAATTCGCACGTCTCAACATTTGGCTTAACCGTTGAGCCTGGCAACCCACTGAGAATATCTTCAAGTTTTGAATTGATATTAGCAATCAAATCATCCCGCGCGCTAATACCGCCACCTATTAATATCACTTCCGGGTCATACATATACTGCAGATTATATATTCCCAATGCCAGTGATCGATAGAAATCAGAAATCGCCTGCTGGCATACTTTATCTCCCTTCTCCGCGTTAATGAAAATGGCCTCACCCGTCAACTCAACTGTACTGTATTGTTTTCGCAGAGCTACCTGATTAATTAACGCGCCCGTAGCACCGGTATCACTAAGTGTTTTATATCCGGACGGGGAATCTGCGGGGATTAACATATAACCGAATTCACCACCGTGCAAATTCGCTCCCTTATGCACCGTGCCGTTTTTAATCAGGGCTCCACCCACACCAGTACCAATAACCAGGATAAGCGCATCTTTATTTCCTTGTGCCTTGCCTTTCCAAATCTCCGCATAACCGACACAATTCGCATCATTTTCCATAAATACCGGAAGCCCGGTCCGATCCTCAATCTGCTGTTTAATATTTGGCCCATGAAGATACGGCAACGCACTAGTTCCATTAATCTCCCCGCTTTCCGAGACAGCACCCGGACAACTGACTGCGACTCCCCTTACTTCACAATGCGTTTCACGAAGCCGGTCAATTGCATCCAGCAGTCCTTCCAAAGTTTCCGGTGTTTTTGTTTTATTCAGTTTAGAAATGGATGCCGCTTCATTAACAATTCCTGATTTGATAAAGGTTCCACCAATATCAATAGCCAAATACCCATTCATCATGCTTCCACTCCATATCCTCTTCAATTTCCTGATGCTTTTCTATTTACCTCAAACATTCCCACCACCCGAAGCAGGTACTCAATTAATCAAATGAACATGACTCACGTACAATCAACTCCGGATCCACCTTAATCGAATTAGGCTGTGCCACGTCATTAATCAGATCGTGCAGCATTTGCGCACCCATTTTCCCCATTTTTTCTTTGTCCTGTCTCACGGAAGCAAGTGCCGGAACACTATAGACGCACGCCTCAATATCATCACAACCAACCAGTTTTATATCATCAGGCACAGCATAATGGTGTTCTTTCAATGCCCTTAAAGCTCCAAAAGCCATTTTGTCGGACACTGCGTATACCGCTTCCGGCAGCGTTTCACTGTCTAAGATATGTTTCATCGCTTCATAACCGCTGTCTTCAAAATAATCCCCGTATTGCACCCAACCGTCCCGGATCTTCATACCAAAAGAATCCATGTAATACTGAAAACTTTCTCTGCGGATCCTGGAGATGAAGGAATCTCTTGGGCCACCTATAAACGCCACTTCCCGTATCTGATGCAAATACAAATGTGTGACAACTGATTCAGAAACTTTGCGGTTATCGGTTGTTATATAGCTTGAATTTTGGCCGCTCAATTCTAAGTCAATCCCAACGCAAGGCACATCACTACGATCCAGCTCCGCAACAGCCTCTTCAATTTGATCACCTGCAATAATCAGGCATCCATCCAATTGAAAATGGTTGCACCTGGACAAGTAATCTTCTTCCCCGTTACGAAATTGATTATTGGAGAAAATCAGGATGTCATAACCGAGTTTTCCTACGTCATTTTTAAAAGCATTCACCACTTCGTTGAAAACCGGATGATTCATTTCCGCATTGATATCCCCAGCAAAGATTAACCCTATTAAATTTGACTTTTTAGTTGCCAGAGACTTAGCTGAAAACGTTGGCTGATAACCCGTCTCCTCAATAATTTGATTGACTCTATTCTTCGTTTGTAAGCTGAGATTCCCCGAACCATTCATCACTTTCGAAACAGTTCCCGGGGAAACATTGGCCATCTTTGCGATATCTTTGATTGTAAGTTTCAATTATTTTCCCTCAAGTCTTCTCTTTATTTCACGGAACCTTCCGTAATACTCGAGATAAACAGCTTATTGAACATCAGGAACACAATCACCAGTGGAATGGTTGCCCAGAACACACCAGACAAAAGCATTCCGAAGTCCACATTACTTGTAGTGTTCATCGAAGAAAGTGCTACCTGTATTGTATACATATCGGGGTCGCGAAGAACAGTAAATTGCCATAAAAATTCCCCCCATGTTGCCGTGAATACAATAATTCCTAACGTTGCAAAGGCCGGCAATATAATGGGCAAAACGATACTGCAGAATATACGGAAATTGGAACAGCCATCCAGTTTTGCCGCCTCGATTAATTCATCCGATACGGACTGGGAAATATATTGCCGCATCAAAAAGATTCCCAGCGGATTTAAGAAAAATATCACCATAGCGCCTATTAGTGTATCCAACAAGCCAAACTCTGCGACCAAAAAGTATTGTGGAATCAGCCCCAACTGTGGAGGGATCACCATCGTCAGTAATATAGCCACGAAAAGGACGTTTTTTCCCGGAAACTTGAACTTCGCAAAGGCAAACCCCGCTAACGAACTAATCAGTAACACGACCAGCGTTACAACGAGACAAAGAATCAGTGTATTCAGCATCGCGCCGAAAAACGGTATTTTATCCAATACCTTTTGGAAATTTTCCACCAATTGTGTTCCCGGTGTCATCGTCGGCGGCATCGAATTATAAGCGGCACTCGGCCTTGTGGCCATGACGAACATCCAATAAAATGGAAAAAGCGATAAGAAAGAAGCGATGATCAGAAAGACATATACAAAAAATCGCCCGGCTTTGACTTTTCTCATGTTCTCATCCCCTTTTTCCTTTTTCGGATTCCTGATGACAAATAGGTGTTAACGGCGGATGCAATCACGATAATGGCTAATAAGATGACCGCCGTTGCCGAGCCCGTTCCAAACGACTGCAAACTGAAAGCATCGCGATATAAATACATGACAACGGTCATTGCTTCCGTCCGACTGAATGCGGAAGATCCAAGGAATACAGTCGGTTCAGTAAACAGCTGCAATGCGCCAACCGTTGAAAAGAAAACGGTTAAAATAATAAACGGCTTTAATAACGGAATCGTTATATAGCGTAATTGCTGGAAAACATTCGCCCCATCAATCCTGGCTGCTTCATACAGATCTTTCGGAATACTTTGCAGACCCGCCAGATAAATGATGGTATTATAACCAATCCAGCGCCAAAAGACCATAATTGAAATCGCAATTTTGGCACCCCATTCACTCGTTTTCCAATTGACCGGATCTATGCCGAATAATTGAAGGGTGTAATTAGCCAAAGCTGTTTCATTACTGCTGAAAAATACACCAAATACCAATGCCACCGCTACCATGGACGTAATATACGGCAGAAATATCATGGCGCGAAAGGTATTTCTGAATTTCAAAAAGGCCTGATTCAGGATGAATGCTAAAATAATCCCGACAATAATCTGTGGAGCCGTCCCTAAAATGCCCATGATAATCGTATTATAGAGCGACTTCCAAAATGTTGGATCCTGCAAAACAACACTAAAATTCTGTAACCCAACGAACTCCATTTCCCCAAGTCCATTCCATTTCTGAAACGCCAAAAAAATACTGAAAATAGCAGGATAAAGTCCAATAATCGCGAAAATAATGAAGAAAGGTGAAATATACAAATAGGCACTAATTTTATCTTTTGTTTCCTCGGAGCGGTACTTCCGACTACGTTTCAACCCCATCTTACTCCCCTTTCTTTCTGAAACACCCATTGATATGGCGTTAATCACCATATCAATGGATGACTGATACAATCTAAAGACAGCTAAGAAATATGCTGCCGTCAAGCACCACGCATGCTGCGAGCTATTATCGCTTGCTTACATCTTTCATCCGCTGCACTGCCGCTTCCCACTCTTTATCGGGATCAGCACCATCATAAACATTCTGCAAAGCATTCAATACTTCGTCCTGCGTTGGTATATATTTACTCCCTTTATAGACGAAGCTTATATCCGTAGCTGCATCAGCAAAATATTGTGATGTCTTTTGTCCGCCGAAATAATCATCCTCAATTTCTTTAAATTCTTCCCTATCGTATACTTCCGGCGTTGATGGGAAAAGACCTGCATCACTCTTGAAAGAATTCAGCTGATTGTCCGGTGATGTCAGCCATTTGACAAACTTATAAGCTTCTTCCTTATCATCTGTTTCTCCGGGGATCGTGATGTAGGAACCGCCCCAATTGCCCGCAAATTCTTCAGGCAGTTTTGCAACACGGAATTGGTCCTCTGCATCTGGGGCATTATCACTCATCCAGCCTTTCAGCCATGCTGCCCCCATTTCAATGGCGAAATCCCCGCCGTTTACTGCAT
The DNA here is from genome assembly GCF_004565465.1 of Lentibacillus salicampi. Lineage (GTDB taxonomy): Bacteria > Bacillota > Bacilli > Bacillales > Amphibacillaceae > Lentibacillus > Lentibacillus salicampi. The sequence goes on from NZ_SRHY01000009.1 coordinate 63,804, forward strand.
CTCCCCATTCTGGGCTCCACATTTCATAGGACCCGACCAGACCATGTTCATTAAATTCAACCGCCAAATCATACGCTTCTTTAACTGCATTTCCTTCTTCTTCCACCAACAGATTGCCTTCTTCATCATAATAGCTCTCTGTTGCGCCATCGATTACCGCACGATAGACCATTTCCATACTGTCCACAAGCGGTTTTCCTGTTTCTTCTTTGATCGTTTCACCAGCCTGGATCAAATCATTTTTGGACCCGATCATATTCTGTACTTCATCCGGGTTTGTCGGAAGGCCGGATTTTTCAAATAAATCAGTACGGTAAAACATCACTTTCGGCCCAATATCCGTTGGCAAACCAAAAAGGAAATCGTTTTCATTATTTTCACCGATTTGCCATTTCCAGTCCAAATAGTTACCTTGAATCTCCTCCGCACCGAGTTCATATAAGTTCACAAATCGATCCTGTGCTTCTTTGAACCGGTCCAACTGATCAATTTCCACCATTGCCAAGTCCGGTGCCCCTGTACCTGCTGACAAAGCAGTGAATAAGCTATTGTGATGATCAGCATTTTCCGACGTCTTGACTTCTACGGTCACGCCCGGATTTTCTTTTTCATATTCTTTTGCCAGTTCTTCATAGTTTGTTGCACCGAAAGTCCAAAATTTCAACGTCACGTCTTCACTATCACCCTCGGAACTTGCTTCCTCATCTCCGCATGCTGCCAGTGTAGAAGCAACAGCAAGCACCATAATAAACATAAGCAGCCACTTGCTTTTTCTCATGAAACGTCCCCTCCTGTAAATGCTTTTATGTTTTGCATAAACTGCCATCTGTCATATCCAATTAAATAAACAGTCTATCAACCCCCGTATACTTCTTATAATCATAAGCCCTGACAGATTCAAGGAAACCGTTTTCCTTTAACGGTATATTAAAAGGCCTCCATTTTTAAAGGAAACCGCTTTCTTATGTCATTATATGATTGTTATCTATGAAAATCAATACTTTTTCGAAATAATTTTATGTAAATCAAGAAATCGGTTTCTCTTTAGGGCAGACAGCGGACTATTTGTTATAATTGCTTGTCAATACAAAGAAAGGGCAGCAGTGTTAAACCACAGCCCATACATATAATATAATTCGACAAAATCCGGGAGGTGACAGGCTCCTGCATTATGTTCCTTGACCTTCGTCCGTTCAAAATAGAAATCATCTTTGTATCTTAACAGTTCTTTTTGGTTCGGGATGTAGAATGGCTTGCCCTGGCGTTTTGCCAATTCCTGTTCGAATTCTTCAAATTCCATGATGGCCTGATTTACAAAATAGTCTCCATGGAATTCAACAAAGTTTTTGGTAAGTTCATCCGCATAATTGTTTACCTCGTCATCGACATCCGCTGCTCCAACGTTTCCATCGTTTTGCATATTGTATATCTCAACAACTTTCTCTTTGGCAACCAAGCCATATAAATTTGTAAGGGCAATGATATAATCCACCAGCATCGTCATAAATTCCACCTCTTTCGTTCGCTCCGTGTAACCTCCATATTAACATGTTGAAGGAGATATAGAAATGAAGCAGACTGCCAGCTCATCTCCTGACAGAATTTTGACTTTCAAAAAATTGTCTGGTAGTCTAATATCCTATCATATTACTTGGGTTTAAAGGGGGGCAATGCTTATGGCTAATCACCACGAAAAAACATCCGGATCGAACAAAATTTTGTTTCGCATATTGGATGGGATTGAATGGGTGGGTAATAAACTGCCATCACCATTGTTACTGTTTGCACTACTGGCGCTCATTGTTATTTTGTCATCAGCACTTTTTTCCGGTGTTTCGGTGACCAATCCTACATCCGGTGAAGTTATCACGGTGAATAATCTGTTAACGATTGATGGTTTGCAGTATATTTTCCAAAATGCTGTGGATAACTTCATTGGATTTGCCCCGCTTGGTGCGGTTCTTGTAACGATGCTCGGGATCGGACTTGCAGAACAAACCGGACTTGTGCAGGCAGCACTTAAAGGCACTGTATTCTCGTTTCCAGGCAAACTGTTAACGGCTGCCCTTGTGTTTGCCGGCGTAATGTCCAGTATTGCGGTGAATGCTGGTTATATTGTTTTGCCGCCGCTTGGTGCCGCTCTGTTTCTTGGATTAGGGAGACACCCGTTGGCTGGGTTAACGGCAGCATTTGCCGGGGTATCCGGCGGGTTTGGTGCCAATCTGTTCTTAACATCAACAGATGCCATTCTTGCCGAACTTACCGCAGAAGCTGCTGCAACCATTGACCCCGCTTATGCGGATACAATTGCTGTATCCATGAACTGGTTTTTTGCTATGGTATCAGTCGTACTCGTGACAGCAGTCGGTACATGGGTAACTACTAGGATTGTTGAACCGCGTCTTGGAAATTACGAAGGAAACGGTACAGAAGAGGACATTGAAACATTAGCAGTCCAGGAAAAAAAAGGAATGCGTTACGCTGGTGTAGGCTTCCTGATCACTGCCGCTGTTATGGCTTACCTGTCTATAGGTCCACTCAGAGGGGATGAAAAATATCTTGAATCACCATTTTTTGATTCGCTCGTGTTTGTCATTTTCATATTATTTTTTGTTCCGGGTCTGATTTACGGCATAACCACAAAAGTCATTCAAAATGACAAGGATCTGACTCAGTTTCTCGGTAAGACAATGGCCAGCATGAGTGGTTATATTGCACTGGCATTTACAGCTGGTCAGTTCATAGCCTACTTCGGGGAAACGAACATGGGAACAGTGATTGCTATCAAAGGTGCGGCGTTTTTGAACAATACAGGATTTGACGGGTTCGGACTAATCCTTGTATTTATTCTCATTACAATGGGAATCAACTTTTTTATTGGAAGTTCATCAGCCAAATGGGTTATTCTGGCTCCAGTCTTCGTACCCATCATGATGAATCTTGGGTACTCACCGGAATTTACGACCGTCATTTACCGCCTCTCGGATTCGGTAACCAATATCATTACGCCGCTTCTCCTGTACTTCCCGATGATTATTGCGTTTGCACAGCGATATGATAAATCAATTGGGATTGGCACATTAATCTCTATGATGCTTCCGTATTCCGTGGCATTGTTAATCAGCTGGGTTATCCTGCTGTTTATCTGGATACTACTCGGAATCCCAGTCGGACCAGGAGCGGAAATCTACTATTAAATTGATTAGAACCGATAGCTTTCCGCACGAATTTGGGCCACAAATGGATAAAGGGAAATCTTTTTGCGGTGCTCTTGGCACAACAAAAAGTGACAGTCACCTAACCAAGGCATCACTACAACTTAAAGCCTAAGCCCCTCGCCAAATGTTCAGAGGAAGAAGCTCAAGAAGCCAGATATAGGGCACCTTTACGATAGTATCCACAGGTTAGTGGTCAAATTAAAAGTTTTTAGCCCATTTTGAGTAAACATCTTTTCAGATAAACACCCTTTGAGAAACCATATAAAGCATGCCCGCATAACAGGTATCCAAAATCTGTAAGCACAACAAAACAATCGACATGACAATAGTTATTGCAAATGCAACCGGGATCGCTTTTTCTGCAGGTCGCCAAGCTCAACTCCGGCCAGACCGATTAACAATTAACAAGAAAATCAAGCTTATCCGTGGACTAACCGGTAAATCAACTGTCTTTGCCTATAATTGCCGCACGGACTATTGTGATGGGATCTATACCAAACGATTCAGCAGATGCACTAAACACCGGGAGAATACCAAAATAATATAATCCAACAAAATCCGGGAAGTGACAGGTACGTAAACCATTCAGTCCAACTCGGAAATTCTGTTTCTGAACTCCTTCAGAATATTATTTTCAGTATATCCCTCGGAAATAATGTCTTCTAGGATTTCTTCAGCGATTAAAAAAGATTTGTTTGGGTTCGTTTTATATTGTCGCTTGGAGCGGTTGGTACGTAACCTTCGAATGAGTGTCTCGTTTTCTTTATGTAGCTTTTGCTGATTGTTTGACGGTCCGACTTTTGCCAGGGGCAAATTAAGAGGCTTTCTTTTCGGTTCATTCACCTTTTGTCACCACCTAATTTTGATTCTTATATTAGCTTTATGTGACAGAGGGAATTCTATGCGACAAAGGAAATTTTAATAAAAAAGCGCCCATTAATGTAAGTAGTTCACTTACCGTGGAGAAAACCAAAAATATAAAAGCAAATAACACATCAAAAAACATAGAATTTGGTGTGTTATTTTTTGTTGATATATCAACGATTCGGATGTTTTAACAGACTAAATCACATATGAATTCGCAAGTGAATTAGTCTGTTGACAATAAATATTGTCAGACGTTCAAATACACTGTTAAAATGCGCTCCAAATGGAATGTTAAAACCATTGCAAATTCAAGGTAAATTTAATCGCTATTTTACTGAATCTGAAATTTTCCATTTTTTGTATGGTGAATTCATTTGTTATACTATAGAATAAAGGAAAGATGGATCTCAAAAGTAATGGAAAATAGCATAGAATTAAAGCAAATCACTTTTCAACAATCGAGGCCATATTGTCGAATTAGGTTTATTGTTTTGAAGGGTTTTAAATACAATAATTTCGGTATTAACATTAAAAATAATGAGGTGAAAGGAATGGTAAGAAGGAGACGTATAGCCTTCCTAAAATAGGTGTATGTGATATTAGTTTTAGGAAGGCTATTTTAATTAAGAGGAGATGCATTAACAATGAAACAAAATAAATATGATAATTCAAATTTCTTTTCTTCGTATGAACAAATGCCACGTTCTGTTAAAGGATTTGAAGGTGCTGGAGAATGGCATATATTAAGAGAACTAATGCCAGATTTAAAAGATAAAAATGTACTTGATTTAGGTTGTGGTTTTGGTTGGCATTGTCGATACGCACGTGAGCAGCAAGCAAGTTCTGTCGTGGGTGTAGATATATCCGAAAATATGATTCAAAGAGCTCGCGAAATAACAAGTGATCCCTTAATTTCATACGTCAAAGCACCAATCGAAGACTTTGCTTTTTCAGAATCCCAATTTGACGTAGTAATCAGTTCGCTTGCTTTTCACTACATTGAGCCGTTTAAATCAATTTGTGAAAAAGTTTATGATTCTCTAAGGTTTGCGGGAAGCTTTGTTTTTTCTGTTGAGCATCCAATTTTCACTTCACGAAAAGAACAAGATTGGTACTATGACGAACACGGGAATCGCCTGCATTGGCCAGTTGATAATTATCAAACAGAAGGAGTGCGTGAAGCATTATTTCTAAATGAAAATATTATAAAATACCATCGTACAATTTCAACATATTTGAATGACTTAATTGATGCCGGTTTTATTATTAATGCAGTTAAAGAATCGTTTCCTTCTGATGAAATGTTAAAAAATGATCCCCAAATGGAAGATGAAAATCGGAGGCCGATGTTTTTAATGATCTCAGCAAGCAAATAATGAAGAACCAATCTTCCGTTATAGGGCGCAGTTGTTGAAGATATATTGTGCCTGAATCGGGCCAGGTTATTGTATATATGACTTAACAGAAAGGGGGCGAAAATGGAAATGACTGATGGAGGATTTTTTCTTTTATCTTTTGTACCTTTAATCTTTTACTTGGCAATTATTGTATTTGGAATTTATTTTGTGATTAAGGTAATCAAGTTTATGAACGTTAAAACAAGGTTGGATATGGAGAGAAATGAAAAGATTGGTGAATTAATTAAAGTTATAAAACGGGGAAATGGGGCTGAATAGTTTTCCACAATCGGGCGCCATTCCGGTGCGAAACGTTCCAAGTTCAAAGGGAGAATGGTTACATTTCTCTGGTAAAGGCTAGGCAATTTCCCTTTGGGGAATTGAAGGATTATATCGAAGAATCAAATGAAGAGGTAACGCTTGGAAGGGTTCTCTCTTAGTCGATTAGCACTTGATTTAGTAAGAAAGACAGTGTTAAAAGCTCGGTGAAAAGGCGTAAGAATTTACCGTAACAGTGCAGTTTAGCTGACGAAAGTCTACCCGCGGGGGTGGTGTAAATCATGATGCTTGAGTTGAATGAATATGGTGAGAATGCAATACAACCTATAATAAAAGGTTACGCTGACAAACTTCTGAAGGTACGGGTCTAAACGCGCAATACATAGAAACTGTGTATATCACCAAATGTGAGGTTAGCAGTGGTTGAGTAAGAATCGGAATTATGAAAGCCCACGATATGTTACAGGCATATAAACGGCTAACAGGCTTACAGGAAGCACCTAAGTTCATTCTATAATAGATATAATTCAACGTTGTAAGCTGATAACGTGGAGGGCTTACTCTTTATGAAGCGTCGATAAGGAAAACAATAATGAGAATAGTTATTGTATAACTTATCTTTATATCAGTGAAAGTGGTGGCACAGTACCAATGAAATGTCTAATCAACATAGAGGAATAGCCACTAGACTAATGAAGAATCATTCAACCATGTATGGCAGTACTTTATCGATTAACAAGGTTCTTGTATGACTAATAGAGGTTCAACTCCGAAGGGAGTCACCGACTTGTTGAAACGGAAGAAACTGAGACACAACGAGTATTATAATATGCAACATCGTTTTGATAACTTATACGCTCAAAGTGTCGATGGTCAAAATTTCTATGACATAGAATTGAGTGAATTGGACTAGTTGGAACGCCGTATGAGGTGAAAGCCTCACGTGCGGTGTGGGCGAGGGGAAAAGGGAGCGATAACTTCAAGCCCTTACCTATTCGTATGAATAAATTTGTTCATTAGTCAGGCTATATTGTTATATAAAAGGTGGGGAATGACAGTGCAAAATAAATTACGAAAGTCTTCAACAGACAAGGCTATATCTGGTGTGTGTGGTGGTATTGCTAAGTATTTCGGTATTTCATCTCTCGGAGTAAGAATACTTTTTATGATTTTACCAGCTAATCTGCTTATTTACATAATCCTTGCAAATACAATTCCCGATAGTCCACCGTCATTGTAAGGGTGAGTATTACATTAACGGGCCGATTGTGGAATAATAAAAATAAAGAAACAGCTAAGGCCATATTGAACTGAGTTGTTTTATTTTTATGTCAAAAATAGCACCACAAAGTAATGATTTTTAATACGTTATTTTCCTGGTTAATTACCCTGTTAATAACAGTACAAAAACGTTGATATTTCATATGATAATCATACTGATATTCCTAATTTTCTCCACAGTAAGTGAACTTCTTACCATTAATAGACACTCTCTTTTTCACGCCATCCGTAAGCTCTTCGTTTACCTAAAATTCTCCTGTTTTCTTCTCGCAGTCTCCTTTGGCTATGGTTCTCTCCTACATGAGCAATTGGGATATTCAAACGCCTTCTTGGTGGTTCACCCTTTTGAATCACAGGCTTTTTATTATTCTCCTTCATGTTCAACACCACCTTCGTAATGATATGGTTTCTCAACAGCTAAAACATAAGTCATCAAAAGTATATTAATGATATTACCGTCTATGTTTTGAATTTCGATGTCTTCTATTTCGGTGGTTACTTTCGCTATATAGCTTTTTTCCAATACAAATATGGGAAGCAACATTAGATTGTCTTTTGGTGAAAAGTAAGTTTTACCTGTATCCAGAATTCTTTCTACTTTTGATTTTGGTCGTTGGATGGATTCCAGTAGTTCATCCTTCGTCTTTTCCGTATGATATGGTAAAACATCTATAAACAACGATTCTTTTTCCCCAAACTCATTAAGGAAGTTGTCTAATTCATTAATATACTCTTCCTCATCCCTAGTATAACGCATGTACTCATACGAATTCAATACAAGCTCCATGTTCTCGACTTTTCCGCTTGCCGAGATCCAATAATTCTCTGTTCTTTCGATTTGCTCACCCGGTATTTGTAATTCATTTCCACCTAGTTTTGAAACATAAATGCTTAAAAAAATCAGTGAATCAACAACAATGAAACCAATTAACACTACTAAATAATTTTGCCAGCTCGTAAACAGACTATTGGGATTTCCAGTTAAGTATACCAATGCTCCTAAAACATACAACAAGTACCATGTTTTACGGATTGTGTCTTTATCTTTTACCGCTTCCCTATTTCTCCAATAGACAAAAATATAAAAAGATAATAGAGCGAAGATAACCCACATCCCCACAATAAAGAATTTCTCCACATGTTCCTCCTCCCCTGGAAATTCAGATTTTCTTGAACCATAGTTGTTTCTTCTGATTCACTTTTATTAATAGTAAAGCGCTCTGTAGAATTCAGCAGTCTGTTTGACTCACATCCGACACAGTCTATAGGTAAACAAAAGCCACAAAAGACGCATTACCACAGTATTTTTCGCGGATTGCATCGATACAGCTTGTTTAGTTGGCTACCAGGTAGTCCCCCGAGGTAATCTGGTGCCCAGCAAATTAAGGATTGACGTCGTTCACATGTTAACTCTGTCCTCTGAAGGGAGTCTCCTTTTTTAATAATTTATGAAATGCAATAAAATGAAGCGAAGTAATAGAGGTTCTTTGGGGGACAGAAAGATTATCTATATCACCTAATTCGACAAAACAATCCAACATCCTGCAAAACAATAAATAATTTTTTGAGAACACAAAACTTACTAATTCGGGGAGTAACAGGCACCTAAACTATCGTATCAAAATACTTCAAAACCAATGGGCTGTCCTGAAATTCATTTTCTTTCCATAGATTTTGAAGAAATACTTCTGAAATCGCTTGTTGTCTCCTATTACTCTTAACAAAGGCTTCAACCGCCGTGACACTCTCTAATATATCTGTTATTTGCTTAGCCACTTTTTTGGTATAATAGGTTTGTGTTTCCTCAGACAATGATTTTACAGCTTCTATCCTTTCCATTAAATCGCTTAATTTAGATTCCACAAATTCGACCCATGAGGTTACTTTTTCATCATCCCCTGCCAGTACTTGCGCCGCAGACAACCGATCTCGCATTTCTGCTGCAAAAATTTGTTCCACATGATATTTTTCAATAAGCCGCAATACTTCCAGGGCGAGTATATTTTCTGTTCCTTCCCTGTATATGGCAAAATAAAAGTACATAATTCGGCAGCCTAAAAGTACACAACTGCCGTTTATAAAAAAAGAGCCTTGCCAGTCATCCCTAAATCTAATAACCTCCTACATGTAAGTTCCAAAAACATG